>NZ_QYYD01000022.1 GCF_003591005.1 Rhodopseudomonas palustris
CTCCCGTGTCCCGAAACGTTGCCAGACGCTCGGAATACAGAAGAATCAACGCCATGCGCTTTGTCCACTAAAACTAAGCCGGACAGCAGTGGGTCGAGCCCGGCCATGACGACCGTGGGATGTGACGCGAGAAGTCCTACGTACAAATCTCGCCCTGCATGATCTTCTCGCGAAACAGCTCCACGGCCTTCGGATTCAGCGCGCCTTCGTCGGGCAGAACCAGCGCTAGGTCGGTCGGGGCCAGGAACGCGAATTGCCGGCCCCATTCGTAGACCCAGGCCAGCCCGTCCTGAAACATCACTTCGTCGTCGTAGCGCGGCAGACGGCCCGAGCGGGCTTCGGCGAAGCCGCGGCGGAACGCGGTGTTCCAGACGATCTCCTCGAGCGGAGCCTGAAAGGTTTCGGCCTGCGGGCGGACGTCGGTCACGGCGCGATCCAGCGACAAGTTCGGCAATGCGGGCGGAGGCGGGGAGTATCCCATGCGGCTCGCCGATCTGCATTCGGACTTTTGGCCGATCCGGTCAAGGTTGCGGCGGCGTTCGGCCGGGCAGTAGCGCCAGTGGGGTCAGCCGACGGATTACCGGCCCCACCGCGGCGCGGAAGCTCGCATTGTGCAGCAAGATTCCGCCGACCAGACCGATGAAGCAGCCGAGCACGGTGTCAATGAAACGCGCCTGGATGATCGCGCCGGGCACGGCATGGCCGAGCGAGGCCGCGTCGGCGAGGAAGATCGTCAGCGGCGTGATGAAGATCACCGCGAAGCCGTAGTGGCGGATCACCGCCATTTCGATCACGAAGCTGAGCGTCATGATCGACAGCGCAATGCTCCATTTCTCCAGCGGCAGTGCCAGCAGCACAGCGGCGACGCCGAGGCCAATCGCGGTGCCGAGAATGCGATGCAGCTGGCGATTCCAGATCGCGCGAATGGACATCCCTTGAATCACCGCGAGGCAGCTCACCGGCACCCAATAGGGCCGGTCGAGCTGCAGTGCCTGCGCAATCGCCAAGGCAACGCCGACGGCGGCGCCGATCAGCACCGAGTCGAGCACGACAGTATCGAAGTCGAACGGCTGCAGCGGCTCGACCGGCGCCGGCGTGCGGATCCGCAGCGCGATCAGCGAATACACGAACGCGATCTGGGTCGACAACAGCGCTCCCAGCGCAAACAGGCCGGCCTTCAGTGGCAGCTGCAGGAGGTCGCTCGGCGTGTAGGCGGCGATCGACGCGGCCATCACGAAGAACAGGCTGCCCGGCGGTCCGACCCGATAGTAGCGGCAGACCATCGTCACCAGAACGGCAACGAGCGTGAGCGCAGGCACCAGCAGGAACGGCAGCAGATGCACCACCAGGCCGACGACGTAGCAGCCGAGAAAGCCAAACGCGCAGGCCATCATCGTCACCATGCGGTGATGCAGCGGCGTGCGCGGCAGATACAGGAACGCCATGCCGCCGAGCGACGAAATCAGGCCATAGTCGAGATGATCGAAATACGCGCCGATCAGCATCGGCACGCCGGCGGCCAGCGCGACCGAGGCCGGCATCTGCCAGGGCCGGTCGCTCGGATTGATGGTGATGAGCGCACGCCACTCCTCGTGCGCCAGCGCCTTCACCCGGTGCCATGTCCAATGATGTCGCATCGATTTCGGGGTTAGTTGCCCTGGCGCAAACGCGCCAGCACCTTCAGGCCACCATAGCCGTCGGCCGGCAAGAGGCCGGCGCGGCTTTGGAAGTCGCGTACCGCCTTCATGGTGTCGTTGCCGACCCTGCCGTCTGTGCCGCCCGTGTCGAAGCCGGCGCGGGTCAGCCTGGTCTGCATCTCCTGAATCTCGGCGAGCGTCAGCGCGCGCTCGGATCCGGGGAACGGCTGCGCGAACGGGCCGGCGCCGAGGATGCGATCACCGAGATGGCAGATCGCCAGCGCGTAGTTCATCGACGGATTGTAGCTGCGCACCGCGTAGAAGTTCGGCCCGAGCAGGAATTGCGGGCCGCCCTGGACCGGTACCCACATCGTCGCGCTGGCCTGCGGATCCGGGAACGGCTCGCCGTCGACTCTTGTCACTCCGGAGCGCGACCACGCCAGATAGGAGCGGCTGCCGCTAATTGCGCCGCCGGGGCCGCGGACTTCGTAGCCCCAATGCTCGCCGCGATGATACTTGCCGCGATTAACCAGATACTTCGCGGTCGAGCCGAGCGCGTCATCGGGCCGACCGAATGGCGAGACGCGGCCGTCGCGATCGTAGTCGATGCCGACATTGAGCCAGACTTCCGGCATCCATTGGGTGTGTCCCATGGCGCCGGCCCAGGAGCCGCGCATCTCCTCGGGCGTCGACCAGCCTTTGTCGACGATCTTCAGTGCGTTGATCAGCTCGGTTTCCCAATAGGCTCTGCGGCGCGGCTCGTTCCAGGCGAGCGCGGCCAGCGACGGAAACACCAGGCGCATATGGTTCTGCTGAACTAACGGATCGCCGTAGGCGCTCTCGACGCCCCACAACGCCAGCAGCGTGCCGCGCTCGACGCCGTAGTCGCGTTCGATCCGGCCGAACAGCGCCTGGTTCTTGTTCAGCGCTTCACGGCCATTGGTGATGCGCCAGTCGGAGACGCGGCGGTTGATGTACTGCCAGAGCTGCTCGTTGAACTCCGGCTGCTTCTGGAAATTCTTGAACACGCTCATGTCCGGCTCGAGCCGGCTCATCACGCGGTCCCAGGTCTGCGGAGTGATGCCCTTGGCCAGTGCGCGGGCGCGAAAACGTTCGCGCCAATCGTCGAAGCCGGCTGGGGCGGCATGCGCCGCGAACGGCAACAGGGCCGCCGCGCCGAGCGCGGATTGCAGCAGGCGGCGGCGGGTCGGGTGAGAGCGGGATTCGAGCCAAATCATGCCGCGCAGTCTAGCTGCTTCGCGCCAACTCGCCAAAACGATCGCGCTTTCCGGTTCGCCGAGTCACGCTGCCGGAAGAAAGTTCCGCTGCGGCAGCGCGTCACAATGCCGTCGAAGTTGCCCTTGCGTCGTTTGACCGCAAGCCCAATTGGTGTGCGACCTACCTTGTCTCCCACCGGACCAAAATCATGCCGATCGATCGACAGCCCGACCTTGTGCGAAATCTCGCATTCGCATCATTGGGCGACGTTCGGCAGGACGGATCGCTGTGAAGCCGGTGTCGTCACGGCGCCTGCTGGTCGTGGTCAATCCCGGTAGCCGCTCGGGTGCACAGGCGATCGGTCTCGCCGGCGCGCGGCTGAGCTCCGCCGGCTTCGATCTGGTGCTGTCGGCACCTTGCAGCCGGCACGAGGTCGGGCCCTGGATCGAGGCGCATGCCGAGGGCGCGCAGGCGATTGTCGTGGCCGGCGGCGATGGCTCGTTGAATGCGGTCGCTGAAGCCGTGGTCAAGACCAAGCTGCCGCTTGGCATCATCCCGGCCGGGACAGCCAATGATCTCGCGCGGTCGCTCGGCCTGCCGCTCGACATGGAAGAAGCGGCGGATGTGATCGCCGCCGGGCATTGCAAGCAGATCGATGTCGGTGACGTCAACGGCCACAAGTTTTTCAACGTCGCCAGCGTAGGGTTGAGCGCCGATCTGGCGCGCGAACTCAGCGGCGAGATCAAACGCAAATTCGGCCGTATCGGCTACGCGCTCACCGCCGCCAAGGTGCTCGGCAGGGCCCGGCCGTTTCGTGCGTCGATCGTATCGGAGGACGGCACCGTGCGGGTGCGCACGATGCAGATCGCGGTCGGGAACGGGCGTTACTACGGCGGCGGCATGGCGGTCGAACAGAATGCGGAAATCGACGATGGCCAACTGGATCTCTACTCGCTCGAGGTCGGCCGCGTCTGGAAACTGTTAGCCCTCGCCTATGACTTCCGCCGTGGCCGCCACGGTCTGTGGCAGGAGGTGCGTGCAGCAACAGGGACGTCGTTCGAGGTACGCACTCGCAAGCCGCGCCCGGTCAACGCCGATGGCGAGTTGGTGACGTTCACGCCGGCGCAGTTCTCCCAGCTGCGGAAGGCCGTAACGGTATTTGTGCCGCAGACAGCCCCGGAGTGATCGAAGTTCAGGGCAGCGCGCTGTCCTGTCCTGCGCGCGCCACCGCCGGCGCAGGCGGAGTTGGCGTCAGATCGCGGCCACGTCCGCCGATCAGCCGCTCGTAGGACGCCACCAACGTGGTGTAGGGATTGACCCACAGCCAGCCATCCGGCGTGAACACCTGCACGTCGAAATGCAGATGGCGCGTCGTGCCGTTCGGAAAATCGAGATAATTGCCGACGACGCCGAAGCGTTCGCCCTCGGCGACGCGGCGGCCGTCGAGCACGCCGTCGCGATCGAGCTGCACCGGATCCATGTGCATGTAGCGGAAACGAATATGCTCGCGTGCGGTGTTGACCAGCAGCGTCACCGCCTGCTGCTTGGACGAGCGGATCAGCACGCCATCGCGCACCGCGACGACGCCCTGTTGCTTGACGTCGCAGCCCCGTTGCTCGGGCTGGCACGAGCCGGGCCGGATGTCCTGGCCCTGATGGCCAAACCCCATTGCACACTGGCCAACCCCGAAGCTGCGGCTTTCGCAGAAATTGTCGCGCCAGGGATAGGCGAACGGGCCGTTGGCGCCGCTTTCCGCTCGCGGCGTGTAGGATTGCGACCGCGCATAGGCCGGAGTTTGCGCGATCGGAAAGCGGATCTGCGCGTAGACGGTCGAGTCCGGCCGGCCGTCCTGCTTGCGGAAGCCTGAGCCGGGGATGAGTTCGCCGCTCGGCCAATAGGTGAAGTCGGGGGAGTTTGCGACGGGGCGATCGGCCGGCATCGCGGCGATGTCGCGTAGCTGGCGCTGCGGCATGCCGCCGGCGAGGCGCAGCGCGCCGAGAAACCGCTTCGCGACCGGGTAGGCTTCGCGGCAGGCGAGGCGGCGCGGCTTCGGCACCGAGTCGAGGCACTGCACCGACACCACATAGGCGGCGCCGAACCGGCTGAAGGCGTAACGAACATGGCCTTCGCGGATGAAGCGGCGCAGATCGGGATATTGCGCGGCGAGGTCCTTGACCGGCTCGCCCTTGCCGCCGAGCGGATCGGCGATGTCGTAGACGAGATTTGAGCCGGTGATCTGGATCTCGACCGGCCGGGCAAAGACCCGCGCCGGAAGGCTGTTGCCTAAGTTCCCGTCCAGCGTGAACACGGCGTCGTAACCCGCTGGCCCGGCGTCGAACATCGCCGCCTGAAAGCCGGCTTGCGCGCCCGGCAGCGCTGCGCTCTCGGTGTTCGGGTCTGGATCCTGCGCCAGCAAAGCGGCGGCATCGAGCGGCAGCAGGACCGGCACGGCGCTTTGGCCGATCGCCGGATAGAGGAGGCCGGTGATGGCATTGAGCCGCACCAATGCCGGGGAGCGACTATCGTCGGCGCGCATGTCACGGCGGATATCGAAGCCGAAATTGGCTGCAAAGGCAGGCGAGTGGGCGAATTCGGTGCGAAGTTGATCGAGCGCAGCAGGCCAGTCGATCCGGAGCGCGGTGAGCGCTGGCGTGCTGAACTCTTCGGCCTGCACAGGCGATGCAGAGAGAGCCGCAAGCAGCAGAAGCGGTAAGCCAATCCGTCCTCGCCGACCGCTCCGACCAACCGCCGCAGTGCGCACCGCGTTGTGCCTCCTGTTCGTGCAGGAGGTAAGTCTAGCGATATTTTAGGCGATTGGCCAAGTCGGGGGCGCTACAGGGTTGATGCGATTGGTTAAACGACAAAAGCCCGCCGGGCCGGCGGGCTTCGATCGTGTCGGATGAGGTGAAACCTTAGTCCTTGGCGCGTTCGACGTAGGAGCCGTCCTCGGTCAGAACCACAATCCGGGTGCCGGTGCCGATATGCGGCGGGACGGCGGTGCGGACGCCGTTGGACAGCATGGCCGGCTTGTAGGAGGACGAAGCGGTCTGGCCTTTCGTGACCGGCTCGGTATCGACGACCTCGAGCGTCGCGCGCTGCGGCAAAGTGATGGCAACGGCGGTGGTGTCGTGCATCGACAACTTCACCACCATGTTCTCCTGCAGATACGGCGCGGCATTGCCGACCACATCCTTGGCGACCTGGACCTGGTCGAAGGATTCGGGCTCCATGAAGTGGAAGCCTTCGCCGTCTTCATACAGGAAGGTGTAGTTACGCTCTTCGATCGTGACCTTTTCGACCTGATCGGTCGTCTTGTAGCGCTCCGAGATCTTCACGCCGTCGCTGATTCGGCGCATTTCGATCTGACTGACGGGAGTGCCCTTGCCGGGATGGATGTTTTCGGCCGACAGGACAACGTAAAGCTTCCCATCTTGCTCGAGGACGTTGCCCTTGCGAATAGAACTGGCGATGACTCTCAAAGGAATGTTTCCTGTGGTTCAGGTCGGGGCCCGATCCGGGCGTTGGTATCCCGAGGCCTGCGAAGCGGTTTCGGGCCGCAACATACTCATTTGCCCCGCTTATGCCAGCGTTTTGCGCTTTTTCGCGGGATCGACTTGAGATGCACGCCCAGGCCGCTGCCTCGCCCTGGTGGGACCCTGCCAGGTATCTGGACCGCCAGCCGTTTTTGCGCGCGCGCAGGCGCGTGACGGCAGCCATGCGGGGCTGGTTCGAGGCGGCGGATTTTGCCGAGGTCGAAACCGCGATCCTGCAGCGTTCGCCCGGCAATGAAACGCATCTGCACGCACCGAAGACCGAACTGCTCGGCGGCGATGGCGAGCGCCGGACGTTGTTTTTGCGGACGTCGCCGGAATTCGCCTGCAAGAAGCTGCTGGCCGCCGGCGAAACGCGGATCTTCGAATTCGCCCGCGTGTTCCGCGACCGCGAGCGCGGCCGGCTGCATCTGCCGGAATTCACCATGCTGGAATGGTACCGGGCCGGCGAGCCGTACGAGGCGGTGATCGCCGATTGCGTCGCGCTGATCGCGCTGGCGGCACGCACCACCGGCATCGCCGCGTTCGCGTATCGCGGCCGCAGCGCCGACCCGCTGGCGCCGCCCGAGATGCTGACGGTTGCCGATGCGTTCGAGCACTTCGCCGCCATCGATCTGCTCGCGACGATCGACGGCGGCCAAGGCAAACGCGACGCGCTGGCGCGCATGGCGAACAGCAAGGTGCGCGTCACGGCGGACGACACCTGGTCGGACATCTTCAGCAAGGTGCTGGTCGAACATATCGAGCCGCGGCTCGGGGAAGGGCGGCTGACCGTGCTGCACGAATATCCGGCGCCGGAAGCGGCGCTGGCGCGAACCAAGGCCGGCGACCCGCGCGTCGCCGAGCGCTTCGAGGTCTATGCCTGCGGCGTCGAACTCGCCAACGGCTTCGGCGAACTCACCGACGCGGCCGAGCAGCGGCTGCGCTTTACCGCCGATATGGAAGAAAAGCAGCGCCGCTATGGCGAGCGCTATCCGCTCGACGAGGATTTCCTCGCGGCGGTGGCGCAGATGCCGGAGGCGAGCGGCGTTGCGCTCGGCTTCGACCGGCTGGTGATGCTGGCGACCGGCGCCGGCAGCGTCGATCAGGTGGTGTGGACGCCGCCAGCGAGCGAGGCGTCATGAGCAAGGTCGAACGCCTGCCGTCGGCAGCCGCCGCAACGCTTCGAGGCGCGGAGGAGCTGGTCGCGCGGGGGCTGGTGTCTGCAGAAGCCCGTGACGATCTCGACCGCGTCGCGCAGCGCTACGCCATCGCGGTGACGCCGGATGTCGCCGCGCTGATCGACCCTGATGATCCGAACGACCCGATTGCCCGGCAATACGTCCCGCATGTCGACGAACTGGTGTCGCTGCCGATCGAGCGCGACGATCCGATCGGCGACCAAGCGCATTCGCCGGTCGAAGGCATCGTGCATCGGCACCGCGACCGCGTGCTGCTGAAGCTGGTGCATGTCTGCGCGGTGTATTGCCGGTTCTGCTTCCGCCGCGAGACGGTGGGGCCGGGCAAGGACAACGCGCTGTCACGCGAGGCGACGACAGCGGCGCTGGACTACGTCCGCGCGCATCCGGAAATCTGGGAGGTGATCTTCACCGGCGGCGACCCGCTGGTGCTGTCGCCGCGCCGGCTGGGCGAGATCATGGCGGAGCTCGCCAGCATCCCGCATCTCAAGATCATCCGCTTCCATACGCGGCTGCCGGTGGTCGATCCGGCGCGGATCGATGCGGCGCTGGTGCAGGCACTGCGTGTGCCCGGCAAGACGGTGTGGATGGCGCTGCACGCCAACCATCCGCGCGAGCTGACGCCGGCGGCGCGCGCCGCCTGCGCGCGGCTGATCGATGCCGGCATTCCGATGGTCAGCCAGTCGGTGCTGCTGCGCGGCGTCAACGACGATGCGGCGACGCTCGAGGCGCTGATGCGCGCCTTCGTCGAATGCCGGATCAAGCCGTATTATCTGCACCACGCCGATCTTGCGCCAGGCACCGCCCATTTCCGCACGACGCTGGCGGAAGGCCAGGCACTGTTGCGCGCGCTGCGCGGCCGCGTCTCCGGGCTATGCCAACCGGAATACGTGCTCGACATTCCCGGGGGCTACGGCAAGGCGCCGGTCGGCCCTAACTATTTGGATGTCGCGGATGGAACCGGCGCCGATTCGCGCTATCATGTCGCCGACTATTGTGGCGACGTGCATCTGTATCCGCCCGAGCCGGGCTGAGCGACGGTGGGCCGCAAGCCGAAACGAGCAACCGCTGCGGAAGATCTGCGTTGATGCTGAGGTCATGCCCGTGTTGGCCGCGGGCAACAAGATGGCAGGCGGGGACCGAGTTGCCCCGCCGAATGGCCGGGCGCTTAAGAACGGAGAGATGCCGTCTCCGGGCGCCCGCGGTGAAAAGGAAGACTGCCATGAAGATATTCATCATCGCCACCACGATCCTGACGCTCGCTGGCGGCGCCGCTGCCTTGGCGCAGTCCGGCTCCGGTGGAGCTGGAGGAGCTAGTTCAGGGGGCATGAGCGGCGGCGCGGGCGGAATGAGCGGCGGCGCCGGTGGTCTTGGCGGCCCCGCCAATCCCAGCGTGCCTCCGGCGCTATCCTCGGATCAGCGCGTCACCGGGCAGGCCCCGATCGGCCATCGGCAGCCGCGGCGTGACGACGTCAACGAGCCAGCCAGTTCGATCGACAAGGTCGACCCGCAGGATGCGGCGCTGGATCGCAAGATCAAGAGCATCTGCCGCGGCTGCTGACCCGCGGCAGATTGCTGCCGTCGATCAGGCCTTGTTACGGGCGGCGAGCGCCATCGCGATCAGCGATGTGCCGCCGAACACCAGGTTGATGCCGACCAGCAGGCCGATGGCCCAGGCAGCCGTCCCCGGCCATCCCGAGATGATGATGAACGCCACCAGGATGTCGAGCACGCCGGCGGCGAGCATCCAGCCCCACCGCTCCGACAGCCGGCCGCGATGCTGGAGCGCGTACATGATGGTGGCGACACCTTCGGCCAGGAAATAGACGCCGATCACGAGGGTGAGGGTAACGGCGCCCTGCACCGGCTGCGCAATCAGCACAATGCCGGCGATGACCGCGATGATCGCCGAGATCAGCGACCACCAGAATCCCGGCCCCTTTCGCGCCCAGAAGCTGAAGGCAAGGCCGGCGACGCCGCTGATCAGAAACAGCCAGCCGAGCAGGATGGTGATCGTCAGGCTCGCCAACAGCGGCAGCAGGATCGCGCCGAAGCCGAGGACCAGCAGCAGAATGCCCTCGATCAGATACGCTTTCCAATGCTTCTGGATGGTGTCTTCGACAGCGGCCTGCAGCCGCTCGGTATCATTCGAGAAGGTCATGGGACTCTCCTGCTTGCTCAACCCGCACAGCATAACCTCTGAAACGTGACGCGGTGCAGAATCTTCGCCGGTATCAGCCGACGCATCGCGATACCGATCTGCCACGGCCAGTCGCTACGCGGCCCGGTTAACTTTCAATTTACCGGGCTGCCCTGACCCAAACGGTGGCGCGCTTGTTTTTCCTCAACATTCGAAGATTGGAATGCGGCAAGATCGAAGCTGAAAAGCTGATCGGCGACTGATTCGCGAGCATGGGAGATGGCGATGGTATGGGCGCGACGTCCGTCCTGCACGGAGTGCGGCGATCGCATGGCGCTGGCGCGGATCGCTCCGATCGAGAGCATCCACGAACTGCGCACCTTCGAATGTGCCAGCTGCGGCCAGGTCGATCGCTATGCGGTCAAAAGCGGTCCGGAGCCGTATTGGCTGCTGATGCCGGAAACGGCGCCGGCGGCCGCTCGGCACTGAGCCGTTGATCCGCTGAGCGGGGCTCGACGCCTGGCCCTGCCGGTTTGCCTCGGCGTGCTGACCGCCGTGGGCCGTCGTCATCTTCATGGTTGCAATCGGCCTTGACCCGCCGCGCCAGCCCAGACCAGTTCGGATCAGCCGCGCAGCCGACGCATCGACCTGATCGGAGGCGCGGCGAAGCCGATCGAGATCGTGCCGCCTCCCGAAGACCTCGAACAGCCTGTGCCGTTGCGTGACGAACACAAGCCGGAAGTCGTCGATCCGGCCAGTCTACTCGCGATGTCGGCACCGGCCGGCGCTTCATCGCTTGGTCCGTCGACGTGCGATCGCACGCTGCGCCTGTTCGGCGGCGTGACGCGGACCGGCTACGCGCTGGAATTTGTCAGCAATGAAACGGCCCGGGCGCCTGGGTATCACGGCGCGGTGGCGGTCTGTTTGGTGCGCTACATCCCGATCGCCGGCCACGATCCCATATTCGCCGAGGGCTGATCAGACGTTCGAACGGGGTAGTGACGAGCGCGGGATGATCGAGAGGGAGGTCTGAGGCGGCGCCTGACTGCAGGAAGTGGCGCTCCCTAGCGGAATCGAACCGCTCTCTCCACCGTGAAAGGGTGGCGTCCTAACCGATAGACGAAGGGAGCGAAGCCGTCCGGCTTGCGATCCGGAATCGGATGCGGGCCGGCGGAACGCCTGGTCGTTTGCGCAAACAGCAGCCTGATCAACACGATGTGCCGAGCGACTGAGGTTGCGACTGCCGTGCCGATGGTCGCGGCGGCAGCAGCGGGCGAACGTATAGTGGCGTTTTTCCGGGTGGGCAAGTCCGTCGCGCCAACAACGGGGGATACCCTGGTTTTTCGATCAATTTTGCAACGATTTTTTCAAGAACGGGGGCCTAGACCCGGGTGTAACGGAGTACGTGATGGCTAAAGAGCGCACCAAGAGAGAAGTCCGCCGATCGGTGCGGCAAAGCGGCTGGATCACGCTGGACGGCGGATTCGCCGCAAGGCCATGCGAGGTGGTCGATCTGTCGGCCACCGGAGCCAAGCTGACGATGGCGGACGCGATCTCGCTCGGGCCCAAGCTGCGGCTGGCGTTTTCGCGAGACGCGCGCACCGGGCGCAATTGCGAGGTGATCTGGCGGCGCGGCACCACGGTCGGCGTCAAGTTCGTCAGCTGAGAGCGCGCGTGCCGGGCGCTCGTCGTCAGGCACTTCACAACAAAAAGGCCCCGACGATGCGGGGCCTTTTGTCGTCTCCGCAGCTCCGATCAGCGACCGAAGAACAGCCAGAGAAGAATGATCACCGGGATCGGTACACCCAGCATCCAGAGAAGTAGTCCGCGTCCCATCTGTCAGCCTCCGTTAATTTCCCAACCAACGCCATCCTGATGGGCTGGTTCCGCGAGGCTGCTCAGTTTTAAAACCTAGCGATGGTGGAACATTTCCATCTATGACTGCGCAACCGGGCTAACCATCGGCCGCACGCGAAGTGATTACCAGTGGCCGGTGTTGGGCATCGACAGCCACGGCTCCTGCGGCGCCAGCGCCGCGCCCTTCTGCAGGAATTCGATCGAATGCAGATCGGGCGAGCGGACGAACGCCATCTGCCCGTCGCGCGGCGGGCGGTTGATGGTGATGCCTAGCTTCATGAGACGCTCGCAGGTCGCATAGATGTCGTCGACCTCATAGGCGAGATGACCGAAATAGCGATCCTCGCCATAGTTCTCTTCGTCCCAATTATAGGTCAGTTCGACCGTCGGGGCGGGGCGGCCCTTCGACTGCTTGACCAGATCCATGTCGTCGGGCGCACACAGGAACACCAGGGTGAAGCGGCCCTTGTCATTGTCGATGCGATTGACCTCCTTGAGGCCGAGCGCGTCGCCGAAAAATTTCAGCGCTGCATCGAGCTTCCGGACGCGCAGCATGGTGTGCAGGTAACGCATTGGGGTGTCGTCTCCGTGGTGGGAATGAGGGGCGATCTTGCGCCGAAAGCGGCCCGATAGAAAGCGCACAGCTGCGCGTGGTGTTCCGCAACGCTCCTGACGGGAGCCGCGTGTGGGCGGCCCAAAGACATCGGGCCCCGCAGCAGTGCTGCGGAGCCCGTCGGGTGTCGACCATCGCGTGCAGGGGAATGCGGCGAATAAATCGTTATCGCGCGGAGACCGCGTTCGACAGACAAAGCCGGCCGACGAAAAAGAGCCCCGCCTTGGAGGGCACGGGGCTCTTTCGGGGGAGGTCATCCGTAGAGACGCTCCGACTATCGGCGCGGCGCCGCGCGGTTGCAATTCAAAAAAATGTGGGGTCGAATTGATGCATGGGGAACCGCTTCGACTTCGCCCCGTTCGGCTCCGGCCCCGTGCATCGTGTGCAGGCGAGACGACGCCGCGCAGCGAAGCGCGTCCAATCGATGGACGAATTTTCAGAATGCAGCAGCCATGATCGCAACCGACCTTCGTAGCGGAGTAGACCAACTCGGCGACATGATCGCGCACGCCTCCGTAATCGTGCCGTTCACCGGCGCCGGTATCTCGACCGAGTCCGGCATTCCGGATTTCCGATCGCCCGGCGGGCTGTGGACCCGTAACAGTCCAATCCCGTTCGAGGAGTTCGTGGCGCGGCAGGACGCGCGCGACGAGGCATGGCGGCGCCGCTTCGCGATGGAAGCGACCTTCGCGGCGGCGCGGCCCAGCCGCGGCCATCGCGCGCTGGCTGCGCTGTACAAGGCCGGAAAGATTCCCGCGGTGGTGACGCAGAACATCGACAACCTGCATCAGGCGTCCGGCTTTGCGTCGCACGATGTCATCGAACTGCACGGCAACACCACCTACGCGCGCTGCATCGGTTGCGGCAAACGTCACGAGCTCGACTGGGTACGTCACTGGTTCGAGCGCACCGGCAATGCGCCCCATTGCACGGCGTGCGACGAGCCGGTGAAGACCGCCACGATTTCATTCGGCCAAGCGATGCCGCCGGACGAGATGCGCCGAGCCACGGAGTTGGCGCAAAACTGCGACCTGCTTCTGGCGATCGGTTCGTCGCTGGTGGTGTGGCCGGCTGCCGGAATCCCGATGCTGGCAAAAGAGTCCGGCGCCAAGCTGGTAATCATCAACAACGAGCCGACTGATCAGGACGAGATTGCCGATCTGGTGATCCGGCACGACATCGGCGATACGCTGGGACCGTTCGTCGGCAACTGAGTGCCCGTATGATTCGCAGGTAATCAACCCTGTTCATAGCCGTAGCGCCGCACGTTTTTTGTCTTTGCCACCGGCATCGGGATGTTATCTTCGAATCAAGAGATTCGCGGCGGTGTATCCCGATTAGTGACGGAACTGAGGCCCGCGGATCATTGGCGTCGCACAAGCGACGACAACAATTGATCTGACGTACGGGGTCCGGGGTCATGGGGTCGGACGGATTTGAGTCCAAGAAGCCGGGCGGTATGCCGGCAATCGGTGCCGGGCGGCCAGTGGTAGAGTACACGCACCGCGATAGTATGGGCAGCTCGTTCACCGGCCTCGGCGAGTCCGCGAACCTCGTCGAAATCACCGGCGTGATCAAATGGTTCGACGCGTCGAAGGGCTACGGCTTCATCGTTCCCGACAACGGTTCCGCCGACGTGTTGCTACACGTCACGGTGTTGCGCCGTGACGGTTTCCAGACAGCCTATGAAGGTGCGCGAATCGTCGTCGAGTGCATGCAGCGCGCCAAAGGCTATCAGGCGTTCCGTGTTGTCTCGATGGATGAGTCGACCGCGATCCACCCGGCCCAGATGCTGCCGCCGCGCACGCATGTGAGCGTGACGCCCACCAGCGGACTGGAGCGTGCGCAGGTGAAGTGGTTCAATCGGCTGCGCGGCTTCGGCTTCCTGACCTGCGGCGAGGGCACGCCGGATATCTTCGTCCACATGGAAACGCTGCGGCGCTACGGCATGACCGAGCTCCGCCCGGGCCAATACGTACTGGTGCGTTTCGGACCCGGCTCCAAGGGCATGATGGCCGCCGAGATCCAGCCCGAAAACGGCGCGCCGGGGCTGTCGTCGCACTGAGTTCGCTTTCGCCGGACGAACCGCGCGGTCCCACGCACTGGCATCACGCGCAGCACGCAATCTGTTATTCGGGAACCTCTCAGTCCGTCATGGCCGGGCTCCTCCCGGCCATCCACCCCCTTGCTCTCATCTTCCGCGGCAACGCGTGGATGCCCGGAACAAGGCTGGCATGACGATGGGAGAGGTATCGCTCAGCAGTGCTCGTCAGATAGACGAGTTGGCCATCCCCAACTTGTGATCCGCCGTACGCCGCGATCGCGGATCTGTGCTACGCGCTCTGGCATTGGGCAGCGTGGCCGGGCTAGGGTCGGCCGATCATTCCCCGCATACAAACAGGCTGCCCGATGACTGGCTTTCGACTTGGATGGACCCGCGCCTGGAGCGCGTTTGCCGCTGTGCTGATGCTCTGCGCCTTCACGGCGGCAGAAGCGCCCGCGGCCAAAATCGAGACGCTGGAGATCGCCAGCAAGACCGGCGTGCACGTCTTCACCGTCGAGATCGCCACCTCCGACAAGGAGCGCGAGACCGGCCTGATGTATCGCAAGGAGTTGCCGGACGGGCAGGGCATGCTGTTCGACTTCCGGCCGGAGCAGCCGGTGTCGATGTGGATGAAGAACACCTACATTCCGCTCGATATGATCTTCATTCAGGCGGACGGCCGGATCCTGCGCATCGCCGAGAACACCGAGCCGCTGTCGACCAAAATTATCCCATCGGGCGGGCCGGTGACCGGCGTGCTCGAGGTGATCGGCGGCACCGCCAGGAAACTCGGCATCGCGCCCGGCGACCGGGTCGGCCACCCGATGTTCAAAGGCCGCTGAAGCCGCCGCTTGTCCGGCTGCGCTGAAGCGTGTATCCACCGCGCATCGACACGGCCCGGGGTATAGCGCAGCCTGGTAGCGCGGCAGTTTTGGGTACTGCAGGTCGTTGGTTCGAATCCAGCTGCCCCGACCATGCCCATTTGGGCCCGGCCCACGCCAGTCGTCTCGCCGCACGTAACCCCGCTCAGCTCCGGGCAGTCCCCGCTGAGGGCAGCGAGGCCGCGGGGGCAGTGCCGGGCGCTGCCTCGATGTCGGCGGCTGCGACCGACGAGGCCGGCGCCGCCATGCCTTCCGGTTGCGCGGCGGGCGCCTTCGCGGCTGGCTTCGTCGGCTTATCCTGCTGCTTCGACCAGGTGATGTAATAGGCGACGATGGTCATCAGCGTGATGCCGGCGATGCTGACGATGATCTGCGCCAGCAGCGAGCCCGAGCTGAGCAGCAGCTCGAAATGCGCCACGAAGGACAGGAACACGCCGACGCAGAACACCGCCAGCGACTGCTGGCCGCATTTGATCAGCGGATCGAAGACCGGCCATTCCAGCCCCTTCCAGTCCTTCGGCACGAACCGCACCACCAGCACCACCAGCACGGCGAAGTGCAGGAAGCGGTAGGGGGCGAGATTTGTCTTGTCGTTGGGGTTGAAGGCGTCGTTCAGCCAGACCGGCAGCAGATCGCCGAACGCCGGGAACTTGCCCGCCATCGTCATCACCAGCGCGAACAGCATGTAGGCGATGCAGAACCACAGCATCGCGGTGGAGTTGATGATCGAGCGCGACCGCATCGTGCCGCCGAGCGCGCACCAAGCGCCGAACACGAATAGCAGCTGCCAGCAGAACGGGTTGAAATACCAGCTGCCGCCCGGATAGGCGGGCAGGTTCCAGCCGTAGTGGCGGGCCGCGAAGTACAGCACGAACGAGGCGATCATCACCGCGTCCGGCCGGCGCAGCATCAGCCACAGCACCGGCGGAAACAGCCCCATCAGCACGATGTAGAGCGGCAGCACGTCGAGGTTGACCGGCTTGAACTTCAGAAGCAGTCCCTGTTTCAGCGTTTCGATCGGGCTGTCGACGAGGCCCGCGACGTTGAATTCGTTGATGATGTCGGGATCGCTGAAGCGCTGCGCGACGTAGCCGATGGCCACGATGTAGATCACGAACAGCACGATATGGGCGACGTAGAGCTGCCAGACGCGCTTGGTCAGGCGCGTGCCGCCGACGATGAAGCCGCGCTCCAGCATCATCTTGGCGTAGACGAACGAGGCGGTATAGCCGGAAATGAAGACGAACAGGTCGGCGGCGTCTGAAAAGCCGTAATTCCGGGTGGTGATCCAGTTCACCACGTTGTCGGGGATGTGATCCAGGTAGATCGCCCAGTTGGCGACTCCTCGGAACAGGTCCAGCCGCAGGTCGCGCCCTTTTCCGGGCAGAATGGCCTGAATTTGCATGAGGCGGTTCGTCCGTCTTTGTTCGGAAGCCTATGTGGTCCAGGACTGCTCGATTGTCACGACGCCGGGGACGGAATATACCCAATCAGGAATGAAAATCGCCAAGCGAGGCATCACAGGTGCGCGGCCTGACGACGGTCGCGCCTCGGAACGTTACACGATGAGCCGCGCTTTGACCAAACCACCTCAATGCCGCAGCTGACAGGCCAGAACCTTCGATGACCGCACGAATCTTCAAGCCCGCCAAGAACGCCATGCAGTCCGGGACCGCGAAGACGCGGGAATGGCAGCTCGACTACGAGCCCGAAGTGCCCCGGCTGATCGAGCCGCTGATGGGCTGGACCTCATCCAGCGACATGCAGCAACAGATCAGCCTGCATTTCCACACCCGCGAGGAAGCCATCGCCTATTGTGAGCGCGAGGGCATCCCATACCAAGTGATCGAACCGAAGCCCTCCGCGCGTCGCCGCGCCGCCTATGCGGACAATTTTGCGTTCCGCCGTCCGGAGCCGTGGACGCACTGATTGAGCGCTGCGACCAGGCTTGGCCGGCGCGGTCTGCGCCGGCCGAAAAGCCGAGGATCGTGCCGCTGACGGCAGGACCGGCGTTCCGCTCCGCCGACCTCTCGGCACAAGCCGACCACGTTTTGCATCGCTAGCCTCCGTATCCACCTCGATGACGGAGAGGTTAGGGTTGCGTCCCGCGCCCGCGGGATGACACCATGCGCCCAATCGCTTCGCCCGAAGCGAATGAAAACTGCCGGAAACGCCATGTCCCTGCACTCCAAGATCGATCCCGGCTCGGCCGATTTCGCGCGCAACAGCGACACCATGCGCGCGCTGGTAGCGGAGCTGAAGGACAAGCTCGCCGCCGTCGCCGGCGGCGGCGGGGACGCGGCCCGCGCCAAGCACACCGCGCGCGGCAAGCTGCTCGCCCGTGATCGCGTCGACCTGCTGCTCGATCCCGGCACCGCGTTCCTCGAATTGTCGCCGCTGGCCGCCAACGGCCTGTATGGCGGCGACGTGCACTCGGCCTCGATCGTGACCGGCGTCGGCCGGATCAATGGCCGCGAGTGCATGATCGTGGCGAACGACGCCACCGTGAAGGGCGGCACTTACTATCCGCTGACGGTGAAGAAGCATCTGCGGGCGCAGGACATCGCGCGGCAGAACAATCTGCCGTGCATCTATATGGTCGATTCCGGCGGCGCCTTCCTGCCGCAGCAGGACGAGGTTTTTCCGGACGAGCGGCATTTCGGCCGGATCTTCTTCAATCAGGCCAACATGTCGGCACAGGGCATTCCGCAGATCGCGGTGGTGATGGGCTCCTGCACCGCGGGCGGAGCATATGTGCCAGCGATGTCGGACGAGAGCATCATCGTCCGCAACCAGGGCACCATCTTCCTCGGCGGCCCGCCGCTGGTGAAGGCCGCGACCGGCGAGGTGGTGAGCGCGGAAGAACTCGGCGGCGCTGACGTGCATTCGCGGCAGTCCGGCGTCACCGATCACTACGCGCAGAACGACGCCCATGCGATCGGCATCGCGCGAAAAATCGTCGGCACGCTGAAGCCGCCGCAGCGGGCAGCGCTCAACATACGCCCGCCGCGCGAGCCGCTGTATCCGGCTGAGCAGCTCTACGGCATCGTGCCGGCGGAGCAGCGAAAACCGTTCGACGTACGCGACATCATCGCGCGTGTGGTCGACGGCTCGGAGTTCGACGAGTTCAAGAAGCTCTACGGGACCACACTGGTTTGCGGCTTCGCCCATATCTGGGGCTTCCCGGTCGGCATCATCGCCAACAACGGCATCCTGTTCAGCGAGTCTTCGCTGAAGGGCGCGCATTTCATCGAGCTGTGCTGCCAGCGCGGCATTCCGCTGGTGTTCCTGCAGAACATCACCGGCTTTATGGTCGGCAAGAAATACGAGGCCGGCGGCATCGCCCGCGACGGCGCCAAGCTGGTGACGGCGGTCGCGACCGCCAACGTGCCGAAATTCACCGTGGTGATCGGCGGCTCCTACGGCGCCGGCAATTACGGCATGTGCGGCCGCGCTTACTCGCCGCGCTTCCTGTGGATGTGGCCGAACGCGCGGATCTCGGTGATGGGTGGCGAGCAGGCCGCGATGGTGCTGAGCACGCTGCGCCGCGACAACATCGAGGCCAAGGGCGGGGCCTGGAGCACGGAGGAGGAAGAGGAATTTCGCTCGCCGATCCGCGCGCAGTACGAGACGCAGGGCAGCCCGTACTACGCGACGGCGCGGCTGTGGGACGACGGCGTGATCGACCCCGCCGACACCCGGCTGGTGCTCGGGCTCGGGCTGTCCGCGTCGAGCAATGCGCCGATCGAGCCGACCAGGTTCGGCCTGTTCCGGATGTGATGAGCAGGATCTGATGATGACCAACCCAGCCCTGTATCGTCGCTTCCGCACGCTGCTGATCGCCAACCGCGGCGAGATCGCCTGCCGCGTTATCCGCACCGCGCGTGCCATGGGGCTGCGGACCGTCGCGGTGTATTCCGAAGCCGATGCCGGTGCGCAGCATGTCAGCGAGGCCGATGAGGCCGTGCTGCTCGGCCCGGCCAAGGCGGCCGACAGTTACTTGAATATCGCGCGGATCATCGAGGCCGCCAGGCAGACCGGGGCCGAGGCGGTGCATCCCGGCTATGGTTTCCTGTCGGAGAGCGCCGAGTTCGCGCAGGCCTGCGCCGATGCCGGTTTGGTGTTCGTCGGGCCGACGCCGGACATGATCACCGCGATGGGCTCGAAGTCTGGCTCCAAGGCGCTGATGGAAAAGGCCGGCGTGCCGCTGGTGCCCGGCTATCACGGCGCGGCGCAGGACGACGCGACGTTGTCTGCAGCCGCCGACAAGATCGGCTTCCCGGTGCTGGTGAAGGCCTCGGCGGGCGGCGGTGGCCGCGGCATGCGGGTGGTGCGCAAGGCGGAGGAGTTGTCCGACGCGATCGCCAGCGCCAAGCGCGAGGCCAAGGCGGCGTTCGGCGACGACACGCTGCTGATCGAGAAATACGTCGACAATCCGCGCCACATCGAGGTGCAGATCGTCGGCGACAGTCACGGCAATCTCGTGTCGCTGTTCGAGCGCGAGTGCACGCTGCAGCGCCGCCACCAGAAGGTGATCGAAGAGGCGCCGTCGCCGACGCTCGACGCAGCCGGGCGCGACAAGGTGTGCGAAGCGGCGCGGCGGGCGGCCGGCGCGGTCAACTATGTCGGCGCCGGCACCATCGAGTTCGTCTCCGACGGCAAGGACGTGTTTTTCATCGAGATGAACACCCGCCTGCAGGTCGAGCATCCGGTCACTGAGCTGATCAGCGGCGTTGACCTCGTCGAATGGCAGCTGCGCGTTGCGTTCGGCGAGGAGCTACCGCTTAAGCAAGATCAACTCCGGCTCAACGGCCACGCCATCGAGGCGCGGGTCTATGCCGAGATCCCGGCGAAGAACTTCATGCCGTCGGTCGGCAGGATCACGACGTGGCGCACGCCCGCCGAGGTCGATGGCCTGCGCATCGACGCCGGCTATCGCGACGGCGACAGCGTATCGCCGTATTACGACGCGATGCTCGCCAAGGTGATCGCCTGGGCGCCGACCCGCGCGGCGGCGATCGACCGGCTCGACCGCGGCCTCAACGAGACCGACGTCCGCGGCGTCACCACCAACATTCCGTTTCTGTCGGCGCTGGTGACGCATCCCGACGTCCGCGCCAACGCGATCGACACTGGCTTCATCGAGCGGCATCTCGCCGAGTTGACCGCGACAGCGGAAACGCTCGGAGATCTCGAACTTGCCGCTGCGGTGGCGGCCATCCTGCGCAGCGACGACGAGGCGGCGAAGGCCGAGGCGCCGTCACCATGGCGGTCGTCGGGCTGGATGCCGGTCGGCCGGCGCAAGCGCAGCTTCCTGCTCCGGCGCGGGCAGGGGCATGACCACACCGACACTCTAGTTCAGCTCAGCTATGGCGGCGGCGCCTCGACGCTGACCATCGACGGCCGCGGGCTTGCCTTCGCCTGGTCTGCGAACGGCGACGGCATCGATGTGTTGCTGGACGGCGTGCGCTCGCGCGTGGCCGCGGTGGTCGAGGGACACGAGTTGTATGTCCGCACGAAGAGCGGCCGGTTCGACCTGCACCTGGTCGATCCGTTCGGCGGCGAGAGCGAGGAGGCGGTCGGCGAGGACAAGATCGTCGCGCCGCTGCCCGGCACGGTGGTGGCGTTGCTCGCCGAGCAGGGCGCGAAGCTCGAGAAGGGCGCGGCGATCCTCACGCTCGAAGTGATGAAGATGGAGCAGACCCTGCGCGCCCCGTTCGCCGGCACGCTCAAGGCGCTGAAGTGCAAGGTCGGCGATATCGTCGCCGAAGGCGCCGAGCTCGCGGAGCTCGAGGCCGACGAAGAGTAACAACCACAGCCGTCATGGCCGGGCTTGTCCCGGCCATCCACGCCTTCGGAGGTCGAGCCGCTGAAAGGCGTGGATGCCCGGCACAAGGCCGGGCATGACGAAGTGCTACTTGGAGGGCGCATGACCGACACCATCCGCATTGTCGAAGTCGGCCCGCGCGACGGGCTGCAGAACGAGAAGACGCCGGTCAGCGTCGCGGACCGCGTGGCCTTCGTCGAGGCGCTGGTCGCGGCCGGACTACACACCGTGGAGGTCGGCGCGTTCGTGTCGCCGAAGGCGGTGCCGCAGATGCAGGGCTCCGACGAAGTGCTGCGTGCGGCGCTGAAGCTACCCGGCGAATTCCACGTGCTGGTGCCCAACGAGAAAGGCTATGAGGCCGCGCGCGCCGCCGGCGCGCAGGTGATCGCGGTGTTCGCCTCGGCGTCGGAAGGCTTTTCGCGTGCCAACATCAATTGTTCGGTCGCGGAATCGATCGAGCGCTTCAAACCTGTGATCGCGCGCGCGCAGGCAGACAACATAAGAGTCCGCGGCTACGTGTCCTGCGTGCTCGGCTGCCCATTCGATGGCGACGTGCCGGTGCAGGCGGTGGTCGACGTCACCACCACGCTGCGCGACCTCGGCTGCTATGAAGTCTCGCTCGGCGACACCATCGGAATCGGCACGCCGACCAAGGTGCGCGGACTGCTGCGCGCCTGCGCCGACGCGGTGCCGATGGCGTCGCTGGCGATGCACTTTCACGACACCTACGGCCAGGCGCTCGCCAATCTCTACGCCGGCCTGGAAGAGGGCGCCCGCGTCATCGACAGCGCCGCCGGCGGCCTCGGCGGCTGCCCCTATGCGCCCGGCGCGACCGGCAACGTCGCGACCGAGGACGTGGTTTACATGCTCGAAGGCATGGATGTTTCGACCGGCGTCGACATGGACAAGCTGATCGCGGCGACCAACAGCATCGCGGCACTGCTCGGCCGCCCGCCGGTGAGTCGCGTCGTCAATGCGCTGAACGCGAAGACGAAGCGAACCGTTTAAGCCGTAGGATGGGTTAGCGCCGAAGGCGCGTAACCCATCATTGCGACGAGACGTAAATTGGTGGGTTACGCGCTTCGCGCTAACCCACCCTACGAATATCGCGCGCCAGCGAGAGTGATTAACCCGCTTTCGGCACTGGCGTGTTCAGCAACTGCTGCTCCCACAGGAAGGCGATGCCGCTGCCGCCGGAGTGCTGGACGATCACCTCGGTGATCTTTGCGGCCTGCTCCAGCCGCGCCCAGTCGCGCTGCCATTCGGCTGCGATGGCCAGCCAGGTCATCATGTTGACGCCGGCTTCCAGCATGCGCTGGATCGCAACCTGGTGAGCCTCCACCGAGGTGCCGCCGGATGCATCGGTGATGACCGTGACGTCCCACCCTTCGCCGATCGCCTGGATCGCCGGCATCGCGACGCAGACTTCGGTCCATAGGCCGGCGATCACCAGCTGCTTGCGACCGGTCGCCTTGACGGCGTCGACCACCTTCATGTCCTCCCAGGTATTGATGAAAGTGCGATCGATCACCTCTTGGCCGGGGAATACGTCGGTGATCTGCGGAAATAGCAGCCCGCCGCGCTCGGCGATCACCGATGTCAAGATCGTAGGTACGCCGAAAGCCTTGGCAGCCTTTGCCAAACCCGCAGTGTTGTTGATCACCATGTGCGGTTCGTGACTGTTCACGTTGGCGAGCTGATAGGGCTGGTGGTCGATCAACACCAGCACGGAATCTTCGGGACGGAGAAGCGAATCGAGGCCGTTACGACGGGTCATCAAGCATCCTTTGCTGAAAGTTTGAGCGATCAATCACCGAGACCGGGCGGATGCCTGCGGCCCCGTGTCCGCGGAAACTGTCAGCGCGATGTGTGATAGGGTAGCGCTGGTGGGCGCGAAGCTGTGTCGCGCGAAGGGGAACGCCGAATTGGACATTGAGGACTTGGCCACATTCGTCGAGGTCGCCGACACTGGCAATTTGTCGGCGGCTGCGCGCCGGCTCGGCGTCGCCAAGTCGGTCGTCAGCCGGAGGTTGCTTCGGTTGGAAGCCGAGCTTGGCGTTCAACTGCTGGCACGGACCACGCGCGGCGCCGCGCTCACCGAGGCCGGGACGACGCTGCGCGATCATGCCGCCCGGGTCGGGGCCGAGATCGATGCGGCACGTGAAGCGATCTTGCCCAACGGCGATCTACGCGGCCGCTTGCGCGTCTCCGTGCCGCTGTCGTTCGGGCCGACGCACTTTGCGCCTGCGCTGGCAGAGATGGCGCGGCGCTATCCGCAACTGCACATCCATAGCTTCTACACCGATCGGTTCGTCGATCTGGTCGCCGAAGGCTTTGATTGCGCGATCCGGGTCGGCTATCTGCCCGACTCCAATCTGATCGCGCGACGCGTCGGTGCGGTCTACGGCAAGCTCGTCGCGAGTCCCGATTACATCAAGACGCGCGGGGCGCCGGAGACGCTGGACGAACTCGCCGCCCACGAGGCCCTGATGCAGGGCACCGAGCCGTGGCAGTTTATGGACGGCGAGAAGGTCGTCACGGTGCGCCCGCAGGGACGCTTCAAGGCCGACAATGGCGCAGTGCTTGCGGTGGCGGCGGCCGCCGGCCTCGGCGTCGCCTGGCTGCCGGATTGCATCACCAACGACTATCTGGAGTCGGGTGAACTCGTTCCTGTGATGACCAGCCACCCGCCGCCGTCCGCCGGCGCCTATGTGGTCCGCCCACCGGGTCAGCATCCCGAGCGCAAGGTGCGGGCGCTGATCGACATGCTGGTCGATTACTTCGCAGAGGATCCGAGATTGGCGGAAGCCGAGGGCTGATTTATTCGTAGGGTGTGCTGAGCGCAGCGAAGAGCACGCGGACCAACGTTCGTTGGTCAATGTTCCGCGTGGGCACAGCGCTGCGCGCCTTTGCCCACCGTACGATTATCGCGCGCTTTCCGGGCCCATCACCAGATCGGGCAGCCAGGTCGAGATGCCGGGGAAGAAGCACAGCAGCAGCACGGCCAGCATCATCAGCAGCACGAAGGGCAGCGTGCCCCAGATCACGTCGCTGAGCGGGATGTCGGGGGCGACGTTGCGGATGACGAAGATGTTGAGGCCGACGGGTGGATGGATCAGGCCCATCTCCATCACGATGGTCATCACCACGCCGAACCAGATGATGTCGAATTCGGCGGCGCGCAGCGGCGGCAGGATGATCGGCGCGGTCATCAGGATGATCGACACCGGCGGCAGGAAGAAGCCGAGCATCACCACCAGCAGCAGGATCGCGGCGAGCAGTTCCCAGCGCGGCAGGTTCATCGCCACGATGGCTTCGGCAGCCGATTGCGAGATGTGCAGATAGCTCATCACGTAGGAGTACAAGAGCGACATGCCGATGATCATCATCAGCATGGTCGACTCGCGCACCGTCGAGGTCATGATCGGGGCGAGGTCGCTCGGCCGCCACACGCCGTAGATCAGCGCGATCAGCAGGAGCGCCAGCAGGCCGCCGAGGCCGGCGGTTTCGGACGGCGTGGCGTAGCCGCCATACAGCGCGATCATCACGCCGGTGAGCAGGATGATGAACGGCAGCACCCGCGGCAGCGCGCCGAAGCGCTGCGCCATGGTGAACTTCTCGTCGGTCAGGATCGGCGAAGTGGTGCCGGTCTGCTCATAGGCGCGCTTCGCCGTGGCGTATTCCTTGCGGAAGCGGATCACCGCATAGATGCCGAACAGCGTCACCAGCAACAGGCCGGGGCCGATGCCGGCGAGGAACAGCCGGCCGAGCGATTTTTCCGCCGCGACCGCGAACAGGATCATGGTGATCGACGGCGGCAGCAGGATGCCGAGCGTGCCGCCGGCGGCGATGATACCGGCCGCAAAGCCGCCGGAGTAACCGCGCTTGCGCATCTCCGGAATGCCGGCCGAGCCGATCGCCGAACAGGTCGCGGGCGATGAGCCGGCCATCGCCGCGAACAGCGCGCAGGCGAATACGTTGGCGACGCCGAGGCCGCCGGGCACGCGGTGCAGCCAGGCGTGCAGCGCGGAGTACAGATCCTGGCCTGCGCGCGACTTGCCGATCGCCGCACCCTTGAGGATGAACAGCGGGATCGACAGCAGCGTGATCGACGCCATCTCCTCGTAGACGTTCTGCGTCACCGTATCGAGCGACGCCGATGGCATGAAGATCGCCATGAACACCAGTGCGACGGCGCCGAGCGCGAACGCGATCGGCATGCCGGAGAACATCGCGAACAAAGTCGCGAGGCCGTAGCTGATCCCAATGCCAAGCACTGTCACGAGCGATTCCAATTCTTGAGAGCCTGGGCGATCTGCAGCGCGATCTGCACGCACAGCAGCGTCATGCCGGCGGCCATCAGCGCGTAGGGGATGGCGAGCGGCGGCGACCAGATCGAGTTCGAGACCTGACCGTCGACCCAGGCCTCGTGCGTCAGCGTCCAGGACTTCCAGGCGAAGAACGCGCAGAAGGCGAGGCTGGCGACGTCGACCAGCAGCAGCCGGATGCGGTTGACCAGCGGCGGCAGCAGGCCGGTAAACGCCTCGATGCCGATATGGCCGCGCTGGCTCTGCACGAAGGCGGCGGTCAGGAAGGTGGCGCCGACCAGCAGGAAGACCGCGGCCTCGTCCTGCCAGTAGGTGGCACTGTGGAACAGGCTGCGCACCGCGACGCTGTAGCTGAGGATGCCGCAGGCGGCGATCAGCGCCAGCGCGGCGGCGAGCAGGATGGCGCGGTTGACCAGCGCCAGTGCGTGGCCGAGCACGCCGCCCGTTTCGCGATGGGCGGCGCTGGTCGGGTCAGCCTGACCCGCGACGGGACCATGCATCATGCGGCGTCGGTGGCCAGCTTGAGCAGCTTGGCGCAGTTCGCGCTCTTTTTGGCGTAGTCCGGCCAAGCGGTGTCCCGGGCGATCGCGCGCCATTTCTCGACGGTGGCGATGTCCAGCTTTTGCACCTTGGCGCCGGCCTTCTCGTAGACCTTGGCGACCTCGATGTCGTCGTCCTGAGCGCCCTTGCGGCCGAACGCTTCGAGCTCGGTGCCGACGGTGAGGATGATGTCCTGGTGGTTCTTCGGCAGCTTGTCGAAGATCGCCTTGGACATCATCAGCGGCTCGAGCATGAACCAGTACGACGCGTCGGCGCCGGAGGTGAGATGCTTGGCGACCTCTTCGAGCCGGAACGAGATTAGACTGGTGGAGGAGGTGATGCCGGCGTCGCAGGCACCGGTCTGCATCGCCGCATAGATTTCGTTCGACGGCACCGACAGCACGGCGGCGCCGGCCTGCTGCAGCACCATGTCCATCTCGCGCGAGCCGCCGCGCACCTTCAGCCCCTTGGCGTCTTCCGGTGCGAGTATCGGCTTGTTACGGCTGGCGACGCCGCCCGCCTGCCACACCCAGCTGATCAGCATGATGCCCTTGTCGGCGAGGAAGTCGGTGAGCGCCTTGCCGATCGGCTTGGTCTTCCAGGCCAAACCCTGATCGTAGGTTTCGACCAGGCCCGGCATCAGGCCGATATTCGTCTCCGGCACTTCGCCGCCCGCATAAGGCATCGGATAAAGCGACAGATCCAGCGCGCCCTTGCGCATCGCCGAGAACTGCGCGTTGGTCTTGATCAGCGAGGAGCCGGGATAGACCTCGCCGACGAGATCGCCACCGGAGCGTTTGCTGATTTCGGCCGCAAACATCCGGCACAGCCGGTCGCGAAAGTCGCCTTTGTCGATGGTGCCGCCGGGAAACTGGTGCGAGATCTTCAGCGTCGTGGCGGCGTGTGCGGTGCCGATGCCAAGTCTGAGGATGGCAGGGGCAGCGAGCGCGGAAGCCAGAACGTGGCGACGTGAGATCATCATTTCACTCCCGGGAATTTGTTTGTTGGTTGTGATGGCTACCGCTTGCGTTGTGGGGTGGTCAAGCTGTCGCAGGCCTCCGACGTGCAATTCGCCAGGAATTGTTAGTTGCGATGCACCAAGATCGATTGAGATGTGCTGCGCTGCAAGGCAGGGCTCGTCTCAAAACCAAGGCCGAATTTCTGCGCCATATCCGCAGCCGGTTAGCTTGCTCACGGACGCCGTCATGGCCGGGCTCGTCCCGGCCATCCACGCCTTTTCTGCATCTCCGTCAGCAAGGCGTGGATGCCCGGCACAAGGCCGGGCAGGACGCGTGGAGAGGAAGTGCCGAAATCTCAGGTGCATGTCCGGCCAGCCTCTTGAGGCGAGATAGCGGGCCCTGCCGACCACTTGGTCGCCCCTGTTG
This sequence comes from Rhodopseudomonas palustris, assembly GCF_003591005.1. Taxonomy (GTDB): domain Bacteria; phylum Pseudomonadota; class Alphaproteobacteria; order Rhizobiales; family Xanthobacteraceae; genus Rhodopseudomonas; species Rhodopseudomonas palustris_K. The sequence goes on from NZ_QYYD01000022.1 coordinate 27,200, forward strand.
GGTGTGGTGGAGCAGATAGACGAGACCGGTTCGCACATTCCTCGCTTTGAGCGACGAGGTTCCATCACCGGGCGGCGCGGTTGTGATGCCGGGCCGTTCTGTCTAGAACGGGGCCTCGCTCGCGACCGACGTCGACCTTTCCGAGGATCTTCCGATGCGTTTCGCTTCCCGTGCCGGCACCACGCTGGCTTTCGCCCTTGTCGTCGCGCTGTCCTGCGCCGCGACGCTGACAACGAGTACAAGCGCCATGTCCGAACCCGCCAACATCGTCACCACGCCGTCGGGCCTCAAAGTCCAGGACACCAAGGTGGGCACCGGCGCCTCGCCGACGCGCGGCCAGACCTGCGTGATGCACTACACCGGCTGGCTGTATCAGAACGGCGCCAAGGGCGCGAAATTCGACTCGTCGGTGGACCGCAACGAGCCGTTCGAATTCCCGATCGGCATGGGCCGCGTCATCAAGGGCTGGGACGAGGGCGTCGCCAGCATGAAGGTCGGCGGCAAGCGCACGCTGATCATCCCGCCGGAGCTCGGCTACGGTGCGCGCGGGGCCGGCGGCGTGATCCCGCCGAACGCGACGCTGATCTTCGAAGTCGAACTGCTCGGCGTGAAATAGGCTCGCGCGCCGCAGCGGCAGCCGCTCGCCCGAGCGGGCGGCTGCGCAGCGGCGAGGCTGTCAGGGGCGTCCGCAATACACCAGGATATTGCTGGCGGTGGTCGCGCAGGTCGCGGTGAGGGTGCCCTTGTCGACGCGCAGCGTGTCGGCGAAACGTCCCTTGGTGCCGCTGACGCACACCGCCGACAGCAGCGTGTCGCCAGCTTCGCAGGATACCGGGCAGCCATCGCTGGCGCAGCTCGCCGAGGTGAGAGCCTTGACCGGGCTGATGGGCATCTGAGCGACCACGTTTTCGGTCGGTTCGGGAACGTTGCCCTCGTGCTTCGAACTCTTGGCGGCGAAGATGATGACGGCGGCAGCGACCAGCGCCACGGCCAAGGTCGGAATTTTCATGGTCAACCTCATTCCTCGAAACGGCATCACGCCAGCGACCAAATCAGCATAGTCCGCCGCGGGTGAATTGGAAGTGATTGCTATCAAACCCGCCTTGACACAATGAATGAACTAACAAGTGGTAACATCGTCCTGTTTGCGTGCGAGTAGCGATGACGTTGAGCTACCATGGTGCATGGCGCCGCGCGATCAGTTCGTGTTGAATGCGGATGAATCAAACATCGCGCCATGAATAGTCATTCCGATACCTCTTCCACCGATCCGATCCATCATCATCTCGCGCTCGATCGCATTGCGCATGTGACGTTGCGCGTCGGCGCGATTTTGGCGCAGAGCGGTGCGTCGGTGCGGGTGGTGCATGAGGGCGCGCGGATGATCGCCAGCGGCCTCGGCGTCGAGGTGATGGGGATGCGCTCTGGCTACGCCTCGTTCGAGATCACGCTCGAGCGCGGCCGCGCCACCATCACCCGCATGATGCAGATCGGGCCGCACGGCGTGAACCACCGGCTCGACTTCGCGGTGCGCGATCTGGCGGTGCGCGCCGCCGCCGGCGGGATGACGCCGGACGAGATCGAGGCCGACCTCGACCGCTTGGTGCGCGACACGCCGAGACATCCGTGGTGGCTGGTGGCGATCGCGACCGGCGCCGCCTGCGCGGCGTTCGGCCGGCTGCTCGGCGCGGATTGGCTTTCGTTCGCGCCGATGCTGGCGGCCGCAAGCATCGGGCAGGCGCTGCGACATTGGCTGCTCGGCCGCCGCGTCAATGTGTTCGTGATCGCCGCAATCATCGGCTGCGTCGCCGCGACGCTCGGCGGCCTCGGCGCGCGGCTGGCCGGCAGCGGCACGGTGCAACTGGCGATGATGGCCTCGATCCTGCTGCTGGTGCCGGGCGTGCCCTCGACCAACGCGCAGACCGACGTGCTCGACGGCTATCCGACGATGGGCAGCGCCCGGGCGGTGTGGGTGATCATGATCATGGTGTTCGCGGTGACCGGGCTGTGGCTCGCCGAGTTCGTGCTGAGGATTCAGATGTGACGCAGGATCTCGTCGCCGCGCTGCCCTATCTGGCGCATCAGGCACTGTTCGGCGCGGTCGCCGCCGCCGGCTTCGGCGTGCTGTTCAATTTTGGTGGACGGGCCTTGATCTGGTGCACGCTCGCCGGCGCTCTCGCGCTTGCCATCCGCACCGTGAGCCAGAAATCCGGCGTCAGCCTCGAGGCCGCGACGTTCCTGGCAGCGATAGGCACGTCCTGCGTCGCGATCCTGGCGCGGCGCTGGCTCGGGCCGGCCTGCAACGCGATCGCATTGGCCGGCTGCATCCCGATGGTGCCGGGCGCGTTCTTCGGCCAGGCGATGCTCGGCTATATGGCGGTCGCGGCCGATACATCCGGCCAATCGGTTGGTCAGCTGGTGGCCTCGGCGCAGGCTTTCATCCGCGTGGTGTCGATCGTCGGTGCGATCGGCGCCGGGCTGGCGATCCCGGCCTATTTGTTGCGGAGCCGGCAGTTCTGAGCAAGGGTGGCGCCGTCGCCGCCGTCGCGGTTCCGAGAGTGAATTCATGAAGATCGCCTTTGCCATCGTCACGCTGTTTTCGGCCGGTGGCCTGCAACGCGACTGTATGGCGCTGGCCCGCCAGCTGACGGAACGCGGCCACGACGTCACGATCTTCGCCGAGCGGCGCAAGGGCGAGATCCCGTCCGACCTCAAGGTCGAGCTGCTGCCGAATTGGGCGGTCAGCAATCACAAGCGCGACCTCAAATTTGCCGAGGCGGTGGCCAAACGTTGCGCCGGGAAATACGACCGGCTGGTCGGCTTCGGCAAGCTGCTCGACCTCGACGTCATCTATTGTGCCGATCCATGCCTCGCCGCGCGCCGGGTCGGTTTTCTGGCGAGAATGAGTGCGCGGCGACGCACGCAGATGCGGCTGGAGGGGGCCAGCTTCAAGCAGGGGCAGAACACCACCTGCCTGCTGCTCAGCGCCAACCAGGCGCGCGAGTTTCGCGCGGCGTGGTCGACCGAGCCGAAGCGCATCGAGGTGCTGCCGCCGACCATCGACAAGGAGCGCCGGCATCCGGAATATCGCAGCGACGGCACCCGCGAGCGGCTGCGCGAGAGCCTCGGGATCGGCGAGGAGAGTTTGCTGTGGCTGGCGATCGCCAACCAGCCGAGCGTCAAGGGCCTCGACCGCACGTTGGTCGCGATGAAGGGCATTCCGCAGGCGCGGCTCGCCATCGCCGGCATTGCGTCGAACAGCAAGCAGGCCGGGCAGGTGCGTGGCTGGGCGCGCGGCGTCGGCGTGGCCGACCGTGTCGAGCTGCTCGGTTTTCGCGCCGACATTCCCGAACTGATGGCTGCGGCGGACCTGCTGGTGCATCCGGCGCGCTACGACACCACTGGCACCGTGATCGTCGAGAGCCTGGTCAACGGCCTGCCGGTGATCACCACCGCCGAATGCGGCTACGCGCCTCATGTCACGAAGGCCGACGCCGGCGTGGTGATCGCAAGCCCGTTCGAGCAGGAGGCGTTGACCGCGGCGCTCGGTGCCGCGACGTCGGCGGGCAAGCGTAATCGCTGGAGCCGGAGCGGCATCGCCTATGGCGCCACCGAGCGGCTGTATGACGGGCTCGACCGCGCCGCAGAGCTGATCGAGCGGCCGCTGCGCGGCGCGACGCGCTGACAATTTAGAGCGCAGACAGAATGCCGAAGCCCTTAAGCGAATACACCTTGGCGGACTGGCGCCGTCTGCGTCCGCTGTCGCATGCGCTGAAGACGGCGCGCTATCGGCGGATCGACCGGCGCTATCGCCAGACGCCGGCGCTGGTCGGCGACCCGGCTGCTGTCGCGCGTGCGATCGGCGGCAAGCAGTTGCTGATCACCGTCGCCTATATGGATCCGGAGGCGATCGAGCTGCAGGCGACGCTGCTACGCCACTACTTTCCGAACTACCCGTATATCGTCGTCGATAATTCGCCGGAGGACGTGGCCGCGCAGGCGATCGCGCGCGTCGCCGCCGCGCAGAACGTGCCGTATCTGCGGACCCCGCCGAACCCTTGGCAGAAGAGCAGCCGCTCGCACGGCATCGCGCTGAACTGGATCTGGGCTAATATCATCCTCCCCGGCGCGCCGCTGGCGTTCGGGCTGCTCGATCACGACCTGTTTCCGACCGCCCCCGACGATCCGTTCGCGCCGCTGCAGCGGCAGGAGATCTACGGCTACGTCCGCTATGCCGAGCCGGACAACGGCCGCTGGTTTCTATGGGCCGGCTTCACGATGATGCGGTTCGCCGCGGTGTGCGAGCTCGATCTCGATTTCGGCCAGGACTGGTTCATCGGACTCGACACCGGCGGCGCCAATTGGGGCCCGGTGTACAGCAACTACGCACTCGATGAGCTCGAGAAGCCGGTCTCCCGCTTCGTGCCGTATCGCGACGGTCTCGACACCTATGACGGCCCGCTGCAATGGTGCGGAACGTGGCTGCACGAAGTCGGCCAGATGGGCGAACCCGAGATCATGCGCGACAAGCGCCGCGTGGTGAAGGAGATCCTGGCGCCGCAGTTAGTGGCGGCGAGGGGCAGCGGTGCTCAGAGGTGATGTCCCGCCTCTCCACGTCATGCCCGACCTTGTGCCGGGCATCCACGGCTTCCTAAAGTAAATGCAGGAAAGGCGTGGATGGCGGGGACGAGCCCGGCCATGACGGAAACATTTGCCAGTGAATAACAGTCAAACAGCCCTCAGCTCAGCTTGCGATACGTCACATGCGCAGTGGCGAACGGCAGTCCGGCGCGGCCGGCGCTGCCGCGGACCATGACGCCGGTGGCGTCGATCCGGTAGAACCAGTCGTCGAAATTGAGCTTGGTGGTCGACCCGTCCTTCTGCGGCGTTTCGCGCGTATACTGCCAGTGGAAGGCGCAGCCGGCCTGTTCGCCCGAGGCCTCGCCATCGAGATGCGGCTCTGTGCCGCTGTAGCGGCCAGGGCGGAGTTTGCGGATCGCCCATTGCAGGGTATCGATGTGGCCGTCGTCGAACCGATAGGTTTCGGTGAAGCGGACCAGCTGCGCGGCCGCGTCCCAATTCCCCTCGGCTTCGATCGAAGCACGCTTCTGCAGGCCACCGATCAGGCTTTCCACCACGCCCCAGCCTTCCAACCGCCCGTTGAAAAATTCTTCCGGCAGAAATTCCGGTGAGGTGCCTCTGAAATCGTCGATCGACATGCGGTTCTCCTGATTTGCGGAGGAACCCTGATCGAGCCGCGTGGTTCCGCCCGGGTTCGGAACGATCGAGAGAGGAGCTGTTTGACCTGCTGTAGAGAGGGGCCACGATGTCTGCAGCCGATGCCGTCGCATACTTGCCGACCGATACGCTCAAGGCGGTGGCGGACGGCCTGTGGATCGTGGACAGCGGGCCGATCAGCGCGATGGGATTGCACGTGCCGGTGCGAATGACCGCGGTGCAGCTGCGATCGGGCCAAGTTTGGCTGCATTCACCGACAGCCTATTCCGATCAGTTGAGGATGGAGCTGCAGCGTCTCAGCCCGATTGCGCATCTTGTCGCGCCCAACATCGCGCATTGGCAGTACGTCAAGGACTGGCAACAGCGCTGTCCGCACGCGACAACCTGGGCCGTTCCGGGCCTGCGCAGCCGCGCCCCCGTGATCAAGTCGGGCGTGGTGCTGGATCGCGACCTCGACGCATCGCCGCCGGCCGCATGGGCCGGCGAACTCGACCAACTGCTGATCGCCGGCGGCTTCGGTGTCAACGAGATCGCGTTCTTTCATCGCGCCAGCGGGACGCTGATCCTGACCGATTTCGTCGAGAACCTCGAGCCGGACAAGCTCGGCCCGGTGGCCCGCCCGCTCGCTAAGCTGGCCGGCGCCACCGCACCCGATGGCATGGCCCCAGCACATTATCGCTTTGCCATGAACCGCCGCCGCGCCGCCGTCAAAGCGGCCGCGCAGCAGATGCTGGCGTGGGCGCCCGAACGCGTGATCTTCGCCCACGGCCGTTGGTACGACTCGGGCGGCACAGAGCGACTGAGGCGTTCGTTACGGTGGCTGTTGGACTGAGGTCCTGCCGCCCGCCGCGCAGCCGGCTCATTCGTGCCGATCGATCGCCGAGCGGCGCTTGGTGTCGCGCATCGTGGTGTAGACCAGTAGCGAGATGAAGATCATGCCGGCGAGGTAGTAGTAGAACCACTGCTCGTGACCCTGCTGCTTGAAGTACAGCGCGATCGCCGGCGCGGTCCCGCCGAAGATCGACACCGTCAGCGCGTAGGGCACGGCGACCCCGGTGGCACGGATCGCGGTCGGAAACAGCTCGGCCTTGACCACAGCGTTGATCGAGGTGTAGCCGGCAGTGAACAGCCAGGCGCCGCAGATCAGCAGGAAGGCGATCCAGGGCGATTTTGTGCCCTCCAGCAGTGTCAGGATCGGCACCGTCAGTAACGTGCCGGCGATGCCGAAGAACATCAGCACCGGCTTGCGTCCGATCCGGTCCGAGATCAGCCCGTAGACCGGCTGCAGGACCGAGGCGAAGATCAGCGAGCCGGCGATCACATAGGTGGTGGTGATGTCGGGCAGGCCGACGGTCTGGCGGACGAAGGTCTGCATATAAGTGGTGAAGGTGTAGAACGCGGCAGTGCCGCCGGCGGTGAGACCGACCACGATCGCGACCTCGCGCGGGTAGCGCATCAGTCCGCGCAACGAGCTTTCGCGCTTGATCTTGCCGGCGCCTTTCGCCTGCTGGAAGGACTCGGTTTCCTCCATGTGGCGGCGCATGAACAGCGCGATCACCGCGAGCAGGGCGCCGATCACGAACGGAATCCGCCAGCCCCAGTCGAGCAGCTGCTCGTGCGTCAGGAAGACGTTCTGCAGCAACAGCAGCACCAGGATGGCCGTCAGCTGCCCGCCGATCAGCGTGACGTATTGGAAGCTCGAATAGAAGCCGCGATGCTCCGGATCGGCGATCTCGGTCAGATAGGTCGCGCTCGCCCCGTATTCGCCGCCGAGGCTCAGCCCCTCGATGATCCGCGCCAGCGCCAGCAGAGCAGGGGCGGCGAAGCCGATCGAGCTGTAAGTCGGAGTGCAGGCGATGATCAGCGAGCCGAAACACATCATCAGCACCGACAGCGTCAGCGACAGCCGTCGTCCATAGCGATCGGCAAGATGCCCGAACAGCCAGCCGCCGATCGGCCGCACGATGAACCCGGCAGCGAACAGCGTCGCAGCGTTGAGCTGCTGCACCACGGGATCAGCCGAGGGAAAGAACTGCGGCGCGAAGTACAGCGCGAAAGCCGTATAGGCGTAGAAATCGTACCACTCGACCAGATTGCCGATCGACCCGATGAAGATCGCCTTGAGGCGCCGTTGGGCATCCGCGAGCTTGATCGGGTGGGGGTGAGCGGACGATTGGCTTTGCGACATGAAGGGGCCTGAGGTGAGGGGCCGCGGCGTCAAACGACTGAGTTGGCGAAGAACATCGCTCGATCGTCGTTGGTTCCCGGTTGCGATGGATTGATCGGGCCGGAAATAGCGCCACGGTGAGCAATAGCGCTCGATGTCGATACGGGATGCAACAATCGGCGGAGTAAGACGCCAGCCGCCGCGTCGCAGCGCGCTCCCTCTCCCGCCTGCGGGAGAGGGCTGGGGTGAGGGCGCCCCAAGCAGTGAGTTTAGCGACTTACAGAGCAGTAACTCAGCGACTCGTGGAGAGGAGTACCCTCACCCGGATCGCTCCGCGATCCGACCTCTCCCGCAAGCGGGAGAGGTTACGCCGCCGCTGGCGCAGCGCTGCACATATTGCCAGTCCAGCGGGAGAGGTCTTCTCGGACCCAGGGGAAGCCTTTCGCCATCAGCCGGAGTACCCCATGCATGGGGGCTTCCTTGTCTCATTAGCACAAGTATCCGATACCGGATATCGGCCGCTTGGTTGTACGTTTGATTGGTTGTGACTCAAATAGATTGAGCAATAATAGACGATGACGCTGAAATTTCACCCCGAGCCGGGTACGATTCTCATTTGCGACTACTCCACTGGCTTCAAGGCGCCAGAGATGGTGAAGAAGCGCCCGGTCGTCACGGTATCTCCGCGGTTAAAGCGGCGGGACGGATTAGTCACGGTTGTGCCTCTGAGTACATCACGTCCTGAACCGGTCTGCCTTTCATCACTGCTTCATAACGCTATCTAATCAGCTACCAGAACCGTTCGACTCGGAGTCGATGTGGGTGAAGGCCGATATGATAGCGACCGTGTCGTTCGCGCGGCTCGAATTGGTCAGGACTGGACGAGATGCAGATGGCAAGCGTAAATACCTGACGCCGAGGCTGGAAAGTGTGCAACTACGACTAATTCAGGAGTGCCTGTTGTACAGTCTTGGTCTTGGGCGCTTGACAGCTGCGCTCTAGTCGCCATTTTAGGGACGTTCCTTCGCTGCCCGACTTGGGCATCAGGCTTTCAAGACCTCGCAAGGGGCGGCCGCGTAGACCGAGCGATTCCAAGCTCACCTACGTGGCTTGATTTCAGGGCCCCGTTTCGCAAGAAGCGGGGCTCTTCTTATCGTGGCTCGCTTGAATTCAGTCGAAGCAATTTGGCGATCCCAGCAGAACAAACAGCGGGCGTGGAATCAAGGGGATAGGCTGGCTCACCCGCATAACGGCCGGCATTGTTCTCAAACGACAATTTCCAGAACTGGCTCACTGCCGCGGCCCTCGACATATGAGGAGCGCAATCGCCACAGCGAGCATTGGCTTCGGGTAGAGCGTCCGCGCTGCCTGTTCGGCACCAAAGCGGTGCGCCGATGAGCGCTTCCGCAGGCACCATCATCAACGAACTCACCGTCTACGACGGCCGCGTGCCTCTGGGAACCATCCTCGAGACCGACGACGGCCAGCACCAAGCCATCAAGCCAGACGGTCATCCGTTCGGCGTCTTCCGATCGCGGCTCGACGCGAGTCGGGCGCTCTCAGGTCGGGGGAAACCGCCGCCGGTTCATTGAGATCACGCGAAAAAGCACACAGGCCGCTTCGGGCAGAAGCGGCCTGGTTATCACTAGATCGGGCAATGCTTTTGGGAAGCATCATGAAGGTAACGATCCAGGTTGAAAATATCAACCCGTCGATTGCCGCGCCCGGTCGCAACAGCGAGCCGGTGCGGTGTCGACACCATCCTTAGAAGCGATCGCAGAAGTGCTTGGTGGCCGTGTTGTCCGAGGTCGGATTCCCCACGTCGCCGCTCCCTATCCGGGGAAGCGCAAGAGGGACCGCAGCATGCACGTCTTCATCAACGGCGACGAGATCGGCGTGAAGGTTTTCCGCGACGGCGTCGACGTGATCGCGATCAAGGACTACGTTCGCCGCGCCTGCGGGATGGATGCCTGGGCGCCAAAGCGGCGGAAGCCCACACCGAGGCCGGCCGTCCCGCATGCTGTCCGCAACCACTTCTTTGGCGAGACGCTCGCGGTCTGCCGGCTTCGGCGCCGTATAGCGCCGGATCACTTTGCGCTGCTGATCAACGATCTGCGCCTGCGCGGCGATGCAGGGCGCGAGGCACTGAAATATGCACGCGAGTTCGGGTTTGGCCCTGCCGACTTGGAGCGCTGCATGGGCGCTACGCCGCGGCACTACACCGCCGATGAGCGCGCCAAGATTTTGAACCTTACTTTTGCGGAGCGGCAGCACCTCGGGTTGCGCCGAACCGGGTCGATTGACGTCGACAAAGCCGGGCGGGAGCGGGCACGCCGCGACCGCTACAACGCGAAGCGACGCGCAGCACGCGCTGGCGCTCGCGGGGCTGGCGTCAATAAGACATGCCAAGTTGAAGGAAGACCAGGAAGTAACAGGCAACAGGGAGACTTTGAGGAGAGGAAAGTGGTGAAAATCGCAGAGGCGAGGCCGTCGGCGCCGGTTGAGCTGCCAGTTCCGGCAATCTCGCACGAGCAACTCGCCGAAATGTGGCTGCTGGACCGGCTCGGGGACGGCGACTCCGACCGCGGCGTGCCGATTGCCGTGGCGATGGGAGCCGTCAGGTTTGAGGCGCTGAGGCGACAACTCGTCGCCGGTGAGCTGTTGCTCAGCGCGGTGCGCCTCGCGGCTCGCGGCGTGGGGGGTGCAGCAGCATGATCGAGCAGATGCGGCCGGTACCAGGTTTGCCGGCGAGCTCCCAAGGCGCTGGTTCCAGCTCCCAAGGTTCCTCGCCGAGCTCCCAAGGTCCCTCGGGCGGCGACCGGCTTCCATTGATCGCACCGGCGCCACACAGCGGCTTGGGAGCGGCGGCCCGATGACAGGAGGGCGCCACCGCTACGGCACGTCGCCGGCCTCCGCAGTGCGCCGCGGCTGGCGCGGTCGACGCCACCCCGATGGCACCCGTCATCCCGCCCATGGCCAGACCGCAGTCCTACCGCGCTGCAACGTTTAGGGACCGTGTTCCTATTCGCATTGCGGGCGGCGCAACTGCGGCCCAGGATTTGAGGATATTTGCCCGGATCAAAATCGAGGTTTGGTTGAGTCTATGTCCATGGAGGGATGACCAATGACCGAAAAACAGAGACCGATTGACGATTTGAGGGTCGGCCTGGCCGATGCGGGTCGGCTGATTGGCAAATCGATCCAGCACGTTAGAAACCTTGTCCGCGACGGCTTCATCCCCGACGCCGCCGCCGGCAAATACCGCGCCGTTGACGTCGCCAGCGGGGCGCTGAAGGCGCGCGAGGCCGCCGACCGCCGCGCTTCGCAATCCGCCGCCTCTAGCCGGCTGCTGGAGGCCCGCGCCGCCGAAATCGAGGTTCGGACCGAAGCCCGCAAGAAAGCCCACCTTCAAGACGCTCAGGCCCACGCGATCGCGGTCATGGACGAGCTACTCGGTCCCCTGAAACCGGACTGCCTTGCGATCCCTGCGCGGGTGACGAAGGACTTGGTGCTTCGAGCCAGGATCGAAGACGAGCTCGAGCGAGCCTTCGACGCCGCTGCCGATCGCGCCAAGATGATGCACAGTGCCAACGGCGCGGAGCCAACCGGAAGAACCTCGAGGAGGGAGAAGACCAATGCGAAGTAACACATCAAGCGGCGGCCGCCCGCCTGTCCTAACTGCGGTTCAACGTGAAAAACTCCACGCAGAGCTGTGTGATCGGATCGCATTCCATCTGCGGCCGCTAAATGCTGATGATCTTTCGGATGCTCCCGACGCCAGCGGCACCTTGATCCATCTGAGGGCTCACCGCGCCCGCCGGCCTGCGCGGGGCTGAGCCGCCGATGCAAAAGCACGACCGCATAGAACTTCTGCTCGGCAATTTCCGTCGAGAGGCTGCGGACCTCGTCGACCGAACGGCAGTGGAGTTGAAGGCGATCCTATCCAGTCCCGAGATAGTCCCGCGAGATCCATGGCTCGTGGTGAAGGATGCCGCGCGCCGAGTTGGGAAGAGCGAGAAGGTGGTTTGGTCGCTTGCCCAGCGGACGCCCGGCGCGTCGTGGATGCACGGCGGTCGGCGCATGGTGAACATCGACCGGCTGCCCATCGAGGTGCCGCCGGGCTCGTGAGAGCGGGTATTTTCGCCGAGCCCGAGGGCATCTTCGCCGAGGGACAGGCGAGGGCGGCATCTGCCATCGTTCGATCATGACGAAGGCACCTGAAACCGCCGCAGACTGGCCGGCCGAACTCAACGAGCCGCTGTTCATGTTGGACAGCCGCGTTGGCGAGATCGCGAAGCTATTCGCCAGCCGTGCCGAAGCACTCGCCGCTGCCGCATCGGCATCGCCTCGCGTCGCAGTCACCCGGTACGCAACGGCAGGAGCGACGGCGGTCATCCCTGTGCGCGGCAGCCTCGTGAATTGGGGAGATGTTGACCTCAGCCGCTACGGCGCCACCAGTTTCGGCCATCTGGCGGAAGCTTTGCATGCCGCCGCCTCGGATGGCGCGGTCGAGCGCATCGTCCTGCAGATCAATTCGCCCGGCGGCGTGGTTGAAGGCTCGGACACCGTCGTCGACGCGCTGCGCGCCGCGCGCGCCGCAAAGCCGCTGGTATCACACGTCGATGGCCTGGGCGCCTCATGCGGCTATCTGTTTGCAGCGCAGGCACATGAGATCGTCATCACCGCCCTCTCGCGCTTGGGATCGATCGGGGTCTACACGGGACACATCGATTACTCCGGCATGATGGAGCGACTCGGCCTCAAGGTGACGCATGTTGCGTCCGGCCAGCATAAGCTCGACGGCAGTCCCTACGAACGCCTGCCGGACGACGTCCGCGCGGCGATGCAGGACGAGGTCGACGATCTTCGCATCGGACTCGTCAACGACATTGCAGCTGGGCGCGGCGATCGGCTCACAGCAGCTGCTGCGCTGGCCACCGAAGCCCGCATGTACCGCGGCAGGGTCAATGCCAGCGGACGATCCGAAGCGATCGACGCCGGGCTCGCCGATCGGATCAGCAGCCTCCGCGACCTGTTGGCGAGCACGACGCGCAGCTACTCGCCAACCAAACCCCCGAAAGGAAAGTCAATGGATACGATATCACGTGCCGACCACGACGCTGCCGTCGCGGCGGCTCGCTCCGAGGGCGCCAGCGCCGAACGGTCGCGCATCGCCGGTGTGATGGCGCTCGACGAGGCGAAGGGGCGCGAGGCCTCGGCTCTCGGCCTGGCGCTCGCCGCCGGCATCACGGCAGACACCGCCAAGTCGATCCTCGCCGGCCTGCCCAAGTCCTCGGCGCCTTCGCTGCCCGCGGGGCGCGCGCAAGACGCCCCCGGCGGCTTGGTTCTGGTCCAGAGCGCTTCCGCTCCGGGCGAACTCGATCAGCAGCGCCAGATGTCAGAATTCGAGCGAGGCCGGGCCATCGCGCGAGGACTGAACCTGGGCGCGAAGTCGTAAGGGAGAACTACGCATGGCCATGAAAACTATCCGCGCTCCGATCACTCTGTTCTACGAAGGCCAGTACGTGCCGCCGGGCACGCCCGTGACGCTCAGCATCGAGGAGGCGAACAACCTGATCGATCGCTATGGCGACATCGGCGACGCCGAGGTCGTGCTGAGCATGAAGGATCTGGCGAACATCGATGAATTGAACCGGCAGCATGCGCGCTTCAACTCGTAAACCCGCAACGGTTCATTCCGAAACGCTCGGCGGCCGGCTGGATGCCGCCCGGGCCGACCTGAGCGAAGCACGGTCTCGGATCTCAGCATTGCTCGCCGAAGAGACGGCGCACCTCGGCTCGGATGAGGCCTATCTGTCGTGGACGCGCAAAAAGCGCGTCGCTGAGCAGGACGCGCGGCACGCCGACGAGTTGGTGGCCTCGCTCGAGGTTGAGGTCGAGGCCGCACGACGAGCTGAAGAGCGCAGCGCATTCACCGCTCGGTTCGCCGCGGCAGCAGCGCAGAACGAAAAGGTGGTCGAGCTCTATCGCACCGTGCTGCCGCGCGCCTGGGAAATGATCGCCGACGTCCTTCGCCAGGCGGCGCTCGCCCAGATCGAGACCGACGCTGTCCTGCGGGCGATGCCCGCTGATTTCGAGCCAGACCAGTGGATCGGTGATCCCGACCGAACTGTTCGCTGTCGGCCGGCCATTTCAGAGGCGACGATTTCGGAGGAAGTGGTCGACCTGTGGGTGGATCGCGAAACCGGTGGTGTTTTCGCCGACCAGGAGACGCCGCCTCGATCGAGGACCGCTCACAAACGACCATTCCGCCGGATCGCGTATCAGCCGTTTCGCCCAGCCTCCGATGCCGCGCCGTTCTTCCGTGATCTCATCTTCCCTCGCCTTGGGAACACAGGTGGTCATTTGTTCGATGGTCGCGAGCTCAGGTCCGCTCGCGATGTGCTGGCTGAGTTGGCGAAACCGATGGTGTTGGAGGAGATCACTCTACGCCCATTGACGAAGATCGAACCGATCTAAATGGCGCCTGAGCTACCAGTTCGTGATCGCGGCTGCGGCCCGGCTGCTGCGGTCACGCTGCCGGCGCTGCAAAGCGCGGCGGCCCGGCAAGTGAGATGGACAGCTCCCTTGTCGGGCCAAACCTTTGAGGAGTGACGTTGATGCGAACGATCGAAGCCCGCGCGATTATCAGCGCGAAGGATGCTACCGGCACCGTCTTCAGCGCTATCTCTGAAAAAATCGCCAGGCTCACCGCCACGGCGCGGAATGCCAACACGGCGGCGGCCAGCGCGGCGCGGCGAGCCGGCACCATTGAGGCTGCGGCCGCCGGCGCTGGCCGCGCGAGCAGCAGAGCATCGGCCGCGGCTTCCGTGTCCGCCGGCCGTGCGGCTGCAGCATCGGCAGCTGCAGCACGGTTTGCAGGAGCGGGAGCGGGGGCCGGCCTTGGCATGGCTGGGCTCGGCGGCATCGGTACGGCCGCGGGGGCCGTTTATGTCGGGCAAAAGGCGGTTCGCCGCTATGCCGAGACCGACATGGCGATCACGCGGATCGGCATCACGGCAGACGCATCGGACGCCGAGATTCAGAAGTTGAATAAGTCGATTGCCGGTCTCTCGGCCCAAACCGGCAAGAGCTTCGATGACGTCACAAGCGGCCTTGAAAGCCTCGTCTCGGGCGGCATGGATCTGCCTCAGGCGCTTCCGGCGCTGCCGGCGATCGCCAGGACCGCGCAGGCGGCCGGGGCCGAGGTCAAGGACATGGCGACCACGGCTCTGGCGCTGAACCAGTCGCTGGGCATCAGCACCGACAAAATGCAGGGTGCATTCGACACGCTCGTGACCGGCGGCAAGGCTGGCAAATTCGAGCTCAAGGACATGGCGCGCTACATGGCATCGATGGCGCCGCAGGCTGCTGCGATCGGCCTGAAGGGCGAGGAGGGCCTCAAGCGCATCGTCGCCGTGCTGCAGACGATCCGCGCAGGGTCCGGCACGACTGAGGAAGCAGCGTCGTCGTTCTCCGATCTCCTCGGCAAGATGGAAACCGACGAGACCGCGAACAAGTTCAAGAAGTTCGGCATCGACGTCCGCAAAGAGCTGGATAAGTCCCGAAAGTCCGGCAAGGACCTGATCGAGACGTTCACCGAACTAACCGAGAAGGCGCTCAAGGGCGACCTGTCAAAGCTCCCGCTGCTCGCCGCTGATAAGGAAATGCGGCGCGGATTGCTGGCGCTGCTGATGTACAAGAAGGAATTCGATGGCTACATGGAGCGCCTCAAAGAGGTAGGCGGCTCGGGGGGCAAGGACCTTGCGCGCGCGCTGGAGCGGCCGCAGGTTGCACTCGACAAGCTTTCCGCCAGCCTCGATGTCGTTCTGCAAAAGCTTGGATCAAGAGCTTGGGACAAAGGGGCCGGCTCGCTGGTCCGCGGCGCCGACCGTGTTCTCCAATGGCTCGCCGAGGAAGACGAACGGCCGGCGGCCGAGAAGGCCCGCGCCGAGATGAAGCGTCGGCGCGAAGAGCCGCTGCAGCGGGAAATCGAGACCGCCAGAGAGCAACTTGAGAAAGGCGAGGAGGCCGCTAAACGGAGCGGCGGGCCCGGCCGATTGCCGCATCAGAAGCGCGAAGGCCGGTCGCGGTCCGAGACCGATGCGCTCATGCAGTCGCCTGCCTTGCAGGCCTTGCGTCTGAAGATTTTTGAGCTCGAAGGCAGGCTCAAAGCGCAGACGCCGGAAGAGATGGGGCCGTTGTTCAGCGACAAAGAGCTTGAGGTCATGCAGGAAGTCGATCGCGAGCGCCGGCGCGGCGTCTCGCTCAGCACCATGGGCAAGCCGAGCAAGCGCGTCACGGCTGTGGGCAAGATCGGTTGGAAGACGGCGAAGCCGAATGACGGCAGCGCCGGCGAGAACAACATCCTCGATTTGCCGAGCAAGCCGGTCACCGCCGAACTCACCGGCTCGGCGGAAGTCAGCGGCGAGGCCAAACTGAAGATCGTCGTCGAGGCGGGAAGCTCGCTCTTGCGGGTGGTCGAGCAGGCGCAGAACACGGCAGTGAAGCTGCAGGGGCAGCTCAACACCAACGGTCCGGGCTCGACCGGCAAGTCGTCGCCGGACGCGGCCGCGCCGTCGCCGCCGATCAGCTACTGAGGAGCCACCCCCGGTGGGCATGAGATTTGAGGCGACCACGGGCGACCACGGCACGGCGGATCTGCTCGCGCGTGTGATTGCGTTGGACGCGGTGCTCCAGCACGTGCTGCAGCCGCTGCTGTCCGCGCTCTCGGAAGACGTTGCCGCCTCCGTCCTGGCTGCAGCAAAGCGAGGTCTGGAGCTGTCTTGCTGCGCAACCGATCCGGCGTTTGCGGAAGATGTGTGCTGCCGGGCCTCCGAGCACATCGTGCTGCTGATGGGCCGCCTTGAAGCTTCGCGCGCCGCCGGCGGCGCAAACGCTGTCAGGAACTGAGCAGCAGTATTGGCAAGAGGTTGCGCCGACAAAAATTTGAGGAATTTTGACGTGTTGCAATCCGTGCTCGCGAATAGCGATCAGGCGTCCCAGAGCGGCGCGGCGGTGCGAGGTCCTGAGAAGAAAGCCGGGAAAGCAATTGATGGCTTGGCGCCGCTGCCGCGCTGTCTGAGCGAATGGCCGCTGGGCGCCGAGAAGGACAAGCGGCGCGCGGCCGCCGCAACGATGCTGCCAAACTTGCTCGAACAGCGCGGCCCGATAGGCTTGCTCAACGGCCCGGGCAGAAAATCCGGTTTTGCGAGCGGCGAGGCGGTGTACAATCCCCGCGAGCTAACACTCATGGCGCAGCATTACGGGCGCACGCCCCGATCTCTGGTCCCGCTGTTCATGTGCCGCCCTGGGCTGCAACTGTGCTCGTCCGGGGCTGCCGGACGCCCATCGGGCTCATTTTGAAACGCGCATTGCGGCGGCGAGCGCGTAACTGCTCGTGCAATCAGGGCGGCGCGCATCGTACCCGGTCTGCAGTCGAGCGACGGCGAAGCTATTATAATTGCGAACGGTCGACAGAGTGCGTCTGGATGTTGCCGCAGCTATCACATCGGAAGACGCCAATGAGCTTCCGCGGATCGGTTCTCGGCAGCCGGCCGACGTAACTCATCGAGCCGGTGCAAAACTCGCATTTGAGCCTTGGCTCATTATCTTGACGCATCTTCTAGGCTCGCGGGACAACGGTGATCGAAGTGGGTGCGGCCCTTTGGTGATAGTAGGCGGCTAAACGCCGGTTTGTCCATCGCACGAACTTTAGTGGTGACACGTAGTCAAGGATGTTTGACGAAACGTTTGTTAGTTGCGATCGCCACGAGGACTGTCACTGAGTTAGAACGAATTCGTGTATTGCTGAGTTGACGCCGTTCGAGTGCAATTGTGAGACGCCGTGTCAACCGGCGGCGCTGATCAAATCGGCGCATGCCCGCGCCGTACCAACGCCGTCGGCGCCGACCTCCGCCGCCGGCAATCTCGCCCAGATCGGCCCTCCTGAAAACTCGCCCCGTCGGCCACTCCAACAATAGGGCAGGTCGGCGGGGCCTTTTTCGCGTTTCAGGCGTCGGGCCCTTCAAGGCCGCCGGCTTTTGTCTGCGTCAGGAACCAGGGAAGATCTTGATCTTGGTGGACTTCGTATGTGTCCACCCTGAAGCACTTTGGGCATTCATAACAGCGCAGTTCACCCGAGCTCGGCACCGGGGATCTGCGGAATAATCTGGCTGCGGAGCCGCAGCCTGCGCAGGGATGAAAGAAAAAATCGTCCTTCTGAAAGTACGGCATGGCTCCCCCTGATAAGCGAGCGTGCCGCATCCTTTTGGGAGGTCATTGACGCCGATCAATTCAGAGCTCGATCCTAATGGCCAGGAGCGTCTTCAACGCACAGTCGTACGCCGCTCCGCGGCTCGGCAAAACCGTGCCGCCCGAGCATCGCAGAGGCGCTCAAGATCGCCGTGGCTTAACCGATTGCTCCGGTTCGGAACCGGGTTCGCCTTTGTGGGGCTGGCTGTCCTGTTGGGGCGGTCGTAATTCTGACGACTGCATCCATCTTTCTATTCGAAGCGCTTCCTCGGCCGACCTGATGCGCTCAGAAAGCTGCTCGCGTTCCGAAGAACACTCCGCCCCCGCGAATTGCCTCCGAAGACGTAAGAGCATCTGGTGCAGCCGCTCCGTCAACGATGTCGTCTGCGGAACGCGGCGTCTTTGCATGGCGCTTCACTCTGCTTATTGGGGCGGAAGCAATGGGCGTTCTCATCACCTGTCACTATCCCGCAGGACCCGTTGGGTGACAGTTGACTGTCAGCCCACGCGGACAGAATTTCAATGCCTTTCGTCCGGTTGAAACCATCGATACAGCAACTCGGGCGCGTCGCATCATCGGCTTTACCTCTCGTTGCCCGGCCGGTCCCAAGGGTATGGGTTGAGCTCCTGAGAGTCGGTCAGCTTGACAAGGCGCACCGGCGGCTTGTAGCGGAGCGTAGCGCAGGACCGACATCGCAGCCCGGCCTCGAGCTTCCAAACCGGGGTATCGCGGGGCCGGCGGATGGCGTCGAGCGACAGGCTGACGCGCGTGTGGCAACGCATGCACTCGACCTCCAGCCAGCCGAGGCCGCCACTGAGGCACTGGGCAATGGTCGGGGAGGGCTGGGCCGGGCCGCCGAACCCCTCCATCCCGACGGACCATTCTTCGGCGAGGGCGCGGTGCGCCTTCCGGATCGCGGCGCGGGCCTCCTGGCGCGTGCTCTCGACGCGCGACTTCCACAGCCGATGCCGGCCTCCGAAGATCACCTCGCGCGATTTGGTCCCCATGGCGGGCCATCAAGACCCGCTTGGTCACCGGACGCAATGCCACTAGGATTGGATGCCTCCGGGAGCCGGGAGGCCCAAGGGCTCGCGTCAATGTGCAATCTCTACAGCATCACCAGGAATCAAGACGCGATCCGTCAGCTGTTCGGCGTGACGCGCGACGCGGCCGGGAACCTGCCGCCGCTGCCCGCGGTCTTCCCCGACGGTCTGGCGCCGGTGGTGCGGGCCGCCGCCGGCGAGCGCGAACTGGCGATGATGCGCTGGGGCATGCCCGGGCCGCCGCAGTTCGGCGGCGCGCCGATCACCAAATCCGGAACACCAAGTCGGCGCACTGGCGGCGCTGGCTGAAGCCGGAGGCGCGCTGCCTGGTGCCGTTCACGTCGTTCTGCGAGTACGCGGATACCAAGCCGAAGAAGACGCCGACGTGGTTCGCTCTCGACGATAGCCGGCCGCTGATCGCCTTCGCCGGGGTCTGGACGGAATGGACCGGCACCCGGGGGACGAAGGCCAACCCGGTCGAAGGCCAGCATCTGCTTTACGGCTTCCTCACGACAGATCCGAACGACGTCGTCGCGCCGATCCACCCGAAGGCGATGCCGGTGATCCTAACAACGCCGGAGGAGTTCGACGTCTGGATGCGGGCGCCGTGGAGCGAAGCGGCGGCGCTGCAACGGCCGCTGCCTGACGGTTTGCTCGAGATCGTAGCGCGCGGGGAGCGGGCAGACGGGAGCTTCGGTCCAATGGCGACCTAACCGTTAGCGCGCAGGTAGTGCTGGACCAGGTGGGTGTCGCGAACTTGCGCTTTCAACGGCCGTCCGTCAGAGTAGCTACTTTCCGATTGGAATGAGAAAACACAGACAATGTTCTATTTTCATGTATCTCCGTTGGTCGACCATCCAATTGGATCAATTATACCCCCTGGCAGATACGGCCAAAGCTGCCGGATCTTCCTTAATGGCGGACAACCTCCGGACCACAATTCCCTAATGAACGGCCTTATATGGGAAGTCGCTCTGGAAACTGCGCGCTTATCGGTCAATCCAGATCTGCCAAGCAGACTGAACTGCGTCTTTGCCTGCACAACCAGCGATGCTGCGATTGCTTTTAGGAACAGGTATCGGCACAAGACTTTTCCAATATTCAAGATCGAGGCAGATGAGCAGACACCGATCTTCGTCGGTGATTTAGACGTCATCTCGAACTCAGCCCGCGGCCGACCAATGATCGATGTTTGGTCCGAAGGAGCGGTCAATTATTGGACGCAAATTCCACCTGGGGCGACCGAAATACTCATCGGTGGGCCTGTCAAAGTTGTTGGAAAGCTAAGCTTGTAGCTATCGCCACGGGTTCGGCGTCTTCGGGCATCCGGTTGGCCCACAGGTGAAGCGCACGGCGAGCTCTTCGCGGATGAGGATATCGCCAACGTCGACGCCATCGGATTTGAGGGTGCCGCAGAAACGGCCATAATTGCAGCGAAGTGTTCCGGCGGTGCCTGGCCGGCACGAGCATTCCACCTTGATGTAGTCGAGCTTCCCGTTGGGGACGATCTTGCGCAAACGCGCCGTGCCGTGGCCGTCGAGCTCGCGCTCAGTTTCCCGCAAGTTTCAAATGTAGAAAACGAGTCCATGGTTCACAGAACAGGTCGCCGCCTCAGTAGCGCGGCGTCCGAGTGCCCATCTGACCGGTATATGGATTGACGTTGCCGCGCGTCGTGTAATTGTCCATCTGCGTGTTGTTCGGGTTTGTCGCGTGCGAGCCCTGAACGTACGTTCCGTGGCTATTCACGTAAGGAGAGATGGTGTGGCTGCGAGAGTTGGAGCCGTAGCCGTATTGGGCATTGGCCTGGGTGGCAGTGGCGACAGCGAAGATAGAAAGAATAACGGCCGCTTTGAGCATCTGAGACTCCATTGTAGCTGCGAGTAGGTTTGCTTCAGATCGAACCGACTGCACCTTGCGCGACCTCGACGACGTGCCTGTCGCTGCCCACGGTGATGACGATCGTATAGTTCTTTGCTCCGCTGTCCGGCGTGACAGGCGGGGCGAGGTGGAGCTGTCCGCCGTACCACTCTCCGGGGAGAAGCGTGTTGTCCTTGATCACCGCTTGCTCAAGCTGCGCCATGTTACGCTGGCCTTGCTCGATGGTGCCGGCGATCATCGCTTCGTTCTGAACTGCTGCGTTGTTCTGCGCGATCACTGCGGCTGTCGGACTGTAGAAAGTGCCCGATCGGCCGCTCGGCGTGGTGTAGCTGCCATAGCCGGCGCGCGACGCGCTGTACGCATTGGCGGCGCCAGCGACGCCGACAAGGATCGCCGCAGCCACCTGGCGGTTCTTCTCTTCCTGCTGCAGCATTTCGAAGGTGACGACCTGCATCGGGTGCTCGGCGCCGGCGACACGCTGGTTCGCCTCGACCTGCGAAACTCGGAAGTCGATCGGACCGCGGCTGAGATTGTTGATGCCGACGACGAAGACGGGGCGGCCGTTTGCCTGGATCTGCCGCGCTGCAGGCCGGACGAGCACCAGCGAGTTCTTCTGCCGGGACACCAGCGCCGGCTGACCGTCGCGCATCAGCGCTTGCTGGTTTGGATTTGAAGCCTTCAGTGAAACTGTCTCACCAGCGCTCACGCAGCCGGCCAGCGCGGCGCAGAGCACCGCTGGAATAACTCGACGCATAGACTTCGTCCCCCCCGCAACGGGAGGTAATGTGGACTCCGTTCCCAGCTAAGTGCAAGAGGCACCGCGAGCAACTTAGTGGAGAAGGCCCTTAGCCATTGGTGGGGGCGCCCGACATCGCCGTCGGGATGAGGTGGCGGAAGGCGAGGCTAGAAAGCTAAGATCAAGCAAGAAGAGCACTTCTTGCTGGGTCTCGAAATACTAACAACACTGGATTGTTGCACGGCGGGATTGAGGTATTGGGCCGGGCCTGATGTTCGATCAACTTGCCTAATTGCTGGGTGAAGTGCATCTGTACTTCATCAGTTACTATCAGAGGTCCGACGATGCCCCTCGCTGCCGTCTGCGTTGAGACCACATCAGCGGCGATGCCGCGGCCGACCGGGGAGCCGGTGCCTCTGCCATGCCGAGGCCATACGAGAGCGCAAAAGGCGCCGCTGGCGGATTTGATGTCCATCCTGGATGCATTGGACATCCGAGTGATCGCGACGACTGAGCGCCGTTTGGAAAATTGCACAATAGCGCAGAACACGCTCCGCGCTTTGCTGGCCGAGCACAGCGCCGAGCACGTCGTGCTGGTGCTGCGCACGATCACCGAATCCGAGGGCAACGCCCGGGCACTGATCGAGCCGGTAATCAAGGCGGTCAGCGCCGTCGCGATCGCGCACCCCGAATGGACTGGCACGGGCCTTCGATGGATCGAAGCTTTCGACGGCCTGGCGCTGCTCGAATTGTATGGCGCAGCCAAGCGACTGAAGAAGTCGGCGGCGGCCGCGGGATGGTCCTATCTGGCGGGCATGCTCGTCCTGGTGCTGCGCGACGCTTTCGCTGATCAGGCGCCGCAGAAATCCACACAAATGGAGATCAGGCAGGCTCGGGCCGAAAGAGAGCAGGCCGCGCGAGAGCGTAAAGCCGCTGCGCGTGAGCGTGCCAACGGCGACAAGATCGCCTTCGGCCGTGAGTTGATCGCCGCGAGGGCGGCGGGCCGGCGGATCGATATGCGCATCGGCGGTCAGCCGTCCAATTTCTTGAACGTGGCGCGAACGTACGGCGATCGCCCGTCGATCTGGCGTGCCGCCTCATGGGAGGTGCTCGTGCGTCTGTCGTCACCGACGATGTCGCGGGCGCGGCGTGCCGAGATCGAGCGCCAAATCGAATCCGGCCAATGCGTCTCGGCCAGCGTGCTCAGAGCGGCGGTGCCTGGCGCCGGCCGCTCTGCAGTCTCCAATCCTACGTTGTAGGCCCCCGATCGGGTGCAAATTCGGGGGGTGGTGCGGCCGGCAAGGCGCTGATTTCGCTTAGGCGAGGCCTGGCAATTGCCACCGTTTTGCTATGGCACAAGGCACGGCGCCATTCAGTTTCGTTGATCGAGTCCTAACCACGCCATGGCCGCCTTCGCCGGTCTGCTGCAAGGCGGGATTGGGTGCGATCGCTATGCGGTGGCAATGCGGTCGCATCGCTCCCTGGTTGTTCGCATTTTCGCTTCTGTTCGGAAATGCTCCGCGGGCTCGAGCAATCCAGCTTGCGATCGGGCAGCGCGCCGAGCCGCTGCGGCGGAAGCGGTGCCGCTCGTGGCGCGCTCGCGAGCAGTCGCCGAGGCATCGCGAGGATCGGCCGGCAAGAGCCGGCGACTTCGTCTGTGGCGCTAGCGGATGCCCGAAGACGCCGAATCCGCGGAGGTGATACCGGCGACGTCTGTCGTGGGCCACGGGCGGCCATTGAAGCTCTCGGACCCGCGCAGCAAGCCTCAATGGGTCACTTGGCGGCCAGCTGTCGTGCCGCCTCGGCTACATCGGCTACCGCTGCTTGGCAAACAGGAGCCGCATGCCGCGTGAGGCAATCCGTAACGAAGGCGCGTATCTCTTCGCGGCAAAGGTCTTCCGTCAAGGCGCTCGTGTCCGTCGGTGGAACGGAGGCGGCTGACCGGACAAGGCAGTCGGCGAACGATTTGTCGATGGGGTGCTGCTTCAGGAGCGACGAGGCGTACTTGACGGAATCAAGCTTGCATAGCGTTGGTTCGCGGCCGTCTGCCGAACAGATCCGAGCGTAGTGGTCGATCTCGGATCTGCAAGAGTCCATGATCGAGGTGAAGCTTCGGCCGTACGGCATTCGGAATTCGGATTGGTGCTGGTCTATGCACCTGCGAATTCCCTGCTCGACGTCGGCAAGCGCACCGCCGGAGCCCCCGGCCTTCTGCCATTCCGGCGACGGACAGTCTGCAGCTTGGCCGCAGCCAGTTGATCCTGCGGATAGGGGGGCCGCCATCGCGGCGATCGAATACGTTGCCATGGCGAAGATCAGAGTTGCCAGCTTCGTCGCTACCATCGCGGCCTCCGCCCGGCGCGCAGGCGCACTCTGGCCTGCTGATACATTTTGGCGTCGATTGCCGTCGGCGCGCAAGCCGAATGTCATAGCCGCGACGTTAGCGAGTAGGTTTAGCAGTTGGCCGCCGTCGGTTCGTCCTTCTGCTCCCCACGAGCCACGATCTTTAGCACTCCATCACGCAGCGGCCGTTGCAAGGCTGCCGCCGCGCTCCAAGGGCGCCCGCCCAACCGTCAAACTCTTCGGCCGCCTCTAAACAATCGGCAGTGCACCGGGGAGGCCGGTGCACCGTGCGCCGAACCCCCGCGTGAAGCACACCCGCAATTTTGCTTCGGGCCCGGCGAGCGTTTTCAAAGTCTTGCGTCCGGCGTGTCGGTGCTGTGACGGTGCCGTCTCGCCGGCGTGTCGCCGGTTTCCCCGACGACTCGTTCGGGGCGGCATGATCGTTCGATCATCCTCCGATCGGCGCATGTCCGGCGCGCGGATGAACTATGTGCCTGAAAACGCTCATTGCGAGGGATGCGTTCGCAGAGCGTCCGCTTTTCAAAGGCGGGGGTTGATCCAATTCCAGGTTTCCTTTGACAGCCATCCCTGGTGCTGACCGGGCAGGAGCTTGGTGACTATCAGTGTGTCGTTATTGTCGAGCTTGGTCCGAATGTCGGCGCTCAGCGTATCGGCGGAGGCACTAGTCTCGAGAAACCAAACGGAATCGAGCCCTTGGTCGTAGATGTGCGGATATCGGCTCAGGTGATCAATTAGGGCTTGGCGAGCTTGGGCATAGTTGAGCTTCTGCTTGTTCAAGTCCCATGTAACTAGAAAGATCGACATTCAAGGCTCCTGATTCTTAAAGTGACAGGATCGGCAGGCATGCCCTTCGCTTGGAGGTACGATCAGCACGTCGCCCTGCCGTCCACAGGAAACATGGGCATTAAATAAATGCGGACGCGCATCGCTTGGGGCAGCGCCGGAGGAGTGGACATGGTGTGGGTGAGCTGGGTTGGAGCTGCCGGCAACGCAATCGAGCTGGTCGGCTTCGGAATTCTCGCTTGGGACCTTTCACACACTAATCGATCATCGATCGACGACGCGAACGCAATGATCGGTGAAGCGGATGCATTCGAGGCAGTCGTAATTTCCGACGGAGATCGTTCCGACCCTCCCGGAACTCCGAGGACCGAGATTATCGGCGGTAAGCTTGGTCGGTTCCAGGACGGCTTTTCGGCGAGCCTATCCGCGTTGGAGGTAAGCAGGAGGCGGATCCTATTCGGTGTACTGGTCACAGCGGCCGGAGCGGCGCTTCAGACGTTTTCCGCAATCTGGCAAGCGCTCTTCCCATCCTGACGCGTCACCGCTCTAAGCGGGCGCCAGATGAATTCGTCACGAGCGCCACTATGCGCGCGCGCCGAGGCGCGCCCCGCAAGGGGGTGGATTTTTTACCAAATCAGTGATGGGATGATCGCGGAGCCTGAGAACTCCCGAAGCGGTCCCTTGCCGGGGATTGCGCTTCATCCGCGATAGGCGGGCCATGAGCCTTGCCGGGCTCACCAGTCCGCTGAAATCTTGACGCGCCCATTTGCCGTGGGCTGCGACCGGCTCACTATGCCGGGAGTGCCACGGCTATGCAAGACCCGAAAGGGAAAGGCCGTGGCGCACGTTCTCGCGGACGTGTTCTCAGACTCCCGGCGCCAGCCCGACGCTGGCACCCGGCCCTGAGAAGCCGTTTTCGCGAGCACCATCACATGACCACATTCCCTGATAACCGGGACAACCCCCGTCAATACCACCCCACCGACGTCTCTCCCGAGCAGCTGTTCGCCGCCTGGTCGCGACGCGATCGCGAGGCCCTGATCGATGTCCTGATCGAGTCGCTGGACGCTGCGGACGCCGACCCTGACCTCGAGCCCGCCGGCGACGACGAGCCGACGCTGGGCTCGATCGCGGAGCACACCAACTGGGCCGGCGGTAGCACCGACGACCGGGAAGGAGACGACGGTTGCGACGACCGCGAAGGCGACGAGCTGCAGCACGGCGGCGACGAGCATGACGGTTGCGAGCCGGACGTCGACGCCGAGGACGCGCTTGGCTGGACCATCGACGGCGCGCTGGGCTACTCCGGCGACCACGAGGAGGGGAGCACCACAGCGGACGCGCTGGCGGCTGCGTGGGCCCGCTATAACGGCAAGGCACCGTCGCCCCGTCTTCAGGGCCCGGGGCGCGCTGTGAGCGTCGACCGGCTATCCTGGCGCCGGCGGCTCACCGGCTTGTCGGCGTTGCAGCTGGCGGCCGTGTCGCCGCGGCTCGATCGCAGGGAGGTGGGGCTATGAAACCTGAGACGAACGCCTAGCCTGTGTTGATACACCGGCCCATCGGTGGCAAGTTGGCGGTCTCGGGACCGCAATGAACCGAGACCGCCGTTTGGGGAGCCATCCGGCGTTTGGGGGCTGGAGCGCAACCTCCGGCCCCCGTTTTCCGGCAGTCACACCCTACGCTTGGAACCTGCTGACAGACCAGCCTCAGGCAGCTGTGGAAAAGCCTTATCCACCGCATCCACAGACCCTGTGGATAGGAGGGACAACGGGGATAACGCTATTGGGGCCTTGACAGGGGCTTGCGTTGTTTCTCGCGAATCCGACCCGCCGCCTCGACCAGCTTTGCGAGATCTTCCTGCATCCGAGCAAGCGTAGCCTCCAGCTGCGGAAAGGTCTCAACGTCTTCCGGCTTCACTGGCCATTGAGCAATGTGGATCGCCAGCGCCATGACGATCTGCGAGTTCATGGAGCGCCCGTTCTGATCCGCCAGCTTCGCTAACATGTCCCGCATCCCGGGCGGCATGCGAAGTACGAATTGATCCGATCCCCTGCCGGCTTTCGTGGTTTTTGCGGCTTTCTTTGCCATAGTAGCACCGTGCGACTTCATTCTTGAGTCCGTGATATGACGGTGCTATAACATCCCCCAGAGAACAAATCACTTGCTGAATAGGGGGAGGGCCAGCAACCATGCGGTCCCCCCGGTCTCAATGACAGGTGAATGCGATGCCCCGACGCCCTTCGAACGTAAACCAAGCTGACGTGCAGCGGATAATCCGCGCCTGCAAGCGGGAGCGGGTGCCGTTTCGCCTGACGCTTCAGCCGAATGGTGCGGCCGTATTCGAACCGGCTGAGTGCTTCGTCGAGCAGGCCGTCGAGGAGCGCGCCGCCTGATGTCCCGAGGAGCGCAGACATTCCGGCAGGCCGACGTCACCAAGGCGTTGAAGGCAGCAGCAGCGGCCGGGATTACTGTGCAGCGTTTCGAGATCGACCGAGAAGGCAAGTTGGTCGTGATCGCCGGCCAGCCAGCCGACGTTGAGCCCGCAGGGCCGAACGAATGGGATTCCGTGCGGTGAAACGGAAGAACCCCAAGCACGTTCACGAATACACGGATCGTCACGGCAAGGCGCGGTACTACCTGCGACGGCCGGGCCTACCGAAGGTCGCGCTGTCGGGCCTTCCGTGGTCTCCCGAGTTCATGACCGCGTACGAGTCGGCAATGGCTGGCGAGGTTAGGCGGCCGCCGATCGGTGCAAGCCGAACACTTCCGGGAACAGTAAACGCCGCAATCGTCAGCTATTATCAGAGCGGCGCATTCGGTAGTCTCGCCGCGAGCACACGGCAGAGCCGCCGCGCAATCCTCGAGCGATTCCGCGAGAAGTGCGGTCCGCTGCAGCTTAAAGCCATGCCGACGGCCGCCTTACAGCGGATCATGGATGGCTTCAGCCCGCTGGCTGCCCGCAACTGGAAAAAAGCTCTGCGGGGCTTCGTCGACCACTGCATCGCGAACCAATTCCTACAGCGTGATCCTCTCGCTGGCGTCAAGCTTGCGAAGACCAAGAAGTCCAGCGGCTTCCATACCTGGACGGTCGACGAGGTTGCGCAGTACAGGGCGCACCACGCATCCGGCACCAAGGCGCGGCTCGCAATGGAATTACTGCTGCAAACAGGCCACGCCCGCGTCGACGTCGTCAGGATGGGACGTCAGCACACCAAGAGCGGCAAGCTTTCGATGCGTCGGCAGAAGACGGGCGTGCAGTTCGACATCCCGCTGCTGCCTGAATTGGTCTCAGAGCTCGACTTGCAGCCGAAGTCAGATCAACTCGCCTTTCTCACAAATGCGAAAGGCGAGCCCTTCACCCCGGCCGGCTTTGGTAACTGGTTTCGGTCGCGCTGCGATCAAGCAGGGCTGCCGCAGTGTTCGGCGCACGGACTGCGCAAAGCTGCAGCCGTGTACCACGCACTACACGGTGCAACTGCGCCGGAACTGATGGCGTGGTTCGGCTGGAAAACGATCGGTGAAGCGCAGCGCTACATCGAGGAAGCGAACCGCATCAAGCTTGCTGAAAGCGCCGGTGCGAAGCTCATTTCCAGAACAGCTGTTGGCTCACCCGCTGACCCGGTGAGCCAAAACCAGACGCAAGCTATTGAAAAGGCGAAGGCCAGATGAGCAGGTGGCGATCCCAGCAGGATTCGAACCTGCAACCCGCGGAGTAGAAATCCGCTACTCTATCCAGTTGAGCTATGGGACCGTCGGGGATGCTTCTAGCACCGCGGATACAAAAAATCCGCTCCTGAGACAACACTCCGCACACCATATCCGAACCATTTGCCGCGATGCTGCGTCCAACCGGGGCAGCGCGTTGTATTCCGCGCCGCTGCACGCGAAGATGCGAATCTGATGGAGTGGCGATCGACATCGGGCCGTCATGGCCTCGGACGCAGACCGGCAGGCCGGGCGCGTCGCGGGCCGTGCCATCAGCGCGTCATTTTACGGGCATTTTCTCCATTCTCGGAACGCGGCACTCGTTCGCGGCAGGGGAGTTCGACATGATCGGTTGGGTTCGCACCATTGCGCTGTGCACGGCGCTGGCGCTCGGCAGCGCCTCCGCACTGGCCGCCGACAAGGCTTTCAAGCGGGACGATCTGGCGGATTCGGCGATCAAGCTGGAGGCGCAGATCAAGGGCGAGGCGGGGGCCGTTGCCAAGCCGGCGGCGAGCCTCAAGGCCGATGCCGATGCCGCGCTGCGGCGCGGGGATTACCGCACGGGGCTGCAGATCATGGGACAGATCGCGGCGGTCGATCCCGCCGACGGCAGCAACTGGCTGCGGCTGGCCAAGACCGTATTCCAGATCAAGGCGCCAACCAGTTCCGAACAGACCTTCCTGCTCGAGCGCGCCTCGACCGCCGCCTACATCGCCTACCAGCGCGCCGGCAATGCCGGCGAGGAGGCCGACGCGCTCGCCGTACTCGGCCGGTCGATGGCCGACCGGCGGCTGTGGCGGCCGGCGCTCGATACGTTGCGAATGTCGCTCGATTTGCGCGAGGTCGCGGATGTCCGCGGGCGCTACGAGAAGCTGCGCGACGATCACGGCTTCCGGCTGCTCGATTATACCGTGGACTCCGACTCGGCGTCGCCGCGGGCGTGCTTCCAGTTCTCCGAGGACCTCGCCAAGCGCACCGATTTCGCGCCGTATCTGGCGCTGGCCGGCACCGACAAGCCGGCGCTGACCTCGGAAGACAAGCAGCTCTGCGTCGAGGGGCTCAAGCATGGCGAGCGCTACAACATCAATCTGCGTGCCGGCCTGCCGTCGACCGTCAAGGAGACGCTGCCGAAATCGGCCGAGTTCAACATCTATGTGCGCGACCGCAAGCCGCTGGTGCGGTTCACCGGCCGCGCCTATGTGCTGCCGCGCACCGGCCAGCGCGGCATTCCGCTGGTCAGCGTCAACACCCCGACCGCGTCGGTGCAGGTGTTCCGGATCGGCGATCGGAACTTGATCAATACCGTGGTCGACAGCGACTTCCAGCGTACGCTCAGCCGCTATCAGCTCGACGATCTCGCTAGCCAGCGCGGCGCGCAGGTGTGGTCGGGCGAACTCGACACCGCGCCGGCGGCGCTGAATGCCGACGTCACCACCGCGTTTGCGGTCGATCAGGTGCTCGGCGAATTACAGCCCGGCGTCTATGTGATGACGGCTGCGCCGAAGGCGCCGGTCGCCAACGCGGACGATGACGGCCAGCTCGCGACGCAGTGGTTCATCGTCTCCGATCTCGGCGTCACCGCGTTCTCGGGCAATGACGGCATCCACGTCTTCGTCAATTCGCTGGCTTCGACCGATCCGGTCGGCAAAGCCGAGGTGCGGCTGATCGCCCGCAACAACGAGATCCTCGCCAGCCGCAAGACCGACGAGGCCGGTCACGTGCTGTTCGAGGCCGGGCTGGCGCGGGGCGAGGGCGGCATGTCGCCGGCGCTGCTGACGGTGACCGGCGAGAAGGCCGACTATGCCTTCCTCAGCCTGAAGAGCAGCGCCTTCGACCTGTCCGACCGCGGCGTCTCCGGCCGCGCGGTGCCGGCCGGGGCCGACGCCTTCGTCTATGCCGAGCGCGGCGTGTATCGCTCCGGCGAGACCGTGCATCTCACCGCGCTGCTGCGCGACGGCCAGGGCAATGCGCTGGTCGGCGGGCCGATGACGCTGGTGGTCGAACGGCCGGACGGCGTCGAATACCGCCGCGCCGTCCTGTCCGACCAGGGCGCCGGCGGCCGCAGCCTCGACGTCGCGCTGAACTCGGCGGTGCCGACCGGCACCTGGCGGGTGCGCGCCTTCACCGATCCGAAGGGCGCCAGCATCGGCGACACCACATTCATGGTCGAGGACTACGTCCCGGACCGGATCGAATTCGATATCTCCACCAAGGACAAACAGATCAAAGCTGATGCTCCTGTGGAACTGAAGGTCGACGGCCGCTTCCTGTATGGCGCCCCGGCCTTGGGCCTGGCGCTGGAAGGCGACCTGCTGGTCGCGCCGGCCGACGGGCGTGCCGGCTACCCGGGCTATCAGTTCGGCGTTGCCGACGAGGAGACCACCAGCAACGAGCGCACGCCGCTGGAGAATTTGCCGGAAGCGGACGCCAATGGCAGCGCGACGTTCTCGGTGAGCCTGCCGAAGCCGCCGTCCTCGACGCGGCCGCAGGAGGCGCAGATCTTCATCCGGATGCGGGAGGCCGGCGGCCGCGCCGTCGAGCGCAAGCTGGTGCTGCCGGTGGCGCCGTCGGCGCCGATGATCGGCGTCAAGCCGCTGTTCACCGAGAAGAACGTCGCCGAAGGCGACAACGCCAAGTTCGAGGTCGCCTTCGTGGCGCCGGACGGCACCGCGCTGGCGCGCTCCGGCTTGCGCTACGAGCTGCTGAAGATCGAGTCGCATTACCAGTGGTACCGGCAGAATTCGTCGTGGGATTATGAGCCGGTGAAGTCGACCAAGCGCGTTGCCGACGGCGACGTGTCGGTTGCGCCAAGCAAGCCCGGCCAGCTGTCGTTCCAGCCCGAGACCGGCCGCTACCGGCTCGACGTCAAGACCGCCGATGCTGACGGC
Source organism: Rhodopseudomonas palustris (assembly GCF_003591005.1). Classification (GTDB taxonomy): domain Bacteria; phylum Pseudomonadota; class Alphaproteobacteria; order Rhizobiales; family Xanthobacteraceae; genus Rhodopseudomonas; species Rhodopseudomonas palustris_K. The sequence continues at coordinate 58,257 of NZ_QYYD01000022.1, forward strand.
CCGATCACCTCGGTGCAATTCGACGTCGGCTGGTATTCCGACGGCTCCGCCGACACGCCGGATCTGCTGGAGACCTCGGTCGACAAGCCCGCCTACGCCTCCGGCGACACCATGACGGTGACCGTCAACGCGCGGACCGCGGGCCTGTTGACCGTCAACGTGCTCGGCGACCGGCTGCTGACAACGCAATCGGTGGCGGTCAAGCAGGGCTCCTCGCAGGTCAAGCTGCCGGTCGGCAAGGACTGGGGCACCGGCGCCTATGTGGTGACGACGCTGCGCCGCCCGCTCGACACCGAGGCGCAGCGGATGCCCGGACGCGCCATCGGCGTGCAGTGGGTGTCGATTGACAAGACCGCGCGCACGCTCGCGGTGACGCTGTCGCCGCCGGCGCTGGTACGGCCCTCGACGACGCTGAAGCTGCCGGTGAAGCTTGGCGGTCTCAATCCGGGCGAGGACGCCAAGATCGTCGTCGCCGCGGTCGATGTCGGCATCCTCAATCTGACCGGCTATAAGCCGCCGGCGCCGGACGATTACTATCTCGGCCAGCGCCGCATGACGTCGGAGATCCGCGACCTTTACGGACAACTGATCGACGGCATGCAGGGCACCCGCGGCCAGATCCGCTCGGGCGGCGACGCCGCCGGCGCAGAGCTGCAGGGCAGTCCGCCGACGCAGAAGCCGATGGCGCTGTATTCCGGCATCGTCACTGTCGGGCCCGATGGCTCCGCCGAGATCAGCTTCGACATTCCGGACTTCGCCGGCACCGCGCGGGTGATGGCGGTGGCGTGGACCGCCACCAAGGTCGGCCGCGCCACGACCGACGTCACCGTGCGCGACCCGGTGGTGCTGACCGCGACGCTGCCGCGCTTCCTGCGCAACGGCGATCGCGGCACGCTGGCGTTCGACCTCGACAATGTCGAAGGCGCGCCCGGCGACTACGCCATCACGGTCAGCGCGACCGGTCCGGTGAAGCTGTCGGGGGCGGCCTCGACAACGATGAAGCTCGCCGCCAAGCAGCGGGGCTCGGCGTCGTTAGCCATCGACGGCGGCGGCGCCGGCACCGCGGCGCTCGCCGTCGCGATCAGCGGGCCGAATGGCCTGTCATTGACCCGCAGCTACGCGCTCGACGTCCGCCCGGCCAACCAGACGTTGGCGCGACGGGCGGTCCGCACGCTCGCCAAGCAGGAGAGCCTGACGCTGACCGGCGACATGTTTGCCGATCTGGTGCCGGGCACCGGCAGCGTATCGCTGTCGGTCAGCCAGTCCACCGCGCTCGACGCCGCCACCATCCTGAAGGCGCTCGACCGCTATCCGTTCGGCTGCTCCGAGCAGATCACCAGCCGCGCGCTGCCGCTGCTCTACGTCAATGATCTCGCCGCCGGGGCACATCTGGCGATGGATGCGTCGGCCGACGAGCGCATCAAGGGCGCGATCGACCGGCTGCTGGCCCGCCAGGGCTCGAACGGCTCGTTCGGGCTGTGGTCGACCGGCGGCGACGACGCCTGGCTCGACGCCTATGTCACCGACTTTCTGACGCGGGCGCGCGAGAAGAACTTCGTGGTGCCGGACGTCGCGTTCCGCAGCGCGCTCGACCGCATCCGCAACGCGGTGGTGAACGCCGAGGAGCCGGAGAAGGACGGCGGCCGCAACCTTGCTTACGGTCTGTATGTGCTGGCCCGCAACGGCGTCGCGCCGATCGGCGACCTGCGCTATCTGGCCGACACAAAGCTCGACAAGCTGGCGACGCCGATCGCCAAGTCGCAGCTCGCGGCGGCGCTGGCGCTGGTCGGCGACCGCACCCGCGCAGAGCGGGTCTATGCGGCGGCGGCCGGCGATCTCGCGCCGAAGCCGGTGATCCAGTTCGGCCGGGTCGATTACGGCTCGGCGCTGCGCGATGCCGCTGCGCTGGTGTCGCTCGCCAGCGAAGGTGGCGCACCGAAGGGGACGCTGACCACGGCCGTGCTGCGCGTCGAAGCGGCGCGGGGCCTGACGTCGTACACCTCGACGCAGGAGAATGCGTGGCTGGTCTTGGCAGCGCGGGCACTCGCCAAGGAGCCGATCAGCCTCGACCTCAACGGCAGCGCGATCAAGACCGCGCTGTATCGCAGCTACAAGGCCGACGAGGTCCGCGTCGAGCCGCTGAAGATCGCCAATGCCGGCGACGCGCCGGTGCAGGCGGTGGTGACGGTCAGCGGCTCGCCGCTGACGCCGGAGCCGGCCGCCAGCAACGGCTTCAAGATCGAGCGCAGTTACTTCACGCTCGCCGGCGAGCCGGCCGACATCACCAAGGCCAAGCAGAACGACCGCTTCGCCGTGGTGCTGACGATCACCGAGGCCAAGCCGGAATACGCCCACGTGATGGTGGCGGACTATCTGCCCGCCGGCCTCGAGATCGACAACCCGCATCTGGTGTCGTCCGGCGATGCCGGCACGCTGGACTGGATCGAAAACGGCCAGGAGCCGGTCAACACCGAATTCCGGGACGACCGCTTCACCGCGGCGATCGATCGCAAGGCCGAAGACAAGGCGGTGTTCACCGTCGCTTATGTGGTCCGCGCCGTGTCGCCCGGCAAATACGTGCTGCCGCAGGCTTGCGTCGAGGACATGTACAACCCGTCGCGCTACGGCCGCACCGGCACCGGCACCGTCGAAGTGACGAAGGCGAAATGAGCGAGGAGCCGACCAGCACACCGTCAGCGTCGCGAGAGGTCGTGACGCCCACCGCGCCGTCATTGCGAGAGCAGCGAAGCAATCCAGCGCCACGCGTGCGGCGTGGATTGCTTCGTCGCTTCGCTCCTCGCAATGACGGGCGGAGAGGGCGGTCGATCATCAAGATGGCGGCAATTGTGTCTGCTGCCCTTGTTGTCGTCGCCGTCGGCAGCCTCGTCGCCTACGCCGTCTCCCTTGGTCCGCTCCCGCTCGACGAGGCGCGCAAAACATCCGTGACTGTCGTCGATCGCCACGGCAAGCTGCTACGCGCCTATGCGATGGCGGATGGGCGGTGGCGGTTGCCGGTCGATGCGACGAGCGGTGTCGATCCGCGCTACCTGCAGCAACTGCTGGCCTATGAGGACAAGCGGTTCTGGTCGCATCACGGCGTCGACCCGCTGGCGGTCGGCCGCGCCGCGCTGCAGCTCGTCACCCGCGGCCACATCGTGTCGGGGGGGTCGACCATCACTATGCAGCTCGCGCGACTGCTGGAGCCGCGACGTCAACGCTCGATGATGGCGAAGCTGCATCAGATGGTGCGCGCCATCGAACTCGAACGTCGGCTCAGCAAGCAGCAGATCCTTGATCTGTATCTGGCTCTGGCACCGTACGGCGGCAATCTCGAAGGCATCCGGGCGGCCTCGATCGCTTACTTCGGCAAGGAGCCGAAACGACTGTCGCTGTCGGAATCCGCGTTGCTGGTGGCGCTGCCGCAATCGCCGGAAACGCGCCGGCTCGATCGCTATCCGGACGCCGCGCAGGCGGCGCGCGACCGCGTTCTGGCGCGGATGGTCGAGGACGGCGTGGTCAGCGCCGAGGATGCGGCGCAGGCGAGGGCGGTGCCGGTGCAGCGCCAGCGTAAGCCGATGCCGATCCTGGCGCCGCATTCCGCCGATCAGGCGACCTCGCTTGTGAGAGACTCGCCGGTGATCCGGCTGACGCTCGATTCCGGCATCCAGCGTGCGCTGGAGTCGCTGGCGCGGGATCGGGCACTGGCGCTCGGGCCGGACATCTCGATCGGCATCCTCGCGGTCGAGAACGACAGCGGCGACTTGCTCGCCCATGTCGGCTCGGCGGATTATTTCGACGACCGCCGCGCCGGACAGGTCGACATGACCCGCGCGGTGCGCTCGCCCGGTTCGACGCTGAAGCCGTTCATCTACGGCCTCGCCTTCGAGGATGGCTTCGTTCATCCGGAAAGCCTGATCGACGACCGGCCGGTGCGGTTCGGCGCCTATGCGCCGGAAAATTTCGATATGACGTTCCAGGGCACGGTGCCGGTGCGCAAGGCGCTGCAGCTGTCGCTGAACGTGCCAGCAATCGAGCTGCTCGACCGCGTCGGGTCGAGCCGGCTGGCGTCTCGGCTGAAGCAGGCCGGTGCCGCCCTGGTCCTGCCGAAAGATGAGGCGCCCGGCCTGGCGATGGGTCTCGGCGGCGTCGGCATCCGGCTGACCGACCTGGTGCAGCTCTACAGCGGCGTCGCGCGCCTCGGCGAGGTCGTGCCGCTGCGGGAAATCGCCAGCGACTCCAAGGCCGAACGCGAGACTCTGCGGCTGATGGATAAGGTCGCGGCCTGGCAGGTCGGCAACGTCCTGCTCGGCACGCCGCCGCCGGAGAACGCCGCGCGCAACCAGATCGCGTTCAAGACCGGCACCAGCTACGGCTACCGCGACGCATGGTCGGTCGGGTTCGACGGCAAGATGACGATCGGCGTCTGGGTCGGCCGGCCCGACGGCGCGCCGGTGCCCGGCCTGATCGGCCGCGTCGCGGCCGCGCCGGTGCTGTTCGATGCCTTTGCTCGCACCGGCCAGTTGCGCGCGCCGCTACCGAAGCCGCCGCGCGGCGCGCTGATCGCCGGCAATGCCCAGCTGCCACTGCCGCTGCGTCGCTTCCGCGCAGCGGGCGAATTGGTGCGCACGGGGAGCGAGCAGGCGCTGCGCATTCAGTTCCCACTGAACGGCTCACGGATCGATGCGATCAGCCAGGCCTCGACCGGGGCGATGCCCGTCAAGGTCGCCGGCGGGGTGCTGCCGATGACCGTGATGGTGAACGGCATCGCGGCCGGCGAGATCGACGGACGGCGCCAGCGGCTGGTCGCGCCGCCCGGTCCGGGGTTCGTCCGCGTCACCGTGATGGACGCGGTCGGCGCTGCAGACACAGTGGTTGTGAGAATCCAGTAGCAGCGAGGCCAAGTGGTTGTCCGGCTGTTGGTTTCAGCGTATGCGAAGCCGATGATCCAGACCTCTGCTGCACCCCGCTTCGGCGCCCCCCGCGAGCCCAAACCCACCATGGACCCCGGTCGCGGGCTGGTGGCAGTGCTGGACTACGTGTCGGTCAGCCATCTGCGCGCGGTGCTGTTTCTGGCGTTGGTCGGGCTGGTGTTCTTCCTGCCGGGATTCTTCAACATTCCGCCGATCGATCGCGACGAAGCCCGTTTCGCCCAGGCCACCAAGCAGATGGTCGAAAGCGGCGACTTCATCGATATCCGGTTCCAGGACGAGGTCCGCTACAAGAAGCCGGTCGGCATCTATTGGCTGCAGGCGGCGGTGGTCGACACCGCGTCGAAGCTCGGCCTGCCGCGTGCCGAGGTGCGGATCTGGCTGTACCGCGTGCCATCGATGCTCGGCGCGATCGGCGCGGTGCTGATGACCTATTGGGCCGCGCTGGCGTTCGTCGGCAGGCGCGGGGCGGTCGTGGCCGGGCTGCTGCTGTGTAGTTGCGTCCTGCTCGGCGTCGAGGCGCGGCTGGCCAAGACCGACGCCTTCCTGCTGTTCACCGTCACCGCCGCGATGGGCGCGATGGCGCATGTTTATCTCGCCTGGCAGCGCGGCGACGATCGCGCCACCTCCTGGGTCACCCCGGCCGTGTTCTGGACCGCGCTGGCGGCGGGCATTCTGCTCAAAGGCCCGCTGATCCTGATGTTCATCGCGCTGACGGTCATCCCATTGGCCATCATCGACCGCTCGGCGGCATGGCTGTGGCGGCTCCGGCCGATGGTCGGCGTGCCGTGGATGCTGCTGCTGGTGCTGCCGTGGTTCATCGCGATCTTTTTGCGCGCGGGCGACACCTTCTTCGCCGACTCGGTGGGCGGCGACATGCTGAGCAAGATCGCCAGCCCGAAGGAGTCGCACGGCGCGCCGCCCGGCATGTACTTCCTGCTGTTCTGGGTGACGTTCTGGCCGGGCGCGCCGCTCGCCGCGATGGCGGCGCCGGCGGTGTGGCGGGCCCGCCGCGAGCCTGGCGCACAGTTCCTGCTGGCCTGGCTGATCCCGTCCTGGATCGTGTTCGAGATCGTCATCACCAAGCTGCCGCATTACGTGCTGCCGCTGTATCCGGCGATCGCCATCATGACCGCCGGCGCCATCGAGCGCAGCGTGCTGTCGCGGTCCTGGCTCGCCAAGGGTGCGGCGTGGTGGTTCGCAATTCCGGCGCTGGTGCTGTCGCTGGCGATCGTCGGGGCGATCATCCTGACCCGGCAGCCGGTGTTCCTGGCCTGGCCGTTCATCGCAGCGTCGCTGATCTTCGGGTTGTTCGCCTGGCGGCTGTTCGACGAGAACCGCGCCGAGGCATCGCTGCTCAACGCGGCGCTGGCCTCGCTGTTTCTGATGACGGCGACGCTCGGCGTCGTGGTGCCGAAGCTGCGGCCGGTGTTTCCCAGCGTCGAGATCGCGGGTGCGCTGCGCAAGGTGGTGTGCGTCGGTCCGAAGGCGGCCGCGGTCGGCTATCACGAGCCCAGCCTGGTGTTCATGGTCGGAACCGATACGCTGCTGACCGACGGCTCCGGCGCCGCAGACTTCCTGCTCGGCGGCAGCTGCCGCTTCGCGCTGGTGGAGGCGCGCAGCGAACGCGCCTTCGCGTCGCGCGCCGAGGCGATCGGGCTGCGCTACAACGTGGCGCTGCGGATCGACGGCTACAATTTCTCGCAGGGCAAGCCGGTCTCGATCGCGATCTTCCGCTCGGAAGGAACGCAGTAGCATGGCCACCGACAAACGCGCCGCGCCGCGCAGCTATCCGTCGGAGCTCGTCACGCTGATCGGTCAGTCGTTGGCACGACTGGTGCGCGAGCCGAGCCATTCGCACCGCGCCGAAGCAGGACGACGCTGGGCACGGCATTCGCTGCTGATCGCGGCGGTGCTGGCTGCCGCGGTCGTGATCCTGATGGTGGTGATCGACAAATACGGAATCGGTTTGATGCCGACCCGCGGCACCGCGAGCCTATGGCCGTTCCGGATCCTCACCGATTTCGGCAAATCGGCTTACGTGCTGTCGACGCTGCTCGCGCTGATGGTGATCGTGGCGCTGGTGATGCCGCTGCTGAATGGCGTGTCGCGGGTGGTGCTGATCGGCATCGGCACGCGAATTCAGTTCGTGTTTCTGTCGGTGTTGGTGTCGGTGACCGCCGGTGAGCTGCTGAAGGGCGTGATCGGCCGCGGCCGGCCGTTCGTCGGCGGGGCGGCCAATCCGTTCAATTTTTCGACCTTCGCCTGGAGCGAGGCCTATGCCAGCCTGCCGTCGGGTCATGCCATCACCGCGTTCGCGCTGGCGTTTGCGATCGGCGCGTTGTTCCCGCGGCTGCGGCTGGTGATGCTGGCTTATGCGATCATCATTGCGCTGACGCGGCTGGTGCTGCTGGCGCATCATGCCAGCGACGTCGTCGCCGGCGCGATGGTCGGCACAGTTGGCGCCATGTTTGTGCGGTATTGGTTCGCCGCGCGCCGGCTGGGCTTCACCATCCACCGCGACGGCTCCATTGAACCGTTGCCCGGCCCATCGTGGGATCGCCTCAAAGGGGTTGCCCAGGTGCACCGCGCCCCATAAGAAGCGGTCGCGCCCAGCGCCGGCCGCCAGTTCCCGCCGGCCCCCGGATTGTTCCGATTATGTCTGAGATCCTGCCAGTATCCGGTGCCCCGCCGGCGGTGTCCATTGTGGTGCCCGTGCGCAACGAGGCCGACAATGTCGCGCCGCTGATCGCCGAGATTGCCGCGGCGCTCGACGGACGGTGGGCCTATGAGATCGTCTATGTCGACGACGGCTCAACCGATGCGACGCCACAGCGGCTGGCGGAACTACGCCGCGCGCGCGCCAATCTGCGCCAGATTCGTCACGCCAAATCCTGTGGCCAGTCGTCGGCGGTGCGTACCGGCGTGCGCGCTGCGCGCGGCGCCATCGTGGCGACGCTGGACGGCGACGGCCAGAACAATCCCGCTTTCATTCCGGACCTGATCCGCGCCATCGAGCAAGGCGGCGACCGGGTCGGGCTGGCCGCCGGTCAGCGCGTCGGCCGCAAGGACACCGGGTTCAAGAAGCTGCAGTCCCGGGTCGCCAATAAGGTGCGCGGCGGCATTCTCAAGGACGGCACCCGCGATTCCGGCTGTGGGCTGAAAGCGTTTCGCCGCGAGGTGTTCTTGGCATTGCCGTATTTCGATGGCTTGCATCGCTTTCTGCCGGCGCTGGTGCGCCGCGAGGGCTACGACGTCGCCTATGTCGACGTCGCCGATCGGCCGCGGCTGTCGGGGGTCTCGAACTACGGCTTCTTCGATCGGCTCTGGGTCGGTCTGATGGACTTGGCCGGAGTATGGTGGCTGATCCGCCGCAAGAAGGCCGTGCCGGCCGCGACCGAGGTGAACTAATGCTGATTACTTATGGCCAGGCGCTCGGCGACTATCTGTACGACGTGTTCGTCGCCAAGTTCGATTTCTGGCTCGCCTTCGGCCTGGTGGCGCAGCTGCTGTTCACCGCGCGCTTCCTGGTGCAGTGGATCTCCAGCGAGCGCGCCGGCAAGAGCGTGGTGCCGATGGCATTCTGGTTCTTCTCGATGGGCGGCGGACTGATGACGCTGGTCTACGGCATCGCCAAGCGCGAGCCGGTGATCATCCTCGGCCAGGCCATGGCCACGGTGATCTACATCCGCAACATCATGCTGATCATCAAGTCGCACGCCAAAGGCTCGGAGAGCCTGCCGAACTGATTGCTCGCGAACCGCCGCGACGATGGTGGCGCTGGCGATCCCAGCAGAGACTCTCCCCGTCATTGCGAGCCAACGGGTCGGCGCGAAGCGCCGCCCGATGACAGGCTCCGCGAAGCAATCCAGCGCCACGCGCGCGGGGTGGATTGCTTCGTCGCTTCGCTCCTCGCAATGACGCTCGGGAGGCGCCGTGCACCGAGCTCCCGGATTGCTTCGCTGCGCTTGCAATGACGGAGAGGGCGATTACCGCGCCGCGTTGAACGCTGCGAAGCCGCGGTCCAGGTCGGCCTTGAGGTCGTCGGTGCTCTCGAGCCCGATGTGCAGCCGCAGGGTCGGGCCGCCGGGATTCCAGGAGGTGGCGCTGCGGTAGGTGGCGCAGTCGAACGGGATTACCAGGCTCTCGAAGCCGCCCCAGGAGTAGCCCATGCCGAACAGCTTGACGGTGTCGAGCAGCGCATCGACCGCCTTCTGCGGCGCCGGCTGCAGCACGATCGAGAACAGGCCGGACGCGCCGGTGAAGTCGCGCTTCCAGATCGCATGACCCGGATCGCTCTCCAGCGCCGGATGCAGCACGCGCAGCACTTCGGGACGTTGCGCCAGCCAGTGCGCCATCTCCAGGCCGGACTGCTGGTGCTGGGCGAGCCGGACGGCGAGCGTGCGCAGGCCGCGCAGCGCCAGAAATACATCGTCCGGACCGGCGCAGACGCCGAGTTGGCGGATGCCCTCGGCGATCCTCGGCCACGTCTTGGCGTTCGCCGCGATGGTGCCGAACATGATGTCGGAATGACCGCCGATATATTTGGTGCCGGCCTGGATCGAGATGTCGACGCCTTGCTCGAGCGAACGGTGATACAGCGGCGTCGCCCAGGTATTGTCGTCGATCACCAGCACGCCACGTGCCTGCGCCACGTCGGCGATCGTAGGAATGTCGGTCATCTCGAATGATTGCGAGCCCGGCGCCTCGACCATCACGGCGGCGGTGTTCGGCTGGAACAGGTTCTCGACGGCCGCGCCGATCAGCGGATCGAAATAGGTTGTCTCGATGCCGAACCGCTTCAGTGTCTGTTCGCAGAACAGCCGCGTCGGCCGATAGGCATTGTCGCACACCAAAAGATGATCGCCGGCCTTCAGCACCGAGAGCAGGGTGGTCGAGATCGCCGACACGCCCGACGGCGTCAGGCCGACGCCGGCGCATTGCGGACCTTCCAGCGCCATCAACGCCTGCTGAAGCGCTTTGGTGGTCGGCGTGCCGTGACGGCCGTACGAAAACTCGCCGCGATGCGCGTGCAGATCGTCCGCGGTCGGATACAGCACCGTCGAACCCCGCACCACCGGCGGATTGACGAAGCCCTTCTGCGCTCTGGTGTCGCGCCCCGAGGTGACCAGCAGGGTTTGCGGGCTGAGCGGCGAGGTGGTCTCGCCGTGATCGGAAGAATCCATAACGGGCTCGCTGATAAGGGGGCGCGGCCGAATCTGCGCAAGATCGGCGCTGCGGTTGCCGGACGATATGTCTAATAGCAGGCTTGGGAAGATTGCCGTCAACCCCTTGACCCGGCGCGCAACTCGTTCTGTGATGCAACCCACGCTGACTGGACGCCGTGCGGAGGGACTCGCGCCGATGTCGACCCGGGGTTCGTCCCGAACGGAGCCGCAGCGATGGTCCAGCGGACGTGAAGCGCCGATCCAACGGCTGCTCCGCCGCAGGACACAACCAGCCAACATCCCAGCATTGCCGACAGACGCGGCAGGTCACCCTTCGAAAGGCTCTTCCATGAAACGCGTATCCCTTGTCGCCGCCGCCTTCGCCGCCTGCATCGCGGCGCAGAGCGCGGATGCGCAGACCCTCAAGACCGTGAAGGATCGCGGTTTGTTGTCCTGCGGCGTCAGCCAGGGGCTGCCGGGATTCTCGTCGCCCGACGACAAGGGCAACTGGACCGGGCTCGACGTCGACGTCTGCCGCGCCGTCGCGGCGGCGATTTTCGATGATCCCAGCAAGGTGAAATTCGTGCCGCTGTCGGCCAAGGATCGCTTCACCGCTTTGCAGTCGGGCGAAATCGACGTTCTGTCGCGCAACACCACCTGGACGCTGTCGCGCGACACGTCGCTCGGCGTCAATTTCGTCGGGGTGACCTACTATGACGGCCAGGGATTCCTGGTGAAGAAGGCGCTGAAGGTCAATTCGGCGCTGGAGCTGAACAGCGCCTCGATCTGTGTGCAGACCGGCACTACCAACGAGCAGAACGTTGCCGACTACTTCAAGGGCAACAACATGAAGTACGAGGTGATCGCCTTCGCCAATGCCGACGAGGCGATCAAGGCCTATGAGTCCGGGCGCTGCGATGTGTTCACCTCCGACGTTTCGCAGCTCTATGCGATGCGGCTGAAGCTGACGACGCCGCCCGACCATGTCGTGCTGCCGGAAGTGATCTCCAAGGAGCCGCTCGGCCCGCTGGTCCGCCACGGCGACGATCAGTGGTTCGACATCGTCAAATGGACGCTGTTTGCGATGATCAACGCGGAGGAACTCGGCATCACTCAGGCCAACGTCGCCGAGCAGGCCAAGTCCGACAAGCCGGAACTGAAGCGGGTGTTCGGCACCGACGGCAATCTCGGGGAACAGCTCGGCCTGACCAAGGACTGGGTCGCCCGCATCGTCAAGGCCACCGGCAATTACGGTGAGTCCTTCGAGCGCAATGTCGGCACCGGCTCCAAGCTGGAGATCGCTCGCGGCCTGAACAAGCCGTGGAATAAGGGTGGCATCATGTACGCGCCGCCGATCCGCTGACGCGCGGCTCAGCCGTGGCGATCGAGCCTCGACGGCCGCCGGCGCAGTTCGGCACCAAGCTGCGCCACGCGCTCGGCGGACGATCCGGCTGGAAAGGTCTGCTCGCGCAGGTCCTGTTCGTCGCGGCGCTGTGCTGGATCGGCTATGCGATCGTCGACAACGCGCGCGACAACCTCGCCAACCAGCGGATCGCCTCCGGCTTCGGCTTCATGTCGCAGACCGCGGGTTTCGGCGTCAGCCAGACGCTGATCCCGTATTCGGAGTCCGACAGCTATACGCGGGTGTTTCTGGTCGGGCTCGCCAATACGCTGCTGGTCTCGGTGGTGGGCATTGTGTTCGCCACCCTGCTGGGTTTCATGGTGGCGCTCGGCCGCCTGTCGCCGAACTGGCTGATCTCACGCATCGCGGGCGGCTATGTGGAACTGATCCGCAACCTGCCGCTGCTGTTCCAGATCCTGTTCTGGTACCTCGCCGTTCTCGGCGCGTTGCCCGGACCGCGCCAGAGCGTTTCAGTGCTGGACAGCGTATTCCTGTCCAACCGCGGCATTGTGGTGCCGCGACCGGTTGGGGAAGCCGGTCTCGACGGCTTTCTGATCGCGTTGCTGATCGGCGTCGTGGTGGCGATCGTGCTGCCGATCTACGCGCGCCGCCGGCTGTTTGCGACCGGCAAGCCGATGACGGTGTGGCCGTGGATCGTCGGCGCGCTGATCGGCCTGCCGCTGGTCGCGATGCTGATCTTCGGCCGGCCGTTCGGCTTCGAGATGCCGGTGCTGAAAGGCTTCAACTTCGCCGGCGGCTCGCGGCTGGCGCCGGAATTCGTCGCGCTGACGCTGGCGCTGTCGACCTACACGGCGGCGTTCATCGCCGAGATCGTCCGCGCGGGCATCCTGTCGGTGCACAAGGGGCAGATGGAGGCAGGCGCCTCGTTGGGTCTATCGCGCGGCGCGACGCTGCGGCTGATCGTGATCCCCCAAGCCATGCGTGTGATCCTGCCGCCGCTGACCAACCAGTATCTCAACCTCACCAAGAACTCGTCGCTCGCGGTAGCGATCGGCTATCCGGATCTGTTCTCGGTGTTCGCCGGCACCACGCTGAGTCAGACCGGGCAGGCGATCGAGGTGATCGCCATCACCATGAGCGTGTATCTGGCGATCTCGCTGATCACCAGCGGGCTGATGAGCCTGTATGGCTGGCGCATCAACCGGAGCATGGGCGCATGAGCGAGCTCGGATCGGTGACGCCGGCCTTTGTCCGCGACCAGGAGGTGCAGGCGCGGCCGGCGCCGGTGCGGACCACCGGCGTCGTCGCGCTGATGCGCGCGCGGCTGTTCAACTCGCCGACCAACATCATCCTGACGCTGCTCGGCGTGCTGCTGCTGTATCTCATCGTCGTGCCGCTGGTGAGATTCCTGCTGGTCGACGCGGTGTGGACCGGCAGCAGCCGCACCGACTGCCTCGCCGAGACGCTGCAGCGCGATGTCGGCGCCTGCTGGCCGTTCGTGCAGGCGAAGTTCTCGCAGTTCGTCTACGGCTTCTATCCGCAGCCGGAGCGCTGGCGCGTCGACCTGACGTTCGCGATCGCCGCGCTGCTGCTGCCGCCGCTGCTGATCCCGCGCGCGCCGGCCAAGACGCTGAACGCCGGGCTGTTCTTTATCGCATTCCCCGTGGTCGCGTTCTTCTTGCTGCACGGCGGCGGCATCAACGGCTTCGCCGTGACCTGGATCACCGATCTGCTGTCCGGGCTGATCGGCAGCCTCAGTGAGGCCGGCAGCAAACTCGCAAGCGGCGGTGCATTCGCGATGATCATCGGCAAGCCGGTGCTCGGCCTCGCGACGGCGCTGACCTGGCTGATCGCGCCGCTGGTCTGGCTGCGTGACTGGATCGCCGCGACTGGCCAACCGGTGTGGACGGATCTCGGGCTGACGGCGCTCATCGCCGTCGCGCTGGTGGTCGCGCTGAGCGGTGGGCTGCGGAACGGCGCGCGACCGTTGATCGTCGTGCTCGGGTTGTTTGTCGGGATCGCCGTGGTGATCGCGCTGCTGCGGCTCGATCGCGGCGGACTGCCGGTCGTCGGCACGCGGCAATGGGGCGGCTTGCTGATCACGCTCGTCGTCTCGGTGACCGGCATCGTCGGCTCGATGCCGATCGGCATCGCGCTGGCGCTGGGCCGGCGCTCGTCGATTCCGCTGATCCGCGTGTTCTGCGTCGCCTTCATCGAGTTCTGGCGCGGCGTGCCGCTGATTACGGTGCTGTTCTTTGCCACCTACATGCTGCCGCTGTTCCTGCCCGGCAACTTCACCGTCGACGGGCTGGTGCGGGTGCTGATCGGCATCGCGCTGTTCGCCGGCGCCTACAATGCCGAGGTCATCCGGGGCGGCCTCAACGCGATCCCGCGCGGGCAGGCGGAAGCCGCCAGCGCGCTGGGCCTGTCGTATTGGAAGACAACCGGGCTGATCGTGCTGCCGCAGGCGCTGCGCCACGTCATTCCGGGCCTCGTCAACATTCCGGGCCTCGTCAACAGCTTCATCGCGCTGTTCAAGGATACTTCGCTGGTGTCGATCGTCGCGCTGTTCGATCTCCTGGGCCAGCTCCGCGCCGCCTTCGCCGATCCGAACTGGTCGACGCCGACCACGCTGTTCACCGGCTTCGCCTTCACCGGGCTGATCTACTTCGTGTTCTGCTTCGGCATGTCGCGCTACTCGCTGTTCGTCGAGCACCGGCTCAATGCCCATCGGCGCACCTGACAGAGGACCTTTCATGGCCGAGAAACCGATCGTCTCGATCGCGGGGCTGAACAAGTGGTACGGCGAGTTCCACGTGCTGCGTGACATCAGCCTCGACGTCGGCCGCGGCGAGCGCATCGTGATCTGCGGCCCGTCGGGCTCGGGAAAATCGACGCTGATCCGCTGCATCAACGCGCTCGAGGAGTTTCAGGAAGGCGAGATCGTGGTCGACGGCATCGATCTCGGCCCCAGCCTGAAGCACGTCGACGACATTCGCCGCGAAGTCGGCATGGTGTTTCAGAGCTTCAATCTGTTTCCGCATCTCACGGTGCTGGAGAACTGCACGCTGGCGCCGATCTGGGTGCGCAACATCCCGAAGAAGGACGCCGAAGCCACCGCGATGAAGTATCTCGAGCGGGTCAGGATTCCCGACAAGGCGGACAAGTATCCCGGCCAAATTTCCGGCGGCCAGCAGCAGCGCGTCGCGATCGCGCGGGCGCTGTCGATGAACCCGAAGGTGATGCTGTTCGACGAGCCGACCTCGGCGCTCGATCCGGAGATGGTCAAGGAGGTGCTCGACACCATGGTCGACCTCGCGGAGGAGGGCATGACCATGCTGGTCGTCACCCACGAAATGGGTTTTGCCCGCGAAGTCGCCAACCGCGTGGTGTTCATGGACGCCGGCCAGATCATCGAGGCCAACGAGCCGGAAGCGTTCTTCGCCCATCCGCAGCATGCGCGGACCAAGCTGTTTTTGAGCCAGATCTTGCGCTGAGGCGGGACCGCGCGGTGCCGCGGCGGTTCAAATCGTGCTGGACGCGGACGAGTAGCGCTTCATGCGTCGGCTGTCGTTTGCCGGGAACTGGCCGAAAACGCCTCTGACGCGATCAGCCGGCGTCACGTCATGGGGGAAGCCGCGCTCCAGTCGCATGCTTCGGGAGCCGGCGCGCGGCGCGTACGAGGCGCTGTTGTAGATGGCGTCATTGAACCGCGGCGGGCCTTCGCCATAGATCGCGTCGATGATCACCAGCAGCGCCAGCAGCGCTGGGCCGACGCAAACGAAGTACCTGAAGACGGGCATGACGCGTTCCTTGTTGAACCAAGCTAACGTCGTCAGGCATGAAGGCCGCGTTGATGCCGTCGCGGGTCTTTGAAATGCGGTTCCTGCTTAGTTAATCGGATTTCGAGAATGCGTTGGTCGGCGGCAACGACCGTTGAGCGAAAGCTGCGCTCGACCGAGAGCGCCGTAGCCCGGATGGAGCGGAGCGAAATCCGGGACGATGCCCGCGGACGTTCACACGTCAGCTACCCATTCGTTCCGCTCGCCCTCGATTGCGCTTCGCTTCATCGAGGCTACGACGGGCTCACACCGCCGCGAACGGCACGCTGATTGCGCTCTTCGTCTCCATCCATTCCGGCACCGGTAGGTTCTTGCTGCGCATGAAATCCGGGTTGAACAGCGCCGTAGCCCGGATGGAGCGAAGCGAAATCCGGGACGATGTCCGCGGACGTTCACACGTCAGCGACCCATTCGCTCCGCTCGCCCTCGATTGCGCTTCGCTTCATCGAGGCTACGACGGGCTCACACCGCCGCGAACGGCAGGCTGATCGTGCTCTTGGTCTCCATCCATTCCGGCACCGGCAGGTTCTTGCTGCGCATGAAATCCGGGTTGAACAGTTTTGACTGATAGCGGCTGCCGTAGTCGCACAGGATGGTCACGATGGTATGGCCGGGGCCGAGGTCCTTGGCGAGGCGGACGGCGCCGGCGATGTTGATGCCGCTACTGCCGCCGAGGCAGAGGCCTTCGTGTTCGAGCAGGTCGTAGACGATCGCGACCGCTTCCTCGTCGGGGATCTGGTAGGCATCGTCGACGATCGCGCCGTCGAGATTTGCGGTGACGCGGCCCTGGCCGATGCCCTCGGTGATCGAGCTGCCTTCCGACTTCAGGGCGCCGTGCTTGTAGTAGTTGTACAGCGCCGAGCCCATCGGGTCGGCCAGCACGGCGCGGATCCGCGGATCGAACTGCTTGAGGCCGATCGAGACGCCGGCGAGCGTGCCGCCGGAGCCCACCGCGGCGACGAAGCCGTCGATCTTGCCGTCGGTCTGCTGCCAGATTTCCGGCGCCGTGGTGGCGATATGGGCCTGACGGTTGGCGACATTGTCGAACTGATTGGCCCAGATCGCGCCGTTCGGCTCGGTCTTGGCGAGTTGCTCGGCGAGCCGGCCCGACAGTTTCACGTAGTTGTTCGGATTGGCGTAGGGCACGGCCGGCACTTCGATCAGCTCGGCTCCGCACAGCCGCAACATGTCCTTCTTTTCCTGGCTCTGCGTGTTCGGAATCACGATCACGGTACGGAAACCGAGCGCGTTGGCGACCAGCGCCAGCCCGATGCCGGTATTGCCCGCAGTGCCTTCAACCACCACACCGCCGGGGCGCAGCGCGCCGCGCGCCACCGCATCCTTGATGATGAACAGCGCCGCGCGGTCCTTGACCGACTGGCCGGGGTTCATGAATTCGGCCTTGCCGAGAATGGTGCAGCCGGTCTGCTCCGACGCGCGCTTCAGCTTGATGAGGGGGGTATTGCCGATCGCGTCGACGACGTCGTTCTTGATGATCATGGTGTCCGAAAGCGTGAGGGCGGTTGCGGACACTCAACCTAAGAGAGGTGGCGGCGCGGGACAAGGCAGCCTGCCGCATCGCCGTGCAGTCGGAGCGCAGCGTGGTGAACGCGCGATCAGTTCGCTTTTGCGAACACCACCTGACGGACGTCGATGTTTCCCGACAGGAAGCCGGCCTCGCAATACGCGAGGTAGTATTCCCACAGCCGGCGGAAGCGATCGTCGAAGCCTTGCGAGGTCAGGTTCGGCCAGGCGGCACGAAAATTGTCTCTCCAGGTCGCGAGCGTCTTGGCATAATCTTCTCCAAAAATACGCTCGCGGATGACAGGGACGCCGAATTTTTCGCCGAGCGATTTGAGGATTTCGGGCGACGGCAGCATGCCGCCGGGGAACACGTAGCGCTGAATGAAATCGACCTCGCGGCGATAGGCGTCGAAGAAGCGGTCCTGGATGGTAATGGCCTGGATGCCGACAAGGCCGCCGGGCAGCAGTCGGTCGCGCAGTTGTGAGAAATATTTCGGCCAGAACTGCTCGCCAACGGCCTCGATCATCTCGATCGAGGCGATGCGGTCGTATTGACCCCGTTCGTCGCGATAGTCCTGCAGCTTGATTTCGACCTTGTCGGCAAGGCCGGCGCGCTGCATCCGCTCCTGGGCGAAGTCACGCTGTTCCTTGCTGATCGTCAGCCCGACCACGCGGGCGTCGAAATTCTTGGCGGCGTATTCGGCGAAGCCGCCCCAGCCGCAGCCGATTTCGAGCACGGTCTGGCCGGGCCGCAGGTCGATCGCTTCCGCCAGCCGCTGATATTTGTTGATCTGGGCGGCCGTGAGGTCGTGGGTGTGATCCTCGAACAGCGCCGACGAATAGGTCATGCTCGGATCGAGCCAGGCCGAATAGAACGCGTTGCCGATATCGTAATGCGCGTAGATGTTCTTGCGCGCCTGCCGCTTGGTGTTGCGGTTGAACCAGTGCCGGACCATCTGGACGAACCGCATCAGCGGGTTGTCGCCGAGCATGGCCTGGATCAGTTCGTGGTTGACGCAGAACAGATACAGGAACTGCGTCAGATCCGGCGTGTCCCAGTCTCCGTTGAGATAGGCCTCGGCGATGCCGATGTCGCCGCCGTTGATCAGCCGGGTGGCGAACGCATAATTGTGCAGACGCATTTCCGCCGCCGGCCCCGGCTCGGCGCCGCCCATGCGGAAGCGGCGGCCGTCGGGCAAGGTGACGTCGAGCGTGCCGCGACGCAGCCGCGCGCCGAAGGCCAGCGCCATTCGCACCACGCGGGGCAAGCCCACGAGCTCGGCGTCAACGTTGTCGGGGGTCAGTATCACCAGCTCGCGCATTGCAGTTCCATCCCAGGGCCCAGGCCGCACGGATGGAAGCGCCGGGCTCACGACTTATGGAGTATAAGCATCGCGAGCGCGGCCTGCAAAGCCGGTTGAGGGCGGCGAAGCGGGACGTGGCACCAAACGCGCGCCCTTGATCCAAAGCCGCAAGGCTTCCCAATGGATCGCCGCCATCACCTTCAGCGTCATCAGCGGGAGGGACGCGAAGGCGCTCAGCAGCGACGCCGTCGACAGCGGCCGGCGGCGGCCGCTGAAGGTGGCGGCGAGCAGAGGGCCGGCGGCGTCGGTCTCGAGAATGCGCAGCTTCACCGTGTCGCCCGGCGGGCTGATGCGGAAGTGATAGCGCATCGCCATCTCGATGAAGGGCGAGACGTAGAACAGCTTGTCCTGCGCCTGCCGTAGCCCTGCGGCTGAGAGCTCGCCGGGACGGACGGGCAGCACGTACGAGTGGATGTCCCCAAAGGTGTTGCGGACCTCGTACACCACCAGCGCCAGCTGGCCGCTTGACGCATAGGCAAAATACACCGACAGCGGATTGAAAGTGTAGCCGAGCAGCCGCGGGTAGGTCAGCAGCAGCACGCGGCCGCCGGTGAGGTCGACATCCTGCGCGCTGGCGCAGCGATCGACATAGGCGCGCAGCGACGAGCCGTCGCGATCGCCATGATCCTTCTCGTCAAAGCTGTACAGCGCGCGGCGATTGACGCCGAACAGTGGACTCATTTTGTCCGCCTCGGCGAGACGGTCGAGGTCGATGAGCAGCGACATCACCCGGTAGGTGAAGCGATGCCCCATCGGCTTCAGCCGCGCATGCATCACGTCGCCGACATACAACGCAGCCGCCGGTTCGCCGGGCGTCACTGCGGTCGTGTCGGCGCCGGGTGTCGTCATGCTTATTCCGCCGCCTGGCTGAACTCGGTGGGCGGCCCGCGCCACGGCACCGGAGCGCCGAGATTCTCGGCGACGGCGAGGCCGGAGCGCAGCCCGTCCTCGTGGAAGCCGTAGCCGGTCCAGGCGCCGCAGAACCAGGTGCGGCGCTGGCCCTGGATCTCGCCGATCCGGCGCTGCGCCGCGAACGCCTTGGCGGTGTATTGCGGATGGTCGCAGTCGTAACGGCCGAAGGTCAAGGCCGGGTCCGGCGCGAACGGCGGGTTGAGGCTGACGAACAGCGGCTTGTCCGGGTCGATGCCCTGCAGCCGGTTCATCCAATAAGTGACTGCAACGTCATTGACCGGCGAGTCCGTGCGCTGCCAGCGCAGAAAATTCCACGACGCCCAGGCGTTTTTGCGCTTGGGCATCAGCCGCGGATCGCGGTGCAGATAGACGAGGTTGGGGGCGTAGTCGATACTGCCGAGTATTTCGCGCTCATCTTCGCTGGGGTCGCTCAGCATGGCCAGCGCCTGGTTGCTGTGCGCGCCGATCACGACGTGGTCGTAGACGTCGGTATGGCCGAGGCTGTCGCGGACGATCACCCCCTTCGCAGTACGCTCGATCCCGGTGACGGCGGCGCCGAGCCGCAGCTGGTCGCCGAAAGCCTGGGTCAGCTTCTCGACGTAGCGGGCGCTGCCGCCTTTCACCGTGCGCCAGATCGGGCGTTCATAGTGCAGCAGGCGATGGTTGTTGAAGAAGGCGACGAAATTCTCGGCCGGGAAATCCAGGATCTCGTGCGCCGGCGCCGACCAGATCGCAGCGCCCATCGGCGCCAGATAGTCGGTCAGTAACCGCGGCGCGTATTTACGGCTGCGGAAATACTCGCCGAGCGACAGACCGGCGAGGGCGCCCGACTTGAAATCAGCGACGCTCTGCTCATTGAAGACCAGGATGTGCCGCAGCATCTTCAGATAAGACGGCGACAGCAGGTTGCGCCGCTGGGCGAACAGGCCGCGTGCGGTTTCCAGCCAGTTCGAGCCGCCGCCCTTCCATTCGAATCGCCCGCCGTCGGCCGACATCGCAAAGCTCATGCAGCTTTCCACTGTTTCGACGCCGAGATGGGTGAACAGCGCGGTGAGCTCGGGATAGTTGAGCTGGTTGTAAACAATGAAGCCGATGTCGACCGGGATCGCAGTGCCGCCGTAATCGACCGTGACGGTGTGGCTGTGGCCTCCGGGCCGCAGTTCGCGCTCATAGACCGTCACCGGGTATCGCGATGACAATGCCCATGCAGCGGCATTGCCGGCGATTCCCGTTCCCACAACTGCGACGCGCATTCCCAGGCCCCCTTAGCCCACCACTGGTTCCCGAGCTACGACGGGCCTTCGCTGGAGTTTCAGCACTGTTGCGCCGAACAACGCTTGCGGGCAGGGCCGAATTACAGCGGCAACGATCGGATGAAATCTTTGTAAGCTTTGCTGCATCTCTGTAGAACGTCAAGTTAGGGAAATCCCCGTCAAATAAGGCGATCTCGTCTGTGCCGAGCCGCGAACGGCGATCGGCAGGAATATTCTGTCACCCGACGGCCCTGTGCGGCGAATGATTGGGCAGCTACAATACGTATGGACTTGAGAAAGCATTTTCGGTGAGTGGTTTGCGAGTGGCTGGCAGGAAGCAATATTTGCCGCTGATCCCGGCGCGAGGTGCGTGGCGATACGCCGCGCCCGGGGACGGGTCGCGCCCTGTATGAGCCCAGCGCTGCGCACCTTCGGCCTTCCCCTGCGGTTACTGGCGGCGTCGGCGCTCGCCGTCTCGGCGGGCGGCTGCATCCTGACCAAGGATCTGCCGGACCCGGCGCTCGACGTGCCGGTCCGCTACAAAGCCGCCGCCACAACCGCTTCAGAGCGGCTGCCGGCGCTCGATTGGTGGCGCGGCTTCCGCTCGGCCGAGCTGACGCAGCTGATGGAAGAAGCCCAGACCGTTAATCTCGACATTGCCGCGGCGACTGCTCGTATCCTGCAGGCCGATGCCCAGGCGCGCATCACCGGCGCGGCGCTACTGCCCTCGATCACCGCCAACAGCAGCGGGTCTCAGAACAAGACTTCGGGCAGCAACATCCAGAACACCACCATCGCCGGGCGGCGTTATTCGACCTATTCGGCGTCGCTGAGCGCCAGTTACGAGATCGACTTCTGGGGGAAGAATCACGACGCAGCACTTGCTGCCGAAGAAACCGCGACCGCGAATCGATTCGACCGCGACACCGTCGCGCTGACCACGATGGCCAGCGTCGCCAACGCGTATTTCCAGGTGCTGGCGTCGCAGGACCGCATTCGCACCGCGCAGCAGAACATCGCCAGCGCCGAGCGCATCCTCGGGGCGATCCAACAGCGGCTGGCGGCCGGGACCGGCAGCGATCTCGACGTTGCCCAGCAGGAGAGCGTGCTGGCCAACCAGCGCGCCGCGGTGCCGCCGCTGCGGGTGACGTTGGCGCAGAACATGAACACCTTGGCGACGCTGGTGGCGCGTCCGCCGGAAAGCGCCAAGATCGTCGGCGGATCGCTGAACCGGCTCGGCTCGCCGCGCGTGACGCCTGGGCTGCCGTCGGATCTGCTCACGCAGCGGCCGGACATCCGCCGCCAGGAGGCGCAACTCGCGGCCGCGACCGCCAATGTCGGCAGCGCGCGGGCGCAGTTTTTTCCCAGCATTCAGCTCACCGGGCAGGGCGGGTATCAGAGCGCCGTGCTGGCCTCGCTTTTCACGCCGCAGGCGACGTTCTCCAGCCTCGCCGCAGGCCTGACCCAGCCGATCTTCGACGGCGGCCGCATCCAGGGCAATTTCGACCTCACCAAAGCGCAGCAGGATGAATTGCTGCAGACCTATCGCAAGACCGTGGTGTCGGCCTTCGCGGATGTCGACAACGCGCTGGAATCGATCAAGCAGAACACCGAGCGGCTGCGGCTGCAGCGCATTGCGGTGGCCTCGTCGCGTCGCGCGTTCAATCTCGCCGAGCAGCAACTACGCGCCGGCACAGCCGATATCGTCACTGTTCTCAACACGCAACTGACACTATTTACCGCTGAGGATACGCTGATCCAGACGCAGCTCGCGCGCTATCTGGCGATCGTCAGCCTGTTTCAGGCACTCGGGGGCGGCTGGGAGCCGAGGATGGAAAGACCGGTCAATGCTCTTTAAGCCGGACACGAACGACGCGTCCGGCATGGACACCGGCGTCAAACCAAAGGTGGGGTCGCGGATGCGGCGACGGCTGGTGTCGCTGCTGGTGACCGCGATCATTCTCGGCGGACTGGGCTACATCGCCTGGAACGCCTTCCAGACCAAGCCGCCCGCGGCGACCGGCCGCGGCGGCCCGCGTCCCGACATGGCGGTGCCGGTGCTGGCGGCGGTGCCGAAGGTGCAGGACGTGCCGGTGTATCTTGACGGCGTCGGTTCGGTGCGGGCGCTCAATACGGTCACGGTGCGCGCGCAGGTCGACGGCAAGCTGATCGCCGTAAACTTCACCGAAGGCCAGGACGTCAAGGCCGGCGACGTGCTGGCTGAGATTGACCCGGTAATTTATCAAGCGGCGTATGATCAGGCGGTCGCCAAAAAGGCGCAGGACGAGGCGCAACTCGCCAACGCCCGCATCGACCTGACGCGCTATCAGCAGCTCGCCGCCTCCAACGCCGGCTCCAAGCAGCAGGCCGACACCCAGAAGGCGACCGTGGCACAGCTCGAGGCGCAGGTGCGCTCCGATCAGGCGGCGATCGACAACGCCGCAGCAACGCTGAGCTACACCAAGGTGGTGGCGCCGATTTCCGGCCGCGCCGGCCTGCGCCAGGTCGATAAGGGCAACATCATCAAGGCAGCCGACACCACCGGAATCGTGGTGTTGACGCAGCTGCAGCCGATCGCTGTATGGTTCAGCCTGCCGCAGCAGCAGATCGTCCGCGTCAACGCCGCCGCGGCGCAAGGCGCGCTGCCGGTGGACGTGTTCGGCAATGACGGCGTCACCGTCGTCGATACCGGCACATTGAAGGGAATCGACAACCAGGTGGACCAGACCACCGGCACCGTGAAGTTGAAGGCTGAATTCCCCAACGCCAAGTATCAGCTGTGGCCGGGGCAGTTCGTCAACGTCCGTCTCAAGGTCGAGACGCTGAACCAGGCCGTGGTGGTTCCGACGGCGGCAGTGCAGCGCGGCCCCGCCGGTACCTTCAGCTACGTCATCGATCAGGAAAATGTGGTGCACGCGCGGCCCATCAAGGTGACGCAGCAGAACGAGACCGAGGCGGTGATCGCCACCGGATTGACTCCGGCCGACCGCGTCGTCACCACCGGCTTCGCCAATCTGGCGGAGGGAGCCAAGGTCGCGATCGGCGACGCCAGCCAGGTGCCGGGCGTCGATCTCGCGCCGCAGAAGCGGCGGCGTGGCCCGAGCGCCGAAGGCCAGAAGCAGAGCGATAATGCCGGCGAGCAAGGCAAGCGCCGCCGCGGCGAGGGCGGTGGAGCCAGCCAGGGTGCAGGCAACCAAGGCGCCGCCCCGGCCGGCAATGAGTCGTCGGGGTCGGCGAAGGCGCCGTGAGCGCCCGCCGGATCCCGACAACATTTGAACCCGCAGCCATGAGGTTGCTGCCATGAGCGTGTCCGAGCCGTTCATCCGGCGCCCGATCGCGACCTCGCTGCTCGGCGTGGCGCTGCTGATCGGCGGCTTGCTCGGATATCTGTCGCTGCCCGTCTCGGCGCTGCCGCAGGTCGATTTCCCGACCGTGCAGGTGACGACGCGGCTGCCGGGCGCCAGTCCCGACGTGGTGGCGTCGCTGATCACCGCGCCGCTCGAGCGGCAACTGGGCCAGATTCCGTCGCTGACGGCGATGACTTCGACGTCGTCCTTCGGCGTCAGTCAGGTTCAGCTGCAGTTCGACCTCAACCGCGACATCGACGGCGCCACCCAGGACGTCCAGGCAGCGATCAACGCCGCCGCCGGCATCCTGCCGAAGAACCTGCCGTACCCGCCGGTTTACGCCAAGGTGAACCCGGCGGATGCGCCGGTGATCACGCTAGCGCTGACCTCGACGACCTCGTCGCTGCGGGCGATGAGCGACATTGCCGACACCATTCTGGCGCAGCGCCTGGCGCAGATCTCAGGGGTCGGCCGCGTATCGGTGCTGGGCGGGTTGAAGCCGGCGGTGCGGGTGCAGGCCGATCTCGCCCGGCTCGCCGCCTATGGCATCTCGATGGAAGACCTGCGCACGGCGATCGCCGGTGCCAACGTGTCCGGCCCGAAAGGCTCGCTCGACGGCGCCCAGCAGGCCTATACCATCGCTGCCAACGATCAGATCGCCGCGGCGGACGCCTACAAGCCGATCATCGTCGCCTACCGCAACGGCTCCCCGGTGACGATCGGCGACGTCGCCGAAATCATCGATGGACTGGAGAACAAGTTCACCGGCGCCTGGTATCAGGGCGAACCGGCCGTGATCCTCGATATCCAACGCCAACCGGGCGCCAACGTCATCGAGGTGGTGCGCGGCATCAGCGCCGAGATCCCCAAGCTGCAGCGTGTGGTGCCGGCCGGCGTCAAGCTCACCGTGGTCAGCGACCGCACCGAAACCATCCGCGCCTCGGTTCACGACGTGCAGTTCACGCTGTTGCTCAGCGTCGGCCTGGTGACGCTGGTCGTCTTGCTGTTCCTGCGCTCGATGCGGGCCACCATCATCGCCGGCGTGGCGCTGCCGCTGTCGCTGATCACCTCGTTCGGCGTGATGTATTTCGCCGGCTTCAGCCTCGACAATCTGTCGCTGATGGCGCTGACGATCGGCACCGGCTTCGTGGTCGACGACGCCATCGTGATGATCGAGAACATCGTCCGGCACATGGAAGACGGCGAAAGCCCGATGCAGGCGGCGCTGTCCGGCGCCTCCGAAATCGGCTTCACCGTGATCTCGCTGACGATGTCGCTGATCGCGGTGTTCATCCCGCTGTTGTTCATGTCCGGCCTGGTCGGCCGCATGTTCCGGGAGTTCGCCTTGACGCTGACCATCGCGGTGGTGACGTCGGCGGTGGTGTCGCTGACGCTGACGCCGATGATGTGTTCGCGGCTGCTCAAGCACACGCATGAAGAGCGGCAGATCCCGGGAATGGCTACGATCAGCCGCTGGATCGACGCGGGCGCCGCCGCCTATCACCGCAGCCTGCTGTGGGTGCTGAAGCATCAGCCGGCGACGCTGGTGGTGACGTTCCTGACCATCGTGGCGACGCTCGCCTTGTATGCGATCGCCCCGAAAGGCTTCCTGCCGCTGCAGGATACGGCCTCGATCACCGCGGTGACACAGGCCGGGCAGGACGTCTCCTTTGCCGAAATGCAGGCGCGGCAGAGCGAGGCCGCCGCTGCGATCAAGGCAGATCCCGACGTCATCGGCGTGGTTTCGGTGGTCGGCGCGGGCTCGGTCAATCCGACGCCGAATGTCGGCCGGCTGGTGATGACGCTGAAGCCGCGCGGGCAGCGCAAGGACGACGTCGGCGCCGTGATCGAGCGGCTGAAACAGCGGGTGGCGTCGATCCCGGGCATGACCGTGTACTTCCAGGCCGTGCAGGACGTGCAGATCTCGACCCAGGCCAGCCGCTCGCAATATCAGTACACGCTGACCGCGACCGATGCGGCGCTGCTGTCGCAATGGGCCGACAAGCTGGTCGCCGAACTGCGCCGCGATCCGCTGTTCCGGGACGTGTCGTCCGAGGCGCAGGAGGGCGGACTGCGCGCCGCGCTCGACATCAACCGGCAGCGCGCCGGGCAGCTCGGCGTCAGCGTTCAGGCGGTCAACGACACCCTCAATGACGCCTTCGCGCAGCGGCAGATATCCACGATCTACGGCCAGGCCAACCAGTATCGCGTCGTGCTCGAAGCGTTGCCGATGTATCAGAAGGATCCGTCGATCCTGTCGAAACTCTACGTGCCCGGCACCGGCGGCGCGCAGGTTCCGATCTCGGCGGTGGCGGAGCTGAAGCGGGCCACGGCGCCGCTGGCGATCTCGCACCAGGCACAATTCCCCTCGGTCGCGCTCAGTTTCAACCTCGCGCCGGGCGCCTCATTGGGCGAGGCTGTGGACGAGATCAAGGTGATCGAGCAGCGCATCGGCATGCCGGGCAGCATCGCGGGTGTGTTCTATGGAGACGCCGCGGAGTTCTCAAAATCGCTGGCCGGCCAACCCTGGCTGATCCTGGCTGCGCTGGTGACGATCTACATCGTGCTCGGCGTGCTGTACGAGAGCTTCATCCACCCGATCACCATCCTGTCGACGCTGCCGTCGGCCGGCGTCGGCGCCATCCTGGCGCTGATGCTGTTCGGGCAGGACCTGTCGGTGATCGGATTGATCGGCATCATCCTCTTGATGGGCATCGTCAAGAAGAACGCCATCATGATGATCGACTTCGCGCTCGACGCCGAGCGTCATCGCGGGCTGTCGTCCTATGACGCGATCGTCGAAGCTTGCTTGCTCCGTTTCCGGCCGATCATGATGACGACGCTGGCGGCGCTGTTCGGCGCGCTGCCGCTTGCAGTGGAGAGCGGCACCGGTTCTGAGCTGCGGTTTCCGCTCGGCATCTCGATCATCGGCGGCCTGCTGCTCAGCCAGTTGCTGACGCTGTACACCACGCCGGTGATCTATCTGGCGCTCGACCGCATCAACCGGCGGTTCGAACGCGCGGTGCCGCCGGTGCCGTCGGCAACGCCGTCGCCGCCGCTCGCCGGGCCGGGGGAGGCGCGCTGATGGCGTCGATGTCCGAGCCGTTTATCCGGCGGCCGGTCGGCACCACGCTGCTGGCGATCGGGCTGTTTTTGCTCGGCCTCGTCGCCTATGGGGCGCTGCCGGTCGCGGCTATCCCCAATGTCGATTTCCCGATGGTGATGGTCACCGCGTCGCGGCCCGGCGCGGCGCCGTCGGTGATGGCGGCGACAGTGGCGGCGCCGCTGGAGCGGCGGCTCGGCGAGATCGCCGGGCTGTCGCAGATCACCTCGACCAGTTCGCTCGGCACCACTCGGATTCAGCTGCAATTCGCGCTCGGCCGCAACATCGACAAAGCTGCGCGCGACGTGCAGGCCGCCATCAACGCGTCGATCAGCGACCTGCCGACCGACCTGCCGACGCTGCCGAAATTCCGCAAGTTCAACTCGGCGGCGGCGCCGGTCTACATCCTGGCGCTGACCTCTAAGACGATGCCGGCGAGCGCGATCTACGACGTCGCCGACACCGTGCTGGCGCAGCGTATCTCGCAGGTGCCGGGTGTCGGCGACGTCACGGTGTCGGGCGCCGACCAGCCTGCGGTGCGGATCGCGCTCAATCCGGTGGCGCTGTCGAATGCCGGAATCGCGACCGACGACGTCCGCGCCGCCATCGTCAACGCCAATGCGCTCGGGCCGGTCGGGATGTTCGACGGCGGCCGCCAGAGCGAGACGATCTCGACCAACAAGCAGATGCGCACCGCGGCGGAATTCCGCGACATCGTCATCAAGAGCACCAACGGCAATTCGCTGCGATTGTCCGACGTCGCCACCGTCTCCGACGCCACCCGCAACAGCCGGCAGATCGCCTGGTACAACAAGCAGCCGGCGGTGCTGATCCAGATCACCAAGCAGGGCGACGCCAACGTCATCGACACCGTCGACCGGGTCAAAGCTCTGCTGCCCGAGCTGAAAAAATGGATGCCGGCCGCGGTCGAGATCTCGGTGGTGACCGACCGCACCGGCACGATCCGCGCCAGCGTCGACGACATGCTGTGGACGCTGCTTGCCACCGCGGTGCTGGTGATGGTGGTGGTGCTGACCTTCCTGCGCCGGCTGACGCCGACCATCGCGGCCGGCGTCTCGGTGCCGCTGGCGCTGGCCGGCACCTGCGCCGGGATGTGGCTGGTCGGGTTCTCGATCAACAACCTGTCGCTGATGGCGTTGGCGATCGCGGTCGGCTTCGTGGTCGACGACGCGATCGTGATGATCGAGAACATGTATCGCAATCTCGAGCACGGCATGGCGCCGATGCAGGCGGCGCTCGACGGCGCGCGTCAGATCGGCTTCACCGTGCTGTCGATCAGCCTGTCGCTGGTCGCCGCGTTCGCGCCGCTGATCTTCATGGACGGCATCGTCGGCCGGCTGCTGCGCGAATTCTCGCTGACGCTGACCTTCGCCATCGCCGTGTCGACGGTGGTGTCGCTGACGGTCACGCCGATGATTTGCGCGCATTTCATCAAACCCGAGACCGCCGAGCGCAAGCCGCGCTGGTACGACCGCGTCGTCGAAGGCACGCTCGGCCGCTTGGTCGCCTTCTACGCCTGGACTCTCCGCGCGGTGCTCGGTTTTCCCGGGCTGACCATGCTGGTGTTCTTCGCCACCATCGCGCTGACTGTGACGCTCTACGTCAAGGTCCCGAAGGGCTATTTCCCGATCGACGATTCCGGCTTCGTGATCGGCTCGACGCGGGCGTCGGCGGACGTCTCCTTCCAGTCGATGCGGAAGCTGCAGGAGCAAATCGCCGACATCGTGATGGCCGATCCGGCGGTCGCCGGCGTCGGCTCGGTGCTGGGCGGCGGCGGTGGGCCGGGGGGCGGTGGCTCCAATCGCGGCACGATGTTCATCAATCTCAAGCCGACCGAGGAGCGCGGCGCCACCACGCAGCAGGTGATCGATCGGCTTCGCCGCGAACTCGGCAAGGTCGCGGGCATCCGCCTGTTCATGTTCGCCGCGCAGGATCTGCGCGCCGGCGGCCGGCAAAGCGATTCCGACTATCAGTACACGATCACCAGCACCGACCTCGATCTGTTGCAGAAATGGGCGCCGATCGTCGCCAAGCGGATGCAGACCGTCGAGGGCATCACCGACATTTCCAGCGACCGCGACGATGGCGGCCTCGAGCTGACGCTGTCGATCGACCGCAACATGGCGTCGCGGCTCGGCGTCGCCGTGCAGGACATCGACAACGCGCTGAATAACGCCTTCTCGCAGCGCCAGATCGCCACGATCTACACCCAGCGCAACCAATATCAGGTGGTGCTGGAGATCGACCCGAAATTCCAGAACGATCCGACCGATCTCGAGCGCATCTTCGTCGCCGGCAATGACGGCGCGCAGGTGCCGCTGTCGGCGGTGGTGCACGCGAGGCGCGGGCTGTCGCCGCTCGCGGTGTATCACTCGCAGTCGATCCCCTCGACCACGGTGTCGTTCAACCTGATGCCGGACGTGCCGCTGCAGGTCGCGACCGCCAACATTCAGCAGGCGGTCAACGAGCTGCACATGCCCGAAGGCATCCGCGGCTCGTTCGACGGCAATGCCGGCGATTTCAGCGCGACGTCGAGCAAGCAGCCGCTGCTGATCCTGGCGGCGCTGATTGCGATGTACATCGTGCTCGGCGTGCTCTACGAGAGCCTGGCGCACCCGCTGACGATCATTTCGACGTTGCCGTCGGCGGGGCTCGGCGCGCTGCTGGCGCTGCAGGTGACCGGCACGCAGCTGACGGTGATCGCGTTCGTCGGCATCATCATGCTGATCGGCATCGTCAAGAAGAACGGAATCATGATGGTGGACTTTGCGCTGGAGGCCGAACGCGTGCGCGGCATGTCGTCCGCGGACGCGATCTACGAGGCCTGCATTGTCCGCTTCCGGCCGATCCTGATGACGACGCTGGCGGCGCTGTTCGCCGCGATCCCGCTGGTGGTGGCGGTCGGGCCGGGCACCGAGCTGCGCCGGCCGCTCGGCATCACCATCATCGGCGGGCTGTTCGTGTCGCAGATTTTGACGCTGTACACGACGCCGGTGATCTATCTGTTGATCGACCGGATGCGGCGGCGGCGCGATCGCGCGCCGGTCGCACAGCCGGCGGAGTAAGCACGATGATCGATCCCGTCTCCGACGACGCGCCGCTCGGCGAAGTCATTCCGGAGTGCCCGCGTTGCGGCAAGCCGCAGCCGCTCTGCATCTGCGATAGCGTCGAGCCGCTCAAAAGCAAGGTCCAGCTGTTGATCCTGCAGCATCCGCAGGAGCAGGACCGCGCGCTCGGCACCGCGCGGCTCACCGCGCAGCATTTCAAGGATGCGGTGGTCAAGGTCGGGCTGTCCTGGCCGAGCCTGTCCAAGGCGCTCGGGCGGCCGGTGCATGACCCGTCGCGCTGGGCGGTGCTGTATCTCGGCTCGGCGCGCGCCGCCGAGCTGACGCAGAACCGCGAGATCGTCGCGATCGACCGCAAGGGCGAAGCCGAGCCGCATCAGGACGCCATCCTGCGCGACATCGAAGGCGTCATCCTGCTCGACGGCACCTGGAGCCAGGCCAAGGCGCTGTGGTGGCGGAACGCCTGGATGCTGAAATGCCAGCGCGTGATCCTCGATCCGCAGGCGCCGTCCCGCTACGGCAAGCTGCGCAAAGAGCCGCGCCGCGATGGCCTGTCGACCCTCGAAGCCGCCGCGCTGTTGCTCAGCCGGCTGCAGAAACGCCCGGACATCGAGACGGTGTTGCTCGCCGCCTTTGACCGCATGCTGGCGCGCTTTCGCGAAGTGCAGGCCGAACTGCCCGCGCTGGCGCCGAAGCCGAAGAAGAAGGACTGGCGGCGGAAGAAGCGGGGGTAGCGTCTCGTCATTGCGAGCGCAGCGAAGCAATCCAGGGGCCCAGTGCACCGGGCTGGATTGCTTCGTCGCTTCGCTCCTCGCAATGACGGCCTACATGCAGGCCGGCCAAAATCGATAGTAATCGCCCGCTTTCACGTTCCGTCGTTAGCCGCCAACGCCGCGTACCACTCCGCATACGGTGAGTTCTTCGCCATGTGCCGGTTGTAGTCCGGGGCGCTATCCGTCCACCACACCGGGCCGCGCTCGCCGAGCTTGCGCTTGGCGGCGTCGACGGCGCGGTGCGCTTTGGCCTCGGCGGCCGGGTCTTCGGCGGTCTTGGCGGTCTTCACCGCGCGGCGTGCGGCCATCAATGCCGAGACCAGCGCCGCCTTGTCGTCTTCGGCCAATGACGGATCGGCGCATCGCCACAGCCGGCCTCGCACCACGAAGTAGCGCCCGTCGGGCGTGACCGGATAGGTCCGCGCCGGCTTGCGCATCAGCGCAGCGCGTCGATGAACTCGACCGGGGTGCCTTTGCCGACCAGTGCGGCGATGCGCTGCGCGTCCCAATTGGTGAGGCGGACGCAGCCGTGCGACTCGGCCTTGGAGACGTGGCTCGGCTCCGGCGTGCCGTGGATGCCGTAGCCTTGCTCGGACAGCCCGATCCACATCGTGCCGACCGGATTGTTCGGCCCTGGCTTGATCTCGAACGGCTTCTTCGATTTGATGCCTTTGAACTTGTAGTCTGGATTGTAGCCATAGGTCGGGTTGGGGCTGACGTCGGTGACCTTCAGCGTGCCGGACGGCGACGGCTTGTCCTCGCTGCCGACGGTCGCCGGATAGAACGCAATCAGCCGGCCCGTGGCGTCGAACGCCTTGACGGTCTGCCGCGTCTTGTCGACCTCGAGGCGCTGTGCCTCGACGGTGTCCGGCGTTGCCGGCGCGACGTCGACCACCGTGATGGTCTCGCCGGCGCGCTTGAAGCGCTGGCCGGGATTGAGCGCCGCGAGCAGGCCCTGGCTCATGTGGAATTTTTCCGCGAGCGCTTCCCGGGCGCTGGTGTAGCCGAGCCGCGGCAGGCTCTTCATCGCCTCCATCTTGGCGGGCAGCTTCTTCAGGAACGGGCCACCGACGTCCTTCTTGGTCAGCGTATAGCGCGTCAGAACTGGTCGGCTGTCGGCCGCCAGCTTGCCCCACAGCTCGGCGGTGAGGGCGTCACTGCTCGGCAGCTGCTGCGCCTCGGCATAGGCGCGCAGTGCCTTCTTGGCGTTTTCGCCGAGCCGGCCATCGATCTCACCCGGCGAGAAATGCTCGCGGTCGAGCAGCACCTGAACGCGGACGCCGAGCGCGCTCGGCTCGTCGCCCTCGAGCTTGGCGCCCGTCAGCGTCGCCGCATTGATGGCGTCGGGGGTCAGCTTTGCGGCCGGAGCCGCAGTAGCAAAGGTAGCACCAAGGCTGGTGAAGAGCAGGGCTGCGCCGATCCGCAATCCAAAGTTGAACATCATGCCGGCGAAACCTCTTTGCGCCTAATGGCAGCGAGGATCAACCCGAATTAATGGCAGGTGTTCCGCCGACGCGCCCAGGTCCAGGACGCGGCCAACGCGGCCGGGAAGCTCATTGAGGAGGGGGGGGGAAGCGCGCATGGCGCGCGAAAACTGGTTGGAGGCCACGACCAGAATTGAACTGGTGTACACGGTTTTGCAGACCGTTGCGTAACCACTCCGCCACGTGGCCCCAACGGGCGACCTTCTATAGGCGATCCGGCGGTTAGGCAACTGGGGCGTTCTTTCCGCCCGATGGCGCATCGCGTGAATTCACAGCCGCCATCACGAAGCGGCCGGGCCGGCTCAGGAGGCGTGCCAGCCGGTCGGGAAGGGCAGCAGCGGCCACTCGATCTGATTGTCATTGGCGGCCCGGCGCATTGGCGTCACCAGCGCGGGCTGACGCTCATTGTCCTGGCCGGATTCGGCGAACGCATCGCTGATGTCGTCCAGCAGGCGCTTGTACTCGGCTTCACTCATTGGTCGGCTCCCTGTCGAGCCGCACTGTGCCGTATTCAGTTTGGCGTCAGGTTGAGCCGATCGCTCAAATTTTAGCTTTTCCCCGGTTTAGCAGGTCGTCGGAACCGAACTCGTCGCGTCAGGCGCGCATCTTTCCGTTTAACGAAACGAAGTTCCTGCGCGACTGCGCGCGCCCGTACGATCGAGGGACGATCATGCAAGCCAACGAATCGGACGCGCAAGAAAAAAGCCGCTCCTAAGGGAGCGGCTTTCATTGTCTTCGACGATGCTGTTACTGGCAGAGATGCATCAGGCCGTCACCGCCGCGGAAGGTCGTGCCCGGCTGGCAGACAAAGCCGTTGCGCTGCGCGTAGGTCTGCTGGTTCCATCCGTACTGCTGATTCCAGCCATAGGGCTCGTTCCAGCCATACTCCGCGTCAGCCGCGGCGCGGAACGGCGCGGTGGCGATGGCGCCGGCGGCGCCAACCGCACCGCCGACCACGCCGGCGGCGACATCAGCCGGCCAGAACGCGGCGTTGCTGTCGCGCCAACCGCTGCCCCACTGGTCACGCTCGACGTAGCGAGCCTGGGCGTCGTAGCGGTAGTTCGGATCCATCTGCGAGTTGACGGTGGTGTTCTTCATGTGCTTGACGCGCTGCTGCGCCGAAGCCGGCGAAGCGGCAGACAACGCAACGGTGGCCGCCACGGCGGCAAGAGCAATGGTGCGAATCATCGGGTAGTTCTCCCTGTGCTTGACGTCCACAGACGTCGAATTCGATGTCAGCGAAACGTGGTCCACAGAGACTTGTTCCGGCACCGCAGCATGGTTGAATCACAGCGGCGTGAGGCGCGTAGTTGCAGCAAATCAGCGCCTTCAACGCCGACGCGACAATTCGATTTAACTGCGAGGATCAGTGGCCGGCCAACGCCGCGCTGCTCAGAAAATAAGCGGCCACCTCGCGGTGGCCGAAGTTGCGGGAAGGCGCGAGGTCTGGCGCCACGGGAATGAGCGCCGCGATCTCGCGCCGCATCTTGGCAGCGCACGGCTGACAGGATGCTGACGACAGAATCATCGCAGCTGGGGACAGCTCGCAACAAGTAGCAGAGCTGGCCGTCGGCAACGAGCCGCGGCGGCGCCGACTGATCATCGCCGCGACGCGACCGGCGGCCATCGGTACCCGGCGATTACTTGTGCGGCTGGGCCGGAGTTGGTAAGCCGAAGCTCATGTCGCTGTCGGGCACCGTGCAAGACCAGTCGTCCTCGAGAATCGTTGGCAGCCTTGTCGTGGGCGCCATCGTCGTCGCGCATCTCGCGACGCTGTGGCTGCCGTTCGTCAACCAGGAGAGCGCGTTCAACGCGGCCGCGCATTACTTCCAAACCGGCGACGCCGCTGCGGTGCAGGCGTTCTTCGAGTCGGATGCCAATACGCTGGTGCTATCCGCCGTCGGATCGGCCCTGGCCCGAACGCTCGGCATCGGCACGGAGTGGGGCTGCCGGCTGGTGTCGCTGATCGGCTTTGCGGTGCTGGCCGCGGCGCTACGTGCCATCGTCGCGCAGGCGCGGCTCGGCGGCTGGTTGCTGCCAGCCGTGATCCTGCTCAATCCGCTGATCTGGGTATTCGCCGGCCGCGGCACGGCGGATTTTCCGCCGCTGGCGTTTGCGGTCGCCGCCATCGCGATCTGCTGGCGCGCGCAGGGCATGGCGATGGTGCTCACAGGTGCCGCCGTGTTCGCCTTCGCAGCGGCGCTCAAGTATCACGCCGTGCTGTTGTTGCCGCTGATCGTGCTGGCGCCGACCGATCGGCAGTCGCTCACCTTCAGGGGCGTGATGCTGGGCATCGTGCTGGCGATCACCGGCATCGTTTTGGCTGCATACAACATCGCGGTGTTTCGAGCCTTCGGGTTCTGGCTGACGTCGCCGAAATGGGTGACCGAGCATGGTCTGACTGCACGGCACGTCTTTACTAACATCGTGCACTATGGTGGTTTTCTCGCGCTGCTGGCGATGCCGTTTTCGCTGCAGAGTGCGTTGTCGCAGAATTCCCCGGCGGCGTCGGGCCGCATCGTCAAGCTCGCCATCATCGGCCTTGCCGCGCTCGCCGGCGCGGTGCTGCCGCCGTCCAGCGGCGAGATGAATTTCGGGCCGTTCGATCGCTGGATCGGCAGCGGCGTGTCCGGCGTCGGTCTCGCCGCTTTGTTCGCCGTATTCGTCCTCAGCCTGTGCAACAAGCCGCAGAGGCTGCGGGACTACGCGATGATCGCCGCGATCGTGCTGTTCGTGCTGGTGCTGTCGTTCAGTCGGCCGGCGCAGCGCTATCTGATTTTCGTGCTGCCATTCTACGTGCTGTATCTGTCGGCGCGGATCGAGGCGCGCCGCTTCGCCGGCATCCTGATCGCAATCTGCATCGCCATCAATCTGGTCTCGGCGGTCACGCAAAGCTATTTCCGTCCGGCTGCGACCGACCAGTTCGGGGCAGGGCGGCAATGGTAGGAGGGCGGCGTCGGCCGAATTGCGAAACTGAAACCGCGGCGCGCTTTCAGCTCGCGTTCAGCGTCAGTTCCGCATCGCTGTTTTGTCGCGCCGCTGCTGCACGGGCCGGGGTCCAATTCTCCGGAAGACTGTGTTAGAGGGTGCGTCGCGGAGAGATCGATGTGATGCGACGTCTATGGGGCCTGATGCGCTGCGCCGTGATGGCAGCGGCGGTCTGTATCGTCGGCGGCCAGGCCGAAGCCGGCGGTTGGCATACCGTGCATCGTTATGTGCACAAGACCAACAAATGCGGTCTCGGCACCGAGGTTCTCGCCTCGATGTATTCGATCGGAACCCGGACGGCGAGCGGCGAGCCGCTCACACGCCATGAACTGACCGCGGCGTCGCACGATTACCCGCTCGGCACCACCGTCATGGTCACCAACCCGGCCAACGGCCGCACCTGCGGCATTCGGGTCAATGATCGCGGCCCTTATGGCACCTCGCGGCTGGTCGGCGTGAAGATCGACTTCGCCCCGGGCGCCGCAAGGTGTCTCGGGATGCGCAACACGCAATATGTCTGCCTGCCCGGCAAGGACAATGTCGAGATCGTCGGCGTTCCGCGCGTGCTGGACGGCGACACGGTCGAGATCAGCGGCGCAAAGCTTCGGCTGCTGGGCATCGACGCCCCCGAGCTCGATCAGCTCTGTTTCGACGCCAAGGGCGATCGCTTCAGTTGCGGCATCGCCGCGCGCGACGAGCTGGCCCGGCGTTTCGGCGACAAGTCCTGGACCTGCAAGGTCGCAGGCGCCGACGACGAAGGACAGAAGCTGGCCACCTGCCAAGTCGAGTCCGAGACGGTCGAGGAGTGGATGGCGGGTGCCGGCTGGGCGATGGCGTTCACCCGCCACACCCGCCACGCCGAAAAGCCGGAGGCGGTCGCCCGGCAAGCGCGCTCCGGATTGTGGGCCGGAGCGTTCATCCCGCCCTGGGATTGGCGCAGCGGATCCCGCGAAGCGACCGTGCTCGGCGTGGTGGTGGTGCCGGCCGAAGCGCGGGCGATCCTGCTCGGACCCGAGCAGGTCGCCGAGGCGCCCGCCAAGCCCTGCGACGGCAAGGGCCGCGCCGACAAACGCGGCAAGTGCCGCGTCTCCTCTCTGCCAAAATCGAACTCGTCGAGCTCCGCAAAGCAGCCGTAATCGCCGAAGGCGCGCACCGTCTCAGCGTGGGATGCCCGGGCCTTGTGCCTGGCATCCCAGCCTTGCTGACGGAGTGCTGCAATGACGTGGACGGCCGGGACGAGCCCGGCCATGCGACGGCGTAGCGGTCGAACGACAGCGGGCACGAGCGACAACTTGGTCGCATCTCCGGCGATTGTTCGATGTGAATGAGGTGGAAGGTGAACCGGCCGCTGACGGCCGAAAATTAAATGGCTCCCCGGGCCGGATTCGAACCAGCGACCAACCGGTTAACAGCCGGTTGCTCTACCACTGAGCTACCAGGGAACGAGCGCGAAGCTTGCTTCGCGGGGTGCGTATAACAAAGCCATTCGGGGATGGGAAGGGGAAATCCACGCTTCGTGAATGGCGGACGACAGCTTTGTCGGCCGCGGCACCATATCTTGCGGGGGCAGCGTGGATTGCCGAATAGAAAGGGGATTGAGCACGGTGGTCGCGGGCTCCCCGGATGTTGCGTTTTCAGCCGCGTTGCATCATGGATGGCGCGGCTTCACTCCAAGGAAACACTGATGTCGGATTTCGCGCGCGCTCGCCTGAACATGGTCGATGGTCAGATTCGGCCGCACAGCGTGACCGACTGGCGGATCATCGACGCGATGCGGCTGGTTCCGCGCGAGCTGTTCGTCGGTGAGGGGCAGCAGTCGCTGGCCTACCTCGATCAGGACATCGATCTTGGCGGCAAGGGCGACTACCGCCACGTCATCCTCAATCCAACCGTCACGGCCCGGATGCTGCAGGAAGCGAATATCGCGCAGGGCGACCGTGTGCTGATCGTGGGCGGCGCGACCGGCTATATGGCGGCCCTGGTGGCTAAGCTCGGCGCCTCGGTTGTCACGACCGTCGACGACCCGGAGATCGCCGCGCGTGCCAGCGAAACGCTTAACGCGCTCGGCCTCGGCGACATTTCCGTGCGGGTCGCGCCGAACACGGACGGGGTTCCCGCTGACGGCCCGTACGACGTCATCATGCTGAATGGTGCGACCGAGATCGAGCCGGTGAGGCTGTATGAGCAGCTCAAGCCAGGTGGTCGCCTGGTCGGGGTGTTCGCAATGACCCGCCCGCAGAAGGCTACCGTTGTCACCCGGTCACCCCACGATTTCGGTCCTCGTGTGCTGTTTGACACATCGGTGCCGGTGTTGCCGGGCCTGCATCGCGCGCCGGCGTTCGTATTTTAAGGCCGCCCGCCCACAACAAGCGGCCCTCCCTGGCTCGGGCAGTCCGCCCGAACACGACCCTCACGGCGTTCCGCCGGGGCCATTTTTGCGTGTCATATCAGAAGTGTGGCTTAGAGGTCCCAGCGAATAAGTTTCGCTCATCCTGATCCAGCGGGTGGTTCCTTAGCCGCTTGGGCTGCCTTATGGTGAGCGTGGACTCACGTCGGCCCCTGCACGTCGCGTTGTATGGCGCAGGCCGTTCGGCTTAGTAAATGCAGATTGGACCTCGAGTATGAATCGGATGAAGCGCTTCTCGGGCCTCGCCACCGCCGGGCTTATTCTGGCGTGTCTGGGACCGGTGCCCGTGCTGGCCGATACCATCGAAGCGGCGCTGATCCGCGCTTACCAGACCAATCCGCAACTCAATGCCCAACGCGCCTCGGTCCGCTCGACCGACGAGTCGGTGCCGCAGGCGCTGTCCGGCTATCGGCCGAAGGTATCGATCACAGCGAGCGGCGGCTATCAGTACACCGACGTCAATTCGGTGGTCGGCGGTAACAACATCCATCTCAACGGCAGCAACTATCCTCGTGCCGTCGGCATCACCGCGTCGCAGACGCTGTTCAACGGCAATCAGACAGCCAACCGCACCCGCGCGGCCGAGAGTCAGGTGTCATCGGCGCGTGAGGGGTTGCGCGTGCTCGAGCAATCGGTGTTGCTCGCTGCCGCGACGGTCTACATGGACTATCTGCGCGACTCGGCCACGGTCGAGGTGCAAAAGTCCAACGTCCGCGTGCTCGAACAGACCCTGAAGCAGACCAACGATCGCTTCAATGTCGGCGAGGTTACCCGCACCGACGTCGCGCAGTCGCAGGCGCAGCTTGCGGCCGGCAACACCCAGCTGCTCACCGCCGAATCCAATCTCACCACCACGCGGGCAAACTTCCGGCGCATCATCGGCAGCGAGCCGACCGCGCTGGCGCCGGGTTCGCCGGTCGACCGGTTCCTGCCGTCCACTCTGGCGCAGGCCGTTGAACTCGGCCTGACGCAAAATCCGAACGTCACCGCGGCAATGTTCGGCATCGACGTCAGCTTTCTCAACGTGAAGATCAATGAGGGCGCGCTGTTCCCGGTGGTGACGCTGCAGGCCAATGCCCAGCAGGGCTACGAGCAGTCCATCACCACGCCGCGTCAGTTCACCGCTTCGGCGCTCGCCCAGGTCACGGTGCCGATCTATCAGGGGGGCGCCGAATACGCGCTGATCCGGCAGTCGAAAGAGTCGTTGGCACAGCAGCGTCTCAACCTCGAACAGGTCCGGGATCAGGCTCGCGCCACGGTCGTGCAGGCCTGGGGCCAGTTGCAGGCCGGCCGCGCGCAGGTGGCTTCTGCCCAGGCGCAGGTGAAGGCCTCTGAGATCGCGCTCAATGGCGTGCGCGAAGAGGCGCGGGCAGGGCAGCGCACCACGCTCGACGTGCTGAACGCGCAGCAGGCCCTGGTGAATGCCCGGGTATCGCTGGTCACCGCGCAGCACGACCGTGTCGTCGCGTCCTACGCGGTGCTGAACGCGGTCGGCCGGCTGTCGCCGCAGGTCCTCAACCTCAAGACCGAGGTCTACGACCCCAGCGTCCACTATCATCAGGTCCGCGACTCCTGGATCGGTGTGCGCACGCCGGACGGCCGCTGATCGGTTCGGTGGCGATGCGCCGATCGGCGCATCGGCCGGGTGAACTGCGCTGGTTTTTCGGCATCGTTTGTTTTGCCGTCGGCGTCCCGGACTTCTTTGTTCAAGCTATCCGTTCCTTGCCAGCCGTTCGCGCTGTGCCGTAGCGTATCATCGATGATTGCGGGCGATTCGCGTTACTGCGCATTCGCATTGCAGGCCAATTGCTGACGAACGAGGATGTCCGCGGCAGGCACTTCTGCTGGGGACAACTCGGGCGTTCGTGATTGAAAGTCGCGCGCGTCGATCCGGAATTGGGCAATCCTGCAGCGCTTGGTGTACAACGCCGACAACGGCGTGATGATGTGGAGTCGGAGATGTCGCAGCCTGCAAAGGCCCAAGAGCCCTCGATGGAGGAGATTCTCGCGTCGATCCGCCGAATCATCGCGGATGACGAAGCCAAGCCTGCGAACACGGTGAAGCCGGTCGCCGCTGTCGCTCCGAAGCCCGAGCCGCCGAAAGCGGCTCCTCCGCCGAGCAAGCCCGCGGCCATGACCCCACCACCAGCCCCCCCGCAAGTCGTTGCGCCGAAGCCGACTGCGCCGAAGCCCGTGCCCGCTCCGCCGCCGGCTGCCGAAAGCAATAGCCAAGATGATATCGACGCGCTGCTCGCCGGTCTCGATGCGGCAACCTCGGAAGAAGAGGTGCGCCCGCCGCGGCCGGACGGCGATGTGCTGGAATTGACCGACGAGATGGCTTTGCCCGAGCCTGAACCGGTTCCCGCGCCGACGCCGCTGCCGCACGCGCAATTCCACAAGCCGCTCGCCGACGATCTTGAATTCGCCGAAGCCGCGCCGAAGCCGCGTGCTCAGGAACAGCGCCCGCAGGATCAGCGCCAACCCGAACCTCGCACCCCCGAGCCTGTGAATCAGAACCTCTCGCCGCAGGCCGCATGGTCCGAGGAGCCACAGACCCCGATCATGTCGAACGCCACCATGTCGGCTGTCGAATCCGCCTTCAATTCGCTCGCCAACACCGTGCTCAGCAACAATGCCCGCACGCTCGAGGATCTCGTCAAGGAGATGCTCCGGCCGATGCTGAAGTCCTGGCTCGACGACAATCTGCCGACCTTGGTCGAGCGGATTGTCCGCCGGGAAATCGAGCGGGTTTCGCGCGGCCGCTAGGCGAGAGCGTCACTGTTGCGAAGATTGCCGGGGCCGCCCATCGGCCAGCCGGCGGCTTCGTCCTGTGCTGCGAGCCTGCGCGGTTGACCTGCGCCGTTGACTTGCGGCGCTCCGAAAGGTTTCTAGCCGCTACCAGACGCGTCCGCTGCCGGCACGCGCCAATTTTGATTGCATGGCCATGATCGAGAAAACCTACCAGCCCGCCGACATCGAAGGCCGTATCGCGCGCGCCTGGGACGAAGCCGACGCCTTCAAGGCCGGGCGGCCCGACCGCCGCGATGCCGAACCGTATTCGATCGTGATCCCGCCGCCGAACGTCACCGGCTCGCTGCACATGGGCCACGCCCTCAATAACACGCTGCAGGACATCCTGTGCCGGTTCGAGCGGATGCGAGGCCGCGACGTGCTGTGGCAGCCCGGCACGGACCACGCCGGCATCGCCACCCAGATGGTGGTCGAGCGCCAGCTGATGGAGCGGCAGGAGCCGGGTCGCCGCGATATGGGCCGCGCCAAGTTTCTCGAGCGCGTCTGGCAGTGGAAGGCCGAGAGCGGCGGCGTCATCGTCAACCAGCTCAAGCGGCTGGGTGCGTCGTGCGACTGGTCGCGCGAGCGCTTCACCATGGACGAGGGGCTGTCGCGCGCCGTCGTCAAGGTGTTCGTCGAGCTGCACCGCCAGGGCCTGATCTACAAGGACAAGCGGCTGGTCAATTGGGACCCGAAGCTGCTGACTGCGATCTCCGATCTCGAAGTTCAGCAGATCGAAGTGAAGGGCAATCTCTGGCACCTGCGCTATCCGATCGAAGGCAAGACCTTCAATCCGGCCGATCCGTCGAGCTTCATCGTCGTCGCCACCACGCGGCCCGAGACGATGCTGGGCGACACCGCGGTGGCGGTGAACCCGGAAGACGAGCGCTACACGCACCTGATCGGCAAGCACGTTATCCTGCCGCTGGTCGGCCGCCGGATTCCGATCGTCGGCGACGAGTACTCCGATCCCGAGAAGGGCTCGGGCGCGGTGAAGATCACGCCGGCGCACGACTTCAACGACTTCGAGGTCGGCAAGCGTCACCATCTGCCGCAGATCAGCGTGCTCGACATCGAGGGCAATATCTCGATCGCCGACAACAGTGCGTATCTCGAAGGCCTCCCCGAAGGCGCGCATGAATTCGCCGACGAGATGGAAGGCACCGACCGCTTCGCCGCGCGAAAAATCATCGTGCAGCGGCTCGACGATTTCGGCTTCCTGGAGAAGATCGAGCCCAACGTCCACATGGTGCCGCATGGCGACCGTTCGGGCGTGGTGATCGAGCCGTTCCTGACCGACCAATGGTACGTCGACGCCAAGACCATGGCGCAGCCGGCGATCGCCGCTGTGCGCTCGGGTGCGACGACGTTCGTGCCGAAGAATTGGGAGAAGACGTACTTCGAGTGGATGGAGAACATCCAGCCCTGGTGCATCTCGCGCCAGCTGTGGTGGGGCCATCAGATCCCGGCCTGGTACGGCCCGGACGGCAAGGTGTTCGTCGCCGAGACCGAGGAAGAGGCGGTCGGCAACGCGCTCGGCTACTATGTCGAGCAGGAAGTGCTGACGCCCGAGCAGGCGCACGACATGGCCGAAGATCCGGCCAAGCGCGAGGGCTTCATCACCCGCGACGAGGACGTGCTCGACACCTGGTTCTCCTCCGCGCTGTGGCCGTTCTCAACGCTCGGCTGGCCGGACGAGGCGCCGGAGATCGCGCGCTACTACCCGACAAACGTGCTGGTCACCGGCTTCGATATCATTTTCTTCTGGGTCGCCCGGATGATGATGATGGGCCTGCACTTCATGGACGACGTGCCGTTCCCGACCGTCTACATCCACGCCCTCGTCCGCGACGAGAAGGGCGCCAAGATGTCGAAGTCGAAGGGCAACGTCATCGATCCGCTCAATCTGATCGATCAGTACGGCGCCGACGCGCTGCGTTTCACGCTGGCCGCGATGGCGGCGCAGGGCCGCGATATCAAGCTCGCCTCGAGCCGTGTCGAAGGCTATCGCAACTTCGCCACCAAGCTGTGGAACGCCTGCCGCTTCGCCGAGATGAACGGCTGCGCCGCGCCGGCCGGCTTCGACTACACCTCGGCCAAGGAGACGCTGAACCGCTGGATCGCGCACGAGACGGTGCGGGCGGTGCGCGAGGTGACAGAAGCGATCGAGACCTACCGGTTCAACGACGCCGCCGGCGCCGCCTATCGGTTCGTCTGGAACGTGTATTGCGACTGGTATCTCGAACTCGCCAAGCCTGTGCTGATGGGCGAGGAGAGTCCGGCCAAGGCCGAGACCCGCGCGATGGTGGCGTGGGCGCGCGACGAGATCCTCAAGCTGCTGCATCCGTTCATGCCGTTCATCACCGAGGAGCTGTGGGCGGTGACGGCACCGCGCGACGGTCTGTTGGTGCTGGCGCCATGGCCGCGCAAGGCCGGCATCAGCGAGGAGCAGCTTGCGGTGATGACCGCCTCGGCGGCGAGCGATCCGATGGTCGCGCCGGCGCTGCTCAACATCCCGACCGAGCAGCCGGACTTCACCGATGACGCAGCAGAAGCGGAGATCGGCTGGGTGGTCGATCTCGTCACCGCAATCCGCTCGGTGCGCGCCGAGATGAACATCGCGCCATCGACGCTGACGCCGCTGGTGCTCGCCGGCGTGCCCGCTGAGACTCAGCTCCGCGCCGAGCGCTGGAGCGACGTGATCAAGCGACTGGCGCGGGTCGGTGAGATCAGCTTCGCCGATGCCGCGCCGCAGGGCGCTGTGCAGCTGCTGGTCCGCGGCGACGTCGCGGCGCTGCCGCTGAAGGGCGTGATCGACTTCGCGGTCGAACAGGCACGGCTCGAAAAGGAACTCGCCAAGGCCGAAGCCGACATCAAGCGCGCCGAGGCCAAGCTGGCGAACGAGAAGTTCGTCGCCAACGCCGCCGAGGAAGTGGTCGAGGAAGAACGCGAAAAACGCGAAGCCGCAATCGCCCGCAAGATGAAGATTCTGGAAGCGCTGCTGCGGATCAAGAACGCGTCGTAAGCGCTGCTTCGCGTTTATCGGGCCTCTCCCAACTAACAAACGTCACCCTCCGCGAAAGCGGAGGGCTCAGTATTCCAGAGCGTCCCTTACTTAGCGGCGGCGCTCTGGAATACTGGGTCGCCCGGTCGAGCCGGGCGATGACGGGCTTTTTTGAGGGCCAGCTTCGATCAAATTGATCGCGGAAATGGCTTGCTCAAAAATCGTGAGCCCTTCAGCCCGAACCGCCACGGATAGTCCGCCGCCTTGGTGATGCCGATGCGCGGGCCGGTGACGATGTCAGGCTCTGCGAGACGGCGGTGGATCGCGAACGGCGGCGCGTCGAGCGGCAACGCGTTGGCGGTGAGCGTGATGCCGAGCGCCTGGGTGAGCTTGCCGGGGCCGGAGCAGAGCATTCGCGGATCCTCGAGCCCGCGCCGCGCCCGCATCGCGTCGAGACCGTGAGTCGGCTCCAGCGCGCGGATCAGCACGGCGCTGGCGGAGCCTTCGGCCTCGCAGACGAAATTCACGCACCAGTGGATGCCGTAAGAGCGATAAACGTAAGCGTAGCCGGGCGGACCGAACATCACCGCGTTGCGCTCTGTCTGCCCGCCGAACGAATGGGCCGCCGGGTCGGTGTGGTGATAGGCCTCGACCTCGACGATCACCCCGCCAAGGCCGTCATAAAGCAGCGTCGCGCCGATCAGCTCCGGCGCGACCTCGTGGACGCTGCGGGCGAAGAAGCGCTTGGTCAGCAATTTGCCAAGACGGGCCGCGGCAACGGCGGGAAGGCGGGGACGAGCCATGATGCGGTTGTGCGAGGACGGGCAGGCGTCGGCAGCATCATCTGCCGCCAAATCGAGCATTATTCCAAGGGATAACCGCCTGCAAGCGCAGCGGGTTGCGGGACGTCGGCAGGGGCATTAGGTAGGGTCGACGCATCCAATCCGGGGCCCGCATGGTCGTTCTTGTCGATACCGTCTCCGCAACTC
This sequence comes from Rhodopseudomonas palustris, assembly GCF_003591005.1. Taxonomy (GTDB): domain Bacteria; phylum Pseudomonadota; class Alphaproteobacteria; order Rhizobiales; family Xanthobacteraceae; genus Rhodopseudomonas; species Rhodopseudomonas palustris_K. The sequence goes on from NZ_QYYD01000022.1 coordinate 102,582, forward strand.
CCGTCCGTCCCCGGCATCCGGAGAAGGCGGCGCGGCCGGATGCGCTGTCGCCGAAGAAGCCGGACTGGATCCGCGTCCGCGCGCCGACCTCGCGCGGCTACGGCGAGACCAGGGGCATCGTCAAGGAGAACGGCCTCGTCACGGTGTGCGAGGAAGCCGGTTGCCCGAATATCGGCGAGTGCTGGGACAAGAAGCACGCCACCTTCATGATCATGGGGGATACCTGCACCCGGGCCTGCGCGTTCTGCAACGTCAAGACCGGCATGCCCGGCGCGCTCGATGCCAACGAGCCGGCTTACGTCGCCGAGGCGACCCGTAAGCTTGGCCTGCAGCATCTCGTCATCACCTCGGTCGACCGCGATGACCTCGCCGATGGCGGCGCGGCGCATTTCGCCGCCACCATCCGCGCGGTGCGCGAGGCCTGTCCGACCACGACGATCGAGATCCTGACGCCCGACTTCCTGCGCAAGGATGGCGCGCTCGAAGTCGTCGTCGCGGCCAAGCCCGACGTGTTCAACCACAATCTCGAAACCGTGCCGTCGCGCTATCTGTCGGTGCGGCCGGGCGCGCGCTACTTCCATTCGATCCGGTTGCTGCAGCGGGTCAAGGAACTCGACCCGACTATCTTCACCAAATCCGGCATCATGGTCGGGCTCGGTGAGGAACGCCACGAGGTGCTGCAGGTGATGGACGATCTGCGCTCGGCGGACGTCGATTTCCTGACCATCGGCCAGTATCTGCAGCCGACCCGCAAGCATCACGCGGTGATGCGCTTCGTCACGCCGGACGAGTTCGCCGGCTATCAGACGACCGCTTACGCCAAGGGCTTCCTGATGGTGTCGGCGACGCCGCTGACGCGCTCGTCGCATCACGCCGGCGAGGACTTTGCCAAGCTGAAGGCGGCCCGCGCCGCGCTCGCGCGCTGAGCTGGCCATGCCGCAGTTTTCCAGCAAGCGCCGCGTGCCGCACAGCGCCCAGCAGATGTTCGACCTCGTCGCCGACGTCGAGCGCTATCCGCAATTCGTGCCGCTGTGTAAGGCGCTGAGGATCCGCGAGCGCAACGTTCAGCCGGACGGCACCGAAGTGGTGATCGCCGACATGACGGTGTCGTTCAAGCTGGTGCAGGAGACCTTCACCAGCCGCGTCACGCTCGATCGCGCCAATCTGAAAATTCTGGTCGAGTATTTGAAGGGCCCGTTCTCCAACCTGGAGAACCGCTGGACCTTCGTGCCGAAGACCGAGCGCGCCTGCGAGGTCGGATTTTTCTTGTCTTACGAATTCAGGAGCCGGATGCTCGCGACCCTGATGGGTGCGATGTTCGACACCGCCTTCCACCGCTTCGCCGCCGCGTTTGAGACGCGGGCCGACCAAGTCTATGGCGGCGCGCCGAAGCTGTCGCGGGCGTAGCTAGTTTCTCACCGTCATCAGCTTCGCGTCATTGCGAGGAGCGAAGCGACGAAGCAATCCAGCTCAGTGCACGGCGCTGGATTGCTTCGCTTCGCTCGCAATGACGGTGAGGGTGTGTACTCGGTCATCCACACACGCTGCGGTCATCGCCCGGCTCGACCGGGCGACCCAGTATTCCAGAGCGGCTGCGGCTAAGTAACAAGCGCTCTGGGATACTGGGCCCTCCGCTTTCGCGGAGGGTGACGTCTGTGGTGGGGCTGCGCAGTGCATCTGATTTAGCCGCAACGACCTCAAGTCGCGGCAACGAGCTTCGTCGCTAACTCTTCTTCGGCTTCACCGGCCGCTTCGGCGCGACGCGTTTGCCGGCGGCGGCGCGGCGGGGGGTGCGGGCGACGCGTTTGTGGACGCCGGTTGCCGGCGTGGGTTTCGGTTTCACCGGCGGCTTCGGGCCGCGGGCGAGCTCCAGCAGCATTCGCAACGCTTCGACCACCGAGCGCTGACGCACATTGCTGCGGCCGATCGCGCCGAACCGCTGTTCGCGGTGGATGATGCGGCCGTCACGGGCGGCGGCGCCGAAATGCACCAGGCCAACCGGCTTGCCCGGCACCGCGCCACCGGGGCCGGCGATGCCGGTGATCGACACCGCGAGGTCGACGTCGGCCTTCTCCAGCGCGCCGACCGCCATCGCGATCGCGGTTTCCTTGCTGACTGCGCCGAACGTCGTCAGCGTCGCGGTCTCGACGCCGAGCAGCTCGTGCTTGGCGGCATTGGAATAAGTGACGAAGCCGCGGTCGATGACGTCGGACGAGCCGGGGATGTCAGTGAGGGCGCCGGCGACCAGACCGCCGGTGCAGGATTCAGCCGTCGCGATCATCAGCTTGCGCGAACGGCACAGGTCGAGCAACGCGCGGGCGAGGGTGCGAGCGTTGCTGCTGCTCATCTCAGCCGGCCAATCCGTCGGCGCCCCAGGGCAGCCGGATGGTGGCGCTGGCAGTGGCGGCGATGCCTTCCTCACGGCCGGTGAAGCCGAGCCGCTCGCTGGTGGTCGCCTTCACGGCGATCCTCGACACCGGCAGGCCGGTGATCTCGGCAATGCGCTGACGCATCGGATCGCGCAGCGGGCCGATCTTCGGCCGCTCGCAGATCATCGTGACTTCGAGATTGGCGATGCGGCCGCCGCGCGCAGCGACACGATCGACTGCGTATTTGAGGAATTTGTCCGAGGCCGCACCCTTCCATTGCGGATCGGTCGGCGGGAAGTGCGATCCGATGTCGCCGTCGGCCAGCGCGCCGAGGATCGCGTCGACCAGCGCGTGAAGCCCGACGTCGCCGTCGGAATGCGCCAGGAAGCCGCGATTGTGCGGCACCTTGAGTCCGCACAGCCAGACGTGGTCGCCGTCGCCGAAGGCATGGACGTCGTAGCCGGTGCCGGTGCGGATATCACCGAGCAGCGCGGTGAGGCGGCTTTCTTCGCGGGCAAAATCGTCCGGCGTGGTCAGTTTCATGTTGGCAGCATCGCCCTCGAAAGTTGCAACCGTCAATCCCGCCCATTCGGCGATCGCGGCATCGTCGGTGAAGTCATCGCGGCCGTCGCGCGCCGCACGGCGATGCGCGTCGAGAATGACGTCGTAGCGGAACGCCTGCGGCGTCTGGGCGATTCGCAGCGTGGCGCGGTCTGGCGTCGCCTCCACTTCGCCAGCAGCGTTGATCTGCTTGACCGTGTCGTTAATCGCCACCACCGGCAGTGCCGCGCCGGTCCGGCCGGCGGCGACGATCGCGCGGGAGATCAGCCCAGGCGTGACAAAGGGACGCGCCGCGTCGTGGATCAGGACGATGTCCGGCGCAAGCTCGGCCAGCGCCTCGAGCCCAGCGCGCACCGAGGCCTGCCGGGTGGCGCCACCGCCGACCGCGGGCTGGAAATTGAGGCCGGCGACCGCCTCGTTGAACAGCGCGGTATCATCCGGGTTGGTCACGGGCTGCACAGCAAAGATGTCTGGATGTGTGCAGAAAGGCTCCAAAGACCGCGCAATGACGGGGCGTCCGGCGAGCGTGCGGTATTGCTTGGGACCGCCAGCACCGGCACGCAGGCCTCGGCCGGCGGCGACGATGATGGCGGCGGTACGGGGAGATTTCGACATCGCTGTTGGGGTCAACTCGTGGTGGGCAGGGGGCGTCGTCGGCAAACGCGCAAGCCCATAACACGCCTCAGCTTCGATTCAGTATGCTTCTGCATAAGGCGAATGGGGATCAATGCTGCAACGCACTTGCATGTCTGTTATAACTGGCTAAACTGTAGGCAATAGCCTATAATGCTCAAACATTGAGCTAGACCAGAGCAATGACGCCCTGGCGACCAAATGAGCAGCTTGTGACCCGCTCCACAGTAACAGGTTCGCCGCCTTTGAAAATCGGCAATATTGCGGTGGCCAATCGGGTGCTGCTGGCGCCGATGTCCGGGATTACCGACGCGCCTTTTCGCAAACAAGTCGCAGCGCTCGGTGCCGGACTGGTCGTCTCCGAGATGACTGCCAGCCAGGATCTGGTGAACGGCCGTGCGATGTCGATCCGCCGCTGTGACGCGATCGAGGGCGGGCCGCATGTCGTCCAGCTCGCCGGCTGCGCGCCGCAATGGATGGCGGAAGGTGCGCGGATCGCCGAAGCCGGCGGCGCCGATATCATCGACATCAACATGGGCTGCCCGGCGCGGCACGTCACTGGTGGCCAGTCGGGCTCGGCTCTGATGCGTGATCTCGATCACGCCCTGACGCTGATCGACGCGACGATCGGCGCGGTGCGCGTGCCGGTGACGCTGAAGATGCGGCTCGGCTGGGACGACACTTCGCTCAACGCGCCGGAGCTGGCGCGGCGCGCGCAGGATGCCGGCGTGCAACTCGTGACGGTGCACGGCCGCACCCGCTGCCAGTTCTATAAGGGCGAAGCCGATTGGGCCGCGGTCCGCGCGGTGCGTGAAGCAATCAGCATCCCGCTCGTCGTCAACGGCGATATCACCACCTATCAGGACGCCGTCACGGCGCTGGATCAGTCCGGCGCCGACGCGGTGATGATCGGCCGCGGCGCGCAGGGCCAGCCGTGGCTGCCCGGCCAGATCGGCCGCCGGCTCGAAGGCGGCGCTCCGGAAGCGGTACCGTCGCTCGCCGATCAGCTCGCTTACTTGCGCGAACTCTACGACGGCGTGCTCGGCCTCTACGGCGAACGCATCGGCCTGCGCCATGCGCGCAAACATCTCGGCTGGTCGCTCGACGTCGCCGCAGCCAGCAGCGGCGCGCCGGCCGACACGCTGAAACACTGGAGAACCGAAATCCTCACCGACACCAATCCGGCCCGTGTGCATCGCGCGCTCGCCGATGCTTACGACGACTTCGCCTGGAGAGCCGCAGCATGAACGCCGTCCTCGAACCGCGTGCCGCCAAGCCGAACGAGAGCGATGCGATCCTCAACGCATTGCCGAATCCGGTGCTGCTGGTCGGCCCCGACGGCAAGATCATCGATGCCAACATGGCGGCGGAATCGTTCTTTGAAATCTCGACGCAGTTACTCCGACGGCAGTCGCTGACTGAGCTGGTGCCGTTCGGCAGTCCGCTGCTGGCGCTGATCGAGCAGGTGCGTAGCGGCAACTCGCCGGTCAACGAGTACAAGGTCGATCTCGGCACGCCGCGGATCGGCGCCGACCGTCAGGTCGACCTGCACGTTGCGCCGCTCAATGAGCGGCCGGGCCACATCGTGGTGATGCTGCAGGAGCGCACCATCGCCGACAAGATGGACCGCCAGCTCACCCATCGCAGCGCCGCGCGCTCGGTGATCGCCCTGGCGGCGATGCTGGCTCACGAGATCAAGAACCCGCTGTCCGGCATCCGCGGCGCCGCGCAACTGCTCGAACAGCAGGCGTCGTCCGAAGACCGCATGCTGACGCGGCTGATCTGCGACGAGGCCGACCGCATCGTCACGCTCGTCGACCGCATGGAGGTGTTCGGAGACGACCGCCCGGTGGCCCGCGGGCCGGTCAACATCCATTCGGTGCTCGATCATGTGAAGCGGCTGGCGCAGTCCGGCTTCGCGCGGAATATCAAATTCGTCGAGGACTACGACCCGTCGCTGCCGCCGGTTTTGGCCAATCAGGATCAGCTGATTCAGGTGTTTCTGAATCTGGTCAAGAACGCCGCCGAAGCGTTGGTCGATCTCGGCTCCGAGGGCGAGATCCAGCTCACCACGGCGTTCCGTCCCGGCGTGCGGCTGTCGGTGCCCGGCAAGAAGACCCGGGTGTCGTTGCCGCTGGAGTTCTGCGTCAAGGACAACGGTCCGGGCGTACCGGAAGACCTGCTGCCGAACCTGTTCGACCCGTTTGTCACCACCAAGGCATCGGGCTCGGGCCTCGGGCTCGCGCTGGTCGCCAAGATCGTCGGCGACCACGGCGGAATCATCGAATGCGAGTCGCAGCCGCGCAAGACCACGTTCCGCGTGCTGCTGCCGATGTACAACACGGCGAAAGCCCTGAATTCGAGTAACGGCGAGGACGAACCGGCGTCGTCTCCCTCACAGAACGCAAGATGAGGACTAACTAATGCCTGCAGGTAGTATTCTCGTCGCGGACGACGACACCGCCATTCGCACGGTGCTCAATCAGGCGCTGTCGCGCGCCGGATACGAGGTGCGGCTGACCGGCAATGCGGCGACGCTATGGCGCTGGGTCAGCCAGGGCGAGGGCGATCTGGTGATCACCGACGTGGTGATGCCGGACGAAAACGCGTTCGATCTGTTGCCACGTATCAAGAAGATGCGGCCCAATCTGCCGGTCATCGTGATGAGCGCGCAGAACACCTTCATGACGGCGATCCGTGCGTCGGAGAAGGGCGCTTACGAATATCTGCCGAAGCCGTTCGACCTCAAGGAGTTGATCGCAATCGTCGGCCGCGCGCTGGCCGAGCCGAAGGAACGGGCCAGCAACTCGAACGACGAAGGCGAGTTCGACTCGATCCCGCTGGTCGGCCGCTCGCCGGCGATGCAGGAGATCTACCGCGTGCTGGCGCGGCTGATGCAGACCGATCTCACGGTGATGATCTCCGGCGAGTCTGGCACCGGCAAGGAGCTGGTGGCGCGTGCGCTGCACGACTACGGCAAGCGCCGCAACGGTCCGTTCGTGGCGGTCAACATGGCGGCGATCCCGCGCGACCTGATCGAATCCGAACTGTTCGGTCACGAGCGCGGCGCGTTCACCGGCGCCAACACCCGCGCCTCGGGCCGGTTCGAGCAAGCCGAAGGCGGCACGCTGTTTCTTGACGAAATCGGCGACATGCCGATGGAGGCGCAGACCCGGCTGCTGCGCGTGCTGCAGCAGGGCGAGTACACCACGGTCGGCGGCCGCACCCCGATCAAGACCGACGTGCGCATCGTCGCCGCGTCCAACAAGGATCTGCGCATCCTGATCCAGCAGGGGCTGTTCCGGGAGGATCTGTTCTTCCGGCTCAACGTCGTGCCGCTGCGGCTGCCGCCGCTGCGCGAGCACATCGAGGATCTGCCCGATCTTGTGCGGCATTTCTTCTCGCTGGCCGAGAAGGACGGGCTGCCCGCCAAGAAGCTCGACGCCGCAGCACTGGAGCGGATGAAGCAGCATCGCTGGCCCGGCAACGTCCGCGAACTCGAGAATCTCGCCCGCAGGCTCGCGGCGCTGTATCCGCAGGACGTCATCACCGCCTCGGTGATCGACGGCGAGCTGGCGCCGCCTGCGGTGGTTTCCGGCGGCAGCGTGTCACACACCGTCGACAATCTGGGCGGTGCGGTCGAGATGTATCTGTCGTCGCACTTCTCCGGCTTCCCCAACGGCGTGCCGCCGCCGGGCCTCTATCACCGGGTGCTGCGCGAGATTGAAGTGCCGTTGCTGACCGCCGCGCTGGCCGCCACCCGCGGCAACCAGATCCGCGCCGCCGATCTGCTCGGCCTCAACCGCAACACGCTGCGGAAGAAGATCCGGGATCTCGATATTCAGGTGTACCGCACAGGGGGGTGAGCGTTCCCGCCGCCGATAGCGTTCTGGCGTCACCCTGAAAGTGGTGAGCTCTGAGTTGCGTTGCAAATGAGGCGGTTCTCGGGGGGGGGGGGGCGAAATGGCCAGGATTTACCCCCCAAACCACCCCTTGAAGGAATTTCCGAAACAAACGCGTGGATCCCCGGAACAGGGCCCCGGCTTACCGGTTTAGAAAAAACGTTTGCCAATTGAAGCCCCAAAT
>NZ_QYYD01000023.1 GCF_003591005.1 Rhodopseudomonas palustris
CCGCCGTGGCGAGCTGCCGCCCTCGATTGCGCTTCGCTTCATCGAGGCTACAAGGTCGACTGCCCCATGCGTGGCCCTAGCCTGGATGCAGCGAAGCGAAATCCAGGACAGCACCAATCTCCCGCAAAACGTCCGCCGTGGCGAACTGCCGCCCTCGATTGCGCTTCGCTTCATCGAGGCTACAAGGTCGACTGCCCCATGCGTGGCCCGTAGCCTGGATGCAGCGAAGCGAAATCCAGGACAGCGCCAATCTCCCGCAAAACGTCCGCCGTGGCGAGCTGCCGCCCTCGATTGCGCTTCGCTTCATCGAGGCTACAAGGTCACGCGGTCAGCGTCTGGCCCTGGAGCGCATCCGCCAGTCCGGCGACGAATTTCGGCAATGGCAGCTCCAGCCGTGTGATGTTCTGTTCGTCGAGGAAGCGTTGTTCATTGCGGGTCGGGGTGTCGGGCAGCACGGCCCAATGGCGATCCGAGGAGCGCTTCATGATCTGGCGGGCGAAGGCGCGATCGAGCTGGCTGTCGAAACGGCAGCCGACAAACAGGAAATGTTTGTCGCGCCGAATCGCCTGCACGGGCTGCGGGATCGGGGTCTGGATGTCGATCTCGGTCAGGACTTCGACAAAATCGCTGTCCGACACGATGAAATTCGCAGCCGGCGCCACCGAGCCGAGCGGCTGATACAGCAGCGTCGACCACGCCGCGGCTTCATTCGGCACCGGAGAGTAGAGTGGCATGTCCTGCGGCACGAGCTCGTCGGCGACGATGCTCGGCTCGGCGTCGGCGACCTCGCTGCCGTCCGGGCGATAGCAGCCGACCCAGCGGCCGTGATGCTCGGCCTGGCTCAGGCCCTGGACCATGCCCCAGTTGGCGCGCCCGGCCAGCGCTTTCTGCGGCAGGTCGTCGTACCAGGCATGCACCAGCAGCGGCAGCGACGGCAGGGCCGCGAGCATCCGATGCAGTTCGTTGGGCCTGGCCGAGGCGCGAAAGGCCTCGGTCATCATCGCGGTCAGCGTCTTGCGATGCTTGAAATTCTCGATGTACTGCGCCGCGCCGGTGAGATTGCTGCGGACCTTGTGCGGCACCGTGGTCCTGGCGGTCAGCTTGGCGACGAGTTCGAGCGGCGATGTCGGGACGCCGGTGTCGCCGAGCGTCAGGACGCCCGAGCCGAGATACGGAATCACCCGCCCCTCCGCGAAGCTAGCCGCGATGTCACTCAGCGCCTCGACGGTCATGCCGTTCTCCTCTGACTTTCCCCGTCATTGCGAGAAGCACACGGATCGTCGCTTCGCGCCGTCCGAGTACAGGCTCCGCGACGAAGCAATCCAGCTCCGTGCACTGCGCTGGATTGCTTCGCTTCGCTCGCAATGACGAATCAAAAATTCACCCCCGCGCCGCCTTGTGCTGCACCACCACCAGCCCTGTCGCCTTCGCCGTATCGGCCGTGAGGGTCCAGCAATGCTGGCTGCCGTCGACCAGGTAGACGCTGAACCGCGGGTAGTCGCGGAACGGCGCTTCCGCGTCGATGTCGGAGGGATCGCAGGACGTCAGCGACAGATGCGGCAACTGCTGGCGCAGCGCCATCACCGCGCTTCGCTCCGCGTCAGCGCCGCCAAGCAGCGCGTCGAGCCTGGCGACATCGTCGCTGCTGATCGTCATAGCTTGCGGGCTTCGACGGTGATCGGCAGCGGCGTATCGGCCGCCATCGCCGGCAGTTCGAGCTGCCAGCCATTGGCGAGCGTCACCTTGCCGCCCCACAATGCCTCGTTCTCGATCTCGACGATCGGCTCTTCGAGATCCTTCTTGGCCACATAAGCCGACAGCCCCTTCTCGGTCCTGCGGATCATCACTTTCATCGATTTCGGTCCTTGGGTTGGGCCGCCGCAGCGACGTCTTTGAACTAAACAGGCGCGATCTCATGTTCGAGGCAGCCGATGACACGTTGTTCGGCGAACTCGACCAGGTAGACGGGCTGGTTGCTTTCTTCGTGCAGTCCGATCCGCACGATCTCGCCGGCATCGCCGCTCTTCACCAGCAGCGCTTCGTCCGGCTGATCCGGGAAGCTGCCGTCGTTGAACAGGTCGATCTGGGCGCTGACGCGCTGCCCCCATTGATACTTCGGCTCCGGACCCATCACGCCACCTCCTGCTGCGCCGGCTCGACGGCGATCAGCTCTTTGCGCTTCATGCCGACGATGCGCCCCTGCGCGACGAAGTCCACGCCGTAGATGTAGAACTGCTGAAGGAAGGTGCCGATCGAGACCACGTAGCCCTCGTCGCCCTTCTTCACCAGCACCTCGCCGATCTCCTTGCCGGGAAAGGTGCCGTCGTTGCGGATGTTGATCTTGGCCCGCACCTTCTGGCCGTAGTCGAAGTCCGGCGGGCCGTCGAGTTCGACGATGTCGCTGTCGCGGGCGATGTTCATGATGAGGGCTCCGTGGCGGGCTTGGCATTGGGCGAGGCGGGACCGGAGCGCGGCGCGCCGGTGAAGCCGGTGCGGCTGTGCACCAGTTCGCGGACCAGCGGGTCCGGATCATCCAGCAGCCGGCTCAGTTCGTAAGTATCGGCCCGGGTGGCGACTTCGTAGCGGACGCGCCAATCCGTATCGCCGATCATCGCCAGCAGCCGTCCCGGCGACATCCGCTTCGCGGCCTCGAGCCGCACCTCGCCGTCCTTGTCCATCGCGATCTGGGCCACCCACTCCGGGCCGATCCGGCGCGCCACCTCGCGGCGCACGCCGGCATCCGGATCGAGCACCAGCAGCGGCAACAGCGCGGGCGATGCACGCTTCGCCACGACCTGGCGGACATAGTAGTCCTCATCGCCCGCCATCGGGCGCAGATCGTCGTCGCTGAGCACCGAGGCGACGCGGATCCGCACCTCGCGATGCGGATCGCTCCGCAGCGGCAGCAGATAGCGCTTCGGCAGCCGGCGCGCCGCGCTCCAGCGCACGGTCTCGTCAGGGTCCTGGAGCAGCTTCGGCAGCAGGAACACGGTGGCGTAACCGGCCGCGACCGCGCGCGTTTCGAAATAGGGATGATCGAGATAAGCGTCGGCCAGGGCGCGATTCTGCTGGAAAAACCGCTCCAGCCGTCGCGCGTAGCGGTCCTGGGCGCAGGCCTTCTTCAATTCGCACAGCCCGGCGGACAGTAACTCGCGATGCGGACACGACGCGCAATCGATGTCGTTGCCCTGCCAGTCGCGGGCCTCGTCGATGTCAGTCGTCATCGTCGTGCCCAATCCGCTTCCAGACGTCATTGAGCACGCCGGCATTGACCTTGTCGGACGGATCGAGCTCGAGCAGCTTTTCGATCGCCGCATGGCCTTGGTCGAGATCACCGAGGCGCATCCGCAAATATGCATAGGCCTTCAGGGCGAACAGATAGAACCGCGGCAGGATCGCGGCGAAGCTGGAGAACTCCGCGTCGCTGCGCCGAACCTCGCGCCAGTCGGCGTCGAGACCGTTGTCGCGGGCCGCTTTCGCCAGGCAGGTTTCGGCGACGCGCAGGGCTTCCTGTAGCCGGCCTTTGTAGAAATAAAAGCGATACAGCCCGATCAGCACCGCGGCATGATCGGGGGCCAGTGCCTGGGCGTCGCGCAGATGCTGCTCGGCCTCTGCGTCGCTCTGAAAGTCTTCGCCGGCCAATTCGAGGTGGCGCTGCGCGTCGGTCGGCAGCCCCGCACCGAGCAACGCGCCAGCGAGCAGCGCCTGCTCGGGACCGGACATCGTCAGCTCGCCGTGCAGGACATGCGACATCTCACAGCTCCTGCAATTGATGCAGGCCGGCCTTCGGCTTGGCGTCGTCACCGGAGCATTGGCAGGCGGAGGGTTTTGGATCGTGGAACACGAAGCCACTCGACGTCGGCGTCTCCATATAGTCGACGGTGACGCCGTCGAGCAGCTTGCAGGTCGCGTCGGGCATGAACAGCCGCACATCGCCGTGGTCGATAACCTGATCACCCGCGCGCGGCGCCGCCTCGACGTCGAACGCAGCGGTGAAGCCCGAGCAGCCGCCGGACGTCACCGTGAGATGAAAGCCGCCGGCCCCGCCGCTGAACCGGATCATACGGCGGATGAATTTCTCGGCGGAGGGCGTCATGATCAGGTTCATCTCTCACCTCATGCAGCGCGAGCGCGCGGGACGGAATTGTCGATCACGCAGGTGCCGTCGACCGGGCACACGGCGACGCATTGCGGCTGATCGAAATGGCCGATGCATTCGGTGCATTTGGCCGGGTCGATCGCAAATACGCCGCCCTTCTCGAAGATCGCGACGTTGGGGCACTGCGGCTCACAGGCCGAGCAGGAGGTGCACTGTGAACCGACGATCCTGTAAGCCATGCCCGCGCCCCGTTTGCTGTTCGCCTACGCTTCGGTGAAGGCGCCCTGCCGGATCGTCGCGTCGCCGCGGGCGACGTGGCGGATCTCGGATTTGCCGACGCGTTCGAGATAGTCCTTGAAGTAGGCGATCACCGACTGCTCGATATATTCGAACGCGTAGCTCTCGACCGCCTCGATGCCGGCGCCGGCCAGCGAGTCCTTCGGACACATCCCGATCTTGGCGACCAGCACCGCGGTGCAGTCGTTCAGCGCCTTCAGGATCGGCTCGATGCCGGCGTCGCTGGCATAGCCGCCCTCGCAATACAGATCGACGCGGCGGTGGCCGACGAACTTGGCGCCCGCGGTCGACACCTCGTAGATCTGGAATTCGTGGGCGTGGCCGAAGTGCTCGTTGATGACACCGCCGCCCTTGGTGGCGATCGCGACCTGGATCTTGATCGTCGCGGTCTCGTCCGCCAGCGTCGCGAGTTCGCGCTGCTTGGCGGCTGCGATGGCGTCGCGCTCGGCTTCGACCTTGGCCTGATAGGCCTGCCGGCCTGCGAGGTCGTAGGTGACGTCCATCGCCATCACCTTCTCGGTGGTGAACTCGGCGCTGCGGTCTTCGCCGAGCAGGCCGACGGCGTCGGCACGGCACTGCCGGCAGTGGCGCATCATGTTCATCTCGCCTTCGCAGGCGTCCTGCAGCGCCTTGAGCTCCTGCGCGGTCGGGCCGCGCTGACCGGACAGGCCGAACGCCGTGCCGTGCTCGGCTTCGGAAATCAGCGGCATGATGTTGTGCAGGAAGGCGCCGCGCGACTTCACCGCCTTGTTGACCTCGATCAGGTGCTGATCATTGATCCCCGGGATCATCACCGAGTTGACCTTCACCAGGATGCCGCGCGCCACCAGCATCTCTAGGCCGAGCAATTGCCGCTCGCTGAGAATCGTCGAGGCTTCGACGCCGGTGTATCGTCGATGGTTATAGAAGATCCACGGATAGATCTTCGCGCCGACCTCCGGGTCGACCATGTTGATGGTGATGGTGACGTGATCGACATTCATGGCGGCGATCTGCTCGACGTAGTCGGGCAGCATCAGGCCGTTGGTCGACAGGCACAGCTTGATGTCGGGCGCGGTCTCGGTGACCATCTCGAAGGTCTTGAAGGTCTTGGCCGGATTGGCGAGCGCGTCGCCGGGGCCGGCGATGCCGAGCACCGTCATCTGCGGAATGGTCGAGGCCACCGCCACGACTTTGCGCGCGGCCTGCTCCGGGGTCAGCTTCTCGCTGACCACGCCGGGACGGGATTCGTTGGCGCAATCGTATTTGCGATTGCAGTAATTGCACTGGATGTTGCACGCGGGGGCGACCGCGACGTGCATGCGGGCGAAGTGATGATGTGCCTGCTCGGAGTAGCAGGGATGGTTCTTCACCTTCTCCCAAACCTCCGGCGGCAGATCACTTGGCCCGGCGGCTGAGCCGCAGCTGCTCTTGCCGGCGCCGCCGGTGCTGCTGCAGCCGGACGCGGCGGACTTGCGCAGTTCGTCGAAGGAGGTCGCACCGGGCGCGCCGAAATCGTGCAGTTGCAGCAGCTTGGTCATGTCCGGGCCTCTTTCGATCGGCGATGGAGAGGACGACAGCCGACGGTCAAGGCGCCGGCGCGTCGTTCGGTCAAACAGGCGTCAGGCCGGCACGCAGGTGTTGTCGACTGGGCAGACCGAGACGCATTGCGGCTTGTCGAACTGGCCTTCGCATTCGGTGCACTTGGCGGCGTCGATCACATAGGTGCCGCGCTTCATGCTGATCGCAGCATTGGGGCATTCGAATTCACAGGCACCGCAGACGGTGCATTGGGACGTCACGATCTTGTAGGCCATAGAAGGCTCCTCGGTTGAGAGACATTGCGTTACGCATCGTCTTTCAAGCCTCGTGCCAGACTGCTACTTCGTTGATTCTTAGAAGGATTATACGGATGACGCGATCGCGCGACGGTGTCGGGGCCCCGACACTTGTCGCAAGTCTGACAGATGATGGGGCGCTGCGTGAAGACGGGTGATCCAGTCGGTAGGATGTGGTGAGCGAAGCGATCCCATCGGTCTGAGTACGGCTCTGATGGGGTTCGCTCCGTTCAACCCATCCTACCGATACTGCCGCAAAAGCATTGAAGGCCGGGACATGCCCGGCCTTGACGGAGAGAATGGCGACAACTCTCAAAAATGCTTCAGCTCGATGTCGTACTTCTTCAGCGCGTAGCCGATCTGGCGCGGGGTGAGGCCGAGCAGGCGCGCGGCCTTGGCCTGGACCCAGCCGGAGCGTTCCATCGCGCTGACCAGGCGATCGCGTTCGGACATCGGGGCGCCATTGCCTGCTTCAGAGGATGGCGTCACGCCACCGGCGGCGTCGAGCGGCGGCGTTTCGCGCGGCACCACTTCGAGCGGTGCCTTGCGCGGCAACACCTGCAGCGGGATCTGCGGCCGCGGCCGTTCGGGTGCGGGCTCGGCATGGCCCTTCCACAGGATCGCCGACAGGCATTCGTCCTGGTGGCAGGCGAAATCGCTGTCGAGGATCTGCGGCCCCATCGCCAGCGTCGCGGTGCGGCGGACGCAGTTCTCGAGCTCGCGGACATTGCCGGGGAACGAGCAGGCCTTCAGCAGCTCCAGCGCGTGCGGCTCGAACGCCAGCTCGCGATCATTCTCCTTGTTGAAGTTCTTCAGGAACTCGGTCGCCAGCAACGGGATGTCGGTCGGCCGGTCGCGCAGCGGCGGCAGGATCATCGGCACCACGTTGATGCGGTAATACAGATCCGCGCGAAACTCCTTGCGGGCCACCGCCTCTTCCAGATTGCGATTGGTCGCCGCGACGATGCGGACATTGACCTTGATGGTCTGGTTGCCGCCGACCCGCTCGAACTCCTGCTCCTGCAACACGCGAAGCAGCTTGGCCTGGAACGACGCCGAGATCTCGCCGATCTCGTCGAGAAACAGCGTGCCCTTGTCGGCGAGTTCGAACCGGCCCTTGCGGGATTGGATCGCGCCCGTGAACGCGCCCTTCTCGTGACCGAACAATTCGGATTCGAGCACGGACTCCGGCAGCGCCGCGCAATTGATCTTGATGAAAGGCCCGTTGGCGCGCGCCGACAGTTCGTGAATCGCCTTGGCGATCAGCTCCTTGCCGGTGCCCGACTCGCCACGCAGCAGCACCGGAGACTGCGATTTGGCGATGATGCTGACCTTCGCAAGCAGCGTGCGGATCGCCGCGCTTTCGCCGACGATGCCGTCGACGCGAACGCGCTTCTTGTCGCGCTGCGGCTTCAGCTCCAGCAATTCCTTCTGCAGCCGATGGCTCTCCGCCATCAGCCGCTCGCGGTCGCGCGCGACGACACGGTGCAGCTTCACGGTCTGACCGATCAGGTTGGCCACCATGGTGAGGAAGCGGACGTCGGCGTCCATCCGGAAATTGGCGCGGCCGTCGCGCACCCGGTCGATCGTCAGCGTGCCGACCACGCGCGAATCGATCCGGATCGGCACGCCGATGAACGACACGCGCGTCTCCTCGGTGGCGCCGAGCGCCAGGGCGTCTGCCGCGGAGAACATCGGATGCGCCGAGACATTGTCGGCGACCAGCGGCACCGCGGTCGCGACGATCTGGTCGATCGCCTTCTGCGGCAGGCGCGCACGGTAGCGATTGTCGCTGCCTTCGTTCCAGCCGACGCCGACCGTAATATCAGGGACGCCGTCATCGGCCAGCAACGACACCACGCCGTTTCGCATCTGCAGGAACGACTGCAGCAGGTTGACCACGTTAGCCAGCGTGACTTCGAGGCGCGCCGGCGCCGTCAGGATTTTGGAAATTTCGAAGATGCCGGTGAGCGCAATCTCACTCAGCGGTATAGGGTTCTGGTCCATCGGCTTCCGCGATTGCTCGCTCTCGACAAGACGTACTTCGCGCTGAGCCATATCCATCTCCATCGCTCCTGAGCTTTTCCCCCTTTAGTTCTGGAGCGTTGCGGGATTGTGTCTGATCCTCATTCCGATGTCGTGCCCAACTTGGCTGCATCGCTGAGGAAACTGATAGCGGTCACTGCACAGTTCGTCGTCAGAGCGGAAATGTCTGAAACTGTTATGATTACTTAGTTACCAGCGGAAATGGTGCGAGCCTGCATTGATGCAACGCAAAACGAACGTATTAAATGACAGGCAGGCTAACCTTGCGCGATCGGTGATCAACGAAGTAATTGCGAACTATTCGCTTGTGCATCCACGATCATTGGCCATCTGACTAGAGCCCACGCATGATGCACTGCGCCACCCCACCCTCTCCCGTCATCGCCCGCGAAGGCGGGTACCAGTATCGCAGAGCTTCAGTGATCAGCAATCAGCACACCAGAATACTGGATCCCCGCCTTCGCGAGGATGACCCTGTGCGCGGGATCTGCCTCAGAGCCTGACTCAAGACTCAGGCCGAATTCTCGGCCCCATTCTTCGGTGGTCTGGTGTGCTAACAAGCTCCGTCATGGCCGGGCTTGTCCCGGCCATCCACGCCTTTTCTGCATTTTCAGCCGCAAGGCGTGGATGCCCGGCACAAGGCCGGGCATGACGCGTGGAGACGGAAGTGCCCGAACCTGAAGGGCGCACCTCCGGCCAGGCTCTCAGGCCATCACGGGTTCGGCACCGCCTCGACTACACGCGTTGCCCGCCGTTGATGTGGATCTCCTCGCCGGTGACGTAGCTGGCCGCGTCGGAGCAGAGGAAGAACATCACCTTGGCGACTTCCTCCGGTGTTCCGATACGGCGCATCGGGATCGTCGGGGCCAGCATCGCCTCCGTTTCCGGCGACAGGATGTCGGTCTTGATCTCGCCCGGCGCGATCGCATTGACGCGAATTCCGTAGGGTGCGTAGTCGTGCGCCATCTCGCGGGTGAGGCAAGTCAGCGCCGCCTTGGAGGTCGCATAGGCGCTGCCGGCGAACGGGTGCACGCGCGAGCCGACGATCGAGGTGACGTTGACGATCGAGCCCTGGCCGGCGCGTAGTTCGTCGAACAGGCCCTGCGCTAACATCACCGGAGCCAGCAAATTGACGTGAAACACGCTCATCCAGGTCCCGACCGGCGTGTTCAGCGACGTCAGACGTTCGCCCGCATCGCTCTTCGGCGAGATCGCCGCGTTGTTGATCAGCGCGTGCAGCGGCCCGCCGCCGAGCTTCTCCTTCAGCTCGTCGATCGCCCGCGGCACGGCACGGTGATCGGCAAGTTCGACCGCAACGTGGTTCTCGAGCCCTGTCGCCCAGGGGCAGCGATCGTCGGCAAATGGCTGCCGCGAGCAGGTGATGATCCGCCAGCCGGCGTCGGAGAACAGCTTTCCTGTGGCATGGCCGATGCCGCGCGAGGCGCCGGTCAGCACCAGCGTCTTCTGCTTGCCCGAACGCGACTCGCGCTGATCGTTGTGAAACGGACAGGCGCCGGACGTCGGCACGCCAGCCGGATGCCCAGCAGGCTCGTGCGCTCCCGGATCCGGCTGGCCCGTCCCGGGTCCGCCCGGGTGCCCGGGCCGCTCGGCGTGCGCTGGCTCGCTGTGCAAGGACGACCTCCATTGTTTGCTACGCGAGACTTTGCATGAAGCGGGCCAGAAGCCCGCTTGCGGATTTGCTGTGAGAAACGGTGCCTAGCTGCCAGCGAATGTCATGTGCCCGACAAGGCGAGGCCGCGTCGGTCCGACAAATCGTGGTGTTCCTGACAGCTTTGTTCGACCAAAGACGCAGTTCGCAGCATTTGCGGCACTGTTCGGCCGTGGTCCGGCGCTTGCTTATCAGCCGTCACCGTCACCTTGCGACAGTCGAGATCCGGATGCACCAGCCGATCCATGCCAGCCGACGCCGCTTCGCGGTGATGCTCGGGACTAACGAGATCGCATCCGCCGCGGCGGTGCGTCTACATCGCGCGGGCTTCGCCGTGGTGATGTCGCACGATCCTTTCCCGCCGGTGATCCGGCGACGGATGGCTTTTCACGACGCTTTGTATGGCGATCCGGTGTCGGTCGACGGCGTGGCCGGCGTGCGAGCCGACGGCGGCATGCAGATCTATCACGCGCTGCGGCACGCGCCGGAGATCCAGGTGACGTGGCTGCCGCTGACCGACCTGCTGCCGGTGCGATCGATTGATCTGCTGGTTGACGCGCGGATGCAGAAGCATCGCGTCACGCCCGATCTGCGCCGGCTGGCGCGCCTCAGCATCGGCCTCGGGCCCGGCTTCTCCACGGACGTGAATTGCGACGTCGCCATCGAGACCCGGCCGGGCCGCAGCGGGATGATCGTCGCACAGGGCTGGACCGATGCGGCCGATGGCGTCGCCAGCCCGCTCGGCAGCGCCGGCGCCGAGCGCTTCCAATACTCGCAGGCTACCGGACGCTGGCATACGCCGGTCGAGATCGGCAGCCGTGTGTTCAAGGGCTTCGTGCTCGGCCATCTCGGCGGCGAGCCGGTGCGCGCGCCGTGCGATGGCATCGTCCGCGGCGTCGTGCGCGACGGCAGCGACGTTCCGGCCCGGGTCAAACTGCTGGAGATCGACCCCCGCGGCCGCCACGCTCAATGGACCGGCATCGATAGCCGCGGCCGAACGATTGCCGAAGCGGTGTGCCGGGCGGCGGGCAAGCTCGACGAGATGACGGCGGCGCGGACTTACGTGAGAGTCTGAATCACGTTCGCGCGCTGGGGTCTCGACTCCGTCATTGCGAGCGAAGCGAAGCAATCCAGCGCGCTGCTCGGCGCTTCTGGATTGCTTCGCTTCGCTCGCAATGACCCGGGGTGAGGCTTGCGAACACCTCTGACGAAATCAGCTCACCCCGCGCCCAGCGCGACGGCGGCGTTGTAGGTGATCAGGCTGGCGATGTAAGCCAGCGCGAACATGTAGATGAAGGTGACGCCCATCCAGCGCCAGCTGCCGGTTTCGCGCTTGATCACCGCCAGGGTCGAGGCGCATTGCGGGGCGAAGATGAACCACGCCAGCAGCGACAGCGCGGTGGCGAGGCTCCACTTGGTTGCCAGCACCTGGCCGATCTGCTCGGCCGCTTCCTTGCCGCCCTCGATCGCATAGACGGTGCCGAGGCCGGCGACCGCGACTTCGCGCGCCGCCATGCCGGGGATCAGCGCGACCGCGATCTGCCAGTTGAAGCCGAGCGGTGCCAACACCGGCTCGATGGCGTGGCCGATGATCGAGGCGAGGCTGTAGTCGATCGCCGGCTCGGTGGCGCCGGCCGGCGGCCGCGGAAACGAAGCCAGGAACCAGATCAGCACCATCATCGAAAAGATCGTGGTGCCGGCGCGCTGCAGGAACATCTTGGCGCGGATATAGATGCCGATCGCGACGCTCTTCAGCCGCGGCATCTTGTAGTCCGGCAGCTCCAGCATGAACGGCGCGGGCTCGTAGTCGCGCCACATGAAGAACTTGATCAGCGCCGAAACCGCCAGCGCGCTGGCGATGCCGGCCGCGTACAGCCCGAACATCACCAGACCCTGCAGATTGATCCAGCCGAACACCTGTTTGGACGGAATGAACGCCGAGATGATCAGCGTGTAAACCGGGATGCGCGCCGAGCAGGTCATCAGCGGCGCGATCAGGATGGTGGTCAACCGGTCGCGCTTATTGTCGATCACCCGCGTCGCCATGATGCCGGGAATGGCGCAGGCAAAGCTCGACAGCAGCGGGATGAAGGCGCGGCCATGCAGCCCGGCGCCGCCCATGATGCGGTCCATCAGGAACGCCGCGCGCGCCATGTAGCCGAAATCTTCCAGCAGCAGGATGAACAGGAAGATGATGATGATCTGCGGCAGGAATACCAGCACGCTGCCGACGCCGGAGATCACGCCGTTCTGCAGGAAGCTCTGCAGCAACCCGTCCGGCAGCGTGTCGTGCACCACCTGACCGAGCGCCTCGAAGCCGCCGGAGATCAGATCCATCAGCGGCTGCGCCCAGATGAACACCGCCTGGAACATCACGAACAGGATCACCAGCAGCAGCACCAGCCCGGCGACCGGATGCAGCACCACCGAGTCGACCTTGGCGGTCACGGTGTGCGGCCGAGCCGGCAGGCTGACGCATTCGGCGATGATGCGATCGGCCTCGCGCTGCAGGGCGCGCAGTTCGGCCGTGGACAGCGGATGCCAATTGTCCGACGACTGCACAGCCGGCATGTGCGCCGCCATCTCGTCGGTGCGCTTCAGCAGCTCGGCAGTGCCGCCCTTGCGCACGGCGATCGACGTCACGACCGGGATGCCGAGCATCTCGGTCAGCTTCTCGACATCGACGGTGACGCCGCGGCGCATGGCGATGTCGTACATGTTGAGCACGAGCATCAGCGGCCGGCCGGTGGCCTTGAGCTCGAGCATCAGCCGGAAGGTCAGGCGCAGGTTGGTGGAGTCGGCGACGCACAGCACCAGATCCGGAACCTGCTCGCCGGCCCGGCGGCCGAGCACGACGTCACGAGTGATCTCTTCATCCGGACTGCGGCCGCGCAGCGAATAGGTGCCGGGCAGGTCGAGCAGGCTGACGCTGCGGCCGGCCGGCGTGGTGAACACCCCGGCCTTGCGTTCGACCGTCACGCCCGGATAGTTCGCCACCTTCTGGCGGCTGCCGGTCAGCGCGTTGAACAGCGAGGTCTTGCCGCTGTTCGGCGTTCCCACCAGCGCAAGATTGATGGACTGCGTTTCGATCGTGCTCATCGCGCAATCGTCACATCAATACGACGGCCATCGCTTCGCGGCGGCGGACGGCGATCGTGACGTTGTCGACCCGAACCGCGATCGGGTCACGTCCGATGATACCTTCGTGCAGCACTTCGACCTTAGCGCCCTCGACGAAACCGAGCTCGATCAGTCGGCTTTCCAGCTCGACCGGCTGCAGCGCCGATGCAACCCGCTGCGAGTCGATCGCTTGCACCACGCCGCGATAGCCGCGCCGCGCATTGCCAAGCAGGATGGGCTTGTGGCCGTCGTGATGCAGGTTTGAGGTCATCGCCCGTTCTTCCAATCGTGGCCGCGGAGGTCAAGAGATTCAGCCCTGCGCCGCTCGGAGTTTAGAACGATTGTAACAGGCGCTATCAATTCGCATCTATGCCGACTCCACTACAAAACGGTTTGATCTGGCACAATTTGGCCGCGACTTTGCACGTTTCGCAGCTTGGCAGATGTGATGAGCCCGCGGCCCATGCGTCAAAGGCGGCACCCCAGCCGCCCAAATTCATAAACCATGGGTCTTGATCGCAGCCGTCGAGTCGCGGCCGTTAAGCCTTCGATCAGCGCAGGCTGAGAGGGTGGCACCGGGGATCAGGACACCTCGGCAGGAAGCAAGTTCCGCGCGAGTGGTCCGAAACAGGGGACGACCATGGCCGCACGCACGACCAAGACCAAACACCGCCAACAGGCCGCTGCGGCGCCGACCACGGCAGGACTCGCCGGTGTCATCGCACTGAACCTCACCAACATGGCCGCCGTGATGGCATCATCCGGAACGGTTTTGCTGTGCTTGCTGATCGTCAAGCGGTTCTGATGCTGTCCGTCACGCGCACGACCTCGTGGTGAGGTGGCGCGTAGCGCAGTCTTGTATCATGGCTGCAGGCGATGCGTTGTCCTCCATTCGAGACGCCCGGATTCGCCGGGCTCCTTCCTTAGAGCCTGGCGCAAAGCTGAGCCGACTTTTCAGCCTTTTCTGAAAGCTTAGTTTGCCCGCGAACTCGGTCGTGCCGAGCTTGTCGCGGCCATGCCCGCGTTTCCAGCATCATCAGCAGCAAGGCGTGGATGCCCGGCACAAAGGCCGGGCATGACGCGGGGAAACGAAGGTGCCGAAATCGGACGGGCGCGTTTCCGCTCAGGCTCTCAGGATGAGGAGTCGGTGCGGACCTGTCCGATAGCCAGGCTTGTCCCGGCTATCGGACGGAACGAGATGGACTCGCTGATCTACGCCGCCGCGAGCTTGAGCTGATTGCGCCAGTTCGGATACAGCTTGTCGGCGTCCTGCGGGAAGCTCTCGAAAGCGCGGGCTAATTCGCGGTGATCCTTGGCGAACTCGACCGGGTCGGCCCCAAGCTTCCAGCACTGCTCGGCCTGGCGTAGCGACTTCGCGCCGGCCGCGCCGCCGTCGAGATGGCCGAACGCGCCGCCGCCTGCTGTCATAATCAGGTTGGAGTGGCCGAGGTTGTCGAAGAAGCCCGGCATCCGCAGCGCATTCATGCCGCCCGAGATGATCGGTGTGGTCGGATTGAGGCCAAGCCATTCCTGATGGAAATGCGGACCATCAGCCGAGTCCTGCGTGATCATGAAGGCCGACGCGCGGTCGGAGGCTTCGCCCTCCATCTTGCCGAAGCCCATCGTGCCGACATGGATGCCCGAGGCGCCCTGCAGCCGGGCCATCTTCGACAGCACGAAGGCGGTGTAGCCGCGCTTGCTCTGCGGCGACGTCACGGCGCCGTGACCGGCGCGGTGATAGTGCAGATACTGCTTCGGGAAACGGCGGCGAGCGGTGGTCACCGCGGCCGGACCGGCAACGTAGCCGTCGACCAGGAAGGCGACGTGATCGGCGTTGTCGGCGAACGTTTCGAGGATGTATTCGCCGCGCGCCACCATCTCGTAGTGATCGTCGGCGGTGATGTTGAACGAGAACAGCTTGGCCTCGCCGGTCTTATCCTGCGCCCGGCGCATCGCGTCCGCGACGGCGCGCACCGTGTCCTTGAACGGCGCGAACACCTGGTTGCCCTGCGGCTCGTCGTTCTTGATAAAGTCGCCGCCGAGCCAGAAATCGTAGCAGGCGTTAGCGAAGGGCTGCGGCCGCAGGCCGAGCTTCGGCTTGATGATGGTGCCGACGATGAAGCCGCCGTCGACCACCGGTCGGCCGAGCACGCGCCAAAGATCCTTGATCGTGGTCGACGGTCCGTCGAACAGCTTCAAGTAAGCCGGCGGCACATAGAAGTCGTACATCTTGGCGTATTCGACGTCGCCCATGCCCTGATTGTTGCCGATCGTCAGCGTCAGGAACGAGGCGATCATGGCGCGGCCGTCGATCACGTTGCGATCGAACAGCTCGATCGGATAGGCGATCTTCATCAGCTGCTTGGCTTCGTCGATCTCGTACACCAGCGCGTCGACGCCGCGGGTGAAGTCGTCGGTCGTCGAGACTTCGACATTTGTACCGGTCGACGATTCAGCCGCGAAGTGCGCGGCGGTTTGCAGGAAATTGCCGAAGCCGTCCTTCGGCTTGATGATGTAGGCGCACAGCACGTGGCGTCCGCCCGCGATCAGATCGCTCTCTTTGAGGTTGAGATTGGCGTAGCGATTGGACTGGTCCATGTCGAACTCCTGAGTACCGGCCATTGCCGGCGTGATGCATCCCGAAAATTCGCCGCGCAGACGCGCGGCCGCGCGGAGACCCTGCTCCCCGCGCGTCAACACTCCCCGTGATTTCTTGAGCCCGCGGTTAGTCCGCGGGTCCTGATCGCGCCGCGCTATTCGGCGGCGTGGGCGACCTGGCCGATCTGCGGATCGAGCGCACCGGCCTTGTAGCGCTTGGCCATTTCGGCCATCGGCACGACCTTGATCTTGCTGGCATGGCCGGCGGTGCCGAACTGCTCGAAGCGGAGCCGGCAGACGTCGCGCATCGCATCCATCGCCGGCTTCAAGAACTTGCGCGGATCGAACTCAGCCTTGTTCTGGGTCGCCACTTTCCGGAACACGCCGGTCATCGCCAAACGGCAATCGGTGTCGATGTTGACCTTGCGGACGCCGTGCTTGATGCCGCGCACGATCTCCTCGACCGGCACACCAAACGTCTGCGGCATCGCGCCGCCGAACTCGTTGAAGATGTCCTGCAGGTCCTGCGGCACCGACGACGAGCCGTGCATGACGAGGTGCGTGTTCGGCAGGCGGCGATGGATCTCTTCGACCACCTTCATGGCCAGCACGTCGCCGTCCGGCTTGCGCGAGAACTTGTAGGCGCCGTGCGAGGTGCCCATCGCGATCGCCAGCGCGTCGACCTTGGTGGCGCGCACGAAGTCGACCGCCTGGTCCGGGTCGGTCAGCAGCTGTTCGCGGCTGACCTTGCCCTCGACGCCGTGGCCGTCTTCCTGCTCGCCGCCGCCGTGTTCGAGCGAGCCTAGCACGCCGAGCTCACCTTCCACCGAGGCGCCGACCCAGTGCGCCATGTCGGTGACGCGGCGGGTGATGTCGACATTGTACTGATAGTCCGCTGCCGTCTTGGCGTCCGCCTTGAGCGAGCCGTCCATCATCACCGAGGTGAAGCCGTAGCGGATCGCGGTGGCGCAGGTGGCCTCGTCGTTGCCGTGGTCCTGATGCATGCACAGCGGGATGTCCGGATACATCTCGGCCAGCGCATCGATCATCTTGGCCAGCATGATGTCGTTGGCGTAGGAGCGCGCGCCGCGCGACGCCTGGATGATCACCGGCGCGTCGACCGCAGCCGCCGCCTCCATGATCGCCAGGCCCTGCTCCATGTTGTTGATGTTGAAGGCGGGCACGCCGTAGCCGTGCTCGGCGGCGTGATCCAGCAATTGCCTCAGGGTGATACGCGCCATGATGTCTCCTACTGACTAACCGTTTTACGACCCGGGGTCGTGATGATTCGAACTTGGCTCAATGCTTGCCGCGGGCGATCGCGGCCTTGGCGGCGTCCACCACCGCGTCGGTGGTGATGCCGAACTTTTGGTACAGCACCGGCGCGGGCGCCGAGGCACCGAAGCCGGTCATGCCGACGAAAGCGCCGCCATCGCCGATCCAGCGCCGCCAATCGGTGTCGCGCGCGGCCTCGATGCCGACCCGCGGCGCGCTACCGAGCACGCTGGCCCGATACGCGTCGTCCTGTTCGGCGAACAGTTCGAAGCACGGCGCCGACACCACCGCGGCCTTGATACCATCGGCCTCGAGCTTGCAGGCCGCTTCCAGCGCGAGTGAGACTTCCGAGCCGGTGGCGATCAGTGTGACATCGCGGGCGCCCGGATCGATGACCAAATAAGCGCCACGCGCCACCGGATTGTCGGTGACGCCGTTTGGGCGCGGCAGCATCGGCAGCGCCTGGCGCGACAGCGCCAGAACCGAGGGCCGGTGCGCCTGCTTCAACGCAACGTCCCAGGCCTGCGCGGTCTCGATCGCATCGGCCGGGCGGAACACCAGCACGTTGGGGATCGCACGCAGCGAGGCGACGTGCTCGACCGGCTGATGCGTCGGGCCGTCCTCGCCAAGGCCGATCGAGTCGTGGGTCAGCACATGGATGACGCGCACCCCCATCAGCGCCGCGAGGCGGATCGCCGGCCGGCTGTAGTCGGCGAACACCAGGAAAGTGCCGCCGAACGGGATGAAGCCGCCATGCAGAGCGATGCCGTTCATCGCCGCCGCCATGCCGAATTCGCGGATGCCGTAGTGCAGATAGTTGCCGCCGAACGCGCCCGGCTTCACCGAAGCAGAGCCCTTGGCCTGCGTGAGGTTGGAATGCGTTAGGTCGGCCGAGCCGCCGAGCAGGTTCGGCGATGCCGGCACCAGCGCGTTGATGGTGAGCTGCGACGCCTGACGAGTGGCGATCGACGGCTTCTCCGCCGCGAAGCCGGCGATCAGCGCCTTCAGCGCCGGCTCGTAGTCGGCCGACAGCTTGCCGGCAAGGTTGTTCTCGAAGCCGGCGCGGGTCGCGGCATCGAGATCGCCGAGACGCTGCGTCCAGGCCTGATGCACCGCCTTGCCGCGGCTACCGGCTTCGCGCCAGCGCGCCAGAATCGCGTCCGGCACTTCGAACGCCGGATAGGGCCAGCCGAGCGCCGCGCGGGTCTTCTCGATTTCCTCGGCGCCGAGCGGCGCGCCGTGCGCCTTCTCGGTGCCCTCCACCTTCGGCGAACCAAAGCCGATCTTGGTGCGGCAGGCGATCAGCGACGGACGGTCGCTCGCCTTGGCGGCCTCGATCGCCGCCGCCACCGCGTCCGGATCATGGCCATCGACGCGCGTGGTGGCCCAGCCCGACGCGGCGAAGCGCGCCAGCTGATCGTCCGAACAGGACAGCGAGGTGTTGCCGTCGATCGAGATGTGGTTGTCGTCCCACAGCACGATCAGCTTGTTCAGCTTGAGATGGCCGGCCAGCGAGATCGCCTCGTGGCTGACGCCTTCCATCAGGCAGCCGTCGCCGGCGATCACATAGGTCGTGTGATCGACCAGAGCGTCGCCGTAGCGGGCGTTCATCATGCGTTCGGCGAGCGCCATGCCGACCGAGGTGGCGAGTCCCTGGCCGAGCGGGCCGGTGGTGGTCTCGACGCCTTGCGTATGGCCGTATTCCGGATGGCCGGCGGTCTTCGATCCCCATTGCCGGAATGCCTTGATCTCGTCGATCGTCATTTCCGGATAGCCGGTGAGATGCAGCAGCGCATACAGCAGCATCGAGCCATGGCCGGCCGACAGCACGAAGCGGTCGCGGTCCGGCCAGGCCGGATCGGTCGGATCGAACTTCAGGAAGCGGGTGAACAGCACCGTGGCAACGTCGGCCATGCCCATCGGCATGCCGGGGTGACCGGATTTCGCCTTCTCCACCGCGTCGATGGCGAGGAAGCGGATCGCGTTCGCCATGTCGCGATGGCTGACCTGATCGTGGAGTTCGCGTGCGGAGATATTCAAGCCGGCCTCCCGGAAATGAAGTGAGTACGCATCGGTTATTTCACGCCGCGCTTGCGGTCGATCAGCTGCATGATCAGCGGGGTGAGGATCAGCTGCATCGCCAGATCGAGCTTGGCGCCGTGGATCACGATCGAATTGGCGCGCGACATGAAGCTGCCCTGGATCATCGACAGCAGATAGGCGAAGTCGATGCCGCGCGGGTTCTTGAAGCGGATCACCACCATCGATTCGTCGGCGGTCGGGATCCAGCGGGCGATGAACGGGTTCGAGGTGTCGACCGTCGGCACGCGCTGAAAGTTGATGTCGGTCTCGGCGAATTGCGGCACGATGTAGTGCACGTAGTCCGGCATGCGGCGCAGGATGGTGTCGGTCACCGCCTCGGTGGAGTAACCGCGCGCTGCGCGGTCGCGGTGCAGCTTCTGGATCCATTCGAGGTTGATCACCGGCACCACGCCGATCTTGAGGTCGGCATGCTGCGCGACGTTGACCTTGTCGGTGATCACCGCGCCGTGCAGGCCTTCGTAGAACAACAGGTCGGACTGCGGATCGAGATCGCGCCAGCCGGTGAAGTTGCCGGGCGGCACGCCGTGCAGCGCCGCTTCTTCGTCGTCGTGGACATAGTGCCGGGTGCGGCCGGTGCCCTTTTCGGCGTAGTCGCGGAAGGTCTGCTCCAGCTCCTCGAACAAATTAGTCTCGGGGCTGAAATGACTGAAGTGGCGATTGCCGCGCTCGGCCTCCTCGGCCATCCTGTTGCGCATGTCGATGCGGTTGTAGCGATGGAACGCGTCGCCCTCGATGAAGGCGGCATTGACGTTCTCGCGGCGAAAGATCTGCTCGAACGTTTTCTTCACCGACGTGGTGCCGGCGCCGGACGAGCCGGTGATGGAGATGATCGGGTGCTTGCGGGACATGGAGTGTACTTCCAGAGGGACTGCGAAATCAGACGCGGAACAGGCCGCGGCGGCCGAACAGCGGCGCGGTGCGCGCGGCGGCGCTCGGATCGGTGTGCAGCTGCTCGATGCGGTTGACCTTTTCGAGCGAGCCCATGATCAGCGGCGAGCGCTGATGGATCGCGCGGGCGACAAGATCGAGCACGCGCTCGCGCCCAGTCGATGCCGCGCCGCCGGCCTGCTCCATCACGAAGGCCATCGGGTGAGTCTCGTACAACAGCCGCAGCCGGCCATCGCCATAGCCGGGGCGCTGATCGGCCGGATACAGAAACACGCCGCCGCGGGTCAGGATGCGATACGCCTCGGCCACCAGCGAGCCGATCCAGCGCATGTTGAAGTCCTTGGCGCGCGGGCCGTCAGCGCCGGCGATGCACTCGTCGACGAAGTCGCGCACCGGCTGTTCCCAGTGGCGATGGTTCGAGGCGTTGATGGCGTATTCGGCGGTGTCGGCGGGCACCGTCACTTTCTCGCGGATCAGCCGATAGTGTTTCGCCTTGCGGTCGAGCGTGAAGATGTCGACGCCGTCGCCGAGCGTCAGCACCAGCGAGGTCTGCGGGCCGTACACCACGAAGCCGGCGGCGAGCTGACAGCTGCCCGGCGCGCTGAACGGCGCCACGCCGGCCTCGTTCGGGATGATCGAGAAGATGGTGCCGACCGTCATGTTGGTGTCGATGTTCGACGAGCCGTCGAGCGGATCGTAGGCGATCGAGATCGGCGCCAGCGGGTCGCCCATCACCAGCGTGTCGGATTCCTCCGAGGCGAGTGCCGCATAGGGCACGTCTTTCAGCGCGGCCAGGATGGCCTCGTCCGCCTTGACGTCGAGATCCTTCTGCACGTCGCCATCGGCATTGGCGCCGCCATGCGCCGCGCCGGTGATGCCGGCCAGTGCGCCCTGCCCGATCAGTTCGGAGATCGTAACCGAAGCCCCGGCGATGGCGCCGACCGCGGCCGCGACCGCGCGCGTCCGCGTATCAGTGCCGCAACACTCCAAGAGACGTGACAGCGTCTGACCCTGATCCATGCTCGATCCCCCATTCCAAAGCCCAGCTTCCGCCATCCCTCGGGCCCGGTGCCGGGAGCTTGTGAGCCGATGGACCCCATAAGAGAAGCTTGTTTTTCCTTGGTACCATCTCAGGAATTCTTATATCCCCGAGCACCAACCCCACACGCTGCTACCGCTCACACGGTCAAGCGCGCTGCATCCTGCACAGTTAGTCGAACGCAACCGTGATTTAGATCAGTGTTAGGGCCAGGAAATCGCGGCGGAAGGGAAGAAAGTCAGCACCACAGCTGCGCATTAGACTTTCGCCGCAGAGCGCCTGTTGATGGTGCTTGCGGACCTCTTGGGGTGCGACTTGACGCTTCCGCGGCTTGTCTGAGAGATACGAACGTGGAAATGAAACAACAGCCGCGGGGGTCGAGAGGCGAATGCCGCCTTGCGGAGCAAGGGGGACGACATGACTGAGGCGGTGATGGCGGGCGCGGAGCCGTTCGCATTTGATGGCGGCAGAACCGGCGTACTGGTGCTGCACGGATTTACCGGCAGCCCTCAAAGCATGCGCTATCTCGGCGAGCGTCTTGGCGAACGCGGCTATTCAATCCTCGGACCGCGGCTGCCCGGCCACGGCGTCTCGCCGGCCGCGATGGCCAAGACCACGGCAAACGACTGGGTCGCCTGCGCCGAAGACGCGCTGCTCGAGCTGTCCGGCAAATGCGACAAGGTGTTCGTCACCGGCCTGTCGATGGGCGGCACGCTGTCGCTTTACCTGGCCGCGCTGCATCCCGACAAGGTCGCCGGCGTGATCCCGATCAACGCCGCGGTGCAGGTCGATTCACCTGACATGGCCGGCATCGCGTTCGCCCGCAACGTGCCGGAGTTCGTGCCCGGCATCGGCTCCGACATGATGGATAAATCAGTGAAGGAGCTCGCCTACGACCAGGTGCCGGTGACCTGCTTCAAGCAGGTGATCGGCCTCGCCGCCGCCGCGCGCGCCTTGCTGCCGAAGATCACCTCCCCGACTTTCGTGATCAACTCACGGATCGACCACGTGCTGAAGCCGCACAACGCCACGATCATCGCGAGCCACGTCGGCTCCGATCGCGTCGAGCTGCTGTGGCTCAACAACTCGTATCACGTCGCCACCATCGACACCGACAAGGACCTGATCGCCAGCGAACTCCACAGCTTCGTGCAGCGCAATCTCTGACGCGCTCAGAGCCGCGCTTCCAGCACCTGCCTAATCTCATCGTCGCTCAGTACGATCGGATTGGTCTTCATGCTGGAGCCGCGGCTTGCGCCGACGATGCGGTCGACGTCGCTCGCGTTCACGCCGAGCGATGTCAGCGACGGCAGCGCGAGACGCTGAGTCCAATCCTCCAGCGTCGCGACAAGATTGTCGCAATCCTCGTCGGCATTGGCACCCTCGCAACCAGATAACAGCCGGCCGATCTCGGCGTATTTAGCCAGCGCGTGTGCTTGGGGCGCCCGCGTGCGGAGCGCTTCGAGATTGATCCGCGTCGCCGCCGCCAGCAGCGTGCCGCACACCACGCCGTGGCCGATCGGGAAGTACGCGCCGAGTGGCGAGGCCAACCCGTGCACCGCGCCTAAGCCCGTCTGCGCCAGGCAGATGCCGGATTGCAGCGAGGCGTAAGCCATCTGCGTCATCGCCTCCTTCGCAGCAGCGCCGCCGTCGTACCAGGCGAGCAAGCCATCGCGCGCGGCACGCAGGCCGGACAGCGCCAGCGCGTCGGTGAAGGCGTTGGCGCCGGTGGAGACGTAGGATTCGATCAGCTGCGTCAGCGCGTCCATGCCGTTGGCGGCGATCAGCACCGGCCGACAGCCGGCCAGTAGCTCCGGATCGACCAGCGCGATCTCGGCGACCAGCGCCTCGTCGCGGAACGACTTCTTGAAGCCGTCCGGCCCGTGGCGCGACAGCACTGCGTTTTTGGTCGCTTCGGAGCCGGTGCCGGCCGTGGTCGGCACGGCGATGAAGGGCGTCGGCGGGCCGCGATACGGCAGCTCCGGCCCGACGCCTTCGAGATGGTCCATCACCGAATTGCCGGGCCGTAGCAGCCCGGCGATCGCCTTGGCGGCGTCAAGCGCGCTGCCGCCGCCGAGGCCGATGACCACGTCGATCTCGGCATCGCGCCCGTCGCGCACTGCGGCATCGACCAGCTCCGGCGACGGCTCGCCGCGCACCATGACCCGCTCGCAGCTCAGCCCGCGCTCGGCCAGCTTGGCCAGCAGCGGCGCGGCATAAGGCGCAGCGTCGAACGACTGCGCGCCGGTGACCAGCAGCACGCGGTGGCCATACCGCGCGGCGAGGTCGGGCAGCTTGGCGATCGCGCCGGCGCCGAACTGGATGCGCGGCAGGCGGGCGATCGAAAACGGAGAGATCATCAGGCGCTCGGATTAGGTCCGCGCGTCAACCGCGCGGCGTTCAAACCGACGCGACGCTAGCAGGTTCGGCGGTCCGGGCGCTACGGCGCGAGGAATTGCAGCAGCCGCGGATCGTTGCGGACTTCCTCGGCGGTGCCGGTGAGCGCGACGCGGCCGCGGTCGAGCACATAAGCGCGGTCGGCGACGCGCAGCGCCAGATCGAGATGCTGTTCGACGATGATGACAGCGATGTCCTTGGCGAGCGCCACCAGCCGGTCGGTGATCTCCTCGATCACGCCGATCCACACCCCCTCGGTCGGCTCGTCGAGCAGCAGCACGCTCGGCTCGGACAGCAATGCGCGGCCGATCGCCAGCATCTTGCGCTCGCCGCCCGACAGCGTGCCGGCGGCCTGATCGAGCCGCTGGCCGAGCTTGGGAAACATCTCAAGTACGCGGTCGACAGCGCCGCTGTCTTTATTCGTCAGCGCGCCGACTGCCAGGTTGTCGCGGATCGACAGCCGCGCGAACACCGGATGGTCCTGCGGCACATAACCGAATCCGGCGCGGATGCGCTGCTCGGTCGGCAGCTTGGTGACGTCGCGCGCATCGAGCGTGACCTGGCCACGCTTGACCGGCAGCTCGCCCATGATCGCCTTCATCAGCGTCGTCTTGCCGGCGCCGTTGCGGCCCAGAATGGCGACGCCGCCGCGCCAAGGCGCCGACATCGACACGCCGAACAGCACCTGACTGCGGCCGTAGCCGGCATCGAGATCGCTCACATTGAGATATGCATCCTCAGGCACGGCGCAGATAAACCTCTTGAACCTTGGGGCTCGCCTGGATCTGCTCGATAGAGCCGGTGTCGAGCACCGCCCCTTGATCCAGCACGGTGAGGCGATCGCAGATGTCGCGGATGAAATCGAGATCGTGCTCGACGATGACCAGCGAGCAGCGCGCCTTGATCGGCTGCAGCAATTCGCCGGTAACGCGGCGTTCCTCGAGGCTCATGCCGCCGGTCGGCTCGTCGAGCAGCAGCAGCTTCGGCTCGGGCGCCAGAGCCATCGCGATCTCCAGCCATTGCTGCTGGCCGTGCGACAGCGCCGCGGCCGGCTCGCCGGCGCGGTCGACCAGCCGGAACTGCTCCAGCATCGCCATGACCTTGTCGTGCAGCAGGCCGCGGGTGCGCGAGAACATCAGCTTGGACAGCGCGGTCTGGCCCTGCAGCGCCAGCAGCACGTTGTCGTACAGCGTCAGCGCCGGCAGCACGCTGGTGATCTGGAATTTCAGGCTCATGCCGGCGCGGGCGCGCTCGGCCGGCGACGCCGCGGTGATGTCGGTGCCGTCGAAGCTGACGCGGCCCTCGGTCGGCACCTCGGCGCCGGCGATGCACTTCATCATCGTGCTCTTGCCGGAGCCGTTCGGGCCGATCAGCCCGTGAAACTCGTTCGGTTGCACGACCAGCTCGGCGCCGTTCAGCGCGGTGAGCTTGCCGAAGATCTTCTTCAGGCCGCGCGCCTCAAGCAGGGCCATGGCCGCGCTCCTTGTTGGTCGGCGGGCGGCCGAAGCTGCCGATGCGCTCGCGCTCGGTGAGGATCAGGCTGATCAGCCCGGCCGGCCGAAACAGGATCACCGCCAGCATCAGACAGCCGAGGATGATCGGCCAGATGTCCTGATACGAGTTGGACAGCCAGAATGACACCAGCTCGATCACCACGGTGCCGATGACTGCCCCGATCAGCGTGCCGGAGCCGCCGAACAACACGTACAGCACGACCTGGGTGGACATCACCACGCCCAGCATGTTGGGCCAGACGAAACCTTCGTGGAATGCGTAGAGACTGCCGGCGAGGCCGGCGATGGCGCCGCCGAGCGAGAAGATGATCGCCTTGATGTGCTGAACCTTGTAGCCGAAGAACGCGATGCGCTGCTCGTTCTCGCGCAGGCCCGCCAGCGCCAGGCCGAATTGCGAGCGCACCAGGAAGCGGCAACCGAGATAGACCAGCAGCAGGATCGCCAGCACGAAGTAATAGAAGACCGGCCCCTCGGTGAGATCATAGCCGGCGATCTGCATCGGCGGGATCGACGGAATGCCGTTTTGGCCGCCGAGATAATACCAGCCGCGCGCCAGCCGGTCGAACGCATAGGAGCCGGTCAGCGTGCCGAGCGAGACGAAGATGACGCTCGATGGATTACGGCCGAGCAGCAGGAAGCCGCCGATCAAGAGCGCGATCGCGAAGCCGATCAGCACGCCGGCCGGAATCACCAGCAGCATCGACGAGACGTCGAGATCGCGCGCCAGCAGCGCCACGCCGTAGCCGGCCGAGCCGAAGAACACCGCCTGGCCGAAGCTCATGATGCCGGAATAGCCCCACACCAGATCGAACGACAGCGCGAACAGGCACAGGATCAGCACCCGCGTGCCGAACACCGTGAGATAATCCTGCAACACCAGCGGCAGCAGCAGCCCGATCACCAGCAGCGTCAGCTCGATGATCGGCAGCACGGCCCAACGACGCTTGGCACGGGTCGTGGCGATGGTGTCGAGTGTCGATGAAGTTTCAGTCATCGATCCGCCGATTCTCGGATGGGGGAACAGCGCGCGAGATTGCGCGACCGAATGAAGGTGCAGAAGGTGCCGCGAATTGATCAGGGCACCGCCTCTCGTCACGTCGTCCCCGCGAAGGCGGGGACGACTCGTCGTAAACGCAGTGCATCAGCATTCCTTCGGGTCGACCAGA
The DNA here is from genome assembly GCF_003591005.1 of Rhodopseudomonas palustris. Lineage (GTDB taxonomy): Bacteria > Pseudomonadota > Alphaproteobacteria > Rhizobiales > Xanthobacteraceae > Rhodopseudomonas > Rhodopseudomonas palustris_K. The sequence goes on from NZ_QYYD01000023.1 coordinate 26,029, forward strand.
CCCTTGCTGCGCTCGACGATCTCGTAGCTGCCGTTCTTGGCGACCGCCGTGTACATGTTCATCTTGCAGTGGCGCTTGCCGGGGACCATTTCGGCGGGGCCGCCGGGCCCTTCGGCGATCTTGGCGTGATCGAGCGCTGCGGCGACGCCGTCGCGATCGACCTTGCCGGCCTCCTTGACGGCGGCCTCCCACAGCTTCAGCGCCCGATACGTGCCGGTGGCGGCGCTGCCGGCGGCGAACAGGAAGTTGCCCGGGAACGCCTTTTCATACTCGCCCTGCAGCTTGGCGCTGAACGGATCGTCCTTGGTGAGCGCCTTGAAGTAATCGAGGCAGCTCGCCAGCCCTTCGATTTCGGCCGGCTGGTTGATGGCCAGCGTGTTCTCGTCGTAATACACGCAGGCGAGCCGGCCGCCGTTCTTGAGGAAGCCCGCTTCATAGAGCTGCTTGAAGAACGGACCGACGCCCGGCGGGATCACGGTGTTGAACACCACGTCGACCTTGTTGGAGATGATGCGGTTGACGGTCGACGAGAAGTCGACCTGGTCGAGCGGATAGTATTCTTCGAACACCACCTCGCCGCCATTGGCCTCGATCACCTTGCGGGCATAGGCGTTGAGCGTGTGCGGCCAGACGTAGTTGGCGCTCGGCAGCGCGAACTTCTTGCCGCCATTCTTGATCAGCCACGGAATGAACTCGTCGCACTGCTGCGCCGGGGTCGGGCCGGTGCAAAACAGGTTGGGGGTGCATTCCTTGCCTTCGTAGAGCTGCGGATAGATGTACAGCGTCTTGCCGCGCGACACGATGACGTCCTTGATGGCGTTGCGCATCGACGAGGTGATGCCGCCGATCACCAGATCGACCTTGTCGCGCTGGATCAGCTTGCGGACGTTGCCGACCGCTACCGCCTCGTTCGATGCGGTGTCCTCGATGAACAGCTCGATCGGCCGGCCGAGCAGGCCGCCGGCATCGTTGATCTGCTTGATGACCATCTTGGCGACGTTGGCGTCGGCGTTGCCGGCGTAGCCCATTGGACCGGTCAGGTCGGTGCCGACGCCGACCTTGATCGGACCGGCTGCGGCGTTCGCCCAGCCGGCCGGCACCACCCAGCTGCCGACGCCGGTGGCGATCGCGGTGCCGGCGAAGGCGAAGTTGGAGAGGAAGCGGCGGCGGTTGAGCTGGAAGTCGGAGTCGCTGGACATCAGGCTAGATCCCTTTTCCCGAAACGAGGCCCTGCGGCCGGAACTTGATGAAGACGATGGCGAGCACGAAGACGAGCACGTCGGCGACCACCGGCTGAATCACCCAGGGCAGCGCCGCCGACAGCGTGCCGATGACGCCGGCGCCGGCGACCGGGCCGGCGAACGAGCCGATGCCGCCGACCATCACGGCGACGAAGCCCTGGATCAGGAAGCGCAGGCCGAGATCGGCGAACAGCGAGAACACCGGCACGATCAGCGCCCCGGCGAGGCCGGCGAGCGCCGCACCGAACGCGAAGGTGGCGCCGTAGATGGCGTTGGTGGAGATGCCCGAGGCGCGCGCCAGCGCCGGGTTCTCCAGCGAGGCGCGCACGCGCAGGCCGAACGAGGTGCGCGACAGCAGCAGATAGCTGCCGACCATCACCAGCGCGGTGACCACGATGATCACCAGTCGCCAGGTTGAGAAATGCATCGAGCCGAACGCGATCGAGCCGCCGATCGGCTCGGGTACCGAAATATAAAGGCCTCCGATCAGGCCGCGGACGATCTCGCGGATGATCAGGCCGAGCGCGTAGGTGCCGAGCATGGCGACGATCGGCGCGGCGTAGAACCGCCGCACCACCAATCGTTCGAGCACGAAGCCAAGCGCACCGACCACGAACGGCGCCGCCACCATGCCGGTCCAGACCGGCAGGCCGGCGGTGTAGGCCAGATAGGTAACGTAGGCGCCGAGCAGCACGAACTCGCCCTGCGCGAAGTTGAAGATCCCCATCATGCTGGCGATGATTCCGAGCCCCAGCACCACCAGCACCACGATGGCGCCGAAGCTCAGAATTTCGAACAGGGCAACGATCAGATTTTCCATTCGACCTTACCGGATGGAGCAGCAAGTCCTTGGCGAGACGGTCCGGACACCCGCAACTGAAGGGTCCGGACCATCGCCGTCACATCTTCTTCCAATCGCCCGACTGCTCGAAAGCATGCGCCGCGCGGTAGATCGTCGGTTCGTCGAAATGCTTGCCGACAAGCATCAGCCCGACCGGCAGGCCGTCGACCATGCCGCAGGGGATCGACATCGCCGGGTGATGGGTGATGTCGAACGGCGCGGTGTTGCTGATCATTTCGAAGGCGCGGCCGACGACTTCCTCGCGGCTGGCGCCCGGAGCAGGCAGCGGCGTCGCCTTCATCGGCGTTGTCGGCATCAGCAGCAGATCGCATTTCGCCAGCGCCGCATCGTAGGCCGCGGTGATGCGGCGGGAGATGTTGACAGCCTTGCCGTAGTAGCGCGGTCCGAATGTGTTGTTGATATAGGTCCCGAGCATCAGGAACAGCTTGGTGGTCTCGGACAGCGAATCCGCCTGCTCTCGCCAGCCGCGATGCGCCTTCATCAGCGCCGTCGAATACAGATCCGCGCGGCTGAGACCATAGCCGTCCCCGAACATCATGGTCTGGGCGATGCCCTCAGCGCCAATCGGCGTCCATATCGCGCCCGCAAGGAGATGCGCCGGGATCGAAATTTCCTCGACTGTCGCACCCAGGCTGGCGAGCCGCTTGGCGGCCTCGCGAACGCTTTCATTGACCGCGGTCTCGGCGCCGGCCTGCTCGAAGCCTTCCTTGACGATGCCGATCTTCATGCCCTTGACGCCGCCGCCGAGCGCCTTGGTGTAGTCGTGGACGATCGGCGCGCGGATCCGCGGATCATAGCCGTCGTCGCCGGCCAGGACTTCGAGCAGCAAGGCGTTGTCCTCGACCGACGCGGTCATTGGACCGGTGTGATCGACAAACACTTCGATCGGCATGATGCCGGTGTAAGGCACCAGGCCCCAGGTCGGCTTCATGCCGTAGGTGCCGCTGAACGACGACGGCATGCGGATCGATCCGCCCTGGTCGCCGCCGATTGCCATGTCGGCTTCGCCGAGCGCAACCACCACGGCGCTGCCCGACGACGAGCCGCCGGCCGAATAGCCCATCTTGTGCGGATTGTGCACCGGGCCGTTGGAGCCGGTGTGGCTGCCGCCCGAGATACAGAAGTGTTCGCAATGCGTCTTGCCGAGGATCTCGCCGCCGGCATCGAGGATGCGGGTGACGATGGTGGCGTCGAAATCCGGCACGAAGCCTTCCAGCGTCGACGACCCGTTCATCATCGGCACGCCGGCCAGCATGATGTTGTCTTTCAGCGCGACGGTCTTGCCCTTGAGTTTGCCGGAGGCCGCGCCCTTGACGCTCGACTTGCGATACCAGGCGTTGCGCGGGTTCTCCTCGGCGCCCGGCTGATAGCCCGGCGTGCGCGGGTACTTCACCAGCGGCACCTCGTCGGGAAGCATCGCCACGACGTTGTAGGCGTCGACCGACGGCTGCATCAACGCGCGGAACGAGGCGACATCCTCATCGGTGAGAGCCAGGCCGCATTGTTCGGCGACATCGAGAAGCTGCATGGGGGTAGGAAGCGAGACTGCCACGACGTGATCTCCTGAGCATGGACCGGTCGACGACGCCGGCCCGGGGAGGACCGGCCGCGGCATGGTCGCCGCTGCGTCATGCAATTACTACATACGGAAATATTTTCGATTTCAAGTATAATCTTGCAATCGCGCATTCGTCGCCGCTGATCACAGGCTGCGCAGCAGCCGGAAGTCGAGCCCATCGGCCTGCGCCAGATGGATGTTCATCCGCGCGCGGCCGTCGCGCAGCGTCACCGGGCCACGGGCACCGCGATAGACGATGTTCTTGGCGGCGGACAGCAGCGGCCCGCGCGCCAGCGTCTGTGCCTTGTGCGCGGCGGCTTCGAGAAAGCGCAGGCCTTCGTAGTTGGACTCGCCGACCGACCCGACCGGCGGCGCCGTCGGGCCGAACGCGCGGGCGTAAGAGGCGCGGAATTCGTCGTTCTCCAGCGTGTCCTCGCCGCTGAAATAGCCCGACGCGCAGAACAGATTCTCGGTGGCGTCGGCGCCGATGCCGAGCAGCACCGTCTCGTCCATCGCGCCGGCGAGCCGCAGCACGTGGCCGGCCAGGCCGCATTCGGCGAAGGCTCGATTGAAGGTGACGCTGTCGGTGCCGATCAGCGAGATCAGCACCACATCCGGCCGCGCGGCGCGGATCCGTTCGAGGTGACGCTCGTGGTTGTCCTCGCCGAGCGGCACGAACTCCTCGCCCACGACCTGGCCGCCGGCATCGTTGATGTAGCCCTTGACGGCGCGGTGCGACAGCCACGGCCAGACGTAGTCGCTGCCGATCAGATACCAGCGCTGCGCCTTCTTGACCTGCGCCAGCCAGTCGATCGCCGGACGGCTGGTCCAGCGCGGCGTCTCGCCGATCGTCATCACGCCCGGCGAGCGTTCGCCGCCTTCATAGACCGGCGTGTAGACGTAGGGCACGCGGCTGCGGATGGCGTTGCGCAGCGCGACGCGGACCGCGCTGATATGCGAGCCCATCACGATGTCGATGTCTTCGTCCGCGACAGCGCGGGCGACACGCTCGGTGACCTCCTCGATCGGACCGCCGGCGTCGTACATCACCAGTTCGATCTCGCGGCCGAGAATGCCGCCGCGCTTGTTGATCTCGGCAGCGGCCAGCAGCGAGGCATTGCAGCAGGCGGGGCCCCATAGCCCCGGCGCGCCCTGAAAGGTGACGAAATTGCCGATCCGCAGTTTGTTGCGCGCGCGCCGTGCCGCCGCGCCCATGCCGTCGCCGGGGCCGTCCATCCATGCCGCATCAGCCAGCGACGACACTCGATCAAGCAAGCCGAGTGGCGCAACGGCGGCGGCACCGTTGCCGAGATCCCCGATCGAGAGCACACCCTCTCCTGAACTATTGGCGCCGACCTGCAGCGACAGCGCGGCCCGCACGCCTAGTGATGCTATTCGAAAATATTGAACTTTCAAGAATAGATGTGCATATAGATGCAGCAAGTGCAGCACGTGATTCATTCAATCCGAACGATAAAGTCCCAGCCGTGGCCAGATCGCCCAGCCGCAACCCGCCGATCACCGAACACCTCGCTTATCTGCTCGCGCAGGCCAACCGGGAGATCAACCGGCAGCTCGAGGCACGGCTGCGCGACGAGGGCGTGCCGGTGGAACAGTGGCGCATCCTCAAGGTGCTGTCCGACGGCAAGGGCCACTCGATGGGCGAACTCGCCGACGCGGTGCTGCTCGCTCACCCGACCCTGACCAAGATGATCGACCGCATGGTGTCCGACGCGCTGGTGTATCGCGCGCAGGATCCGGACGATCGCCGCAAGGTCCTGATGTACAGCTCCGAACGCGGCAAGGCGCTGACCCAGAGGCTCAACGCGCTGGCGCTGAGCCAGGAAGCCCACATCGCCGAAAGCTACGGCGACAAGGCCACGGCGGAGCTGAAGCGCCTGCTCGAAAGCCTGATCGACGCGGCGACCTGAGCGGGCCTCGCCGCGCCGGCGCGAGCCTGCACGGCTGCTGGCGCGCCGCTTGTGTCGCGCGATCTCGCTCGGGCGATGCGCAACGACCTCATCGAAATCTTCTCCCCGTCCTCAAGGTGCGGGCCCATCCTAACCGACCGAGCTGTTCGGCACGCCGAGCGGCTGTTTCGAAATCATAGGCGACTGCCCGCAAATCGACCCGCCAGAAACCGCCCTCGCCCAACGCCGCGATGAGGTAGCGTGAACGCGGCCCCTGCGGATCTGGGAGATCGGGAACAATCGGATCGTCATCGTAGGCGGGGAGGCCAACGCTGCCAGGATTGGCGATGATCCGGCCATCGGGTAACTCCACGCATCGCGCAGCGTGGCTATGGCCGCAAAATGCCAGGCGGTGATGGGTCGCATGACGGCTGATGTCGGTCTCGCTGGCCTTCAGCATCGCGCCCGGCCGCCCGGTATGCAGCCAATAGTCAGCATCGCTAGTCGGGGCGCCATGGCAGAAAAGCACACTGGGAATCGGCTCCATCCGGGCCGGTAGGCCGGCTAGCCAATTGCGATGGCGGCCCTCGATCCGAGCAGCAGCGAAGCCATCGGACGAATCGACGTCGGCCGCGCCGACCGACAGCATTTGCCGTTCGTGATTTCCCGCCAAGGTCGGCCAGCCCAACGCGAGCAATAGATCGGCGGTCTCCGAAGGCCAAAGCGGTCCCGAAAGGCAATCGTCCAGATTGTAGATCTGATCGACACGGGCCGCCGCGATGTCCTTGATCACGGCTTCCAGAGCGGGGAGATTGCCGTGGATGTCCGACAACACGGCGATCCGCATCGAGAGCTTACTGCCAACTCAAGGCGACCAGAACGGCGGGCATTGTCACCGCTGCGAGCGCTGTCTGCACACTGATGATGCCTGCAGCAATACGATGATCGCCTCCGAGCAGCCTCGCCATGATGTAGGCCGATGGCGTGCACGGCAAGGCGTTGAAAAGAACGATCGCATTCAGAGAAACACCCCTAAGCCCGAGTGCAACGCCGATGATATAGGTGGCAAACGGGACTAATCCTAGTTTGACAATCGTCGATTGAAGGACCGCCCCGTGAGAGAGACGAGGGGCCGCCATATCAAGCCCTGCACCGACCGCGAGCAGGCCAAGGGGCAGTGAGGCGGTGCCCAGAATCGTGAGAGTCGACGCCAGCGCTTGAGGAAGCTTGAGCCCGAGAAGCTGTGTCGCGGCACCTGCCAGGACCGACACGATGACAGGATTGGTGACGATCGTTTTGAGCAGCTTGCGTGGATCGATCGGGCCTTCGTTTCCATATAGCGCCAACACCACGATCGAGCCGACATTGAGGACGGGAATCATGATTGCGATTGCAACCGCCGTCACCATCATTCCATCGTCGCCGTAAAGCGCCGTCGCCGCTGCGAGACCGACGTAAGTATTCGGACGAAGAGCGCCTTGTAGAACAGACGAGAAGATCGGCCCTGACTGCGGCCGGAACAAGCGCCATCCGTAGAGCAATGCGCCGCCTATCGCCACGGCGCCCAACAGCGTGACGGCGACGGCCTGCAGTGAAAGGCTTGAGAAATTTGCCGTCGCTATCTGCCTGAACATCAGCGCCGGAAACAGGTAGAAGTAATTGAGCCTCTCGCAAGGCAGCCAAAATTCTTCGGCAATCATGCGTCGATGTCGTAACACAAAGCCCAGCACGATGATGGCGAAGATCGGCGCGAGTGCGACGGTTATTTCGATCATGACTCTCTCGTTAAAGGCTGGCTTTGACGAGCACGGCGACGCCATAAATCGCGATGAACCCGGTGATCGCCTTGTCGTAAGCCTTCCCGGAAGCACGCGGGAAAATGATCCGCCCAACGAGGCAATACGCGATGGTGGCAATGACCGCAGACATTGAGCCATGCGCCCCGAGGGCGTCGGGTTTAAGGAGTGCGATCGTCGCGATCTGCACGACACCGAACGCCAAATAATAGGTAGCGATCGTGCCCCTGATTTCCGGCTTCTCCCTATGCACGGCTGCCGCATAAACAGATAGCAGCGCACCCCCCATGTTCGTGAACCCGTGGAGAACGCCCATTGCTACAAGGTATGGCTTCTCCGCATATACGATAAGCCGCGCCAGACGCTTTTGCAGGGCCGCGTTGACGCGAATGGCCGAAACCAGAAGCATCGTTGCGCCGATGACGAGGTCGATCTTGGCATGCAGGTCGAAGACGAGCACGACTGCCAGCCCGGCCACTAACGGCACCAGGCAGACAAGAAGGCGCCCCTGCGCCAAAGACGCGCGCGCCTGATCGAAACTCCCGACGACCTGAATCGTCGAGATCGCCAGCGAGGCCGGCAGAAGCCAGCCAAGAGCAATCGGGAAAGGCAGCCCCAAGAGAAGAAGCGTCGGTGTCCCGAAGACCAGAAGGCCCATTCCGAACACGGACTGAATGACAGAGAACGCGAAGATAACGCCGATAATGGCAACAGTCTGGTCCATCTAATCTTACCTCCGAGATCAATAGCTGTCCGAAGGGCTAAGCCGTTGCCAGCCAGCGTTCACCATTTTCGACGTCATGCCCGATCGTGCCGACCCGAAACGTCTGAAAGCTGTTTAGATATTGTCGATCATCACCAAGGTTGGCGCTAACGACCAACACCACGTCATCGTCGGCAAGGATTGCGCGTTGCCGCAACTCATTCAGCGTCTCGATGGATGAACTATCTTGCCAACCGAGCCGAGGGACGTGGACACCCTGAACGCCCGGCACCAAATTCAGGCTGCGGGCAACGAGTTGATCGGAATGTGCCGCGATGATCGGCTGTTCCACAAGCGCCGCAGCGACGAGGCCGGCTGCATAACCGCTACGGGACAGCACAACGATCTTGTTGACAGGGAGCGTCGTCGCGAGAGAACGGATCGCACGCGCAATCTCGTTCGAAGGTTGGTCTTTGAGGCCGTTGCCGGTGATATGCCCTTGAGCGACAAGCGAGATACTTTTCAGCCGCGCCACGGCCTCGATCGGATAACGACCGATCGCGGTTTCTCCAGACAGCATCAGCAGGCTGGCACCATCGATCACTGCATTGGTGATGTCGCCGATTTCTGCCTTGGTTGGATAGGGATTGTCGATCATGGTATGCAGAAGCTCGGTGGCGACGATGACCGGCTTGCCGTACGTCCTGCCCACGCCGATGATCAGCTTCTGAAGTAGAGAGACCTGATCGACATCGGTTTCCACCGAAAGATCGCCCCTATCGATCATGATCACATCGGCTGCGCCGATAACATCGTCCAAGTGATCCAGCCCGCCCTGGTTCTCGACCTTCGCGACAATTCGAGGCGTGATGCCACCGATCAGGTCGCGGATCGCCTCGACGTGCAAGGCGCTCTCAACGAAGCTGATGCCGACATAGTCGACGCCGTTATCCTTCGCAAACCGAACCATGTTGCGATCATGGTCTGTTACCAGTTCGCGGCCCAACACGACCTCCGGAACATTGATGCCTTTCCGGCTTCGCAGCGTTCCGTCGCCCGTCGCACGCACATGGATGTCGCGCCCTTCGATGTGAGTCACAATAAACGACAGCGTGCCGTCATCCGCATAGAGTCTGACGCCCGATCGAAGCTGTTCGTGCAGACCATCGAAATTCACCGGCACTTTCAGCGAGCCGTCATGGCTCGTGTCGGTCGTCAAGATGATGGTTTCGCCCGCCTTGAAATTCGGCTCGTGGGCGAGCTGAATAGTTCGGATCTTGCGCCCTGGAATGTCCAGCAGGATCGGCACGTCGGGGACAGCCGTTCGAAGAAGCTCGATCGTCTGTCGGTGCCACTCCATATTGTTATGCGAGCCGTTGAGCCGCGCGACGGTCATGCCCGCTGCACGCAAAGCGACAAGAATTCCAGCCTGAGCCGAAACCGGCCCGATAGTAGCGATAATACCGATTGCACTCATAACAGCGCCCAAATTGATTTATGACAGATTGATGACAGGCGTCCTGCGATGAGTCTATCCGGCTAGAGGAAATAAGAATTCCGAATCGGGAGATAGCCATCTGCCGAGAATGAATGCTGCACGAGCACGGTCAATTGCGCATGGATTATCTGCGCTGCGACGGCACTCGTGACGAAGCTCGACGAATCTTCAGACGCTGCGACTCGAAAATCATGTCGATTACAAAGTGCTGCCGCGCTGGCGCGCCGCCGACGACGATTGAAACTAAGCAGAATAATACCGACATCGCGCGAAACGCGAGCTAATCCAACGCAAGCAGGACGGCCACCACATCCAGCCGCGCTTGAAGACGGCCCGCCCCTCGACGACACCGACCGCAGTTCCGTAAGGTGATCAAGCCGTCGCGAAAGCCGCAGGCCTCAAAGCAAGACCTCTCCCCGTCATTGCGAGCGCAGCGAAGCAATCCAGCACCCCCGTGCACTGGGCTGGATTGCCTCGTCGCTGCGCTCCTCGCAATGACGAGACCACTGAACGGCGCCTTACTACTTCGTTCCCAACAGCGTCGTGTAGCTCGCCGGGATCCAGGCAAAGCGCTCGCCGGAGGGCACGATGTGGCCGATGCCGGGGAACGCGATGTGGGCCGCGGCAATCCACGTGCCGCTGGTGGCGGCATCGGCGAACATCGCGGTGCGCTGGGCTTCGGCGGCGAACGGGTCGCTGTCGTAAGTCAGCGTGATCGCCGGATTGCGAAACTGGATCGGCGCGACGTGAACGAGATCGCCCCATACCAACAGGCGTTGGCCGTTGCTGCTGACTTCGTAAGAGGTGTGGCCCGGCGTGTGACCGCTCGTCGGGATCGCGCGGATGCCCGGCGAGAGTTGCTCGCCGTCCTTGAACGGCTTCAGCCGCCCCGACTCCTGATACGGCTTCAGCGAGGCGCGGTCGCCTTCGAACATCGATTTCAGGAATGCCGGCGCCTTGCCTTCGCTGGCCGGATCGAGCCAGTAATCGACGTCCTTCTGATTGACACGGACGATTGCGTTGGCGAACGCCGCCTTGCCGTTCGGCGCGATGCCGCCGACGTGGTCGGCATGCAGATGCGTCAGATAGATCTCGTCGACCTGCTCGGGCTGATAGCCGGCCGCGCGCAGATTGGCGATCAGATGGCCGCAGCAATCGCCGTAGAGACTGCCGGCGCCACTGTCGATCAGCACCAGCCTGTCGCCGGTGTTGATTAGAAACGCGTTGATGGCGCCTTCGAGCGGGATCGACAGCCGTTCGGCGGCGAGCAGCGCCTCGGCCTCGCCGGGATGCGCCTCGGACAGTTGCACCGCGCGCCGCTTGCCGTCGGCCTCCGTTTCGTTGCGCAGCATCACCTTGCCGACCGGAAACGTGTGGGTGCCGTCGAGCAGCGCGGTGATCTCGAACTGCCCGAGCATCATCCGATAGTAACCGGGCGCCTGGGTGCGGACCTGCGGCGCGGCGGCCGCGGCTATGCCGACGCCAAGTATCGACAATAACAGCGCCACCAAGATCGTTCTGATCGCTTTCATCGAGTATCTCCCTGCGCCACGCAGTTAGTTTCGCGCCGCCTTGACATCCTGCGGCTTCACGCGGCCCGGTTTTCCGCCGAAATGGCCGATCACGTAGTTGGCGACCGCGGCGATCTCGTCGTCGGAGTAAGCCGCCGCGAAGGCCGGCATCGCGCCGGTCGGCGAGCTGACGGCGACGCCTTGCAGCACCGTGCGGATGACGTTGGCGCCCTCGACGTCGTTGACGCTGCGAGCGCCGCGCAGCGAGGCGTTGCCGGTCTGGCGGCCCGAGCCGTCCCAGCCGTGACAGCTGGCGCAGGCCGAGGCAAAGATGCGCCGGCCGGTCGGATTGGCGCCGCTCTCAGCAGCGGGCAGCCACGGCGCCGCGCTCGCCAGCGTCGTCGGGTTGGGATTGATCGGCGGCGACAGTGCCGAGCGCTGTGGCGGCACGGTCTTCAGATACGCGGTGATCGCCGCGATGTCGTCGCGCGGCAGCCGGCCGAGGCTGAACTTGATCGCCTCCGCCATGCCGCCGGAAGCGCCGCCATGGCCCGGTGCGTGGCCGGTCGCGAGATACGCGCTGATCTCGGCGTCGGACCAGCGGCCGATCCCGGTCTCGGGGTCGGGCGTGATGTTGTAGGCCTTGTAGCCGTCGACCACCGCGCCGGCGAACTTCTCGCTGCGCTTCATCGCGAACATGACGTTGCGCGGCGTATGGCACTCGCCGCAATGCGCCAGCGCTTCGACGAGGTAAGCGCCCTTGTTCCATTGCGCATCGCGCTGCGGTGACGGCCGCCACGGCTGCGCCGGCATGAACAGCAGCTTCCAGGCGCGCAGCACGAAGCGCTGATTGAACGGGAAGCTCAGCGTGTTGACCGGCTGCTGCGTCGCGACCGGCCGCAGCGTCGCGAGGTGAGCGCGGATCGCCAACACGTCGTCGGTGGAAAGCAGCGCGTAGGACGTATAGGGCAGCGCCGGATACAGATCCTCGCCTCCGCGGCCGATGCCCTGATGCAGCGCGCGGACGAATTCGGCGTCTGACCATTGGCCGATGCCGGTGGTGGCGTCGGGCGTGATGTTGGTCGAGTAGATCGTGCCGAACGGCAGCTTGAAGGCACGGCCGCCGGCGAACGGCTTGCCGCCGGGCGCGGTGTGGCAGCTTTCACAATCTGCCGCCGTCGTGAGATACGCGCCGCGCGCAATCAGCGCCGCACCGGCGGGCTGATTGGGCGAGGCTTGAACCTGCGTCAGCTTCGCCGGCCAGAAGAAGAACCAGCCAGCCAGCACGGCCGCCACAACGATGAGACCAGTAGTGATGGTGAGGATGCGCGTCACGATGCGTTCCGGGCCATAAGCGCCGTCGTGTCGATCGGCAGCCGCCGCAGCCGCACGCCGGTGGCGGCGAAAATCGCGTTGGCGAGCGCCGGCGCGGCTGACACGGTGCCGACCTCGCCAAGCCCGCCGGGCGGCTCGCGGCTATCAACCAGATGCACTTCGACCGAGGGCGTCTCGTTGATGCGGAGCTGACGATAGTCGTTGAAATTGCTCTCCTGCACGCGGCCGTTGGCGAAGGTGATGCCGTTGAACAGCGCCGCCGACAGCCCGAACAACACGCCGCCCTCGATCTGGGCGCGGACGATGTCCGGATTGATCAGGACGCCGCAATCGACCGCAGCGACGGCCTTGCGCAGCGTTACTTCGCCCGAGGCCGCCACCGCGACTTCGATCACCAGCGCTGCGAAGCTCCCGAAGTTCTGATGCAGCGACACGCCGCGGCCGATCCGGCCGCCCAGCGGCGCGCCCCACTTCGCTTTCTCGATTGCGACATCGAGCACATGCCGGGCGCGAACGTTGTCGGCCGGCAGCAGCGCGCGGCGATAATCGACCGGATCGCGGCCGGCGCTATGCGCCAGCTCATCGACGAAACTCTCGAGCACGAACACATTGTGGGTCGGCCCGACGCCGCGCCACCAGTTCAGCCGGATCGGCGGATCGTGCCGGACCCAGTCGACCCGTATGTTCGGGAACGCGTAGGGGCTGTCCCAGGAGCCGTCGACGGCGTCCTTGTCGAGCTTGCCCTGCGGCCAGCCGTTGTCGTCGAAATCCTTGCGCACGGTGCCGGAGGTGGTCCGATGCGTCCAGGCGATCGGCAGGCCGTTCTCATCGAGACCGGCGCTGAAGCGGTCGTAGTAAGACGGCCGGAAGCGGTCGTGCTGGATGTCCTGCTCGCGCGTCCAGATCACTTTGAGCGGATAGGGTACCTGCTTGGCGAAGCGTACTGCCTGCTCAATGGTGTCGGCCTGCAGCCGTCGTCCGAAGCCGCCGCCGATCAGCTGATTGTGGACCGCGACCTTCTCGACCGGCAGGCCGGTGATCTGCGCCGCATGGCGCTGCGCCACCGCCGGTGTCTGCGTGCCGACCCAGATGTCGCAACCGTCCGGCCGCACATGCACCGTGGTGTTGATCGGCTCCATCGTAGCATGGGCGAGAAACGGCATCTCGTAGTCGGCATCGACGCGGCGCCTGGCTCGCGCGAACGCCGCATCGACATCGCCATGCTTCAGCGCCTCGATCGGCGCGACGCTCGCTGACGCCGCCTTGGCGTCCTGCCGCATGCTGTCCGACGACAGGCTGGCATTGGCGCCAAAGTCCCAATCGAGATCCAGCGCATCGCAGCCAGTCTTGGCGGCCCAGTAATGCTCGCCGACCACCGCGACTGCGTCGTCGACGCGTAGCACCTCGATCACACCCGGCAATTGCCGCGCCTTGGTATCGTCCACTGCGCGCAGCGTGCCGCCGGCGACCGGGCAGATCGCCAGCACCGCCGTCTTCATGCCGGGCACGTCGATGTCGATGCCGTAGACCGCGCTGCCGTCGACCTTGCTGGGCGTATCGATCCGCTTCAGGCTCTTGCCGATCAGTTTGTAGTCGGCCGGCGCTTTCAGCCGCGGCTGCGTCGGGATCGGCAGTGCCGCGGCTTCCGCCGCGACCTCCGCATAGGGCAGCGACCGGCCACTCGGCGTGTGCGTGATGGTGCCGTCGCGGGTGACGCAATCAGTCGCATCGACCCGCCAGCGCTGCGCGGCCGCGGTGACCAGCATCTGGCGCGCCGCAGCGCCAGCCTCGCGCAGCGGCGCCCAGAAGCCGCGGATTGAGGTCGAGCCGCCGGTGAGCTGCGCCTTGAACAGCGGCTGCGCGTACAGCGCGACATCCGGCGGCGCCGCCACCGCGGTGATCTGGTCGAGCCGGACGTCGAGCTCTTCGGCGAGCAGCGCCGCCTCGGCGGTGTAGATGCCCTGCCCCATCTCGACGCTCGGCATCACCAGCGAGATCTCGCCGCCCGGCGCGATGCGGACGAAGCCGCCGAGCTGCGCCGGCGATGGCACAGCGGCCGGCTCGAGCGGCACGGCGTGCGCCTTGTCGGGCCGCACGAAGGCAATCACCAGCGCGCCGGCGAGAAACGCGCGGCGCGACGGCCCACGGGGATTGTTCTGAGACGCGTTCATGTCGCCGCCGCCTTGATGGCGGCGCGGATCCGCACATAGGTGGCGCAGCGGCAGATGTTACCGGCCATCGCCGCATCGATCGTGGCGTCGTCCGGTTTGGCTTCACGGCCGAGCAGCGCCACCGCGCTCATGATCTGGCCGGATTGGCAGTAGCCGCATTGCACGACTTCGAGATCGAGCCAGGCCTGCCGCACCTTGCGGCCGGCCTCGGTGTCGCCGACGCCTTCGATCGTGGTGATGGCGCGGCCGCCGACGCTGCCGACCGGCAGTACGCAGGACCGCACCGGCTGCTGATCGAGATGCACCGTGCAGGCGCCGCATTGCGCGATGCCGCAGCCGAACTTGGTGCCGCGCAGCTTGATCCGATCGCGCAGCACCCACAATAGCGGCATGTCGTCCGGCGCATCCACCGCATAGTCGCGGCCGTTGACTTTGAGTGCCAGCATCGTGTTCCCGTCCAGCTCACAGCGTGAGTATCAGCCGGTGCCGCGGCGGCCTCTTGTCGATTTGCGTCGCGGGTTGGACGAGTCGATCACCGGATACGCATCATCCCTTCCAGCCCTGCAGGAACTCGATCAGCAGATTGGTAACGATCTCGGGCTGTTCCTCGTGCGGCAGGTGTCCGCATTGCGGGATCGCGGCGGCGCGCAGGTCACTCGCCATCTCGCGCCACACCGCCTCCATATCGAACAGCTTGCCGACCGCCCCGAAATCCGCGCCCCACAGCGACAGCGTCGGGCAGGCGATCTTGATGCCGGCGTCGGCGAGGTCCTGGGCGATATCGTCGGCGCCGGCGCCATAGTCCGACAGCGCGCCACGCACGCCGCCCTCGGCCGCGAACGCCTTCACGTAAGCGGCGATCGCATCCTCGGTGATACTCTTGGGGTCATGGCACCAGTCGGTGAAGAAATGGCGCAGCCAGATTTCTTCGCGGCCGGCGATCAGCGCCTCCGGCAGGTCGGCGACCTGGTGAAACAGGAAGAACCAATATTGCCGGGCGATCCTGGCGTTCATGTCGCGCGCCACGATGCGGGTCGGCACGTTGTCCATCACCACCAGCCGATCGACCAGATCGGGATGATCCTTGGTCAGCCGCGTCGCCACCCGCGCGCCGCGATCGTGGCCGATCAGCGCGAACTTGCCGATGCCGAGCGCCTGCGCCAGCGCCACGATGTCGCTCGCCATGGTGCGCTTGTCGTAGCCGCCGGTCGGCTTGTCGGTGTCGCCATAGCCGCGCAGATCCGGCGCGATCACCCGATACTGCTTCGCCAGCACGGGAAGCTGAAACCGCCACGCATAGCTCGTCTCCGGAAAGCCGTGCAGCAGGACCACCGGCGGCCCAGACCCGGCCTCGCGATAAAACTGCCGGATGCCATTGGCGCGGATCGTGGCGTGGCGCGGTTCGGACATCGGCAGGCTCCTCAGGCATCGGGCTCGACAGCAGCGAGCGCTGTGGAGCGTCGCGTCCTAGGCTGAGGATAGTCAGGCCGGGCTGCGCCGGATTGCAGCCTTGTGCGGCCGATTGGACGCTTGCATGCAGGCCATCGGACGACGCTCGGCGGACCGACCGACTTCTGCGCTCAATCGGCGCCGGCTTTCAGCGCGTCGATGAGTTGGCCGACCGCCTCCAGCCTGTCCGCGGGGTCGATGCTCCGCTTCAGCAGCAATCGCCCGTCGTGCCGCACCACGCCCTGCGGAAGCTCGGCCGGCCCGGGCTGATCGCGCAACGTCAGCGCAATCCCGTTCGGGCCGGCATCGATCCGCGCGATGCCGAGTTCGCGGCATTGCAAGCTCAGCGTCGCCAGCGCCAACAGATGATCGACCTCCTGCGGCGCCGCGCCAAACCGCACGGCGATCTCGTCGCCGAGTTCTTCGATCTCCGTTTCGGTTCCGGCGCGGGCGAGCCGCACGTACAGATCGAGCCGGGTCGCCTCGTCGGGCACGTAGCTGGACGGCAGCAGCGATTCGACGTCGAGATGCAGGTCCGGCGTCCAGAAATCATCGAGACGCCGCGGCTTTCCCCCGGTCGCCTGCGCCAGCAGATGATGAGTGAGCGCTGCGCCGAACATCTGGACGTGGCCGGCCTGTTGTTCCGACAGCAGATCGCCGGCGCCGCGCAGATCGAGATCGCGGGCGCTGATCGCAAATCCGGCGCCCGGCCTGCTCAGCTCCTCGAGCGCATCGATCCGCGTTTGTGCGGCAGCGCCGGGGTCGTCGCTCAGCAAGTACGCATACGCGCGGATGCCGCCGCGCCCGACCCGGCCGCGCAGCTGATGCAACTGCGCCAGCCCGAACCGCTCCGGCTCGCAGATCACGATGGTGTTGGCGCGCGGAATGTCGAGACCGTTCTCGATGATATTGGTGGCGAGCAGGATATCGGCCCGCCCAGCCACGAACTGCATCATGCAGTCTTCGATCTCGGCGACCGGCATCCGCCCATGCAGCGTCAGCACGCGGAGCTCCGGCACATGCTGTTGCAGCCGCTCCGCCATCGGCGCCAGATCCTTGATCCGTGGGCAGATGACGAAGCTCTGGCCGCGCCGGCGATGCTCGCGCCGCAGCGCGATCGCCAGCGATGAATCGGCCAGCGGCCCGGTGGTCGTCACCACCGGCACACGCTGCACCGGCGGCGTCGCGATCACGCTGATGTCGCGCAGCCCGGACAGCGCACCCGCCAGCGTGCGCGGGATCGGCGTCGCGCTCATCGTCAGCGTATGTACGCCGCAGCGCAGCGCCGCGAGCTTGGCCTTCTCGGCGGCGCCGAAATGCTGCTCCTCGTCGATGATCACCAACCCGAGATCGGCGAAGCCGACATCCTTCGCGGTCAGCGCCTGGGTGCCGACCACGACCGCGAGCGAGCCGTCGCCGAGGCGCTGCTTGATCCGCCGCGCTTCCGCGGCCGATGTCATCCGCGACAGATGCCCGACTTCGACGCCGAGTGCGGCGAAACGCTTTGCGAAATTCGCCGCATGCTGCCGGGCCAGCACCGTCGTCGGCACCACGAGCGCGACCTGCTTGCCGGATAGCACCGTCGCAGCCGCGGCGCGCAGCGCCACCTCGGTCTTGCCGAAGCCGACATCACCGCAGACGATGCGGTCCATCGGATGGCCGGATGCGAGATCGCGCAGCACGTCCTCGACCGCGCTGATCTGATCGGGCGTCGGAAAGTAAGGAAACTGCGCGACGAAGCGTTCGTACTCCGCACCCGGCGGGCTGATCTTCGCAGCGGGCGTGGCGCGCCGCGTCGCGACCGCCTCCGCCATCGTCCGCGCGACCTGCCCGAGCTCGCGCTCGACCTCACTTTTGCGCGCCTGCCAGGTCGAGCCGTCGGCGTCGTCGAGCTTGAGCCCGCCGGGATCGCTCGAATACGGCCAGACCAGAGCGAGATCGCTGACCGGACACAGCGCCGTCTCGTCGCCGGCGAAACGCAGCCGGATCATCTCGGCGGTCGGCAGGCCGGGCGACGCCACCTGCTCCAAGCCTTCGAGCACCGCGAGGCCGCGCTGCAGATGCACCACCGCCCCGCCCAACACCGGACGAGCGGTGAGGTCCGCCGGCTCCGCGCGCCGCGCCATCGGCTGCAGGTGATGGGCGCGGCTGCCCAGCACCTCGGCGGCGCTGATCACGATGCGCGGCGGCTTGGTCGTCATCCGAAAGCCGGCTTCGAGATCGACCAGCACGGAGGCGATGCCGCCGTCCGGCGCGCGCAGCGCCTTCTGCCAGGCGAGCCGCGGTGCGTTCTCGCCGGCGAGCCGCTGCATGCGCGCCAGATCCTGCGGCGTCGCCGCCGTGAAGATGATGCGCGCGCCCTGCTCGCGGCTGTCCGCGATGAAGCGGCGCAGCGCCGCTCGGGGCGCCCGCGCCTGGGAGAATTCCGGCACCGGCTCGCGCGCCGCCGTCGCGGGCAGCACTGTCATCGCGGCGCGAGCCGCCTGCCATTCGCGGCGGCCGGTGAAACTCGCCTTGCTGTCCGCATCGGCATCGCTGCGCTCGATCGCGCTCAGCCGCGCGTCGACACGGCCGGGCACGTCGGCATCGGCGATCAGACTGGCCTCGCGCAAGTAAGTAAAGATGCCGACCGCTTTGGCCGCGCCCGTCGCTGCCGCGCTCACCTCCCGCTCCGACATCGGATCGATCACCACCGCATCCAGCGCCTCGCCGCCGGTCGAGACGCCGGGCGTGAAGCTGCGAATGCCGCTGATGACGCCGTCACCAAGTTCGATCCGCAGCGGCGACAGCGCGCCCGCCGGATAGGCCTCGATCGACTGGCCGTGCACCAGCGCGCCGCCCGGGTAGTCGGCCGGCTCGTCGAGATCGTAGCCACAGCTTTGCAGACGTTCGGCCAGCGCATCGATCTCGAACGGTTGGCCGACTTCCAACCGGAGACTTGCACCGCCCCACTCCGTCGGCGGCGGCACATACGGCAGCATCGCCTCGACAGTCGTGATCAGCAGCGGAGGATCTGCGCTTTCGGCCAGACGCCGGAGCACGTGACTGCGCCGGCCCGCGATCTCGCGCGATGGTTCGAGCTGTTCGAACGGCAGAGTGTCGAACCGCGGCAGCACCACCACGCCGCACTGCGGGTCGAACGCGTGGAGAATAGCTCCGAGCCGCTCGGCGCGGGCCTCGTCGCGCGCGATGAAGACGAGACCTTTGGATCCGGATTTGCGCCGCCGCTGCAACAGGCCGATGGCCAACAGACCTAGCGGAGCGGCCGAGGAGATCTGCTGCTTCGCTTGTTTGGAAGCTGATCCAGCCTTCGCCCGGCTCCGCGTCTTCGCCGGCGCTTTGGCAATGCTCCGCGTCGGACGTTCGGATGGCGGGGCCGTCGCGTCGCCGTCCGGTTGGCGCATATCGGCCAACTCAGCGCAACCGCGGCTCAATGATCGTCGGTATATCCGGCAAGCCCATGTGACCATTGCCGGTGATCGCCGGCGTATCGTTGCGGTGAGCTTCGGGCTTGAGTGGCGCGGCCATCACGGGTCCTTCCATTGCCCGCGATAAGCCGCTGACACCGCGCTTGGTTCCTGGAAGACAGGTCCGGCTGACAGGGCCACCCCTGCGTCACGCGCTCTCGATTAACGTCCTCGCCACCGCGCGTGAAAATCGCCCAGCGTGTGCTGCGAGCGTTCCAGCATCGGCTTGAGAGCACGCATCCGCTCGCCCTGGGCGCGGGCTGCTTTGGCGACTTCGCGTTCGATCGCGTCGAGGTCGACGCCGAGCACGCGGCCGTCGCCGACGATGCGGCGGCCGGCGACATAGACGTCCTTGACGTGCGCGGTGGTGGCGCGGGTCAGCGCCACCTCCATCGGATCGATCATGCCGTCGATCAAATCGTAGGCGAGCGCGTCGTAGTCGAGCACGACGAGATCGCCCGGCGCACCGGCGGTGACTTCCCCATAACCGTCCCGATTGTTGACCGCCTTGAAGCCGTTGCGGTGCCAGCCGTCGAACAGCAGCTGCTGCGTCAGCGGCGCCGGGCTGGCATCGAGCGAGAACAGCCAGTGGCCGACGCGTAGCTCGCGAAATGCGTCCTCGTCATCGTCGATCGAGAACGAGTCGATGCCGAACGAGAACTTCATCCCGGCCTTGATGTAGTCGCCGACGGGCGCGATGCCCGAGCGCAGCCGCAGGTTCGAGCTCATGTTGATGGCGATCTGCGCGTCCTGCTCCGCCATGATGCGGATGTCGTCGGGCCGCAGCCAGACGCCATGTGCTCCGGTGAAGCGTGGGCTGATGACGCCGAGATTCGCCAGATGCGGGATGAAGCCGTCCGGATAGGTCTCGTCGGCCCAGCGGCGCTGAATCGAGGTTTCGAGCAGATGCGTCGTGACGCGCCGCCCGTCGCGAGCCGACGCCTCCGCCACCGCCGCCAGCAACGCATCCGAGCACGCCTGCGGACTGTTCGGACCGTACTGCACCGACACCGTCGGCCCGTCGATGCGCCGGCCGATGTCGGCGACGAGGTCCATGTAGGTCGCCGGGCTCGGGAACGGATACAGCCAGGTCTTCTCGATGAAGTCGCGGTCCTGCGCCGGATGCAGCCGCAGCAGTTCGGCATCGTTGCCGTAGCCTAGCGTCTGCTGGTCGCGCAGCGGCACCACCAGCGCCAGCCGGACGCCCACGTCCCGCGCCGCGCGCGCGATGATCTCGGCATCCTCGGCGAGCCGGTCGACCTTGATCGACGAATAGACGTGCATCACCGAACCGACGCCGGCCCGTGCCAGCCGCCCGAACGCCAGCGCCGAATTGAGGTAGAGGTCAATCGGCGGCTGCGCGTACAGCGCGGCGCGCCAGATCTCGAAGGTCTGGTCGCGGGCGCCGAACGCGATGTGATGCAGGCCGCGGACGTGGTCGTGCGCATCGACCAACGCCGGCATCGCCAGCAGCCCCTTGCCCTGCCCCTCCGCGGCGCCGACCGATCCGATCCGATCGTCCGCGAATGTGACGGATGCGTCGCGGCGCATCTCGCCTCGGCCGGGAGCCATGGCCAGATACTCGACGTTCAATCCGGCTGCAGCGTTCATCATCACTCCTTGGGCTTAGAGCCTGACTCAAAACTAAGGCCGAACACTCGGCCGCCTCTTGCAGTCGTTAGTTTGCTCAAAAATTCCGTCAGGGTCGGGCTTGTCCCGGCCATCCACACCTTGTCTGCATTGCCCTCAGCAAGGCGTGGAGGCCCGGTACAAGGACGGGCATGACGCGCGGAGAGGGATGTCCTGATTTCAGAGGGCACATTTTCGGTCAGGCTGTTAAGAGAAATACGCGTCGGCGATCGCGTCGCTCGCCAGCGCATCGCTCATCGCGCCGCGCCAGGCGACGCGGCCGGTCGCCAGCACGATGCAGTCGTCGGCGAGCGCGCGGGCGATCTCGAGATTCTGCTCGACCAGCAGAATGCCGATGCCGCGCTCGCGAATCTGCTGCACGATGCCGATCATCGACCGTGTGATGCCGACCGCGAGGCCGGCAGACGGCTCGTCCAGCAGCATCACTTTCGGATTGGTGATCAGCGCGCGGCCGATCGCCAGCATCTGTTGCTCACCGCCGGACAACGAGCCGGCGAGCTGCGACTTGCGCGATGCCAGCGCCGGAAACATTTCGTAAATGGTGTCGAGCGGCAGCGGCGGCCGGCCGCGCGGCGCCGACATCCCGGCGCGCAGAGTTTCGTCGACGCTGAAGTTCGGGAACAGCTCGCGCCATTGCGGCACCAGCGCGAGTCCGCCGCGCACGATGGTACTCGCGGGCTTGCGGGTGATGTCGCGGCCATCGAAGGTCACGCGGCCACCCGACGCCGGCAGCAGCCCGGCGATCGCTTCGACGCTCGAGGTCTTGCCTGCACCGTTAGCTCCGAGCAGCGCCAGGCATCGGCCGCTCTCGATCTCCAGATCGAGCGCGTGCACCACTTCGACCGAGCCGTACGCGACCTTCAAATTTTCGACGCGCAGCATCACGCGGCCTCTTCGACTTCGCCGAAATAGATCCGGCGGACATCCTTGCGGGCGATCACGTCCGCGGGATCGCCTTCCGCGATCAATCGGCCGTTGGCCATCACCGACAGGCGGTCGCACAGCGACGCAAGAAAGCCGATGTTGTGCTCGACCACCAGCATGGTGGCGCCGAGCTCGGCGTTCAGCGACTTAAGTAACTGCACGATCTGCTCGACCTCGTGATGGCTAACGCCGGACACCGGTTCGTCGAGCAGGATCAGCCGCGGTCGCGACACGATCGCGCGGGCGATCTCGAGCCGGCGCTGATCGCCGAGCGACAGCTTGCCGGCTGGCGCGTCGATCAGTCCGCCAAGCCCGACGGCGCCCAGTGCCCACCTCGCCTGCTCGTCTTCGCGGCGGCTGGCGGCGCCGGCCAGCGCCCAGTCGAAGCTGCGGCGCAGCGAAGCCCCGACCTGATTGCGCCCGAGGCCGACGATGACGTTCTCGCGGCAGGTCAGCGTCGGGAAGATCGCGACGTTTTGGAACGTCCGCGTCACGCCGAGGCTGGCGCGGTCCTCGACGCGTCCGCGGGTGACGTCCTCGCCGAACAGATGCACCGCGCCTTCGTCGGGACGAACGAAACCGGAGACCATGTTGAATAGCGTGGTCTTGCCTGCGCCATTCGGCCCCATCACGCCGTGCAGGCTGCCGACGGCGACATCGAGGTCGACATGATCGACCGCCGTCAGCGCGTCATAGCGCTTGACCACGCCGGTGGTGATCAGCGCGCGGTCGGTGGTCGCTGTCCACGACGAAGTTCGGGCCGGCGCAGCAATCGTTGCCGCCCTACCCACGGCGGGCTCCGGGCCAATGACCCGCACACCGCTTGCCTGCCGCCGGCTGAACCGCGCGAACAGATCGGTCAGGCCGCCGCGAAAGTACACGATGATCACCAGCACGATTGCCGACAGGATCAGCTCGATAAAGCCGGCGATCGGTCGCAGCACTTCCGGCAAAATCCGCAGCAGGCTGCCGCCGAGCGCCCCACCCCACACCGATCCGAGGCCGCCGACGATCGGATAGGCCAGGTTGAGGATCGACGTGTGCAGGCCGAAGCTTTCCGGATCGATGATGCGAAACCGCGGCGCGCTCACCGCAGCCGCCATCGCCACGGCGGCCGAACTCACTGCAAAGGCGGCGATCAGATAGTGCTCGGGCCGGATTCCGAACGCGCGGGCGCCGACCTCGTTGATCGCCAGCGCGCGCAGGTTCTTGCCGAACGGGCCATAAAGCAGGATCAGCAGCGGCATCATCGCCAGCGCGCAGAACACCGCGGCGACGACGAGGTTGGCCATGTCGGACGTGATGGCATGGCCGAAGATCGTCGGTACCGGCACGTTGAGGCCTTCGGCGCCGCCGCTCAGCCCCTTGCTCTCGCGGATCGCGATGATGACGATCGACTGAAAAACCAGTGTCACCAGCGCGAGATTGTGGCCGCGAAACCGCACCGCCGGCACCGCAAGCACAATTCCCGCAACTGCGCCGACGATGCCGGCAACCAGCACCGCGATCGGAAAAGGGCAGACCAGATGGATCATCAGCAGCGCTGCGGTGTAGGCCCCCAGCGCCTGAAACGCACCGGTCGCCAGCGAAATGCAGCGCGCGAAGCTGATCAGCACCGTCAGCCCCATGCCGATGATGATCGCGGTGGCCGCGAGCGACAGCACGTAGCGCCAATAGTCATTGGCCAGCGCGCCGACGACCAGGAACGCCGCGAGCACTGCCGCCGGAACGACGAAGATGTTGATCAGACGGCGGTCAGACATGTCGTCGTTTCGCTTCCGGGAATAGTCCCTCCGGTCGCACCAGCAGGACGCAGAACAGAATGAAGAAGCTGATCGCCGTACCCAACGTGCTGGAGACATAGGCCGCCGCCAGCGTCTCGATGATTCCGAGCAGGATGCCGCCGATCAGCGCACCGCCGAGCGAATCGAAGCCGCCGATCACCGCGGCGATGAAGGCCGACGAGATGATGAACACCGCAAGATCCGGCGAGACGCCCTTGCTCGGGGCCGCAAACGCGCCGGCGAGCCCGGCGAGCGCCGAGCCGAGAAACCAGGTGGTGACGTAGACTCCTTCGACCGAGTAGCCGCACAGCTGCGCACCGCGGCTGTTCGACGCCATCGCCCGCATGCTGCGGCCGAGCGGCAGGTAGCGGAACGTCACCAGCGCGGCGAGGCCGGTCGCGAGCGCGCCGAGCGTGACCCAGAGCTGCTCGCGTGTGACGATCACCACCGAGCCGCCGAACTCGATCAGGAACGGGCGGCCCTTGAACACCGCGGGCACGGCGAGCAGTTCGGAATTCTCGGCAAGCCGAAACGCCTCGGACAGCAGCGTGCCGAGGAAGATCGTGCCGACGATGACGATGAATAAATCGGCCTTGCGCAGCGGCCGGAGCACCGAGATCTCGAGGAACGCACCGAGCGCGCCGATGAGGATCGGCACCAGCACATAGGCGGTCCAGTACGGCCATTCATAGACGACGACGATCTGGTAAGTGGCAAACGCGCCGAGCATGACCAGGCCGCCATGCGCGAAGTTGACCGTTCTGGTGGCCTTGTGAATGACCACCAGTCCGATCGCTGCGAGTGCATAGACGGCGCCGATCTTGGCGCCGCCCAGCAGTGTCATCAGCAGTTCGGCCATGAGCGTTCCTCGAGCTGCGCGCCGGTCAGTCGACGACCTGCCAGATGCCGTCCTTGATCTTGGCCCGGCCCATCACCCGGTTGCCCTGATGATCGGTCTCGGAGAACGACTCCGGATAGATGACGTCGGCGCCGCCGAGCTTGGACGGCTTGGCATCCTTGAGATTGCTCCACGAGGCGATCAGGCTCTTCCAGGTCAGGTCCTGGCCGGCATTCTTGATCGCCTGGGCCAGCACGTAGGTGCCGCCATAGGCGACGAGGTCGTAGATGTTCGGGCGGCCCTGCGGCGGCTGGCCGAAGCGCTGAATCCAGGCGTCGCGAAATTGCTTCATCGCCGGCACCGCCTGCGCGGGGAAGAACGGCGTGTTCGAATAGCCCCAGACGTTGGGCGGGTTCTTCTCGCCGAGAATCGGCACGATGGCGTCGTTGACGGCAGAGCCGTCGAGCACCCAGACGACGTCCGACAGCCCCTTCTCGGGCGCCTGCTTCATCGCGAAGCCGGCTTCGGCGAAGCTGCCGAGCACGATCACCGCATCGACCCGGTCGCGGGCGAACTTGATCAGCTGCGAGGTGAAGTCGCGCGCGCCCTGGTCGAATTCCTCGACCACCGTCTCCACCGGCAGCTTGCCCAGGATCGGCATCACCGCCGCCTTGTTGGCCTGCGGAAACGCGTAGGTGCCGATCAGCAGGCCGATCTTCTTGGCTTTCGGATTGGCCTGGAATACGCGATCGACCAGCGCCTGAGCGGAATCCGCCGAGGACGGCATCGCGCTGTGGAACACATTGGCGGCGAATGGCGTCCGGATGATCGGGGTCGCGCCGAACAGATTGTAGGTCGGAATCCCCTTCTCGCGGACGTAGTCGGCCGCCGCGGCGGCGCCGGTGCTGCCGGACGCCAGAACCAGCAGGAACACACCGTCGCTTTCGACCAGCTTCTTGGCCGCCGCGACGCTCTCGGCCGGCGTGAAGGCGTGCTCGAAATTCAGCTTCAGCTTGCGCCCATTGATGCCGCCGGCCTGATTGATCTGTTCGATGGCGAGTTGCATGCCATCACGGCCGGGCACGCCCATGAACGACGTAGCGCCCGTCAGCGGCCCCACCGCGCCGACCGTCACCTCGGTCGCCGTCACGCCCGGCGACTGCGCGGCCGCCGGCAGGGGAAGTAACGCCAACGCAGCTGCGATCAGCGGGAGAGAGCGTTTCAAGCGAAGCATTCGTTTGGACTCCTGTCAGTCACCAGATCATCGCTCGGATCGTAGCAACAACCGTACCACCAGCTTAATCATTGAAATTGCTGCTTA
Organism: Rhodopseudomonas palustris; assembly: GCF_003591005.1. Taxonomy (GTDB): domain Bacteria; phylum Pseudomonadota; class Alphaproteobacteria; order Rhizobiales; family Xanthobacteraceae; genus Rhodopseudomonas; species Rhodopseudomonas palustris_K. Next base: position 52,047 of record NZ_QYYD01000023.1, read on the forward strand.
ATTTTGATCGACACGGAAATCTCGCCAGTGCGCCCCGATCGATCAGGCAGCAACTGCATGCTATTTCATCATTTTTGCATACAAATTTCTGCCGTCCTGATGGCGGCGAAGACTTTTTCCGGCGTGAGCGGCATATCGAGATGGCGAACACCAAGGGGCGCAAGCGCGTCCAGCGCCGCATTGACGAAGGCCGGGCTGCTGCCGGTTGCGGCCGACTCGCCAATCCCCTTCACCCCCAGCGGGTTGCTATCGTCCCATTGCTGCGACAATCGGGTGCCGATGGTCGGCAGGTCCGCTGCGCGGGCGACGCCATAGTCCATCAGGCTGCCGCTCATCAGCTGCCCGTCGGATGCGTAGGCAATGCGCTCGCTCCACGCTTGCCCAATGCCTTGAGCCACGCCGCCGTGCAGCTGTCCGGTCACCAGCATCGGGTTGATGATGCGGCCGGCGTCCTGCGCGACGCCGAAGGCGACGATCGTGACGTCTCCCGTATCCGGATCGACTTCGACCTCGCAAGCATGACAGCCGATCGGCAGGCCCTGCCCGCTGCCGTCGAAGCTCGCCGACACCGCGAACTCCGGCTCGGCCTCGAAGATCTCGCTCCACCCGACGACGCGGTTTGTCACCGAGGCGCGGAACAGGCCATCCGAAAATGCAACGTCGCTGCTACCACAATCCAGCAGCCGCGCCGCGATGCTCTTCGCAGCTTCGACCGCTCGCGCTGACGCCACATGCACCGACGAGCCGCCCAGCGTCAGGGACCACGAAGCTGCCGTCCCGACGCCGTCGGGGATCTGCGCGGTGTCGGATTGAACGAAAGCGAGCCGTGCCAGCGGCAGCCCGAGGCATTGCGACGCGATCTGCAGAAAGCTGGTCTCATGGCCATGGCCGGCGGAGCCCGACCCGACCATCACGGCGAGCTTGCCGCCGCGATGCCGCAGGTGCACCGGGATCGGCTCGTGCGAGCCGTGCAGATCTTCGGCATAGAGCGCGACGCCGAGACCGCGCAGACGGCCACGCTTGCGCGCCTGCTTGCGCCGAGCGGCGAAGCCGGCGTGATCGATACACGCCAGCGCATCGTCGAGCTTGGCGGCGAAGTCGGCCCGCTCGAACGTCGTCCCGAGCGGCGAGACGCAAGGCTGTGCGGCGAGCGCGATCAGGTTGCGCCGGCGCACGTCGATCGGATCGAGATTGTAGTCGCGCGCGATCACGTCGATCAGGCGCTCGCAGCACTGCACGTTTTCCGGCCGGCCGGCGCCGCGAAACGGGCTGGTGCAGGCGGTGTTGGTCAGTACGCCCTGCACCCGGGCATGCGCGGCCGGGATCGCGTACACCCCCGTGAGGTGCGTCAGACCGTTGAGCACCGGCACGATCGCGCGCGGCGCGGTGTACGCGCCGATATTCATCAGCCGCGTCGCGCGGATGGCGCGGATGCGCGCCCCGGCATCGACGGCGGCCGCGATCGTGAAGACGTTGTCGCGGCCATGGCAGTCGCTCTGCAACGCCTCGGAGCGCTCGGCGACCCACTTCACCGCACGGCCGAGCCGGCGCGCCGCCTCCAGGCACAGCACGTATTCGGGATACAGACCATTCTTCTGGCCGAACCCGCCGCCGGTGTCGGGCGCAACGACGCGCATCCGCTCTCGGCCGACCTTGAAGACACGATCGGCCAGCGCCCGCTGCAGGATGTGAACGCGCTGCGTGCTGACATACAGCGTAAAGTCGCCGCCGGCGAAAGCGCCGACACAGGCACGCGTTTCCAATGGCAAAGCATCGATGCGGTTGGAGACGACGTCGAGCTCGATGACCCGATCCGCGGTCGCAAACGCCGCATCGACGGCGTCGGCATCGCCCTCGTGGTGATCAAACACGACGTTCGTGGCGCTGCCGCTCCAGGCCAGCACCTGATCCGACAGCGCCTCCGTGGGATCGACGATCGCCGGCAGGATGTCGTAATCGGCGACGATCGCCTCCGCGGCATCGCGCGCCTGCACCAGCGTTTCTGCGACCACGAATGCGACCGTGTCGCCGACAAAACGGACGAAGCCGTCAGCAAGGATCGGCTGCTCGGCGCAATGTGCATGCGGCACCGGCTCGCCCGGCGGCGGGATATCGAGCGGCACCTTCGACAGGCCGGCTTCCCGCAGATCCGAGTAGCTCAGAACGAGCCGGACACCCGGCATCGCCCGGACAACTTCGAGATCGAGGCCGGTCAGCCGCGCGTGGCCGTGCGGCGAGCGCAAAACGACGCCATGCAGCACGTCTGGCAGATCGAGATCATCGAGAAAGCGGCCATGGCCGCGCAGAAACCGGTCGTCCTCGAGGCGCCGAACGCTTTGTCCGATCAGCTCGGTGGTTCGTGAAGGATCCTGCTCCTGCTCGCCTCTTGGCTGGTTCATGCGCGGCCCGCGCCTTCGTCGCCTTGGCTGGCGAGCGCCATGGTGACGTCCGCGAGGACGCGCGCGCCGGCCGTGACGTGATCCGGCTCGGCCCACTCCGCCGGGTTATGACTGATGCCGCCGCGGCACGGGATGAAGATCATCCCGGTCGGGCAGATGTAGTGCAGCTGCCGCGCATCGTGCCCCGCCGCCGAGTAGATCGGCATCGCCGGAAGTTCGGCCGCCTCGGCGGCCGTGGTAATCGCGGCGCGGATCTGTGGCGCAAAATCCAGTGATGGCGCGTGCGCGATCTGATCGAGCGTGGCGCTGCACGGACCGCACTCGTCCGCGACGATGCGGCGGATTTCGGCATCGATGCGATCCACCACGGCGTCGTCGACGTGACGCAGATCGATCGAGAAATACGCTTCCTCCGGCACGACCGACGGCGCGTTCGGTGTCAGCCGCATCATGCCGACCGTCAGCATCACGTCCGCCGGATCGCTCGCGACGGCGTCGATCGCGCGGATCATCCGTACCGCAGCCATCAGCGCATCCTTGCGCTCGGCCCGCAGCGTCGTGCCGGCATGCGCCGCCTCGCCGCGCACGCGGACCCGGTAGCGGCGCGTGCCCTGAATGCCGGTGACCACACCGATCGGAACGCCGGCACGCTCGAGCAGCGGCGCCTGCTCGATATGCGCCTCGACGAAGGCCGCCGGCCGCCAGCCGAACGGCCGCTGCGGCACGTCGACATCGCGCGCCAGGACACGTTCCGCCGCTTCGCGCACGGTGCATCCCGCTGCGTCCGTGACGGCCAGCAGCGTCTCCAGCGGCTTGACGCCGGCGAACGCTTCAGAGCCGGACATGCCGGGCGCAAAGCGCGAGCCCTCTTCGTTGGTCCACGCCACCACTTCGATCGAGCGCAACGGCTGCTCGCCGCTGGCGCGGATCGCCTCGATCACTTCGAGAGCGGCCAGCACCCCGAACGCGCCATCGAACTTGCCGCCTGTCGGCTGCGAGTCGATATGCGAGCCGATCAGCACCGGCGACAGATCGGGGCGGCTGCCCTCCAGCCGCAGGAACAGGTTGGCGATCGGATCGGTGAACGGCTGCAGACCAAGCTCACGTCCCCAGCCGATCAGTTGCGCGCGCGCCTCGGCTTCCACGTCGGACAATGCCGGGCGATCGACGCCGCCATCCGCCCGCGCGCCATAGTTCGCCAGCAGCATCAGGCGATCCCACAGCCGCTGTCCGTTGACGTGATGCGAAAGGCGCTGCCGCATATGGATCAATCGGTCCGCATGATCTGGGCAGGATTGGCGCGTGGATCGCGCGGCCCCCACTGCCCGGCCTCGACCTGAGCGACGAACTCCGCGAGCAGACGGTTGAACAGCTCCGGCTCTTCGAGATTGAGAGTGTGGCCGGATTTCGGAAACACCGCGAAGCCACAGCGCGGGATCGTCAGCTTCAGGAACATGCCGGGGCGCAGGCAGTGGTCGTCCTCATCGCCGACCATCACCAGCACCGGCAATTGCATGCGCCGAAACTCGTCCGCAAGATCGTACAGCGACGGCCGGCGCATCTGCACGCCGATCATGGTGTTGGCCGCCCCGATCGAGGAATGCTGCGCGAGCCGATCGGCGAACAGCTGCCAGCCGCGCGGATCTTTGGCCTGAAACTGGACGCGCGAGGCGCCCTCGGCATAGGTCGGCGCGAACGACTTGGCGCCGAGTTCGCGAAAGTTCCTGGCGACCTGCTCGGAGATGCCGCGGAAGTAGTCCTCGTGCTCCTTCTCGGCGCCATATCCGGCACCGGCCGCAACGATCGACAGCACCCGGCCCGGGTGACGCAGACCGACGTGAAGCGCCGCGAAGCCACCCATCGACAGCCCGACCACGTGCGCCTTGTCGATGCCGGCGGCGTCCATCACCGCAATGACATCGTCGGCGGCGTGCGCCTGCGAATACGCCGCGTCGTCCTCCGGGATATCCGACGGCGGAAAGCCGCGCGCCGCGAAGGTGACGCAGCGATGCCGCCGCGCAAAGAAGTTCATCTGCGGCTCCCAGCTCCAATGGTTGCCGCCGAACTCGTGCACAAACACGATAGCGGAGCCGGTCCCCGCGGTTTCGTAGAACAGCTTCACTCCATCATCGGTCGTCGCGAAGGCCATGATGGACCTCAGACGATCGAGCGGCGTGAGGCGATGCCGCCGTCGACCGTGATGATCGTGCCCGACGTGTAGCCGGAACGCTCGGAGGCGAGAAACAGGAACAGATCGGTGATCTCGCGGACCGACGCCGCCCGCTTCAGCGGGTAGCGCTCGACCAGTTCCTGATAGCGATCGGCATCGCCAAGGTCCGACGCCGCGCGCTTGCGCAGCATGTTGTAGATCCGCGACGTATCGACCGGCCCCGGATTGACGCCGACCACGCGGATGTTGTCGTCGAGGCTGGTACCGCCGAGCGCGCGGGTGAAGGCCATCAGACTGGCGTTGGCGGTGGCGCCGGCGATGTAGGCGGGATCGCAGACTTCGCCGCCATTGCCGATATTGTTGAGGATCACGCCGCCGCCACGCGCCTTCATCTTGGGATAGATCGCGCGGGTGAGATCGACGTAGCCGAAGCCCTTGAGAGCCCAGCCCGTCTTCCAGGCGTCACTGTCGACCTGCCACAGATAGCCGCTCGGCACGGTGCCCGCGTTGTTGATCAGGACATCGACGTCGCCGGCGGCGTCGGCAACCGCGTCGGCCGCGCCGTCCGCGGTCAGGTCGATCGGCTGCACCGTGACCTGCACGGGATGCTTGGCGGACAACTCCGACCGCAATTGCTCGAGCACGTCGGCCGAGCGGGCGGTCAGATGCAGATCGCAACCTTCTTCCGCGAAGGCCTTCGCCAGCCCTTCGCCGATACCCTGCGAAGCGCCGGTGATGAGCACCTTCTTTCCATTCAGGTTGAGATCCATTTCTCACGTCTCCATGGGTTGATCATTGCCGGCCGGACGGCAGAGCGCCCGCTTAGAACAGCTTGACTGCCTCGTTCATGCCGCGCGCACGGTCCAGCATCTCGGGAAGCGTCGCGGCGAATTCCTCGACCCACTCTGCAGGCACGGTCGTGCTGACCTTGACGAAGCGGTCGCCGAAATTCGGAGTGTGATACGAGCCCTGCCTGATCATGATGCCGCGCTCCTGATAGCAGGCGACCAGCGCTTCGGGCCGCACGCCGGCACCGGCGCACTCGAGCACGATGAAATTGCCGTTCGAAGGAAACACAGGCATGAGCAGGCCCGGCAGGCCGTCGACCGCCCTTTTGATACGCGCCTGATTGTCGCGCTGGTTCTGCAGCACGGCGGGAAACCATTCGGCCTTGGTGCCGAGGCCGGCGATCGCGGCGCGCTGGCCGAGCACGTTGGAGCCGAGAATGTTCGACGGCGCGGCGGCGAGCCGCTCGGCGATGTCCGGCGACGTCACCAACGCGCCGACGCGGAGTCCGGCCATGCCGAGCCATTTCGAGCAGCTGTAGATCGTGATGGTCCGATCAGGCATCAGCTTGGCGGCGAGCGTGTGCGAATAGGCGAAATCACGATAGGTGCAGTCGTGGATCAGCGTCGCCCCGCTCTGCCGCACGATCGCGCAGATCGCCTCGATCTCCTGCGGCGTACAGGCGGTGCCGAGCGGATTGTTCGGATCGACCAGATACACGACCTTGGTGCGCGGCGTGATCGCCGCCGCGAGCCGCTCCGGCGCGAGACGATAATTGTGCTCCTCGCCGTAGATCGGGATCTGCTTGACGTCAGCACCGACCGACCTGGCAAACACCATCGGCCAATTCCAGGTCGGATCGGTGGTGATCAGCTCATCGCCGGGGCCGAGCAGGGTTCTGCAGGCATGCGACAGCCCGGCGACGGCGCCGTCGCTGACCAGCACCGCCTGGTCCAGCAGATCGAGGTCGGCCGCAATGCCGTGACGCAGCGCTTCAAAGCCGACCGGCGGCGCGTAGACGTGAAACTCCTCGTCACGAATACAGCGCTGCATCGCCTCGATCACTGCAGGATGCGGGGTCGCGTGATTGGTATTCTGCCCAAGCCACTTCAATTCCCGGGTGTTGGTCAGACGGTCGAAATGAGCATTTCGCATCTCGAACGCACGCATTTTGTGCTCCTGGGCAGTCTCTAGGGCTTGCGGATCGACCGATCCGATCGAATAATTAGCCGATAACAAGATTTCTGCATGCAGACAACGATATTTTGTATGCAGGTATAATTACCCCTGAATCGGAAGTTTTGACGATGACCAAAGTCGAGCCGGAGACGCCGGCGCCAGCCCGCAGCACCACGCGCGCCGAAACCCTACGCCGGTCGCTCGAGGAAATGATCATGAGCGGCGCGCTCAAGCCGGGCGATCGATTGGACGAAACCGAGCTGGCGACACGCTTCGAAGTCTCGCGCACGCCTGTCCGCGAGGCTCTGAAATCACTTCTGGCGACTGGGCTGGTGGAGATGTCGGGGCGGCAAGGATTGACCGTGGCGGCGATCTCGATCGGGACGCTGCTGGAGATGTTTCAGCTGATGGCCGAGCTCGAGGGGCTTCACGCCAAGCTGGCGGCGCGACGGGCCTCGTTGCCGCAGCGAGAACGCATGATCGCCGCGCATGAGCAGCTGAAGAAGACGCTGGAACGCGGTGATCCGCAGCTGTTCTACGACGTCAACCGCGAATTTCACGAAGCCATTTACGAGGCCTCGCAGTCGGAATTCCTGGCCGACCAGACTCGCGCACTGCGGCGCCGCGTCGCTCCCTATCGCCGCTACGTGACTTACCAGCCGGGCCGGATGGCGGCCACGATCACCGAGCACCAACGCATCCTCGACGCCATCATGAGCGCCGACGGCGAGGCCGCCCAGCGGGCGGCGCGCGATCACGTCAACCTCCTCGGAGATAACCTCGCGGACTTCATCGCCTCCTTGCCGCCGGAAATGACGCGAAAGAGCGCATAATTCGAGTATACAAAAAGGCTATTCTTGCATACTCTCGTGGCGACGTGGGCAAGGAGCAACGATGCTATGGAAACCACACACGGCCGCACCAAGATCGTCGGCGGGATGGTCATCGCCTTCCGGGACGGAGCACACCACTTGCTCGAGGATGGCGTCGTGGTTTTCGAGGGCGACACGATCGTCCACGTCGGTCCCAGCTATGACGGCCCCGCCAACCAGGTGGTCAACGCCGCCGGGAAGCTGATCTTTCCGGGTTTCGTTTCGACCCACGCCCACGTCAACGTTCACGAAGGCACGAGGCTGATCACCGACGTCGGCCGACGCGACGTGATGCGCTCCGGCTTTCTCAACTACACGCCGAACAACGGCCCCGACGGTCCCCCCTATGTGGCGGCGGCGATCGCGGAGGATTCGATCCGATTCGGCTTCGCCCAGCTGATCCGCAACGGCATCACCACGGCCATGGCCTTCGGCGGCGGCACCCCTGCCGCTGCCGACACTTTCGCAGCTCTCGCCGGCGAAAGCGGCATCCGGACTTACTACGCTCCGCAGGCCAGCTCGGCGGTGAACTATTTCACCGACGAAGGACGCATGGTTGAAAAGTGGGACGAGGCCAACGGTCATGCCGAGCTTGATCGCCAGGAAGCGTTCATCGACGCCCATCACGATACGTTCGACGGGCGCTTCAAGGGCATCGTCGTCATTCGCAACTTCATCCTGGCGACGATCGAGTTGATGCAGCGCGGCAAGGAGATCGCCGATCGCAGAAACCTGCGCATGACAACGCATTTTTGCGAACAGCTGTTCGAATTTCATCGCATCGTTCGGGATTACGGCATCACCCCGGTCGATCTGATGGAGCGCGAAGGCCTGCTCGGCGAGAACGTGCTCCTCGCTCATGCGATCTATCTGGCAGGCCACTCCTACACGACCTGGGAGTATTCCAACGACCTCGAGATCCTCGGTCGAACCCGCACCGCTGTGTCGCACGCCCCGCTGGTGATGCTGCGCCGAGGCCATGCGCTCGAAGGCTTCGACCGCTATCTGCAGCACGGCGTCACGATGTCGATCGGCACCGACGTCATGCCGCACGACATCATTTCCGAAATGCGGGTCGGGGCGCTGGCCTGCAAGCTGATCGCCCGCAATCATGAGGTTGGCACCTCACTCGATTTCTTCAACGCCGCGACGCTCGGCGGCGCCAAGGCGTTCGGCCGCGACGACATTGGCCGGATCGCGGTCGGCGCCAAAGCCGATATCGTGGTGATGGACTTCGACAATCTTCAGATCGGACCGGTCTACGACCCGATCCGCAGCCTGGTGCATCTCGCCTCGCCGGATCTGATCGACCATGTGATCTGTGACGGACGTTTCCTGATGCGCGATCGGGTCCTGCAAGGCTACGACGAAGCCGCGGTCGTCGCAGGCGGCAAGCGGTCGTTCCAGCGAGTGCTCGACGAATTTCCGCAGCGACACTGGTCAAAGCGCTCGGTTGAGAACGAATACCCAAAATCACTGTCAAAATTCTGAGTGCAAATTTTGCATTTCTGCATACACAATGGGCATTTTCGAGCCCTCCCCGCCGAGCTGAGGCCGAAACGTCAATGATATCAAGTGACTACAAACCGGCACGCGACTTGCTCAACCCACCTAGGGCAGGAGGCTGAGCATGCGAACGAAGATCTCGGGCGGTACGGTGATCGCCCACAAAGATGGCGGCCACCGCGTGCTCGACCCGGGCGTCGTGGTGTTCGACGATGACCGTATCGTCAGCGTCGGCCCCAGCTATGACGGACCTGCCGACAAGACCGTCAACGCTGCCGGCAAGCTGGTGATCCCCGGCTTCGTCTCGACCCATGCCCACGTCAACGCCCACGAAGGCTCGCGGCTGATCACCGACCTCGGCCGCCGCGACGTGATGCGATCCGGCTTTCTCAACTACACGCCGAACGGCGGCCCCGAGGGCCGCCCGATCGTGGCAGCAGCCTCTCCCGAGCATTCGATCCGGTTCGGCTTCGCCCAGATGATCCGCAACGGCGTCACCACCGTGCTGTCGTTCGGCGCCGGCAGCCGCGACGATCCGAAACTGATGACCGATCTGGCTGAAGAAAGCGGCCTGCGCGTGTACTACGCACCCCAATGCACCGCTGCTGAGAATTTCTTCGACGCCGACGGCCGGCTGCGGCCCTCTTGGGATGAAGCCACCGGCTTTGCGCAACTCGAGCGCGCCGCGCGCTATGTCCAGGACCATCACGGCAAGTTCGACGACCGCCTGCGCGGCCTGATCAACGTCCGCAACTACGTTCTGGCCACGGTGCCGCTGATGCGCCGGGCCAAACAACTCGCCGACGACCTCGGGGTGCAGTTCACCACGCATTTCTGCGAGCAGCTGTTCGAATTCCACGAGACCGTCCGCAATTACGGGATCACGCCGGTCGACCTGATGGACGCCGAGGGGCTGCTCGGCCCCAACGTGATCCTGGCGCATTGCGTGTACATCGCCGGACACTCATCGACAACCTGGGAATACAGCAGCGACCTCGAGAAGCTCGGCCGCAGCAAGTCCGTCGTCTCGCATGCGCCGGTCGCCTATCTGCGCCGCGGCTACAATCTCGAAGGCTTCGAGCGCTACCTCGCCCACGGCGTCACGATGTCGATGGGCACCGATGTGATGCCGCACGACATGCTGGGCGAAATGCGCGCCGGCGCGCTGGCCGCGAAGTGGTTCGGCAAGAACCACGAGGTCGGCACCGCCGCATCGTTCTTCGACGCAGCGACGCTTGGCGGCGCCACCGCGTTCGGTCGTGACGACATCGGCCGGCTGGCGGTCGGCGCCAAGGCCGACATCGTCGTGCTCGACTTCGACAACATGCAGATCGGCCCGGTCTACGACCCGATCCGCAGCCTGGTGCATCTCGCCTCGCCGGACCTGATCGAAACGGTGATCTGCAACGGGCGAACGCTGATGCAGGAGGGCGTTCTGACCAACTACGACGAACGCGCCGTCGTCGCGGGTGGCAAGCGCTCATTCGCGCAGGTCGTCGATCAATTCCCACAGCGGCACTGGTCCGGCCAGTCGATCGACGAGGTGTTTCCGACTTCATATCCGCGCTGGTGATCAACGCATCGCGCGATCGCCGGCCGCCGCCGTGGCGTCATTTCAAGCAGGGGGAGTCTATCGTGAACTTCAGACAATCGGCACTGAACTGGCGACGGATCGCCGGAATCATGGCGGTCGCAGCAACGGCGGCGTTCGGCGCCGCTTCGACGGCGGCACAGGCCGAGACCGTGCTGCGGATGGCCAAGACCTCGATCCCGCGCATTCTCGACCCGCATTTCACCACCAGTTTCACCGAGCGTGACTTCGGCTATCTGATTTACGACACGCTGTTCGCGGTCGATCACACCTTCACCGTCAAGCCGCAGATGGTCGAGAGCTGGACCGTCAGCGACGACCGCCTCAGCTACACCTTCAAGCTGCGCGACGGCCTGACGTTTCACAACGGCGCGCCCGTGCGCTCGGCCGATTGTATCGCCTCGATCCAGCGCTGGGCACAGCGCGATGGCATGGGGCAGAAGCTCGCCGGCCTCACCAAGGAATGGACCGCGGTCGACGACCGCACCTTCAAGCTCACCCTGAGCCGGCCATACGGGTTTGTGCTCGAGACGCTCGGCAAGGTCGGCGCATCGGTGCCGTTCATCATGCCGGAGAGCGTGGCAAAGACGCCGATCACCGAAACCATCAAGGACTACACCGGCTCCGGCCCGTTCGTGTTCGATCAGTCCGCCGGCACCTCCGGCGTCAAGCTGGTGTTTAGGCGCTTCGACAAATACGTGCCGCGCAGCGAGCCGGCCGATTGGGCGACCGGCGGCAAAGTGGCGAAGGTCGACAAGGTCGAGTGGATCGAATTCCGCGATCCGATGACCGCCGTCAACGCCCTCACCAACCGCGAAATCGACTTCATCCACGAGCTGCCGCACGATCTGGCGCCACTGCTGGAGAGCGACCGCAAGGTCAAGGTAATGGTCTACAACGAGCTCGGCCAGCTCGGCTTCATCCGCTTCAACAGCCTGTTTCCGCCGTTCAACGACGTCAACGCCCGCCGCGCGGTGCTGCTGGCGGTGAACCAGAAGGACTTCCTGCAGGGCCTGGTCGGTAACGAGAAGTATTACAGCGTCTGTCGCTCGATCTATTCCTGCGGCTCGCCTTACGAAACCGACGCCGGCGTTCCGGCAGTCGACCTCGCCAAGGCCAAGCAGGCGCTGAAGGCGTCGTCCTATGACGGCTCCCCGATCGTGCAGTTCGCCGCGACCAACAGCGCCACCATCGGGCCGCTCAGCGAAGTACTGACGCGCGTGCTCAAAGACGTGGGCTTCAACGTCAAGGTCGAGGCGATGGACTTCCAGACCTTCACGCGCAAGCGGCTGTCGCAATCGCCGCCGGCCGACGGCGGCTGGAATATCGCGCTGTCGACCTGGACCGGGCCGGACGTCGTCGATCCGGTCGTCAACGTCTCGCTCGGCGGCGCCGGTCTGAAGGCGCAATGGGGCTGGCCGAGCCTGCCGGAGATCGACGCGCTGCGCGACCGCTTCGCCTCGACCGCGGACCCGGCTGAGCGCAAGACAATCGCCGCCGAGATCCAGAAGCTGAACTACGAGCAGGCGATCTACATCCCCACCGGCACCTTCAAGGCGCTGGCGGCCTACGCCGACAACGTCAAAGGCATCGAGCCGGCGCCGGCGCTGATGCTGTGGGGTATCTCGAAGAACTAGCCACGAAGGCGCCATGCTGAAGTTCATCGCCTATCGCCTGCTCGGAGCCGTGCCGGTCGTCGCCCTGGTGTCGGTTGCGGTGTTCCTCTTCCTCAGGCTGTCCGGGGATCCGGTCGCCGCCATGCTGGGAGAGAACGCGACGGCAGAGCAGGTGGCGGAGATACGGCACGCGATGGGACTGGACCGGCCGATCCTGGTCCAGTTTGTCGCCTGGCTCGGGCATCTGCTGCGCGGCGACTTCGGCGTGTCGCTGGTGACGCGCGAGTCGGTGTGGACCATGGTCCACGACAGGCTCGAGACCACGCTGTCGCTGGCGCTGACAACGATCGTCGCCTCGGTGGTGATCGCCGTGCCGCTCGGGCTGCTGGCCGCACGCTATCGCGGCGGGTGGATCGACCGCGGCATCACTCTGCTCTGCACCGTCGGCTTTTCGGTGCCGACTTTCGTGGTCGGCTATCTGTTCGTGTGGCTGTTCTCGGTGAAGCTGGGCTGGCTGCCGGCGCAGGGCTATGCGCGGCTCGGCGACGGCATCGGCCGCTGGCTGTTGCATCTGATCGGGCCGACGGTGGCGATGAGCAGCGTGTTCATCGTGCTGATCGCGCGGATCACGCGCGCCAGCGCCATCGAAACGCTGCGGCAGGATTTCATCCGCACCGCGCGCGCACTCGGCGCCGGCGAACTGCGTGTCTCCGCGCTGTTCGTGCTGCGCAACGCCGCGACGCCGATCGTCACCATCATCGGCGTCGGCATCGGCGTGGTGCTGACCGGCGTCGTGGTCACCGAGACCGTGTTCAACCTCCCCGGGCTCGGACGGCTGACCATCGAGGCGGTGCTGGCCCGCGACTTCCCGGTGATCCAGTGCGTGATCGTGCTGTTCTCCTTCACCTACGTGTTCATCAATCTGATGGTCGACATCGTGTACGCGCTGCTCGACCCGAGGATCCGCTATTGAGCGTGATTGAGCAGGAGACCGCAACCGCGGTGCCGACCGGCTCGCCAAAGCGCCGGGGCAAGCGCAATGCCAACCTGATGCTGGGGCTCGGGCTGCTTGCCGGCTTCGTGCTGATCGCGATCGCGATGCCGCTGCTGAGCTCCGCCGACCCGCAGGCGATGCTGACCAGCCAGCGGCTGAAGCCGCCGTCCTGGGATCACTGGTTCGGCACCGACCGGCTCGGCCGCGACGTCGCGATCCGGGTCGCGTTTTCGACGGCCGACTCGCTCGCGGTCGGCGTCATCGTCGCCCTGCTCGCCTGCAGCGTCGGCACGCTGCTCGGCCTCGTCGCCGGTTACTTCCGCTGGACCGACGGCCTGATCATGCGGGTGATGGACGGCATCATGGCGGTGCCCGGCATCATGATCGCGATCGCGATGATCTCGGTGGTCGGCGCATCCATCACCACGGTGGTGCTGGCGATCGCGATCCACGACGTGCCGCGCGTGGTGCGGCTGGTGCGCGGCGCGATGCTGTCGCTGCGCGAGGAAGCCTATGTCGAGGCCGCGGCGCTGCTCGGCTCGCCGCCCTGGTCGATCGTGTTTCGCCACATGCTGCCCGGCATCCTGGCGCCGCTGGCAGTGGTCGGCACCTATATCGCCGCCAACGCCATGCTGCTGGAAGCGACGCTGAGTTTCCTCGGCTGCGGCCTGCCGCCGGACGTGCCGACCTGGGGCAACATCATGGCCGACGGCCGCAGCCTGTTCCGCATCGCGCCGTGGATCATCCTGTGGCCCGGCGTGGTGCTGGCGATCGCCGTGCTGGCGATCAACCTGCTGGGAGACGGGCTGCGCGATGCCTTCGACCCGACCACGGATGGAGCGATGCGATGAGCGGATCCGCCCCTGCGCATCGCCCGGTGCTTGCGGTCAAAGGATTGACCGTGCCGCTGCCGCCGGGCGCGGACCGGCCGTTCGCCGTCGAGGATGTCAGCTTCGAGATCCTCCCGGGAGAGATCGTCTGCGTGGTCGGCGAATCCGGCTCGGGCAAGTCGGTGTCGTCGTTCAGCATCATGGGCCTGCTGGACCCCGCGCTGCGGCCAAGCCATGGCGAGATCCGGTTCGGAGACCGCGACCTGCTGCGGCTGCCGGATAAGGAGCTGCGCGCACTACGCGGCCTCGCGATGTCGATGATCTTTCAGGAGCCGAAGACGGCGCTCAGCCCGACCATGACGGTCGGCCGCCAGATCGAGGAACCGCTGCGGATTCACCTGCGTATGACCGCCGCGCAACGCCGCGCGCGGATGCGCGAACTCCTCAGGCTGGTCAATCTGCCCGAGCCGGACAAACTGGCTCGGCGCTATCCGCACCAGCTCTCGGGCGGCCAACGCCAGCGGGTGATGATCGCGATGGCGCTGGCGCTGGAGCCGGCGCTGCTGATCGCCGACGAGCCGACCACCGCGCTCGACGTCACCACGCAGGCCCAGATCCTCGCCGAGATCAAACAGATCCAGCGACGCACCAACACTGCGGTGCTGTTCGTCACCCATGATTTCGGCGTCGTCGCCGACATCGCCGACCGCGTCGTGGTGATGCAGAAGGGCCGCATCGTCGAGCAGGGCCCCGTCGCCGCCGTGCTGACGGCGCCGACGCACGACTACACAAGGTCGCTGATGGCCGCGATCCCCGGCGTCCACAATCGGACCGAGCGCGCAGCGCCGGAGCAGGCGCCAGTGATCCTGCAACTTGACGGATTGTCCAAGACCTACCCGCCGTCGGGGTTCGCATTTCGCCAGACCGCCCACCGCGCGCTCGACAACGTCAACCTCGTGGTCCGGCGCGGCGAGACGCTGGCGGTGGTCGGCGAGTCGGGATCCGGCAAATCCACCATGGCGCGCTGTGTCAGCGGGCTGATTCCGGCAACCGCCGGCTCGATCGAGATCGACGGCAGGCCGATCGACGCGATCGGCGCGGGCGAGCGAGCGCGGCTGCTGCAGTTCGTGTTTCAGGATCCGAACCGCTCGCTCGATCCGCGCTGGACCGTCGGCAAGTCGCTCAGCGAGGGCCTGCGCAACCTCGGTGTGCCGCGCAAGCAAGCCCTGGATCGCGCGAGCGAACTGATGGCGAAGGTCGGCCTCGGAGCCGCGGCGGTCGATCGCTACCCGCACGAGTTCTCAGGCGGCCAGCGCCAGCGGCTGTGTATCGCCCGAGCGATCTCGATGGAGCCGCGGCTGCTGATCGCGGACGAAGCCGTGTCGGCGCTCGACGTCTCGGTGCAGGCGCAGATCCTGAAGCTGCTGGCCACGCTGCAGAAGGAGCTGCAGCTCAGCATGATCTTCGTCACCCACGATTTGCGGGTTGCGGTCCAGATCAGCGATCGGATCGCGGTGATGCATCAGGGCCAGGTCGTCGAAATCGGCCCGGCGCTGGAGATCTTCCGCAATCCTCAGCACGCTTACTCGCGCCGGCTGTTCGAGGCTCTGCCGGGGCGCGGTCTGTCCGCGTGAACTCGCCGAGCGCAGCCCCACCGGCCGCTTCGCACGCAATCTTCCCGAGCTCGCCCGGGCGACGATCGGCGCGGCCGGCTGACAGCTCGCCGAGCGCGCTTCAACGACGCGTCGACGCAGATTATTCGTCGATGATAGCGACCGCGCGGGTCCAGCCCGCAGACGCGCGATGCACCTTGACAGGGAAACAGACGATCTGAAAGCCGTCTGCTGGCAGCCCTTCGAGATTGTGCAGCTTCTCGAGATGAGAATAGCCGATCTCACGCCCGGCGCGGTGTCCTTCCCAGATCAAGTCCGGATGACCGCCCTGGTCGAGTTTGCGCTTGGTGTGCGAGAACGGTGCGTCCCAACTCCAGCCATCGGTCCCGACCAGCCGGATGCCCTGCTGCAGCAGCCACAGCGTCGCGGCTTTGCCCATGCCGCAGCCGGCGTCGACATAGTCGTCTTCGCCATAGCGCGTGCCGGCACGCGTGTTGATCACCACGATCTCCAGCGGGCGCAGCCGATGGCCGATGCGCTTGAGCTCGGCCTCGACGTCCGCAGGCGTCACGATGTAGCCGTCGTCGAAATGCCGGAAATCCAGTTTCACCGCTGGCTGGAAGCACCACTCCAGCGGCACTTCGTCGATCCGCATGCTGGGCTCGCCGCCTTCCTTGAGGGCGTGGTTCATCGACGAGAAATAATGATACGGCGCGTCGAGATGCGTGCCGTTGTGAGTGCTGATCTCGCAACGCTCGACCGCGGCGTATTCGCCGGCCGGCAGTTCGTCGACGCTGATGCCGAAATACTCGGCAATCCCGGGCGCGGTCTCGTGATGATCCATATAGGTGATTTTCGGCAAAGCCCGCGGCGGATCGCTGGCGATGCCGGCTTGCAGCGGAACGGAGATATCGATCAGTTTGCGGGGCATAGGGTGCCTTTGGTTAGTAAGATATCGCCGGAATGATCCGGCCGCTGCATTCGCCGAAGCCGATCGGCACGTAGCCGTAGCGCTCGGCGCGGGCGCGAAATACGACCGTGTCGCCGTCTTGGAGCCAGGTTCTCCGCTCGCCATTGGGCAGCGAGATGCTGTCACCGCTGCCGACGATCTCGGCGAGGCACGCCCGGCTGTCGTCGGTCGGACCCGAGACCGTTCCGCTGCCAATGAGATCGCCGACGCGCAGATTGCAGCCGTTGCTGGTGTGATGCGCGACCATCTGGGCGAAGGTCCAATACATATCCCGGAAGTTTGCGCGCGTGATGCGATACGGTGCCGCCCCATCCGCCCGCATGCTGTCGGTCAGCAGATAGGCCTCCATCATCAGGCTGATTCCGCCGGACTGCTGATCCGCTTCGTCATGCAGATAAGGCAGAAGCTTCGGATCGCCCGGAGGCCGCTCGGCGGCGGCGACGCGGAACGGTTTCAGCGCATCGGCTGTCACCACAAACGGCGACACGGATGTCGACAGCGTCTTCGCCAGAAACGGACCGAGCGGGAAGCTCTCCCAGCGCTGGATGTCGCGCGCCGACCAGTCGTTGACCAGGCAATAGCCGAACAGGCGCTCGCCGGCTTCAGCGATGCGCACCGGCTCGCCGAGATCGTTGCCCTTGCCGATCAGGGCCCCGAGTTCGAGTTCGAAATCGAGACTTTCGCACGGGCCGAAATGCACCTCGCCATCGGGCCGGCGGCGCTGACCGAGCGGGCGACGGATGTCCTCGCCGCTGATCCGGACCGAGCTGGCGCGGCTGTTATAGGCGATCGGCATGCTGCGGAAATTCGCCGGCACCGGATTGTCGGGCCGAGTCACCCGGCCGCCGCGTTCGGTGTGATACAGCGAGGTGAAAAAATCGGTGAAGCCGCCGATCTGCGCCGGCAGATGGAAGCGGACGTCGTGCTGCGCGATGAGCAGCCGTTCCGTCCCGCCCGGGGCGCGATCCGCACCAAGTAGCTCCGACAAGCGATGCCGCAGCGAAGTCGCCGACGGACCCGCCAGCGCCAGGATCGGATTGAGGCCCTCGTTGCAGCAATCGATCGCGGCGGCGGCCTCCGCGTCGAACAGGCCGAGCCTGGCGGCAGCGCCGAGATCCAGGATCTCGGCGCCGATTGCGACTCCCGGACGCGGCGCATCGCCGGCACGGCTGAACATGCAGAATGGCAAATTCTGGATCGGGAAATCCGTCGTTGCTTCGTTGGCGCTGACGACCCAGCTCTTGCGAGCCGGGTCGTGCGTGAAGTCGAGTTCGTTGATCATCGTTCGGCTCACGCTGTCACGACGCTGATCGCGGCAAACCGTCGCCCATCACGGTCTTGCGGGACGGCTGCCGGTCGAACGACGGGCTGGCGAGCACGGCGATCATGCTGATCGTGCCGATCCCCACCAGGTACAAGGCGATCGGCCACGCCGACTTGGCCCACAGGAACAGGCTGCTCGACAACAGCGGAGTCAGGCCACCGATCAATCCGGCGGCGATGCCGTAGGACAGCGAGATGCCGGTGAAGCGAACCCGCGTATCGAACAGCTTCGACACATAGGCCGGCAGCACGGCGAACAGCGCACTGATCCCGACCATCGCCAGCGTGATGCCGAGGCCGATCGACAGCGGCGTGCCGGCATCGATGAACTTGAAGAACGGGAAGCTGAACGCGGTCGTCCACAGCGCGCCGAAGAACGCCACGGGCTTGAGCCCGACACGGTCCGCCAGCAGCGCGAAGGCCGGGATCATCAGCAGCTCGAAGAACGATCCCACCAGCACCGCGTTGAGCACGGTCTGGCGATCGGCCCCGACGGTTTGCGTCGCGTAGGACACCACGAAGATCGCCTGGACGTAGAACGCCACCGTGGTGCACAGCACGACGCCGAAGCCGATCAGCACGTTCTTCAGGTTGGTCTGCAGCACCGTCTTGATCGGCGCCTGCACGGTCTCGCCCCGCGCCTGCGCTTCGACGAAGGCCGGGCTCTCCAGCAGCTTGACGCGGAACATCAGGCCGATGACGATCAGGATCGCGCTGGCGACGAACGGAATCCGCCAGCCCCACGACATGAAATCGTCTTTCGGCATCATCGCCAGCAGAGCGAAGGTGCCGGTCGACAGAAACAGCGCGATCGGCGACCCCATCTGCGGGAAGCAGCCGAAGAAGCCCTGTCGCTTCTCCGGGGCATGCTCGACGGCGATCAGCGCAGCGCCGGCCCACTCACCGCCGAACGCGATGCCCTGAACGCAGCGCAGCAGGATCAGCAGGATCGGCGCCGCGATGCCGATCTGCGCGTAGCTCGGGACCAGGCCGATCAGCACGGTGGCGCCGCCCATCAGGATCAGCGTCCAGATCAGCATCGACTTACGACCAATCTTGTCGCCGAAGTGACCGCAGATGATGCCGCCGAGCGGCCGCATGACGGCGCCGGCGCTGAAGGTGCCGAACGCCAGCAGCGTGCCGACCAATGGATCGAAGCTCGGGAAGAAGATGGCGTTGAACACCAACGCCGTGGCGGTGCCGTAGATGTAGAAATCGTACCACTCGATGCAGCTGCCCAGCAGGCTGGAGAACGCCGCCGTGACCGGCGTTCGTTCGGCTTTGACCGTTTCCATTCGTTTACTCCCGTTGTTTGTTATTGGTGATGTTGGCGCGATACGCTTCGGCCGCCGACGCGATCGAACGGACGATGTCCTCGTAGCCGGTGCAGCGGCAGAGATTGCCGCTGATGGCGGCGCGAATTTGCGCTTCGGTCGGATCGGGATTGCGACCCAGCAGTTCGAGCGCCACCATGATCATGCCGGAGGTGCAGAAGCCGCACTGAAAGCCGCCGCAGCGGACGAATGCATCCTGAACGGCGCGCGCCATCGCATCGTCGCGGCCTTCGATCGTGACGATGGCGCTGCCACCGGCCGACACGGCCAGGACCAGGCAGGACTTCGCCAGCCGGCCGTCGATCTCGACGCTGCAAGCGCCGCAATCGCCGGTGAGGCAGCCGGCGCGCGCGCCGGTGGCGCCGAGATCTCGAATTACTTCGATCAGCAGGGCTCGTGGATCGATCGCGGCCTCGACAACCTGTCCATTCAACTGCAGGCGAACCGCTTCCGTCGGTGAGGTCGTCATGCCGTCTCCGCGCATTGCTGCAGGGCGCGCAGGACGATCGACGCCGCGACACGCCGTCGATAACCGGGCCCTGCCAGTTCGTCGGCCCACTCGTCGGCCGCCACGCGTGCAGCGAAGCCGGCAGCGAAGTTCTCGATGACGTCGAGCCCGGCTCCAACGGGCAGCAGCGCTTCGGACAGCAGCGGCGCTCCGGTCGCGGCGCCGAGCGCCGCACGCACCCGATCGCCGTCGGCGTCGCGATCGATCGTCACGGCCGCGGTCACGATCGGCCACGAGCCGGTGCTGAATTTCAGCTTCGCGTAGCCGTGCCGTCGCGTCGGCGAGGCTTTGGGAATGACGATGCCGAGCAGCATTTCGTCTGGCCGCCGCGCCGTCGTGAAGGCGCCGCGGAAAAACTCCGCGGCCTCGAGGTCCCGGCTGCCGCGCGTCGAAGCCAATCGAAGGCGCGCGCCGAGGGCGAGCAGGCAGGCCGGCACATCGGAGGACGGATTGGCGTAGCAGGCCGAGCCGCCGATCGTGCCCTGCCCGACGATCGAGACGCCGCCGGTGATCTGCCGGGCCATGCTGGCGAGCAATGGCGCTTGCGTGGCGACGACTGGCGCTGCCATTGCGGCTGCGTAGGTGACGCGCGCACCGAGCCACAGCGCGTCGCCATCTTCCGCGATCGTCTCGAGATTGAGATGCCGCGGATCCAGCACCCGCGTCGGCCGGGTGATCGCATAGGTCATGCTGGGGATCAGCCAGGTGCCCCCGCCGAGCACAGCGCAATCCTCGCCGGCCGCCGCGAGCAGTCCGAGCGCCTCGTCGATCGAGCGCGGCGCGTGGTAATCGAAACGCTGCTGGATCACGTGCGATCCCCCGGCAGCAGGTCCAACAACGTCTCGGGTTTGCACGGCAGCCGCGACAGCCTGCGGCCGGTCTCGCCGAGCGCGTCCGCGACCGCATTGGCGATCACCGCCATGGCGCCGCCAAAGCCGGATTCGCCGGCGCCCTTGACCCCGAGCGGATGCAGCGGGCTCGGTGTGCAACGATGCCCGATGCGGACATTCGGAAGATCGGGCGCGCGCGGCAGTACGTAGGACTTGAAGCGCCGCGTCGTCGTCGCGCCGCCCTCATCGTGCAGCAGTTCCTCCCACAGCGCCGCGCCGATTCCCATCGCCACAGCGCCGCGGAACTGTCCTTCCACCAGCTGCGGATTGACGACGACGCCGCAATCATGGATCGCCGCGTAGTCGAGCACGCTGACGCAGCCGGTGGCGCCATCGACCTCCACGGCAGCGGCGTGAACCGCGTAAGGGAACGACGGGTAGGAGCTGATCCGGCCCCAGGCATCCGGCGTGTGGCGGACGTTGCCCGATCGGTAGGTCCGCGTCACCTGCAGCGGCAGTTCGACATCGAGCGCGGTCGAATAAGCGAAGGTGTAGATGGTCGACACCGCCTTCTCGAACGGCAGCGCGCGATCGGCATGGCCACGCACGACGATCTGACCGCC
The DNA here is from genome assembly GCF_003591005.1 of Rhodopseudomonas palustris. Classification (GTDB taxonomy): domain Bacteria; phylum Pseudomonadota; class Alphaproteobacteria; order Rhizobiales; family Xanthobacteraceae; genus Rhodopseudomonas; species Rhodopseudomonas palustris_K. The sequence continues at coordinate 73,191 of NZ_QYYD01000023.1, forward strand.
CTCGAAGTCGAGTTCATCGCGCTGTGCCTGCAGCAGGGTCACCGCGCAGGTTGCAATACGATCGCGCAGATCGCGCGCCGCCAGCACGGCCGCCGCTCCGCCGAACATCAGGCTTCGGCTGCTGGTGTTGCCGCCGCCGAACGGCGTGATGTCGGTGTCGCCCTGGGTGACACTGATGCGATCGGGATGAACGCCGAACACGTCGGCGACGAGCTGAGCGATGCCGGTCTCATTGCCACTGCCGGGCGAGGTCACGCTGGTGGCGACGCGGATCGATCCGGTCGGATCGACAGTGACCATCGAAGTCTCGAAGCCTGACGGCATCGAACCGGGAAACGAAGCGCCTTCGGGCGTGAGCTCGAATGCGAAGCCGATGCCGATATGGCGGCCGGTGTTTTGCGCCTCCGCCTTGGCGGCCGACCAGTGCGGCCGGTCGAACAATTCGCCGAGCTGATCGAGCGCGCCTTCATAGTCGCCACTGTCGAGCATCAGGCCGGACGGCAGACGATGCGGGAAACCGTCCTTGTTCAGCAGATTGCGCCGGCGCACCTCGACCGGATCGAGGCCGAGCTCGGCCGAGATCAGCTCGATGGCGCGCTCCATCACCACATTGGCGGTCTCCTTGCCGTAGCCGCGCACGCCCTGCCACGGCGGCTTGTTGGTGGTGACGACCACCGAGTCGATCGCGCAGTTCGCAATCGCATAGACGGTCGGAAACACGGTCGGCGTGACGAACGCCATCAGCCAGCCGCCGCCTGCGCCGATCGCACCGACATCTGCCCGCACCAGATTGCGAAAAGCCGTGATGGTGCCGTCGGCGCGCGCCGCGATCTCGAACTCGTGGGTCTGCTCGCGCGCATTGGCGAGGAAGCACTCTTCGCGGCTCTCGACGAAGGCGACCGGCCGTTGCAGCCGGCGGCTGAGCAGCGCGACGATGACTTCCTCCGGATGCCCGACCATCTTCAGGCCGAAGGTACCCCCCATCTGCGGCGCGACGACGCGTATGCTGGTTTCCGGCAGATCGAGTGCCTGCGCCAGCAGCCAGCGCGTCGGATGCGGCTGCTGCACCGTGCCGTGAAACGCCAGCTTCTCCGCTTTGGCGTCCCAATCGGCGATGTAGCATCGGGTTTCGATCGGCGCGGTCGTCGCGGCGCCGAAGCTCATCGTGCCGCGCACCACGTGATCGGCCGCCGCCACTGCGGCTGCCACGTCACCCTGCTCGATGCTGTCGCGGAACACGATATTGGTCGCCCATGCCCGGCGGGCCGGCGGCGAGGAGGCCGCCGCGCCCGACGCCGCATCGAGCACGGCATCGAGCGGCTGGTAGTCGACCTCGATCAGACGCGCCGCGGCTTCGGCGTCCGCCAGCCGTTCCGCGACGATCGCAGCGACCGGCTGGCCGACATAAAGCACTTCATCCACCGCGAGACACCACACATCGATCGGGCCCGGAAAGCGCTCCCGCGGCACGCGTGTTGGCATCGGCTTCGACAACTCGGTGACGTCATTGCCGGTCAGGACTGCAACGACACCTGGAGCGCGCCGGGCCGCGCTGACGTCGAGGCTGCGTATCGCGGCGTGGGCATGAGGGCTGCGCAGCAGTGCGACGCGCAGCGTCTCCGGCCGTATCAGGTCGGCCGCATATTCGCTGGCGCCGGTGACGAATCGGCCGGCCTGTTTGCGCGGAACACTGGCCCCGACCCACCGGGTCGTCTGCGGTGGCGATGCGGCCGTGACGGCAGATTGCTGGCCGACGAATTCGGCACTCGCGCGGTCGACCACGCCGACGTCCTTCCCTGAGAGGCGGTTATTGTTAAACACGAATTTAAAACATAAATTTAGATTTCGTCAAGCGTCCGGCTTCGCGCGCCGCGGCCCGCTACTCAGCGCTTGCGGCGTGGGGCTTGGGGGGACGGCTGGCGAACGCCTGCAACCAGAAAATCGAGCAGCGCCTCGTGAACATCGGCCAATCCGCGCGCCTTGACCCTGCCGCCGGATAGTTGTTCAGCGCGATCGAGCACGCCATGATCGGCCACGGAATAGACGACCGAACCGATCATGAACACGTAGCGCCAATAAAAGACATCCGGATCCACATCCGGACAAGCATCGTGGATCGCCTGGATGAAGCGCCTGGCCATCGGATCAAAATGGCCGGAGATGATCGCCGCGGTAACCTCCGAGGGAGCCAGACGATGTTGCAGGATCATGCGTGCGAACAGCCGGCCGCTCTTGCCGTCGAGATACGGCTGGATAAAAATCTCGAGAATCGCCCGAAGATCGGGCGGCCGTTTCGCCCGTTTCGCTTCGGCCAGGCATCGATCGAGTTCGTCCGTTCGTCGCTCGTTCAACCGCGTCGACAGGCGATCGAACACCGAGTGGACGAGATCCGACTTCGAACCGAAGTAATAACTCACCGCCGCGACATTGACTTCTGCCCGCTGGGTGATGTCGCGCAACGTTGCCTTCTCCACCCCCATTTCGGCAAAGACGTGCTCGGCCGCGGAAATGATCCGGCTCTTGATTTCCTGGTCACGCTGAGGACTTGCCGTCCGTGCCCGTATGGTTCGCTTCGGCGTCATGGCGCCGGCCTTTTAAACGAGAATTTGAAATTTGCGAAGGCCCGCTTGTGCCGGACATGATGTCCGCCGCCGGCCCGACGGGGCAATGAAACGGGCAGCAATACGGAGCGCGCGGTGCGGATATAGCAGGCGCGGCCCTGCGAGTGGTCCTCGAATTTCATCGGCTGCTCGACGGCCAGCATCTTTCAAGTTGCCAGCGCCTGGATGGGCAGCGATCGCTGCAGAGTCAGCGAGCCGGCGGATCTCCGTTGGCTGCGGGCAGTATCATCGGTCGGCGACCGGAAGGTGATGTTGGAGCGGCATGCTGCTGATCGCCTGCCCTCGCGGCAACCATGCTATTACTTCGCGGCACCCCGACGAAGCCCTGTCCGCCGGGGCAGCTATCGTGCCATCATCTTGAAGGGCACCGGGGCCTGCTCGTCAGGGCGACGGCACGGAGGCGTCGACGGATCGCCGATGGCGGAGAGAGTGGGATTCGAACCCACGGTACGGTTTCCCGCACACACGCTTTCCAAGCGTGCGCCTTAAGCCACTCGGCCATCTCTCCGGGCGCCCTCTCATGACCGCGCCGTGCGGATTTTGCAAGGGATCGGCGCGGGATGCGGGCGATTTCCAGCTAAATTATTGATTTGGCGAGGCTCTGGTCACCGGCAAGGCCGCCACCCGCGACGGGACGCTGACGGTCGGGCGGCCGAGCTGGGTCTTAGCCTTCGCCGTTCGGGAATTACTGGTGGAAATGCCGCAAAGGCATGGATGGCCGGGACAAGCCCGGCCATGACGGAATGCGAGGGCACGCCAAGCCGTTCAAGATGGCGAGCAAATTCGCGAGGCATCCAACGCGTTTACGCCAGTCGCCCAGGCGTGCAGGCTCCTACTGCAAGATCGCTCCGCCATAGGCCATCGGTGGGCGGCGCGACCAGCCGCCGGCCAGCTTGAGGGCGGGGGCTTCTCCGGCCGCAGCGGCATTGCCGGCCTCGCCCTTAGCCGCATGGGCCGCGCCGAGGGCATCGACGAAATCCGAGAACCAGGACTGCACGCTGCCGCGACGCAGCTTGCCCATCATGACTTCCCAGCGCATACGGCGCTCGGTGAGGGGCATGGCAAGGGCGGTGGCGATGGCGCGGGCCATGCTCTCGATGTCGTGCGGGTTGACCAACAGCGCGGTGTCGAGCTCGTTGGCGGCGCCGGCGAATTTCGACAGCACCAGCACGCCGGGGTCGATCGGGTTCTGCGCGGCGACATATTCCTTCGCCACCAGGTTCATGCCGTCCTGTAGCGGCGTCACCAGGCCGACCTGTGCGGTGCGGTACAGCCCAGCCAGCACGGCCTGGCGGAAGCCCTTGTTGAGGTAGCGGATCGGCGTCCAGTCGGCCTCGCCGAGCCGGCCGTTGACGTCGCTGACCAGCCGGGCGAGGTCGCCCTGCAGATTGCCATAGGCTTCGATCGTGCCGCGCGACGGCGTCGCGATCTGCAGCAGAGACACGGTTCGCTGCAGCGACGGCCGGCTCGTCAGCATCCGCTCGAACGCGTTGACGCGGTTGATCAGACCCTTCGAGTAATCGAGCCGGTCGACACCGATCACCAGCTTCTCGCCGTTCAGGCTCTTGCGCAGCCGCGACACGTCGGGGTGCGCCACCGCCTTCTGCGCCTGCTGGGCGAACAGATCAGCATCGATGCCGATCGGAAACACCTGACAACGCGAGGCGCCGCGCGAGCTGGTCACGACACCGTCGGTGATCGGCAGGCCGAGCTCGGCTTTGACGTAGGCCAGGAAGTTGTCGCGATCCTCCTCGGTTTGAAAACCGATCAGATCATAAGCCAGCATTGCCTCGATCAGTTCGCGATTGTGCGGCACGCAGCCCATCGTGGCGGGCGAGGCCCAGGGCGTGTGCAGGAAGAAGCCGATCGGCTGGGTAACGCCGAGGTCGCGCAGCTCGGCCCCCAGCGCAAGGAAATGGTAGTCCTGAATCCAGAAGGCAGTATCGGGTTTGCGGAACCGCATCAGTGCCCGCGCCATGAACCCATTCACTTCGCGATAGGAATGGTAGTCGTCCTGGGACACACGGATCAGATCGGCACGGGAGTGCAGCGCCGGCCACAGCGCCGAATTTGCGAATCCTTCGTAGTAGCCACCGTAATGCGCCGCCGGCAGATCCAGCATCGCCAACGCACCGGCGCCGAGTTCTTCAATTTCGGCGAAGGGTTCCCTCTGTGCGCCATCGCGCACGCGACCACTGGAGCCCACCCAGATGGCGCCAGATTTTTCAACAACGGGTAACAGCGCGGCGGCCAGACCACCCGTCATCGGCTCGTTCGCCGAAGCTCTTGCCACCCGGTTGGAAACGACGACTAGGTTCACTTGTCCCTCCGGCGCCCCTACTGATGTTCGGCGAATTAACAGCCGTTCATCAAGTTCGTTCCATGACGCAATTCGAACAACTTTAAGGCCGTCCGATGGTCATGCACCGCACAGACTTCCGCGGTGGGTGGTGCAGCAGGTCGCCAGAGTACCGTTAGCTACGGCGCCGGTGGATCAAGCAGGCGTGTCAGCCAGGCGCGGACATCGCGCGGCTCTTCGAAATGGCCGTTGACGATGTCGCTGTGGCGTCCGACCGCAAAGGCGAGGCCGCGTAGTTCGGGCATGATGGCGAACACGGTTTCGTCGGTGACGTCGTCGCCGATGAACACCGGGCGCCGGCCGGTGAACGGCTGATGCTTCATCAATTCGATGACGCCGGTTGCCTTGGTGAAACCTGAATGCTTGATCTCGCACACCGACTTGCCGGGCAGCACTTCCAGCGGCGCGTGCGGATTCTCGGCGCGGATCGCCGCGACGGATTCGTAGATCGCCTTCTCGGTATGCGGCGCGAGGCGATAATGCAGCGCCAGCGAATAACCCTTGTCCTCGAGCAGAATGCCGGGACTGATCCGCGCAATCGCGGCGAGCCGGCTCTTCAGTTCCGGATCGAGCGGCGGCGCATGCACGGCGGCGGTTTCGCCGCCCGACAACAGCCGCATCTCGGCGCCGTGCCCTCCGACCGCGGGCAGCTTCATCGGCGCGAAGATCAGGTCGATGTCGTTGATCGAGCGGCCGCTGACCAGCGCCATCGCGCCCGAGGTGCGTTCGTGCAACTGCCGCAGCGTCTGCTCCAGCTCCGGCGGCACCCAGACTTCGCGCGGCGTCGGCGCGAAGTCGAGCAACGTGCCGTCGATGTCGAGCAGCAGCGCGCAGTGGTCGAGAGCAGGCATCGCCACGGCCGATGCAGGCACCGAGTTCGAATTCAACCGTGTTGCCGTTTCGGCGAGTTTCGCAGTCATTTGCCTTCCTCTACGGCGGCCAGCGGCCGCGCGACGTGTTCGAGCGACCGACGTTCGGCCGCGATACCATAGCGCCACCCGACGAAGGCGGCGACCACCATCAGCACGGCGCCGAGCAGATAGCCGGCGAACAGGCTGCCGCGCGATCCTGTGTCGATCAGCGCACCGAACAGCGCCGGCCCGGCGACGCCGCCGACGCCGGTGCCGAACGCATAGAACAGCGCGATCGCCAGCGCCCGCACCTCCAGCGGAAAGGTCTCGCTCACGGTGAGATAGGCGGCGCTCGCCGCCGGCGAGGCGAAGAAGAAGATGATCATCCAGGCGATCGTCTGGCTCTGCGCGCTGAGCGCGCCGATCGAGAACAGATAGCCCGAGATCGCCAGCAGGACACCGGACACGCCATAGGTGAATGCGATCATGGTGCGGCGGCCGAGCGTGTCGAACAGCCGCCCGAGCAGCAGCGGCCCGAGAAAATTGCCGGCCGCGAACGGCAGGATGTACCAGCCGACGTGGCTGGACGGAATGTCGAAGAAATCGGTCAGCACCAGCGCGTAGGTGAAGAAGATGGCGTTGAAGAAGAACGCCTGCGCGGCCATCAGAGTCAGCCCGACCAGCGAGCGCTGCCGATAGGTGTGAAACAGCGTGCGCGCCACCTCGCCCAGCGGCGTATGAGTGCGCATCCGCAACCTGATCTTCGGATGCGGACGCTGCGCGCGCGGATCGATCCGCGCGGTGCGTTCGAGCTCGGTGACGATCGCTTCGGCTTCCTCCGGACGGCCATGCGTCATCAGCCAGCGCGGACTTTCCGGAATCCAGAACCGCATCGCGAATACCACCAAGCCGAGCACGGCGCCGGTGAAGTAAGCGAGCCGCCAGCCATGCTCGGGATCGATCACCGCGGGATCGAGCAGCACGATGGCGGCGACGGCGCCGAGCGCCGCGCCGAGCCAGAAGCTGCCGTTGATGACGAGATCGGTCCAGCCGCGATAGCGCGCCGGCATCAGCTCCTGGATGGTCGAATTGATCGCCGTGTATTCGCCGCCGATGCCCGCGCCGGTGAGTAAGCGGAACAGCGCGTAGCTCCACAGATTCCAGGAGAACGCCGTCGCCGCCGTCGCCGCGAGATACAGAGCCAGCGTGATGAAGAACAGCTTCTTGCGGCCGATCCGGTCGGTCAGCCAGCCGAACCCGATAGCGCCGATCACCGCGCCGGCGAGGTAAGCGCTGTTGGCGATCCCGACGTCGAGATTGGAGAATTGCAACTGCGGACTGGCCTTCAGGGCGCCTGCCAGCGACCCCGCCAGCGTAACCTCGAGCCCATCCAATATCCATGTGACGCCGAGCGCCAGCACCACCCGGGTATGGATCCGGCTCCACAGCAGTCCGTCCAGCCGCGCCGGGATATCGGTCTCGACCACACGGCTATCCGCAGCCGGCGCATGGGGCGGCTTCGTGCTTGCGGCGCTGGTCGAATAAGCCATTCCCCTCGCTCGGCGTGTTGAGCCACGCCGCACCCGCCGACGGCGATGCGCCGCGGGCGGCGGACAGATGGGCCGATAACGGAAGGTGGCGACATCGGTTCCGAATCGGGGTCGGGCGGCACTTGGGGTGGTGCGGCACGCGTCGCAGCAGCGGCCGCCCCGGCTCGCGGTAGCCCGTTCTGCCAAAAGCTTGACGCCCCTCCCCACGGTTGGATATGACTACGTACGAACGTTCGTTCGTAGACCCACAGAGATGGGTCACAATAGGGGAGAGCGGCGGAATGCGCGTGATTATCGTTGGGGCAGGAATCGCCGGCATGACGGCTGCGATCGCCCTGCACAAGAAGGGCCACGAGGCCGTCGTGCTCGAGCAGGCGCCGGAGCTGAAAGAGATTGGGGCCGGCATTCAGCTGGCCGCCAATGGGGTCTGGGTGTTGCGCGAGCTTGGACTGGAACAGGCCGTCGCCGACGCGGGCGTCATTCCGCAGTCCTACGAGCTGCGCGACATCGCCAAAGGCAAGCTGCTCAGCCTGTCACCGCTCGGCGATATCGGCGCCAAACACTGGGGCGCCCCGCTCTACAACATCCACCGCGCCGACCTGATCGATCTGTTGGCGCGAGCGATGCCGGCCGAATCGCTGCGCCTCGGTGCGCCGGTCGCTTCGTTCGATCAGGACGCGGCCGGCGTCACCGTGCGGCTAGCGTCGGGCGAACAGATCCGTGGCGACGTGCTAATCGGCGCCGACGGCATCCACTCGGTGATCCGTAAGCAGCTGCGCGGCGAGGAGCCGACGCATTTCTCCAACATCCTGATGTGGCGCGCGCTGATCCCGGCCGACAAGCTGCGCCACGTCAATCTCGAGGAGAAGGGCAATTACTGGTTCGGCCCCGGTCGCACGCTGATCACCTATTGGGTGCGGCCGAACAATCTCTACAGCATCCTGGCGTCCGTGCCGGCCGCCGAAGTGCAGCGCGAATCCTGGACCGAGAGCGGCGACATCGACGACCTGCATCGCTCGTTCGCCGACATCGAGCCGCGCGCGCGCAAGATGATGGAGCAGATCGAAACCGGCTTCATCACCGGCATGTATTATCGCGATCCGATCGACCGCTGGACCTATGGCCGGGTCACCCTGATGGGCGACGCCGCGCATCCGATGGTGCCGTTCCTGGCGCAAGGCGCCGCGCAGGGCATCGAGGATGCCTGGACGCTGGCAACCATGCTGTCGTCGCACAGCGACGCAGGCGAGGCGCTGCAGGAATATGAGCAACGCCGCCGGCCGCGCACCACCCGCGTGCAGTCCGGCGCCCGCGCCATGGTCAAGCTCACCCACGAATCCGATCCCGCGCGCATCCGCGCCCGCGACGGCCGCTGGAAGGGCGTCCAGCACGTCGATCCGATGACCGAGACGACCTGGGGCTTCGTCTGGGGTTACAACGTGGTCGAGGCGGTCAAGCGCCCGGCCGGCGAAGTGCTCGGCCTGTCGGCGACGCGCGAGGGCAAGACCCTGAAGCGGCCCGAGAGCCAGCGCGCCTTCGCGCTGTGGAAGAACGCGTTCTCGCCCGAGCAGGTCGCGCGCGGCCATGACGGCCTGCGCGAAGGCTACGAGGAGTTTCTCGCCGCCAACTTCCCGCTTCCCAAGGATGTCGCGGTCGAGCAGCTCGAACTCCGCGGCGTCCCGGCGTTCCGGGTGCACGCCGCTAACAAGTCGGCCGGCGCGCCGACCGTGCTGCATTTCCACGGCGGCGGCTATGTGCTCGGCTCGGCGCGCGGCTCGCTGGAATACGCGCAGCGGCTCGCCGAAACGGTGGGCGGCAGCTGCGTCACCGTCGACTATCGGCTGGCGCCGGATCATCCCTACCCGGCCGCGATCGACGACGCGCTCGACGCCTATCGGGCGCTGCTCGACGACGGCATTCCGGCCTCGTCCATCATCCTGAGCGGCGAGTCGTCCGGCGGCGGCCTGGCGCTGGCGCTGGCGATCGCGCTCAAGACCACGGACGATCCGCAGCCCGCAGGCATCATCGGCGTCTGTCCGTTCGCCGATCTCACCTTGCGCGGCGACAGCGTGTCGAAATTCCACGGCGACGATCCCGCCGCCAATCGCGACATGCTGACCTATCTCGGCGCGTCCTACTTCCAGGGCCACGAGCCGACCGATCCGCTGGTGTCGCCACTGTACGGCGATCTCTCCGGCCTGCCGCCGATCTATCTGACGGCGAGCGAGGGCGAGGTGCTGCTCAGCGACACCACCCGGCTGATCGAGCGCGCCAAGCGGGCCGGCATCGATGTGACGTCGCGGATCGTGGACGACTCGGTCCACGTCTACACGCTGTTCCCGTTCCTGCCCGAGACCAAAGCGACGATGCAGGACATCGGGACATGGGCGCAACAATTACGGCGCTGATCAGCAGCGCCGCCGTCAACTAGAAACAAAACACAGGGTGAGAAACGATGAGAACCTTCGCAGGGTCTATGGTCGCGTGCGCGCTGTCGTGCGTTCTGGCCGGACAAGTCGCCGCGCAAACGCCGGGCATCTCCAACAATGTCGTCAAGATCGGCGTGCTCGCCGACATGTCCGGCGTGTTCCAGGATCTGAGCGGCGCGAATTCCGAAACCGCCGCCCGCATGGCGATCGAGGATTTCGTCAACAACGAGAAGCCGCCGTTCAAGGTCGAACTGGTCGTCTCCGATCATCAGAACAAGCCGGATATCGCGGTCAGCCGGGTGCGTGAGTGGTACGATGTCGACGGCGTCGACATGGTCACCGACGCGATCAATTCGGCGGTGGCGCTGGCGGTGTCGGGCGTCACGCGTGACAAGAACCGCGTGCTCATGGTCACCGGTGCCGGCACCACCACGCTGGTCAACGAGCAGTGCTCGCCCAACACCGTGCTGTATGCCTGGGATACGCACGGCATTTCCAACGCGCTCGCCGGGTCGATCACGCGGTCGGGGAAGAAGAACTGGTACTTCCTGACGGTGGACTACGCGCTCGGCCAGGCGATCGAGAAGGACGCGACCCAGGCGATCGTCGCGGCAGGCGGCAAGGTGATCGGATCGCGCAAGCATCCGACCGGCACGGCGGACTTCTCGTCCTTCGTGCTCAGCGCGCAAAGCGCCGGGCCGGACGTGATCGGGCTCGCCAATGCCGGCGGCGATCTGATCAATTCGGTCAAGGCGGCGCGCGACTTCGGCATCACCCAGACGCTGGCGCCACTCGCCGCGTCGCTGACCGACGTGCACGCCATCGGCCTCGACGCCGCGCAGGGCATGATCCTGGTCGAGGGCTTCTACTGGAACCGCGACGATGAATCGCGCGCCTGGAGCCAACGCTTCTTCAAGCAGCGCAACCGCATGCCGATCATGCTGCAGGCCGGCCTGTATTCGGCGATCACCAGCTATCTGAAGGCGGTCAAGCAGACCGGCACCGACGATCCGAAGACCGTGCTCGATCATCTCAAAACCACCGAGATCAACGACGTCTTCGCCAAGGGCGGGCGGATCCGCGCGGACGGCCGCATGATCCACGACATGTATGTGCTGGCGGTGAAGAAGCCGGCTGACTCTCGCATCGCCTGGGATTATGTCGACATCCGCGAAACCATCCCGGGCAGCAGCGCCTATCCGCCGCTGTCGGAGTCGAAATGCCCGCTGGTGAAGTGATCCACGCGATCGGGCGCTGATGTACAACAGGACCACACGGCCCGCGGCTGGCTCCAGTCGCGGGCCGATGATCTGAGGCACGAGAAAAACGGGACGGAAGTGATGCCCCACAACAAGCGACTGCTGAAAACCTGGCCGCCTCGCCTGCCGACGGCTGTCGAGCCGCCGGCCACCTCGCTGTGGGACAATCTCGCCGTCAGCGCCGCGCGCTATCCGCACCGGACCGCGCTCGGCTTCCTCGGCAGCAGCCTGACCTATCAGCAGCTCAAGCACAGCGCCGAGCGGTTGGCGGCGCGTCTCAACGCGTTGGGCGTCGGGGCCGGCGACCGCGTGCTGGTGGTGATGCAAAACTGCCCGCAGCTGGTGATCGCGCATCTAGCGATCGCGCGCGCCAACGCGGTGACCGTGCCGGTCAACCCGATGAACCGCGCCGAAGAGCTGCGCCACTACATCACCGACGCGCAAGCCAAAGTGGCGCTGACCACCGGCGACCTCGCCGAAGGCCTGGCTGCCGCCAGCAACGGCATCGATGGCGGCGACCGGCTGCAGCATCTCATCGTCAGCCAGTTCACCGATGTCCTTGGTGACGATGCGTCGATCCCGCCGCCATGGCGCGACTGGCTGACGACGCAGCATGCTCTGCCGAACCTCCGCGGCGCCGCCGTGCACGCCTGGCGTGACGCCGTCGCGGCCGACGATCCGCTGCCGGAACTGCGGGTCGGCCGCGATGATCTGGCGCTGCTGCCCTACACCAGCGGCACCACCGGGCTGCCGAAGGGCTGCATGCTGACCCACGGCAGCGTCACCCACAATGCGATGACCACGATGTTCTGGATCGACGGCACGCCCGAAACCGTCAGCCTCGGCGTGCTGCCGATGTTTCATATCACTGGCCTCGTGTGCGTGATGCACGGCGCGATCTATGCCGGCGCGACGCTCATCATCATGCCGCGCTGGGATCGCGACGTCGCCGGCCGGCTGATCTCGCAGCACCGCGTCAGCCATTGGCTGTCGATCCCGACCATGATCATCGATCTGCTCGCGAGCCCCAATCTCGATCAGTACGATCTGTCGAGCCTGGTGCAGATCGGCGGCGGCGGCGCGGCGATGCCGCAGGCCGTCGCCGAGCGCCTGCGCGAGCGGTTCGGTCTCGAATTCGTTGAAGGCTACGGCCTCACCGAGACCTCCGCCGTCACGCTGATGAATCCCTGCGACGCGCCCAAGCTGCAATGCCTCGGCATTCCGTTCATCAGCGTCGATGCGCGGATCATCGACATCGAGACCGGGCAGGAGATCGCCGACGGTGAGCAGGGCGAGATCGCCGTGCATGGGCCGCAGGTGTTTCAGGGCTATTGGCAGCGCCCCGACGCGACCGAGCAGGCGTTCATCGAGATCGACGGCAAGCGCTTTCTGCGCACCGGCGATCTCGGCTATCGCGATGCGGACGGTTACTTCTTCATCACCGATCGGCTCAAGCGCATGATCAACGCCGCCGGCTACAAGGTGTGGCCGGCCGAGCTGGAGGCGCTGATGTTCCGGCATCCCGGCATTCAGGAGGTCTGCATCATCAGTTCGACCGACGCCTATCGGGGCGAGACCGTCAAGGCCGTGGTGGTGCGCCGGCCGTCGCATGCCGATCTGACCGAGCAGGACATCATCGCCTGGTGCCGGACCCAGGTGAGCGCCTACAAGGTGCCGCGCATCGTCGAGTTCAAGGAGGCGCTGCCGAAGAGCGCCTCCGGCAAGGTGATGTGGCGCGCCCTGCAGGACGCGGAGGCGGCGATACGCTAAGGCGCCGCGCCGGGCGCCGCCGTCCCCTCGTGCGCCGCAGCAGCGGCGCGGTTGCCAGCCCCCGGCGGCTCGGTTAGCTCTGGCTCCAGGCCGCAGCGGCCTTTGGAGCATGCCGGAATGAGTCCGACCGAGATGAAGCGCACGCGGACGGGCGCACGGGTGCCGGCCGACGGTCCGGCTCTCAGCTATCAGGGCGATCTGGTCGACGAGAGCGCCATCATCGGCCAGCCGGACTCGCCCGCCGGCCGGATGCGGATCAAGATCCTGCTGACCGCGATCGCGCTGTTCGCCGAACGCGGCTACGAGACCTGCAGCATGCGCACCATCGCCAGCGCCGTCGGGCTGCGCGCGCCGACGCTGTACAACTACTACCCGTCGAAGGAAGCGCTGCTGGTCGCGGCAGTCGATTTCGGCATGGACAATTTCTTTTCCTACGTGCTGAAGGACATCGACCAGACCGACCGCAGCGAGCGCCTGCTCGAGATTGCCCGCCGCCACGCCGGCTACAAGCTGCGTCACCAGGTCATCTCGCGCGCCAACGACCGGCTGATCGATCCGCAGTTCGGCAAGCTGTTCTTTGCCGAAACCGACCGCGAGCATTTCCGGCGCCGGCTCGACGCCTATCGCTACAGGATCCACGATCTCGTCACCGATTTCGTCGGGGTGGACGATCCGGTCGATCCGATGTTCGTCACCGTGGCGATCATGAACCAGTGGGACCGCGCCGCCTATTGGTTCAAGCCCGACGGCCGGCGCACGATCGACGAGACGCTGCAGCAGATCCTGGTGCTGACGTTTAGGTTGCTCAATGCCGATCTGCCGAAGGCATCGGCCAGCTGACGGCAGCGAGGAACGACCACTCCCGCCGCTCTGCGCGGAGCACAGCCTCACCCCGTCATTCCGGGTCGGGGGGGGGAGCAGGGGGGCCCCCCGAAAAAAAGAACACCCGCCCCCCCAGGGGGCCCGCCGGGGGGCGCGGGGGGGGCCCCCCCCCCCCCCGGGGTATTTTTTGTGGGGGGGGGGGCGG
>NZ_QYYD01000024.1 GCF_003591005.1 Rhodopseudomonas palustris
GTATACATGACCGCACCCCGATTCATTTGCCGAAACACCAAAATGCTCTTGCCGAGAGGGGGCCGTCCATACATGACGGTGGGTGGGGCCAACGAAAACCGCGGCCACCACTGTCCCGCCCCAACCCCGTCATTCCGGGGCGCTCGCTCTTGCGAGCGAACCCGGAATCCCGAAATTGTGGCAAAGAACTACTTCACCAGCGGGCATCCGCCGTCGGTGATGGGACGGAAGGCCTTGTCGGCGGGGATGGTTTGGACCAGCTTGTAGTAGTCGTACTTGCCCTTGGATTCCTCGGGCTTCTTGACCTCGAACACGAACATCGTATGCACCGCGCGGCCGTCTTTGCGCACCGTCACCGGGCCGAACAGCGGATCGTCGATCTCCGCGGACTGCAGCTGCTGCACCACCTTGTCGCCCTCGATGGTCTGTGCCGCCTCGACCGCGCGCAGATAAGCCAGCGTCGCCGAATAGCTGGCGGCGTGGTTGATGGTCGGCACCCGGCCGCCCATCCGTTCGGCGAAGCGCTTGGAGAATGCGCGGGTGCGATCGTCGAGGTCCCAATAGAACGGCTCGCTCAGCAGCAGCCCCTGCGCCGCCTTCAGGCCGAGCGCGTCGATGTCGGCGACCTGCATAAACAGCGCCGCCAGCGTCTTGCCGCCGCCGAGGATGTTGAACTCGGAGACCTGCTTGATGGCATTGATGGCGTCGGCGCCGGTGTCGCCGAGCGCGATCACGTCGGCGCCCGAGGCCTGCGCCTGCAGCAGATACGAGCTGAAGTCGCTGGTGCCGAGCGGGTGCGACACCGAGCCAAGCACCTTGCCGCCCTGCTTCTCCACCGCTTCCGTGGTGTCGCGCTGCAACGCCTTGCCGAGCGCGTAGTCGAAGCTGACGAAGTACCACGACTTGCCGCCGCGCTCGGTGATGGCGCGGCCCATGGCGTTGCCGAGCGCCCAGGTGTCGAGCGCCCACTGCACCGTGGTTGGCTGGCAGAACTTGCCGGTGAGGTCCGAGGTCGCCGATCCCGACGCCATCATTGTTCGGTTCTTGTCTTTCATCACCGTGTTGACGGCGAGCGCGACGCCGGAATTCGGCAGATCGACCACCGCCGCGACGTTGTCCTGCTCAACCCAGCGCCGTGCGATCGCGGCGCCGATATCCGGCTTGTTCTGGTGATCGGCGAACACGATCTCAGCCTTCAGCCCTTTCGACTCCTTGGCGAAGTCTTCGGCTGCCATCTGCGCGGCGATGAACGAGCCCTTGCCGGCCTGATCGGCAAACGGACCGGAGAAGTCGCTCAGTACGCCGATCTTGACCAGGTTGCCGGGGATCTCGGCGTGCGCGGCGGTGCAGGCCAGCACCACGGTCGAGAGCAGAACGGCGAGCGTCGTCGGTCTCATGTCTGGCATTCCTGATCTGACACGATTTTCGGAATTGTCGTGAATTTATTTTACGTTCAAGATTGTATGACGCTATTTGCAATGTCAAACGTTCTACGGCATGACAGAGCGGGTCGCAGAGTTGGAACAAGCACCGCGCCCGAACTGAGGACCGTCTTCGGATGTTCTGTCTGTGCTGCAGCCCGGCGCCGTCCGGCTTCAAGGCCGAGGGTCTGGCCCCGCCGGTGATGGATATCGCCAACGCGATGCGGCGCCGCGCCGGCTACGACCGGCGCAAGACCTATTCGGCCGCGCCCGCGAGCCACCCCGAGCGCACCGACCTCGTCATTCGCAACGTGCGAGCCGTGACGCTCGATCCGCATCTTGGCGAGATCGCCGCCACCGACATCCACATCCGCGACGGCGAGATCGTGCATCTCGGCCGCCTGGCCGCAACGGCACCAGACGAGATCGACGGCAGCGGCCTCACCGCACTGCCCGGCCTGATCGCCGCGCATCGGCATCCATGGACCGAAACGGTCGGCGTCGCCGCGATAACGGACGCGCGCGATCTCTATCGCGTGCTGCGGCTTGCTCTGCTCGAGCAGATGGCGGCCGGCGTCACCAGCATCCATCATTGCGCCGTCGATATCGCAGGCGCGCACGCGGAGACTGCGCTGCTGGCGCTGATCGATTCCGGCCTGCGCGGCCTGTTCAGCGCGCCGCCGTCGCTGGCGGAACGCGCGCTCCGCGAATTGCAGGCGACGTGGTTCACGGCGCCGCAAGAGCATCTGGTCGAACTCGGCTTCGCTGCGGCAGCCGGCGCGGTGCCCGAGTTTCCAGAATTCGCCATGTTGGCGGCCACTGGTGAGCACAGCGCGGAGGCGGAGCCGCCGTCATCTCCTGGGCACGATGCCGCGGCGCTCGGCATGGAGCCGTGGATCGGCTCGCTGTCCCCCGGCAAGCGTGCCGACCTGATCCTGATCCGCGGCCATCAGCCCTGGCGCGAGCGCGGCAACGAACCAATCAGCGCCGATGAGGTCGACATGGTGTGCATCGACAGCCGCGTGCGCAAGCGCAATGGCGTGCTGCTCGACCCGAATGAAGGGCTGATCCGCCGCGAAGGCGTCGAGACAATCGGCCGTCTGCGCCAGCGCGCCGCCCCTTCCCTGAACTGATCGCGGAGTTGCAATCGATGCTGCACGTCGGAGACACCACGATCGTCGATATCGAGGAAAGCGTGCAGCCGAGCTTCGTGCCGCAGCATCTGCTGCCGGAATGCACGCAGGAGGCGATCGACGAACATCTGCCGTGGATGACGCCGCGCCATTATGACGTGGCGGCCGGCAAATTTCGGACCTCGGTGCGCTCCTATCTGGTGAAGACGCCGCGCCACACCGTGCTGATCGATTGCTGTGGCGGCAATCACAAGAACCGCCCGTATTTCCCGCGCTTCCACCAGCGCGATCACGATTGGCTGGCGCGTCTTTCCGCCGCCGGCGTCAGCCCCGAGCAAGTCGACTTCGTGATGTGCACGCATCTGCACGCCGACCACGTCGGCTGGAACACCGTGCTGGGCGACGGCCGCTGGCGGCCGACATTTCCCAACGCCAAATACATCGCGCATCGCGACGAGCTGGCGCGGTGGAACCCATCCAGCGCACAGCACGTCGCTTCGGCCCAGAATAAATTCACTTGGGAGGATTCGATCCTGCCCGTGATCCAAGCCGGGCAGTCGCTGGCGGTCGACGACGGCTACACGCTCGACGACACCTTCACCGTCGAACCGTCGCCCGGCCACACGCTGTCGCATGTCTCGATCCGGCTGCGCTCGAAAGATCAGCATGCGCTGTTTTCCGGCGACGTGATGCACGTGCCGCTGCAGATCTACTACCCGCGCTGGGGCACCAGCCTCGACGACGACCCGCAGCTCGGCGTGCGCACCCGGCTGGCGCTGCTCGAAAGCTGCGCAGAGCAGCGGACGCTGCTGCTGCCGACGCATTTCGTGCCCGGGACGGGCTGCACGATCGAGCGCCGCCGCGACGGCTTCGCGGTGAACTGGAACGAGGACAATCACTAATGCCGGCGCGCAGCGCGGACGTTGAGACGATCCGCACGCGGCGTCTGCTGCAGCAGCCAGGCTCGCCGCAGATCACGCGCAACGCCATCCTCAGCTTCGCGCACGGTGCGATCACCGCAATCGATGCCGAACCGGGCGGCAGCCCGACTGACTTTCCCGATACGCTGATCATGCCGGCGCTCGCCAACGCGCACGACCACGGCCGCGGCGACAAGACGACGGCTTACGGCGCCTTCGACGCTGCGGTGGAGGCATGGGTGCCGGCCACTTACACGCTGCCGCGGCTCGATCCGTATCTGGTCGCTGCGCTGGCGTTCGCGCGGATGGCCAAAGCCGGCATCACCTCGGTGGTACATTGCCATTTATCGTCCGACCCGGCGACGCTCCGCGCGGCCGCGGCCGATGTCGCCCGGGCCGCGCGCGATGTCGGTGTGCGCGTCGGTTTCGTGGTGCCGCTGCGCGATCGCCACCGGCTCGGCTACGGGCCGGACGACGCGATCCTGGCCCACATGCCCGCAGACGATGTCGAGGTGATCAGGGCGCGATGGCTGCGGCCGATCCCCGCCATCAGCGAGCAATTAGCTACGGTCGAGGACATCGCGCGCGCCTGCGAAAGCGATGGTTTCTCCGTGCAATACGGCCCAGTCGGGATGGAATGGTGCAGCGATGCGTTGCTGGCCGAGGTCGCACGCGAAGCCGACGCTTCGGGCCGCCGCATTCACATGCATCTGCTCGAGAGCAAGTATCAGCGACGTTGGGCCGACCGCGAATATCCGGAAGGCCCGGTGCGGCGGCTCGAGACGCTCGGCCTGTTGTCCGACCGGCTGACGCTGGCGCACGGCGTCTGGCTGCGGCCCGACGAAGCCGGCATGCTCGGCCGCGCCGGTGCCACCGTGTCGGTCAATCCCAGCTCGAACCTGCGGCTGAAGTCGGGCGTCGCATCGCTGGAGATGATGAAAGCTGCAGGGCTGCGCTTTGCCATCGGCCTCGATTCCCTCGGGCTCGACGACGACGACGATATGCTGCGCGAACTGCGGCTGTCCGCGCTGCTCAACGGCAGCGTCGGCTTCGACGCTCCCATTGGCCGGACGGATGTGCTGGATGCCGGCTGCCGCAACGGCGCCTGTGCGGTCTGCGGCGAGCGGGGAGCCGGACAGCTCGCTGCAGGCGCGCCAGCTGATTTTATCGTGCTCGACTACGCGGCGCTCGCTTTCGACATTCCGGAATCTCTCGACGATCCTTTCACCACGCTGTTCGCCCGCGCCCGCGCCTCGCATATCGCCGCGGTCTATGCGGGCGGCCGGCAGATCGTGCGCGACGGCCGGGTGCTTGGACTCGATGAGACAGCGCAGCAACAGGCGCTTTTCACTCAGCTCGACACAGCGGCCGGCGAGATTGCTGCGCTGCGGCCGCTGCTCACCCGCTTTCAACAGGGCCTGGCGCGCTACTACGCGCAAGGCTGACCGCGTAGCGCTCGCCGTTTCATCACCCGGCGACCAACATATGCGCAGCAATATATTACGCGCTATTTGACAACACATGTTATGCTACATAAAATTCTGACATATTTATAATGAAGGGAGGCCGGGGTGCAGACAGCCGACACGATCCTGATGGGCAACGTCCTGGTGCTCGACCGCCCCGGCAGCACCGCCGAGGCGATCGCCATCGCGGACGGCAAGATCCTGCAGACCGGCAGCCGCGATGCCATGGCCGCGTTGCGCGGTCCTTCGACCTGGGTCCACGACTTCAAGACCAGCACGCTGATCCCCGGCTTCAACGACAGCCACGCGCATTCCGACAGTCTGGGACTGAAGACCATCCGCTCGACGCTGGAGGACGCGCGGTCGATCGCCGACGTCCAGCAGCGCATCCGCGAGATCGCGTCCGGCAAGAAGCCGGGCGAATGGATCGTGACCATGCCGATCGGCGAGCCGCCGTTCTATTGGAATGCCGACAGCTTCCTGTCCGACGGGCGGCTGCCGACCCGGCACGATCTCGACGAGGCGGCCCCCGACAATCCAGTGTGCATCGCAAGCCCCAGCGGCTATTGGGGCGAGCCGCCGTGCTTCACGGTGCTGAACAGCCTGGCGCTGAAGCTCAACGGCATCGATCGCGCGACCAAGCCCAAGGTCGACGGCGTCGAGATCCTCCACGACCATGCCGGCGAGCCGACCGGGATCATCGTCGAACGCAACTACACGCGGATGGCGGAGCCGGACCTACTGCCGGCAGTGCCGCGCTTCACGCCGGAAGATCGCGTCGAGGGCCTGCGGCGGTCGCTGGCGATGTATCACGACAAGGGCACCACCAGCGTCTACGAAGGTCACGGCTGCGCGCCCGACGTGATCAGCGCCTTCCGCCAATTGCACGAGACCGGTGAACTGACGCTGCGCAGCGGCCTCGTCGTCAGCCCCGCCTGGGTCGGCACCAGCGAGGCGGAATACGCGATGCGGCACTGGCTGCCGTGGGCGCGTGGCCGCGGCCTCGGCGACGACATGCTGCGGATTTCCGGCGTGTTCGTCGGCTACGGCGGCAATCCGCAATTCAAGGATCTTTTGAAGAAGGACATCGGCGACCTTGGCTGGGGCGGCGGCCTCGCCAGCGTCAATTCGCCGTCCGACTTCGAAGAGCTGTGCATGCTCGCCGGCAAGTACAATCTCCGCTTGCACACGCTGGCCTCCGACAAGCTGCACGAAGTCGTGCCGATCCTCGAACGCGTCGCCCAGCATTATCCGATCGGCCAGCGGCGCTGGGTCGTCGAACACATCAGCAAGGCGTCGCCGCGCGACATCGCGTCCCTGAAGGCCATGGGCGTCGCGGTGACGCTGATCCCCGCCCATTATCTCTGGAAAGTCGGCCACACCTTCGCCAATCTGAGCGACGAGCAGCTCGACCTTCTGTCCCCGGCGCGCGAACTCGCCGAACTCGGCGTCCCGGTCTCCGCCGCGACCGACGCGGTGCCGAACGATCCGTTGTTCTGCATGTGGGTGATGCTGGCGCGGCAGGACCGTCGCAGCGGCAAGATCATGGGCCCGCGCGGCGTGCTCGACAGCGACACCGCGCTGCGCATGCTCACCGTCAACGGCTCGTATCTGACCTTCGAGGAAGATCGCAAGGGCCCGCTTCTCCCCGGATACTACGCCGATATCGCCGTGCTGTCGGGCAACCCGCTCTCGGCATCCCCCGAAGGCCTGCTCGATATCCGCTGTCAGGCGACGATGGTCGGCGGCCGCTGGGTCCATGGCGACCCCGCCTAATTCAATCACACCCGTTCAAGCTCGGAGGATCTGATGTCACGCATCACGACTGTCGGCGGCGCTGTCGCCGTCGCGCTATTCTGCCTCGCCGGTGCCTCCGCGGAGGTTCATGCCGAGGACAAGGTCCTCAAGATCGGCGCTCCTCTGCCGCTGACCGGCGGCCTTGCGCCCGAAGGCCTGCGCATGAAGGCAGGCTACGATCTGTGGGCGAAGACGCAGAACGAGGCCGGCGGCGTCAAGGCCGGGCCGGACAGCTACAAGGTCGAGATCGTCTATTCCGACTATCAGTCGGCCACGCCGCGCGCGGTGCAATCGGCCGAGCTGATGATCACCGAAAACAAGGTCGACGCCATCTTCGCGCCGTTCGGCTCGGGCGCCACCAAGGCGGTCAGCGCCATCACCGAGAAATACGGCGTGCCGATGATTGCCGCGCAGGCGGCGTCGGCGCAGGTCTACGATCAGGGCTTCAAATATCTGTTCGGCATGTACACGCCGAACAATTCGGTCACCGAGCCGCTGATCAACCTGCTCGCCGCCAAGAACCCCGCGGTCAAGCGCATCGCGGTGCTCGCCCGCAACGATCTGTTCCCGCTGGCGATCGCCGAGGAGCTGCAGAAATACGCCAAGGAGAAGGGCTTTGAGATCGTCTCCGATCAGAAATTCCCGGTCGGCACCGTGGACTTCAGCTCGGCGCTGACGCAGATCCGCTCCAGCCGCCCCGACCTGTTCTACGTCACCGGCTACGTCAACGACATGATCCTGATCCGCAAGCAGATGCAGGAGCTTGGCGTCAGGCCGCAGCTCACCGCGATGCTGGTGGGGCCGACGACGCCGGAATTCCTCTCCGGCACCGGCAAACTCGCCGAGAATGTGGTCACCGCCGCGTGGTGGGACGTCGCCGCCAAGTTCAAGGGCGAAGACGTGTTCGGCACCGCCGAGCACTTCGCCGAGATGTTCCGCGCCGCCAACAACAATCACCACCCCGACTACTCGGTGGCGGCAGCCGCCGCCTGCGGCGTCGTGCTGGCGATCGCGACGCAGAACGCCGGCACGGTCGAGAAGTCCAAGGTGCGCGACGCGCTGGCGTCGATGGACGCGCAGACCTTCTACGGCCGCGTCAAATTCGGCCCGACCGGCCAAATCACCTCGCTGAAGCCGCCGACCATGCAGATCCAGGGCGGCAAGCCGGTGGTCGTCGATCCGCCGGAGATCGCCCAAGCCGACATCCGCTTCGAGAAGAAGTGACGCGCGCGTCGCTCTGCAAGCGCCGCACCGTGCCGAGCCGCCCCCACCCGCTCCTACAGGCGTAAACCCTGATGATATTCTTCCAGTACTTGGTCAACGGACTGATCCTCGGCGGTCTCTACGCCTGTATCGCGGCGGGGTTCTCGCTGGTGTGGGGTGTGCTCAACATCATCAACCTGCTGCACGGCTCGTTCATCGTGCTCGGCTTCTACATCGCGTATTTCTCCTACACCGCGCTGGGCATCCACCCGTTCCTGTCGGTGGTGTCCACCGCCGTGATTCTCGGCGCGCTCGGCTACGTCACGCAGCTTCTGATCATCAACCGCGTCGTCACCCGCCCGGTGCTGGTGACGCTGATCCTGACCTTCGGTCTGGAACTGATGATGAACAATGCGATGCTGACGTCGTTCACCGCCGACTATCGCAAGATCATCCTGGACAGTTCGCTCGGCGTCGCCGAGATCGCCGATATCTTCATTCCGCTCGACCGCGCCGCCTCGGCGGTGATCGCGTTCCTGCTGATCTTCCTGCTGTGGCTGACGCTGCGGCTCACCTCGGTCGGCCGCGCCATCGTCGCGGTGCGGTTCGATCGCGAGGCCGCGCTGCTGATGGGGATCGATGTCAACCGCACCTATGCCATCACCTTTGCGCTGGGCGGCGCGCTCGCCGGCGCCGCAGGCGCGCTGATCAGCGCCTCGTTCCCGGTGGCGCCGCTGTCGGGGCCGCTGTTCCTCAGCAAGGCGTTCGTGATCTGCGTGCTCGGCGGCGTCGGCAGCGTGCCCGGCGCCGCGGTCGGCGGGCTGATCTTCGGCCTGCTGGAAAGCTTCGGCGCGGTGCTGTTCGGTCCCGAATACGCGCTGACGCTGGCGTTCATCGTGCTCATCATCCTGTTGCTGGCGCGTCCGCACGGCATCCTCGGCGTCAGGGGTTACTGATGAAAAAGTATCACTATCTGATCATGGCGATCGTGGCCGCGCTGGTGCTGGCCATGCCGCTGCTCGGCAACAACTACCTGCTGCGCATGGCGACCAGCGCCATGATGTACGCCACGCTGACGATGGCGTGGAACTTCGTCGGCGGTTTCGCCGGCTATCCGCTGTTTGGCATCGCGGCGTTCTTCGGCCTCGGCGCCTATTCGGCGGGCGTGATCCAGTCGAGCGGCATTCCGGCGCCGATCGCCTGGTGCTTCGCCGTGGTGATCGGCGCGGCGTTCGCCTATGCGCTCGGCCACGTGCTGCTGCGGTTGCGCGGCCACGCCTTTGCGATCGCCACGCTGGTGATCGCCGAGGTGCTGCGCGAGCTGACCAACGGCTGGACCTGGCTGACCGGCGGCGGCATGGGGCTCAATCTGCCGTTCTTCGGCTGGTCGCCGGCCGCGCTGGCGACGTTCTTCTTCTACGCGATGTTCATCCTGGTCGCGGCGACCTTCGCCACCACCTACGTGATCGCGCACAACCGTCTCGGCTTCGCGCTGAATTGCATCCGCCAGAACGAGGACGCCGCCAACATCGTCGGCGTCGACACCACCCGCTACAAGATCATCGCCTTCACGCTGGCCGGCGCCTATGCGGCGGCGGCCGGCGGCATCTACGCGTCGTGGACCGGCTACATCGAGCCGAGCGACGTGTACGACGTGCTGTTCTCGATCAAGCCGATCCTGATGGCGCTGCTCGGCGGCATGGGCACCGTGTTCGGCCCGATCATCGGTGCGGTGGCGTTCCTGGTGCTCGACGAAATCGTCTGGCGCAACTTCCTGCAACTGCACACCGGCGTGCTCGGCCTGCTGATCGTGGTGCTGATCCTGTTCCTGCCCGCCGGCTTGTCCTCGATCGGCGTGCCCAGCTTCCGGCGCAAGGTGGCGACCCCATGACTGCTCTTCTCGAACTGAAGAACGTCAGCCGTTCGTTCGGCGGCGTTCGCGCCATCCGCAACGTCTCGCTGACGCTCGAGCCAGGCCAGATCGTCGGACTGATCGGACCGAACGGCGCCGGCAAGAGCACATTGGTGAACATCATCACCGGCGTGCACCCGGCGAGCTCGGGCGAGATCCTGCACAAGGGCGAGCCGATCCAGCGGCTCAAGCCGTTTCAGATTTCGGCCCGCGGCATCGCCCGGACGTTCCAGGTGGTGCAACCGTTCCCGGCGATGACGGTGGCCGAGAACGTGATGGCCGGCGCGATGTTCGCCGCCGGCATCCAGTCGATGGACGATGCCCGCAAAGTCGCGCTGGAGCATCTCGCCTTCTGCGGCCTCGCCGACTTCGCCGACCGGCCCGCCGAACAATTGACGCTGGCCTATCGCAAGCGGCTCGAGCTCGCCAAGAGTCTCGCGATGAACCCGCACATCCTGATGCTGGACGAAGTCAACGCCGGCCTCAACTCCGCCGAGGTCGAGCAGGCGCTCGGCCTGATCCGCGCCATCGCGGCGCGGGGCATTTCGATCGTCATCATCGAACATCTGCTCAAGGTGGTGACCGGGCTGTGCAGCCGCATCATCGTTCTGCATCACGGCGAACTGATCGCCGACGATCCCGCTGCGGATGTGATCCGCGATCCCCGTGTCATCGAAGCCTATCTCGGCTCGCGCTTCGCCGAACGTCAAATGGTGCGTCATGACTAAGCCGCTGCTCAGCGTCAGCAATCTCGTCGCCGGCTATGGAGACATCCAGATCCTGTGGGGCATGGATCTCGAGGTCGGCGAAGGCGAAGCCGTGTGCCTGGTCGGCTCCAACGGTGCCGGCAAGAGCACGCTGCTGCGCACGCTGTCCGGCCTGCTGCGCGCCCGCTCCGGCCGCGTCGAATTTCGCGGCGAGGACATCACCAATCTGCCGCCCAAGCAGATCCTGTCGCGCGGCATCGTCCATGTGCCGGAAGGGCGACGGCTGTTCGGTCCGATGAACGTCGTCGACAATCTGTTGACCGGCGCTTATCTGCGCAGCGACAAGGCGCAGATCAAGCGCGACCTCGACCACATGCTGACGCTGTTTCCGATTCTGGCGGAGCGCCGCCACCAGGCGACTGTGACGCTGTCGGGCGGCGAGCAGCAGATGTGCGCGATCGCCCGCGGCATCATGAGCGCGCCAAAGCTGCTCATGATCGACGAATTATCGCTCGGCCTCGCCCCCAAGGTGGTCGACAGCCTCGGCGCCGCGCTGCGCCAGATCATGCACGACGGGCTGTCGCTGCTGTTGGTCGAACAGGACGTCGCCACAGCGTTCGAACTCACCAGCCGCGGCGTCGTCGTCGACTCCGGCAAGGTCCGCATCAGCGGCCCGACCGCCGACCTCGCCGTCAACCCGATGGTGCAGCAGGCCTATATGGGGCTGGCGTAACACGCTCATCGTCATTGCGAGCGCAGCGAAGCAATCCAGCCCAGTGCACGGCGCTGGATTGCTTCGTCGCTTCGCTCCTCGCAATGACGGAGATTTCCGGCTTTGCTGTGCACCTCGTCATGCCCGGGCTTGTCCCGGGCATCCACGCCTTGCGAAGTCCGTCGCGAGAACAGGCGTGGATGGCCGGGACAAGTCCGGCCATGACGAAATTCTGGTGTGTTAAATAAGAAAGGGAGCGCCGCGGAGGGCGCTCCCTTCTAATTCGCGAGCTGCTTGTCGCCTCAGTCGAACATCGCCACGCAGTCGATCTCGACGTTGACGCCCTTGCGGTGCGGCGTGCCGCCGACGCAGGTGCGGGTGACGCGGTCGTTTTCGAAATACGTCCGGAACACTTCGTTGAAGCGCGGGAAGTCGGCGACGTCGCGCAGAATCACCCGCATGTTGACGACGTTGGCGAGCGTCGCGCCGCCGGCGTCGAGCACGCTGAGGAGATTGTCCAGCGTGCGCCGGGTCTGCACCTCGATGTCGCCTTCGACCACGGTCTTGGTCGCCGGATCGAGCGGCCCCTGCCCCGATACGAACAGCATGTTGCCGAACCGGATCGCCTGCGCGATCGGCGGCGGCTTCTGCAGATCGGTGAAGCCGGTGGTCGGCGCATTGGCCGAGGTGACAAACGTCTTGGGCATGGGGGGCTCCTGGGAGATGGCCGCGGAACGCGGGCGGACGCGTCGCGACTAATGAATGACTTCACCACATCCGTCATGGCCGGGCTTGTCCCGGCCATCCACGCCTTTTGTGCTTTTCCGTCAGCAAGGCGTGGATGCCCGGCACAAGGCCGGGCATGACGGTGCTATGCCGAAGTGTTCGAGTGAAGCAGCACTGTTACGCCTTCGGCGCCTCGGCCAGTGCGTTCGGCATGACGTTGCCGCACTTTTTGCAGGTGCGCGCGTCTTCGTCCTCGAAGAAATTGCGGTAGGCTTGCGACACTGGGTCGGCGCGATAGTCGCTGACGACGAAGGTCTCTTCGTGCAGGAAGTGGTCGCACTTCGGGCAGAACCACTGAAACCGGTCGATCTCGCCTTCGTGGCGCTGGCGTTCGACGATCAGCGCGAAGGCGTCCGGCGGGAAGCGCGGCGAATGCGGCACGCCCGGCGGCATCCAGTTGGTCGAGCCTTCCGGGATCACCGCGATCTCTTCCTTGCCCTCGGGCGTTCGGTAATGCAGGTTCATCGTGCCCTTGATCATGTAGGTCACTTCGTCGCTGCCGTTGATGTGGAATTCGCTGCGATACTCGCGGCCGCGGGCGACGAAGGCGAGCGAGCCCGGCTCCTGCCACAGCACCTTGACGCGCTTGCCGCTGTCGGCGAGCTCCTTGGCGATATCCTGAAGTTCAATGACGGGAAGCTGTTTCATCACCCTCTCCTGTTCGTCGGCCCGGCGTCCGGGCTGATTGATCGACACCGCCGCTGCTGAGCTGACGCTAGCATTCGGCGGCGCCCGGCCGTCATGCTTTGCGAAATGCTGCGGCGAGCGCGTCCGCATGCCTCGCCAGCAGGCCGATATCGGTGCCGACCGCGACGAAGCGATAGCCCCATTCGATGTAGCGCCGCGCGTCGGCTTCGACCCCGGTGAGGATGCCGCCGGCCTTGCCGGAGGCGGCGAGCCGCCGGCCGGCTTTCTCGATCACGCGCTGCACGTCCGGATGCAGCGGATTGCCGATATGGCCCATCGACGCACTGAGATCCGACGGGCCGACGAACACGCCGTCGACGCCGTCGACCGCGGCGATCTCGTCGATGCGGTCGATCGCGGCTTCGGTCTCGGTTTGCACCAGCACGCAGACCTGCTGATCGGCTTCCTTCAGATAGTTGGTCGCGCGGCCGAACCGGCTGGCGCGGCCGCCGGCGGTGATGCCGCGGATGCCGGCCGGCGGATAGCGGCACGCCGCCACGGCGCGCTTGGCTTCCTCGGCGTTCTGCACGAACGGGATTAGCAGCGTCTGCGCGCCGATGTCGAGCAGCCGCTTGATGATCACCGGATCGTTCCAGGCTGGCCGCACCACCACCTGCGCCGTGCCGGTGGCGAACGCCTGCAGCTGCGCCAGCACATTCGGCGGTTCGTTGGGCGCGTGCTCGGTGTCGAGCAGCACCCAGTCGAAGCCGCTGTCGCCGATGATCTCGGCCGCGATGGTGCTGCACAGGCTCGACCACAGGCCGATCTGCAATTCACCGGCGAGCAGCCGGCGCTTGAACGCGTTCTGCGGCGTCTGCATCGCCATCACACGAACTGCACCGCGACGGCGCCGAGCGGTCCGAAATCGGCGTGCAGCGTGTCGCCCTTGTCGGCCCACACCGGCCGGGTAAACGAGCCCGACAGCATGATGTGCCCGGGCTCGAGCACGGTGCCGAAGCGGCCGACCTTGTTGGCGAGCCAGGCGATGCCCATCGCCGGATTGCCGAGCACACCGGCGGCAAGGCCGGTCTCCTCGATCTCCGAGTTGCGATAGAAGATCGCGCCGACCCAGCGCAGGTCGAGGTCCATCGGCTTGATCGGCCGGCCGCCGAGCACGATGCCGGCCGCGGCGCCGTTGTCGGCGACGGTGTCGAAGATCTTGCGCGGGTTCTGCACGCGCGCGTCGATAATCTCGATCGCCGGCACGACGTATTCGGTGGCGCGCAGCACGTCGAGCAGGCCGATGCCCGGCCCCTTCAGCGGCTTGCCGAGCACGAAGGCGAGTTCGGGCTCGACGCGCGGCACGCAGTAATTGGCGTGCGGCACCTTGGCGCCGTCCGCCAGCATCATGTCGTCGAGCAGATGGCCGTAGTCGGGCTCGTCGATCTGCGACGATTGCTGCATCGCCTTGGAGGTCAGCCCGACCTTGTGGCCGATCACGGTGCGGCCCTCGGCGACCTTGCGGCGCGTCACTTCGCTCTGGATCGCGTAGGAATCCTCGATCTCGATGTCGGGGAACGTCTTGGACAGCTGCAGCGCCGGTTTGCGGGTGCGCTCGGCTTCGAGCAGGATGTCGGCGGCCTTGGCGCGCTGGTCGTCGGTGAGCATGCGATTTCCTCTCCGGGATCGTTTCTTGATCAGAGCTTGATACAGACGTTGCGGAGCTCTGTGTAGAACTCCATCGAGTGCACGCCGCCTTCGCGGCCGATGCCGGACTGCTTGGAGCCGCCGAACGGCGTCCGCAGGTCGCGCAGGAACCACGAATTCACCCAGGTGATGCCGACGTCGATCTGCGCCGCGACGCGGTGCGCCCGCGTCAAATTCTCGGTCCAGATCGCGGTGGCGAGGCCGTAAGGGCTGTCATTGGCGAGCGCGATCGCCTCGTCCTCGCTGTCGAACGGCGCGATGTGGCAGCACGGACCGAATATCTCCTCGCGGATCACCGCCGAGCTTTCCGGCAGGCCGGTCCAGATCGTCGGCTGCACGAACGAGCCGCCGCTGAACGCCCCGTCTAGCTCCGGCACGCCGCCGCCGAGCACGATACGGGCGCCCTCGCTCTTCGCCTTGTCGTAGTAGGACAGCACCTTGCGGCGATGCTCCTGGCTGATCAGCGGACCGATCGTCGTCGCCTTGTCGAACGGATCGCCGAACTTGAGTTGGCTCGCGGCAGACGCCAGCCGCTCGACGAAGGCGTCGAAGATCGGCCGCTCGACATAGACCCGCTCGGTGCCAAGGCAGACTTGGCCGCAATTGGCGAACACCGAGCGCATCGTGCCTTCGATCGCCTTGTCGAAATCGCAATCGGCGAACACCACCGCGGCGTTCTTGCCGCCGAGTTCGAACGACACAGGGCGGACGTGATCGGCCGCGGTCTTCATGATCGCGGTGCCGGTCGCGGTCTCGCCGGTGAAGGTGATGCCGTCGACGCCGGGATGACGGGTAAGGAATTCGCCGGCGCTGCCGGGGCCGAAGCCATGCACGACATTGTAGACGCCCGGCGGGATGCCGGCCTCGTTCATCACTTCACCGAGCAGCGTCGCGGTGGTCGGCGTCTCCTCGGACGGCTTCACCACCACGGTGTTGCCGCAGGCTAGCGCCGGCGCCACCTTCCAGGTCATCAGCAGCAGCGGCAGATTCCACGGGCACACCACGGCGATGACGCCGCGCGGCACGCGGATCGCGTAGTTCAGCGCGCCCTTGCCGTCCGGCGTCGCCATCCGGAACGTCTCGGTCGACAGCGTCAGAATCTGATCGGCGAACACGTTGAAATTGGCGGCGCCGCGCGGAATGTCGATATGCGACGCCAGCGAGGCCGGCTTGCCGGTGTCGCGGACTTCGGCCGCGAGAAACTCGTCGAACCGGCGCATGATGCCGTCGGCGACCTTGCGCAGCAGCGCCGCGCGCTCCTGCTCACTGGTCTTGCCCCACGGGCCTTTCAACGCCTGCCGCGCCGCAGCCACCGCCTGATCGACCGCCGCAGCGTCGGCTTCGGCGACCAGATTGACCAGCTCGCCATTGATCGGGTTGCGATTCTCGAATGTCGGGCCGGTCGGCGCGACGAAGCGCCCGCCAATGAAGTTCGACAGCAGCGGCGTAGCGGTCGCGGATTGGGTCAGTGCCTGAGTCATGTTTCCCCGGGATTACGACGTTTCCCGGGTTATAGCCAAAGAGCTTTATAAAATCTATTGATTTCATGACGAACGCCAAGCTTTAATAAACCAACGCGCAGCCCGATGCGCCGAGTTCAAGGTGGGCCCTTCATGACCGCTCCGGACAAGATCCTTCATCACGGCCGCATCTACACGGTGGACGCACACGACTCGGTGGCCGAGGCGATTGCGATCCGCGGCGACACGATCGTCGCGGTCGGCACCTCGCGCGACTTGTTGGCGCTGGCTGCTCCGGAGACTCGCATGATCGATCTCGGCGGCCGCGCCGTTGTGCCCGGTTTCGTCGACGGCCATCCGCACATGGACGGCGTCGGCCTGCGCTTTCTCAAACCCTCGTTCGATGGCGCCCGCTCGATCGACGACGTGCTCGCGGTGATCCGCGCCGAGGTGGCCAAGCGCAAACCCGGCGAGTGGATCATCTGCAATCCGCTGGCGAGCGAGCCCGAGGTCTTCGCCTTCCCGGCCGCGCTGCGCGACGGCCGCTGGCCGGACCGGCACGACCTCGACAAGGCGGCACCGAATAATCCCGTCTATATCGAGCCGCCGATGCTGATCGCCCCGGGCGTCGCGATCGCCGACAGCGCCGCGATCCGCATCGCGGGCATCACCGGCAACACCGAGACCCCGGCAGGGATCGAAATCGACAAGGACGACGACGGCGTCCCGACCGGGATCTTCCGGGACTACAACTTTCCGAAGCTGATGCCGGACACCTACGGCACAATCCGCGGTCCGCGCGCGCTGTTTCCAATGATCCCGCCGATGGATCAGTCCGACATGAATGCCGCGGTCGAAACCGGCATGCGCACCTTCAACCGCGCCGGCGTCACGGCGATCTACGAGGGCCACGGCATTCCGCGGCCGCAGCAACTGGCCTACGCCGATCTGTGGCAGCGGCAGCAGCTGACGGTGCGGACTTACTTCGTTATCGCGTGGCCGATGCCGCTGTTCGCCGACCCGCAACGCGGCCAGCAGTTCGTCGACGAGACCGCGTTGTACGCCGCCGGCGACGGCTTCGGCGACGACCTGCTGCGGTTCGGCGGCCTCGGCTACTCGTTCGACAGTGCCACCGCGATTGGCGCCTGCCTGATGCGCGAGCCCTATATCGGCGCCCGCGGTCACGCCTGGCGCGGCGTCCAGCACACGCCGGACGACAAGTTTCTCGACGCGCTGTGGCGCGCCGCGCGTGCCAATCTACGCGTGCAGGTGCAGTGCGCCGGCGGCGGCGCGATCGACAAGGTGCTGGCGATGTTCGAGACCATCGACCGCGAGATCCCGATCGCCGGCAAGCGGTGGGTGATCGAGCACTGCCAATTCCCCTCCTCCGCCAATCTCGAGGTCTGCCGCCGGCTCGGCGTAGTCGCGACCACGACCGTCAACTTCCTGTGGAACTACGACAGCGTGTATCTGAAGTGCTTCGGCGAGGCGATGGCCGGCGACGCCGTGCCGCTGCGCGACTGGATCGACGGCGGCGTGATGGTTTCGCAATCGACCGATGGCCGGCCTTACGATCCGATCTTCACCTTCTGGGAAAGCCTCGCCCGCAAAGGCGGCGTCACCGGTCACGTGTTCGGGTTGCCGCGGCAGAAGATAACCCGCAACGAAGCGCTGCGGCTGGCGACCTACAACGCCGCCTACGCGGCTTTCTGGGAGCATCGCATCGGCTCGATCGAGCCCGGCAAGCTCGCCGACCTCGCGATCCTGTCCGACGACATCATGACGATGGATGAGGACCGCATCCCGGAGGCGCGCGTGGTCGCAACACTGCTCGGCGGCAGTGTGGTCCACGACACCGGCCTGTTCGACGCATAAGGACGCGGCATGACCGACTGGAGTATCTGGACGTTTCAATTCGCCGAAGGCCGGCTGCCGCTCGACTTCGTGCGCGGCACGCCGGTCGCCAGCAATCAGGGCACCACCGCGGTGCCGATGATCTTCTCGCTGCTGCAATCGGCGCAAGGTGAGCGCGTGCTGGTCGACACCGGCTTTGCCTCCGGCGCGTCGATGACCGGCCCCGGCTTCAAGGACTTCGTGCGTAGCGACGAGATCCTGGCGCGGCACGGCATCGCGCCGGACGCGATCGATACGCTGGTGCTGACGCATCTGCATTTCGACCACGCCGGCAATCTCGACGCCTTCCCCAACGCGACGATCTATGTGCAGCGCTACGAATACGAGAGCTGGAAGCGGATCATCACCCGCTATGGCGAGGGCGGCGTGCGCAAGGACCGCTGGGTGTTCTCCTCGCTCGACGCCGATAATTTTCGCGCGCTCGACGCGGCGATCGAGGCCGGGCGCGTCCAGCTGCTCGACGGCGACTACGACTTGCGCGACGGCGTGACCTGCCGGCTGGCCAAGGACACCCACAGTTTCGGCATCCAGTGGCTCGAGGTCGCGACCTCGGCCGGCAATTACGCGCTCGCGGGCGATGTCTGCTACTCGTATTTCTGCGGAGAACGGATGTGGCCACCCGGCTATATGCAGGGCAATCCGTGGACCATGCTGGACGAGATCGAACGCATCAAGCGCGTCGCCGGTGACGATCTGGCACGGATGCTGCCGGGCCACGACATGGAGATTTTTAGCCGCTTCCCCTCCGGCATCTCGAACGGCGTCAAGGTCGCCGAGCTGCATCTCGCCGCCGGACACGACAGCCTGATCGGGCCCAAGCAATGACGATGCCGACACCCGACAAGATCGTCTACGACAGCATCCTGCCGCCGAAGACCGGCTGCCTCGCCTTCGTCGCGCCAGGCGAAACGCTGCGCATCACCGATCTCGCGGGGCAGCAGGTCGTCGACATGGCGGTGTTCAACCGCGCCAATCCGCGCGACAAGCTGTCGACCTCGTATTCGCGCACCCGCTACAAGCCGAAGCCCGGCGAGAAATTCGTGCCGCGCGACAAGCTGCTGCCCGGCGACGTGCTGCTGTCGACGATCTGCACGCCGCTGATGACGATCACCGCGGATCAGGCGGAGCGAGTCGGTGTCCACGACGTGCATCACCGCATGTGCAACCGCGAGCTCTACGCTTATTACGGCCACCCCGGCCGCCGCGGCTGCCACGAAGTGATCGCCGATCTGATGGCACCGTTCGGGCTGCTTCCCGAAGACATACCGGACACCATGGACCTGTTCATGAACTATCACCACGATTGCGCCAAGGGCCATTGGGTGATCGAGCCCGGCGTGACGCGCGCCGGCGACTACATCGAATTCGAGGCGATCGCCGACTGCATCGTCGCGCTGTCGAACTGCCCGATGGACGTGATCGTCCCGGTCAACGGCCCAACGCTCAGCCCGGTCCATGTCCAGGTATGGGAGCGCTGAGCGATGCGGCAGATGCTGATGCGTGAAGCAGCGCAGCCGCTGCGCGTCGCGGCGCCGGCGAGCGGCCCGCACGTGCTGCTGGTCCGGCTGCGTTCCGCCACGCCGCCGAGCGGCGCATCGCAAGCCGAGGATGGCGCCTGGGCCGACGGCCTGATGTCGGAAGGCTGGAGCGTGCTCGAGCTCGAGGGCGAAAGCGACGACGATGTGGCTGCGGCCGTCGGTGATGCGCTGGGGCAGCTCGACGATACGCCGTCGTCGGCTGAAGGCGGCCCGCAGCTGATCGTACTGGCAGACCACGGCCTCGCCTGCACCGCGGCGCGCGCGCTCATCGCGCTGGATCAGCACCGAGCGGCCACCGCCGCCTGCGGCCTGGCGACGATCGACGCGTTCGCGGAGCCCGGCTTCGCTTCCGTCGCCGAGCAGCTTGCGCAGCAGGCCGGCGTCGCGACGCTATGGGCCGTCAGCCGCGGCGCCCGCGACCTGCGCGTCGTAACGTTCACTCACCACGCGGCACGACAGGCCGGCAGCAAGGACTCGCATTTTCTCGTCCTGCCGGACTCATCGCGCGAACTCGCCGCCCTCGCCGCCGATCCCCAGTCCGCCTTCGGCCGCGAATTCCGCTGGCTGCTCGCCCCGGTGAACAGCCGCGGTTGATACTCCGATTGGTCCGCATGCACTGAGTGCTCACCAGAGTATCCCGGCCAATGGAGCGATCAAAATCAGGCACTTTCCTATCCACGCGTCATGCCCGGCCTTGTGCCGAGCATCCACGCCTTGCTGCCGGAAACGCCGAAAAGGCGTGGATGGCCGGGACAAGCCCGGCCATGACGAAGTTTGTTAGCAAATCCATCGGCCATGGTTCGAGAGGACGCTTCTCGCCTCCTCACCATGAGCTCGTGCGTGAAGCGCCGTCCGATTGACGAGGCGCCGAGCCTATCGACTCGGCGCCCCACGTCCTCAGTCCTTCACCGCCTGCCACTTGCCACCCTTGGCGATCAGCACCGTGGGCGGCAGGCGGGCGTCGCCGTCGGCGTTGAACGACAGCGGCCCGGTGATGCCCGGCAGATCCTTGACCTCGGTCAGGCAGGTCTTGATCTGCTCGCGGTTGCCGGCGAGATCGCCGGCGCCGGTGATGCCCTTGCTGTCGATGCAGTGCTTCATCAGCAGCACGCTGTCGTACATCAAGGCCGCCGTGTTGCCGGACGCGACCTTGGCGCGCTTCTGATACTCGGTCGCCCAGGCGTGCACCTTCGGATCCGGATCGTCCGGCCAGAACGGGTTGACCACGGTGGTGCCGTCGCCGGCCGGGCCCGCGATATCGAGGAAGCGCGTCTCCGACATGCCGAGCGCGCCGACGATCGGCTGCTTCAGCCCCTGCTTGCGGATCTCGCGCACGATGTTGCCGCCCTCGTTATAGAGGCCGGCGATCAGGATGCCATCGGGGTTGAGCGACTTCGCCTTGGTGACCTGCGCTGAGTAATCGATGTCGCCGGTCTGGAACGAGATGTTGTCGAGCACCTGGACGTCGCGCTTCTTCAGCTCGGCCGGAAACACGACCGTGCCGTCGACCTTGGTGAAGGCGTCCTTGACGTCGGTGAGGATCACGACCGATTTCACCGGATGGTGCTTCAGCCAGACGTCGAGCATGAAGCCGTTCATCTGGTCAGACGACAGTGCATTGCGGAACGCCCACGGCCGGTTCTTCGCGGCGATGCCGGGTTTGGCCGACGATGCAGTCACGATCGGCGTCTTGTTCTGCACGGCGATCGGGAACGCGACCTCGCATT
Source organism: Rhodopseudomonas palustris (assembly GCF_003591005.1). GTDB lineage: Bacteria > Pseudomonadota > Alphaproteobacteria > Rhizobiales > Xanthobacteraceae > Rhodopseudomonas > Rhodopseudomonas palustris_K. The sequence continues at coordinate 21,031 of NZ_QYYD01000024.1, forward strand.
CGGCGCTGAAGAACGGGCCGATGATCGCCGCGACCTTGTCGTTGGAGATCAGCTTGCGCGTCAGATTGATCGCCTCGGCATTCTCACCGCGCGTATCATACACCACGAGTTCGATCTTCCCGCCGGAGGCCTTCTGCAGCTCCTCCTGCGCCATCTTCATCGCGATGTCCTGGTGCTGGCCGTAGGACGCGCCCTTGCCGGACAGCGGCATCAGCACGCCGATCTTGACGTCGGCCAGCGCCGGCGCGGCGTAGCCGAGCATCAACGCGGCCGCCATCGCGGCCAGCCCGCCGGCGCGGACCTGCGCACCCTGTTTCCAACTCATCTTCAGACCTCCCCTATGCAACGCATATCGCGTCATTATTTTTGCGAAATTTATTATGACGTCAATGTTATATGTGATGCAAGCGCTGCCGCTTTATAACGCGCGAACGCGCAGCGCCGCCCGAGGGCGGCGCTGCGACAGTTCGGCGATAGAGGAAGACGTGAGGCTTTAGGCGACGCGGGCGCGGGCGCGTTTGGCAGCCGGCTTCTGCGGCTTGGCGCGCTCCGCGGCCGCTTTGTCCTTTTTGAGCGGCGCCGGGGCTGATCGGCCCTCGCCCTTTTCCATCATGCCACCGATCACGCTGGCCGCGTGCTGGAAGTGCTGCTTGAGCACGTCGCAGGCGCGCAGGTCACGGGCCAAGGCCAGCTCCTTGATCTGCTTGTGCTCCTCGGCGATCGTCGGGTGGATGTCGGTGTAGACCACGAAGCGGCGGCGGTAGCGCTCGAGCTGATCGTACAGAATGTCGCAGAAATGCAGCAGCCACGGCGAGCCGCAGCCGGATTCGAGTGCTTCGTGAAAGGCCCGGTTGCGCCGTTCCCATTCGTCGTGAAACGTCTTGGGCTCGCGGTGCGCCTGGTTCTCCAGCTTGTTGAGCTGGTAGTAGCTGGTGACGACGGCATTCTCCCACTCGTCGCCGCCGAATTTGATCGAGCGCTCCAGCGACAGCACCGAGAACTGGATGCGCAGATCGGCGATATCGAGCAGCTCCTCGCGGGTCGCTGGCGCGACGAAGAAGCCGCGCTGGCCCTCGGCCACCGCGAGCCCCTCGAGCGCGACGCGCGACAACGCCTCGCGCACCGGGCTGAGGCCGATGTTGTAGCGCTCGCGCAGCGCATCGGGCTGCAGTTTGTCGTCGGGCGCGAATTCGCCGTGAATGATGTCGTCGTGAATGCGCTGATAGGCTTCGTCGGCCAGCGTCTTCGGCGCATCGATCAGGCGTCGCGGCGCCGGTCCCCAGGGAAGCTTGCTTTTGGTCATGATTTCATCAATCTCGCCGACTGGCGCTCGCTTGGGCATCAACTCGGCGGGGATCCAGCCACCGATTCGCCTGCAAAACAGGCAATCATATAAAATATAGAGCTCCCATAAAATCTAGAGCCAAATTTGTCGAAGCTCGATCTACTTGGCCCAGGCCTCTGCGACCTCTTTTCCACCCATCACGTCACCGAAAAGGAACCCCACGTTTGTCAACGTCGCGTCGTGCAGTGGCGGCGTGTGCGAGGCGACGCAATCGGAAGCCAGCACCGCGTAAAATCCCCGGCATACGGCATCACGCAGGCTTGTTTCGACACACACATTGGTTTGCACGCCAGCAAATACGATGGTTCGGATTCCCCGGTCGCGCAACAGCTTTTCAACTTCGGTGCCGACGAACGCGCTGTAGCTGTGCTTGTCGATCAACGCCTCGCCCGGCGCCGACGCGACGCCGTATAGTTCGCGTCCCCAGCTTCCGGTTCCGCAGCACACCTCCGTGCTACGTTCGCGCTGCTTGGCCAGCATGCCCGGCGGCAGCTGCTCGGGATCGTAGTTCGCCCGGATCCACAACACCGGCACACCGCGTGCGCGCGCGGCATTGACCAGCGACATGATGGCGGGCACCACGGCGCGGCACGCCGACACGTCCTTGCCGACAATGCGTTCGACATAGCCCTGCTCGGCGCAGAAATCGTTCTGCATGTCGATCACCATCACGGCGGTGTGGCCGGGATCGAGCCGTTTCGCGGCGGTGTCGAGCAGATCGTGTGGTTGCGTCATTGTCATCGCCTTTCCTGATCAGCCGAACAGGCCGGTGTCGTGCACCGGCTTGCCGGCCAGCAGCGTCGCCAGAACCTTCGCGTTGCGGATGTCGCCTTCCGGCATAGTCATGATGTCGCCCGACAGCACCACCAGATCGGCCAGCTTGCCGGGCTCCAGCGAGCCGATGCGATGCTCCCAGAACGCCGCGCGCGCGGCGTTGAAGGTGTACATCCGCAGCGCCTCGTGCCGCGTCAGCTTCTGCTGTGGCAAGCCGAACGCATGACCGGTGACGCCATCGCGCCGCGCCAGCATCTGCCAGAACGAGAAGATGGGATCGTACGGCCGCCCGTCGGTCGATTGCGCCACCGGCACGCCGGCATCGAGCCAATCGCGGAACGGGATGGCGCCGGCGGCGAGCTTATCGCCAAAGCTCTTCAAGTACACCCACCCGTAGTTCCACAGGAAGTTGGTGGTGCTGGTCGGGATCACGCCGAGGTCGCGGCACATTGCCATGTTGTCGGCGCTAGGAAACTGGCAGTGCTCGATAACGAAACGCTTGTCGCGGATCGGCTGCTCGCGGTCGATCTCGGCGAACATCGCCAGCACCTTGTCGATGGCGCCGCCGCCGGCGCACTGCACCTGCAGGCGCAGCCCGGCGCGCGCGGCGCGGGTCAGGATGCCGCTGAAGTTGTCGTCGCTGGTGAGCTGAATGCCGGTCCACAAATGACCGCGCGCGCCCACATAGGGCTGCCGCATCAGCGACGCGCCGATCGCAGTGGCGCTGTCGAACGAAAAGCCGAGCCCGCCGAACTTGAGAAGATCGTCGCCGAAGCCGTCGCCGCCGGCATACAGCGCGGTCTCCGCGATCAGCCGGTCGCCGGCCGCCGTGTCGTTGTAGAGCGACACCGGATAGGAGATCACGAAGTACGTGCGCACGGTGAGTTTCTTGCGCGCCCACAGATCGAGATAGACGCGCTGCGGTCCCTTGGGGATGCCGTGGCCTTCGTAGATCGCAGTGATCCCGGCGCGGTTGAACGCGCGCATCGCCGTCTCGACGCCGGCATAGACGAGCTCCGGCGTCAACGGCGGGATCATCGGAAACAACGCGCGACCGGGATGAAAGCCGCCGAACGTATCCGGCATCACCTTGGGGAAGTTGTAGTCGAGAAACACGCCGGTGAGCTCACCCGCATCGTCGCGTCCGACCACCACGCCTTCCGGCGCGATGGTGTCGCGACCAAGCCCAGCCGCGCGCAGCGCCGCGGTGTTGGCGATCGCGGCGCCCGGCGCCAGCATCAGCTGCGGCTGGATGTAGACGGGATTGTCCGGCGACACCTTGTCGAGATCGTGCCGCGTCGGCCAGCCGCCGGCGCCGAACATCTGCGGATAGGAAAACGCTTCGGGCTCGCCGGCCAGCGGATTGAACACGATCCACTCGCCCGGCTTGCGCTTGCTCACCTCGCGCGCGACGACCGCCAGCACATCGTCGATCGACTTCGGATTGTTGAACGACGGCAGCACCATCTGCAGGCCGACATCGTCCATGTGCGGATGCGCATCGACGAAGCCGGGTACCACCGCCCGGCCCTGCAGATCGACGACGCGCGTGCCGTCGCCCGCCGAAGCCAGGATGTCGGCGGCGCGCCCGACCGCAACGATCTCTTCAGCCCGGATCGACAGAGCCTCGGCAACGTCGTCGCCGGCATTGACGGTGTAGATCGGCCCGTTGTGGAGGATGAGATCCGGCGCCAACGACGTCACCGCGCTGCTCCCACCTGGGCTGCGATCGCCGCCGCCACCAGCTCGGCGTGCTGCGCCATCATGGTCTCGCCGAACTCGCGATCGGATGCGGCCGGATCGCCGAGATAACCCTGCGGCGTCTTGGCCCGCGCGTGGTCGCCGCCCTTGCGCCATTCGGAAATGTCCTCGACGCCGAAATCCGTCGAGCGCAACGCCGGCAGCAATTCGTCGCGCACCAGCCCGGGATAGGCGGCCCACATCGACGAGGTCTCGAACTTGCCGGCATGGACGTCGAAGTAGCGGCTCGGACGCTCGACCTCCGAATGGGTCGGCAGGATGTGAGGATCGTCCGCGGCAATGCCGACCCGGGCGAAGAACGACGGGGCGCCGACGAAGTAAGCGGCGATCGCAGCCTCGTCCGCGCCGCGCGCGATGCCAGCGTGAACCGTGCGGTTATGCAGCGCATCGCCGTGACCGGAGATGCAGAACAGCCGGGCAAAACTGTCCTTCTTCAGGCTCTTGATCAGATCGACGATCAGTTCGATGACGATCTCCGGCCGCACCACGAAGGTGCCCGGGAATGCGCCGGACACCTGGTTCACGCCCCAATAGAACGGCGGCATGATCACGCTGTCGATGCCGCGCTCAGCGAGCAGACGGCGCACCCGCCGCAGTAGTTCGGACGGCATATAGACGTCGGTGCCAAGCGGCAGATGCGGCCCGTGTTGTTCGATGACACCCAGCCCCCACAGCACCACCGCGCGGCGCTCCGCCGCGCGCGCGATCTCGGGGAACGTCATGTCCGCCATGGTGTCGCGGAAGATCGAATAGCCCTGCGGCGTCTCGTCGGCACTCATGTCAAACTCCGAGATAGGCTTCCTGAATCCGGGGATCGTCGGCGAGATCCGCGCCCTGCAACACGACCTCGCCGTTCTCGAGGACGTAGGCGCGATCGGCGATGTGGAGCGCCTGGTTGGCGTTCTGCTCGACCAGCAGCACGGTGACATCGCCTTCGGCTTTCAGTGCCTGCACCAGTTCGAAGATCTTGGCGGTGATCAGCGGCGCCAGGCCGAGCGACGGCTCGTCGAGCATCAACAGCCGCGGCCGCGACATCAGCGCGCGGGCGATCACCAGCATCTGCTGCTCGCCGCCGGACAATGTGCCGGCGCGCTGCTTCAGCCGCTCACGCAGGATCGGAAACCGCGTCAGCATCTGATCGAGATCGCGGGCGATCTCCGCATGATCGTGCCGCGCATAGGCGCCGAGGACGAGATTCTCCCGCACCGTCATCTGCTTCAGCGTCGAACGGCCTTCGAGCACCAGGGCAAGGCCGCGGCGCATCACTTCCGCCGGGCGCTGATTGGCGATCGCCGCGCTGTCGAAATCGATCGAGCCGCGCTCGATCGGCTGTAGCCCGGCGATGGCCTTGAGCAACGTGCTCTTGCCGGCGCCGTTGGGGCCGATCAGCGCCACGATCTCGCCACGGGCGACGTCGATCGAGACGTCGCGGACCGCGGCGATGCGGCCGTAGCTGACGCCGAGATTGCGCACCGACAGCATCATGCCGCAGCCTCCGCGCCGAGATAGGCCGACAGCACTTCGGGATCGCGCCGCACCACCTCGGGTGATCCTTCGGCGATCTTGCGGCCGTAATTCATCACGGTGATATGGTGCGAGATCGCCATCACCAGGCTCATGTGATGTTCGGTGATCAGGATGGTCAGGCCGTCCTTGCACAGCGACTGATAAAACTCGCCGGCTTCGTGGACCTCGGTCGGATTCATGCCGGCGACCGGCTCGTCGAGTAGCAGCAGCATCGGCTCCGCCGCCAGCGCGCGGGCGATTTCGAGTCGGCGCTGATCGGCCAGCGGCAATTCGCCGGCGAGCATGTGCTTGCGCCCGGCGAGGCCGACGCGGTCGAGCAGCAGCATCGCGCTTTGCTCGGTGGCGCGCTCGCTGGCGCTCGGCCGTCCCGGAATGCGGGTGAGCGCCGCGAGAAATCCGCCGCTGGTCCGGCAGAACCGGCCGACCATGACGTTCTCCAGCACGGTCATCGCCGGAAACAGCCGCACGCCCTGAAAGGTGCGGACCACGCCGCGCCGCGCGATGCGGTCCGGCCGCGCGCCGGTGATATCGACGCCTTCGATCTTGAGGCGGCCTTCAGTCGGCGCCAGCACGCCGGTGATCAGGTTGAACAGCGTGGTCTTGCCGGCGCCGTTGGGGCCGATCACCGCGTGAATGGTGCCGCGCTCGATCGACAGATCGACCTCGGACACCGCGGAGTAACCGCCGAACCGGCGGGTCAGGCGCTGCGCCTCGAGCAGCAGCGTCGCGGTCGTGCTCATTGGCGTACTCCGACAATGCCGGACGGGCGCACGATCATGATCACGATCAGCAGCACGCCGAACGCCGTCATGCGCCATTCCTGAGCGTCGCCGAGCCGCAGCAGCTCGGGCAGGATGGTGACGACGCAGGCGCCGACCGCGGCGCCGTAGAAGCTGCCCATGCCGCCCAGCACCACCATGATGAAGATTTCGGCCGAGCGATGGAAACCGAATTGGCCGGGATCGATGAAGGTCGCGTAGTGCGCGAACAATCCGCCGCCAATGCCGGCGACGGCGGCGCCGAGGCTGAACATCGCCACCTTGATACGCGTCAAATTAATGCCGATCACTTCGGCGGCGAGCTCGTCCTCGCGCACCGCCGCGACCGCGCGGCCGATCCGTGAATTGCGGATCTGGAAGCACAGCAGCAGCGCCAGCGCTGCGACCAATGCAACGATCGGCAGCGTGGTGTCGGCCGGAATGCCGCCGAGACCCGACGCCGCCCCGGTCGGCTCGAAATTCAGGAAGAACACCCGGACGATCTCGCCGAACCCCATCGTCATGATGATGAGATACACGCCCTTGATCCGCAGCGACGGAATGCCAACCAGCACGCCGACGATGCCGGCCAGCGCGCCGCCGCAGGCGATCGCCAGCGCATAGGGCCAATGCAACTCGGTCGTCAGATACGCGGAGGCGTAGCCGCCGATCGCCATGAAGCCGCCCTGCCCGAGCGACAGCAGCCCGGCCGACACCGGCAGATACAGGCTGAGCGCCAGCACGATGTTGATGCAGGTGAAGATCAGCACCGACTCGACATAGGGATCGAGCATCTCAGCCCTCGACGTGCGCGGTGGAGCCGAAGATGCCGCGCGGCCGCAGCAGCAGAACCGCGATGATCACGATGAAGGCGAAGGCATCGCGATAGGACGACGACAGATAGGCGACGCTGACGACCTCGACCAGGCCGATCACCAGCCCGCCGATCATCGCGCCGTAGACGTTGCCGAGCCCGCCGAGCAGCATCGCCGCGAGCCCCTTGATGCCCATGTCGACGCCCATATAGGGCGAGATCGAATTGAACGACATGCCGACCAGCACGCCGGCGATGCCGGCCAGCGCCGAGGCGATCGCGAAGGTGAGGATGATGATGCGGTCGCTGCGGATGCCGAGCGTGTTCGAGATCACCATGCTCTCGGCGGTGGCGCGCATCGCCATGCCGACGCGGGTCATCGTCACGAACAGATGCAGCGCGAACATCAGCCCGATCGACACCGTCAGGATCACCAGCTGCACCGAGGTCAGCGTCACCGGTCCGAGATGCCAGACCTGCGCCTCCATCTGCACCGGAAAGCCGACCTGCTCGCCGCCGAACACCCGGGTTGCGACTTCCTGCAACACCAGGCCGGCGCCGATCGTGCTGATCATCGGCGCCAGATAATGACCCTTGCGGGAGCGGATCGGCTTGATCGCGACGAGATAGACCAGCACGCCGACCAGCGCGCCGGCGAGCGCCGCCACCGGCAGCGCCACGGCGACACCGCCGCCGGTCAACAGCACCATCTGCAACGCGATGAAGGCGCCGACCATGAACACTTCGCCATGGGCCAAGTGCACCAAATGCAACACACCAAATACCAGGGTGTAGCCGATGGCGATCAGCGCGTAGGCGCCTCCGAGCATCACTCCGTTCAACACCTGCTGCAGCAGCATCCCGAACCCCCGCCCCGCTCTCCTTACAGATTTTATGCAATTAAGCTGATTGCATAATCTTGGTCAACGTATATAAACGCCACAGGAAGTCGGGAGGAGGCGAGGATGGCCCAAATCGTATTTGCCGCGGCGGCGCCGCATGCCCCAGCGATCGTCGGATTGTTCGACAAGGCGCCGGCCGACTCACAGAAAGTCGTGAAGGACACCTACGCGGCAATCACGCGCGAGCTCATCGCCGCCAAGCCGGACGTGCTGATCGTGTTCGCCAACGATCACCTCGCCAACAGCCGCATCACCTTCTATCCGGACTTCCTGATCGGAGCCGGTGAGACGCATCGCGGCCCGCACGAATGGTTTCAGGAATGGATCGGCTGCCGCGACTACGCCGCCAAGGGCAACCCGGCGGTGGCGAAGGCGCTGTTTCAGGGCATGACGCGGCGTGGCGTGCGGATGTCGCTGCGCGACGAGAATCTCAAGTTTGACGACAACATCTCGGTGCCGGTGACGATGACGAATCTCGACACGACCGAGATCACACTGGTGCCGGTGCTGCAGAACTGCACAGTGCCGCCGTTTCCGGACGCCAAGCGCTGCTTCGACGTCGGCCATGCGCTGCGCGACTTCATCGCCAACGACCTGCCCGCGGACATGCGCGTTGGCCTGTTTGGCTCCGGCGGCCTCAGCCACGAGCCGGGCGGCGTCAAGTACTACAAGATCGACGAGGCGTTCGATCGCCGCTTCCTCGAACTGAGCGCCGGCGGCGACCACAAAGCGCTGCTGTCCGAGATGACGGTGGAGCGAATGGAAGAGGCCGGCATCGGTGGCACCGCCGAGGTGCTGTCATGGTTCCCGGTGATGGCCGCGATCGGCGAGAGGCCCGGCCGTTCGTTCGGCTACACCGGGTGGCCGAGCTTCCGCTGCGGCGTCGGCGGGGTGATCTGGGATCTCGGCAAGGAACAGTGAGGCGACCATGGCCTGGGAACAATTCAATCCAAACCTGGCGACGCACGATCTCGTCCAGGACATGAAATGGAATCCCGAGATCCGGCGCGAGTTCAAAGAGAACGAAGCCGCCGTGCTCGACCGATACAAGCTGCTGCCGGAGGAGCGCGCCGCCATCGAGCAGCGTGATTTTCGCAAGCTCTACGATCTCGGCATGCATCCCTATCTCGGCGGCCAGCTGTCACGCTTCATCTGGGGCAACGATGCCGCCAAGGGCGCGGTCGAAGCCTCCAACCGGCTGGTCGCCTCGCTGCAGGGACACGGCCGCGATATCCCCAACAGCTGATCGGCGCCGCCGCCCGTCTGCTCAAATGCTCCCGTGGAGCCGACCATCGTCGGCCCGGACCGAGATTTCATGCCAGCACACCGCATCGACGTTCATCATCATATCCTGCCTCCGAACTACGTCACAAAGATCGGAGACGACCGCATCGGTCCGATGATCGTTGCCGGCAAGACCCCGGTCTGGACGCCGCAGCATTCGATCGACGCGATGAATCGCAATGGCATCGAGAAGGCGATCACCTCGATCTCGGCGCCCGGCCTGTGGTGCAGCGACGCCACCGAAACTCGCGTTCTCACCCGCGAATGCAACGACTACGCGGCCCAGATGCGGCTGGACTATCCCGGCCGGTTCGGCATGTTCGCCAGCCTGCCGCTGCCCGACATCGACTCGAGCCTGCAAGAAATCGGCTACGCGCTCGACACGCTGCATGCCGACGGCATCGGGCTTCTCACCAACTACGATGGAAAGTATCCGGGCGATGCGATGTTCGCGCCGGTGTTCGACGAACTCAACCGCCGCAAGGCGGTTGTTTATTTCCATCCGACCGACGCGCCGTGCTGCCACGCTCATAGCCTTGGCGTCACATTGCCGGCGGCGACGCTCGACTTTCCGTTCGACACCACCAAGGCGATCACCAGCCTGCTGTTCAGCGGCACCTTCGCGCGTTGCCGCGATATCCGCTTCATCTTCTCCCACGCCGGCGGCACCATCCCGTTTCTGGCCGAGCGCATCGCGCGGCTCGAGGTCCGTCCCGAATTTCGCGCCGGGGTCCCGGACGGCGTGATGTTCGAGTTAAGGCGGCTGTTCTTCGACACGGCATTGTCGGCGAACGAGCTCGCCTTCAGCGCCCTGCTCAAGCTGGTTGCACCGGCCCAGGTGCTGTTCGGCAGCGACTATCCGTTCGCGCCGGAGACCACCATGGCCGCGACTGTCAAGGGACTGGCCAATCTGGGCCTGCCGGAAGACGTGCTGCGCGCGATCGAGCGTGACAACGCGCTGCGGTTGTTGAATGAGCAACCGTAGGTCGACGCCGCTCTGAGGTCCCAAGGCTCGCGGCGGACCAGAAGGCCGATTTGGCTTTCAAGGCTAATGTGCGGACACGCAGCAGGCGCTCGCACAGCGACGACTGCCGGAGTCCAGCGTGCCCGACAGCCGTGACTTGCCGAGATCCAGCGGCTTGCAGGGAATGATGACGTGGGTCATCGCGCCACCGCCATTTGCTTCGGCACGAACGGCGTCATCACCAGGTCCTGCAGCTCCGGCGCCGCCAAGCTGGCGGCGCGGCGCTCGGCAGCAGCAGGCCGATACAGCGTGGTGCGCTGCTCAGGGGTGCGGCCGGCGCGGCTGATCAGGGCATCCATCGCCTCTGGCGCCAATTCCTGGCCATGCTGGGTGCCGGCGGCGCGGGAGATGCTCTCGTTCATCAGCGTGCCGCCGAGATCGTTGACGCCGGAGCGCAGCAGGCTCGCCACGCCCTCCTCGCCGAGTTTCACCCATGACGCCTGGATGTTGCTGATCAGCGGATGCAGCACCAGCCGCGCCACCGCGTGCATCAGCCGCACCTCGCGCCAGGTCGGCCCACTGCGCGCCTGGCCGCGCAGCGACATCGGCGCCTCCATGTGGATGAACGGCAGCGGCACGAACTCCGTGAAGCCGCCGGTCTCCTCCTGCAGATCGCGGATGCGCAACAGATGCGCCGCCCAGCTGTCATAGGTTTCGACATGGCCGAACATGATGGTCGCCGTGGTGCGCAGCCCGACACGATGCGCGCTGCGCACGACGTCGAGCCAGATCTGCGTCGTGAGCTTGTCGGCGCAGATGATTTGGCGAACTTTGTCGTCGAGGATCTCGGCCGCCGTTCCTGGAAGCGAGCCGAGGCCGGCATCGCGCAGCATCGCCAGGAAGCGTTCGACCGGCAGGCCGAGCGTAGCAGCGCCTTGACTGACTTCGAGCGGCGAGAAGGCATGGACGTGCATATCCGGCACCTCGTCCTTCACGGCGCGGAGCAGGTCGAGATAGGTCTGGCCGGTGTAGTGCGGGTTGATGCCGCCCTGCATGCAGACTTCCGTCGCGCCGCGGTCCCACGCTTCGCGGGCGCGGCGTGCGACCTCTTCGAGCGACAGGTCGTAAGGGCGCCCGCGCAGATGATCGTGGGTCTTTCCCTTGGAGAACGCGCAGAACTTGCACGTGTAGCTGCAGACGTTGGTGTAGTTGATGTTGCGGTTAACGACGTAGCGCACGGTGTCGCCGCTGGTCTGCGCGCGCAGCGCATCGGCCGCCTCGCAGATCATGTCGACGTCGCCGCCGCGCGCCGCGAACAAGGTCGTGACTTCCTGATTGCCGAGCCGCGTTCCGGTGGCCGCGCGTGCCACGAGCCGTTCGAGCGAGATGTCGCGACGCGCGCGCTTGCGCAGCGGCGGGATCGGCGCCAGGCCGCCCGGCATCCAGCCGTCCTCGCGCGCGAAGCCGTCGCCGTCGACGACCTTGAGCACCTTCGGCAACAGCGACGGATCAATCCATTGCGCGGCGTTGCGCACATAGGCCGGATACACCGCGAGCCGCGGCTGCAAGGTCAGACCGGCGGCCTCGGTGGCCTCCTGCAGCCGCGCGATCTCCGGCCACGGCGCTTCCGGATTGACGTGGTCGGCGGTGACCGGCGAGATCCCGCCCCAATCGTTGATGCCTGCCTCGAGCAGCCGCGGATAGTTCGCGTAGCTGAGATTCGGCGGGACCTGGATGTTCATCGCCGGGCCGAAGATCAGCCGCGCCACCGCCGCGGTCCATAACAGATCGTCGAGCCCGGGCTCGTCATAGCCGGCGAACCGCGTCTCGGCCTTGGCGCGAAAATTCTGGACGATGATTTCCTGCAGATGGCCATGGCGCTCGTGCAGATCGCGCAGCGCCAACAGCGACTGCACCCGCTCGAGCCTGATCTCGCCGATGCCGATGAGGATGCCGCTGGTGAACGGCACGCGCAGACGGCCGGCCGCCTCGATCGCGGCGAGCCGCACCGCTGGCAGCTTGTCGGGCGAGCCGAAATGCGCTCCGCCGCGTTCGCACAGCCGCTCGGAGAGGCTCTCCAGCATGAGGCCTTGTGACACGCTGACTTTGCGCAGCCGCGCGGTCTCCGCCTCGCTCATCACGCCGGCGTTGACGTGCGGCAGCAGGCCGGTCTCGGCCAGGATCAGCTTGCAGATCTTCTCGATGTAGTCGACCGTGGAGCCGACGCCCTGCGCGTCAAGGAATTCGCGGGCCGCCGCGTAACGCAGCTCCGGCTTGTCGCCGAGCGTCAGCAGCGCCTCGTGGCAGCCCGCCGCCTGCCCAGCGTGAACGATGGCCAGCACCTCGTCCGGCGACAGAAACGCCGCCTCGACCTGCCGCGGCGTCTTGGCGAAGGTGCAATAGCCGCAACTGTCACGGCACAGCCGAGTCAACGGCACGAATACCTTGCGCGAGTAGCTGATCACGCCGCGGTGGCCGTCGCGACCAAGCGTCCGCGCCTCGCCCAGCAACTCGGCCAGCGGCATCGCCTCATAGGCTCGCAACAGGTCTTCCGCCGCTCCGTCCAACCGCATCTCAATCGACCTTTACCAGCTGCCGAGCGACCTCAGAGACGTCGCCAAAACGCCCGCGATCAAAGCTCGATGTTTCATTTGTTGAAACATCGTTTTAATTTTGGCAACACTGCGTAGGCCTGTCAAATCACGCGGCTCCTGTGGGGCTCAATTCGCGGTCCTTCCTGAACCGCGGAATCTGTCGCACGGCGCTTTAGGCAACGGGACGCGCCCCGCCTCGACACGCACGCTCTCGATTACTGATATCGAGCCAAGGACAGATCGGACGCGTCGATCTCCGGCTGCATCCCACTCACCAGATCGGCGACAATTCGGCCCGACCCGCACGCCATCGTCCATCCGAGCGTGCCGTGGCCGGAATTGATGTAGAGGTTGCGATGCTGTGTGGCGCCGATAATCGGCGTGCCGTCGGGTGTCATCGGCCGGAGGCCGGTCCAGAACGAAGCGCTCGCCTGATCGCCCGCACCGCCGAACAGGTCTTCGACGGAGTGCTGCAGCGTGTCCCGCCTGGCTTGCGGAAGATCGAAATTGAAGCCGGCGATCTCGGCCATGCCGCCGACGCGAATGCGGGATCCCAGCCGCGTAATGGCCACCTTGTAGGTCTCGTCCATGACAGTCGACACCGGCGCGCGGGCCTCGTCGACGATCGGCACGGTGATCGAATAACCCTTGAGCGGATAGACCGGGACGCGCAGCCCGAGCGGCGCCAGCAAAGCCGGCGTATAGCTGCCCAGAGCGGCGACGAACACATCGGCACGCTCGTCACCCTGATCGGTGCCAACAGAGGTCACCGCGCCGGAGTCCACACGCAAGCCGCGGATGTCGACATTGAAGCGAAACTCGACGCCGATCCGCTCGCATAGATCTTTCAGCGCATTGGTGAACTTGAAGCAGTCGCCGGTCTCATCGTTGGGCAGCCGCAATCCCCCGGCGATCTTGTGCTCCACCCACCGCAGCCCCGGCTCGGCGGCCACGCAGCCCGCAGCATCCAGCAATTCGAATTCGACGCCGTCGTTCCTCAATACTGCGATGTCCTTGCCGACCGCATCGAGCTGTTCGGCCGTCCGAAACACCTGCAGCGTGCCAAGGGTGCGGTGATCGTAAGACACCCCCGTTTCTCGGCGCAGTTCGATCAGGCAGTCCCTGCTGTATTCGGCGAGCCGCACCATGCGCGCTTTGTTGAGCGCGTAGCGCGCCGCCGTGCAATTGCGCAGCATCGCGGCGAGCCATCGCCACATGGCCGGATCTGCGGTCGGCCGGATCACCAACGGCGCGTGCTTGGCAAACAGCCATTTCAACGCCTTCAGCGGAATCCCCGGCGCCGCCCAGGGCGACGCATAGCCTGGCGAAATCTCACCGGCATTCGCGTAGCTGGTTTCGAGCGCGGGTGCCTCGCGTCGGTCGAGCACAACGACCTGATGGCCGGCCTTGGCCAGGTAATAAGCGGACGTCACCCCGATCACGCCCGCGCCGAGCACAACCACCTTCATTGGATCCCGGTGCTTTCTTGATTGGTCTCGGCCAGCGGCAGATCGCTGCAGAACCTGCCCGCGGCCGTCACCTCCACATTGCCCATTCCGTCTGCTCGTTCGCTCATGCAATTCGCCCGAACGACCTCGTTCACCCTAGCGCAATTGTCGCGCAATAGGCCGCCGAACGGCGCCGCTTTGCGTTGAACGATCGCGATCGACGCAATAATCTGCCGCCATTCGCAATTTCGTTTGGAACTCCGAATGGATGAGATCGACCGCAATCTGGTGCGACTGCTCCGCCTCGATGCGCGGATGACCAATGCGAAGCTGGCCGAGGAAGTCGGGCTATCACCGTCGGCGTGCCTGAGACGTATCCGTCAGCTCGAGCAGAACGGGACGATCCGCGGCTACACGGCGCTGGTCGGCCCGTCTCATCGCGAAGGAGCGCTGACCGTGATCATCAACATCTCACTGGAGCGGCAGACCGAGGATTATTTGAGCCGCTTCGAGCGGGCGATCCGCAAGTATCCCGAGATCCAGGAATGCTATCTGATGACCGGCGGTTCGGACTATCTGCTCCGCGTCGAGGTCGACAATGCGGCCGAGTTCGAACGCATCCACACCGACATTCTGTCGACGCTCCCCGGCGTGTCGCGAATTCATTCCAGCTTTGCGATCCGCAACGCGCTGGCGGGAACGAAGCAAGCCGGCCGCAAAGCCGACCGCGAGCCGCGCGGCGCACGACAACGGGCACCGCAGAAAAGCTGAGCGCCGGCGACCGATCCTGCCGGCCTTGATCGTACTGCCGCCGATCCACGCGCGAGTCACGGCGCAGAGCGATCGGCAAGGTCCGGCGTGGACGAAGTCTTACGACTTGCCGAACACGCCTTTGATCTTCTGCCAGAGCAGGTTCCACATCAGCGCGCCCAGATTAAGCGACGGCGGCGGAGCAGCGGCCTGCAGTCGTTCGGCCGAAGGCGGCGTCGACGAGGACTGAGCTGGTGCCGACGACGGCAATTCCGCAGGCGGGACAGCGGCCGGCGCCGACGCTGAAGCGGCCAGCATCGCTTCGAGGTTGGTGGCGAACACCTTGGTGATGCTGCCGGCGATCTCCTTGACGATGCCGGCGCGGCTGAATTGAGCCAGCGGTCCTGAAATCGAGTATTCCACCGAGAGATCGATCCGGGTCGCCGCATCGCCGACGGCGTGAAGCTGATACTTGACCAGGGCCTTCACGCGCGTCGCGTTCTTGCCGTCTTTTCCAGCGCCGCTGATCGTGCCCGAATGCGTCGCCTCATCGCGCACCACTTCGGCGTCACCGGCGAAGGCGGCCTTGATCGGCCCCAATTGAACCTTGAAGACGCCGGACGCCTTCTCGTTGCCGTCGACCTGCGTGATCTCTGCGCCGGGGATACAGGACGCCGTCGCAGGCAGATCACCCAAGCCGCGCCACACCGTATCGAGAGTGCGGCCGACTTCGAAGGATTGATCGAGCTGCATGAAACTGTCTCCTCACGCTTTCGCGCGATTGGCCGCGTAGATGTTTTCGACCGCCCGGATGATGCCTTGATAGCCGGTGCAGCGACACAGATTGCCGGACATTTCGCGGGCGATATCGGCGGGGTCGAGATCCGGAAAACGCGTCACCAGATCGTAGGCCGTCATCAGCATGCCGGGCGTGCAATAGCCACACTGCAAGGCGTGCTCTTTCGAGAACTCGCTTCGGAGCGCGTTCATCTGAGCGTCGTCGCCGAAGCCTTCGATGGTGCGGATATCGCGGCCATCGCAGGCCGCGGCGAGCGCGATACACGAGCGCGCCGACACGCCGTCGATATGCACCGTACAGGCGCCGCAGACGCCGTGTTCGCAGCCGACGTGGGTGCCGGTCAGATGCTGCTTCTCGCGGAGAAAATCGACCAGGGACAAGCGCGGCTCGACGCTGGCCTGCACGACCTCGCCGTTGATGGTGAGGGAGATCTCGATCATGCCAGGCACCCGATCTTCAAGGCACGCAGGATGGCCGCCGCGTGGAAATGAACATGCTGTCCTTCGACC
Source organism: Rhodopseudomonas palustris (assembly GCF_003591005.1). GTDB lineage: Bacteria > Pseudomonadota > Alphaproteobacteria > Rhizobiales > Xanthobacteraceae > Rhodopseudomonas > Rhodopseudomonas palustris_K. Next base: position 37,260 of record NZ_QYYD01000024.1, read on the forward strand.
CCGGGCGCCGCGTCACGCACCGCCTGACGTAGTCCCTCGATGCTGAAGCTCGCTGGCCAATCGCCCGGATACAGCTCCACCGGCGGTGCCGACAGCGCGCCCGCGACAATGCGGCGATGACCCGACGCGGCGTCCGACACCACGCAGCCGATTGCTTCGGCAAATTCGCCGACCTTGCGATTGTGCTTGTAGTAGCCGAACCGCATTGCGGGACCGAGCACCGGCACATCGATCCGAGCCAGCAACTCGCCCGGCTCCAGCGCAGTCGTGAAGCTCCCGAGCAGAAAGTCCGCGATCGGAAGCCGGCGCGTGCTTTGCGCTCCGACGAGATGAAGCTCGGCGCCCAGCGCCCGCAGGCAGGTCAACCAATCCGCCGCGGGATCGCAATGCGCGACGCTGCCGCCGATCGTGCCGCGATTGCGAACGCCGCGATAGGCGATGCCGCCCGCGACCTGACGCAGCAGATCGAACGTCGCTCCGGTGTGTGCCGAACGCTCGATTTGCGCGTGCGTGACCATCGCGCCGATCGAGATCACGCTCGGCGAGATATCGATGGTCGTCAGTTCGGCGATGCGCGAGATATCGACCACCGCTGTCGGCCGCACCAGGCGCATATTCAGCATCGGCACGAGCGATTGGCCGCCGGCCAGAACGCGCGCATCGCCGTCGTGATCGGCGAGCGCCTGCGCGGCCTCCGCCAGCGTGTTGGCGCGGATGAAATCGAAACTGATCGGCTTCATGCTGCGCCTCGCGCGACGAAGCCGGCTTCCAATCCGACGGCGTCCAGCGCCGCCAAGATCCGCGACGGCGTCACCGGGACCTCCGCCACCTCCGCGCCGAACGAGCGCAAGGCGTCATTGACCGCATTGACGATCGCGGCAGGCGGCGCGATCGCGCCACCCTCGCCCACCCCTTTGACGCCGAAACGCGTGAACGGCGATGCGGTCTGGAAATTGAGCAGGCGAATGGTCGGCACGTCGCCGCAGCCCGGAACCAGATAGTCGGCCAGCGTCGAGGCCTGGGGCTGCCCCATCTCGTCGTAGCGCACCTCCTCGAATAGCGCGGTGCCGATGCCTTGAACGATGCCGCCCCAGATCTGGCCGTCGACGATCATCGGATTGACCTGGATGCCGCAATCATCGACGGCCACATAATCGCGTAGCTTGACGGTGGCGAAATCGCGATCGATCTCGAGCACACAGACGTGGCTCGAATAGGCGAATGCGCCGGAATCCTGCTGCGGACGATAGCCGCCGACGACTTCGAGGCCCGCGCTGTCGATGCCTTCCGGCAGCTCCGCCGGCTTGAAGTAATAGACGCGGGCGATTTCGGCGATCGTCATCGATGCCGCGTCGGCGTGAAAGGCGCCGTCGCGGAACACCAGATCGTCCGGCGCGCGTTGCATCAGATGCGCAGCGGCGGCACGCAGCCGGACAATCAGCCGATCGCACGCATCGGCAATAGCGCCGCCGACCATCACCATGCCGCGCGACGCATAGGTGCCGGTGGAATAAGGCGTCAGCGCGGTATCGCCGTGGGTGACCTGAATCTGATCGGTGTGGATGCCGAGAACCTGAGACGCGACCTGAGCGAACGACGTCTCCATGCCCTGCCCGTGCGACTGCACGCCGGTGCGGATATCGACGCCGCCATCGGGCGTGATACGGACCGCGGCTTGCTCGTGGCCGGGCATCAGGCGCGTATTCATCCAGGCGAGCACGGACGTACTGATGCCGGTGTGTTCCGTATAGGTGGCGAACCCGACGCCGAGCAGCGAGCGGCCGTCGGCCAGGCGCTGCTGCTGCTCCTTGCGCAAGGCCGCGAGATCGATCGCGCCGAGCGCCGTCTCGAGGCATTTGGGGTAGTCGCCGCTGTCGTAGAGCTTTCCCGTCACCGACCGATACGGCATCAGCTCGACCGGAATTAGATTCTCGCGGCGGACCTCGTGCGGCTCGCGGTTCACCGCGCGCGCCACCGCATCGACGATCAGCTCGGTCGCGAAACAGGCGCCGGGCCGGGCCACGGCGCGATAGGCCTGGATCGGCGGCTTGTTGGTCGCGACGGTGCGCCCCGTGACCCGGTAGTTCTTGATTTGATACGGCCCCGGCAGGATGCCGGCCGCCTGGATCGCATCGAACGCGCAGGTGTGCGGCCAGATCGAATACGCACCGGCGTCCACAACAATGTCGGCGTCGAGTCCGAGCAAGCGCCCTTGCTCGTCCGCATAGGCCGTCATCGTGTAGATGTGCTCGCGCGAATTCGCTGCCGCCGTGAGATGCTCACGACGATCTTCCAGCCAGCGCACCGGGCGACGCAGTTTCATGGCGAGGAAGCCGAGGATCAGTTCCTCGGGATGCAGGATGGCCTTGTAGCCGAAGCCGCCACCGACATCGGGAGCGATCACCCGGATTCGATTCTGGTCGAGATCGAGAAATTCCGAGAGCCCTGTGCGGATCAGATGCGGCGACTGGGTCGAGGAATAGACGATCAGCTGGCTGACACGCTCGTCCCACAGCGCGACGACGCCGCGTCCCTCGATCGGCACCATGGCCTGGCGCGCCAGCTTGAAGGTCCGCGTGACTTTGACCGGCGCCGCCTGACGGATCGGCTCGAAATCGTCGCCCTGCTGCAGACGGTGGAAGATGTTGTCCGGCAGGTCGGGATGCACCGCCGGCGCGCCGGGTTGCAGGGCCGCTTCGGCGGAGGTCAATGGATCGAGTTCGTCGAAGTCGAACATCACCCGCTCGGCGATGTCCTCGGCATCGGCGCGGTTCTTGCCCACGCACGCGGCGAGGATCTGGCCGACGAAATTGACCTTGTCCCGGGCCATCACCGGATAGGGCATTTTCTGATAGCCAGGGATCGTGGCCTCGGCGAGGATCGGACGGACCGCGTCGAGATCCGAACCGGCGAACACGCGGCTCCGGTCCGCATCCTCGATGTCCGGCGCCTTCAAGATGGCATGCGCGACGGGACTGCGGACGAAGGCGACGTCGAGCATGCGCGGGAAAACCAGATCACCGATGAAGGTGCTTTGCCCATGCAGATGACGCTTGTCTTCCTTCCGCGGAACGCTCGCGCCAATTCCTGTGGACCCCATCTCGGACCTCCCGTATCCCCGACTTGCCGCGGGGCTCATCCGCCCAGATACGCGGCTTTGATGCCTTCGTCATCCAGCAGCGCCGAGGACGACATCTGCTTGGAGACGGTGCCGCGCTCGATCACATAGGCCAGCCGGCTGTATTCGAGCGCCATGAAAGCGTTCTGTTCGACAAGCAGGATCGAAACGCCCTGCTCATTGATGCTCCGGAGTTTTTCAAACACTTCCTCGACCAGATTTGGCGCCAGCCCCAATGACGGCTCGTCGAGCAGCATCAGCTTGGGCCGGGCCATGATGGCGCGGCCGATCGCGAGCATCTGCTGCTGGCCTCCCGACAGAGACCACCCCAGCTGCTTGCGGCGCTCGGCCAGAATGGGAAACAGCTCGAAAACGCGGTCGAGATCTTCGGCAGCGGACTGACCGCGGCGGATCCACGGCGTCGTCGCCACGCGCAGATTGTCGTAGACGCTCAAACCCGGAAACACGCCTCGGCCTTCCGGCACCATGGAGATGCCGAGCTTGGCGATTTCGGGCGTCTCCCGCCCCAAGATCTCGACGCCGTCGAACTTGATCGAGCCCTGCGCGCGCAGCAATCCCATGATGGCGCGCAGCGTCGTCGTCTTGCCGGCTCCGTTGGCGCCGATCAACGTCACCATCTCGCCCTGGTTCACGGCAAGGTCGATGCCGTGCAGGACTTCGACGCCGTCCGCATAGGACGCGCTGACGGAATTCACCTCAAGCAAAGGCATTCTTCACGTCCTTGGCGGCGGCACGCTTTCCCAGATAGGCGCCGATGACTTCCGGATCCCGCTGAATCTGCGCCGGGGTGCCGTCGGCGATCTTCTTGCCGAAATTCAGCACCGTGATGCTGTCGGCAATCTTCATGACGAACGGCATGTTGTGCTCGACGATCAGCACCGTCAGGCCGATCGCCTTCATCTTGCGGACCTGCACCACCAGCCGTTCCACTTCCGTGGGGTTCATGCCTGCCGCCGGCTCGTCGAGCAGGATCATGCGCGGCCGCAGCGCCAGGGCGCGGGCGATCTCCACCATCCGCTGCTGCTCGTGCGGCAGTGCGCTGACCTGGATGTCGCGCATCGACCACAGGCCGACGAAGCGCAGCGCCGCTTCCGCCGTTGCGCGCAGTTCAGCCTCTTCTTGCGCGGCTACCGAACTGGCGATCATCACCGAAGACCAGCTCGCAGGCTTTGCGCCGCGGCAGCCAACCAGCACGTTGTCCATCACCGACAGCGAATGAAACGACCGCAGATTCTGAAAGGTTCGCGCGATGCCCGCTTTGGCGATGTTCCAGGACGACGTCGCCGGCAGCGTCTTGCCGGCAAATCGCATCACGCCCTCCTGACGCTGGTACACGCCGGAGACAAGGTTGATGAAGGTCGACTTGCCGGCGCCGTTCGGGCCGATCAGCGCATGGATCGTCCCAGCGCGCACCTGCATCGACAGATCGTTGATCGCCACCAGGCCGCCGAACCGGCAAGTCAGGTTCTCGATCGACAGCATCACATCAGTGCTCTGCTCTGCACCGCCCCGCGGGCGCAGCAGATCGATCGCCGGATTGTCGATCGCCAACTCTTCAATCGCGCCGTTCTCGCCGAGCTGCGGCACCTTCACCGCCTTGCGGCGACGCAGGAACCCGAGAATGCCGTAAGGCAGGAACACCACCGCGAACGCCACGCCCGCGCCGTAGATGACCTGATAGTACTCCTTCGAGATCCTCAGCGCCTCGGGCAGCATGGTGATGAAGCCCGCGCCCAGAACCGGCCCGAAGGTGGTGCCCATCCCGCCGAGCAGCACCATGCTCAGCACCTGAGCCGTCACCTCGAACGTGAAGGCGTCCGGGCTGATGAAGCCGACCAGATGCGCGTAAAGCGAGCCGGCACAGCCCGCAATCACAGAGCTGATCACGAAGGCCAGGATCTTGATGCGCGTGACGTTGACGCCGGTCGTGCCGGCGGCCATTTCGGAGTCGCGCAGCGCCGCAAAGCTGCGGCCGTATTTCGATTTCTCCGTCCGGCGGGCGAGCACTAGGACGAGGCCGAGAAAGGCTAAGCCGAGATAAAAGAACCTCTGATCGTTATCGAACTGGAAGCCGAACAGCGACGGCGCCGGGATCGCCGCGATGCCGTCGCCGCCGTGGGTGACTTCCTGCCAATTGTACAGCACGATGCGGATGATTTCGCCGAACCCGAGCGTGCCAAAAGCGAGATAATGCCCCTTCAGACGCAGCGCCGGAACGCCGATGATCAGCCCGGCCAGACCGGCCATTACGCCGGCGAGCACGAAGACGGGCCAGAACATCGCGCCGGATCCGGCGTGGGTGAGAATGCCGGCGGTGTAGGCGCCGATGCCGAAGAAGCCGGCATGGCCGAGCGAGATCTGGCCGGCGTAGCCCAGCACGAAGTTCAGGCTGATGGCCAGGATGGCGTAAATGATGCCGACATTGACCAGCCGCATCAGATAATCGTTAGGAACGATAGCGGGCACAATCAGCAGCGCCGCGCAGACGCCAGGGATGAGCAGCTTACGCATCATCAGCCGCGTTCCTTGATCGCTTCGCCGAGCAGCCCGCGCGGGAACGCCACCAGAAACACGATGAGGACGGCGATGCAGATCGCATCCTTGTAGACCGACGAAATGTACACCGCGGTCAGGATCTCGATCAGGCCGACCGCAATTCCGCCGATCACCACACCGGGGATCGAGCCGAAGCCGCCGATCACCACCGCGATGAAAGCCTTCAGCAGGACCGCGGCTCCCATGTCGGTATCGATCAGGAAGATCGGCGCCAGCAACACGCCTGCCACGCCGGCAATGGCGCCCGACATGATGAAGGTGATGCCGATCATCCGCCGCGGATAGATACCCAACAGCTGCGCCATCTGCGGATTTTGCGCGGTCGCGCGTAGGCGGCGGCCGAGATCGGTGTGGAAGAACAACACGTATTGGGCCAGCAGCAGAACCGCCGTCACGACAATGATGGCGACGTTCTCAGGCGACAGGACAACCGACCCGATCCTGATGGAGTCCGCCGAGGTCAGCGCAGGCACCTTCAGCGGGTTCGGTCCCCAGATGATCAGCGCCAGATTGCGCACCAGAATCGAGAACCCGATCGTGGCGATGACGAAATAGAGGAAGGATCGATCCTTCAATGGATAGAACAGCAGCTTCTGAAACACCCAGCCGAGCAAGCCGACCGCGGCGACGGTGATGACCACGGCGAGCCAATAAGGAATCGGCATCGCCGTGGTCGTGTAGAGCACGAAGGCTCCCAGCATGACGAACTCGCCCTGGGAGAAGTTGAGCCCCCCCGAAGCATTGTAGATGAGGACAAAGGCGAGCCCGACGAGTGCGTAGATGCACCCCATCGCCACGCCTGATGCGATAATCTGCAAGATCCACAGTCCGTTTCTGAGAGACCGACGAAATTGTGCGAATTACTTGCGGGCTACGACCTTGACGTCGCCGTTCGGCTGGATCTGCATGATCACCGAACTGTGCCAGAGATTGCCCTCTTCGTCCGCCTTGTAGGTACCGAGGATGCCGTCGTAGGACTTCGTGGCCATACCTTCGCGGATCGCTTCACGATCGGCGCCCTTTTCCTTCATCACAGAGATCAGCATACCGACCGCGTCGTAATCCTGCGCGATGTACATGTCGGGCGCGAACCCGGCCTTCTTCTTGTAGGCCTCGACGAAGGTCTTCACGGCCGGACGATCGTTGATTGTCGGCAGCACGTCGGGCGCCTGGCAGTACTTGCCCGCCATGTCGGACGCGGACACGAGATCGCGCAGGAACGCCTTGCACAGGCTGGCCGAGGCGACGTAGTCCGCCTTGCTTTCGAGCTGGTTGAACTTCTTCACCACCAGGGCTTCGTCGACTGGATAACCCTGCGTGTAAACGACATCGGCATCGGCGCTCTTCATCGCCATGACCTGAGCGGTCATATCCTTGTCGGTCGGCTGATAGGACGCGACCGCGACCGGCTCGACGCCGAGCTTCTTGAGTTCCTGAGTCAGGAAGTCACGACCGGAATAACCCCATTCGGCCATGACGTGCATGATGCCGACCTTGGTCTTCTTCAGGTCCTTGACGATGAAGTTGGCCAGCACGACCTTGTCGGCCTCGTCGTGCGAACTGTCGCGGAAGAAGTATTTGGCACCTTGCTGGGTGACGCGGCGCGTGCTCGGCCCGGCGATCAGCGGCACCTTGGCCTTCTCGGTCATCGGCATCATCGCCAGAATCTGCGTGCCGAGACCCGGGCCGATGATGGCAACCGGCTGCGACTGAAGCACCTTGTTGAGCGCATTGATGGCCGTGGTGTTCGACGCCTGGGTGTCCTCGACGACGAGTTCGATCTCACGCCCGCCGACGCCGCCGGCCTTGTTGGCCTCGTCGACCGCCAGCGAGATCGCGTCGAGATTTGGCTTGCCGTAGGGGGCGAGCACGCCGGTCAGCGGCAGCACGACGCCGACGACGATCTTCGGCTTGGCCTGCGCGAACGCGTTCGGCGCCGCGAGAGACGATCCGACCAACGCAACCGCCGCCAGCGCGGCCAGCACGGAGAAGCGCCGACTCAGGTGTTTCATTTTTCAACTCCCGTTCAGTAGTGACAAGATCGCTGCTTAGTCGACGCGCACGCATGAAAGCGTTTTTGCGAGCGTATAGCGAAGCGTTTCTCAAGAAAAGAATAAAAACGTTGTTTCTTTCAGAGAAACAGCGTTATTATCCTCCCGCGGCTGACCACGGTCAATTCGGAAACAACGTGCACATCGGCGCAAATTTTGAGCAAGAAATGCAGCACCGACGGGCGCGGCGCAGCGACGCAGGAATGGCGATCACGCGCTCGGCAGCGGCGTCGGTATGCGACCGCCGCAGCCTATGCTACGCGCTTAAACTGCACGATCCTCGGATCGGTTTTGCCCAGGTAACGACCGTTAGTGACGAACTCGAATATTGGTCCGGACGATGAAAACGCCATCAGAACCAGGAAATCAGTCGCTTCTGCGCGGCCTCAGGATCCTCGAGGCTTATACGTCCGACAAACAGGCTTGGGGCGTTCGCGAACTGGGGCGGGAGCTTGAGATCAATGCCGCCACGACCTATCGGCTGATCTCCGCCCTCGCCTCGCGCGGCTACCTCGAGCAGAATCCCGAGACCCAAAAATATCATCTCGGCCCGAAGGTCGTCCAACTCGCGGCCAGCTACTCGGTCCGTAACTCGCTGATCGAAGTCGGGCTGCGCGTCTTCGCCAAGTACGAGCAGAAATTTCCCTACAATTTCTACATCGGGGTGATGAGCCATCACGAAGTGATCTATGTGGCCGTCCACGAATCGCGCGGTCCACTGAAGATCACTACCGAACCAGGTCAGAGCGTCAGCATCTACGGTTCGGCGCTCGGCAAGCTGCTGCTCGCCAATGAGAGCGATGAGTTCATCAAGAAACTGGTGGCCGGCAATCCGGTCAAGAAGATCACGCCGCTGACCGTCGCCGACGAAAAGGAGCTGATGCGGCAAATCCGGCAGATCCGCAAACTCGGCTACGCCATTAATCGCGGCGAGATCTATGCCGAGATCGCCTCCGTGGCGACGGCGATCCGAGGGCCCGATGGCTCGGTGATCGCCGGCGTCTCGTTGAGCTTTCCGATGCTCTATATGGAGACCGGCAAGATCGCGATCGAGGACGTCATCGAGCTGGCCTTGCAGGTCGGCGAGGAAATCTCCTCGATGAACCGGCGCACCGTGATCCGTTAGAGCGGTTCAGCGATTGATTGAAGCGAAGCTGTCGCCTCACCTGCGGAGTCGTCATCCTGAGGTGCGCGCGTAGCGCGCCGCGAAGGATGCGGCCAAGGTGTTCGCGGCTCATCCTTCGAGGCCCGCAGCGCCGCGCACAGCGCGGCACAGCGGGCACCTCAGGATGACGGCGGCGTTTCTATCAGAGGCAGACATGCTCTAGACCACGGTGCGCCGTCCGGTGATCAAAGGATCACGAGTTCCTTCGGCGTCCCCTTGGTGAGCAGACGATTGGGCTGCCCGTCGCCGACCACGAAGGGGTTTTCGACGTGCACGGCGCCGACGCCGAATTCGTAGTACGGCGTTTCGATATTGATCACCATGCCGGCCTCGATCTCGATGTCGTTGCCGGGGGCGAGAATCGGCTGCTCATAGACCTCGGCGCCGATGCAATGGCCGACGTGATGCCGACGATAGCGGGGCTCGCCGTTGTCGCGCACCGCCTGCACCGTCAGATCGAACAGCTGGCCGCCCGTCATGCCGGGCCGCGCCCGGTCGATGCCGGCCTGCTCACCGGCCACCATGGCGCGATACAGCTCGCGCACCCGCTGCGACGGTTCGCCAAAGCTGAAGGTTCGCGCCAGGTCCGACCAGTAGCCCTGATAGGTCGCACCGACGTCGAACCAGATGGTGTCGCCGGCCGCGAGCGGCGTCCGATTTGACAGCACCTGACCGCTGACGCTGTTGCGGCCGAACTTGATCATCGTGAACTCGGCACGCCCTCCCTGCGACGCGACCGAGCGGTTGAACTCCAGATACAGCTCCTGCTCGGTCACGCCGGCGCGGGCGATCGAGACCGCGGCCGCGATTGCCTGTTCGGTGATCAGCGCTGCTGAAGCGATGCGCCGGATTTCCTCTTCGGTCTTCACCCGGCGCACCCATGCGAACGCCGAAGCAGCAGCGACGAAATTGGTCGAGGGCAACGCCTGGCGCAGCCCGGCCTCGACGCCAATCCGCAGCCCATTCTCATCGATCCCGATCCGCTTCCCGGCAAGGCCGATGCGCTTGATCGCCGCGGCGAGCGCTGCGCCGCCGTTCGGCTCGGCGGGCTGATTGGTGAGCTGCTGCAGCCGCTGTTCGTGATCTGGGAGCGCGCCGTCGCCGTAGTTCTCACGATAGAAGGTCCCGAAGTTGACGGCGTCGGCGATCTCGGCGGATGCGTCGAGCACCTGATCGATCTCGCCCGTCGACGACACCAAAGTGACCCGGTCGGGGGCGTCGCGGGTGATGACGGCGTAGCATTGGCCGAAATACGGATGAAGATGCAGCGAGACGCTGCGAATGCCGGTCAGATATTGCACGTTCTCGGCAGTCGCAGCGATCAGACCGTCCAGATCGTCGTCGGCCATTCTTCGCTTCAGCCGTTCGATATTCGCAAGCACGTCGACGCTCCGCGTTTTATTAGTTGAAACAGTGGTTCAGCTTAAAGTTACATGGCGGGCCAAGACCGTCAATCGCGCGGCGCGGTCTGCCGCGGATTTCCTCAACCGCTTACTCTATCGGCACGTGGTAAGCTTGACGGCACAGAACTCAACTGGTTCATTGTAGTCAACGGCGTTTCATTAAATGAAACATAACCTGGACTTGCGCAGGAGACGTTTATGAAGATCAGCGTTGGATTGCCCACCGGAATGGAAGGGCTGATGTATCCGGTTCCGTTTTCCACTCCGCAGGACATCATCGACATCGCTGTACACGCCGAGCGACTCGGCTACCACTCGGTGTGGGGCAACGACCACATGACCACGCAGCACTATGTGCGCGAGGAGTTTGCCACGCCGCCGAACTATTGGGAGCCGCTGATCACCTACGGCTTCATCGCCGCCGCGACCAAGACGCTGCGGATGGGCACCGGCATGCTGGTGCTGCCGATGCGTCGCGACATCGTGGTGACCGCGAAGCAGATCGCGACGCTCGACCAATTCAGCGGCGGCCGGCTCGAGATCGGCATCGGCGTCGGCGCCTACCGCGAAGAGTTCGAGGCGCTTCAGCCGCACTTCAAGGCGCATCGCGGCAACATGGTCGACGAGGGTCTAGGCGCACTGCGGCAGCTGTTCAGCGAACGCCTGGCGACGCACGAGGGCGAATACTATCAGTATCGCGACGTCGAGATGTTCCCCAAGCCGCTGCAGAAGGAGCTTCCGCTCTATCTCGGCGGCAACAACAAGAACGCGATCATTCGCGCCGCGAAGGCAGGCAACGGCTGGATGCCGGCCTGTGTCGAAGCCTCCAAGCTGCGCGAGTCCGTCAACATGCTGCACGAGCTCGCCGCGAGCCACGGTCGCGACGGCTCGCAACTTGAGGTCGCGCCGCAATACATCGTCTATCTGGGCAAGACCCGGGAAGCGGCGATCGCCAAGTTCAAGCAATCGCAGATGTACAACCATCTCGTCTCGCTCAGCAAATCGACCCTGAAGGACCAAGGCGCGATCGCGCACGAAGACATCAATCTCGTCGGCGACGCCCAGCACATCATCGATCTCGGCCTCAAGCTCAAGGAAGCCGGCGCGACGCATCTGCTCGGCCTGTACTTTGCGGTGAACACCATGCCGGAATTGCTCGATCAGATGCAGCAGTTCGCCGAAGACGTCATGCCGCATCTGACCAAGGCCTGAGATCATGACCGCACCCACCCTCCCCGTTCTGGCGATCATCGGCGGCACCGGCGACCTCGGCTCCGGGCTGGCTCGCACCTGGAGCCGGGCCGGCTACACCGTGGTACTCGGCTCGCGCTCCACTGAGCGCGCCGAGGAGATTGCGGCGCAGCTGAGGTCCGACGGCTTCGCCAGCGTCAGCGGCCTCAGCAATGTCGACGCGGCCGCGCGCGGCGACATCATCGTGATCGCCGTGCCGTTCTCGAACTATGAAGCCAGCCTCGCCGAGATCAAGGATGCGGCGAAGACCAAGATCGTGGTCACGGCCGTCGTCCCGCTCGTGCCGCCCAAAGTCTCGGTGGTTCAGCTGCCGGCGGCGGGATCGGCGGGCGTGATCGCGCAGTCGCTGCTCGACCCGTCGACCCGCGTGGTCGGGGCCTTTCACAACGTCGGCTCGCAGAAGCTCCACGCCGGCGGCAAGGCGGATTGCGACGTGCTGGTGTTCGGCGACGATGCCGAGGCCCGTGCCGAAGTCATCAAACTCGCCGACGCCGTGAGCAATCGCGGCATCGACGGCGGTTCGCTGGCGAATTCGGCCGCCGCCGAAGCGCTCACCTCGGTCCTGATCTGGATCAATCGCAAGTACAAAGTGAAAGGCGCCGGCATCACCATCTCCGGGCTGGCGTAACGGGATCGAAATGACCACCATCGACCAACGACTGAACGCGCTCGGCGTCGAGCTGCCCACCCCCGCCGCTCCCCTCGCCAACTACGTCCCGGCCGTCATCCTCGGCAGCCAGCTGATCATCTCGGGGCAATTGTGCCTCGATGCCTCCGGCAAGCTCGGCGACGCGCATCGCGGCAAGCTCGGCGAGGCGGTGTCGCTCGAGGCTGGGCAGGCTGCCGCGCGGCTGTGCGCCATCAACGTGCTGGCGCAGGCCAAGGCCGCGCTGGGCGGCGATCTCGGGCGGATCAAGCGTTGCGCCCGCCTCGGCGGCTTCATCAATGTCGTTCCGACCTTCGCGTCCGTGCCGCAGGTCATGAACGGCGCCTCGGACTTCATGGTCGAGGTGCTCGGCGATCTCGGCCGTCACGCGCGCTCCACCATCGGCGTGGCTCAGCTTCCGCTCGATTGCGCGGTGGAAGTCGAAGCGATGTTCGAAATCGCCGCAACCTGATCGCTTTCGCTGGAGCATCGATCCCATGGCTCGCGTTGTCGGCCTCGCCTGCGTTCGTTGCGAGACGCGCTATCCCGCGAACCACTACGCACAGGATTGTCCGGCGTGCCGTCCGGTGACCCGCAGCAACCTCATGGTCGCCTACGAGGACACGCTGCGGACGCCGCGCGCGAAGCCAGCCGCGACGGCCGAGCGCGACCTGTGGCGCTACGGCGATCTGTTGCCGGTCGATCGATCCCAAAGCGTCAGCCTCGGCGAAGGCGGCTCACCGCTGCACCGGCTGGATCGCCTCGGCGAAGAGCTCGGCCTGCTCCATCTCTTCGGCAAAGACGAGACCCGCAATCCGACCTGGTCGTTCAAGGACCGCCTCGCCTGCCTCGCGGTTTCATCGGCCAAGGCGATGGGCGCCCAGGTGATCGTGTCGAGTTCGTCCGGCAATGCCGGCGCGGCCGCCGCCGCCTACGCGGCCAAGGCCGGCCTGCGCTGTGTCGTCTTCACCTTCAAGGGCACGTCGGGCCCGATGCTGACCCAGATGCGGGCGTATGGAGCGACGGTGATCGCCTGCGATCACAAGGACGACCGCTGGACGTTGATGGAACACGCCGTGCGCCATTACGGCTGGTTTCCGACGTCGCCGTTCTTCGGCCCGGTGGTCGGCAGCAACCCCTACGGCATCGAAGGTTACAAGACGCTCGCCTATGAGATCGTCGAGCAGCTCGATTGGCAGGTGCCGGACTGGTGCGTGCTGCCGGTGTGCTACGGCGATGCGCTGCTCGGGATGTGGCGCGGCTTCGAGGACATGCTGTCGTTCGGCTGGATCGACCGGATGCCGCGCATGGTGGCGGCCGAGACCTACGGCTCGATCGCAGCGGCGCTCGACGATGGCACGGACTCGCCGCCGGACATTGCCAAGCGCGAGGACTCGATCGCCGTGTCGATCAACGCGACGCGGGGCACCTATCAGTCGCTCGACATCGTTCGCAGATCAAACGGTGCGGCCGTCACCACCGGCAATGACGAGTTGCTGCGCTGGCTGGATCTGCTGGCGCGCCGCGAGGGTCTGTTCGTCGAGGCCTCGACCGCGGCCGCACTAGCGGCCGTCGATCAATTGCGGAAATCAGGCACGATCACGCGCGACCAGCTTGTGGTGACGCTGCTGACAGCGAGCGGGCTGAAGGATCCGGGAACGGCCGCCTCGGCCCAGGGCGAGGTGTTGGCGCTGCCCGGCAACATCGAGGAGGCGATCGCCATGTTACAGAACCAAGGCATCTTCCCGGCTTGAGCCCGGGCGTGTAGTCCAGTCAACAACACTGCAGCCATTTCGAGCTGTCGATCAAAACCGCAGAGAGAGCACATGCGCAGCCGGTTCGGAATCTCCCTGGAAGGCAACGAAGCGCTCGACGAACTCCATCACATGGTCAGCCTCGCGGACGAGAGCGGCGCCTCCACCATCTGGCTCGCGTCGCATCTGTTCCAGCGTGAGCCGATTGCCACCGCCGCCATGGCTCTCGGCCGTTCGAAATCCGTCAAGATCGCCCTGATGGCGATGAGTCCCTATTCGGTTCACCCGGTCTACGCCACGATGGCGGCGGCCACGTTGAACGAGCAATTCCCGGGGCGCGTGATCCTGTGTTTCGGCGCCGGCGCTCCGCGCGACCTCGAAGCCGCCGGCCTCAAGGCGGATCATCCGCTCGGCACCCTGCGTGAATCGATCGACATCGCCCGGTCTTTGCTGAGCGGCGAAGTCGTCGCGCACGACGGCGAACGCTTCAAGGTGAACGGGCGCCGCCTGTCGTTCGGTGCGCAGCAGGTGCCGATCTTCCTCGCTGCGTCCGGGCCGCAGATGCTCGAACTCGCCGGCGCTGCGGCGGATGGCGTGCTGCTGAGCGCCGCCACCTCGCCGGCCTTCCTGCGCTGGACGTTGGAGCTGGTGCGCAAGGGCGAGACGAAAGCGGGACGGACCATCAAGAAGAGCGCGCTGGTTTACGTCTCGGCCGACCGCGACGAGACAGCGGCCCGTGATCGGCTGCGCCGCACCCTCGGCTTCATTCTGCGCGGCCAGCACCACGCCCGCAATCTGGAGATGGCGGGCACGACGCTCGATCAGGCCGCCCTGGCGGCCGCCTATGCGCGCGAGGATTGGGAGGCCGTTGCGCGCCTGGTCGACGACAACGTGGTGATGCGGCACAGCGCCAGCGGCACCCCCGAGCAGGTCGCGGCAGCGTTTCAAGCCTACCAAGACGTCGGCCTCGACGAAATCGTCGCCGCAGGGATGACGACCTCCGCCCAGCTCTCGGATGTGTTCAGTTCGGTTTCAGGCAAGTGATAGTCCCGCCGCGACATGCGCGCCGGCAATCGCCGATTGTCGTGCGGCTCTACTAAGCGCCGCAGTTGCCGATGCAGCGTCGTCTGCGCGCACAGTTGCAGGATTGACCGACAAAGGCGCATGCCGTGCCGTGGGAATGAGCAGCGCGCTGGCATTGTTAAATTGACGGCACGATAAGGCTCCCCTAAGCTGACAGGAACGGTGTTCTTTTTATCGGAACATCGCGCAACGACCTGCGGAATGCGATGGAAGTCAGCGCCACATATCTGCTGCAACTACTCCTGAACGGCCTGATGCTCGGGCTGATCTACGCATTGATCGCGGTCGGTCTCGCGCTGATCTTCGGTGTCCTCGAGGTGATCAACTTCGCCCATGGCGAGCTGTTGATGCTCGGCGGCTACGCCATGGCGCTGACGCTGCCGCTGGTCGGTCTCTCCTATTGGCCATCGCTGCTGGTGGCGGTGATCGTCACATCGCTGGTCGGCGTCATGCTCTACGAATTCTTCCTGCGCCATATCGGCCAGAAGGAATTCGAGCGCAGCATCCTGACCACGCTCGGCATCTCGATGATTCTGCTGTACGGCATGCAGTATCTGTTCACCGCGACGCCGCTGATGGTGGACACCGCCTATGGTTTCGACGGTGTCGAGATCGGTTCGATCCGCATCACGCTGACCCGGCTGATCGCCGGCGGCCTGTCGGTCGCCGCCTTCACCGGGCTTTATTGCCTGCTGAAATTCACCCAGTTCGGCCGCGCCATGCGGGCGATCGCGCAGAACCGCGAGGCCGCTTTGATGATCGGCATCAAGCCGCGCCACGTCGCCCGCAACGCGGTCGCGCTCGCCGCCGCCTTGTGCGGCCTCGCCGGCGCCGCCCTGGCGCCGATCCAACTGCTGCACCCGGCGATGGGCCAAGCGGTGATCTTCAAGGCGTTCGCGCTGGTCGTGATCGGCGGCCTCGGCAACATGACGGGCGCCGTCGTCGTCGCCATCGCGCTCGGCATGATCGAGAGCTGGATCGGCGGCTTCTTCAGCATCGTCTGGCAGGAAGGCGCGATCTTCGTCATCATGATCGTTGCGGTGCTGCTTCGTCCCGACGGCATTTTCAAGCGCGGGAGCATGCGCGTCGGATGACGGAGCCCCGCTGGACCCCCTACGCCGTCGTCGTGGCGATCGTGTTGTTGGCGGCGCTGCCCTGGCTCACCGCGTCGAACTACATGATCGGCATCGCGATCTCGGGGCTGATCTTTCTCACCGCCGCCGCCTCGCTCAATCTCGTCTATGGCTATGCCGGCCAACTCTCCTTCGCCCAGTTGGGGTTCTGGGGCGTCGGCGGCTACTGCGCCGCGATCGCCGTGGTCGATCTGAGCCAGAGCTTTTGGGTCGGCGTCGCCTTGGCGGGGCTGGTCAACCTGCTGCTGTCGATCGTCATCGGCATCGTCATCACGCGCACCACGCGCCACGCCTTCGTGGTGGTGACCCTGACCTTCGCGCTGCTCGCCGGACTGATCGCGCGCGACTGGGTGGGCGTCACCCGGGGGCCGCTCGGCATCCCCGGCCTGCCGGCGCCGCACCTGATGGGCTTCGCCTTCGACACAAGTGCGCGCTTCTATTATATCGCGCTGGTGTTCTCGCTGCTCGCTCTGGCCTTCCTGTACGCGCTGAAGACGTCGCGCATCGGCCTGATCCTGAAGGCTGTCAAACAGAACGACCCGCTGGTGGAATCGCAGGGCATCGCGCCCGGCCCTTACAAGCTCGCCGCCTTCGTGATCGCATCGGTCATCACCGGCATGGCCGGCGGCATCTACGCATTCAACCTGAAGCTGATCGACCCGAGCTTCCTTGATTTCTACTACATGCAGACCTTCCTGATCATCGTCATCATTGGTGGCGCCGGCAGCTTCTGGGCTGTCGTGCTGGCCGGCGCCGCGATGGTGGTGCTGCCGGAAGCCCTGCGCTTCTCCAACGAATTGCGCATGGTGATCTACGGCGCGGTGTTGGTGGCGGTGATGATGTTCATGCCGCGCGGCGTGGCCGGCTGGCTCGAGGATCGGCGCATCGCGGCGCTGCGAAAGGCGCTGCGATGACCGCCATCCTGAAGGTTTGCGACGTCAGCAAGGCCTTCAGCGGCGTGCATGCCGTGCGCGGCGCCAGTTTCGAGGTCGAACAGGGCAGCATCACCGGCCTGATCGGCCCCAACGGCTCCGGCAAGAGCACGACGATCGACTGCATCAGCGGCTTTCAGCGGCTGGACGGCGGCCGCGTCCTGCTCGGCGATCGCGACATCACCGGACTGCGGCCCGCGGAGATCGCCAAGGCCGGCATGATCCGGACGTTTCAAAACGTGCGCGTCTACGACTCCTACAGCCTGCTCGACAATCTGCTCGTCGCCGAACAAGCCTTCCGGGATCTGAACTGGTTCGACGCGCTGGCGCGGACGCCGCGCTATCGCAAGGTGCGGGAGGCTGCCGAGGATCAAGCGCGCGGACTCATCGAACTGGTCGGCCTCACCCGGCTGATCGACGCCCCGGCCACCGTGCTGTCCTACGGCCAGAAGAAGCTGCTCGCCTTCGCGGCGGCGATGATGGCGAAGCCGCGCCTCATCGTGCTCGACGAACCGGTCGCCGGCGTCAACCCGTCGCGCGTCAACGAAGTCGCCGACATTCTGCGCGAGGCCAACGCCACCGGCATCTCATTCCTGATCGTCGAGCACAATGTCGAATTCATCAACAGCCTGTGCGGCAAGGTGATCGTGCTCGAACAGGGTCGCAAGCTGACCGAAGGTACGCCTGCGCTGATCCGCAACGATCCCCGCGTGCTGGAGGCCTATCTCGGCATCGCGCCGGCCGAAGCGGATGCGGAGGCGCCATGAACTCCTATCCGAAACTGGAGATCATCGATCTGTGCGCCGGCTATGCCGACGTTCCGATCGTCCGCGATTTCTCCACCCGCCTCGCCCCGGGCACGATCACTACGCTGATCGGCGGCAACGGTGCCGGCAAGTCGACGCTGCTGCGGGCGATCTACGGCACCAATCGCTGGTTCTCAGGCCAGATCGTACTCGATGGCGAGCCGATCCAGCGGCTCGGCCCGGCCGAGCGGCTGAAGCGCGGCGTCGGCTTTGTGCCACAAGGCCGCTGCAACTTTCCGCAGATGAGCGTCGCCGAGAATCTGAAACTGGGCTGCTACACGCTGTCCGGCCGCCAGCATCAGGCGGCGATTGCTCGCGTGGTCGGTCAGTTTCCGATGCTGGAACGCAAATGGTCGGAGCTGGCAGGCAATCTCTCCGGCGGCGAACAGCAGGTGCTCGAGACCGCGATGGTGCTCCTCACCGATCCGCAACTGCTGCTGCTCGACGAGCCATCGCTGGGCCTGTCGCCGAAGACACAGGCGGAAGTCTTCGCCGTCGCCAAGGACGTCGCAAGCGCCGGCGTGACCGTGCTGGTGGTCGAACAGAACGTCCACGGCGCGCTGCTGGTTTCCGACACGGCGATCGTAATGGAGCTCGGCCGCAAGTTTCTGGAAGGCCCTGCCCGCGCGGTGCGTGACGATCCGCGCATCCGCGAGGCCTATCTGGGCGGAAATATCAAAGAGGCGATCGCGACATGACGCTCCGCATTGGTGTCGACGTTCCAGCGAGGTTTCCGGGCAATCGCGAGTGCCTGGGATGAGCGTCTCTATTCTGTGACTTAACCTAACAGCTGAAAGAGGCACGACGATGCTGATGAAAAGAATAATGCTGGCGATCGGGCTGTCGCTCGTGGCACCAATGGTGTCGGCCCATGCGCAGAACATCGTGATCGGCGCTAGCGTCCCCGACACCGGACCGGCCGCCGCACCCGCGACCTGGCAACGCTGGGGTTATCAGCTGGCTCTTGACGAAGCCAACGCGGCAGGCGGCGTGCTCGGCAAGAAGGTCGAGATGCTCGCTTACGACAACCGCTGCAATCCCTCCGAAGCGGTCAATGTCGCCAACAAGCTGATCGAAGCCAAAGTCGTGGCGATCGTCGGCGCGCATTGCTCTTCGGCGACGCTCGCAACCATGCCGCTGATCGCTGCCGCCAAGATTCCGCTGCTGGACGGCGTTGCGTCGAGTCCGAAGATCACCGAGCTGTCCGGTGTCGGCGGCAACGAATGGACGTTCCGCATCAATCCCTCTGACGACGACATGATGAACGCGCTCGGCATCTATCTGAGCAGCAGTTCGAAGATCAAGCGTGTCGCCGTGCTGGGCGAGGACACCGATTTCGGCCGGGGCGGCGCCGCGGCCTTCGCGGCGGTGGCGAAGAAATACGGCATCGAGGTGATCTCGACCGACTTCCACCCGCAGAGCTATCCGGACTTCACCTCGCTGCTGACCCGCATCCAACAAAGCAAGCCCGACGCGATCGCGACCTTCCAGCTCGCCGGAGATCAGCTCAACTTCCTGCGCAACGCGATGCAGCTCGGCGTGCGGATCCCGTTCATCGGCCGCTTCGACCCCGGCGGCAACAATCTGCAGATCATCCAGGCCGGCGGCATGGAAGGATCGATCACCGCCTGGACCTACAGCTATCTGGTCGACACGCCCGCCAACAAGGCGTTCGCCGCGGAGGTCGAGAAGCGCCACAAGACCACGCCGGTGCTGCAGACCTGGGCCGGATACGACGCCATGCGGTTGGTGCTGACAGCGATCAAGAATGCCGGCTCGACCGACCCGACGGCGGTCCGCGACGCGATCAAGAAGATCGATTTCACCAATGTCATGGGCGCCAAAGTCACCTTCGACGACCACAACCAAGGCGGCAAAGTCGTTCTGATCGAAGGCATCGCCGACAAGAAGGTCAAGATCCTGAAAGAAGTCTCGTTGGCCAACTGACCGCCGCGCGGGGGTCACGGGATCCGCACCCGTGGCCGTTTTGACACCAGCTCGAGCCATCAAATCAAATGCGATGACGTCGAGCCCGAGCACAGATCACAGCGCGCGCCGGCCTCGTATCGAGAAGCCGACGCGTGCGAAATGGCCGTTGCCGGTGACGCGGGTAATCTGCCAATACGTCAACCCAGATTGCCTCGATGGCTCGGGCCGTAGTCGGTGCGGGATCTCGTGCCGGGCCTTTACCATCCGAAGCAGAGATGCGGCGCGGTCGATGCAGCAGCGGGCCTCGTCCCGATTGTAGACGGTCTGACAAATGACGCCTCGTAGGCGCGGCGGCAGCGGCCGGAAGCCGACGGATGCGCTTGGGCACGTTCCGTTCGATGAAGTGCCAAGGCGGCGGCAAGATCATCAGCATCTCATCCCACAACATCAAACGCACGCCGGCAGGAAGAGCTGCCAGCGTGCGCAACGGCGGAGTGCTCGCCGAACAGCCATCAGCTCACTTCGTTTGGACCAACCCTGAAACACTTCGGACCCCGTCCATCGTCTGGTCGATTTCCGGGGAAACATCTTCGAGTAGTCGGCCGCGTGTTTCGACGCCCAACAATCCGACGGTGAGCGCGCCCACGAGGCCGACAACGGCGAACATGAGAAATACGGCGCTCAGATCGGCATAGGCCATGAAGAGGCCGACAACATTCGGACCGACGATCGAAGCCACTCGGGCGAAGGCGCTCGCAGTCCCAACCCCGATCGATCGCACGCCTGTCGGATAAAGCTCAGGCGTGTAGGTCCAGACGCCAAGATTAGCGAACGACACCATCATCGAGGCCAGTGCCGCGAGCGACATCATGGTAATGGCGGAAGCGTCCTTGGTGACGAAATGCAGCACGATCAGCGGAAGACTGGCGAGCACAAAGGCGCCAACGAAGAACGTACGGCGAGCGATGCGGTCGAGCACGATCGCGCAGATCAGACCGGAGATCAGCAGCACCAGATTTCCTGCCACGCTGTAGGTCAGCGCCTCGCTGGTCGACATGTGGTAGCGCGTCCGAAAGATCGTCGGCAGCCAGGTCATCAGGCCGTAGAGGATCATCGACGAGCAGAACCACAGTACCCACACCAGTAGCGTGCGCTTGAGATACAAAGGATGAAACAGGTGCGAGAACCGGCCCTGCGTCGAGGCTTGGGAGGCCGTCACCTGCTCCGGGGCCGGCAGGGGCTTGCCGCTTTGGGTCTGCACCACAGTCTCGATCTTGCTGAGAATACGATCGGCGGCAATGGTCTGACCGTTGCGCGCCAGCCAACGCGGCGACTCCGGAACGAGGCGGCGCAGGATGATGGTCAGCAGTGCCGGCACCGCGCCGATGACGAACATCCACTGCCAGCCGAGATGCGGCACCACGAAGATGCTGGTGACCGAGGCGGCGAGGAAGCCGACCGGCAACATCAGCTGATACAACGACAGGAAGCGGCCGCGTTGCGACGATTTTGCGATCTCGCTGACGTAAGTCGCGGCCACCGGGATCTCGCCGCCGATGCCCCAGCCCTGCAGGAAGCGAAACAGCGCCAGCGACCACACGCTCCAGGCGAACGAGCAGGCCAGGCCAAACACCGACAGGATCAAGATGGTCCAGTTCAGGACGCGGATGCGGCCGTAGCGCTCTGCGAGATAGCCGAACAGCGGCGCACCGATGAGCTGCCCGGCAAATCCGCTCGAAAGCAGAAAGCCGATCTCGGCGGGCTTGAGATGCCACTCCTGAATCAGCGCCGGGATCACGAACGCGATCGCGATCGCGTCGAAGCCGTCGAAGAAGGTCGCCATTCCAAGGATGGATCGAATCTTGAGGTGCCATCGCGTGATCGGCAGGCGGTCGACCCGCGCTGCGATGTCGGCGGCGGATATTGGCGAGGTCATCACGGACCCGTTTGGCGCAGACATTTCGTACATCTCATCCCCTCTCAGCGATGTGGCGGAAACGGCGGTTCAACCTGTCATATGTCGAGGACCAGTCGCGCCGAGCGGGCGCGCGAGCAGCAGACCGCGATGCGATCATTGGCTGCCCATTCGCTCTCGGTTTGGTACGCGTCGCGGTGGTCGGGAACGCCTTCGATGACGTCGATCAGACACGTCCCGCAAACGCCCTGTTCGCACGACAACGGCACATCGACGCCGGCGGCGAGCAGCGCCGCCGCGATCGTCTGATCGCTCAAAACTCTCACCGTGACGCCGCTGCGCACCGCGGTGACGTCGAATTCCTCGCCGCCTTCGGTGACGCCGGCGGCCGTGAAGGCTTCGTGATGCAGCCGGCCTTCCGGCCACCCCTTGCGCCGCGCTTCGGCGAGCACTGACTCGATGAACGGCGCCGGGCCGCAGACATACAAGTGCTCGTCGGCCGTGGCCGAAGGGATGTCGCGCTCGACCGCGAAGCGCTGCCCGCCGTCGCCATTGTCGAGGTGCAGACGGACCTTGGGCGCGTAGCGGCTGCGCTGCAGTTCAGGCCAGAACGCCGCGGCGGCTCGCGAGCGCGCGCAGTAATGAAGTTCGAAATCGGCGCCACGGCGCTCGAGATCCGCCGCCATGGCGAGCAACGGCGTGACGCCGATGCCGCCGCCAATCAACACGCTGCGGCGGGCGCTGCGGACCAACGGGAAATTGTTGCGCGGTTCGCCGATCGTGAGCCGATCACCAGCCTCGAGGTCGCGGTGGATGGCCAGCGAGCCGCCGCGCGACTCGGTCTCCAGTTTGATGCCGAGGCGATAGGTTGAGGTGTCTGCTGGATCGCCGCACAGCGAGTACTGGCGGACGATTTTAGGAGAGATGTGAACATCGATATGCGCGCCAGGCTCGAAGCACGGCATCGGCGATCCATCAGCGGGCGCGAGCTCGATGATGACGATGCCGTCGCCGGCGTTGACGCGCCGCACCACCGTGACGTCGATCAAACGGTCGGCGCGGCCGGCCGCGATTGGTTGGACCTCGGGCACACTCATCGTAAGCATCTGTGCTGCATTCATCGAGCTGGCTCCCCGGGCGCCGCGCTAATGAGACCGATCCGGCTGAGCGGCCGTTTCCTCGCGAAGCATGCGGTCGATCGTCCTGCGGAACGCCACCGAGCCGGCATCGAAGGCGATGTCGACGGTCTTGGCGTGGGGTAGCAGATCCATGGTGAGCTGCTGCGCCGCCAGCACCTCGGCATCCTCCTCGAGCGTCGCGTCGATCTGCGCCTTCAGGAGCTGCGTCGTGTCCGGGTCGTCGATCTTGAAATTGCGAACTTCGGTCCAGAACAGATGCGCGGTCTTGTCGGTTTCCGGCGTCACGACATTGAGATTCCACCGCTCGATGCCTTGACTGCGGTTGCCCTCCATCGCGCCGGTGCCGACCTTGGCGCCGCCCACTTCGAGCCAGACGTAGCAAGGCGGCGCGGCCGTCGCGATCTGCCAGCGATCGATGTTGCTATCGAAGCCGCCGAGCTTGACGAAGGTCGGCGGCGGCGGCACGTCATGCATCCAGCGCGTCACCTTGACGGTGTCGCCCTGACGCGTCGTGGTGACGGCGTGGCGCGCGACGTCCAGGGTGCCGATGGTGCGGCCGTGGACGTAGGACAGATGGCTGAGATCGAGCAGATTATCGACGCCGTAAAGATAGTTGGCCTTGACGTCGACGCGCGCGCCGACGGCGGCCCAGCCCTCTCGGTCGATGATGCTGAAGTCGGGCAGCCGCGCCTCGTCGGCCAGCGCCGGATCGCCCATCCAGATCCACACCATCTGCCAGCGCTCGATCAGCGGGAAAGACTTGATCCTGGCGGCAGCCGGAATTTTCTCCTGCCCTGGCATCGAGATGCAGCGACCGGCGCGGTCGAAGACCAGGCCGTGGTAGCCGCACTGCACGTCGTCGTTGACGAGCTTGCCGATCGACAGCGGCACGTTGCGATGACAGCACCGGTCCTCGATCGCCACCGCCTCGCCTGCCCCGGTCCGATACAGCAAAACAGGCTCATTCAGGATGCGGCGGGCAAGCAGGCTGCGGCCGAGCTCTTCGCTCCTCGCCGCGACGTACCAGTGGTTTCTCAGGAACATGTCGCTCTCCGCATTTAGTAAGCTATCTATGTATTTGATCGAGGGTCAAAGCCAAACTGTGAGCGGTGTGCCGCCTCTTCGTGCAGCCGTTCGCCTCAGATCGAACGGATGACACCGCCGTCGACCGGGATCGCCGCCCCGGTGACATAGGCGGAGCGCTCGGAAACGAGGAACGCCGCCACGCTGGCGATGTCGTCGGGCGTGCCGAAACGCTGCAGCGGAATGTCCGACAGTTTGGATTTGTAATACGCTGCCGAATCCATGTCCGAGACCGCAACGCCACCCTTGAACCGCTCGGTGAAGATGCGGCCGGGCACGATGGTGTTGAACAGGATGCCGTCCGCTGCGTAGTCGCGCGACAGGCTCTTCATCAGGCCGGCTGCGCCGGGACGCGTCGCGTTCGACGCGACGAGATCCGGGATAGGTTCGCGGACCGAGCGTGCCTGAACCGTCACTACGCGTCCCCAGCCCTTGGCCTGCATGTGAGGCAGCACCAACCGCACCAGCCGGGCAAGCGGCAGCACCGTCGCCTCAAAGGCGGCCGTCAGATCAGCGTCCGTTAGAGATTCGAAATTGCCGCGACGCGGTGACGCGCAAATCGCGATCAGAATGTCGAGGCCGCCGAACTCGGCAACGGTTCTGCTCACCATCGAGTCCAGGTCGGAGGCGACGCTGAGGTCCGCCGTGCAGCCGATGACGCGGGCTCCGGACGCCGCCTGGATCTCCCCGGCCGCCTTCTGAATCTCGACTTCGTGGCGCGCGCAAATCGAAACGTTGCAGCCTTCGGCCGCGAGCAGGTCGGCGCACGCGCGTCCGATGCCGCGGCTCGCCGCGGTGACGAGCGCCGTACGCCCCTTAATGCCGAGATCCATGTGTTACCTCGTGACTTCGGTGTCGGCGAGCGCTTCGGCCGCCGTGTAAATGCGATTGAACCAGCCGTCGCGCTCCAGTGCGTCGAGAAAGGAAGGGTCGTAGATCTGGAGCGGACTCATCGATGCCGCTGCAGGATAGTCGGCCACAAAAGAATCCAGGACCTTCTGCAATCCGCTGAACGAGGCTCGCGGCACTCTCGAAAACCGAGCGGTGTAGAACTCGTAGATGCGTGCGACGCCGGCCTCGTCCGTGAAGTCGAGATGCCTCCGCAGCGCCGCGCGCGCTAGATCCGGCTTCGTCCTGAACGCGTGGACGGCCCGCGCATAGCCCTCGACGACCCGCGCCACAAGATCCGGCCGCATCGCGGCAAGGCGCCTGGTCGTGACCACGACCGGTCCCTGGAAGTCGAACTCCTCGCTCAGATCCGACAGAACGGAAAGGCCCTCGCTCGGCGCGGCGGCGAAGCGATAGTCGGCGGGCAGCACGCCCGCGGCGATGCGCCCGGCACGCAACTCCTCGAAGATCACCGGATAGCGCTTGAGCGAGGCGATCGAGACCTCGGCGCTGGACAGGCCCCAGCGGCCGAGCATCTGGGCCGCGCAATAGCCGGTCTGCCCCGCCGCCGTCAGCACGCCGATGTCACGGCCGCGGAGTTGACCGGGCTCTTTGATATCCGCCGCCCCGACGATGAACAACGCCGGCCGCGGCTCGGCGGCGAGCAGGATGACCGGGTCGTGGCCCTCGAGCGCCCACTGCACCACGGGGACAGCACCGAACTCGGCGATGTCCCAGTCACCATCGACCAGACCGGTGATCCCGGCGGGACCGGCGGTCTCCATGCCGGCGATGACGAGGTCGATCCCGGCTTGCCGAAACGCCCCCGCCGCAAGACCGACGACAGCCAGACTCTGCGCGGTCGATCGGATGCCGATCGCCAGCCTGACTGTTTCGAGGCCGGCGGATCGCGGCGCGGGTGCCGCGCTCATGAGAACACGCTGACGGCGCAGCCGGTCTGCCAGGCTTCGATCGGCGCATAGCTCAGCGTCTGCGCCGGCCGTCCCTCAGTAGCGCCGAGCACGACCGCCCAGGGCCGTATTTCCCAACTGCCGAATCCGGCCTGGTCGAGCCGAGACAGCGGAATGTCGAGCATCGACGTCGGCGTCTCGCTGGCCAACATGGCCAAGAACTCCCGATCGAATTCCGGGTCGAGACGGTTCGCCTCGGCGGCTCCGGGCGCATGTGACAGGCCGCCGGTGGCGATGACGGCGACGCGCTCGGGCCGTAGCCCAATGGTCTTGCGCAGAACTCGCCCGAACTCGTAGCAGCGTCGCAGCGACGGCATCGGTGCGACCTGGCAGTTCACCATGATCCAGACGATTGGTATGTCGCGCTGCGGCCGGATCAGGCTCATCGGCACCATCACGCTGTGCTCGAGCTTGAGCCCGCGCGAGAACGCCGGATCGAAACCGGAATCCATCGCCGCCTCGAGAAGATGCGCCGCCAGATCCGGGGCGCCCGGCACGCGGCCCTTGGGCATGCCGAGCCACTTCTCGACCGGCCCCTCGTAGTCGTCGTTGATGCCGACGCAGAACGCCGGCATGCGATCGACGAAGAAATTGGTGAAATGATCGGGCGCAACGAAGACGATCGCGTCGGGCTTGCTGGCGTCGAGAAGGGCGCCGACAGCGGCGGCGGCGTCGAGAAAGCCGCGGCGCTGCTGCTCGGGCGCCTTGTCGGTGAAGGCGGCGATGCCGGGCGCGTGACTCATGGCGGCCGCGAAGGCGAGATCACCCATGTCTATTCTCCCGGGCTGGTGAAACGGCGGGTACTGGAAAACATCCGGCTTCCCTCGAGCGCCGCCAATCGATGGTGATAATCGGCGGGAGCGATGCCGGCATAGCGCGAGTACGGCGCGATCAGCAGCGGGTGCACGCCCATGCGATACAGCTCCTCTACCGAACCGCTCTCGAGAGCGGTTCGTTCGGTTGCGCTGAGCTCGAACGGTTCGAACAAATGCTCGCTTCCGTCGCGCAACGCGGCCTGAAGTTTTTCGTCATGCTTCAGCTCGAATATGAAGCGCTCCACTTCGAAGAGACTCACCGCGCCACCTCGCTTCGTCGCAGGTTTTGAATTTACATAGATATCTATTTATATATTCTGCCGGCGGTCAATTGGAAAAGCTGGGCTCCGCGTGCCGTCGATTTGAGCAATTGACGTTTCTTGCGGCGCACACCACGGAAAGAGGATCGCGTGATGTCGGAACCTGTGATCACTAACCTCAGCGCGACCGAGCTTCGCGCGTTGCTCGACACGCGCGCGATCAGCGCCGTCGAACTACTCGACGCCGTCGTGGCGCGCCACCGCGCCACGCACGCCGCGATCAACGCGGTCGTCGCCACCGATCTCGATGCCGCTTATCAGGCGGCGGCCGCCGCCGACGCCAGGTTTGCCGGCGGCGAGCGTCTCAGTCCGATCGACGGCATTCCGGTCACGGTGAAAGACAATATCGGCGTGAAGGGCATGGTCGCGAGCTGGGGCAGCCGACTGTTCGCCGATCGCATCTGCGATCGCGACGACCTTGCGGTGGAGCGGCTTCGTCGCGCCGGCGCGGTGATCTGGTGCAAGACCAACACGCCGGAATTCGCGCTGGCCGGCACCACCGAAAACGACCTGTTCGGAGCCACCCGCAATCCGCGCGACCCGCGGCTGACGCCCGGCGGCTCGAGCGGCGGGGCCGCGGCCGCGCTCGCCGCCGGCGTCGGTCCGCTGGCACTCGCCACCGACGCCGGCGGCTCGGCCCGACGGCCGGCGGCATTCACCGCCACCGTCGGATTGCGGCCGTCGACCGGACGCATCCCGCGCGGCGGCTACTTTCCCAACACGACTCACGATCTGCAGACGCTGGCGCCGATGGCGCGCAACGTGGACGACGCTCGCCTGCTCTATCGCGTGCTGGCCGGGCCGGATCGGCGCGACCGCGCGTCGCTGGTGCTGCCCGGCGCCGCGCGCGAGCCCGGCTCGCCGCTGCGGATCAATATGTTTCGCACGGTGAGCGACAAGCCCGTCGAAGGCGCCATCCTCGCGGCGCTCGACGATGCGGCAGCGCGACTACGCGAGCGCGGCAGCGACGTCCGCGACGTGACGGCGCCGTTCGAGCTTGGCCGGATCGAGCGGATCTGGTCGGTGCTGATCTCGAGCTTCGCCGCCGCGTTGGTGCGCGAGCACACCGACGCCGCGTTCGGCGGCACCATCCGCAAACTGGCCGAAGCCGGCGCGACGATGACCGCGGTCGAGCTTCGCGCCGCGATGGAGGATCTTCAGCACATCCGCCGGGAGGTCGACGAGGCGTTCGCCGAGGCCGACGCCTTTCTGTGCCCGACCTCCCCGTGCTTTCCCTGGCCGGCGGACGCGCCGTTCCCCGGCGAGATCGACGGTGAGCCGGCGACGCTGCGCGACACCGCGATTTTCCTGCCGTTCGCCAACGTCGCCGGCTTGCCGGCGATCAGCCTCCCGGCGCCGGGCGCGCGGCCGATCGGGCTGCAGTTGATCGGAAATTTCGGCGATGACGAGCATCTGCTCGACATCGCCGCGCTGCTCGAGACGGCGCTTGGCGCGCCGACGCAGGCAAATTGAGGATCAGCGCCGTCGGCGCGGCGGCACGAACTCGCCGGCGTCGATATTGGCGCGCATCTTGCGCAGGATGTTGCGAAGCATGTCGAACTCGTCGGCCGAGATGCCCTTCAACACGAAATCGTTGATGCCCTTCACCATCGGCAGCATGCGGTCGCCGACCTGGCGGCCGGCGCGGGTCAGGAAGATGCGGGTGCTGCGGCCGTCATTGGGATCGGGCTTGATCTTGACGAAGCCGTGCCGCTCCATGTCGCGCAGCGCCGTCACGGCAGTCGGCTGCATCATGCCGACGCGCTCGCTCAGCTCGCGCTGCGACAGTCCGTCCTCCTCCCACAGCACCCTGAGAAAAAACCACATCCCGTAGGTGACGCCGCCGCCTTCCAAAGCGAGGCATTTCTTCAACAGCGGCTTCAGACGCCGGTCGGTCATCGTGAGCATGAAGCCCACGCTTTCATCGAGTTTGTACTCGAGCTCCTGACGTGAAGCTGGGGATTTCAAGGATTTCGGCATCTCGTACCGCGGAAGAAGGCGGAATTCATCTGTGCTTTGGAAGAAAGCCAAGTTTGGTTATCCAAAGGTCGTTGCTATGACTACCCTCCCGGCGCAGGCCAGTAAAGCTGCCGTGCGACTGCCGCCGGGGATACTGCTGGTCATCGGGCACTTTTCTGCGATCGGCGCTGCGCGCCCGTTCGGCCGCACTCTCACTCACACATTTGGACCGGTAAGGACGTCGTCTACTCGGCGATCGTGCGAGACTAACTATGCCAGCCGTACGGCAAATCCAGTCGACACGTTGCATGCCTAGTTGGTCAGGAGACGGCCCTTCGCGCAGAACGAAGTCTCGGCGCGAACTTGAACGCGAAACGGATGATGCGGATGACGCCGGCGCGGGTCATCAGCGAGACATCGGTGCCGGCTTCCCCCGGCAGTCCCTGATGCACGCGGCCACCGACGCCACACGATTGGTGGCCTTTGGCGGTCAGCCCACTCGAAGTTTTGGCCTGACTGGTTCTTAGAGCGCAAATGACGCGCTCTTAATGTGTCCGCACAGCCAGATCGTCCGTTGGTGGGCCCGGCAGGACTCGAACCTGCAACCAGACCGTTATGAGCGGCCGGCTCTAACCATTGAGCTACAGGCCCCGCCGGGCGCCGCAGCGCGGCGGACGGTGCGGGGACGGCATACAATGACGAACTCGGTACGGCAATCTCTGGTTGGCCGGACGGGGTTGCGGCCGGGGGGCGCGATCAGCGGAATCCCAGGCCCTCCAATCCCCCCAGAACGATGTCGCAGCCGTCACGAAGATCGCGCTTCGCGAAGAACGGCGACGCCGCTCTGTTCACCCTCCCCTGGAGGGGGAGAGTCGGCGTCCAGCCCGCATAGCGGGATGGGCGACGGGGTGAGGTGAGCCGCAAGCACGGCGGATGAACTCTTCGCCACCCCGCCCGACTCGCTGCGCCAGCGCCCCTCCCTCTTCAGTGGAGGGTGATCCTTTCCCTGCGCGCAGGTGATCTTGTCAGCCCCAGCAAGAATGCGACGGCTGGCCTGGAGTCGGAGGGCAACGCAAGTTCCGGTGCAAGTGCCCGTTGTTTACTTGCTGATCAACGTCACTTTGCCCTCGTCGATTTTCACCAGGTGAGTGACGGCGGGGCTCTGGCCGCTCTCCTTGCCGGCGGGGCCGACTTTTTCAAATTTGATGTTGCCGGTGAGGCCCGCATAGCTGATCTCCCACAGCGCGGCGCGGATCTTTTCGGAATCGGCGGCGCCGGCTTTTTCGATCGCCAGCGCCAGCACCCGCACGGCGTCGTAGCCGCGCGCGCCTTCGGGCATGCCGCCGGGCGGCAGGCCGGCCTTGGTCCAATCGGCGATGAACACCTTGGCAGCTTCCGGGTCCGGCGCGGTCTCCGGGAACCACGGTGCGAACATCGCATCATGGTAGGAATCATTGGCTGCGGTGCCGGCCTGCGCGATCAGCTGATCCGGCAGCGTGCCGCCGGTGGTAACGATGCGGCGCTTCAGGCCGAGCGACTGCGCCTGCTTCATCAGCAGCGTCATCTGCTCGACGCCGGTGGTGATGAACAGCGTGTCGCTGTCGGTGCTCTTGAGGTTGGACAATTGCGCCGACAGGTCCTGAGCGGCCGCGTCCATCGTCAGCGACTTGTTCACCGTCAGGCCCTTGTCCTTCAGCATCTTGCCGAACTCGGCGGCGGCGCCGAGGCCCCAATCGTTGTTGACGGTGAGGAAGTCGGCTTTCTTGATGCCGAGCGGCTCGACAAAGCGCGCGAAGCTCTTGGCTTCGGTACCGTTGGTCGGGCTGATGCGGAACACGTAAGGGTTGCCCAGCGTGGTGATCTTGTCGGCGCTCGAGGTCTCGACCACCATCGGCACCTGATATTCGAGCAGCTTCGGCATCACCGCCAGCGTGTAAGTCGAGCTCCAGGCGCCGACCAGCGCCGGCACCTTGTCACGGGTGATCAGCTTCTCGGCGACGGCGGCGGCCTCGGTCGGGTTGCTCTTGTTGTCCTCGATGATCAGTTCGAGCTTCTTGCCGAGAATGCCGCCCTTGGCATTGATCTGCTCGGCGGCAATTTTGGTGCCCGCCGTCACCATGTTGCCGGCCGCCGCGACCACGCCGGTGAGCGGCTGATTGACGCCGATCTTGATGGTCTCCTGCGCGGCAGCGGGGCCGCTGACGGCAACGACAACGGCGGCACACGCCATCCACGAACGCGACGAGCTCATCTTCATCTTCTCCCTGACCGACCGGTTGACGCCTCGCAAAGCGGAGCCACGCCGCAGTTTGCTCTAATAGCCTAACTTTAGGATGTTTGCAGTCAACGGGCCCGGACGGCGATAATTCCGGCAGGCTTTGCCTAACTTCGGCGCAGCCGCGGCGTTGCCGCACTTGAGGCTATTGTGCTATTTATAGGACGTATTAGGGCGGCGCGAGTTCGGACTGTCTCAGCGCCCGCGAAGCGTCGCGGCGCCGTCCGGCCCGCACGCAAACCACGAGGAGACGCACGAATGGATCTCGACGGCAGCGTGGCGATCGTCACGGGCGGCGCGATGGGGATCGGATTCGCCGCCTGCGAGGCCCTCGCCGCGCAGGGCGCCGCGGTTCTTGTGGCCGACAAGGCCGGCGCAGCGGCCGCGGCCGAGCGGCTGCGCAGCCAGGGCTATCGCACCGCCCATACCGACACCGATGTGGCCAGCGAAGCCGACACCGCCGCGATGGCGGAAGCCGCGCTGCGCGCCTTCGGCCGTATCGACATCCTCCTGAACAACGCCGCGATCTATTCGACGCTGACCTTGAAACCTTTCGAGCAACTCACCGTCGCCGAGTGGCGGACCATTCTCGACGTCAACGTCATCGGCCAGTTCCTGTGCTGCAAAGCGGTGGTGCCGCACTTCAAGACGCAGCAGGCCGGCCGCATCATCAACATTTCATCGGGCGTCGCCTTCAAGGGCAATCCCGGCATGCTGCACTACGTCGCCACCAAGGGCGCGATCGTGTCGATGACCCGGACGCTCGCCACCGAACTCGGCGACCATGGCATCACCGTCAACAGCGTCGCGCCCGGCTTCACGCTCAGCGACGGCGTGCACAAGAACCCGGAGCTGGTCGGGGCAGTCGCGCCGTTTTCGGTGCGAGGCCGCGCTCTGAAGCGCGACATGGTGCCGACCGATCTGGGCGGCGCGATCTGTTTCTTCGCCGGTCCGCACGCCGCGTTCATCACCGGCCAGACGCTGGTGGTCGACGGCGGCGCTTACTATCACTGACGGACATTTGGGCATCCTCACCTCAGAGCCTCACCGGAATGTACGACTTTGACTTTGGCACCTTCCTTGCGACACGTCATGCCCGGCCTTGTGCCGGGCATCCACGCCTTCGTGAAGGAAATGCAGCAGAGGCGTGGATGGCCGGGACAAGCCCGGCCATGACGATACCCAAAGCAAACTAGGCAGCGAAGCAGCGGCTCGAATTCAGCAAGTCTCATGTCAGACGGTTAGGAGGCGGCAATGGCTTACATCAAAGAGGCGTGGTACCCAGTGGTCTGGGCCGATCGCGTCGGCCGCGAGCTGACGCGCCACACCGTGCTGGAAGAGCCGATCGTGATCTATCGGCTGCAGGACGGCGGCATTGCCGCGCTGCAGGACGCCTGCCCGCATCGCCTCGCGCCGCTGTCGCTCGGCCGCCTCAAGGGCGACGACATCGAATGCGGCTATCACGGCATGACGTTCGACTGCAGCGGCAAATGCGTACTGATCCCGGGGCAGGACATCATCCCGGGCCGCGCGCTGGTGCGCGCGTTTCCGGTGCAGGTGAAGTACGGGCTGGTCTGGCTGTATATGGGCGATCCCGCCAACGCCGATCCGGGCAAGATCTTCCATATCGAGCAATACGACGACCCGTCCTGGCACGCGGTGCAGGGCGACACCCTGCGGATCGAGTGCAACTATCTCAGCCTGTGCGACAATCTGCTCGATCCGGCGCATGTCACCTTCGTCCACGCCACCACGCTCGGCACTCCGGCCGGCGCCAGTGTGCCGGTCAACAACGAGTATCACGGCAACGAGATCTGCGTCTGGCGCTGGATCCGCAATGCGGCGCCGATCGGCGTGTTCGCCAAATTCGGCGGCCTCACCGGCATGGTCGATCGCTGGCACTACTACACGTACAGTACGCCCAGCTACTTCAAGATCGACATGGGCTCGTGCCCGACCGGCAGCATTCCGGACATGGAGCGCCGCGCCGAGGGCACACAGATGTTCACCTGCCACGTGCTGACGCCGGTCGACGAGCGCACCGTGCTGCAGCACTGGTTCCACGTTCGCAACTTCCGCACCAACGAATTCGAGATGGACGCCGACCTCAGCGCCAGCCTCGACATGGCGTTCCGCGAGGACAAGGTGATCCTCGAGCGCATCCAGCTCGAGGAAGAGCGCGCGCCGGACTTCAAGCGCATCATTCTCGGCATCGACGCAGCGCCGATGCGGATGCGGCGCATGGTCGACAAGCTGATCGAAGCCGAGGCCGCGGCACGTTCGTCGAGAACGACCACCAACGGCAAGTCCGCGAAAGTCTCGGCGGCCACCGAGATCCACGGATGATCGAAACTGGTGCACGCTGCGAACATTTTATGCGCCGCCTGCTGCAAAGCGACCTTGCCCCAGGCAGGCGCGCTCGTAGGATCAACGCACGGGGGACATTCCGTTGGCGGATCCCCACAGTCGCAGGAGCTCGCTGATGAATCTCGCTGACGCGCGTCCCGTCGTACTTGACATCGCCGCTTCCGCCGCCTCCGGACTGCCGGTGTATTATCCGGCTCCCGAAGCCCATGACGACGCACCGGCTCGATGGTCGCAGCCGCAACAGACGCAACGGCCCAGCCTGTTCGGCCGCTGCCAGGCGCTGCTGCAAGCGCAGTTCAGCAGCGCGCGACGCTGAAGTAGTTCATCGATTGGTGGGCGCTTTCGCCCTGCCCACATGTGTTGATCCTCATCCCGAGAGCCTGACTCAAAACTAAAGCCAAACTCTCGGCCACATTGTGCAGTCGGTTCGTTTGCTCACAAACTCCGTCATGGCCGGGCTTGTCCCGGCCATCCACGCCTTTTCTGCATGTCCTTCAGCAAGGCGTGGATGCCCGGCACAAGGCCGGGCATGACGCGTGGATAGGAAGGTGCCTGATTTAAGGGGCACATTTTCGGCCACGCTCTGAGAGCCCGGCGGAGCCGGGCGTCTCGAAGGATGGGGCCACGATCCCTTCCGGCCGATGATTCGAGACGGCGCTTCGCGCCTCTCACTATGAGGTCGAGCTTGGGGCAAGCCTCCCGACAGCTGGCCCGATTCCATTTTCAAGCCGCGTTATTCTAACCGCCTCGCGTGGGCTCAACGCCCAAGCGCAGTTGATCAGCCTGCCTTGGCCAGCTTGCGCACCACCTTGCGCGGCTTCGGCACCAGATCGCGGCGCAGCGCGAAACAATTGCGCTGATAGTGGAACTCGGCGACATAGATCGCCACATTGGCGCCGTCGACCAACACCAGCCGGCAGTCGGCGGTCGGCTCGCCGAGCCCGACGCGGAGCAGTTCCGCCGTTTCCCAATCCGCCACCCCGATCGTCACCGTCTGCAGCGCGTGGGCGACGTCGATATCGGCCATCTCCATGATGCGCGGCAGCGCCGGCTTGCGATTGAAGGTGCGGCGATCGCGCTGGTAGATGTCACGCGCCAGCCGCAGATTGGCGACCGCGAACGGCTCGCCGCGGCTGAACTGCACGCTGCGCAGCTGCACATAATCGGGCGCCAACACGCCCTCGCCGTCCCGCAGCGGCGGCGCCGCGGCGTGCTCGTCGATATGAACAACCTTGATGACGTTGTCGCGCACCGACTCGATCACCGATTCCAGATCGTTGGCGAGATTGAACCAGTGCTTCTCCTTGGGCCGCCCCGACACGAACGTGCCCTTGCCGCGGATCGACTCGACCAGCCCGTCGTCGCGCAGCAGATCCAGCGCCTGCCGCACCGTGATCCGCGCCACCTTAAACTCCGCCTCGAGCTCCTCGATCGTCGAGATCTTGTCGCCCTCGCCCCAATGCCCACTCTCGATCCGCTGCCGCATCACCGAGGCGACCTGCAAATACAGCGGCACGCGATTACGATCTCGATCTGGGTTTCGCATGGGGATGGTTCTCGTAAATGTCTCGACACAGCGCGCGTGAATATACCGGCTTCGCAGCCGGCAAACATTCTAAAGTCTTTATAATAGACTTAAGTTATGACCGCGTGCCTGAACGCCTCGCAGGGGGATCGCTTACAACCGACATCGAGCGCTGCATTGCAAAGATTGCGCTTGGCGAGGCCATTAGAGTAGTTGACGAAAGCATACGCGATCCAATACTCGCGGAATTCATATTGAATGGACGGGGAGACAGCTCAGATTTTCTCGGAGCATCAGAAGCTCACGATATCACAAATGACATGCATCGTATAGCTTACCATATAGTAAGCCGGCCGGGCAGTGACCCGGTCGGACTTTTGACTACGGTCGAGCTATTTGCATTCCTACCTTCCCCATCATACAAGGTACTAATTAGACCCAATACACTTACATCAACTACGAACCAGAATCATTGAATACTTGTATCCGACGCAAATGCAGAATCACTAACCGCCTTAGGAACCTAGGTCGTAGATTAATGTCTTAACTTGAGCTGCAGCATCTCGCGGTCAGCCTGCCTCGCCTCCTCCGTCCAACTGCCCCTCCACCGCCGCCTTGTCGATCACCGACCAGACCTCTGCAATCTTGCCGGCACGGATCTCGTAGAACACATTCTCGGCGAATTGGATGCGGCGGCCGTTCACCGGTAGGCCGAGGAAGCTGCCGGCCGGGGTGCAGTCGAACCACAGCCGGCAGGCGATGGAGTTAGCTTCGCAGACCAGCAGCGCGACCTCGAAGCGGAGATCGGGGATGTCGCGGACGTCCTGCTCCAGCATCGCGCGATAGCCGGCGAGGCCGAGGGCGCGGCCATTGTGGCGCACGTCCTCGGCGACGAAGCGGCCGAGCGCCGGCCAGTCGCGGCGGTTGAGGCAGGCGATGTAGTCGCGGTAGAAGCCGGCGAGATCCGGACTGGTCATTGCTGCACTCCACATTGCCGTGAGCAACGCTTATGCCACCGCCACCCGCGCTCCACTCCTTCGCCGCCGCGACCGCAGCCACAGCGCGGTGACGATGGTGACGTTGACGGCGTTCCAGGCGAGGCCGTTGAGGAAGGCGGCGGCGTAGGAGCCGGTGGCGTCGAAGATTACGCCGGAGATCCAGCCGCCGAGCGACATGCCGATCACCGACGCCAGGATGACGAGGCCGACGCGAGTGGCGGCCTCACGCGCCGGCATCGCCTCGCGGACGATGATCGCATAGGCCGGCACGATGCCGCCCTGGAACAGGCCGAACATCGCCGAGATCACGTAGAGCGACGGCAGGCTGTCGAAGAACAGATAGAACAGCAGCGCCGCGCCCTGCGCCAACGCACCGATCAGCAGCGTCGGGATGCCGCCGATGCGATCGGCCAGATAGCCAGAGCCGATCCGGCTGACGATGCCGAACGCCAGCATCAGCGACAGCATCTCGGCGCCGCGGGCGACGCCGTAGCCGAGATCGCCGCAATAGGCGACGATGTGCACCTGCGGCATCGCCATCGCCACGCAGCAGGCGATCGACGCGACGCACAGAATCACCGTCAATGTGTTGGTGGGTAGTTGCAGGTCGATGCGCGGCGCCGGGGCCGCGGCGGCAACTTGCGGCGCGGACGCGCGCATCCGGGCACGCAGCACCAGCAGCACCAGCGTCATGGCCACAACGCAGAACGCACCGATCGCCAGATGCGTGGCGCGCCAGCCATAGGTTTGCGTGCTCCAGTTGACCAGCGGAGGCCAAATCGCGCCTCCGAGATAATTGCCCGAGGCGGAGATCGTGACCGCGAGGCCGCGATAGCGCTCGAACCAGTGCGACACCGCGGCCATCAGCGGCCCGAACGTCGCCGAGGCGCCGACGCCGATCACGAGATGCATCAGGTTGAACTGCCACTGCGCGCCCGACAGCGCGGCGCCCGCATAGCCGGCCCCGATCAGCAGCACGCCGCTGCCGATCGCCGCGACGATGCCGAACCGGTCGGTCAGCTTGCCGGTGACGACGCCGCCGAGCCCGAAGCCGAGCATCGCCATGGTGAAGGCCAGCGACGCCGCGCCGCGGCTGGCGCCAAACTCGGCCTGCACCACCGGCAGCACCACCACGACCGACCACATCCCGACGCTGCCGATCGAGCCAATGACCAGCGCCAGCGCCAGCCTGATCCAGGCCTGGCGCGAGTCGAGCACGAATGCCGGCCTTGGGCCGGTCGTTGATAAAGGCGTTTCCACGCCGCAACTTTGCCGCGGGGCGCCGGCCGGTCAAGAGCCGCCAGCGGTGCCCCTCTATGCAGCGAGCCGGGCGGCTTGCGGTGGGACGAGATTGTGTGGCTTCGTCCGGACGGATGACCGCAACATCCGACACCTCGGACACGCGGGTCGCCTAACCAGCGAATAGCGGTTGGCACCTCCGTCAGCATCGTGAAGTTGAAGGGACCGTAATGGGTAAGTTCGAGAATATGCTGGGTGAGATCGACTTGAGCACGTCGACCGGCCTCGAGTTCGGTCCACTGACGTCGCCGATGGTGCAGAAGAGCCAGAGCAATATCTTCTACATCGATCACGATACGACCGAAGGGATCAGGCAGAAATACAAGGACGACGCCAATGTCGATTGCGACGCGATCGTGCCGATCGACTTCGTCTATCACAGCGATCTGTCGCAGAGCGTCAACGGACTGAAGTTCGACTACATCGTCGCGTCGCACGTGTTCGAGCACGTTCCGAACCCGATCAAATGGCTCAATGAGTGCGCGGCGGTGCTGAATCCCGGGGGCACCTTGTGTCTGGCGCTTCCCGACAAGCGGGTGACGTTCGATCGGCCCCGGCAGATCACCCAGCTATCGGAATGGGTCGGGGCTTTGCTCGACCGGCGCGAACGTCCAAGTCCGGCGTCCGTCTTCGAGGCCGCCCGCAGCGCCCTGATCGAAGCGGGGTTGCCGCCGTCCAGATGGCCGTTCGACCACGCCGCCGAAAGCCTCGAGCGCTATATCGACGTCCATTGCACCATCTGCACGCTGGAGTCGTTCACCGGATTGATCGACGCCAGCCGCGATTTGGGGCTCCAGCCATTCAGCATCGCTGCCGCCTTTGACACGGAGCCACAGTCGATCGAGTTTCAAGCACGATTGAGGCTGCCGGGGGTCTGATCCGTAGCAGCTTGGCCAGCCCCCTTGGCCGCCCGGACACAAATCTAACCCTGTTAACCCTTTCCTAACCATAAACCCGGCAAAAATTGCCGAGTGATGGTGTCGTCGACCGCTGCCCCGGCAAAGGCCGGGGTGCCGCGGGGCCTCACCGGCCGGCGCCTATCTCGCAGCAGACGCCGGGCGATCAGAGGCCGATACGGCGGGAAGAGGCGGACATGACGGATACCACGGTCGGCCCGGGCACCGGCAGCGGTCTTCCCAGCGTCAAAGACATCGTCACGATGCTGAAGCGCGGCGATCTCGCGCTCGCGTTCGGCGTACTCACCATCCTGGTCGTTCTGATCCTGCCGCTGCCGGCGATCGTGCTCGACCTGTTTCTCGCGATCTCGATCACGCTGTCGATTCTGATCCTGATGACGGCGCTGTTCATTCAGGCGCCGCTGGAATTCTCGTCGTTCCCGACCGTGCTGCTGATCTCGACCATGCTGCGGCTGTCGCTCAACATGGCCTCGACCCGGCTCATCCTGTCGCACGGCCACGAGGGCACTGCCGCCGCCGGCCACGTCATCGAGGCGTTCGGCAACTTTGTGATGGGCGGCAATTTCGTGATCGGGATCATCGTGTTCACGATCCTGATCATCGTCAACTTCGTGGTCATCACCAAGGGTTCGGGCCGTATCGCCGAAGTCGCGGCGCGGTTCCAGCTCGACTCGATGCCCGGCAAGCAGATGGCGATTGACGCCGACCTGTCCGCCGGCCTGATCGACGAAGCCACCGCCAAGACGCGGCGCAAGGAGCTCGAGGACGAGAGCGGTTTCTTCGGCGCCATGGACGGCGCCTCGAAGTTCGTCCGCGGTGACGCCATCGCAGGCCTGCTGGTGGTGTTCATCAATGTCATCGGCGGCATCATCATCGGCGTCGCCCAGCAGGGCCTGTCGTTCGCCGAAGCCGGCCACACCTATACGCTGCTGACGGTCGGCGACGGCCTGGTCACCCAGGTGCCGGCGCTGATCGTCTCGACCGCCGCGGGCCTGCTGGTGTCGAAGGCCGGCATCTCCGGCTCCGCCGACAAGGCGCTGATGGGCCAGCTGTCCGGCTATCCGCAGGCGCTCGGCATGGCGGCCGGCGTGATGCTGGTGCTGGCCGCGCTGCCCGGCATCCCGACCCTGCCATTTTTGGCGCTCGGCGGCGGCGCGGCGTGGCTGGCCGTCAAGGCGAGCCGGCGCAAGACCGAAACCAAGGCGGCAGCGGATGTGGCCGCCGCGCAGTCGCCCGCCGGATTGGCGGCCGCCGCAGCCGCGGCTGCCGAGGAGCCGATCAGCGCGGCGCTGAAGATCGACGACCTCAAGATCGAGCTCGGCTACGCGCTGCTGCCGCTGGTCAACGGCCCCGACGGTCAGGACCGCCTCACCGAGCAGATCAAGGCGCTGCGCCGCTCGCTGGCGATCGAGATGGGCTTCGTGATGCCGGCGGTGCGCATCCTCGACAACGTCCAGCTCGAAGCCAACACCTACGTCATCAAGATCAAGGAGGTCGACGCCGGTACCGGCCGGATCTGGCCGAACCAGTTCATGGTGATGGACCCGAACGGCGACCATGTGACCGTGCCGGGCATCCACACCACCGAGCCGACCTTCGGCCTGCCGGCGACCTGGGTGGACGCTGCGTTCAAGGAGGAGGCGTCGCTCAAGGGCTACACCGTGGTGGACGCCGCCACGGTGCTGTCGACGCATCTGACCGAACTGCTCAAGGGCAACATGTCGGACCTGCTGTCGTACGGCGAGACGCAGAAGCTGCTGAAGGATCTGCCCGCCGAACAGGCCGAACTGGTCAAGGACATCGTGCCGGGCCAGATCACCGTGTCGGGCATCCAGCGCGTGCTGCAGCTGCTGCTTGCCGAGCGGATTTCGATCCGCGACCTGTCGACCATCCTCGAAGGTATCGCCGACGCCCTCGCGTTCTCGCGCAACCCATCGTCGATCGTCGAGCACGTCCGCGCCCGACTGGCGCGGCAGATCTGCGCGCAGAACACCTCGTACAACGGCTACCTGCCGCTGATCGCGCTGTCGGCGAAATGGGAGCAAGCGTTCGCCGAATCGATCGTCGGCCAGGGCGACGAGCGCAGCTTGGCGATGGCGCCGTCGAAACTGTCGGAGTTCATGACGGCCGTGCGCGACAAGTTTGAACAGGCTGCGCGCGAGGGCGAGGCACCGGTGCTGGTCACCTCCTCGGCGATCCGGCCGTTCGTGCGCTCGCTGGTGGAACGCTTCCGGGCGCAGACCACGGTGTTATCGCAGGCTGAAATCCATCCCCGCGCTCGACTGAAGACGGTGGGGAGTGTCTGATTCGGCGAGCCCGCCGCCGGGCGCGACATTTCCGTCACATTCAAGCGGAACAAGCACGGGCGGATTGATCGAAGGTAAACGACGCCAGATTGTCCGAGCGCCTCGAATTTGGCCTATTACACTGACCTTTCACATCTTTTTCGGTCGTTCGCAGGTGCACCCTCGCGACCGTTCAAGTCTTATCACCGGCTTGTGATCGAATATTGGGAACGGGATCGCGATGGACTACGTTTGTTCGGCGAGATGTTTGAACCTGCTTCGGGACTGCAACTACCAATCTTCGAAGCCGGAGACGGACACCAGGAGGCTGATCATGAACCATTCGATCTATAGCGCCGATCGTTCGACCCACCTGAAGGTGGTCGTGGTTGCGCTGGTCGCTGGTATCGCCGTGGCCGGTCTCGGAATTTCGGCACGTCTAGGCTCGAGCGATAGCTACACCCAGACGGCGCGCGTGATCAAAGCCGACAAGCCGGTTTTGGTGACCACAACGACGAATACCGCCATTCGCTGAATTTTGCCCGAATTGCATTCACGCGCCGCCTGACAAAGCCCCCAGGCCCCTCGCGTGTGATGCAGCGATCCACTCGCCCCAAGTGGATTGCCCAGAAAGCGCCCGCTCCCCACGGGCGCTTTCTCCTTTTCTGAAGCGATTTTCGACGGACTGATTGCAGCGTCATTGCGAGCCCAACGACGGAGTAAGTCCTATTGCTTCGGACGCACCGGCATCGGGGGCATGCTTTCGACCAGCTTGCCGGAGTACACGATGGGACCGGTGGCGACGCCAGTGGGTGAGCCGCCTTCGGGCTCGATCGTTACCGCGTAGGTCGCTTTGCTGACCATCTCGGGGTCGTACGACGCCATCGCCGGATTCATCGTGAAGTCGTGGCTGCCGATCACGCCGAGCGAACGCGGCTTTTGCAGCTTGTCGGACACCAGCCACAATTCGTAGCTCTTGCCGGGCTCCGGAGTCGCCGCCACGCGGCGCACCATGAACATCTTGTTGGCCGGGTCGACGGTGAGAATGAAGGCAGGCGAATTGCCGTCCTGCTGCAACACCGCGACGTACTGCGCCGGCACCGCCGCCGGCGGCGTCTCAACCTTCACGATCTGCGTGCGGATCGGCGGCCGCAGTCCATTCGGCAGCAGATCGGGCTGATACAGCTGGGCGCCAAGGATCAGCGCCAGCGACGCCGCCACGGCGCCAGCCACGCCGGCGACACGCTTCCAGACATAGGTCTGCTTGGCGAAACGAACGACCCGCATCGATTCCGGGCTGAGGCCGGAGCCCGTATCGTTGGCGGGCGTCGGCGGCACCATCGTGGCATCGGTCTTGGGGTCAGCTTCGACGGCAACAGCCGGCGCGGCCGGCAGCGCGAACGCCTGCTGCTCGCTGGACTCGTTGATCGCCGCCTTGATCCGCTCCCACACCTGCGGCGACGGCTCGACGCCGCCGACCATCTGGTTGAGCACGCTCAGCCTGATTTCCCACGACTCGACGACGGCCGCGTAGTCCTTGTCGGCGACCATCATGGCCTCGACCTGCGCCCGCTCGTCGGCATCGAGGGTGCCGAGCGCGTATTCCGCGGCGAGCGCGATATGGTCTTCGCTCATGGCCATCAGACGAGTCCCAAACACTCCCGAACATCGAGCAGACTGCGGCGAAGCCAGGTCTTGACCGTGTTCACCGGCGCATCGAACTTCGCCGCGAGTTGGTCGCGGCTCCAACCATTGTAGTAAGCGAGCAGCACGAGTTTCTGGCGGTCCGGCTCAAGCCGGCCGACGCATTCGAGCAGTCGCTTCAATTCTTCGGTCATCTCGCGGCGCGCCAGCGGGTCCGGCGAATCGGCAGCGGCCTCCTGTGCGGACGGCTCGTCCTCGATTGAGACTTCACTGCGCTTGCGCGCGACGTCGATCGCCCGGTTACGCGCAATCGACGCCATCCAGGTGATCGGAGAAGCAACGCCAGGATTGAACGTTCCTGCGCTGTTCCAGATCTTGACGTAAGCTTCCTGGACGACTTCTTCCGCGAGATCCTGACGTCTCAATATACGGAGCACCACGCCGTAGAGTTTCGCGCGCGTGGCATTGTAGAGCCGCTCGAAGGCCGCCTGGTCCCCCTTGGCCACAGCGGCGATCAGCCAGACCAGCTCAGCCGACGTCAGCATTCAGTCTCCACCCCGGCCGCCGTGCGCCGTCCCGGTCGCTTCGACCGATTGGCTCGGCCGTTGGCAACATATCGTGCGTCGCGGTGATCCGCCACGGCGCGAACGTCGCTCTTGTGGATACCCCACGCGAAAAAGCCCGGGGTGTGGCCCGGGCTTCGCGGCTTTCCCGATGAGAGGCCGTCAGGCGATCGCGCCGAGCCGGGAGCGCATCAGGCCAATGCTGTCCATGTCGGCCTGCTCGCGTGCGCTTTCCTCGGCCCGTTCGCGCGCCTGGTCGCGCTCGTCGAGCAACTCGACCTTCTTCAGTTCGTCGAAGGCTTCCGACAGTTGCGCCCGGGCGTCTTCGAGTTGCACCCGCAGCTCATCCGCAGATCGGGTAAGATTTTCGCGGCGCTGGATCGCGGCCTTGGCGTAGGTCGGATAGGCGAAATGGGTGGGATCGCTAATGCCGGCACGCTCCTGCTCGGTCTGGATTTCGCGCTCGAGATCCACCGACATGCGCTGAAAGTCTGCGATCATTCCCTCGATCTGGGCCACTCGCCTGCGCCGCTCATCGACCTGAAACTTCTTCAAGCGGATCAGCGTGTCACGTGACTTCATCGACTCGTACTCCCCAGAAGTCCCGATTCAACGCGGGACGTTGCCGGCATGCCACGAGGGGCCAACCGGCAAAACGATTGACGTGCCAAGGATGATGACGTGACAAAGTTAGCGTTCCGTTTCCACGGACTTCAGGATCTGGTCTAGTTGGGCATAACCTGAGGATAGGCTGGTCGCCTCGTCCTTGCGCTGGCTCAGAAATGCCTCGAGCGGCTCATGCAGCCGCACCGCCTCGTCGACTTCGGCGCTGGAGCCCGGCCGATACGCGCCGAGCCGGATCAGTTCTTCCATGTCGGCATAGGTCGCCATCACCTGGCGGGCCCGCTTGATCACCGGCAAATAGGCCGGATCGCACGACCGCGGCATAGTTCGCGACACCGACTTCAGGACGTTGATTGCGGGGTAGCGGCCTCGCTCCGCGATCGAGCGCTGCATCACGATGTGGCCGTCGAGTATGCCGCGCACCGCGTCGGCGACCGGCTCGTTGTGGTCGTCGCCGTCGACCAGGACGGTGAAGATGCCGCTGATGGTGCCCTCCCCGAGCCCCGGCCCGGCCCGCTCCAGCAGCTTGGGCAACTCGGTGAACACCGTCGGCGTATAACCTTTCGCCGTCGGCGGCTCCCCCGCAGAGAGACCGATCTCACGCTGCGCCATGGCGAAACGCGTCACCGAATCCATCAGGCAGAGCACGTCTTTATCTTCATCGCGAAAATACTCGGCGATCGACAGCGTCAAATAGGCGGCCTGCCGGCGCATCAGCGCCGGCTCGTCTGACGTCGCGATGACAACGACCGAGCGGGCCAGCCCCTCTTCACCGAGATCGTCCTGCAGGAATTCCTGGACCTCGCGGCCACGTTCGCCGATCAGGCCGATCACCGACACCGCGGCATCGACGTTGCGCGCCAGCATCGACAGCAACACCGACTTGCCGACGCCGGAACCGGCGAAGATGCCCATGCGCTGACCGCGGCAACAGGTGAGAAAGGTGTTGAGCGCCCGCACCCCGAGATCCAGCGGCACGCCCACGCGCTTGCGCGAATGCGCCGGGGGCGGCGAATTGCGGAAAGCCATCGGCGACGGCCCCTGCGGCAGCGGCCCCTTGCCGTCGATCGGCTCGCCCAAAGCATTAACGACGCGGCCAAGCCACGCCTCGCACGGCCGCACCTGCGCGGCCGAATTGGCGATCACCGCGCGGCAGCCGCGGCGAACGCCTTCGAGCCCGGCGAACGGCATCACCATCGCGTTGTTGCCGGTGAAACCGATCACCTCACACGGAATGGTCCGACTTCCGCCCGTTTCCACGACGATTCTCGCGCCGACCGACATCGCATGGATCGGCCCGGCGATCTCGACCATCAGTCCACGAACACCGACGACACGGCCGTAGATGTTGACGCCGTCCAGATCGCTGAT
This sequence comes from Rhodopseudomonas palustris, assembly GCF_003591005.1. GTDB lineage: Bacteria > Pseudomonadota > Alphaproteobacteria > Rhizobiales > Xanthobacteraceae > Rhodopseudomonas > Rhodopseudomonas palustris_K. Next base: position 82,066 of record NZ_QYYD01000024.1, read on the forward strand.
CTGTTCCGCCAGGGCCTTCATTGCGAAAACCTTAAGTTTGTGCGGACCCTCGATGTCACCTTAACTTCGTGTTTACCCGCATCGTTAATCATTGCGTCACTGTCTTTGGTGGCTGAACGTGCTCGCCCGTCAGAACGAAGGGTGAGTCGCGGGAGTCGGTTGACGCTGACTCTTAATGTGAAACTTGAAGAGGCCGGATAACGAAAAGCTGCTTCCGCGCAACACCTTAAGTCGATTCTGCAAAAATTGCACGAACAGACCTTGCGGACCGGAATCAGGATTTGTTAACCATACCTCGTCAGGATCCGAATCAGTTGTTCAGAGGCGTTTCCAGTGCCGCAGGTAGTGCGGACGCCTGACGCCCGGAGCGGCGCTATAAGGGGACTGGCATGCGCGTATTGCTGATTGAAGATGACAGCGCAACCGCGCAGTCGATCGAATTGATGCTCAAATCCGAGAGTTTCAATGTCTACACGACAGATCTCGGTGAAGAAGGCGTCGACCTCGGCAAATTGTACGACTACGACATCATCCTGCTCGATCTGAACCTGCCGGACATGTCCGGCTACGATGTTCTCAAGCAGCTGCGCGTTTCCAAGATCAAGACTCCGATCCTGATCCTGTCCGGCCTCGCCGGCATCGAGGACAAGGTGAAGGGTCTCGGCGTCGGCGCCGACGACTACATGACCAAGCCGTTCCACAAGGACGAGCTGGTCGCCCGCATCCACGCTATCGTTCGCCGCTCGAAGGGCCATGCCCAGTCGGTGATCCAGACCGGCGACCTCGTCGTCAATCTCGACACCAAGACGGTCGAAGTCGGTGGCCAGCGCGTGCATCTGACCGGCAAGGAATATCAGATGCTGGAGCTGCTCAGCTTGCGCAAGGGCACCACGCTGACCAAGGAAATGTTCCTCAACCATCTCTACGGGGGCATGGACGAGCCCGAGCTGAAGATCATCGACGTCTTCATCTGCAAGCTGCGCAAGAAGCTGGCTAACGCTTCCGACGGCCGCAACTTCATCGAGACGGTGTGGGGCCGCGGCTACGTGCTGCGCGAGCCGACCGAAGACGACGTCCGCATCCCGGCCTGATTGCCTTCTACTGAGTGCGCCTCGCGCTCACCCGAGAGCCTCCAGCCCCGCCAGTAATGGCGGGGTTTTTGTTTGGCGCGTCCTCTCCCCGTCATTCCGGGCGCGCGCCCTTTGCGCGAACCCGGAATCTCGAAGTTGGGGAAACGACGGAGTCGCAGAACGTTGCGAGATTCCGGGTTCGCGAACTACGTTCGCGCCCCGGAATGACAGCGCTTGGGGCTGGCGCGTGTTGACCGATGGGCCTCGACGCTTTAAGCGCCCTCTCCCCCTCCCCGCAACGTCATTCCGGGGCGCGCGCTCTTTGCGCGCGAACCCGGAATCTCAAAGTCGGGGAAACGACAGAGTCGCAGAACGTTGCGAGATTCCGGGTTCGCGAACTACGTTCGCGCCCCGGAATGACGGTGCTTGTGGCTGGCGCGTGTTGACCGATGTGCCTCGACGCTTTAAGCGCCCTCTCCCCCTCCCCGCAACGTCATTCCGGGGCGCGCGCTCTTGCGCGCGAACCCGGAATCTCGAAGTCGGGGAAACGACGGAGTCGCAGAACGTTGCGAGATTCCGGGTTCGCGAACTGCGTTCGCGCCCCGGAATGACAGCGCTTGGGGCTGGCGCGTGTTGACCGATGTGCCTCGACGCTCCAAGCGCCCTCTTCCCTCCCCCGCGACGTCATTCCGGGGCGCGCGCTCTTGCGCGCGAACCCGGAATCTCGAAGTCGGGGAAACGACGGAGCCGCAGAACGTTGCGAGATTCCGGGTTCGCGAACTGCGTTCGCGCCCCGGAATGATGGGGTGGACGGCCCCCGAACGGCATCGATGTGCCAGACTGAGGTTGTCGTAACTTCAGACGAGGGAGC
>NZ_QYYD01000025.1 GCF_003591005.1 Rhodopseudomonas palustris
AATCAGCCGGGGGGTTCCGCCGTTGATGGGGGGCGGCCCCCCCCCCCCCGCCCCGCGGCCCTACCAAACCACCCCCCCCACGCGGGGAGAGGTCTGGCCTGGCGCCTGCGACAGCAGGCGCAGCCACAGATACTGCGCGACGTTGGTGTCCTGGTACTCGTCGACCAGGATGAACTTGAAGCGGTTCTGATACTGCCGCAGCACGTCGGGGTGCTCGCGGAACAGCCGGATGCCTTCCAGCAGCAGATCGCCGAAATCGGCGGCGTTGAGGGTTTTCAGCCGCTCCTGATATTGCGCGTAGAGCTTGCCGCCGCGGCCGTTGCCGAAGCTGGCGGCTTCGCCGGGCGGGACTTGCGACGGCGTCAGGCCGCGGTTTTTCCAGCCGTCGATCAGCCCGGCCAGCATCCGCGCCGGCCAGCGCTTGTCGTCGATATTGTCGGCGGCGAGCAGTTGCTTCAGCAGCCGGATCTGATCGTCGGTGTCGAGCACCGTGAAGTTCGAGGTCAGCTGCACCAGCTCGGCGTGATAGCGCAGGATGCGGCCGCCGATGGAGTGGAAGGTGCCGAGCCACGGCATGCCTTCGACCGCCTGGCCGAGCATCTGGCCGAGCCGCAGCTTCATCTCGCGCGCGGCCTTGTTGGTGAAGGTCACCGACAGGATCTCGGCGGGGCGGGCGCGGCCGGTGGAGAGGATGTGGGCGATGCGCGTGGTCAGCACGCGCGTCTTGCCGGTGCCGGCACCGGCCAGCACCAGAACGGGTCCATCGAGCGTCTCGACGGCGTCGCGCTGCTCCGGATTGAGGCCCGACAGATAGGCCGGTGCCGCAGCGGCGCGCGCGCGCGCGGCGATGCCGCCGGCGGCGGGCTGATAGCCGGAGAGGTCGAGGTTGGCGCGCTTGTTCGGTTCAGTCATGCGACTCGTCTTTGCCCCACGATGGCACCGCGGGTGCGGAAAGGGGAGCCTTCATAGCAGGATTGTCCAGCCATATAGGCGCTGGCGGCTACCGGCGACAGGCATGCGGCTGCATGGCCGCGCCGCGACCCCGCTTTCGTTCCGGCTGCGGCAACAAATGAAGCTGCAGGGCAACACCGACCGCGTCGGAACTTTCGTTCCCGCCCCGGATTGTTGGTTCAGTCGGTGCGGCTGCACGTAGCCAAGCCAAATGTCAAGGGATATCGCCGCTGGGCCGTCCCGAAGCGAACGGAGAGCATGTCATGCTGGGTTGGGTCGTCACTTTCCTCGTCGTCGCGCTGATCGCCGGTCTGCTCGGCTTTGGCGGTATCGCCGGTGCTTCGATCGAAATCGCCAAGATCATCTTCTTCATCGCGATCGCGCTGTTCCTGATCTCGGCGGTGGTTCACCTGGTGCGCGGCCGCTCCCGCGTCTAGCAGGCAGCACTAACTTCGCTTCGAGGGCATCGCGACGCTGCGTCCGATGCCCTCGGGCTTTTCAAGCGTGCGATGCGCGGCCGCCACCTGATCCACGCGCGCCTTGATATCGGGCGGAAACGGCGCCACCTTGCGAACGGCCATGTCGACATGCATCGTCATGTTCTCCGAGGTGGCCGACAGCCAGCCCTCGTCGGCGTGACGCAGTTCTTCAAACGTGTGGATGCGTTTTTCGTCCGCTGCGATCAAGTACACGTGCACCCGCACCGGATCGCCGAGATGCACCTCCCGCAGGTAGCGGACATGGCATTCGGCCGTGAAGGTCGAGCCGCCGCGAGTTTTCAGATAGTCCGGGCCAATGCCGAGCTCGAGCCACATCTGATCGATCGCACGATCGAACAGCACGTTGTAATAGGCCATGTTGAGATGGCCGTTGTAGTCGATCCAGCCCGGCTCGATCTGCATCACCGTGGTGACGAACGGAGCCGCGATGCTGCCTGCTTCGGCGTTGCGATCTACTTCCAAAGTCAATCCTGCCTCCCTTGACCCCTCCGGTAACCTTTGCCACGGTCGCCCGCGAGCCGGAGGATTTTTATCGTGGGTCTGACCATCACCAACATTCCGCAGCGCGCAGAACCGAAGGCGGTCGCCAGCGCCATTGAAGCGCTCGCAGCCCGGTTCGGCAACCGCCTCGTCACCTCGCTGGCGGTGCGCGAACAGCATGGTCACACCACGACCTGGCTGCCGAACCAACCGCCGGACGCAGTGGTGATGGCGCAGGAGACCGCGGACATTCAGGACGTGGTGCGGATCTGTGCGCAGCACCGCGTGCCCGTGATCGCGTTCGGCACCGGGACCTCGCTGGAAGGCCACGTCAACGCCCCGGCCGGTGGCATCTGCATCGACCTGCGGGACATGAACAAGATTCTCGCCGTGCATGCCGAGGATCTCGACTGCGTGATCCAGCCCGGCGTCACCCGCAAGGCGCTGAATGAGAACCTGCGCGACCAGGGTCTGTTCTTTCCGATCGATCCCGGTGCCGACGCCTCGATCGGCGGCATGGCGGCGACCCGCGCCTCCGGCACCAACGCGGTCCGCTACGGCACCATGCGCGACAATGTTTTGGCGCTGAAGGTGGTGCGCGGCGACGGCGAGATCATCACCACCGGCACCCGGGCCAAGAAGTCGTCGGCCGGCTACGACCTGACGCATCTGTTTGTCGGCAGTGAAGGCACGCTCGGCATCATCTCGGAACTGACCATCAAGCTGCGCGGCATCCCGGAGACCATCGCGGCTGCGGCTTGCTCGTTTCCGTCGGTGAGCGACGCCTGCCAGGCGGTGATCCTGGCGATTCAGACCGGCATTCCGCTGGCCCGGATCGAGCTGATGAGCGAAGCCCAGGTCAAGGCGGTCAATGCTTATTCCAAGCTGACGCTGCCGGAGACCCCGCTGCTGCTGCTCGAATTTCACGGCAGCGAGGTCGAGGTCGGCGAGCAGTCGAAGAACTTCGGCGCGATCGCCAAGGATTGCGGCGGCGGCGACTTCACCTGGACGACGCGGCCCGAGGACCGCAACAAGCTTTGGCAGGCCCGGCACGACGCCTATTGGTCGGTGCGGGCGCTGCGTCAGGGTGATGGCGTCGGCGTCGTCGCGACAGACGTGTGCGTGCCGATCTCGCGACTGGCGGATTGCGTTGGCGAGACGGAGCAGGACATGCAGCGGCTCGGTCTGCTGGCGCCGATCGTCGGCCATGTCGGCGACGGCAACTTCCATTGCTCGTTGCTGTGCGACGTCAACGACACCGACGAGATGGCGCGGGCCGACGAGTTCATGCACCGGCTGGTCGAGCGGGCGCAGGCGATGGACGGCACCTGCACCGGCGAGCACGGCGTCGGCCAGGGCAAGCAGAAGTATCTGCGAGGCGAACTCGGGCTCGAGGCGCTGCAGGCGATGCGGGCGATCAAACAGGCGCTTGACCCGCAGAACATCTTCAATCCCGGCAAGATCCTGCCGCAAGGGGTTTGAAGTCCTGTCGTTTTGGGCTCACGGCAAGTCGCACAGAATTTGCTGTGAGTTCGCCATAGTTAGTCGTTACGCGTTGAAACAACGGAGTTATTGATCGTTGGCGTGATGCTGGCCGGGGCATCCGCTCGCCCGAGGGGACACCGCGTTGCAAACCACCTTGCTCGGTCTGGCCCTTGCGCTGATCCTGGCGCTGCTTGCCGCCCTGGTGGGGCCGTTCGTGATCGACTGGAATCAGTTCCGGGATCAGTTCGAGGCCGAGGCGACCCGGCTTGCCGGCGCGCCGGTGCGGGTGGCGGGCCCACTCGACGCCCGGTTGTTACCGACCCCGACGCTGCGGCTGCGCGATGTGACTGTCGGGGGCGCCAATGATCCCGGCCGCATCCGCGCCGCCAAGCTCGATGTCGAGTTCAGCCTCGGATCGCTGATGCGCGGCGAGTGGCGGGCGGACGAGCTGTCGGTCAACGGCGTCTCGCTCGATCTCGGCCTCGACGCCAACGGGCGGTTCGACTGGCCGGCCGCCGGGCTCTCCAATCTGGCGGCGCTGACGATCGACCGGCTCAATGTCACCGGCCGGATCGCATTGCACGATGCCGCCAGCCGCTCGACGATTGAACTCAGCGATATCGCTTTCGCCGGCGACCTGCGCGCACAGGCCAGCGCGCTGCGCGGCGACGGCAATTTTACCTACAACGGCAACCGCTATCCATTCCGTCTGTCGGCTGGTCGCTCGACCGACGGGACCGGCACGCGGCTGCGGATCGGCGTCGAACAGGCAGGTGCCGGGCTGTCGACCGATCTCGACGGCGTGTTGACCTTCGAGGAGCGCTCGCCGCGGTTCGACGGCAGCGCAGTGCTGACGGCGACGGCTGCGGTCGATCCGCCGCGGACGCCGTGGCGGATCTCGGCCAAGCTGAAGGCCGATCCGGCGCTACTGGTGCTGGATCAGCTCGAAACCTCATGGGGGCCCGAGGAGCGCGCCGTGAAGCTCGCCGGCTCCGGCAATGTCCGGCTCGGCGCGGCGCCGCTACTGACCGCGAAGCTGACCGGCCGCCAGCTCGACGGTGACCGGCTGCTGGGAGCGGAGGGCGATGCTTGGCTGCCGCGGCTGCGCGCGCTGGCCGGCGATCTGCCAGCTCCGCCACTGCCGATGAAGATCGCCTTCGACGCCGAGCAGATCATGCTCGGCGCCCGCCCTCTGACCGACATCACCGCCGAGCTGCGCGCTGACGGCGACGCCTGGCGGGTGGAGCGGCTCGATCTGCGCGCCCCCGGCGGATCGCGCTTGGCTGTGAGCGGCGGGGCAGCTGCCACAGCGGCCGACCAGTTCCAAGGCACGGTCACGCTCGACTCCGCCGATCCGGATCTGCTCAGTGCATGGCTGCAAGGGCGGGCGCCGACCCCCGGCAGCACGCCGAGGCCGCTGCGCATACAGGGCAACGTTGCCGCGGCGCCCGGCAGTCTGGCGATCGATCCGCTGAAGATCGAAGCCGACGGCGGCACGCTGCAAGGACGCATCGCCTATCGGTCGAGCGCCGCGGAGCCGGGCGGCCGGTTCGACGCGACGCTGGCCGGCGATCGGGTCGATCTCGACAGCGCGTCGGGACTGGTGAGTTCGCTCGCTGGACCGCGCGAAAGCTGGCCGGCGCAAGCCAAATTGGCCCTCGATGTCCGCGAGGCGCGGTCGCGGGCCAGCGGGCAGAGCTGGCGTCCTCTGGTTGTGAAGGTCGGCTATGGGCCGGGGACGCTGACGCTGGATCAGCTCCGCGCCGGGAGTGCCAGTGGCGTTGCGCTGGAAGGTGACGGGACGCTCGATCGCCCCAGTGCCACCGGGCGGCTCAATCTGAAGGCGAGCGCGCCGGCGCTGGGGCCGATCGTCCAGGCGCTGGAGCCGATCGCGCCGGCGGTGGCGACGCGGCTGAAGGCGATCGGCGATACGCCGGGCGCCAGCCAAGTGTCGCTTCAGCTCTCGCTGGATCACGACAGGGCCAAGGCCGGGCAGGTCAAGGCTGCGGGCGTCGTGCAGATCGACTCGCCGCAGCTCCGTGGCCGCGCCTTGCTGACCGCCACTCCCAAGATTGCCGATGTCGGCGAGCTCGACGCCGCCGCGCTCGGCCAGATCGATTTTGGCGCCGAAAGCAAACTGACTGCGGCGCGCGGCGGCGCGTTGCTGGCTCTGCTCGGCCTCGATCGCAGCTTCGCGGCCGGCGAGGGCGCAGCGACGCTCGACGCGACCGCGACCGGCACCTGGCAAGGCGCGCTCAAGATGAAGGCACGGCTGGCCGGCGGCGCGTTCGACGTCGAGGCCGATGGGACCGCCGAGCCGTGGGCGGCGGAGCCGAAGGCCGTCCTATCACTGAACGCCCGGCGGCTCGATCTGACGCCGCTGCTCGAGCTGAAGGGAGCGGACGCCGGCGCGACGCGGATCAGCGCGACGTCGCGGCTCGCGGTTGCCGGTCGGCAGTTGACGTTCAACGAGATCGACGCCGGCCTTGGCGGGGCACGCCTCCGCGGACGGCTGGCGCTGACGCTTGGTGAGCAGGCCGAGGTCGATGGCGAAGCCGGGCTCGATACGCTCGCGCTCGGCCCGGCGCTGCAGCTGGCGCTCGGCGTCGCCGGCCGCGATCCGGCCGAGCCGCTCGGGCCTGGACTGCTGCGCGGCTGGCGCGGCAAGATCAGCTTCCAGAGCTTGCGCGCCATCCTGCCGGGCGGCTCCGAACTGCAGCCGTTCGGCGGCACGCTGCGCCACGATGGCCGGATGCTGACACTCGACGCCAACGGCAAGCTCGGGGGCGGCGACGCCAAAGTGCTGATGCACGCTCGGCCAGGCGATGCCGGCGTGTCGCTCGACGCCAATATCGGGGTGACCGGCGCCACAGCATCGGCGCTGCGCTTCGGCAATCAGGTGATGCCGGCGGCGAAAGCGTCGCTGCAGATGACGCTGGACAGCATCGGCCGCAGCCCGTCGGCGCTCAGCGGGGCGCTCGCCGGCGGCGGCACGCTCAAGCTGGAGCGGGCGCAGATTCCGGCGCTCGACCCCAAGGCGTTCGACGTGGCAATGCGCGCCGGCGAGTCGGCGCAGCCGGTGGACGATACCAGTCTGGCCAAGATGATCGAGCCCGCGCTCGCCGCCGGACCGTTCATGGCGGACGCCGTCGAGATGCCGATCAGTCTCGCCGATGGCCGGCTTCGGGTCGCGCCGACCAGTCTTCAGACCAAGGGGGCTCGCGCGGTGATCTCCGGAGGCTACGACATTCCGGCCGGGCAGGCGGACATCCGCGCGACGCTGACGATGACCGGCACCGGTCCGGGGCTGCCGCCCGAGATCCGGATTTTCGCAGCCGGGCCGCCGGAGCGGCTGACGCGCAATGTCGATCTGTCGGCACTGTCGTCCTGGCTGACGGTCAAGCGGATCGAGCGTGAAACCAGGAAGCTGCAGACGCTGGAGCAGCAGGCGCGCCCGCCGGTATTACCGGCAGCGCGACCGGGCCCGCAGGCGCCTGCGCCGCCGCCGCCAGGTCCAGCCCCGGCGAACGACGCCCGAGACGACGCTGTGCAGGGTGGCGCTCAAGACAAAGCTGGACAAGACAAGGCGGGGCCGAATGGCACGGCCCAGGACCGCCGCAAACCCGACGGCACCACGCCGACGGGTGCGCCTGCCGCTGCGTCGGAAGGCGGCGGACAGGCAGCGCCCCCGGCGGAAGCAGCGGCGCCACCACTTGTGCCGCTGCCCGATATCGATCCGCGACGCGCACCACCGCCGAAGCCGCGTACAGCCTCACCGCCGCCCCGGCCGGCGCCGGCAGCTGTTCCGAACGAGCCTGCACCGCATCCCCGCGATCTGCCAGGGTCGCACGACAGGGTGCAGCCGCTGCCGCCGCCCCTGGAAATCAAGCCGGCTCCAGGCGACGCGCGCGCGTCGTCGCGGCCGCGCCCGCCATTGGTGCTGACGCCTCCAAACGATTCGCGGACGGCGTATTAGGGCGGTTCAGTTCTAGAGAAAAACAGAGTTGGCGAATCGGGACGGCCCCCCAACTACACCCTCATAGTGAGCAGGCGCGGAGTGCGTCTCGAACCATAGGCCGTCTGGAATGACACGCGTCGCTTCCGGCGTTGTGCCGGGCATCCACGCCTTGCTGCGGGAAATGCAGCAAAGGCGTGGATGCCGAGGCAAGCCCGGCCATGACGGAGATCGTGAGCAAACTAACCGACTGCAAAAAAAAGTGGCCGAGGATTCGTCGTCAGTCTGAATCAGAGTCTGAGCACGCGGCGAAGCTGGGCGTCTCGAAGGATGTGGCCACGCGGCGCGGGTGGCCGATGGTTCGAGACGGCGCTCCGCGCCTCCTCACCATGAGGTTGTACTTGTGGCGACCACCTTGCGGGCTCAGTTCAAAGCGAACTAATTAGACTGAAGCTGCACCCGCAAAGCCGGGCGGCACGCGAGATAGGGCGACTCAGTGCCCGTGGCACCTAGCCTCGTAGTTCGACACACGCTACGCACCTCGTCGCCGTGAGATCGTGCCTGTGGCGAGCATCCAGTTCAGCGAACTCTGCTTCCAAGAGAAGCAGAGCCGCTTTCGTTAGCGCACCGATCGCCGGAGCGGATCAGTGCGCGACCAGACTGCTATCGGCCTTCGCTTCCGCCGCTGCTGGCTGCTGAGGCTGCTGCGGCTGCTGCGGCTGCTGCAGCGCGCGGCTGCGGAAGTAATCCAGCACGAACAGGCGAATCGCCGAGGACAGATTGCCCTGCTGACGGTTGCTGTCGATCTCTCCGACGAGCTCGGACAAAGTCATGTCCCGCACGCTGGAGATTTCCTTCATGCCGTTCCAAAAAGCCTCTTCGAGGCTGACACTGGTCTTGTGGCCCGCGACCACGATCGACCGTTTGACCACCGGCGATTTCATGACGCGTCCTCGCCCCCGATTTTGTGTTGATCGAGCAGTTCATTGGCGCGGCTGACCCGATGATCGTCGAGAGCGCGCTGCGATTTGGTCCGCCCAAACCGCGCACGATTGACGTCGGCGAGCTGAGCGGCTGCTTCCCGCTCGGCTCGTTTCTTGAAACGTTTAAAATTGACCAAGTCCGCCATAACGGGCACCCATTATCGACTAAATCGGCAACGGGCGGCGCTTACGGGCCGGGCACGAATGCACGAAGCCATAGGCGGCTCGATCACCATCAAGAACACAGTCCTTACCGCTGCAGGTGCTGCCAAATCTGCTTCGCCAAAACGGCTCACACGACCAACCGCAACACTGCGGGAACAAGTTGATCAATCTGCGCACGCGAGGGATATGATTTACATCAATTTCCGTGATGGCGTATTCGAGTTTGCGCTTATTGCTAACTCGGCTTAGCCCGGATGTGTCATTTTGTCCGGGCGGACGAGGCGATCGAATTCGGCTTCGGTCACCAACCCGAGCCGGAGCGCTTCTTCTTTCAACGTCGTGCCACGCTGATGCGCGGCTTTCGCAATCTTCGCGGCGTTATCATAGCCGATTTTCGGCGCCAGTGCAGTCACCAGCATCAACGAACGCTGCATCAATTCGCCGATTCGCGTCTCGTCGGCGCGTATACCGTCGACGCAATGGGTGGTGAACGACCGTGCTGCATCTGCGAGTAGTCCGATCGATTGCAGCATCGCCTGCGCCATCACCGGCTTGTACACGTTGAGCTCGAAGTGGCCCTGGCTACCGGCAACTGTCAGCGTGGTATGATTGCCGAAGACCTGGCAGCAAACCATGGTCATCGCTTCGCACTGGGTCGGGTTGACCTTGCCGGGCATGATCGACGAGCCGGGCTCGTTCTCCGGCAGGATCAGCTCGCCAAGTCCGGAGCGCGGCCCGGAGCCGAGCAGGCGGATGTCGTTGGCGATCTTGAACAGCGCGGTGGCGGCGGCGTTGATTGCGCCGTGAACCGAGACATAAGCGTCATTGCCGGCCAGCGCCTCGAATTTGTTCGGCGCGGTCACGAACGGCAGCTTGGTCAGGGCTGCGGCGCGCTGGGCGAACGCCCTGGCGAATTTCGGGTGGGCGTTGAGGCCGGTGCCGACGGCGGTGCCGCCCTGCGCCAGCGGGTAGAGCTCCTTCACCGCGATCTTGAGCCGCGCCAGACTGCTCGCCACCTGCGCGGCGTAACCGGAGAATTCCTGGCCAAGCGTCAGCGGCGTGGCGTCCTGGGTGTGCGTGCGGCCGATCTTGACGATTTTGGCGAACGCCTTCTCCTTGCGGCGCAGCGCCTCGTGCAGCGCGGTCAGGCCGGGGATCAGATCCGACGTGATCGCCTGCGCAGCCGCAATGTGCATCGCGGTCGGGAACGAGTCGTTCGACGACTGGCTCATGTTGACGTGGTCATTCGGATGCACGGGCTGCTTGGCGCCGCGCTCGCCGCCGAGCAGTTCGTTGGCGCGATTGGCGATCACTTCGTTGAGGTTCATGTTGCTCTGGGTGCCGGAGCCGGTCTGCCAGACCACCAGCGGGAAGTGATCGTCGAGCTCGCCGCTGATCACTTCACGGGCGGCACGGACGATCGCGCCGGCGCGGCGCTGATCGAGCAGGCCGAGCTCGCGGTTGGTCTCGGCGGCTGCCAGCTTGACGATGCCGAGCGCGTGCACGAGGCCGATCGGCATCCGGTCGCGGCCGATCTTGAAATTCTGCCGCGATCGCTCGGTCTGCGCACCCCAGTAACGATCGGCCGCCACCTCGATCGGACCGAAGCTGTCGGTCTCGGTGCGGGTTGCAGCCGCCGTTTTGTCGTCGGGGGTGCGGACCGTTGATTTGCGCGCCATTTCGTCCTCTCGGTGACGTTTGAAACCATGCAAAGGTGCCGCGGACGTTGTAGTCCACGGTGCGATTGCGCAATTCACGCGGCGGTTATTTCTTCCGGAAACGGTCCAGCCGAACCACTTCGGCGCCTTCCGACTTCACCGGCTCCTCAGCTGGCGCGTCGGCCGCAGGCTCGGCCGCCACAGGCAGAGCAGCGGGCGGCGGCGGCGCATCCTCAGGGGCGTCAGCCGTCACCTCGGCGCTGCCGTCGTCGGCCTCGAATTGCAGGCCGAACTGCACCGACGGATCGAAGAAGCTCTTGATCGCCGAGAACGGCACCACCAGCCGCTCGGGAATGCCGCCGAACGACAGCCCCACCTCGAAGCGATCCTCCGTGACCACCAGATCCCAGAACTGGTGCTGCAGGATCACAGTCATCTCTTCCGGATACTGCGCGAGCAGCCGCGGCGACAGCTTCACGCCGTCCGCCCTGGACAGGAAGGTGATGAAGAAATGATGCTCGCCGGGCAGACCATGCTGGGCGACGTCGGTCAAGACCGTCCGCAGCACGCTGCGCAAAGCATCCCGCGCCAGCACGTCGTATCGGATGTGATCGGTCGCCATTGAGTTGTCCTGTGCCTTGTCGTCTAGGTTCGCCTGACGCCTTCAACGCAAATCGATGCGTGCAGGTCCGACTCGCAGCCTGCCGCAGCGTATCCCGGTCCAAGCCTCGGGTCAGCAGGCATCGCGGCTGAATATTGGGCGGGCCGCGGCTTCCAGGAAGGGCAGGCAGAGCGAAGATTGAGTGGAGGCTTCTGTTGCCAGGTGCCTCCGAACCCCGCCTAACGGAGCTTAACCCGTTAGGACTTTAGACTTGGTTTTTCAAACTGCGTTACGCAGCCTGAGCAACCGGAGCATAGTTGTCGTTGGCAACTATTGCAGTAGCCCGATAACGGCGGAACAATACCGGGAAAAAGCGAGTCCTTTACGCCCTCGTCGATCCTGTTTCGCCCCCGCCAAAGCCCGCGCCGGTCGGGAGCGGCGGGCTTTGGTGGAGGCGCCGGGTACTGCCCCCGGGTCCGAATGGTTTATTGCGACGGCCATTTATTTCCATAGTCGGGTTGCCCCGACGTTCCCAATATAGGCGGCGAAGGCCGGTGGCGGAAGGGCGTTGGCGAGGAATCTCGTCCGTGTGCAGAACTGTAGCGGGGCGCGCAAAAGCGGTGGCCGGTCGAAGGCCTGCGTTCTACAGCTGGGCGATGGTCGCCGATCCTTCCGCAGGTCCAAACGCCGCTCCGGTTCCAAAACCCGAGCTCGGCGAATTATTCGTCGCTTTTGCGCTGATGTCGCTCGCCGGCTTCGGCGGCGTGCTGGTCTGGGCCCGGCGCGGTATCGTCGAGAAGCACCGTTGGATGACCGCGGACGAGTTCAACGAGACGTTCGCGCTGTGTCATTTCCTGCCGGGGCCGAACATCGTCAATCTCTCTGTGGTGTTCGGCTCGCGGATTCGCGGCATTCCCGGCGCGCTCGCCGCCTTCACCGGTCTGCTCGCTCCACCAGTGCTGATCGTCACCGCGCTCGCGGCGCTGTATGCGCAATATGGTGAGATCGACGCGCTGCGCCGCGCACTCGCCGGCGTCGCCTGCGTGGCCATCGGGCTGCTGTTCGCGGTCACCTTCAAGATGCTGATGCCGCTCCTGCGCAAGCGCGATCCGTTGGCTCTGGCGCTGCTGGCGGCCGTGTTCGTGGCGATCGGCGTGCTCCGGCTGCCGCTGCCGGTCGTGCTCGGCGTCATGGTTCCGCTCAGCATCGGCGCCAACTACGTCCTGGCGAGGCGGGCGCGATGAGCGGTGGCGATGCCTCGCTCGGTTCGCTTGCTGCGACGTTCGGGGTGATGTCGCTGTTCGCGATCGGCGGTGCCAATGCGGCGGTCCCGGAGATCCACCGTATCGTCGTCGACGTCCACCATTGGCTCACCGATCAGCAATTCGCCGATGCCTACGCGATCGCGCAGCTGTCGCCCGGCCCCAACGTGCTGATCGTGACGTTGATCGGCTATCAGGTCGCCGGCGTGCTTGGTGCAATGGTGGCGACGTTGTCGATGTGCGGCCCGACCGCGGCAGCCGCGTACGTCGTGAGCCGCGTGCTCGGCCGCTCCAGCCATTCGCCCTGGCCAAGGATCATTCAGGCGGCGCTGGTGCCGCTGTCGATCGGGCTGATGGGGGCGAGCGGCCTCGTGCTCGCGGTCACTTCCAATCGCTCGATCGGCGCGGCGCTGGTCACCATCGCCGTGGCGGTCGTGGCCGGAGCCACACGGGTCAATCCGCTGTGGCTGTTGATCGGCGGCGGCGTCTTGGGTTTCACTGGCGTTATCGGCTGAAAATAGGTAGGCAGGTTAGCAAGGCCGCTCACAACAAACGGGCGCGAAGACGACAACGGGGAGGGTGTGATGAGCGAAGCGCCGAGCGGGCTCTCGGAGAAATCCGTATTCCCGAAATGGATCCGGGGGCCGCAAGACTTCGTCGGCGGACTCGCGCTGGTCGCGGTGGCAGCCTTTGCGTTGTTCGCTTCCAGCGATCTTCAAGGCATGCAGGGGTTCTCGTTCGGTGCGGGCACTGCGCCGCGCATCTTCGCCATCCTGCTACTCGTGCTCGGCGCATTGCTCACGATCAGCGCGGTACTGGTCGACGGCGAGCCGATGGCCAAGTTCCATTGGCGCGGCCCGTTGTTCGTCGTCCTCGCCATCCTGTCTTTCGCTGCGACAATCCGTCCGCTCGGTCTGATCGTCTCTGCTTTCGCGAGCTTCATGATCTCCGCGCTCGGAACGCCGGAGACACGCTGGAAGCAAACGATCATCGTCGGCGCCGTGCTGACGGCCGGTTGCAGCCTGCTGTTTCCATACGCGCTCGGCCTGCCGATGCCGCTGTATCCCAGCTTCCTGATCCGGTGAATGCGCGATGCTTGATCTGTTCTCGAACCTCGCGCTCGGCTTTCAGGTCGCAGCTTCGCCGACCAATCTCGGACTCTGCCTGGTCGGCGCGCTGGTCGGCACGCTGGTGGGCGTGCTGCCCGGCATCGGCACCATCGCCACCGTGGCGATGTTGTTGCCGATCACCTTCGGCTTGCCGCCGGTCGGCGCGCTGATCATGCTCGCCGGCATCTATTACGGCGCGCAGTACGGCGGTTCCACCACCTCGATCCTGGTCAACATTCCCGGCGAAGCCGGGTCCGTGGTCACGGCGCTGGACGGCTTCCAGATGGCGAAGCAGGGGCGAGCCGGCCCGGCGCTGGCGATCGCTGCAATCGGTTCGTTCTTCGCCGGTTGCGCCGCCACCGTTCTGATCGCCGTGCTCGGCGCGCCGCTGACCAAGCTGGCGCTGGCGTTTGGTCCGGCCGAGTACTTCTCGCTGATGGTGCTCGGCCTGATCTTCGCGGTGGTGCTGGCCAAAGGCTCGGTGCTGAAGGCGATCGCCATGATCGTGTTCGGTCTGCTGCTGTCGATGGTCGGCTCCGACATCGAGACCGGCGCGTCGCGGATGACCTTCGGCATTCCCGAACTGGCCGACGGCCTCGGCTTCGCCACGGTGGCGATGGGCGTGTTCGGCTTCGCCGAGATCATCCGGAATCTCGATACCGGCGCGGAGTCGGACCGGCAGCTAGTGCAGAACAAGATCACCGGCCTGATGCCGACCAGGAAGGATCTGATCGCTTCCGCGCCAGCGATCGCGCGGGGCACCGTTCTCGGCTCGATCCTCGGCATTCTGCCCGGCGGCGGCGCCGTGATCGCATCGTTCGCCGCCTACACGCTGGAAAAGAAGATCTCGCGCGATCCGAAGCGGTTCGGCCGCGGCGCGATCGAAGGCGTGGCGGCGCCGGAAAGCGCCAACAATGCCGCGGCACAGACGTCTTTCATCCCGCTGCTGACGCTCGGCATTCCGCCGAACGCCGTGATGGCGCTGATGGTCGGCGCCATGACCATCCACGGCATCGTGCCGGGACCGCAGGTGATGCAGAAGCAGCCCGACCTGGTGTGGGGCATGATCGCCTCGATGTGGATCGGCAATCTGATGCTGCTGGTCATCAACCTGCCGATGGTCGGCATCTGGGTGCGATTGCTGCGCGTGCCTTACCGGCTGTTGTTTCCGGCGATCGTGGTGTTCTGCTCGATCGGCATCTACTCGGTGAACAATGCGCCGATGGACGTCGTGCTGGCCGGCGTGTTCGGCCTGATCGGCTATTGGCTGGTCAAACACGATTTCGAGCCGGCGCCGCTGCTGCTCGGCATGGTGCTGGGCCCGCTGATGGAGGAGAACCTCCGCCGCGCTCTGCTGATCTCGCGCGGCGATGCCACCGTGTTCGTGACCCGGCCGTTGTCCGCGACGCTGCTGGCGATCGCCGCGGGGCTGCTGATTCTCGCGGTGCTGCCGTCGCTGCGGCGCAAGCGCGACGAGGTCTTCGTCGAGTCGGAGGGGTAGAAAGCAAGCTGCGGCGTTACGCCACTCTGGTCGAGTGTTAGCTGTTCGGATGTTGTGGCGCGCAAGTAAGAATCCTGCAGGGGCTAGGAGACGTTCCACCATGAAGTTGTTTGCTCGATTGCTGCGGCTCGGCCGCTTTACGCTGGCGGCCGGCGCCTTGCTGGCGACGCCGGCGCTGGCGGCCGACTACCCGACACGAACTATCACCATGATCGTGCCGTTCGCGGCCGGTGGCCCGACCGACGTGATCGCCCGTATCGTGGCGCAGCACATGTCGACGACGCTGGGCCAGGCGATCGTGATCGAGAACGTGGTCGGCGCCGGCGGTACCACCGCGACCACCCGCGCGGCCCGCGCCAATCCGGATGGCTACACCATCATCACCGGCCACATGGGCACCCATGCGGCCGCCGTGCCGCTGTATCCGAAGCTCGCTTATGATCCGCGCAAGGACTTTGCGCCGGTGTCGCTGCTCGCCGGCACGCCGATCCTGATCCTGGCGCGGACCGATTTCCCGCCGAAGGATCTGGCCGAGTTCATCACCTACACCAAGGCCAATGGCGACAAGCTGAACCAGGCCCACGCCGGCGTCGGTTCGGTCTCTCACGTATCGTGCCAGCTGCTCGACTCCGTGCTGGGCATTAAGCCGACCGGCGTACCGTTCAACGGCACCGGCCCGGCGATGAACGCGCTGGTCGGCAAGCAGGTCGATTTCATGTGCGACCAGATCGTCAACGCGGTGCCGCAGATCAAGGGCGGTACCATCAAGGCCTATGCGATCGCCACACCGACGCGAAATCCGTCGCTACCGGACGTCCCGACGACGACCGAGGCCGGTCTGCCGAATTTCCAGGCTCAGGCCTGGAACGCGATCTTCGCCCCGAAGGGGACGCCGGAGCCGATCGTGGCGGCGCTGAACGCCGCGGCCGTAAAGGCACTCGACGACGACAACGTCCGCAAGCGGCTGCTCGATCTCGGCAGCGTGATTCCCGAGAAGGCGGACCGCTCGCCCGAGGCGCTTGGCAAGCTGGTCGAGTCCGAGATTGCCAAATGGACCCCGGTGCTGACGGAGTCGGCAGCGAAATAGCGCCAGGTCCGCCGATCGCGCCGAAAGGAGGCTGTCGGCGGGCAGGCCAAACATGTTACTCGTTGTTCGGCGTGTTCCGGCTGACGGCCACGCCTCCGTGGAAGCGTGGTGGTCGGCCGGCCTCGGACGGGTGTCACCCGTCCGGCGAATTTTCAATCAATCATTTCGAGATCACGAGCTCATTCTGGCGGAGACAGAAGATGCTTTGGTTCGCGCAGGCGACAGCGCTGAGGCGTATGGCGACTGTGATGGCCGCCATCATGGCGTTTCCCTTGCTGCTGGCCGAGCCCGCCGCCGCTGAGCGAGCTTCGAGCTACCCGTCGCGTCCCCTCAGATTGATCGTGCCGTTCGCCAAGGGCGGACCGACCGACGTCGTCGCACGGCTGATTTCACCCGAGATGGCGAAGTCGCTCGGCCAGCCGGTCGTGGTCGAGAACATCGTCGGCGCTGGCGGCACCATCGGCACGCTGCGGGCCGCGCAGGCGGCGCCGGATGGCTACACCCTGATCCTGGGGCACATGGGCACTCACGCGGCGGCGGTGGCGCTGTATCCAGGTCTCGGCTATCGGCCGGATGTCGATTTCGTCCCGGTCGCGCTGGTGGCCCGGATGCCGGTGCTGCTGCTGGCCCGGCGTCAATTCCCCGCCGCGAACCTTGCCGAATTCGTCGCCTATGTCCGCAGCCATCAGGATCGCATCAACGTCGCGCATGCCGGCGTCGGCTCGGTCTCTTATGCGTCCTGCATGCTGCTCAATCATCTGCTCGACATTAACCCCACAGGCGTGCCGTTCAGCGGCACCGGCCCGGCCATGGATGCGCTGGTCGCCGGGCAGGTCGATTACATGTGCGACCAGATCGTCAATGCGGTGCTGCCGCTGCGCACCGAAGTGATCAAGGCTTACGCGGTCGCCGGCGCGGATCGCGATCCGTCGGTGCCGTCGGTGCCGACCGCCGCCGAGGCCGGTCTGCCGCAGTTCCAGGTCGAGGCCTGGAACGCGGTCTTCGCGCCGAAGGACACGCCGCCGGAAGTCATCGCCATTCTGAACGCCGCGGTGGTCCAGGCGCTGGACCGCCCGGAGGTCCGCGAGCCGATGGTGGGGCTCGGCGGCGTGGTTCCGCCGCGCGACCAGCGCACGCCGGCGGTGCTGGCGGCGCTGGTGAGTTCCGAATTGCCGAAATGGCGTCAGGCATTGAAGCGGCCGGCGCCCTGACAAACCGGTTGGCAAAACGCAGGTGCCGCGGATATGGTCGGTCGGCTGCTTGGGGCTGGTTTCGACCGCGAGTCCATGATCCGCAGCCCGTCCGCAAGCCGTAGCCGAAGGCCGCGCGGGCGGAGCATCCGTGAGCACCCAGCGCCGATGATCCAGTACCACGACCTGCTCGAACGCATCCTCGCCGACGGCGCGGAGAAGACCGACCGTACCGGCACCGGGACGCTATCGGTATTCGGCCATCAGATGCGCTTCAATCTGGCGGCCGGCTTTCCGATGCTGACCACCAAGCGCTTGCCGCTGAAGGCGATCGTGCACGAGCTGCTGTGGTTTCTGCAGGGCGATACCAACATCAAATATCTGCACGACCACGGCGTGACGATCTGGGACGAGTGGGCGGACGCCAACGGCGATCTCGGCCCGGTCTACGGCGCACAATGGCGCTCCTGGCCGACCGCCGACGGCGGCTCGATCGACCAGATTGCAAATGTGATCGAGATGATCAAACGCACGCCGGACTCGCGCCGGCTGATCGTGACGGCGTGGAATCCGGCCGACGTCGAGAAGATGGCGCTGCCGCCGTGCCACTGCCTTTTCCAGTTCTACGTCGCCAACGGCAGGCTGTCGTGCCAGCTGTATCAGCGCTCGGCGGACGTGTTTCTCGGCGTGCCGTTCAACATCGCGTCCTATGCGCTGCTGACCATGATGGTGGCGCAGGTGACGGGGCTGAAGCCGGGCGAGTTCATCCACACGCTCGGCGACGCGCATCTGTATTCCAACCACCTGGAGCAGGCGCGGCTGCAACTGACCCGCTCGCCGCGCCCGTTGCCGGTGATGTCGATCAACCCCGACGTCAAGGACATCTTCGGCTTCCGTTTCGAGGACTTCACGCTCCACGGTTACGATCCGCATCCGCACATCAAGGCCGAGGTGGCGGTGTGAGTAGTTCGGCAACGGTGCGTTTGCCGATTGTGCTGGTCGTCGCCGTCGCTGAAAACAATATCATCGGGCAGGGCAACGCCATCCCGTGGCGGCTGAAATCCGATCTGCAGCGGTTCAAGGCGATCACGCTGAACAAGCCGGTGATCATGGGCCGCAAGACCTATCAGTCGATCGGCCGGCCGTTGCCGGGGCGTACTAACATCGTGGTGACGCGCGACGCGGCGTTTCAAGCGCGCGGTGTGGTGGTGGCGCCGTCGGTTGAAGCCGCCGAGCAGGTCGCGACCGGCGATGCGCTGCGGCGTTTTGCCTCCGAAATCGTGGTGATCGGCGGCGCCGAGATCTACGCCCACTGGCTGCCGACGGCCTCGCGTATCGAATTGACCGAGGTGCACGCCAGCCCCGAGGGCGATACCATTTTCCCGGCGATCGACCCGGCGCAGTGGGAAGAAATCGCGCGCGAGCGGCACGCTGCCGGCCCGCAGGACACGGCCGATTTCTCGTATGTGACCTATCGACGCTGCGCTGCACGTTAACCTTGGCGGCGGCTGTCTTCGCGTTGACAAAGCTGTGTCAAGACATAGTTCGTGACGGGAAACGACGCGCGTTGTGCCTGCCCGGGCCGTCCCCTATAAAGCCGTGACAGATAGTGGTCCGCATGATCGCCGGGCCGCCGAGGAGATTGTTGATGCCGTGGAAGAATCAAGGTGGAGGCCCGTGGGGTTCTGGTCCGAAGGGGCCGTGGGGCTCGGGGCCACAATCATCGGGTCCGCGGCCGCCTGATCTGGAAGACCTGCTGCGCCGCGGCCAGGACCGGCTGCAGCAGATGCTGCCCGGCGGCTATTTCAGCGGGCTCGGCATCGCCATCGCGGTGCTCGGCGCGCTGACGATCTGGGGCCTGTCCGGCTTCTTCCGGGTGCAGTCCGAAGAACTCGGCGTGGTACTGCGCTTCGGCAAACACGTCCGCACCGTGCAGCCGGGCTTGAACTATCACCTGCCGTATCCGATCGAGACCGTGCTGCTGCCGAAGGCGCTGCGCGTGTCGACGATCAGCATCGGCATGACGCTGCTCAGCGATCCGGCGCGGCGCGGCACGACCGTGCGCGACGTGCCCGAGGAAAGCCTGATGCTGACCGGCGACGAAAACATCGTCGACGTCGACTTCACCGTGCTGTGGCGCATCAAGCCCGACGGCGTCGGCGACTTCCTGTTCAACATCCAGAATCCGGAAGGCACCGTGAAGGCGGTGGCCGAGAGCGCGATGCGCGAAGTGATCGGCCGCTCCAACATCCAGCCGATCCTGACCGGCGCCCGGACCACGATCGAGACCGGCGTGCAGGAGCTGATGCAGAAGACGCTCGACAGCTACGGCGCCGGCGTGCTGGTGCAGCAGGTGCAGATGCAGAAGGTCGACCCGCCGCAGCAGGTGATCGACGCCTTCCGCGACGTTCAGGCGGCGCGTGCCGACCTCGAGCGCCTGCAGAATGAAGCGCAGACCTACGCCAACCGCGTCATCCCCGACGCGCGCGGACGCGCCGCACAGATCATCCAGAACGCCGAAGGCTACAAGGGCCAGGCGGTCGCCGAGGCCAAGGGCCAGAGCGCACGCTTCCTCGACGTCTACGAAGAATACAGGAAGGCTCCCGACGTGACGCGCGAGCGGATCTATCTCGAAACCATGGAGCGCGTGCTCGGCCCGGCCGAGAAGCTGGTCTACGACCCAGGGTCAGGGCCGGGTGGAGGTCAAGGCGTGGTGCCGTATCTGCCGCTGAGCGAACTCAGCCCGCGCCGGCAGCCGCAGGCCCCCGCCGCGCCGCAGAACCAGCAGACTCAGGGAGGCACCCGATGAGAGCGGGTATCGCGGGCATCGTCGGCCTGATCGTCCTCCTGGTCGTCGTCATCGTCGGCTGGTCGTCGCTGTTCACCGTGCGCCAGACCGAGCAGGTGCTGCTGGTTCGCCTCGGCGAGCCGGTGCGCGTGGTCACCGAACCGGGCCTGCACTTCAAGGCGCCGTTCATCGACTCGGTGATCAGCATCGACAAGCGCATTCTCGACCTCGAGAACCCGTCGCAAGAAGTCATCGCGTCGGACCAGAAGCGGCTGGTGGTGGACGCCTTCGCGCGCTACCGGATCAAGAACGCGCTGCGCTTCTATCAGAGCGTCGGCTCGATCCCGGCCGCCAATATCCAGCTCACCACGCTGCTCAACGCCGCGCTGCGCCGCGTGCTCGGCGAGGTCACCTTCATTCAGGTGGTGCGTGACGAGCGTGAAGGCCTGATGCAGCGCATTCGCGCGCAACTCGACCGCGAGGCCGAGAACTACGGCATCTCGGTGGTCGACGTCCGTATCCGCCGCGCCGATCTGCCCGACCAGAACAGCCAGGCCGTGTATCAGCGGATGCAGACCGAGCGTCAGCGCGAAGCCGCCGAGTTCCGCGCCCAGGGCGGCCAGAAGGCGCAGGAGATCCGCTCCAAGGCGGACCGCGAGGCGACGGTCATCGTTGCCGAAGCCAACTCTCAGGCTGAAGAGATCCGGGGTTCCGGCGACGCCGAGCGCAACCGGCTGTTCGCCTCGGCCTATTCCAGGGATCCGGAGTTCTTCGCGTTCTATCGCTCGATGACGGCCTACGACAACGCGCTGAAGAGCTCGGACACCCGCTATCTGCTGCGGCCGGACTCCGACTTCTTCCGGTTCTTCGGCACCCCGGGCGGTCGCAACGGCACCGCGTCGGCGGCAGCTGCGCCGACGCGGCCAGCAGCGGCTCCGGGCGCGGCTCCCACGGCAGCTCCGGCTCAGCCGCCTGCGGCGAACGAGCCGGCGGCTCCGGCTCCGGCGCGGTAGCGCACCGTCGAATAGCTGGCGGGCGGGATTGCGTTTTGCGTTCCCTCCGGCAGTCGATTAGAACAGCCGCAAGACAGGGGCGCGGGCCGCAGGGTCCGCGCTTCTTCAATTGCAGCGCAGGCGGGCCCGGCCCGCCGGCCGGGAGGAGCCAGTCGTATGAGGTCTTTCGCGTTCGCCGACCTCCTGATCGGGGTGGGTGTACTGTTCGTGCTGGAAGGCCTGATCTTCGCGGCGAGCCCGAGCTGGATGCGCCGCGCCATGAAGAGCGCGCTGGCGACCCCCGACAATGTGCTGCGTATCGTCGGCCTGGTGTCCGCCGTGCTGGGGCTGGTGCTGATCTGGGTGGTGCGGCACTGACGCAGTTCGACCGCGATCGGGGCCTCGAGGGTTCGGGTTCGCTTTCGGGTTCGCCTGGACGGAGGTCCACGGCATCGTGAGCCGAGCCGTCCGCTTTTCGCCTTAATCTCTCCGGCGGATGGGGTAGCCTCGACCGATTTCGACGCTTGCGCCGGCCCCTGGGCTGGGCGCAGTGTTTTCAGCCAGCCGCGCCGACAGGCGCCGCGCCTCGTTCAGGAGACGTCTCGCCCATGTCCGCAGCGACCATGTCCGCAGCGACCAAGCCCGCAGCGACCTCTGCTTTCGGCCTTCGTATCCGGCCTCTGGTTACCGCCCTCTGCCTCGGCGCGGCCGCCGCATTGATGACGGCGCCGGCGCAGGCCCGCGGCCCCGAAGGCATCGCCGACGTCGCCGAGAAGGTGATCGATGCGGTGGTCAACATCTCGACGACGCAGACCGTCGAGGCCAAGGGCTCCGGCGAGAGCAACAGCGCCAAGCCGAACCTGCCGCCGGGCTCGCCGTTCGAGGAGTTCTTCGACGACTTCTTCAAGAACCGCCGCGGCGGCAAGGAGGGCGGTGGCCCGCGCAAGACCAATTCGCTCGGCTCCGGCTTCATCATCGATCCGTCCGGCGTCGCGGTCACCAACAATCACGTCATCGCCGATTCCGACGAGATCAACGTGATCCTCAACGACGGCACCAAGATCAAGGCGGAGCTGGTCGGCGTCGACAAGAAGACCGATCTGGCGGTGCTGAAGTTCACGCCGCCGGCCGGCAAGACGCTGACCGCGGTTCAATTCGGCGACAGCGACAAGCTGCGGCTCGGCGAGTGGGTGGTGGCGATCGGCAACCCGTTCTCGCTCGGTGGCACGGTGACCGCCGGCATCGTCTCGGCGCGCAACCGCGACATCAATTCCGGGCCCTACGACAGCTACATCCAGACCGACGCCGCGATCAATCGCGGCAATTCCGGTGGACCGCTGTTCAACCTCAATGGCGAAGTGATCGGGGTCAACACGCTGATCATCTCGCCGTCAGGCGGCTCGATCGGCATCGGCTTCGCGGTGCCGTCGAAGACGGTGGTCGGTGTGGTCGATCAGCTGCGTCAGTTCGGCGAGCTGCGCCGCGGCTGGCTCGGCGTCCGCATCCAGCAGGTCACCGACGAAATCGCCGAGAGCCTCAACATCAAGCCGGCGCGCGGCGCGCTGGTTGCCGGCATCGACGACAAAGGCCCGGCCAAGCCGGCCGGCATCGAGCCGGGCGACGTCGTCGTCAAGTTCGACGGCAAGGACGTCAAGGAGCCGAAGGATCTATCGCGCGTCGTCGCCGACACCGCGGTCGGCAAGACCGTCGACGTGGTGATCATCCGCAAGGGCAAGGAAGAGACCAAGCAGGTCACGCTCGGCCGCCTCGACGACGGCGCCAAGCCGCAGCCGGTCTCGGCCAAGTCGCAGCCCGAAGCCGACAAGCCGGCGACCCAGAAGGCGCTCGGCCTCGATCTCGCCGCGCTGTCGAAGGACCTGCGCGGCCGATACAAGATCAAGGACAGCGTCAAGGGCGTGGTCGTGGTCGGCGTCGACAACGGCTCCGACGCCGCCGAGAAGCGGCTGGGTGCGGGCGACGTCATCGTCGAGGTCGCGCAGGAAGCGGTGACGAATGCCGCCGACATCAAGAAGCGCGTCGACCAGCTCAAGAAGGACGGCAAGAAGTCGGTGCTGCTGCTGGTCTCCAACGCCGAGGGCGAGCTGCGCTTCGTGGCGCTGAGCCTGCAATAGGGCGATGGCCAAGGCTGCCCGGCCCGCGCTCGCCGTCGATTTCGTCGGCGGCGCGACCGGCTACAAGCTGCGCACCGGCGCCGCGCGCAGCCATGCCCTGCTCAAGGCCACCGGCATGGCGCCGGGCCGTTCGCTGACGGTCATCGACGCCACCGCCGGCCTTGGCCGCGACGCCTTCCTGCTCGCCGCGATGGGCGCCACGGTCACGCTGATCGAGCGCTCGCCGCAGGTCCACGCGCTGCTCGCCGAAGCCCTCACGGCCGCGCGGGCGGAAAGCCCCGACCTCGCCGCCATCACCGCCCGCATGACCCTGCTGCACGGCGACGCCCGCGAACTGCTTCCCACCCTGCAAGCCGACGTCGTCACCGTCGACCCGATGCACCCCGAACGCACCAAGACCGCTCTGGTGAAACAGGAGATGCGGCTGCTGCGCGACATCGTCGGCACCGATCCGGACGTCACCGAGTTGATGCAGGCGGCGCTGGCGGCACGCTGCGGTCGCGTGGTGCTGAAGTGGCCATTGCGGGCGGAGCCGCTGCAGGGCGTGCGGAAGGCGTCGTATCAGATCGCCGGGAAGACGGTGCGGTATGATGTGTTCGTGCAGGTGAGAGAAGCGTCGGACGAGACCGCCGCGCAAGTCGCTGCTGCGCGATCTGTCGGGATAGATCCCGGATAGCTCCCCGCTGTTGCAATCAAGTCTCCGCCTCCACTGTCGACGACGCGTTGCTTGCAGCGCTGAAGTACGTGGACCCCGGAGCGACCTACGCTCCGTTCCTAACGGCGGGACAGTCAACGCGTCGAGGTGGCCCCCGAGCGGGCGTGTGATCGCGGGCCGCGATGGCTCGTTGGACCCCGGCTCGCGCGGCGCCCGTTGTGCGAAATATTCATCTGGTGATCCGAACTGTCGTTCTCCTGCATCATGGCTCGGCAGCGTGCTGTACAATTGCGCAAGCCATGATCGGCATCTGTGCACGGACTAGTTAGTTAGTATTGACATTCGTTCGTGATCAGGAGAGGCTTGCGGTAATAGTTGGAGGGAGAGCCGATGCCGGTTCGTCGAACGCGACGCAATGCTCGGCCGCTCGGTGTCGCTGATGCGGCCAATCCGTCAGCAACGTGAACGGAGAACATCGGGTGAAGTGATCGCCGCGCCGATCGACATCAGCAAGTTGGTACCGGCGGAATCCGAGTTGATTGAGCCGCAAATCGCCTGACGGAGACGGGTCTCGTGAACATCGCTGTCGCGCCGCCGACGACCACGCCCTATCTAGAGGTCGACAATCTCAGCAAGGTCTATGCGAGCGTCGACGGCCCGGTCCGCGCGCTCGACCGCGTCTCGTTGCAGCAGCGCCGCGGCGAGTTCGTGTCGATCGTCGGGCCGAGCGGCTGCGGCAAGAGCACGTTGCTGATGATCGCGGCCGGCCTGGCGTCGCGGTCGGAAGGGCGGGTGTTGGTCGAGGACAGGTTGATCGAAGCGCCGCGCACCGATCTCGGCATCGTGTTCCAGAACCACGTGCTTTTGGAATGGCGCACGGCGCTGCAAAACGTGATGCTGCAGGCGGTGGCCCGCAAGATGGACATGAAGGTCGCCGAGAAGCGCGCGCGCGAACTGCTCGCCGCCGTGGGGCTCGGCGGCTTCGAGAACAAGTATCCAGGCTCGCTGTCGGGCGGCATGAAACAGCGCGTCTCGATTTGCCGGGCGCTGATCCACGATCCGCCGCATCTGCTGATGGACGAGCCGTTCGGCGCGCTGGACTCGCTGACGCGGGACCAGCTGGTGCTCGACCTGCAGCGGATCCGCGCCGAGCGTTCGACCGCGGTGCTGTTCATCACTCACAGTATCGCCGAGGCCGTCTTCCTGTCCGACCGGGTCGTGGTAATGACGCCGCGGCCGGGAAAGATCGATCGCATCATCGACATCGACCTGCCGCGGCCGCGAACGCTGGCGATGCGGGAGTCCCCGGAGTTCGCACGCTACAGCCACGAGATCCTCGAGGTGTTTCTCGCGCGCGGCGTGATCAAGGAGTAGGGGACATGGCCGACATCGCGACGGGCGCTGCGCTCTCCATCGAGCAGATCGAGCAGCGGGTTCAGGAACAGACCCGGGCGAAGCGTAAGCGCGACCGCCGCGCCGAGCTGATCTACCCGGTCCTGACCGGCATCCTGCTGCTGGTGATCTGGGAGGTCGCGACCCGAGGGTTTCGCGTGCCGGTCTATTTGTTTCCGCCGCCGAGCGTCGTGCTGCAGGCCACCATCGAGAACTGGGATCTGCTGCTGCGTGAGAGCTGGATCACCTCCGTCGAGATTCTCGCAGGCTACGCCGTCAGCATCATCGTCGGCATTCCGCTCGCCTTCGCCATCTTCCGATGGCCGGTGTTCTCAAAGTCGATCTACCCGCTGCTGATCTCGTCGCAGGCGATGCCGAAGGTGGCGGTGGCGCCGCTGTTCGTGATCTGGTTCGGCTTCGGGCTGGTTCCGAAGGTGTTGATCGCCTTCCTGATCGCGTTTTTTCCGATCGTGATCAACACGGTGATGGGGCTCGCCGCGATCGAACGCGAGAAGATCTATCTGGCGCAGTCGATGGGGCTGTCGTCGTTCGATACTTTCAGGCTGATCCGGCTGCCGAACGCTTTGCCGTCGATCTTCGCGGGGCTGAAGATCTCCATCACGCTGGCGGTCGTCGGCGCGGTGGTCGGCGAATTCGTCGGCGGCGACGGCGGGCTCGGCTATCAGTTGATGGTCGCCAATGGCAGTATGAACACGCCGCTGCTGTTCGCAGGTCTGGTGGCGTTAACGGTGCTCGGCGTGTTCTTCTTCTGGATCGTCGAGGTCGTCGAGCGGCTGTGCATGCCGCATCAGGAGAAGATCTCGCCGCCGACGGTGTGACCGGTCCGCGTGCAGGCGACGGCGAGGGCAGGTGACAAGTCGGCGGCCGGGCGCGAGCGATCGGAATCGCTTGTCGGTTCGTCGACCTGTTCCAGTCAGCGCCGGCAGATCGGCTCTGGTTCCAAGCCGCGTCCGGCGCTAATGCTACCCGGTCATTGCTCCGCATCTGAAAGTCATTGCATGGCCGATATCTCCACGTCCGCCCGGACGACCAAGCCCCGCAAGTCCGCGCCGGCAACCGCCAAGGCAAAGGCCCCGCGCAAGGTGGCCGGCGGGCGCGCGAAGGCGGTTAACAGCGCCGGCAACGGCCAGATCGCCACACGGCAGCGCATTCTGAACATCGCCACCAAGGAATTTTCCGCGAAGGGCTACGACGGAGCTCGGGTCGACGACATCATGCGCCTCGCGAAGGTCAGCAAGAACCTGATCTACCATTACTTCGGTAGCAAGGAGGGGCTGTTCATCGCGGTGCTCGAGTCGGCCTATGAGGG
This sequence comes from Rhodopseudomonas palustris, assembly GCF_003591005.1. Taxonomy (GTDB): domain Bacteria; phylum Pseudomonadota; class Alphaproteobacteria; order Rhizobiales; family Xanthobacteraceae; genus Rhodopseudomonas; species Rhodopseudomonas palustris_K. Next base: position 26,217 of record NZ_QYYD01000025.1, read on the forward strand.
CATGCATGCCTACCAGACCGCATGGCCGCTGGAGGTCGCCTCGCCGGTGGACGGCGTTCGCAAGCTGGTCCAATCCACCTTCAAATACTGGCACGATTCGCCCGAGTTCATCGGCCTCTTGAACTCCGAGAACTTCCACAAGGGGCGTCATCTGCGGAAATCGAAGGTGACCAAGGCCGGCTATTCGGGATTGCTGGCGAATATCAGCGAACTGTTGAAGCAGGGCGAGCGCTCCGGCGATTTCCGTCGCGACGTGGATCCGGTCGAGCTCTACATTTCGATCTCGGCGCTGGCCTATCACTTCCTGTCCAACCGTTACACGCTCGCTTATCTGCTCGACCGCAAGCTGTCGACCGAAGAGGACATGAAGGCGCGCACCGCGCATATCGAGGATCTGATCCTCGGCTACCTGCGCTTTGGAGCCCCCAATTCGGCCGCCAACAAGTAACAACATGGCCTGCCGCTTCGGAAAACGTCTTGACTAACTGGTCAGTATCCTGAATGTTTTGCAGCGGGTGAGCACCGGCTATCGTGCTGGCCGATGGTCTTCGCAATCGGGAGTCCTGCTTGGCGTCCACCACCGCGCTGCTTCGCACCGTCGCCGACAAAGTCGATCCGCAGCATTGCGCGCTGCTGGTGATCGACGTGCAGAACGATTTCGCCGCACCCGGCGGTTTCTTCGATCAGATCGGCGCCGACCTGAAAGTGGTCCAGCAGGAGCGCGTTCCCAATCTGATGCGGCTGATCGGGGCCGCTCGCGACGCGGGGGTGCTGGTGATCTTCGTCCAGGCGATTTACGATCCCGAGCATCTGTCGGACGCGATGCGCGAGCGCAACGCGCGGATCGGCAGCGAGTTGCCCCGCTGCCGCAGCGGCTCGTGGGGCGCCGAATTCTACCGCGTCGCGCCGGAGCCCGGCGAGCCCGTGGTGATCAAACATCGCTACAGCGCCATGGTCGGGCCGGAACTGCCGGAGCTGTTGCGCGAGCGCGGCATCCGCAGCCTGCTGCTCACCGGCATCGCCACCGACACTTGCGTCGAGTCCGCCGGTCGCGACGCGTATTTTCGCGATTACTACGTGACGCTGGTCGGCGATTGCTGCGGGGCTGCCACTGATGAGGATCATCGCGGCGCGCTGAAGCGCTTCCATCGCGACTACGGACCGGTGGTCGACGCCGACGAGGTGATCTCGGCCTGGCGATCGACGGTCGCCGCGGCGGCGAAGTCCGCCTGATGGACCTGTATCGCGACCTTTTTGCTCACGGCCTGTTCCGGATGTCGGCCGATCGGAGCCACGCGTTTGCGCACACCGCGCTGCGTCGCGCCGCCCCCTGGCGGCTGCTCGCAGCGGCTGCCGATCTGCGCGTCGACGATCCACGGCTTGTCACGCGCTTTGCGGGCGTCGATCTGCCCAATCCGGTTGGCCTGGCGGCTGGCTTCGACAAGGATGCCGACCTGGTCCCGGCGCTGTCCTGCCTCGGCTTCGGATTCGTCTGTGTCGGCTCGATCATGCCGGAGCCGCGTATCGGAAATCCATTTCCGCGATTGATGCGCCGTCGCGGCACCGAGTCGATCGTCGACTCGATGGGGGTGCCGAGCAAGGGCAGGGCCTACGCGGTCGAGCAGCTGCGCCGTCTTGGCGCGCGCGCTGTACCGGTCATTGCGAATGTCGGGGGCTTCTCGGCGGACGCGATCGCAGCGGGCGTGAACGAAGTCGCTCCTTATGTCGACCTGGTCGAACTCAGCCTGATGTGCCCGAACGTGCTGCGCGAAGGCGAGGTGTTCGACGAGATCGGCATGCTGCGCGGCGTGCTCGCGCGCATCGAGGGCCGCGCAGGATCGATCGTGGTACGCGTGCCGAACGACACCAAGAGACTGCCCGACCGGTTCGCCGAACTGATCGAATTGTGTATCGAGGCCGGCGTCGGCGGCATCAAGGTCGGCGGTGGCCGACGCATCCCAGAGCCGGGACTTGGAACAGGTGCCGGCACCCTGCATGGCCGCGAAATCTTCGACGCGGCACTGATGAATGTCGAGCGCGCCGCGGAGTTCGCGCGCGGCCGCCTGTCGATCAAGGGCAATGGCGGCATCAGTTCCGCCGCCGACGTGCTGGCGATGCGGAGCGCGGGCGCGACCTGCGTCGACCTTTATTCGGCCTTCGTGTTCCGCGGCTGGACCATCGCGCGCGATATCAACCGCGAACTGGCGCCGGTCTGGGCCGCTACGACGTCGACCGCGGCGCCGGCCTTCGGATCGCAGCTCCAGAGCATGGCATGATCGTCGAGACCAACGTCATCATCCCGGTGAGCGATGGACACGGCCTGCGTGCCAATGTTTTTCGTCCCGCGGAGGGCGGGCCGCATCCGGTGCTGATGTCGCTTGGCATCTACGGCAAGGATATCCATTTCGCCGATGGCTATGAGCTGCCCTGGAAGAAGTTGCAGACGCTCAATCCTGCGATCATCGACGAGGGGTCGAGCGGACGCTATCTGCGATGGGAGAAGATCGACCCCGAGCGCTGGGTGCCGGACGGCTACGTGGTGATCGCGGTCGACGGTCGCGGCAGCGGGCAGTCACCGGGCTATCTCGATCCGTTCTCACCGCGCGAGACGCAGGATTACTACGACGCGATCGAATGGGCCGCGGCGCAGCCGTGGTCGAGCGGCAAGGTCGGGCTGATCGGCATTTCCTATCTGTCGATCAAACAGTGGCAGGTCGCCGCACTGCGGCCGCCGCATCTCGCCGCGATCTGCCCATGGGAGGGCGGCAGCGATCTGTATCGCGACTGGAGCCACCACGGCGGCATCTTGAGTAACTCGTTTCCGACGGCGTGGCTGCCGCGGCAGGTGCTGCCCAATCAGCACGGCAACGCGCAGACGCATCATCGCGATCGCGAGACCGGCCAAACGACCACGGGGCCGGCGCTGAGCGACGATCTGCTGCACGCCAATCGGGCCGACCACGTCGGCGATCTGTTACAACACCCGCTCGACGATGCGTGGTACCGGCAGCGCTCGCCTGAGCTTGGCCGCATCGAGGTGCCGCTGTTCTCAGCTGGCAATTGGGGCGGCTGCGGGCTGCATTTGCGCGGCAACATCGAAGGCTTCTGCCGCGCCGGCGCCAAGGACAAATGGCTCCACATGCACATCGGTACGCATTTCGAGAGCTTTTATCTGCCGGCCTACATTGCGCGCCAGAAGCGGTTTTTCGCGCATTTCCTCAAGGGCGAGGCGAACGGGTGGGACCGCGAGCCGCCGATCCGGCTCGAGATCCGCAGTCCGGACGGCGCGGTCGCGCGCGACGAGACGGAATGGCCGCTCGCCCGCACCGATTGGCAGCGGCACTATCTCGACGCGGCCGCTCAGAGCTTGTCGACCGATGCGCCCATCGCGGCGGCATCCGCCACCTTCATTGCGATGGGCGACGGTCTCAGTTTCCTGACAGCGCCGTTCGCGGAGGCGACCGAGTTCACCGGTCCGGTGACCGCCAGGCTGTGGATCGCATCGTCGACCACAGACGCCGACATCTTCGCGACGCTGCGGTTGTTCGCACCGGATGGCAGCGAAGTGGTGTTCGCCGGCGCCAGCGACATCGAGCCGGTGGCGCGCGGCTGGCTGCGCGCGTCGCATCGCAAACTCGATGCTGCGATGTCGACGACGGTGCGGCCATATCACAGCCACGACGAGATCCAGAAGCTCGAGCCGGGCCAGCCTTATCTGCTCGACGTCGAGATCTGGCCGACCAGCATCGTCTGCCCGGCGGGCTATCGGCTGGCGTTGACGCTGCAGGGCCGCGATTACGAGGCGGCCGGCGTGTCGGGGCGCATCCTGCACAATCACGAGCACGACCGGCCGCGCGCCGAATTCGACGGCCGCACCACGATCTTCACGGGCCCTGGCCACGAGTCCCATCTGCTGCTGCCGCACATCCCGTCGCAGCCCGGAGCCACGCCATGAAGATGCCGCCGTTCGACTACGCCTGTCCGACCACGCTGGACGAGGCGGTGCAACTGCTTGCCGCCAACGACGGCGCCAAGGTGCTGTCCGGCGGGCAGAGCCTGCTGCCGCTGTTGGCGTTCCGCATGGCGTACCCGCCGTTGCTGGTCGACATCCAGAAGCTGCCCGGCATCGACGCGATCGAGGTGACCGCGGACGGCCTGCGCGTCGGCGCGCGCGTGCGCTGGTGCCAGATCGAGCAGGACCAGCGGCTGTCGACCGCGCATCCGCTGTTCCAAGCGATGATCGATCACGTCGCGCACTACCAGATCCGCAACCGCGGCACCGTCGGTGGCAGTCTCGCCCATGCCGACCCGTCGGCGGAAATGCCAGGCTTGGCCCGGGTGTGCGACTGCGAGATCGTCGCGGTCGGCAAGGACGGGCCGCGGGCCATCAAGGCCGCGGATTTCTTCGTTGCCGCGCTTCAGACCGCGCTGGCGCCGGACGAGATCATCACGGAGGTTCGGTTTCCGCCGTGGCGCCCGGGTCGGCGCTGGGCGTTTCACGAATTCGCGCGGCGCAAGGGCGACTTCGCCATGGCCGGCGTGGCGGTGTTCTTCGATGTCGACGCAGCCGGCCGGATCGTCGATCCACACGTCGGAGCGATCGGCGCGGGCGACACGCCGCTGCGGCTCACCGGGGTTGAACAAGCGCTTGCTGGGCGCATCCTCGACGACGATCTGATTGCGCGTGCGCGCACGCTGGCGTCGGAGTCAGTCGAGCCTTCCGCCGACATCCACGCATCGGCCGACTATCGCAAATCCCTGATCGGGACGCTGACTGCGCGCGCGCTCCGCGACGCCGGCGCGCGTAAGGAGAGCTTCGTTGAAAACGCGGGTTGAATTCGAACTGAACGGCGCGCCGGTCGCGGCCGAGATCGAGCCGCGACTGACGCTCGGCGATTGCATCCGCCACGAGCTCGGCAAGACCGGGACCCATATCGGCTGCGAGCACGGCGTCTGCGGGGCGTGTACGATCATTATCGACGGCGAAGCGGTGCGGTCGTGTCTGACGCTCGGCGTTCAGGTCGCCGGCAAGTCGGTGATGACGATCGAAGGCCTCGCGGAGGGCGAGAAACTCGGGCCGTTGCAGGCATCGTTCCAGAAGCATCACGGCCTGCAATGCGGCTTCTGCACGCCGGGCTTTCTGATGACGGCGCACGCGCTGCTGACGCGCGAGCCGGATGCCGACGAAGAGCGCATCCGGGAGGTGCTGTCCGGCAATGTCTGTCGCTGCACCGGCTATCTGTCGATCATCAAGGCGGTGATGGACGCGCGCCCCGCGTATCAGCGTAGTCAGGGAGGCCGGTCGTGAACGTGCGCGCGCCGCTCGTCGGCCAGCCGATCCAGCGCGTCGAGGATCCGAAGCTGCTGCGCGGTCTCGGCAGCTTCGTCGACGACATTCATCGCCACGGCATGCTGCACGCCGCGATCCTGCGAAGTTCGGTCGCACACGGCGTGATCCGCCGGATCGACGCCGCCGCCGCGCGCGCGATGCCCGGCGTCCACGCAGTCTACACCGCCGAGGACATCGGCGTGGTGCCGCGAATTCCGGTGCGGCTGTTCCCGAACGAGGCGATGGAGCCGTTTCGTCAGCCGGTGATCGCAGACGGCAAAGTCCGCTTTGTCGGCGAACCGATCGCGATCGTGATCGCCGACAGTCCGGCGCTGGCCGAAGACGCGCTCGAACTGATCGAGACGGACATCGACGCGCTGCCGGCCGTCACCAAGCTCGAAGATGAAGCAGTGCACCAAGCCGTGCTGTTCGAGGCGCACGGCTCCAACCAGGTGTTCGACTACGAGGTCGCGCGTGACGAGATCGGCGACACGTTCGAGACCGCGCCCTACACCAGGCGCGAGCGGCTCTACGTGCACCGCCACACCGGCATCACCATGGAGACCCGCGGCGTGGTCTCGGAGTGGGACGCCGCGGCCGGCCGGATGACGTCGTGGGGCGCCACCAAGGTGCCGTTCGCGAACCGCAAGATTCTCGCCGAAATGCTCGGCCTGCCCGAAGAGCAGGTGGTGATGATCGAGGGCAATGCCGGCGGCAGTTTCGGCGTCCGCGGCGAATTCTTTCCCGAGGACTTTCTCATCCCGTTCGCCGCGCGCCGTTTGGGCCGGCCGGTGAAGTGGATCGAGGACCGCCGCGAGCATCTGCTGGCCGTGACGCATTCGCGCGACGTCGGCGCCGATGTCGAGATCGCGTGCGAGCTCGACGGTCGCATCCTCGCGATCCGCGCCCGGATGCAGATGAATATCGGGGCGTATTTCCGCACCTCGACGACGATCGCGCCGCGCAATGTCGGGCAGTTCCTGCCGGGCGCTTATCGCGTGCCGCGTTATCGCGCCGACGTGTCGGTGATGGCCTCCAACAAGTCGCCGGCCGGCACGTATCGAGGCCCTGGACGGTTCGAATCGGACTTCTTTCGCGAGCGGATGTTCGACCTTGCCGCCGACGACCTCGGCATCGACCGTGTCGAATTCCGCCGCCGCAATCTGCTGAAGCCGGAAGAATTGCCGTTGGCATTTCCGGCGATCAGCCCAAACCCGGTCGTCACCGAGCTCGATAGTGGAGCATACGAAAAGGTGCTGGATCTCTGCCTCGCCAAGGCGGGCTGGGCCGACAAGCAGCATCTGCAGGGCCGGCTGATCGACGGCCGATATCACGGCCTCGCGGTCGGCTGTTTTGTGGAGGGCGGTGCCGCGGGCCCGCGCGAGAGCGCGCGCATGGTGCTGGAAGCCGACGGCACGATCTCGCTCTATGTCGCTCATCCGCCGTCGGTCAGGGCGTCGAGACCATCCTGATGCAGATCGCGGCCGATGCGATGGAGCTACCGCTCGACGCGATCCGGGTGTTCCACGGCTCGACAACTTACGTGAAGGAGGGCTGGGGTTCGTATCACTCGCGCTCCACCGTGATGGGCGGCAACGCCGTGCTGTTGGCAGCCGGGCAGATCAAGGCGCAGATGCTGGCGGCCGGCGCCGGCCTGCTGCAATGCGCCGAACAAGCAGTGAGTTATGGGGCCGGACGCGTTACGGCGGAGCACGGCGGTTCGGTCGGACTGAAGGAGCTCGCCGGCAAGGGCATCGCCTTCGAGGCGACGTTCCACAACAGCAAGCACACCTACACTTATGGCAGCCACGTCGCGCACGTCGCGGTCGATGCCGAAACCGGGCATGTCGAGATCGTCGACTACGTCGCGATCGAGGATGCCGGGCGCATCATCAATCCGCTGACGCTGCACGGCCAGGCGATCGGCTCGATCGTGCAGGGGATCGGCGGCGCGTTGCTCGAACACTTCGTCTACGACGATGACGGCCAGATGCTGTCCGGCTCGCTGGCAGACTATCTGGTTCCGCTCGCGACCGACTTCCCCAACATCCGCTCCTCATCGATAGAGCTATGCCCGTCGCCGAACCATCCGCTCGGCGCCAAGGGCGCTGGCGAGGGCGGCACCATTCCGGTCGGCGGCATCTTGGCGAATGCGGTCGCGGCGGCGCTGCGCGATTTCAGCGTTCAGCCCAAGTCGCTGCCGCTGTCGCCGGATCGGATCTGGCGATTGATCCAGGCTGCGGCGCATCCGGCGTAACGGAGCGCCGCCGCAATGCGCGACGGCCCGAGTATGACGTATCGCGGGCAGGATGACGCGCGTCTGCTGACCGCGTCAAACCCGTCGATGCCGATGCCTCGCCGGTGCGCAGCATGATGCGCAAAGTGCCCGACAGTGCCGCCAGGTTGAACAGACCAGTTAGTCAAATAGATTTGACTTTGAGGATCGCCGGACAATAATCGATCAACTAATCAAACGCGGGAGCGCACTATGTTCGCAGGGAAGATCACGCGGCGCGATTTGCTCAAGACCGGAGCCGCGGCCGCGGCCGTTTTGTCTTTGCCGGCGATCGTGCGGGCGCAATCGCTGAAGTCGTTGCGAGCCATCTCGCTGCAGACCGACTGGATCTACGGCGGACCGAATGCCGGCTTCCTGATGGCGAAGGAGAAAGGCTTCTTCGCCGACGAAGGCTTCGACGTCACGATCAATCAGGGCAAGGGCTCCGGCAACACGGCCCAGATCGTCGCCTCCAAGGCCGCGCAGTTCGGCTTTGCCGACGGTTACGTCGTCGGCAACACGGTGTCGAAGGGCGCCAAGCTGAAAATGGTCGCCGGCATCTACCGGCGCAATCCATGTGCGGTGCTGGTGCTCGACGAATCCGATATCAGACAGCCGAAGGACCTCACCGGCAAGACGGTCGGCATCACCACGGGCTCGGCGCAGTTTCAGCAGTTTCCGGCGTTCCTGCGGAATTCCGGTATCGATCCGGCTTCGGTGCGCGTGGTCAATGTCGACGGCTCCGGCGCCGGTCCTGCGCTGATCAACGGACAGGTCGCGGCGATCGCCGGGTTCGCCCAGGGCTACATCCCGTCGATCGAAATTCGCGGCAAGAAGACCGTGCGGCCATTTTGGTACTCCGACGCCGGAGTCAATTGCATGAGCAACGGACTCATCGTGCACGAGGACATGCTCTCCGAGCCGGACGTCGTGCGCGGCATGGCGCGTGCCACGGTCAAGGGCTTCCTGCAGGGCCGCGCCAACCCGAACGAACTGACGCAGGTCGTGAAGAAATATCTCGACGCGACCGATCCGGCGATCACGCTGCGTGAAGCGCAACTGTCATGGAGCACCTGGGTGACGCCGACTTCCGCAAACAAGCCGCTCGGCTGGATGCCTCCAGAGGACTGGGCCTCGACGGTGGCCGTGTTGAAAGCCAGCGGAGGCGTCACTACGCCACTGGAGCCGGGCTCGCTCTACACCAACGACTACGTGCCGGAAGGCGCCGCGTTCGTGCCGCCGCAGAGCACCTGAAGAGGCATCGACTGGATGACGGCGGCTTGCGTATAAAGAAAGCCGGGTCGGTTGCGAACCGACCCGGCTGAACGATCCATCCCGCGGCGTCCAGCGCCGGGCGCCTCAGCCCTTCAGGTGCTGATCGCGGCGCTTGTACAACTCGTCGTCCGCATAACCCATCGTCTCGGGCTTGCCGCGGCCGATCATCACCTGGAAGTACACCGGCTCGAGGCTGTCGTTCTGATAGCCGTGGATCACGCCGGCCGGGCAGGAGATGCATTCCCACGGTCCGAGGCGGCGGGTGATGCGGCGCCCGGTCTCGTCCTCGACGAACACGTCGAGGTGACCCTGCAGCACGAAGAAGACTTCCTCGGCCTCGTGCGTGTGCGGCGCGTTGCCCTGACCGGGCGGAACGAACATGATCGACAGCGTGAAATTGCCTGCCGGAATCACCGTCGCGTCGTTGTACTTGCCGGAGCCGCCGGCACCGATGAAACGGTGCTGGGCGCGCTTGTAACCCTCGATCTTGGCGTCCTCGAAGGCAGCCCAATCGGCCCTGCGGTCGGCGTAGCGCGCCACATAACGCTCGATGATTTCGTCGATCGAAACGCCTTCGAGCTCCTTCGGGCGTGCGTGTCTCGCCGTGGCCATGTCAAATTCCTCCAGAACCGTTCCACCAGCAGTGCAGTTGAATATGGGTAGTTCGTGTTGACTATCTAGTCAATTAATTTCGCGTCGTTGCACGCTCTCGGGTTCATTCAAGATGCGTCGGTGAAACCTGCGCAGCGGCTCACACCACGATCAGGCCGGCGCGCTTCTTGATGCTGTGGACGAGGCTGTAGGGCGCCAGCATCGACGTCTTTGGATTGGCCGGCAGCGTAGTCGAACGCGTCGTCGTCGTGATCTCGCCGAATGCACCGCGGGCGACAAAGGAGTGCGTGTTGCCGTTCGCAGCGGGATCGACAACGAGGCTCACCTGCGTGCGCTCGAAGCCGAGACCGGCGAGGGCGAGTGCTGCGACCACGTTGGCGTTCTGCGGGAACTGCAGCGCCGCGGTGCGCGCGTCGCATTCGAGAAACGTTGTAGCCGAGGTGATCGATTTCAGGTCCACCATGTTCTCCGCGGGCGTGTGGCTCCACGCCGCCGGGGATTTTCTGCCGACATAAGACACCGACTCCAGACCTGCTTCGCGGGCCGTGCTCAGCGCGTCGAGGCCGCCCAGCGCCCCGGCTGCGATCAGCAGACGACCTCCGGCTCGTGCGGCTGTTCGCAATCGTTGCTCGAGCGCAGGATCGGCGAGGGCACCGACCGAAACCACCAGCAGATCGGCGCCTGCGCGGAGAGTCGTCTCGCCACTCTCAGACAAAGCGCCATGGCCGGCGCATTCGACCACAAGTTCAGGGCGGGTTGCCAGCAGCGCATCGAGATCGTCGACGATGCGGTCGTTGCGATCGGCCGGCGCCGGCACCGAATAGATCGCGGTAATCTCGATGTCCGGAACGGCGTCGAGCTGCTCGATCAAGAACCTTCCGATGGCTCCGTAGCCGATCACGGCGATCTTCACTGCCGACCTCGATCCAATGAATATGTTGCGACTTTCGTCGATCGACGAATGTTGACTGAATGGTCAACATGATGTCAAGTCGAGGGATATTCCCAAGCCGCTGGCCAGGCGACGCCGGCGACGCCGGCGGCGCAGGCTTTCAACACTTCATTCGGCGAACGGGGCCATATGCAAGCTGACACGGACGGTCAATTCGTTGTTCACAATCCCTGGACGGCCGAGGTCGCGTTCGAGGTCACCTCCACCGGCGAAACCCGTGTCGATGCGATCGCGCGTGAAGCGAAAGCGTCGTTTTATCAGTACCTGAAGACCCCGGGACATCGTCGGGCGGAGTGGATTCAGGGCGCAGCCGCCGCTTTGGAGCGGGCCCGGGGCGAGATCGTCGAGGCGATGATCGCGCACATCGGCAAGCCGCGCAAAGCTGCTGAGATGGAGGTTAAGCGCAGTGTTGCGTTTATCACCGCCTGTGCGCAGCATCTGCATACGCTGGGTGGCCAGCTGCTTCCGCTCGACATGGTACCGGCCGGCGCCGGCTCGATCGGCTTCGCGCGGCGTGTGCCGTACGGCGTCGTCGCTGCGGTGACGCCTTTCAACGCGCCGTCCAACCTGCTGGTGCAGAAACTCGCGCCGGCGCTGGCCACCGGCAACGCGGTGCTCATCAAGCCTTCGCTGGAGGGAACGCGGATCGCCGAAATGATCGCGCAGGCGTTCATTGCCGGTGGCGTGCCGGAGGGGCTGGTCCGCGTCGTGACGGGCGATCGCGCCGAAGCGCTGGCGCTGGCGGCGCATCGCGACGTGGATCTCGTGACGCTCACCGGCGGAACCGCGGCCGGCGACGCGCTGGCGCGTGCGGCCGGCGCCAAGCGCTTTCTCGGCGAACTCGGCGGCAATTCGCCCAACATCGTCGCGGCCGATGCCGACATCGAGGATGCGGTGAAGCGCATCGTGCCGTCGTCGTTCGAGGCGAGTGGCCAGCAATGCATCTCGACGCAGCGGATCATCGTCGAAGCACCGGTGTTCGACCGCTTCCTCGATCTTTTCGTCGAGGCGACCAAGCGACTCAAGATCGGCGATCCTGCCGGGGCGGAGACCGACCTCGGTCCCGTGGTGTCGCGCAGATCCGCCGACCGGATTGCGGCGATGATCGACGATGCGCGCGCGCTCGGCGCCCGTGTCATCAGTTGCGGCGAACGCCGCGATTGCGTCATCCCGCCGACCATCGTGGTCGAGCCGCCCGCGGCGGCCCGGCTGATCCGCGAGGAGGTGTTCGGACCGGTGGTTGTGGTGCTACGCGCCGCCGATGTCGACGACGCAATCCGCATCGCCAATGATTGCGAGTTCGGTCTGCAGGGGTCGTGCTTCACGACCAGCCTCGCGACGGCGTTGCGGGTCTCGGACGAAGTGCGCGTCGGATCGCTGTGGATCAACGAAGCCAGTCGCTTTCGCCTCGACAACTATCCGTTCGGTGGCATGGGCCGCTCGGGCGTCGGCCGCGAGGGCCTGCCTTATGCGCTGGAGGAATACACCCAGCTCAAATTCACCGGCATGCGTGGTGTGTAGTCCGCGCTGATGGCGCACCGACGGTTCAGCCCGCGGTGCGGATGAACTCCAGGCAGGCTCGGCCGAGCGCGTCGTCGGCAGTGTTGAACTGGCCGATGATCGAGGTGTGATTGTGGTCCTTCAGCCACATGAACGGCGGGGCCTTCCGCTTGGCCGCGGCGAGTTTGTAGGCGAGCTCGAAGCAATATACGTCGATCAGTGGATTTTCGAATTCCGCGCAGGCGATGAAGGTCGGCGGACTGTCGGTATCGACGTGACTGACCGGCGATACGTCCTCGTGGACCGTGGCATCGTGGCCGTAATATTCGGCGACGCGCAGCGCGTTCGGATTGTGCGCATGGCCATCGGCGCGGACGCGGCCGCTGATGATCAGCACGCCCGCGAGGCCGTGCCCGTTATCGGCTTGGTGGCGCCGGTCGAACGCATAGCTGCCGACATGGGCGCCGCCTGCCGAATGGCCCATCAGGAAGATACGGTCGGCATCGACGCCGAGCTCCTTGGCATTGGCGCGCATCCAGGTCAGCACTTTGGCGATGTCGCGCGTCGCCTCCGGATAGCGTGCTTCGGGCGCCAGCCGATAGCCGGCATTGATGCCGACGATGCCGTGCCGCGCGAAGTAATACAGAACGTTGGCGTAGATCTCGCTGGTGCGGTCCCGCCGTCCTTCCGTAAATGCCCCGCCGTGCACGAAGATCAGGCCCGGTCGTCCGGTCTGTGGCCCTGACTGCGGGCGGTAGACGTCGAAGGCCTGGCGCTCGTGCGGCCCATAGGCGATGTTGGTCTCGACGTCGACGCCGTGCTTCGGCGCGTGCTTCAGCAGCTTGCTGAACTCGTCGATCATCAGCTTGATATGGCCCTTGGTATCCGTCGCCCATTTGGGGCCGATCTCTGCCATGAGCGCGCGCAGCTCGGCGGGGATCTCGGGTGGCGTCAGGTTCGGCATGGTCAATCCGCTGTCACAGCTTGAGCAGGCGGCTCGCATTGCCGCCGATCAGCTTGCGTTTGTCGGCGGGGGCGATCTGCAGCTGCTCGATCCAATCCGTGCCGTCACGATTGAGCACATAGGGATAGTCCACCGCGAACATGATGCGGTCGATGCCGAGTTCCAGCATCGTGCAGATCAGCGCCGGCGTCGAGAAGAAGCCGCTCGTGGTGACGTGGAAATGCTCACAGAACTGCTTGCGGAAGTCGAGCGGCGTCTGGCCGGGGCGCGCCAGCGCCTGGTTGATCCGCCACAGCAGAAAGGGCAGGGTCTCACCGAGATGACCGAGGATGATCTGCAGCCGGGGATAGCTTTCCAGCGCGCGGCTGAGGATCAGACGGATCGCCATGGTCGCCGTCTCGACGGTGAACCCCCAGGCGGGCCGGATCACCGTTGGAAGTTCACGCGCGTAGTCGTCGTAATAGTGCCGCGTGACTTCGGCATGCGGCACCGACGGATGCAAATAGATCGGAACGTCCAGCTTTTCGGCGACCTCGAAGATCGGCCAGAACCGTTTATCGTCAATGAACAGGCCGTTGGTGAGGCCGTGGATCATCGCGCCCTTGAAGCCGAGATCGCGGACGCAGCGCTCGAGTTCGAGCGCTGCCGCCTCCGGCGTCGGCGTCGGCAGGGCGGCGAAGGCGGCGAACCGGTTCGGAAACCGCGCGCAGGCCTCCGCCAGCCGATCGTTGACGCGTCGCGTCAGCTCGGGCGCGACCTCCGGAGACAATTTTTGCGCGGCGGGCGCGCCGTGCGACAACACTTGAAGATCGATCCCGGCCTCGTCCATCGCCCGCAGCCGCACGTCGCCGAGTTCGGTCAGCAGATTGGCGAGTGGGGACGCGTTCTCGCCGGTTGGGAAATGGCTCACCATCTCCGGATCCCAATAGTGCTCCTCGATGGCGATCACTGGCGTTTCATGCTGCATCGGGGGCCTTCGCGTCTTCGTTGACAAGAGGGGACCGAAGTCGATTGACGGCATCGGCCTTCGATCATCGCAAGGTATTCAAGTGTTGACCGGGTAGTCAACATCCGACACACTACCCGTCTCGAGTAACCCGAGACGCGTAGGACCCGGGTTCGGTCGCTCATCCCGGTCGGAGATCTCATGAAGCCACCGGCATTCGACTATGCCTCTCCCAACACGATCGCGGAAGCCGTCGCGCTGCTCGGTTCACGCAAAGGCAATGCCAAGGTGCTGGCGGGCGGCCAAAGCCTGATGCCGATGTTGGCCTTTCGCCTCGCTGCTCCAGAGCTGCTGGTCGATCTGAAACGCCTAAAAGGTCTCGATCGGATCGAGATCGGCGACGACGGGGTTCGCCTCGGCGCCCGGGTGCGGTGGCGCGATATCGAGGCGGATCAGCGGCTGACGACTGCGCATCCGTTGCTGTGTGAAGGGATCAAGCACGTCGCGCATTATCAGATCCGCAATCGCGGCACTGTGGGCGGCTCGCTGGCGCACGCCGATCCATCGGCCGAAATGCCGGGCATCGCCGTTACCTGCGACGCCGAACTGACGATCGTTGGCGGCACGGGAACGCGCGTGGTCGCAGCCGGCGAGTTCTTTCTGGGTGCGCTGGAAACCTCTCTTGCACCCGACGAGATTATCACCGAGGTGCGGCTTCCGCCGTGGCCGGCCGGGCGACGCTGGGGTTTCCTGGAATTCGCGCGCCGCAAGGGCGACTTTGCAATGGCTGGGGTGGCGTTGCATTACGACATCGACGCCCAGGGGCGCATCGTCGACGCGCATGTCGGCGTGATCGGAGTCGCTGACCGGCCGCTGCGGCTGTCCGCGGTCGAGCGCGTGCTGAACGGCGGCGTGCTCGACGATGCGCTGATCGCTGCCGCGTCGACGGCACTGAGCCAATCAATCGATCCGCCCACCGACATCCACGCGCCCGGCGCCTATCGTGCATCGCTGGCAGCTACGCTGCTCACGCGCGCGCTCGGCAAATCCGCCGCTTAGGGAGTCCCGCATGCAGGTCCAATTCGAGCTCAACGGCGAGCGGGTCAGCGCAGAGGTGGAGCCGCGCACCACGCTCGCCGACTGCATCCGCAACGATTTCGGCCAGACCGGCACGCATCTCGCCTGCGAGCACGGCGTCTGCGGGGCCTGCACCATTCTGGTGAACGGCGAAGCCGTGCGCGCCTGCCTGATGCTCGCCGCGCAGGCGGACGGGGAGACCGTCACCACCGTCGAGGGGCTGTCCGGCGACGAACTGACGCCCTTGCAGAAGGCCTTCCGCAAGCACCACGCGCTGCAGTGCGGTTTCTGCACGCCCGGCTTCATCACCACAGCTCACGCGCTGCTGAGCAGCGAGCCGGATGCCAGCGAGGAGCGGGTCCGCGAGGTGCTGTCCGGCAATCTCTGCCGCTGCACCGGCTATGTGCAGATCGTCGAGGCGGTGATGGAGGCGCGCGCCGCCTATGCGGAGACGCGGCGATGAACATGATGAAGGTCGCGAACTCCTACATTGGTCGGCCGATGGAGCGTGTCGAGGATCTGCGCATGGTGCGTGGGCGCGGCACCTACGTGGCTGATGTCAACCGGCCGAACCAGCTTTACGCGGTCGTGCTGCGCAGTTCGGTGGCGCACGGCCGGATCAGGTCGATCGACGTGTCCGAGGCATTGGCGCTCGACGGCGTGCATCGCGTGCTGACCGCCGCGGACTTCGGCGCAGAGTTGCCGGTGATTCCGTTGCGCCTGCAGCCGCTGCCGGAGCTCGAGCCGTTTCATCAGCCGATGATCGCGTCCGACAAAGTCCGCTACGTCGGCGAGCCGGTGGCCGTGGTGATCGCCGACAGCGCGGCGATCGCGGAAGACGCGCTGGAGCGCATTGCTGTGGACATCGATCCGTTGCCGGCGATCGCGAACCGGCAGCAGGCCGAGGCGATGGAGGCGGTGCTGTTCGAACAGCACAAGTCGAACGTCGCGATCACCTGGAAGGCGTTTCGCGGCGACGCCGACGACGCGTTCAAGACGGCCGACTACGTGCGCCGCGACCGCTTCAAGATCCAGCGTCACGCGGCGATGTTCATGGAGCCGCGCGGCTTCGTCGCCGACTGGGACGCGGGTGCGGGCAAGCTCACGGTTTGGGGTGCGGCGAAGACGGCTTGGTACAACCGCCGTGTGCTCGCCGGAGCGCTCGGGCTGCCGCTTGACGCGGTGGATCTGATCGAGGTCGACGTCGGCGGCGGCTTCGGATCACGAGGCGAATTCTATCCGGAAGACTACCTGATCCCCGCGGCCGCCAAGATCGTCGGCCGGCCGGTCAAGTGGACCGAAGATCGCCGCGAACATATGATGAGCGCCAACCACGCGCGCGACATCGAATGCGACGTCGAGTTCGCGATGTCGAAGGACGGACGGTTCATCGGCCTGCGTGGGCAGATCTGGGCCGATATCGGCGCCTATGTCCGCACCAACGGCTCGGTCGGTCCGCGCAATGTCGCGCAGTACATGTCAGGGCCCTACGCGATCGAGCACATCGACCTGAAAAGCTCGATGCTGACCACCAACAAGACCCCGTCCGGGACCTATCGCGGGCCGGGGCGCTTCGAGACCGATTTCATCCGCGAGCGCATGATCGATCTGGCGGCGCGCGATCTGAAGATCGATCGCGTCGAGCTGCGCCGGCGCAACCTCGTGGCCGACGCCCAGATGCCTTACCCGTTGGCGTCGATCACCCCCTTCGACAGCTCCACCGAACTCGACAGCGGCGACTATCATGCGGTGTTCGATCGCTGCCTCGACGAATTCGGCTGGGCCGACAAGCAGCAGCTCAGCGGTCAGTTGATCGATGGCTACTATCACGGCCTCGCTGTCGGCAGCTTCATCGAGGGCGGCGCCGCGGGGCCCAAGGAAGAGGTGCGGCTGGTGCTGGAGCCCGGTGGTACGCTGACCGCCTATCTGGGCTCGTCCTCGGTCGGCCAAGGCCTCGAGACCATCATGGCGCAGATCGCTGCGGATGCGACCGAGATCGCCTACGACAAGATCACGATCCGCCACGGTTCGACCACCGACGTCAAGGATGGCTACGGCGCCTACCATTCGCGCTCGACCGTGATGGGCGGGTCGGCGATTTTGCTCGCCGCCGAAAAGCTCAAGCTGCTGATCCGGCAGACCGCCGCTGCCCGGTTCGACTGCGCGCCGGAACAGGTAGCGATCGACGGCGAGACCGTGCGCCATGATGGCAAGCATTTGTCGTTCGCCGATCTGGTAGAGGTTCCGCTCGAAGTCGAAGCCGAGTTCCTCAACAAGAAATACACCTGGGCTTATGGCACCCAGGCCGCGCACGTCGCGGTCGATCCCGGCACCGGGCACGTCAAGGTGCTCGACTACATGTCCGTGGAGGACGTCGGGCGGATGATCAACCCGTTGACGCTGCACGGGCAGGCGATCGGCTCGATCGTGCAGGGCCTTGGCGGAGCGTTTCTCGAGCATCTGGTCTATGACGACGAAGGCCAGTTGCTCACCGGCTCGTTCGCAGACTATCTGATGCCGACGGCCTCGGATTTTCCGAACATTCGCTCGATCACGCTGGAGCTGAAGCCGTGCCCGAACAATCCGCTCGGCGCCAAGGGCGCCGGCGAGGGCGGCCTGATCCCGGTCGGCGGAATCATGGCCAATGCGGTCGCGGATGCTCTGTCGCATCTCGGCGTGCAGCCGATGGAGCTGCCGCTGTCGCCGCCGCGGATCTGGCAAATGGTGCAGGACGCCAACGACTTGAACCGGGTAAAGCCCTAAGTCCGATTGATTTTTCCTCGAGGCGCAGCATAGTCGCGCATGGGCGAAGCGGCCGATTTGGGCCGTCGCCCGGCCATGGAGGATAACGGCTTGGCGCGGAGAAGCAGTGATCCGGCTCGCGTTCGCGAGAAGATACTCAAGCTTGCCATGGAGGAATTCGCCCGCACCGGCTTCGACGGTGCGCGCGTCGACCGGATCGCTGAGCGGTCCAAGGTCAGCAAGAACATGCTCTACTACTACTTCAAGTCGAAGGAGGGGCTGTTCGTCGCTGCGCTGGAGCGGATGTACGAGGAGGTGCGCGACCAGCAGCGCGAGCTGTCGGTGCGCGCCCACGATCCGATCATGGCGATGAAGCAACTCGTCGAACACACGTTCTCGGCCTTGGAGAGCAATCCGAACGCGATCCGGCTGATGAACGAGGAGAACAAGCAGCGCGGCCGCTTCCTGCGCAAATCCAAGCGGATCCGCGACCTTTACAACCCGCTGGTCGAGACCATCAGCTTCATTCTCGAACGCGGCCGGGCCGAAGGCGTGTTCAGGCCGGGACTGGATTCGGCTGTCGTCTACATGACACTGTCGTCGCTGTGCTATCACTATCTGTCTAACCGCTACACGCTCGAAATCGCGCTCGGCAAGGACCTCGACTCGGCGGCCTCGCGCAAAACCTGGGTCGAGCACGTCGGCGACATCGTGTTGATGTATTGCACGACCGAGAGGCCGGCCACCGCTGCGCCGAAGGCCGCTGCGACACGTCAGCGCGCAACATTCGACGCGGACGCTTAGTCCTTTTCGCGCACAGACAGCTTCTGCAACGCGCGCGCCGCCACGGCGTGCTCGCGACGCCCTGCGACTGCACGGCGTGCGAACTAGCAGCCGCTGCTCAGATTCAATGCAAGAATGCTACGTGCTTTCGATGTAGGACTTTTGACTAGACAAGCTATGAGAATGCCAGTTAACTGGATAGTCAACAACGAAGCTGCAGCACGAGAGTGAGCCGGTTTCGGTTCGGTCGGCTCCAGCACGTCGCAGGAACCTACGATGGCCGCTGTCCAATCTGTGCGAAGCGGAATTACGGCGCTGCCAGAGCAGCGCCTGATCATCGAGATCGGCGGCCTTGAGAAGAGGTTCGCGACGCACTCCGGCGAAATCGTCAACGCGCTCACGAACGTCGACCTGAACATTCGCGAAAACGAATTTGTTTCGGTCGTCGGCCCGAGCGGTTGCGGCAAGACGACGTTGCTGCGGATCCTCGCCGGCCTCGAGCGCGCCTCGGCCGGCGTCGTGCGCTGCGACGGCACCGAGATCGCAGGGCCGCGTCCGGACGTCGGCGTGGTGTTTCAGCAGGCGACGCTGCTACCGTGGAACACGGTGCTGTCGAACGTCATGCTGCCCGCGCAGCTCAAGCACGACAAATCGCCCGAGGCGCTGGCGCAAGCCGAGCGCCTGCTGGCTTTCATGGGGCTGCAGGATTTCGCCCGGAAGTACCCGTTCGAATTGTCGGGCGGCATGCAGCAGCGGGTGGCGATCTGCCGCGCCCTGATGCGTAATCCGCGCATCCTGCTGATGGACGAGCCGTTCGGCGCGCTGGACGCGATGACTCGGGAGTCGATGAACATGGAGCTGATGCGGGTGTGGGCGGAGGAGCGCAAGACGGTCGTGTTCATCACCCACAGCATCCCGGAAGCGGTGCTGCTCGGCGACCGAGTGGTGGTGATGTCGCCGCGGCCGGGGCGGATCTCGGAGGTGATCGACATCGATCTCGGCCGTCCGCGCAGCCTGCACACCATGGCGACCCCGCGGTTCGGCGAACTGTGCGACCGCATCCGCGGGATATTCGGCGCGCAATCGATGGCGCAGACCTCGCTATGAAGCTCAGCCGCAAAACCTCACATCTGCTTCAGTCGCTGCTTGTCGCCGTGATTGTCGTTTCGGTTTGGGAGGGCTGCTGCCGACTGTTCGGCATCTCGCAATTAGTTCTGCCGCCGCCGAGCGCGATTGCCGTACGGCTGCAGTCGCTGGTGTTCGGGGGAATGATCTGGCCGCACCTTTGGGCGACGCTGTTCGAGATATTGAGCGGCTTCATGCTCGGCGTGCTTGCCGGCCTGGTCGTGGGCGCCCTGATCTCGCTGATCCCGGTGCTGGAGCGGTTGATCTATCCATATCTGGTTGCGCTCCAGACCCTGCCGAAGGTCGCAATCGCGCCGCTGTTCATCATCTGGTTCGGCTACGGGCTGACGTCCAAAGTGGTGATCACCGCGCTGGTCTGCTTCTTCCCGGTGCTGGTCAGCGTGATTGCGGGCTTCCATTCCACCGACAAGGACCAGCTCGACATGATGAAGGCGTTCGGCGCGACGAAATGGCAGACGCTGGTGCGGCTGCGGATTCCGTCGGCGCTGGTGCTGATCTTCGCAGGGCTGGAAATCGCCGCTGTGCTCGCCGTCATCGGCGCGATCGTCGGCGAGTTCGTCGGCGCGCAGGTCGGCCTCGGCTATCTGGTGGTGACGTTGAATTTCAGCCTCGATGTGGCTGGCGTGTTCGCGGTGCTGATCGTGCTGTCGGCGATCGGCCTCGCGATGCACGCGATCACCCGCTACGCCGCGCGCCGCTACATCTTCTGGATCAGGCGCAGCGACGCGCCGGTGATCCCCTGATCGTGCCGTCATCCCGCATCGGAGAGTCATCATGCCTGGCCTGAATTTCTCACGCGTCCTGATCGCCGCCGCCGCGGGCATCGCCGTCTGCATGGGGGGCGCCGGCACCGCCGCGGCTCTCGACAAGGTCCGGGTCCTGATCCCGGTGAGGAATATCGACGAGGCGTTCTCGCCCTTCGTGGTCGCCAAGGAGAAGGGCTACTTCGCCGAGGAGGGGCTGGACGTCACGCTGATCGCGGTCGGCGGTTCCAACGAATCCGCGATCCAGGTCTCCGCCGGCAATGGCGACGTCGGCGCGGCCTCGCCCGGCGAAGCGCTGGTGGGCATACAGAGCGGCAAGCTCGATGTGCGCTACTTCTACAGCCTCTATTACGAGAACATCTGGCACGTCGCGGTGCTGCCCGACAGTCCGATCAAGGCGCTCACCGATCTCAAGGGCAAGAAGCTCGGCGTGCAGTCGCTCGGCAGCGCCGGCACCACCTTCGGCAAGGCCTTCGTGCAGCAGGCGGGGCTCGATCCACAGGCGGACGTCACCTTCCTGCCGATCGGCGTCGGCGCGCAGGCGGTCACCTCGGTTCGTCAGAAGTTCGTCGACGCAGTGGTGTATTGGGACGCCGCGCTCGCCAAGTTCAGGTTCTCGGGGCTCGACCTGCGCGAGGTGCCGGCACCGGAGGGCATTCGCTCGCTGCCGGATGTCGGCCTGCTCGCCACCAGCGATACGATCGCCAAGAAGCCCAAGATGCTGACCGGCGTCGCCCGCGCGGTTGCCAAGGGATATGATTTTTCGATGGCCAATCCCAAGGCGGCGGTGCTGATCACCTGGAAGGCGTATCCGGAGGCGAAGTCGAAGAATCCGGACGCCGCAGCGGCGCTGGAGGAGGGCGTCGCCGTCAATCAGGCCCGCCTCGGCATCTGGAATTCGCCCAAGACCGAGGATCAGCATGGCCGGCTGATCGACGCCGACTGGAAGCGCCTGGTCGATTTCTTCGTCGAACAGAAGGTGCTGCCGGCGGCGGTGCCGGTCGACCGGGTTATCACCAACCAGTTCGTCAAGGACGCCAACAGTTACGATCGTCAGGCGGTGATTGCGGACGCCAAGAAGACAGACGCGTCGAAGCTCGACTGACGCGTCGACGCGCCGCGCCATCGGTCAAGGCGCGCCTTGACCAGGCTTGGCGTTTCGAGAGCACCTGCGACGTTATGCTCACGCGTCTTTCGATCCAGCCAATTGGCGCCGGATTGCGAGATCCGGCGGACTGATTGCGGTGTACTTATCCGAAGGCAGTGACGATCTGCTCCGGCCTGATCGGCGTCGCGTTGAACTCGGCCTTGAGGTGAGACAGCGCATCCGACACCGCGTTGGCGATCACCACCGGCGGCGCGATGGCGCTGCCTTCGCCCACTCCCTTGACGCCGTACGGATTCAGCGGTGACGGGTAGTGCATGTGCTTCAGCTCGAAATTCGGCACGTCGCTGGCGCCCGGCACCAGATAGTCCATGAACGAACCGACCAGCAACTGGCCTTCGGAGTCGTAGCTCAGTTCCTCGAGAAGCGCGCCGCCGAGGCCCTGCACGGCGCCGCCCTGGATCTGGCCATCGACCAGCATTGGATTTACCACCACGCCGCAATCGTGGACGATGACGTATTTCTCGATCTCGACGCGCCCGAGCTCGGCGTCGACCTCGACGATCGCGGCATGGGTCGCATAGGCCCAGGTGACGGTCGGCGGCTCGAAGTAAGCAGTCTCCTCCAGGCCGGCCGAAACGCCGTCGGGACGCCTGTTGTCCCAGCCGGGCATCGCCGCCTTGGCGATACGCGCCAGCGGAATTTCCTTGCCGGGCACGCCGAGAAGGCCTACGGCGCCATTGCGCAGCTCGAGATCGCTCGGCGAGCATTCGAGCATGTCGGCGGCGATCGCGAACACCTTCTTCTGCAGCGTTTCGCTGGCTTTGTGGATGGCACCCGACAAATTCACCGTGCTGCGGCTCGCGATGGTGCCGAAGCCGATCGATATCACGCTGGTGTCGGCCAATGCGACGACGACGTCCTCGGGTTTGACCTGCCAGGCATCGGCGACGACCTGTGAGAAGATCGTCTCCATCCCCTGGCCCTGTGGGCAGGCGCCGCCGGCGAGATAGAGCTTTCCTGACGGGTCGATCCGCACGGTGGCACTCTCGAATGGGCCGACGCCGGTGCCCTCGACGTAGCAGCCGAGCCCGAGGCCGAGATAACGACCTTGCGCCAGCGCATCGCGCTGCCGCGCACGGAAGGCTTCGACGCCGCCGATCGCGGCCAGCGCCTGTCGCAGGGATTCCGGATAGTCGCCGCTGTCGTAGACGATCGGCTCGCCGTCCCGATAGGGCAGGCCGAGGTGATATGGCATCTCGGACGCCGGGATCATGTTGCGCATGCGAACCTCGGCTGGATCGAGGCCGAGTTCGGCGGCGATCAGATCCATCGCCCGCTCCATCGCGAAGGTCGCTTCGGGACGGCCGGCGCCGCGATAGGGTGCGTTCGGCACCTTGTTGGTGACGGCGATCTTGGAGCGGACCGCGAAGTGATCGAACTTGTAGGGGCCGGGCAGATGCACCGCGGTGTTGTAAGCGATGCCGGAGCCGATCGGATTCCATGCGCCGCAATCGACCACGAATGTGTCCTGGAACGCCAAGAGGCGGCCGTCATCGTCGAAGCCGAACTCGACATCGTGGACCTGGTCGCGGGAATGGCAGGCACTCATGAAGTGCTCGTGCCGATCCTCGATCCATTTCACCGGGCGGCCGACTTCGCGTGCCAAATAGGGGATCAGCAGTTCCTCCGGATAGACGTGGCCCTTGACGCCGAAGCCGCCGCCGACGTCGAGCGCAACGCAGCGGATGCGGGCTTCGGGCATGTCGAGCACGGTCGAGGCTTCGCGGCGGAGCCAATGGATGACCTGGCAGGCCGACCAGATGCTGATCGAATCGGTGCGCTCGTCGTAGGTCGCGGCAACGCCGCGGCCTTCCATCGGGATCGCGGCATAGCGATGATGATAGAAGCGGCGAGTCATGCGGCGCGGAGCCTTCGCGAGCGCCGTCGTGACGTCGCCCTTGGCGATCGCGAAGTCGCCGATCAGATTAGTGTCGTACTGCTCGTGCAGGACGGCGCTGTCCGCAGTCAGGCCCGCCTCCGGATCGACGACGGCCGGCAGCGGCTCGATCTCCATCGTCACCAGCTCGGCAGCGTCTTCGGCGAGATATCGGCTCTCCGCAAGGATGACGGCGACGGCTTCGCCGACGTGCCGAACCTTGTCGTACGCAAGCAGCGGCTGCTGCGGGTTGAGAAACGTGTGCTGGACCCGCGTCGTCCACTTCTTCGGCAAAGACAATTGCGTGTCGGGCACTGGCGGCAGCAGCTTCGCGAGGTCCGGCCCGGAGATCGCGTAGACCACGCCCGGAGACTTCTGGGCGCGCGACAGATCGACCGACTTGATGCGGCCGTGCGCCACCTGGCTGCGGACGAACGCCGCATGCAGCATCGACGGAAGCTTGAGATCGGCGATGAACTGTCCCTTGCCGGTCAACAGCCGCTTGTCTTCACGGCGCGGCACCGACTTGCCGATGAACCCGTTCGTCTCAGCCATCCGCACGCGCTCCCGTTTCAATTTCGCCGCGCATCACGGCGGCCGCTTCCATCACTGCGGTGACGATGTTCTGATAGCCGGTGCAGCGGCACAGCACCGCCGACAGCGCCTCGCGCACTTCCGGCTCGGTCGGCGACGCGTTGGTGCTGAGAAAATCGATCGCAGTGGCGAGCATGCCGGGCGTGCAGAAGCCGCACTGCAGGGCATGGTGATCGTGGAACGCCTTCTGCACCGGGTGATACACGCCCGCCTGCGCCAGCCCTTCGATCGTCACCACATCCGCGCCATGGGCCTGCGCAGCCAACATGATGCAGGATCGAACGGCTTCGCCGTCGACCAGGATCGTGCAAACGCCGCACACGCCGTGTTCGCATCCGACATGGGTGCCGGTCAGGTTCAGGTGGTCGCGCAGGAAGTCGGCCATGAGCGTGCGCGACTCGCACTGGCCCACGTGATCCTTGCCGTTGACCTTGAGGCGGACTTCGACTGATTTGGACATCGTAACTCTTTCCGCCCTGGATCAGGCGTGTTCGGACGCGACGCGTTGCAGCACGCGCCGGGTCAACACCTTGGTGAGATGCCGGCGATAGGACTCGCTGCCGTTGCGGTCGGCGCTCGGCTCGACTGCCTCACTGGCAGCCTGCGCAGCCCTCTCGATCACGGTCGCGTCGAGTGCTTGTCCTTCAAGCGATTGCTCGGCGGCGTGCAGGCGGCTCGACGCGGGCGACACACCGGCGGTCGCCAGTCGTGCGCTGTGGCAGACGCCATCCTGCATGGTCACCATCGCAGCCACGGCGGCGATAGCAAAATCGCCGCGGCGGCGCGAAAATTCCTCTACGGCGAACCGCGCATCCGGCGGCATCGCCGGCGCGCGGATGTCGATGAGGATTTCGTCTTCCGCCAGGCTGGTGGTCATCGCGTCAACAACGAACTCCGCCGCCGGGATAGTTCGTTCGCCCTGCGGCCCCGCCACACGCATCTCGGCTTCGAGCACCTGCAGCACCATCGGGATCTCGGCGGATGAATCGGCATTGGCAAGCGAGCCGCCGATCGTTCCGCGGGAGCGGGTGGGCAGATGGCCGACCATCTTGATGGCGGCGTGCAGCAGCGGCAGATCGCGCGCAATCACAGACGAAAATTCCAGCGTACGCTGCCGCGTCATCGCGCCGATGCGCACGTGGCGGCCGTCCGATTCGATGAAGGCAAGCTCGGGTATCCGGCCGAGGTCGATCAGGACGTCAGGCGCGACCAGGCGGAAGTTCATCATCGGCAGCAGCGTCTGCCCTCCGGCGAGGAGTCGCGCGTCGCTGCCGTGACGCTCCAGCAGCGCGAGCGCGTCGGCGATCGTGGTCGGGGCGTGATAATCGAAGGCCGCAGGCTTCATGCAGGTTCCAGAAAGCTTGTCGAGATTGGAGGAAGATCGTCGCGCGCGGCGAAGCGCGCTGACATGGAAGCAACGCGCGCTCCGGCGGCCCGGTGTGCTGCGGGATCAGTGTCCCTTCTTGGCGCGCTGCGAAACGTGCCAGGGCAGCATCCAACGCTCGATCCATTCGATGGCGAAGAACATGATGGTGCCGAGAATGCCCAGCACCACAATCGCCGCGAAGGCCCGCGTGCTATTGAAGGTCGCCTGGCTGGTGAGGATGACGTAGCCGAGGCCCTGCTCGCCGGCGACGAATTCGCCGACGATAGCGCCGATCAAGGCGAAGGACACGCCGATCTTGGCGCCCGCGAA
This sequence comes from Rhodopseudomonas palustris, assembly GCF_003591005.1. Classification (GTDB taxonomy): domain Bacteria; phylum Pseudomonadota; class Alphaproteobacteria; order Rhizobiales; family Xanthobacteraceae; genus Rhodopseudomonas; species Rhodopseudomonas palustris_K. The sequence goes on from NZ_QYYD01000025.1 coordinate 51,916, forward strand.
CAGGCTCGGCAACGCGTTGGGGAAGCGGACCTTCATCATGATGTCGAGCCGCGAGGCCCGAGCCGATCGCGCCAGGTCGATCATGTCGTTGTCGATCGCCCGAAGGCCGACGGTGGTGTTGATCACGATCGGGAAGATGGCGATGATCGCCGCAATCGCGATCTTCGGCGCTCCACCGGTGCCCAGCCAGATCACAAACAGCGGCGCCAGCGCGACTTTCGGGATCGAGTTGGTCGCCACCAGCAGAGTGTAAAAGGTGCGATCAATGAAGCTCGACGACACGATGGCGATCGCAGCCAGCACGCCGCCGACCAGCGCGATCATGAAGCCGGCGGTGGTGACATAGAGCGTGTAGAGCGACTGCCGCCCGAAGAACGCCGGGTTGGCGAAGATATCGGCGATCACGATCGACGGCGCGGGCAGCAGGAAGGCGCGGATGCCGAACAGGTGCACCGACAGCTCCCAGATCGCAGTCAGCGCCGCCAGCACTACGATGATGGTGCGCGCGTGCTCGGTTTTCCGCCAATAGCTCACCGCGTTACTCAGCTTTGACGAGCCCCATCGACGCGAAGAGATGACGGATGTGCTGGACATATTTGCCGAAGTCCTCGGTTTGACGAATGCTGAGCGGGCGGGGCCGGGGGATATCGATGTCGACGATCTCGGCGATGCGGCCGGGATTGCGCGCCATCACCACGACGCGGTCGCCGAGATACACGGCTTCGTCGATCCCGTGGGTGATGAAGACGACCGTCTTCCGCGTCTCGTGCCAAAGCCGTTCGAGTTCCGCGTTCAGGTCGTCGCGTGTCATGGCGTCGAGCGCGCCGAACGGTTCGTCCATCAGCAGCAGATCCGGATCGACGATCAGCGCGCGGCAGATGGCGACGCGCTGGCGCATGCCGCCCGACAACTCCCAGGGAAAACGGTTGGCGTAGCCATCGAGACCGTATTCGCGGAGCAGCTTGTGCGCGCGCTCCTGATAGTCCTTGCGGCGAAGTCCCTTGAACTCCACCAGCATCAGCACGTTATCGAGCACGGTGCGCCAATCGAACAGGACGTCGCGCTGAAACACGATCGCCATGTTCTCCGGCGGAGCATTGACCGGCTGGTTGCGGATCTTGATCGAACCAGCGCTGATCGGCTGCAGGCCGGCGATGCATTTCAACAGCGTGCTCTTGCCGCAGCCCGACGGACCGACGATGCTGATGAACTCGCCGGGCGCGATGTCGAGATTGATGTCTTTCAGCGCTGCGATCGGACTTTCGGCACCGTAGCTCTTGTCGACGCCGCTGATCGAGATCGAGGCGGAGCCGAGGGATGCGGCCTGCGGCTCGATCGAGCGGGCGCCGGCGGACAGTGCCGTCATGCGCCGACCAGATCGTTGGTGAAGAAGCCCGAGATGTCGGCGTCGGCCTTGGCCTGGCCAGCCTCCGCCATCATCGCGATGGTGGCCTTCCAATCGTCCGGAGACTGCCAGCCGAGCGGTTTGCCTTTGGTGTTCTCGGTGTCGACGAATTCCTTGCAGAGCGCGGTCTGGCCTTTGAGGATGTCGAAATTCAGCTGCTTGTCCGGGCGATTGGCCATGATGGCGCGTGCGCCTTCGTCGATGTGGGACGGCTCCGCGAAGATGTACTCCCACGAGCGACGCTGATTGGCGACCAATTTGGCGAGCAGATCCTTGCGCTTTGCGAGCGTGGCATCCGTGGCGATCAGGCCGTAGCTCGGGAACGCGATGCCGACATCGGCGGCCAGCAGGGAGCGGGCCGGCCGCGCCTGCTCGACATAGGGTTCGCCGAACTCCTTGAGCGACATGAAGCCATCCGCGGCGCCCGATGCATAGGTGGAAACCATCGCGGCCGGCGACACCATCACCACATTGACCTTGTCCGGCCCTTCGCCGCGCGCGAGCCCGATGCGCTTCAAGTACACGTCGACGAACGGCGCCCAGGGGCTGTTGGCGAAGCAGACGATCTTCTTGCCGGCGAGTTCCTTCGGTGTCTTGGGCCCGGTCTTGGCGTCCACCATCGTGGCGAGATCGCCCTTGCGCAGGAAGCCGGCAAACGACGTCACCGGCAGTCCCTGCGACCGCGCGATCGCCAGCATCCCGAGCTGAACCAGCCCGACATCGACATTGCCGGCGGCGACCAGATTGATGGTGTTGAGCGTGCCGGTTCCGTCCTGGAGGTCGATATTCAGGCCGTCGTCCTTGAACCAGCCTTTTGCTTTCGACAAATGCAGCGCCGAGTGAACGCCCCATGGCGCGAAATCGACCCGAACCGACAGAGGCTCTTCGGCCAAGGCCCGCCCACTACGCAGCACGAACGGAGCCGCGAGGGCGCCTCCCAGCAGGGCGCGGCGCGACAGGCCCGGCGCGATTGATCCCATCTTGGCTGGCACGGCTTGCTCCCCCATCGCTTTGCTTGGTGACTTCACGGACTTCGAGATTGTCATCGGTTCACCTTGTCTCCATCCTATGGCTTGACTGTCTAGTTAGTCAACATATGAGGAAATCCCTCAGCAACAATCGTGCCAGCGGCGAGCCGTGCTGCGCCGCGCTGTCACGCTGCCGCGGACGCAGTGCCGTTGTTCATCCTGCGCGCGATGTCCTGCACCGCGATGTAGGCGAACACGATCGCCGGTCCCAAGGTGATGCCGGGGCCGGGATAGTTTCCGCCCATCACCGAATGCATGTCGTTGCCGCAGGCGTAGAGCCGTTCGATGCGGCTGCCATCGTGACGCAGGACGCAGGCGCTTTCGTCGGTCACAAAGCCCGTCGCGGCGCCGATATCACCAGGGAACAGGCGCACTGCATAGAACGGCGCGGTGTCCACTGCGCCGAGGCATGGGTTCGGTCCATGGCTCATATCACCTGCGGTGATACGTTGATAATCGGTCGAGCCGCGGCCGAAGTCCTGATCGATTCCGGTGCGGGCAAATTCGTTGAAGCGCTGAACCGTCGCGGTGAGTTCGGCGGGCGCAATGCCCAATTTGGCGGCAAGCTCGGCGAGAGATTCGGCACGCGTCAAATAGCCATCCCTGATGAAAGGCCCGCGTCCCCAGCGGCCGGGCCGCGCCATGCCGAGACCATACTTGCGAAGCGCGGTCTCGTCGGCGATCAGATAGGCGGGAATGGATGGTGAGATCGCGTTGGCGTCGAGCATCCCCTGGGTGAAGGGATGATAAGACAACGCCTCGTTGACGAAGCGGCGACCGCTCTGGTTGACGGTGATCGTCCCCGGCCGGCCGCGGTCGAAGATGAAGTGAGGGAACACCGCGGTCTCGCCATTGCGGCGCCGGCGCACAGACACCGGCGCCCAGAACGCACTGTCGCGGCCGTCCGCGCCGTAACGGGCGCCGATTCCCGAAAGCAATTCGTGCAACTGACCGGTGTGGCCCTGCGCCCCGGGACAGTACTGTGCGACGGGCTGCCGCAGCAGTTCCGCGCGAAGGCGTGGGTGCCGATTGAAGCCGCCGGTGGCGCTGACGAGGCCGCCGCGACAAACGAGCGTTCGCGTAACGCCGTCTTGTTCGATGGTCAGCTGCGAAGGACTGCCGTCGCGCAAGTCGATCGCCTTGACCGAGGCATTCAACAGCATCGGCACGCCGCGCTCCCGCAGCGACAGCAGCAGCCGCGCCGTGAGCGCATTGCCCATCATCAGCCGAGTGCCGCGACGATGCGACAGTCGGTCGAGCGCATGACGGGCGAGCAGGCCGGCAGAATGCCGGAAAGCCCGCCAGGAGCGCCCGGCTGAAAGGAAGTTCAGCACGTCCTCCTGATTGACCATCATGCCTCCGAGCACCGTGAATTCAGGAATGGGCTCGCGAACAAGATCGAACAGATCGCCGAGTTCGCGGCCGTCGAACGGCATCGCCTCGAGGACGCGGCCCTTCAGTGTGGCGCCGGGCAGGTCGCTGTTGTAGTCGGGATGCAGCTTTCGGGCGCGAAAGCGCACGTGGGAATGCTGCTCCAGATCGGCGACCGCCTTCGGTCCATTGGCCAGGAAAGCCAGCCGCATCGATTCGGGAGACTCGTTGCCGACGGAGTGCCGTAGATACAAAGCCGCCTTGTCGATGCTGTCGTCTGCACCGACCAGAGCCGCGTGATGCGTATTGGGGATCCAGGCGCTGCCGGCCGAATAGGCGCTCGTGCCGCCGACCCGGTCGGTATGCTCGACCAGCAGGGGCTTCAGCCCGGCGATCGCGGCGAACAAGGCGGCCGACAAGCCTGCCGCGCCCGCCCCAATGACGATGACGTCGAATGAACCACTCTCGATATCGCCGAGCTGATGATCTGTTCTCACTGTCGCTTCGGTCCGATTCACAAACGCACCTGCCAGGTTTCTGTTGAACGGACATTCAACATCAGGCGTCGCTTGATGACAACAAGCCAGAACGCATCCGTTCAGCCGTTCGGAGGAAACGGTAGCAAGAATGACTTCCGATCGAGGCGTCCAACGGGCGCTGCGCACGATGCCGCCAGCCAGCGCCTTTCCGACTAATCGATCAATGCTCAACAACTACTTTCAGAATTGCCCGTGAGCCTGTCGCGCAGAGAATGGGGCGAAGCTGATGTCCGGATCGGCGGGCATCGGAAGACCGGTGTAGTCGGGAACGATCTTCCGCTTTTCGGCAGCGATGAAGATCGGTGATCACGCCACCGCGGTATGAACCCGGATACAAATCGCATCGCAACTCATCCCGTCAGACACGGGCCACTCTTGCATGGCGTGGCTGGCAACGAACGATCCGTCCACGGACGAACCGGCGGTTGAAGAATCGAGGCGAGGCCAGCGCGTCCTTTTCAACGAGGCGATCCCGCGGAGCCGAATGAGGTGAGACCGACTACTTCGGCTCCCCAACAACGATTGCAGGATCAATATCGGAGCTTGCGGTCTCCGCGGCCGGACAAGCATCTGCGATGACATCGTGGCCGGCGCAAATCGCTCAGTCTGCTCACGCGACGCGTCATGGTCGGGCCTTCCGGTCGGACTCGGTCTGAAGAGCCCGGCGAAGCCAAGGCATCCCGAAAGATACGCGTGAGAGGCCCGAAGCAACGCGCGCTCGTCGCGCCGACAGGCCCGCATCGCCTGCTTGAGGGCATCGAGGCGCGGTTCACGCGTGCGGTCTAGCACGCCGACCTATGGTCGCCGAGGCGGGGCTTGCGGCTGTCGAAGCTGTCAGTCAGGCGATTGGATCTGGCTGGGGAACCTGGATTCGAACCAAGACAAACAGAGTCAGAGTCTGTTGTGCTACCGTTACACCATTCCCCACCGAAAATGCCGGCGTAGCCAGTCATTTAGGGTCGAGCCGGGGGCGGACCCAATTGGTCGGCCCGGCGGCTCGGATGGCGCGACTTCTAGCGGGGTCGGGCCGGTCCTGCAAGGGGCTTGCTGACATTGATGACAGGCGATCGACCCTGCCGCGGCCCTCACTCCGCCGCCTGCTTCACCTCGCCGTGCGGCACGCGGGCCTCCTCCGGCCGTCGGCCGCGGCCCCAGGCCGTCAGGGCGTTGGAGAGGCGGTCGAGATAGAGATAGACCACCGGGGTGGTGAACAGCGTCAGCGCCTGGCTGACGGCGAGGCCGCCGACCATGGCGTAGCCGAGCGGCTGGCGGATTTCCGAGCCGGTGCCGGTGCCGAGCATCAGCGGCACGCCGCCGAGCAGCGCCGCCATCGTGGTCATCATGATCGGGCGGAAGCGCAGCAGCGCCGCCTTGCGGATCGCCTGCTCCGGGTCGAGATGCTCGTCGCGCTCCGCCGCGATGGCGAAGTCGACCAGCATGATGCCGTTCTTCTTGACGATGCCGATCAGCAGGATGACGCCGATCAGCGCGATCAGGCTGAAGTCGAAGCCGAACAGCATCAGGATTGCCAGCGCGCCGACGCCGGCGGAGGGCAGGGTGGAGAGAATCGTCAGCGGGTGGATGTAGCTCTCGTAGAGAATGCCGAGGATCAGATAGACCACCACCAGCGCGGCGAGGATGAGCAGCGGCACGGTGCCGAGTGATTGCTGGAACGCCTGCGCGGTGCCCTGGAAGCTGCCGTTCAGCGTCTGCGGCGCGCCGATCTCGGCCATCGCGCGCTGGACCGCCTCGGTGGCCTGGCCGAGCGCGGCGCCCGACGCCAGGTTGAAACTGATCGTGGTGGCGGGGAACTGGCCCTGATGGGCGATCGACAGCGGCCGCACCGGCACAGTGGTCCATTTGGCGAAGGCTGACAACGGCACCGCGTCGCCAGTGGTCGGCGAGGTGATGTAGATCTTGTCCAGCGACTCGACCTTGCCCTGCAGCTCCGGCAGCACCTCCAGAATGACGTGGTAGGAGTTGGTCTGGGTGAAATACTGCGCGACCTGGCGCTGGCCGAATGCGTCGTACAGCGTGTCGTCGATCAGCTGCGGCTGTATGCCGAAGCGCGAGGCGGAGTCGCGGTTGATCGTCAGCGTCAGCGTGGTGCCTTCGGTCTGCTGGTCGCTGGCGACGTCGCGCAGCTCCGGCAGTGTCTGCAGCTTGGCCAGCACCTTCGGCGCCCACTCGTTGAGTTCGGTGAGATTGGCGTCCTGCAGGGTGTATTCGAACTGGGTGCGGGTCGGCCGGCCGCCGAGCCGGACGTCCTGCGCCGCCTGCATGAACAGCCGCGCGCCTTCGACCTGCTCGAGCTTCGGCCGCAGCCGCGCGATGATCTGCTGAGCACTGGCGGCGCGGCCGTCGCGCGGCTTCAACGTGATGTACATGCGCCCGGTGTTGAGTGCGCTGCCCGAGCCGCCGATCGCCATCGCCACGCTGGCGACGTCGGGATCGGCCTGCACGATTTTGCCGAGCGCTTCCTGGTGCGCCTTCATGTCGGCGAACGAGATGTCCTGCCCGGCCTCCGAGGACGCCGTGATCAGGCCGGTGTCCTGCTGCGGGAAGAATCCCTTCGGGATCACCATGAACAGATACACCGACAGGCCGAGCGTGGCGAAGAACACCATCAGCGTGGTCAGGCGCCAGCGCAGCACCAGGTCGAGTCCGCGCTCATAGGCGCGCAGCATCGCCTCGAAGCCGCGCTCGCTGAGCTCGTACAGCCGGCCGTGCTTCACGGCGTGTTCGTTGCGCAGGAAGCGCGATGCCATCATCGGCGTCAGGGTCAGCGACACCACCAGCGACACCACGATGGTCATCGCCAGCGTCACGGCAAATTCGCGGAACAGCCGGCCGATGATGCCGCCCATCAGCAGCAGCGGGATCAGCACCGCGATCAGCGAGATCGAAATCGACACGATGGTGAAGCCGATTTCGCCGGCGCCCTTTAGCGCCGCCGCCATCGGGGTTTCGCCTTCCTCGATGTAGCGGGTGATGTTCTCCAGCATCACGATAGCGTCGTCGACCACGAAGCCGACCGAGATCGTCAGCGCCATCAGCGACAAATTGTCGAGCGAATAGCCGGCGGCCCACATCAGAGCGCAGGCGCCGAGCAAAGCCAGCGGAACCGTGACGCTCGGGATGATGGTCGCCCAGATGTTGCGCAGGAACAGGAAGATCACCATCACCACCAGCGCGATGGTTAGCAGCAGCGTGAACTGCACGTCCTCGACCGCAGCGCGGATAGTCTGGGTGCGGTCGCTGATCACATCGATCTTGACCGCCGGCGGGATCGCCGCGACGAGGCGGGGGAGCTGCGCCTTGATTTTGTCGACGGTGTCGATGACGTTGGCGCCGGGCTGCTTGAAGATCACCAGGAATACGCCGCGCTTGCCGTTGGCCCACGCCGCCTGCTTGGCGTCCTCCGGGCCGGCGACCGCCTGGCCGATATCGCGAATGCGCAGCGGGCCGCCGTTGCGATAGGCGATGATGACGTCGTTCCAGTCCTTGGCGCGGGTCAGCTGGTCGTTGGCATAGATGGTGTAGCTGCGCTTGGCGCCGTCGAGATTGCCCTTCGGAGCATCGACGGTGGTGATGCCGATGCGGGTGCGGACGTCCTCGAGCGACAGTCCCTTGGCGACCAGCTTGGCGGGATCGACCTGGACGCGGATGGCCGGCTTCTGCTGGCCGCCGATCAGCACCTGGGCGACGCCGGTGATCTGGCTGATCTGCTGGGCGAGCTGGGCGTCGACCGCGTCGCTGACCTCGATCAGCGGCAGCGTGTCGGAGGTCGCCGACAGCAGCAGGATCGGCGAGTCCGCCGGGTTGACCTTGCGATACGTCGGCGGGTTCGGCAGCGTCTTCGGCAACTGGCCGCCGGCCGCATTGATGGCCGCCTGCACGTCATTGGCGGCACCGTCGATGGCGCGGCTGAGGTCGAACTGGATGGTCACCGCGGTCGAGCCGAGCGAACTGCTCGAGGTCAGCTGTGCGACGCCGGGAATTTGCGCGAACTGCCGCTCCAGCGGCTGGGCCACCGAGGACGCCATCGTCTCCGGGCTGGCACCGGGCAAAGTGGCGGAGACCTGGATGGTCGGGAAGTCGACCTGCGGCAGCGGCGCCACCGGCAGCATCGGATAGGCGACCAGGCCGACGAACAGGATGCCGGCCATCAGCAGCGAGGTGGCGATCGGATAGCGGATGAACGGGGAGGAGATGCCGCCTTCCATGTCAGCGAGCTCCGGCGACGGTTGATCCGGTGGTCGGCCCGCCGTGCGGCTGACCGTCGGCGACCTTGAACGCCACCGTGGAGCCCGGCTTGACCTTATATTGGCCGCCGACGATGACGCGGTCGCCGGGCTCGAGCCCGGCGGTGATCACCGTGTTGCGGTCGTTGGCCGGGCCGACCTCGAGCTTGCGGACCTGCGCCTTGTTGTCGGCATCGACCGCATAGGCATACAGCCCATCGGGGCCGTGCTGGATCGCCTCGTTCGGCGCCACCACCACGTCGTCCAAGGTCTTCACCAGGAGTTCAGTGGATACAGCCAGGCCCGGCCACAGCGCGTGGTCCTTGTTGTCGAACACCGCCTTCAGCCGCACCGTGCCGCTGTTGGAATCGACCTGGTTGTTGACAACCGACAGCACGCCCTCCGATAGCCGCGTCTTGCCGTCGGTCGATAGCGCGATCACCCGCAGCGGCTGCGCCGCCTGCGCCTTGTTGATGTCGGAGACGCGTTCCTCCGGGGCGGTGAAGATCACCGCGATCGGCTCGATCTGGGCGATGGTGACGATGCCGGTCTGGGTCGCGGCGTTGACGATGTTGCCCTTGTCGACCTGGCGGATGCCGGTGACGCCCGAGATCGGGGCCCGAACGCTGGCGTAATCGAGCTGGGTCTGGGCATTGGCGATGGCGGCCTCGTCGGCCGCGATCTGAGCGGTGAGCTGCTGCACGGTGGAGCGCTGGGTGTCGGTCTGCTGCTTGGTAGCGAACTCGCCGAGCCGCACCGAGCGGCTGAGGTCGAGCTGGGCGTTGGCCAGATTGGCCTGGTCCTGCGCTTTCTTTGCCTTGGCCTGATCGAGCGTGGCCTGGAACGGACGGGGGTCGATCTGGGCGATCAGGTCGCCGGCCTGGACGATCTGGCCTTCCTTGAACGCGATCTGGTCGACCTGGCCATCGACCCGGGTTCGCACCACCACGGTGTTGAAGCCCTGCACCGTCCCGAGGCTGGTGAGATAGACCGGGAACGAGGCCTTCTGGACCGTTGCTACCGTCACCGGCACGGCCGGTCCCTGACCGGCCTTGCTGCTGTCCTTGCCGGTTTTGGAACTGGCCGACTGCTGGCTGGGCTGAGTATGGTAGTGCTGCCAGGCCCAGGTACCGGCGCCGACAGTTCCGAGCAGGGCGACACCGGTCAAAGCCCGGCGGAGGGCGTGGGAAGAGCTCATCGACGATCCGTTGCGTTCGCTGCCGGATTTCACACGGGCATACGCCGTCCAGCCTGTTGCGGCGATCAGAGCAGTCTTTTGGACCTAAACAGCGGTCCCGGCAGTGTAAACACACTTGCGCGCGAAACCGCCTCACATTGCCAAAGCTTCATGAACAGCCGACAAAACGCAGGGCGCCAGCGCTTTGTTGCATATGACGAGGGTAAACAAACCCGCGCTTCGGCGCGTGCCTGATCGGGCGTCAGGTGCTGGAGACGAGCACATCGCAAGGTGCTTCGTCGTATTTTCAATGGCGTCTTGCCGAACGCTCCCTGCCCGAAATCTCGCTATGTCAGTGCCCCGCCCCATGCCAGAGGCGTGGAGAGGCAGGACAAGCGGCCGGTAGACCAAATAGCTAGTTGAGAACTGTTCCAATTGTCAGCAAGCCGGCTGTCGGTCATATCCGGTCGCGCCCGGTCGCGTCGGACCGGCATGATCCGGAGAGGGGAATGGAAGAACTGAACGGGCGGATGATTGCCTGCCAGATCCTGATCACCGGGCTGATCGCGCGTGTGGCCAACGATCAGGCCGATCCGCTGCGCTTCCTTAGTGAATTTCGCGACGAGATCCGCGCGGTGGTGAGCGGGATCAGGATCGCCGGCGCGCTGGACAGCGAGCGCGTGCGTCTGACGGCGCAGCAGACCGTCGATGAGTTGTTCTCGTTGATGAAGCCGCCGAGCACGGCGGAGGATTGAGCGTGGGCGGCTGGCTGGTACTATCCAAGTACCACATCGCTGCGCGCAAAAACTCCGCAATTGCTCAGCATCGCGGCAAATTCTGCGGGATGCGGAGATCAGCTCCGGATGTTTCCGGAGGCGTTAGTTTAGAACCGTTTTGATCTTGAACGATTCCAGCGCGACAAAGCCGCGCGCGCGTTGACTCTCTATTTTGCGGCCGATACCACTGAAACCTGCAGGTAATTAGCAACTGCACTTTTCGGAGGCATCATGATGGTTGGGGCGGGTATCAGCGGGGTGAAGACGCCAAGGTCGTTGCGAACTGAGGCGTCAATCCGGACTTTCAATGACGAGTTCGACAGTCACTATGGCCGCAAGGTTTCGGCGGTTGCCGGCATGATTGCGGTGGCGTCGATCGGCGGCGCCGAGGCGCAGCAATCGAGCCTGCCTGCGGTGACGGTCGACGCCCCGGTGGCGCGGCCGCGGCCCGCTGCAGCGAAGCCGACGCCCGATCAGGTGCGCGCCCGCAACGCACTGCGCCGCGCCGCTCGCCGGACACAACCCGCGCAGGTTGCGCCGGTGCCTTTTCCGAACGCCGGCGCGCTGTCGGCCGATGCCAACCCTTATGCGGACGCTGCGGCGCCCTACAAGGTGGACCGGCTGTCCGGCGGCAAGTTCACCGAGCCGCTGCTCAACACGCCGCGCACCGTGACGGTGCTGAGCAAGGAAGTGCTTGAGGACAAGAACGCCACCTCGCTGCGCGACGTGGCGCGCTCGACCGCCGGCGTCACGCTCGGCACCGGCGAGGGCGGCAACGCGTTCGGCGACCGCTTCTTCATCCGCGGCTTCGACGCGCGCAACGACGTCTTCATCGACGGCATCCGCGATCCCGCGGTGTCGATCCGCGAAAACTTCTTCACCGAGCAGATCGAGATCCTGCGCGGCCCGGCCTCGACCATGGCGGGGCGCGGCACCGCCGGCGGCGCCATCAATATCGTCACCAAGCAGGCGACCACCGCCGGCAATTTCACCAAGGCCGAGACCACCTTCGGCACCGACGCGACGCGGCGCGTCACCGTCGACGTCAACCAGGTCATCAACCCGACACTGGCGGTCCGGGTCGACGGTCTGTATCAGGAAGCCAATGTCGCCGGCCGCAACTACGTCAACGACGACCGCTGGGGTGCGATGGGCGCCATCAAGTGGACGCCGACCGATACTGTCAAGATCACCGCAAACTACGTTCACACCGATCTCAGCGGTCTGCCGGACTTCGGCGTGCCTTACAACACCGCGCTGCGCCGGCCCTCGACCGACATCAACGTGCCGCGGGACACCTATTACGGCTTCGTCAACCGCGACTTCCAGAAGGCGTCGCAGGATTTCGGCACGGTCATCGGCGAGTTCGAGATCACGCCCGACCTCAAGCTCAGCAATCGCACCCGTGCGGCGCATTCGGTGCTGGACTATATCGGCACGCTGCCGAGCAACCCGACCGCCACCACGGTGTCGCTGGCATCGCAGAGCCGCTATCAGACCACCGACGTGCTCGCCAACCAGACCGACCTGACCTACAAATTCGACACCGGCCCGGTGAAGCACGCGCTGATCGGCGGCGCCGAAGTGTCGCGCGAGAGCGTGATGCGCGACACCTATGCGGGGCTGACCGCGGAGCTCAACGGCTTCCAGACCGGCGGCCGCATCACCGTGCCGCTGCTGGCGCCGCCCAACGAGTTCGTCTTCGCCAACCAGCCGCGCCGCTCCTATAATCCGACCTTCATCAACGTCGACACCAAGTCCGCATATCTGATCGAGACGGCGAACTGGAACGACGTCGTCATCCTCAACGGCGGCGTGCGCTACGATGACTACGACATCACCGGCCACACCGCGACCAACGCCAGCGCCGTGCAGTCGGGGATGTGGAACTACAATCTCGGCGCGGTGGTGAAGCCGCTGCCCTATGCCAGCCTGTATGCGGCCTACGCGACGTCAACCAACCCGGTCGGCGCCGAACTCGACGCATCGGGCACCGCTTATGGCGGCCTCGTCGTCAACAACAACACCTTCCAGGCGCTGCCGCCGGAGATGAACAAGGCTGCGGAAGTCGGTACCAAATGGGAGCTGTTCGACCGGCATCTGCTGGTCACCGGCGCGCTGTTCCAGACCGAGAAGTCGAATGCCCGCGAGACCGTCGGCAGCAACATCCTGTCGACCGGCGTCTACCGCGTCCGCGGCATCGATCTCGAAGTCGCCGGCAAGATCACCGAGCGCTGGAGCGTGTTCGGCGGTCTGGTGCTGATGGAGAGCGAAGTGCTGCAGTCGGTCTATCCCAATCAGATCGGCGCCAAGCTCGCCAACATCGCGCACCAGTCGTTCAATATGCTCACCAAGTACAAGCTCGACGAGCAATGGGAAGTCGGCGGGCAGGCGGTCTACGCCTCGAAGATCTACGGCGGCACCTTCGGCGCCATCAACGGCAACGTGCTGCCCGAGCATTGGCGGTTCGACAGCTTCGTCGAATTCAAGGTCGACAAGCACATGACCGCGAAGTTGTCGGTCAACAACATCTTCAACACGACCTATTACGACGCGTTCTATCGCAGCAACTCGCCGTTCGTGTTCATCGCGCCGGGCCGTTCGGTCTGGCTGACGCTGCGCGGCGCGCTCTGAAGCGCAATTGGAGTTGCCATGCTGGTTTGTATTCCCGAAATTCTGTCCAAGCCTGAGGTGGCGGAGTTCCGCCGCCTCATGGACGTCGCAGACTGGGAGGATGGCCGCTCCACCGCCGGCGCGCAGTCGGCGCTGGTCAAGCGCAACGAGCAACTGCCGCCGGACAGCGATCTGGCGCGTGCGCTCGGCCGGCGCGTCATTTCGGCTTTGACCGGAAATCCGAAGTTCGTCTCTGCAGCGGTGCCGCTGCAGATCTTCCCGCCGCTGTTCAATCGCTACGCGGCGGCGAGCAATCACCATTTCGGCATCCACGTCGACAATGCGGTGCGCGGCGATCCGCTCACCGGGGTGCGGATCCGCACCGACCTGTCGGTCACGCTGTTTCTGGCCGAACCCGACGAATATGACGGCGGCGAATTGGTGGTGGAGGACACTTACGGCTCGCATGAAGTCAAATTGCCCGCGGGAGACTGCGTGCTCTATCCATCGACCAGCCTGCACATGGTCACCCCGGTGACCCGCGGGGCCCGGGTCGCGTCTTTTTTCTGGCTGCAGAGCATGGTACGTGATGCCCATGCGCGCAGCATGATCTACGATCTCGACGGCGCTATTCAGGCTCTGGTCGAGCGGCTGGGACGCGATGACCCTGAAACGGTCAAATTGACCGGTATCTATCACAACCTCATCCGCTACTGGGCCGAAGTATGAAACTGTCGAATATCCGATTGATCACTGCGGCGTTGCTGTCGCTGTCCCTCGCAGCGCCGGTCGTGCCGGTGTTTGCACAGCAGCCGTCGGCGTCCGCGGTGTCGGAACCAGCAGCGCCGTCGGCCGAGGCTGCAACCGACGTGGCCGGGGCAGCGCAGGCCCTGCCGGGTTCGGGGACGGCCACCAACGGCAGTGTCGCCCCGGGGCTGCACGAGTTGTCGCCGTGGACGATGTTCCTGCAAGCCGACATCGTGGTGAAGGCCGTGATGGTCGGCCTCGCGCTGGCTTCGGTGATCACCTGGACGATCTTCATTGCCAAGAAGATCGAACTCGGCCGCGCCCGCTGGCGGCTGCGCAGCGCGCTGAAGGAGATCGGCGAGGCGCGCTCGATGTCCGAAGCGCAGCTCGCGCTCGGCGACAAGAAGAGCCCGCTGTCGATGCTGCTGGCGGCGGCGCTGCGCGAAGCGCGGTTGTCGACGGGACTGACCAGCGACGAGGGCATCAAGGAACGCGCGGCGTCGAGCTTCAGCGAAATCGTCCGCGCCGAGTCCCGGCATATGCGGCACGGCATGGGCTTCCTCGCCACCATCGGCGCGACCGCGCCGTTCATCGGCCTGTTCGGCACGGTGTGGGGCATCATGAACAGCTTCATCGGCATTTCGAAGTCGCAGACCACCAACCTCGCAGTGGTCGCGCCCGGCATCGCCGAAGCGCTGCTCGCCACCGCGATCGGTCTGGTCGCGGCGATCCCGGCGGTGATCATCTACAATCACTTCGCGCGCGAGATTAAGGTCTATCTCGAAATGGTCGCGCGCGCCTCGGGCGCGGCGGGACGTCTGCTGTCGCGCGATCTGGATCGCAGCCATAGCGGCGGCCGTCACGTTCGCGCGGCGGAGTAACCGATGGCCGTTTCACTCAACGACTCCGACGGCCTCGACGACGATTTCGACGAGACCCACGAGATCAACGTCACGCCGTTCATCGACGTCATTCTGGTGCTGCTGATCATCTTCATGGTGGCGGCGCCGTTGTCGACGGTCGATCTGCCGGTCAGCCTGCCGACCTCGAGCGCGTCGCCGCAGAAGAAGCCCGACAAGCCGACCTATGTGAGTATCAAGCCGGATCTGGCGGTGGCGATCGGCGAGACCCAGGTCAAGCGCGTCGATCTGGTGAAGACGCTGGATTCGATGCCGGACATGACCAAGGACCGCTTCGTATTCCTGCGCGCCGACCGCGCCGTGCCGTATGGCGAGCTGATGGACGTGCTGGAGATGCTGCGCGCCGGCGGCTACGCCAAGATCAAGCTGGTGGCGCTCGAAGCAGTGCCGGGCGCGGCACCGGGAGCTGCGCAGCAGTAGTCATTACGCAGCGTGTTGCGGCCTGGCGCCGCAGCGCGCACGGGGAGGCCGTGGTGGCGGCGCTTCGTGATAGTTGAGACGCGATACGATTGTTGAGCGCATGACCGAGTTCGATTTCTCTCATAAGCCGTCCCGCACGCTGTGGGTCGTGGCCGGTGTCGCCGCCTTCGCGCTGCATGCGGGCGGCGTCGCGCTGGCGCTGTCGCACAGCGCCGACGACATCGACGACGACGCGCTCGGTTCGCCGGCGATCGAAGTTGGCGTCGAGATGATGTCGCCGAAGCACGAGGCCAGCGACCTGCCGCCCGGACCCGACACCGACGCCTCGGCCGCGTCGCCGGCGCTGAACGAGCAGAAGGCCGAGGTCAAGGAAAGCGACCTGCCCAAGGACACGCCGCAGGAGACCGAAGAGCCGGACCGCGTCGTCACCGAGCAGGACGCCAAGAAGCCCGACGAGGAGCAGAAGGAAAAGGCGGTGGTGCAGCAGCAGGCCTCGACCGAGTCGGTCGCCGCCGAAGCCACCGCGATGCCCAGCAACGAAGTCGCCAAGGAGGGGCCGCGCTCGGTGGCGCCGGCCCAGGGCGTCGGCCAGGCCGCGCAGCGCGTCCGCGTCACCTGGCAGAAGGAGCTGGTGGCCTATCTCGACAAGCACAAGCGCTATCCGAAAGAAGCCAACCACAAGAACGTCAAGATCGTGGTCGGCTTCGAGCTCGACCGCCTCGGCCACGTGGTGTCGACCCGCATCGTGGAGGGCTCCGGCGACGCCGCCTTCGACCAGGCCGCCCTCGACATGGTCAAACGCGCCGACCCCGTACCCGCACCACCTCCGTTGATTGCGGATGAGGGGCTCACGTTCAGCCTGCCGGTGATCTTCCGGACGAAGGGCAAGGGGTAGGGCTTCGGCTAGTGTAGGGGCGGGACTGGCGCCGATCAGCGCTTTTCAGTCCGCCGTCGACCGAGCCCAGTCCTGCCACAACTCGCAGCATGTCATTCCGGGGCGCGCCAGCGCAGCTGGCGCGAACCCGGAATCTGCCGCGGGCACTGAGCGCGCGGCGCGGGATTCCGGGTTCGGCCGCAGCTGCGCTGCGACCGCCCCGGAATGACGGGGTGGGGCGGGCGTGCCGCGGAGTGCGCGCGTCGTGATTAGTACGTTGCGCGGCCGCCGGAGATGTCGAAGACGGCGCCGGTGGAGAACGAGCAGTCTTCGGACGCGAGCCAGGCGACCAGCGCGGCGAGTTCTTCGACCAGGACGAAGCGGCCCTTCGGGATTTTCGACAGCATGAAGTCGATATGCTGCTGCGTCATCTGGTCGAAGATCGCAGTTTTTGCGGCCGCCGGCGTCACGGCGTTGACGGTGATGTCGTAGGACGCGAGCTCCTTGCCGAGCGATTTGGTCAGCGCGATCAGGCCGGCTTTCGACGCCGAGTAGTGCGCGGCGTTGGGGTTGCCTTCCTTGCCGGCGATCGACGCGATGTTGACGATACGGCCGTATTTGTGGGCGATCATCGCCGGCACGATCGACTTGCAGCAGATGAACGGGCCGTCGAGATTGATGCGCAGCACCTTGCGCCATTCCTCGTAGTCGGTGTCCCACACGGTCTTGTTGATTCCGGCGATGCCGGCATTGTTGACCAAAATGTCGATCTTGCCGAACGCCTGCAGCGTCGCGTCGCGGGCGCGATCGACCGTCGCGGGATCGGTGACGTCGACCTGCAGCGCCAGCACGGCGTCGCCGATCTCTTTCGCGGTCTTCTCGGCCAACGCGATATCATGATCCCAGATCGCGACCCGCGCGCCGGACGCGACGAACCGTTCGGCTATGGCGCGGCCAAATCCCTGCGCCCCGCCGGTGACCACGGCGCAGCGATGCTTGAGGTCGATGGTGTTCATTGTCGTTTGTTCCCTATGCGCGAACCAGCAACCCCGTCATTGCGAGGAGCGAAGCGACGAAGCAATCCAGGTCAGTGCACGGCGCTCTGGATTGCTTCGCTTCGCTCGCAATGACGGAGATTCAGTCTGTGACTCACAACGTCCAGCCGCCGTCGATGATATGCGCCACGCCGGTGGTGAAGGCGCTTTCGTCGCTGGCGAGATACACCGCGAGCGCGGCGATTTCCTCGGCGGTGCCGAGCCGGCCCATCGGCTGGCGCGAGACGAACATCTCGCGGCCTTGCGGGCCGGCGGCGGCAGCGCGGCCGAGCATTGACGGCGTCTCGATGGTGCCGGGGCAGATCGCATTGCAGCGGATGCCGCGGGTGATGAAGTCGGCCGCAACGGCGCGGGTCAGCGCGGCCACGGCGGCCTTGGTGGCGCCGTAGACGTAGCGGTTCGGCGCGGCCTTGTAGACGCCGGCGGCCGAGGAGATGTTGATGATCGAACCGCGCCCGGCCTCCAGCATCGCGGGCAGGAAGGTGCGGATCGTGCGGTGCATCGACTTGACGTTGAGGTCGAAGGAGAAGTCCCAGTCGCTGTCGGAGCATTCCAGCACGGTGCCGTGATGCACGAAGCCGGCGGCGTTGAGCAGGATGTCGACGGTGCCGACGTCACGGCCGATCGCCTCGACCGCTTCGGTGTCGCGGACGTCGAGCCTCGCGGTGCGGGCGATGCCGTGATCGGCGAGGGACGCCAGCCCGGCTTCGTCGATATCGGTGGCAAACACTTCGGCGCCTTCCCGCGCGAACGCGATCGCACTGGCGCGGCCAATGCCGGCCGCCGCCGCGGTGACGAATGCGCGTTTGCCTGTGAGCCGGTCGGACATTGATTTATCCCTTGATCATTCACTGAACTTTGAGTTCGTCATTCCGGGATGCGCCCGCAGGGCGCAGGCCCGGAATCCATAACCCATATCAGTGAGTATGGATTCCGGGCTCGCGCTACGCGCGCCCCGGAATGACGAGGCGTTTGTGAAAGTGCGCCGCTGCAAAAGTAAGTGAGCGATGCGCCTTAGTGATTATGCCGCGCCACGCCCACCGTCCCCGCGATGTCGCGATAGCGCGTGGCGAATTCCATGCAGGCGCCGGTGGCCTGCTGGCCGACCGTCGAACGATACAGCTCCTGCCATGGCGTCTGGTGTTTCGGATAGGCGAAGCCGCCGGCCGCTTCGAGATCGGCGCGGCGCTGCTGTAGCTCCGCGTCCGAAATCAGAATGTCGGCGCTGCCTTTGTTGAGGTCGATGCGGACGCGGTCGCCGGTCTTCAGCAGCGCCAGCCCGCCATTAGCGGCAGCTTCCGGCGTGGCGTTGAGGATCGACGGCGAGCCCGAGGTGCCGGACTGGCGGCCGTCGCCGATGCACGGCAGCGAGTGGATGCCGCGTTTGATCAATGCTGCCGGCGGCTGCATGTTCACCACCTCGGCGCCGCCCGGATAGCCGATCGGTCCGGTGCCGCGTACGAACAGGATGCAGTGCTCGTCGATCTCCAGCGATGGATCGTCGATGCGGTGGTGATAGTCTTCCGGTCCTTCGAACACGATGGCACGGCCTTCGAACGCGTTGAGGTCGCCTGGCGTCGACAGATAGCGCTCCCGGAATTCGAGGCTGATGACGCTGGTCTTCATGATCGCGGAGTCGAACAGATTGCCGCGCAGCACCAGGAAGCCGGCGTCCTGCACCAGCGGGCCGTCATAGGTTTTGATCACGTCGCCGTCCGGCGCCGGCGCCGCACGGCAATTTTCGCCGATGCTGCGACCGTTGACGGTGATCGCGTCCTCGTGAATCTTGCCTTGGGTCATCAGCTCGCGCACCACGGTCGGCACGCCGCCGGCGCGGTGATACTCTTCGCCGAGATACACACCTGCCGGCTGCAGATTGACCAGCAGCGGGATCGTGTGGCCGACGCTCTGCCAATCGTCGATGCTGAGCTCGACGCCGACATGGCGGGCCAGCGCGTTGAGATGGATCGGCGCATTGGTCGAGCCGCCGATCGCCGAGTTCACCACGATGGCGTTTTCGAATGCCTGTCGCGTCAGGATGTCGGACGGCTTGAGATCTTCCCACACCATCTCGACCGCGCGCAGCCCCGTTTGATACGCAATCTGCCCGCGCTCACGATACGGCGCCGGGATCGCCGCGCAGCCGGGCAGCGACATGCCGAGCGCTTCGGCCAGCGAGTTCATCGTCGAGGCGGTGCCCATGGTGTTGCAATGGCCGACCGAGGGCGCGGAGGAGGCTACGATCTCCATGAATTCTTCGTAGTCGATCTCGCCGGCGGCGAGCCGCTCACGCGATTTCCACACCACCGTGCCCGAGCCGGTGCGCTCGCCATTGTGCCAGCCGTTCAGCATCGGCCCGCCCGACAGCACGATTGCCGGAATGTTGACGGTCGCGGCGGCCATCAGGCAGGCCGGCGTGGTCTTGTCGCAGCCGGTGGTGAGCACCACGCCATCGAGCGGGTAGCTGAACAGCACCTCGACAAGGCCGAGATAAGCAAGGTTGCGATCCAGCGCGGCGGTCGGGCGCTTGCCGGTTTCCTGGATCGGATGCACCGGAAATTCCATCGCGATGCCGCCGGCGGCGCGGATGCCTTCACGCACGCGCTGCGCCAATTCGAGATGATGCCGATTGCACGGTGACAAATCGTTGCCGGTCTGCGCAATGCCGATGATCGGCTTGCCGGATTGCAGCTCACCGCGGGTCAGGCCGTAGTTCAGATAGCGCTCGAGATAGAGCGCGGTCATCGCCGGATTATGAGGATCGTTGAACCATTCGCTGGAGCGGAGCTTACGCCGGCCAATACCGGATTCGACCTTATTCATTGTTTCTCCCGCACTGCACACGCCGTTGAGCAGGCGTCTTGAGCGTCCGTTTGAGTCATCGGCGGGGGCGCATGGTGACATGTCGCTGCCAGCTACGCAATTGTCAGTGATGCTGAGAGCCGCGGTAAATTTCACGACGCGACAGATGTCGAAAGGTCTGCTATGAGTAGCACCAACAAGGATCGGTGCCGGCGGCAACGACCGCACCATGAAGGCCGATCCCCGGGAGGTGCTGTATGGCGTCGGTGCAGATTCACGACGTGCGTAAATCATTTGGCGGCTTCGAAGTCCTGCACGGCGTGACGGTTCCGATCGAGGATGGCGCCTTCGTCGTGTTGGTCGGCCCCTCCGGCTGTGGCAAGTCCACGCTGCTGCGCATGCTGGCGGGCCTGGAGAAGATCACCTCCGGAACGATCTCGATCGGCGACCGCGTCGTCAATGACGTGCAGCCGAAAGAGCGGGACATCGCCATGGTGTTCCAGAACTACGCGCTGTATCCGCACATGACGGTGGCCCAGAACATGGGCTTCTCGCTGAAGCTGCGCGGCGCCGATCAGAAGGAGATCGACGACAAGGTCAATCGCGCCGCCGACATTCTCGATCTGCGAAAGCTGCTCGAGCGATTTCCGCGGCAACTGTCCGGCGGGCAGCGCCAGCGCGTCGCCATGGGGCGCGCCATCGTGCGCGATCCGCAGGTGTTTCTGTTCGACGAGCCGCTGTCCAATCTCGACGCCAAGCTGCGCGTGGCGATGCGCACCGAGATCAAGGAACTGCATCAGCGGCTGAAGACCACCACGGTCTACGTCACCCACGACCAGATCGAAGCCATGACGATGGCCGACAAAATCGTGGTGATGCAGGACGGCATCGTCGAGCAGATGGGCGCGCCGCTCGACCTTTACGACAATCCGGCCAACAAATTCGTTGCCGGCTTCATCGGCTCGCCGGCGATGAATTTTCTCGACGGCACCCTGAAGGTCAATGGCGGCCAGCCCTGGGTCGAAACCGCCAGCGGCGCGCGGCTGCCGATCAGCACGGCGCCGGCGAATAGTAACGGGAAGCCGGTGAGCTACGGAATTCGCCCCGAGCATCTCGATTTCGCAGACAGCGGCATCGAGGCTGAAGTGGTCGTGGTCGAGCCGACGGGCTCCGAAACCCAGATCGTCGCGCGCGTTGGCGCGCAGGAGCTGATTGCGGTGTTTCGCGAGCGCCACCAGGTGCGGCCCGGCGACAAGATCCATCTGCAGCCGCGGCCACAAATGGCGCATCTGTTCGACAAGGAGACCGGCCAGCGGCTGTGATCCGCGTGCAACGCCGCGCCGTCGATTATCTACAAAACCAATAAGACCAAACAAGCAGACAAAGGGAGTTAACGAACGATGACTGATTTCGGATTCGATCGACGCTCGTTGCTGAAGGGTGGCGCGACGCTGCTGGCCGCGGCGGCCACGATGTCTGCCGATCAATTGCTGGGTTATGCCAAGGCGTGGGCGCAGGCGTCGCCGGGGAAGCCGGAGCCGGGCGCCAAGATCAATCTGCTGCGCTGGAAGCGCTTCGTCGAAGCCGAAGACGTCGCCTTCATGAAAATCGTCGACGCCTTCCAGAAGGCCAACAACGTCACCATCAACGTCTCCAACGAGTCCTACGACGACATTCAGCCCAAGGCCTCGGTCGCCGCCAACACCGGGCAGGGGCTCGACATGGTGTGGGGGCTGTATTCGCTGCCGTTCCTGTTTCCGAGCAAGTGCACCGATGTCACCGACGTCGCGGACTATCTCGCCAACAAGTGCGGCGGCTGGGCGGATTCGGGCAAGACCTACGGCATGTACAACGGCAAGTGGATCGGCATTCCGGTCGCCGCCACCGGCGCGCTGATCAACTATCGCATCGCCGCCGCCGAAAAGGCCGGCCACAAGGAGTTTCCGAAAGACCTCGGCGGCTTCGCAGATCTGGTCAAGGGCCTCCACAAGAACGGCACGCCGGCCGGCATGGCGCTGGGCCACGCCTCGGGCGACGCCAACACCTGGCTGTATTGGGCTCTGTGGTCGCACGGCGGCAATCTGATCGACAAGGACAACAAGGTCGTCATCAACTCGCCTGAGACCGCCAAGTCGCTCGAATACGTCAAGGGCCTGTACGACAACTTCATCCCCGGCACCGCGTCGTGGAACGATGCGTCGAACAACAAGGCATTCCTCGCCGGCCAGCTCTATCTCACCGTCAACGGAATCTCGGTGTATGTCACGGCGAAGAAGGAGAACAAGCAGATCGCCGAGGACATGAACCACGCGCATCTGCCGGTCGGCACCGACGGCAAGAGCCGCGAACTGCATCTCGGCTTCCCGATCCTGATCTTCAACTTCACCAAGTTCCCGCAGACCTGCAAGGCGTTCACCGCCTTCATGATGGAGCCGGAGCAGTTCAACCCGTGGGTCGAGGCGGCGCAGGGCTATCTGTCGCCGTTCCTGAAGGACTACGAGAAGAACCCGATGTGGACCGCGGACCCGAAGAACACGCCGTATCGCGACGTCGCCGCCACCGCGATGTCGCCGGCTGGCCTGGGCCAGATGGGCGAGAACGCCGCCGCCGCGATCGCCGATTTCGTCGTCGTCGACATGTTCGCCAACTACTGCACCGGCCGCGAAGACGTAAAGACCGCCATGAGCAGCGCCGAACGCGCGGCGAAGCGGATCTTCAGGTCGTGAGGCTTTGAGACGGGAGGCCGACATCCATGTCGGCCTCCCGTCTAGACCGAGGTAACTGCCTCTCTTTTGTCATTCCGGGGCGCGCGTAGCGCGAGCCCGGAATCCATAACCACCGCCGGGAGTATGGATTCCGGGCCCGCGCCAAGAGGCGCGTCCCGGAATGACGAAAGAGGGGCCCGTTACATCTGACGGCTGCGATCGGCGATGGAGTTGGAATGAGCACATTCGACACATCGGCGGCGCTGCGACCGAGCTCCGGCCCCTCCGCCTGGCAGCGGCTCAGGACCAATCGCAACTTCGTCGCGCTGTGGTTCATGCTGCCGGCGGCGGCGTTTCTGATCCTGTTTCTGGCCTATCCGCTGTTCCTCGGCGTCTGGATGAGCTTCACCGACGCGCGGATCGGGCGCGACGGCGTGTTCGTCGGCGTCGAGAACTATCAGTGGCTGTGGGACGACAGCATCTTCTGGCTGTCGGTGTTCAACACCATCCTGTACACGGCTGTCGCCAGCGCCATTAAATTCGCCGTGGGGCTGTATCTAGCGCTGCTGCTCAACCGCCACATGCCGTTCAAGGCGATCATCCGCGCCGCGGTGCTGGTGCCGTTCATCGTGCCCACCGTGCTGTCGGCGATCGCGTTCTGGTGGATCTACGATTCGCAGTTCTCGATCATTTCGTGGTCCCTGATCAAGCTTGGGCTGATCGACCACAACATCAACTTCCTCGGCGACACCACCATGGCGCGCGCTTCGGTGATCTTCGCCAACATCTGGCGCGGCGTGCCGTTCGTGGCGATCACGCTGCTCGCGGGCTTGCAGACGGTGTCGCCATCGCTTTACGAGGCTGCGACACTGGACGGCGCCACCAGCTGGCAGCGCTTCCGCTACATCACCTATCCGCTGCTGACGCCGATCATCGCCGTGGTGATGACGTTCTCGGTGCTGTTCACCTTCACCGACTTCCAGCTGATCTGGGCGCTGACCCGCGGCGGGCCGGTCAACGCCACGCATCTGATGGCGACGCTGAGTTATCAGCGCGGCATTCTGTCGGGCCGGCTCGGCGAGGGCGCGGCGATCGCCACCGCGATGATCCCGTTCCTGCTGGCGGCGATCGCGATCTCCTGGTTCGGCATGCAGCGCCGCAAATGGCAGCAAGGATCGGACAATGATTGAGGCCTGCCATGACTGAGACCACCGCGTCCGATCCGCGCCTCGCCGTCAAGGCGGCGACCGTCGCCAAGGACGACGACAGCGAGGGCATGAGTTATCTGGAGTCGCTGCCGCGGCGGCTGGTAACGCTGTATCTGCCGCTGGCGATCATCATCGTGATCCTGCTGTTCCCGTTCTACTGGATGGCGCTGACGTCGATCAAACCCGACGAGCAGCTGATCGACATGGAGACCTACAACCCGTTCTGGGTGGTCAAGCCGACGCTGAAGCACATCTCGAAGCTGTTGTTCGAGACGCAATATCCGCGCTGGCTGTGGAACACGATGTATGTCGCCGCGGCCTCGACCGTGCTGTCGATCTTCGCCAGCGTGCTCGCCGCCTATGCGATCGTGCGGCTGCGCTTCCGCGGCGCCGACAGCGTCGGCGGCGCGATCTTCCTCGCTTATCTCGTGCCGCCGTCGATCCTGTTCATCCCGCTGGCCTCGGTGATCCAGGCTTACGGCCTGTTCGACTCGCCGCTGTCGCTGATCCTGGTGTATCCGACGCTGCTGATTCCGTTCTCGACCTGGCTGCTGATGGGTTACTTCAAGACCATTCCCTTCGAGCTCGAGGAATGCGCGCTGATCGACGGCGCGTCGCGCTGGCAGATCCTGACCAAGATCATCGTGCCGCTGGCGGTGCCGGGGCTGATCTCGGCGTTCATCTTCTCGTTCACGCTGTGCTGGAACGAGTTCATCTACGCGCTGACCTTCCTGCAGTCGACGCCGAACAAGACCGTGCCGGTGGCGATCGTCAACGAATTCGTCGACGGCGACATCTACAAATGGGGCTCGCTGATGGCCGGCGCCCTGGTCGGCTCGCTGCCGCTGGTCATCCTCTACGCCTTCTTCGTCGAGCACTACGTGTCGGCGATGACCGGGGCGGTGAAGGAATAACCATGCCTGCGCCGTCATTGCGAGCGCAGCGAAGCAATCCAGCTCCACGCACGAGGCTGGATTGCTTCGTCGCTTCGCTCCTCGCAATAACGACATGCGGAGATTGCTGAGGCATTGCTACACGTACGACCTCATCCTGAGGAGCGCGCCCTTGCGCGCGTCTCGAAGGATGGGCCACATTCACCTCATGGTTCGAGACGGCGCTGCGCGCCTCCTCACCATGAGGCGCACTGCACGGGGCCTGCGCCCCGACAATCGACGGAGTTTTCCTTTGCACATTCTCATCCTCGGCGCCGCCGGCATGGTCGGGCGCAAACTCACCGACCGGCTGCTCGCCGACGGCCGCCTCGGCAGCCGCGACATCACGCGTCTGACGCTGCAGGACGTGGTGGCGCCGGAGCGGCCGGCGCAGGCGTCGATCGCGATCCAGACCGTGACCAGCGATCTCGCCGAGCCGGGGCAGGCGGCGGCGCTGGTGGCGCATCGGCCCGACGTGATCTTCCATCTCGCCGCGATCGTGTCGGGCGAGGCCGAGGCCGATTTCGACAAGGGCTATCGCATCAATCTCGA
Source organism: Rhodopseudomonas palustris (assembly GCF_003591005.1). Classification (GTDB taxonomy): domain Bacteria; phylum Pseudomonadota; class Alphaproteobacteria; order Rhizobiales; family Xanthobacteraceae; genus Rhodopseudomonas; species Rhodopseudomonas palustris_K. Next base: position 77,284 of record NZ_QYYD01000025.1, read on the forward strand.
CGGCACCAAGCAACTGATCGATGCGATCCGCGCCGAGGAGGGCGGCTACAAGCCGCGGCTGGTGTTCACCTCGTCGATCGCGGTGTTCGGCGCGCCGTTCCCGGACAAGATCGGCGACGAATTCCTGTCGACGCCGCTGACCAGCTACGGCACCCAGAAGGCGATCTGCGAGCTCTTGATCGCCGACTACACCCGCAAGGGGTTTCTCGACGGCATCGGCATCCGCCTGCCGACGATCTGCGTCCGCCCCGGCAAGCCCAACAAGGCGGCGTCGGGGTTCTTCTCCAACATCATCCGCGAGCCGCTCAGCGGCCATGAGGTGGTGCTGCCGGTTGGCGACGACGTGATGCACTGGCACGCCTCGCCGCGCTCCGCCGTCGGCTTCCTGATCCATGCCGGCACCATGGATACGGCGGCGATCGGGCCGCGGCGCAATCTGTCGATGCCGGGGCTGGCGGCGACGGTCGGCGAGCAGATCGCCGCGCTCGAGCGCGTCGCCGGCAAAGCCGTCGTCGCCCGGATCAAGCGCGAGCCGGATCCGACCATCATCGGCATCGTCTCCGGCTGGCCGCGCAACTTCTCCACCGACCGCGCCAAGGCACTCGGCTTCACCACGGCCGAGCAGACTTTCGACGACATCATCCGCATCCACATCGAGGACGAGTTGGGCGGCAAGTTCGTCGGCTGACCACGCCAGCAGCGCCGTCATTGCGAGGAGGCACTCGGATCGGCGCTTCGCGCCGTCCGAGCACAGGCTCCGCGACGAAGCAATCCAGCGCCGAGCACGGAGCTGGATTGCTTCGCTTCGCTCGCAATGACGGGGGGAGACGGCGTTTCACCCACCGCGGTCGTCATGGCCGGGACGAGCCCGGGCATGACGGGTGGAGAAGTTAAGCCCCGTCGCTGCCGGTCGGATTCGCCCGGTCTGTATGCAGGGCAGGGGGATGCTTTTGGCTGACGGGCGTCCTATATTCCGGCCAAACCAGCAACCCGATCCCAGGAGAAAACGCCATGACCGCCAGCATCGTCGGATGGGCCCATATGCCGTTCGGCAAGTTCGACGCCGAGACCGTCGAGAGCATGATCGTCCGTGTCGCCACGGAGGCGATTGCAGATGCCGGCATTGCGCCGGGCGATGTCGATGAGATCGTGCTCGGGCATTTCAACGCCGGCTTCTCGCCGCAGGACTTCACCGCATCGCTGGTGCTGCAGGCCGATCCGGCGCTGCGCTTCAAGCCGGCGACCCGCGTCGAGAACGCCTGCGCCACCGGGTCCGCCGCCGTGCATCAGGGCATCCGCGCGATCGAAGCCGGCGCCGCCAAGGTGGTGCTGGTGGTCGGCGTCGAGCAGATGACCCGGACGCCGGGACCGGAGATCGGCAAGAACCTGCTGCGCGCCTCCTATCTGCCGGAAGACGGCGACACGCCCGCGGGCTTCGCCGGCGTGTTCGGCATCATCGCGCAAAAATACTTCCAGAAATATGGCGACCAGTCCGACGCGCTGGCGATGATCGCCGCCAAGAACCACCACAACGGCGTATCGAATCCCTATGCGCAGATGCGCAAGGATTTCGGCTTCGAGTTCTGCCGCGCCGAGGGCGAGAAGAACCCGTTCGTCGCCGGTCCGTTGAAGCGCACCGACTGTTCGCTGGTGTCGGACGGCGCCGCCGCGTTGGTGCTGACCTCGGCCGAGAACGCCAAAGCGATGGGCAAGGCGGTCAACATCCGTGCCCGCGCGCATGCCCAGGACTTCCTGCCGATGTCGAAGCGCGACATCCTGCAGTTCGAAGGCTGCACCGTTGCCTGGCAGCGCGCGCTGGCCGACGCCGGCGTGACGCTGGACGATCTGTCCTTCGTCGAAACCCACGACTGCTTCACCGTCGCCGAACTGATCGAATATGAAGCCATGGGGCTGACGCCGCGCGGGCAGGGCGCTCGCGCCATCAAGGAAGGCTGGACCCGGAAGGACGGCAAGCTGCCGGTCAATCCGTCCGGCGGCCTCAAGGCCAAGGGCCATCCGATCGGCGCCACCGGCGTGTCGATGCACGTGCTGACCGCGATGCAACTGCTCGGCCAAGCGCCGGAAGGCATGCAGATCAAGGACGCCAAGCTCGGCGGCATCTTCAACATGGGCGGCGCCGCGGTCGCCAACTACGTGTCGATCCTGGAGCCGGCGAAGTAACGTCGACGCCGACAAAATCTCCGCCGTCATGCCCGGGCTCGTCCCGGGCATCCACGCCTTAGGCGTTAAGAAGCTGAAAGGCGTGGATGCCCGGGACAAGCCCGGCCATGACGAGGCACATAGTATCCACCATTTGAAGTAACTCCGCTCAAGGGACCAGCGATGAATTTGGCGAATTGGCTCGCCGCGAGCGCTCGGCTGCGTCCCGGCGCGGCGGCGCTACTGACCGGCACGCGAATCGACGCCGACTACGCGACGTTCGCGGCGCGGGCGGCGGCGTTCGCCGCTGCGCTGGCGGGCGACTACGGCATTGTGCCCGGCGATCGCGTCGCGCTGTTCGCGCACAATTGCACGGCTTATCTCGAGGCGCTGTACGGCATCTGGTGGGCCGGCGCGGTGGCGATCCCGATCAACGCCAAGCTGCACGGCCGCGAAGCGGCGTGGATCTGCAGCAACGCCGAGGCGAAGCTGGCGCTGATCTGCGACGACACCGCCGATGCCTTCAACGAGGCGTCGTGTGATCTGCCGAAAGGCATGGCGACGCTGGCAATCGACAGCGACGGCTATTTTCGCGTGCGCAACGGCGACGGCCCGCTTGTGCCGGTGGCGCGCGCGGACAATGATCTCGCCTGGCTGTTCTATACCTCGGGCACCACCGGCCGGCCGAAGGGCGTGATGCTCAGCCACGGCAATCTGGCGGCGATGTCGCTGTGCTATCTGGCCGATGTCGACGCGGTGACGCCGGACGACGCCGCGCTCTACGCCGCGCCGATCTCGCACGGCGCTGGGCTGTACAACATGATCCACGTCCGCTTCGGCGCGCGCCATGTCGTGCCGGAGTCGGCCGGCTTCGATCCGGACGAGGTGCTGACGCTCGGCCTGCAGCTCGGCAACGTCGCGATGTTCGCGGCGCCGACCATGGTCAAGCGTCTGGTCGAAGCCGCCAAGCGCCGCGGCGAAAACGGCGAGGGCATCCGCACGATCGTTTATGGCGGCGGGCCGATGTACCTGGCCGACATTCGCGAAGCCCTCAGCGTGATGGGGCAGCGCTTCGTGCAGATCTACGGCCAGGGCGAGTCGCCGATGACCATCACCTCGCTGAAGCGCGAGCGCCACGCCGACACCAGCCATCCGCGCTATCTCGACCGGCTCGCGTCGGTCGGCACCGCGCAGAGCGCCATCGAGGTGCGGATCACCGGTCCGGACGGCGCCGCGCTGCCCGCCGGTGAAAATGGCGAGATCGAAGTCAAGGGCCCGACGGTGATGCTCGGCTATTGGAACAACCCGGATGCCAATGCCGAGACGCTGAAGGACGGCTGGCTGCGCACCGGCGACGTCGGCCGGCTCGACGAGGATGGTTTCCTGACGCTGTCCGATCGCTCCAAGGACGTGATCATTTCCGGCGGCACCAACATCTATCCGCGCGAAGTCGAAGAGGCGCTGCTGACGCATCCGGCGGTGCGCGAAGTCTCGGCGATCGGCGTTGCCGATCCGGAATGGGGCGAGAACGTCGTCGCCTGCGTGGTGCTGGCTGACGGCGCCAGCGCCGACGACGCCGCGCTGGATGCGCATTGCCAAGCCGCCATCGCCCGTTTCAAACGCCCGAAGCGCTACGTGTACTTGGACGCGCTGCCGAAGAACAATTACGGCAAGGTGCTGAAGACTGAGCTGCGGAAGATGGTGAAGTAGTTCGCTGCAAATTCTGATTCTCCCCGTCATGGCCGGGCTTGTCCCGGCCATCCACGCCTTTGCTGCATTTCCGGCAGCAAGGCGTGGATGCCCGGCACAAGGCCGGGCATGACGAGATGTTGTTACTGAAACGGATTGCTTAGTCGCTTCGCTCCTCGCAATGACGGGGTTAGCTCAGTCGCCCCACCATCGCGGCGCGCTCGTCGCCGTCGACCCATAGGGCGAACTCTTCACCCTCGGGCGAATGGGTCTGCCGCAGCGTGACGGCGCGATTGTAGTACACCGGGCCCTTGAGCCAGAGATCAAGCTGCCGGGGCGCGGACGTCTTTGTCAAATGGCCGAGGCATTGCGCGGCGATGCGTTGCGGGTGGGCGGAGGCGGCGGCGAAGCCGGTGCGGCGGGCGTAGGCGTCGAGCAGGTGCAGCGGATTGCCGTCGCCGGTGAGCCGGGCGAAGCGCAGCCGGCGGTCGCCGTCGACGGTCCAATGAGCGACCGGCGGCAGCGCCGGATCGATCGTCGGCGAGAGCAGAGCTGCGCCTTCGAGCGGGCCATGCGTCAGCGGAGGGGCGAAGCGACCGCGATAGTAGAAGGTGGTGATGCTTTCCCATGAACAGTCGTCGCCCTGCAGCAGTTGGGCATGCACGCCGAGCTCGATGCCCTTGTCGTGCACGCGCCAGGCGGTCGCCTGCGCGATCAGATCCGACGGGTAGGCGACCCTGACGTCGCCGCTGCGGATCAACCGGTTGCGCAGTTGCAGTGCCTGCCAGATCGGCAGCGGCCAGTCCGGATGCATCAGCATCGCCAGCGTCAGCCGGAAGCCGGTGACATGCGGCGCGAGCAGCAGCAGCCGGTCGGTCGTCGCCTTGTCGTCTGCGCCGGCGAGCCATTGGAGCTCGCGTAGCAGATCGGCGCCGATGCGATAGTCGCGCCAGATGAAGCTGAAGGTCGGAAAACCAAGCTTGCCCTGCCAGCCTGCCGACGGCCACAACGCGCCGAGGCCCATCGCGGGCAGCGACGGCGCTTTCAGATAGGTTTTGTGATGCGACGTCATCGGCAGCTTCATGTTTGCAGGCGATCGGGGCGTCTCGACCCACGGAAGTGGATCAATCCACGCCCAAGCGGTCAATGAGGTTGCGCAACGTTTCCGCGACGCGGAACATCGGCGCGATCGGCAACGCGCAGGGCGCCATGCCCCGGCGGTGCTTGATCTCCGCGGTCCTGCCACCTACACGGGGACGACGGCGCCGCGCAGAGCGCCGCAGACGGGAGCGTCGATGGGGCCACTTGCGGGCGTGAAGATCGTCGACATGACGTCGGTGCTGATGGGGCCGTACGCCACCCAGATGCTCGGCGACTACGGCGCCGACGTAATCAAGATCGAGTCGCCCGACGGTGACGTGACGCGGCAGATCGGCCCGACGCGCCATCCCGGCATGGGCCCGGTGTTTCTCAACGCCAACCGCAACAAGCGCAGCATCTGTCTCGATCTCAAACACGCCGCCGGCCGCGACGCCGCGCTGCGGCTGATCGCCGTCGCGGACGTGCTGGTCTACAATGTCCGCCCGCAGGCGATGGCGCGGCTGCGGCTCGGCTATGACGATGTCTCCTCGATCAATCCGCGGCTGATCTATGCCGGCGTGTTCGGTTTCGGCCAGGACGGGCCCTATGCGGCGAAGCCCGCGTACGACGATCTGATCCAGGGCGCCACCGCGCTGCCCTCGCTCAACGCCCGGGTCGGCGACGGCACGCCGCGCTACGTGCCGAACGCGCTGGTCGACCGCATCGTCGGGCTCACCGCGGTCGGCGCGATCTGCGCGTCGCTGGTGCACCGCGACCGCACCGGCACGGGGCAGCGCCTCGACATCCCGATGTTCGAAACCATGGCGAGCTTCGTCATGGGCGATCACATGGGCGGGCTGACTTACGAGCCGCCGCTCGATCGCGGCGGCTACGCGCGGCATTTGTCACCGGACCGGCGGCCTTACCAGACCGCCGACGGCTACATCTGCGCGATGGTGTACAACGACAAGCAGTGGCTCAGTTTCCTGCGCGCGATCGGGCGCGACGATCTGCTCGCTGACGAGCGCTACACCAGCTTCGCCCGGCGCGCCGTCAATATCGACGTCGTCTATGCCGAGCTTGCGCGGATCTTCCTGTCGCGGACAACGGATGAGTGGACCACGCTGCTCGACGCCGCCGACGTGCCGGCGATGCGGATGCACGACCTCGAGAGCATCCTCGACGACCCGCATCTGGTCGCAACCGACTTCTTCCCTGTCGCCAATCATCCGACCGAGGGCCCGATCCGCGACATGAAGGTGTCGGCGACGTGGTCGGACACCAAGGTCGAGCGCCAGCGCTTCGCGCCGCAGCTCGGCGAGCACAGCGCCGAAGTTCTGCGCGAGGCGGGCTACAGCGCCGCTGCGATCGCCGACCTGCAGCGCTGCGGCGCGCTGAAGCTGCCGCAGGGAAGCTGAGGGGATGATGCGGGCATCGGAGATCACATGTTCTGGCGATGTTAGGCACGCTGTGATCGGGGGCGCTACTCGCAGGGTCGCGAATATTGACGTTGTTGGGACGCGGGCACGGCGCCCGATCTCCCTCTCCCGCTTGCGGGAGAGGGCTGGGGTGAGGGCTCTTGCCCCAGGCGCAGTGCCCGCGGGGGGGGGGCGCCCCCCCCCCCCCCCCCCCCCGGGGGGGGGGGGGGGGGGGGGGGGGGGGGGGGGGGGGGGGGGGGGGGGGGGGGGGGGGGGGGGGG
>NZ_QYYD01000026.1 GCF_003591005.1 Rhodopseudomonas palustris
GCTCCCTCGTCTGAAGTTACGACAACCTCAGTCTGGCACATCGATGCCGTTCGGGGGCCGTCCACCCCATCATTCCGGGGCGTCGCGGAGCGACGAACCCGGAATCTCGATGGGTTCTGCGACTCCGGCGTTTCCACAACGTCTGGATTCCCGGTTCGCCCGCGAAGTGCGGGCGCCCCGGAATGACCGGGAGAGGTGGGGTGTCGCCCCAGGCACCGTCATTGACGGGGGAGAGGTGGGTGCTCTCCCCAGGCACCGTCATTCCGGGGCGCGCGTAGCGCGAACCCGGAATCTCGATGGGTTCTGCGACTCCGGCGTTTCCACAACCTCTGGATTCCGGGTTCGCCCGCGAAGGGCGGGCGCCCCGGAATGAGGGGGAGAGGTGGGTGCTCTCCCAGGCACCGTCATTGACGGCGGAGGGGTGGGTGCTCTTCAAGCCAGAGAGGGCTATATTCCGCCGAGAGCCCGCTCACGCGGGTCCGACGGGAAGTGGAAAGACGTGATGAAGATCAAGACCAAGCAGTATCGCGTCGAGGAAGGCAGCAAGGTCGACCTCGACAAGTGGCCTACTCTGGTCGACCCGTACTATGAATCCAAGGAAAACTACCAGGAAATGCTGCGCAGCCACGTCGCCCGCTTGGCCGACCAGCAAAAACTGCTCTACGCCAGCAATCGCCACGCCATTCTGCTGATCTTCCAAGCGATGGACGCCGCCGGCAAGGACGGCGCGATCCAGCACGTGATGTCCGGCGTCAATCCGCAGGGCTGCCAGGTGTTCAGCTTCAAGCACCCCAGCGCCACCGAGCTGAAGCACGACTTCCTGTGGCGGACCACCCGCGATTTGCCGGAGCGCGGCCGCATCGGCATCTTCAACCGCTCCTACTACGAGGAGGTGCTGATCGTCCGAGTTCATCCCAACATCCTGCTCAGCGAGGCGGTGCCGAACGGCACGGAATTCGGCAAGCAATTCTGGCACAAACGCTACCGCTCGATCCGCGACGCGGAGAAACATTTGCACGCCAACGGCACCCGGATCGTCAAATTCTTCCTGCATTTGTCCAAGGAGGAGCAGCGCAAGCGTTTCCTGGCGCGCATCGACGAGCCCGACAAGAACTGGAAGTTCAGCGAAGCGGACATCGAGGAGCGCAAATACTGGGACGACTACATGAAGGCGTATGAGCACTGCCTCACCGAAACCAGTTCCGACGACTCGCCGTGGTACGTCGTCCCGGCGGACGACAAGCAGAACACCCGGCTGATCGTGTCGCAGGTCATTCTGGAAACCATGGAGGCGCTCAAAATGTCCTATCCGGAGACCTCGCCGGCGCGGCGGAAGGAACTGCTCAAGCTGCGGCGGCAACTCGCGAAGTAGTATGCCGACGTCCGCAGCCGATCACCCTGTGGCCCGCATGCATCCGTCGATGGTCGAACGGCCGCAGTCATGGGCATGACACACCGAACGCGGTAGGGATTTGACCAGACGTTGGATCGGGGATGTCGCATGACGCTGCAAGGAAAGAAGGGCCTGGTGGTCGGCATCGCCAACGCCGACAGCATCGCGTTCGGCTGCGCCCAGGCGTTTCGCAATGCCGGCGCCGAACTGGCCGTCACCTACCTCAATGGCAAGGCAAAGCCCTATGTGGCGCCGCTCGCCGACCAACTCGGTAGCGACATCGTGCTGCCTTGCGATGTGCGCGAGCCGGGCCAGCTCGAAGCGGTGTTCACTGAGATCGCCGCGCGCTGGGGACGGCTCGATTTTCTGCTGCACTCGATCGCCTTCGCGCCGAAGGACGATCTGCACGGCCGCGTAGTCGATTGCTCGCAGGCCGGCTTTGCGATGGCAATGGATGTGTCCTGCCACTCCTTCATCCGCATGGCGCGGCTCGCCGAGCCGCTGATGCCGGATGGCGGCTGCCTGCTCACCGTCACGTTCTACGGCTCCGAGAAGGTGGTCGAAGACTACAATCTGATGGGCCCCGTGAAGGCCGCGCTGGAGAGTTCGGTACGCTACATGGCGGCCGAGCTGGCGCCGAAACGGATCCGCGTCCACGCGTTGTCGCCGGGGCCGCTGAAAACCCGCGCCGCGTCCGGCATCGGCCGGTTCGACGAACTGATGGAGCGCACCCGCGCCCGCGCGCCCGCGCATCAGCTGGTCAGCATCGAGGATGTCGGTCATGTCGCGGCCTTCCTGGTCGGCGATGCTGCCCGCGCCCTGACCGGCAACATCGAATATATCGACGCCGGCTATCACGTCGTCGGCTGAGCGCCGGCTGGAGAAATTCATGGAGCAGATCCAGAACCGCACCTACGACGAGATCGCGGTGGGCGACACCGCGAGCCTGGTGCGGACGCTGACCTATCGCGACATCGAGGTGTTCGCGGTGATGTCCGGCGACGTCAATCCGATGCATGTCGATGCCGCCTTCGCCAAGAGCGATCACTTCCATCAGGTGGTGGCGCACGGCATGTGGGGCGGCTCGCTGATCTCGACGCTGCTTGGTACGCAATTGCCCGGCCCCGGCACGATCTATCTCGACCAGTCGCTGCGCTTCGTCCGACCCGTCCTGCTCGGCGACACCGTCACGGTGTGCGTCAAGGTCAAGGAAAAGAACGACGCCAAGAAGCGGCTGTTGCTGGATTGCCGCGCCACCAACCAGAACGGCGACGAGGTGATCGTCGGTCTCGCCGAGGTGATCGCCCCGAGCGAGAAGATTTCGCGCGCGCGCGTGCAATTGCCCGAACTCGATCTGCATCCGGCGGCGCGGCGGCACGAACGGCTGATCGAGATGACCCAGGGCCTGCAGCCGCTGCGGGTCGCGGTGGTGCATCCGGTCGATACGCCGTCGCTGCTCGGCGCGGTCGAGGCGGCCCGTGCCGGACTGATCGTGCCTGTCCTCGTCGGCCCGGTCGCGAAAATCCGGGCCGCAGCGGGGCAGGCCGATCTCGACCTGTCGTCCTTCGAGATCGTCGCCACCGAGCACAGCGACGCGGCGGCCGCTGCGGCGGTCGCGATGGCCCGCGCCGGCCAGGTCGAGGCGCTGATGAAGGGCGCGCTGCACACCGACGAGATGATGCGCGCGGTGGTCGATCCGGAGCACGGCTTGCGCACCGCGCGGCGCATCAGCCACGTCTATGCGATCGATGCGCCGGACTACCCGCGGGCGCTGTTCGTCACTGACGCGGCGATCAATATCTATCCGACGCTGACCGACAAGCGCGACATCATCCAGAACGCGATCGACCTGGTGCATGCGCTCGGCATCGGGCAGCCGAAGGTGGCGATCCTGTCCGCGGTCGAGACCGTCACCGAGAGCATCCGCTCGACGCTGGATGCTGCGGCGCTCTGCAAGATGGCGGAGCGCGGCCAGATCACCGGCGGCATTCTCGACGGGCCGCTGGCCTTCGACAATGCGGTGTCGGTGGAGGCCGCCAAAACCAAAGGCATCGTTTCGCCGGTCGCGGGATGCGCCGATATCTTCGTGGTGCCGGACCTCGAGGCCGGCAATATGCTGGCCAAGCAGTTGGAATATCTGGCGCGCGCGCACGTCGCCGGCATCGTGCTCGGCGCCCGGGTGCCGATCATCCTCACCAGCCGGGCCGACAAGACGCTGGCCCGGCTCAGTTCCTGTGCGATCGCCCTGCTGCTGGCGCGCCACAGAGCCGCCGCGTTGCCCAGCCTGCCGACCGGAGGGACCGCATGAGCGACGTTCTCCTCGTCCTCAATGCCGGTTCGTCCAGTATCAAATTCGCGCTGTACGAGGCGCATACCGAGCCGACCCAGGAGTGCCTGATCTGCGAAGGCGGCATCGGCAGCCTCGGCCACCGGCCGCACCACAAGGTGGTCGACCGCGACGGCGCGACACTGCACGACGATTATCTGCCGCAAGGCGCCGGCCATGACGACGCCATCGCGGCGCTGTTCGGCTGGATCGAACAGCGCTTCCCCGACCGGCGGATCGCCGCCGCCGGGCACCGTGTCGTCCACGGCGGCGATCAGTTCGACGCGCCGGCGCGGGTCGATGCCGGCGTGATCGAGCGGCTGCGCAGCTACATCCCGCTGGCGCCGCTGCACCAGCCGCACAGCGTCGCGGCGATCGAGGCGCTGGCCAGGCTGCACCCGAAGCTGCCGCAGATCGCCTGCTTCGATACCGCGTTTCACCATCGCCTGCCCAAGCTCGCCACCTGGTACGCACTGCCACGCGCGATCACCGACGAAGGCGTGCGGCGCTACGGCTTCCACGGCATCTCCTACGCGTATATCGCGAGCCGGCTGCCGGACGTCGTCGGCCCCGAGCTCGCTGAAGGCCGCATCATCGTGGCGCATCTCGGCGGCGGCGCCAGCATGTGCGCGATGCGGGCGCGCAAGAGCGTCGCCACCACCATGGGCTTCACCGCGCTCGACGGCCTGGTGATGGGCACGCGTACCGGCGTGCTCGATCCCGGCGTGGTGCTGTATCTGTTGCAGCAGAAAGGCATGACGCCCGAGGCGATCAGCGACCTATTGTATCGCCAGTCCGGCCTGCTCGGCGTCTCCGGCATCAGCGACGACATGCGCACGCTGCTGGCGAGCGACGACCCGCGCGCCGCAGACGCCATCGCGCTGTTCGTCTATCGCATCGGCCGTGAGTTCGGCTCGCTGAGCGCGGCGCTGGGCGGCCTCGACGCAGTGGTGTTCACCGCCGGCATCGGCGAGCGCTCTCCTGAGATCCGCCGCCGCGCCTGTGCCCACGCCGAATGGCTCGGCGTCGCGCTCGATGAGGATGCCAATGCGGCGGTCTCCGGCGCAGGCCGGATCAGCCGCGCCGACAGCAAAGTCGCGGTCTGGGTGATCCCGACCGACGAAGACCTGATGATCGCCCGCCAGGTCTGGGGCCTGCTCGACGGCGGGCGGGAAGCTGACCTGTAGTACGCCGTCATGCCCGGGCTTGTCCCGGGACCCCGCCGCCGCCCAGGTTGACCGTGCATAACCGGACGCCGGGGCGGCGGCTTTGGGCTATCATCGTGGCGTTTGTGCTGACCAACGTCATTGCAGGGAGGCTCCCATGGCCCAGATGCTCGCGCCCGTGTCGTTCACTGATCCCGAATTGCCGACGGCAGGCGGCGGCGCCGCGCCGCTGTCCGGCGGCGTCGCGCAGGTGATCAATCCGTGGCGCTGGTTTACCAGCGTGTTCGGCAATCAGTTCAGCCTGCTGTCGATCAATCTCGGCCGCTCCTCGGCGCCGCAGACCGAGTCGCAGATCCTCGAAGAGGTCGGCTCCTACGGTCGCCAGCTCGGCCGCATCGGGGAAGCGCTGGAAGTGCTGGTACGGGAATTTCCCCGCGAAGGCCTGAGCGAGCGCGCCGTCGCGGCGCTGGAGGATTTCTCGGCGCAGATGCGCGAGATCCGGCGCATCAAGGACAAGTCCCGCGCGGCGTAGCACGCATCGTTTACCATCCCCGACGTTCTCCCCCCGGACCCTACCCCGCGCCGCAGCGCGCTCCCTCTCCCGCTTGCGGGAGTGGGCTGGGGCGACACAAGCCCTGACTGTGCAATTCCGGACGGCGGGCCGCTGCTCGCGACTATCGACGCCGCAGCAATGTCTGCGTCACGCTGTCGCGACGGACGCTTGGGCCGGCGCTTGCCACTTGGTGGCTGACGATGCAAGATTTGCCGATGCCTGCGACGCTCAAATATCACTTTTGGCGACGGGTACGTGCGGCCCACTACGCGTTCGGGCTCGCGCGGCTGCCGTTCGGGCGGGTGCTGGAGCGTGCGGTCGGGCAATGGGAGCGGGCGCAGGGCTTCGGCGATAGTCCGAAGGAAAAGGCGACCTGGGACGCCGAATACGGCGACGGCCGCTGGGCCTATATCGCGCAGTTGCACGAAAACAGCCGCTACTGGACGATCATCGGCTACATGGATGCATTCCGGGGTGGCGGCGAATATCTCGATGTCGGCTGTGGCGACGGCGTGTTGTTCAGCCGATTCAAGGCGCTCGGCTATCAGCGTTATGTCGGGATCGACATCTCGGAGGTGGCGATCCGGCAATTGCAATGTCATAACGACGATCGCACGCATTTCGCGCAGGGCGACGGCGACGTTCATGAGCCGGACGGTCTTTTCGACGTCATCGTGTTCAACGAGTCGCTGTACTACCTGAAAGACCCGGTCGGCTCGCTCGAGCGATACGCGCGATCGCTCAAGCCCGGCGGCTGCATCATCGTATCGACCTACACCAACTCGCGTCGCTCGCTCGCCGTATTGCGCGAAGCCAAGACCAAGCTGACGGTCGTCGACGAGGCCAAAACGTCCCAGGGATCGATGTCCTGGCTGTGCACGGTATTGAAACCCGCCAACGCCGGCATGGCCTAGCTTGGCCGCCTGCGGGCGGAATGATAGACCGAAAGGCAGCGAAGCCTTGATGCCCGACTGAGCGCAGCGCCGGGGGAAGGGCGACGCAGGCTCAGTGCCCGCGCCCCCACCCCGACCCTCCCCGCAAGGGGGAGGGGAGCAGAGCCGCAGCCCGCTCCCTCTCCCGCTTGCGGGAGAGGGCCGGGGTGAGGGCGACACGAGCACGGACTCGGCAAGTCGGTAGCCCGGATGCAGCGAAGCGCAATCCGGGATTTGCGACAGATCGCTGGTCAATTACCGGCCTGAACAACACAATGTCCCAATCAAGAAGAGAGATTCTGTCTACAAATTCGCAGCCTTCGACGTTCGGAGAAGCGAGCTCGATCCCGATCGTGAGGATTCGTTTGGCCATATGATCATATCCGAGGCAGTTTTCTAATTGCACAAGCTGCAGTTTAGATACTGTTCAGGCAACAGAAGTGTGCCCATTGCATGTCGGCGTCTCGCGCCTTCCGTGAGAGTCGCGATTGTCTGATCCCACGTTCCAAAGGAGGATCGGTGTTTATTCTATTCCTTCCGGACTCATCGAAAATGTCGACGATTATACCCTCGGCAGCATCCGAGATGAGTCGATGCGTTTGTGGGCAAGTGAAAGCAGCGTAAAAACCTCTTCGGCGTCTTCCTTGTTAATTGCCCAATTTATCCGCGGAGCATGTGCCATGGGATTGCGGAACATGCCAAATAGCCCTTTCACGAGATTGCAGAATCCACGCTGCTCTGACTTTTCGCTCTCTGTACTCCAGTCATTGATGGCTAGAAGCGGTGGAGTGCCCCCTAGTGTTCGATCAACGAGTGTGGCTCCATCATCGAAAAGGCCTGACCGCTCGCGTAGCTTGTCGGCGACGCCTTTTGCCGCTTCGAGAACCGCATGAAAGTAATTCTCTGCCAACAGCTCCTCTTTGCAGAATTGCAATACATCGGGATGCACGTTTCTGAGCTCAAGATCGCCACGGAGTTCGGATGCCCGTCGTTTAGCTTCTGTTAAAGTGTCCGCTTCCTCAACGCCTACCAGTTCTCCAGATTCCTTTACCGCCAAGCCGGCAAATGCCAGCGCAACATTCAGGTGTCTTCGCATGGGTTCGTAGCGTTCTTGTTGCCGAACAAACCGTGCCGGCCTCATCGCGCGTCTTATGAAAGCGAGGATCGGGACGCGATCCTGCTTCGCATTTTGCAGATGCGCAAAGGCATTGTACAAGCGATGTCGTTTTGACAGGGTTGGCGCGACGTCGTTTATCCCACACGCACTTAGTAGGTTAGCTATTTCCGAACCCGTGAGCCCGATTTCTGTGTCTCCCAATGCGTCGGCGATCGCCTGCAGATGGGCTTGCTCGAACGTCTTTGGCATTGCTAATCTCTTTGGGCGAATCTGACTGGGAATGATGAGTTGACCGCTCCTCCGAAGCAAGACGTGGAGTTCTTCTGCACGCTTTTGTCTCCTCGACAAGATTCCTATTTGCTTTGTATTCCTATCCATCCCGCTCCACTCCCGAGGGGCGGCTCGCGATCGTCACTTGTCGCGGGGCGGGTGCGGTGGACGCGGCAGCGTCGCGCGCGGGGGAAGGCGGCAGGGGGCCGCGGGGCAGTGAGTCCGGAGGGCTCGGCCGCGGGGTCTATGGAGCCGCCGACCGACGCGTGGACGACGACGCTGTGCGGTGCGGGCCGGGGCGGAGATGCGCCCCATCTGCATCGCCATTGCGCGCCGGCCCAAATCGTGTGGTCCCGACGCCCATCGCTGGCGCAAGGGATGGAGCGCCTGCACGCCGACCGGCCGCAGGAAACCACCGGCCCGAGCGCTGATTGCGAACCAGCCCAGCCTCCGCCGGACAGCTCAGTCCCGACGGCCGCGGCGCGGGCGCGACAGTTTGGCGCTGCGGCGGGCGGGGCGGCTGGCGCTGGGCATTTGCCGGCGTTTCCGCCATAGACTGCGCGGATCGAGACGAATCCAACGAGTTTGCAGTGGCGCGGCTGAAAGTCTGGGACATCATTTACGCCACGCGGCGGCTGCGCACGCTGGGCGTGGTCGGCGATCTTGCCGCGGTGGTGGCCACGGCGCTGGCGCTGCTGGTGCGGCTGGTGATCGATCCGGCGCTGCCGGCCGGCTTTCCGTATCTGACGTTCTTCCCGGCGGTGGTGCTGATCGCGTTCTTCTTCGGGCTGCGCCCCGGCATCGTCTGCGCGGTGCTGAGCGGGCTGGCGGCCTGGTACTTCTTCATCCCGCCGTTCTATTCGTTCGAGATGACGTCGCCGACCGCGATCGCGCTGGCGTTCTATCTGTTCATCGTCGCGGTCGATATAGCGCTGATCCACATCATGCACCAGGCGGCGGCGCGGCTGCGCGAAGACGCCGAGGAGACGGCGCTCTTGTACGAGCAGCAGCGCACGATGTTCCAGGAGCTGCAGCACCGCGTCGCCAACAACATGCAGTTCGTCTCGGCGATGCTGCGGCTCTATAAGAAGCGCGCCGGCGACGATCCGGCCGCGATGCTGACGGCGCTCGACGACGCCCGGGTGCGGCTCGACACCATGTCGCGTATCCACCGCTATCTGCACGATCCGGCCAGCGTCAGCCGCCCGGTCGGCGATTTCTTTCGCGACCTGTGCGCGCAGCTGCTCGAGGCCGCGGGGGCGAAGGATGTTCGCGTCACCATCGACATGCCGCCGGTGCAATTCGATCTCACACGGCTGACGCCGCTGTCGCTGATCGCCGTCGAAGTGATCACCAACGCGCTGAAGCACGCCTTTCCGGACGGCCGCGGCTCGATCGCGCTCAGCCTCGTGCAAGCTGGCGACCGCATGGTGCTGACAATCGCCGATGACGGCCGGGGGATGAGTCCGGGCGTCCCCGGCGCGATCCCCGCCGACGGCGGCAGCCTCGGCATGAAGATCATCACCAGCCTCGCCGCCCAGCTCGGCGGCACGATCAGCTACGAGGCCGCGCACGGCACCACCGCGCGGATCGAATTCGATGCGGCCGGCTGATGCGCTCGATCGATTGATCGAAGCAACGACGCCTCCTCGAGTGCGGAGCCGTCATCCTGAGGTGCGCGCGCAGCGCGCCTCGAAGGATGCGGCCAAGGTGTTCGCGGCTCATCCTTCGAGGCCCGCAGCGCCGCGCACAGCGCGGCCCATCAGGCACCTCGGCGCCTGGCCGAAAATACGCCCTCTGATTTCGGGCACTGCGTCATGCCCGGCCTTGTGCCGGGCATACACGCCTTGCCGCCGGACATGCAGAAAAGGCGTGGATGGCCGGGACAAGCCCGGCCATGACGGACTTTGCGAGCAAACTAACCGACTGCAAAATGTCGCCGAGGATTTGGCCTACGCTTTGAGGCGGGCTCTCAGGATCACGGCAGTGATTCTGCCGAATGGAGCGCGCTCTCACGCCATCGGCGTGACCCACCCCGTGCCGCCCGGCCCCGCGACGCGGCGCCGTCATGAGCCGGCGCGGGCCGCGCGCTCAGCGCTTTTGCACGAACACCGTGCCGGCCGAGTAGCCGGCGCCGAACGAGCAGATCAGGCCGAGGTCGCCTTGTGCGAGATCGTCCGAGGTCTTGTGGAAGGCGATGATCGAGCCGGCCGACGAGGTGTTGGCGTAATCGTCGAGGATGATCACGTTTTCCTCCGGCGTCGGGTCGCGGCCCAGCACCTTGCGGCCGATGATCTCGTTCATGTTGATATTGGCCTGGTGCAGCCACAGCCGCTTCAGCGCGTGCGGATCGAGGCCGAGTTCGCGGGCGTGGTCGATGATCATGTCCGATACCATCGGCACCACTTCCTTGAACACTTTCCGCCCCTGCTGCACGAACAGCTTGTCGACATTGTCGCGGCCTTCCGGCGCGGCGCGGTTGAGGAAGCCGGAATTGTTGCGGATGTTGTTGGAGAACTGCGTCTTCAGTCTTGTGCCGAGAATGTCCCAGCCGCCATCAGCGTCGTCGGCGCGCTCGACGATCGCCGCGGTGGCGACGTCGCCGAAGATGAAGTGGCTGTCGCGGTCGCGGAAGTTGAGATGGCCGGAGCAGATTTCCGGATTGACCATCAGCACCGCGTCGACCGAACCGCCGCCGACGAAATCCGCCGCGGTCTTCAGGCCGAACGTCGCCGACGAGCAGGCGACGTTCATGTCGAACGCGAAGCCGCCGAGCCCGAGCGCGTTCTGCACCTCGATCGCCATCGCCGGATAGGCGCGCTGCATGTTGGAGCAGGCGCAAAGCACCGCGCCGATCTTCTCGCGCGGCTTGCCCCAGCGCTCCAGCGCCTCTTCGGCCGCCTTGAGGGCGATCTCGGCGAGGATCGAGATCTCCTCGTTCGGCCGCTCCGGGATCACCGGGCGCATGATGGCGGGATCGATGATGCCGGGCTTGGCGACGACGTAGCGCGACTTGATGCCGGACGCCTTCTCGATGAATTCGCTCGACGACGGCGCCAGCGGCTGAATTTCGCCGGCCGCGATCGCGTCGGCATGGGCCGCGTTGAAGTTCGCCACATAGGTGTTGAACGCCTCGACCAACTCGGCGTTGGAAACGCTGTCGGGCGGGGTGTAGAGGCCGGTCGCGGCGATGACGGCAGGGCGCACGGAAAACTCCGGTCACGATGGCTGAGTGAGGACCGCCGGTCCAGAGCACTCCGTACGCGCCCCGCCGGGATCCGACGCCGAACGGCCGCCGTCTTCTTTGACGCCGGACAAAAGGCGGGAGCGGCCGGATCGTCCGTTGGTCGAGCGCAGCCGCCGGGCAGAACGCGCAGGCGTTTCGGCCGGCGCGGGCCGTTGCGGTATGAAACGGGCTGCGGCGAAACACAAGCCAATTGCCTTGATAACAGGCGTCAAATTGCGCTGCACTGCGGGGCAGCCGGATTGAGGAGGGTGGTCGATGCAGACCGGTGATCTGTTGCAGCCGCTGCCGCCCGCCGGCCCGGACGAAGCGCTCGACACGCTGCTGGCGCGCGGCGGCGTCCGCATCGAGCGCATCGTCTCGTTCGGGCAATCGAGCCCCGACGGCTTCTGGTACGACCAGGCCGAGGACGAGTTCGTCGTGCTGTTGTCCGGCTCGGCGATCCTGCGGTTCGACGACGGACGCGAGGTGGCGCTGGTGCCCGGCGTCTGGGTCGATCTCCCGGCGCACTGCCGCCACCGCGTCGAGGCCACGGCGGACGGCGTGCCGACGGTCTGGCTGGCGGTGTTCTGGCCGAGCCAGACGGCGGCTGCAGCGTCCGACGCGGGGCCGGAACGATCACTTGCGTCGTCGATTAGGCCCGCAGGCGGGGGCGCCGCATAGCAAAACACGGAGATACAGCCATGGCCAATCCGCTCGATGGCAAGCGCGTCCTCATTCTCGCCACCCACGGCTTCGAGCAGTCGGAACTCGAAGTGCCGCGTGATCGTCTGAAAGCCGCCGGCGCGCAGGTCGATATCGTGTCGCCCGAGCAGGGCGAGATCAAAGGCTGGGACCTCAAGGATTGGGGCCGCCCGGTCAAGGTCGACAAGCAGCTCGGCTCGGTCAAAGCCGAGGATTACGACGCGATCGTGCTGCCGGGCGGGCAGATCAACCCGGATTTGCTGCGCGTCAACCCGGACGCGCTGAAGCTGATCAAGTCGTTCTACGACGCCGGCAAGACCGTCGCGGCGGTGTGCCACGCGCCGTGGCTGCTGATCGACACCGGCATCGCCAAGGGCCGCAAGATGACGTCGTACAACTCGATCAAGCAGGACGTGATCAACGCCGGCGCCAAGTGGGAAGATTCCGCGGTGGTCACCGACCAGGGCGTCATCACCTCGCGCAACCCCGGCGACCTCGAGGCGTTCTCGGCCAAGATCATCGAGGAGATCCGCGAAGGCAAACACCAGCGCAAGGCCGCCTGAGGAGGTTGTTCGTTGGCGGCGTCAGCGCCACATCACGACCGTCATCCCCCGCGCATGCGGGGGATCCAGTTTGGCAGAGGGCAGGTTGTTGAACGAAGCGCACACCACAAGCACTTTGGAATACTGGATCGCCCGGACAAGCCGGGCGACGACGTGGTGTGCTGAATGCGACGCGCCGTGCTAACCGGGCGCCTCAGCCCCGCAGCCGGCGCCGTCGCAGCTGCGCCGCGCTCTCGACCCGCACTGGGATCGGCTGCGCGCCGGCGATGAGATCGAGCGGCAGGCGCCTGCCGCGATCGCTGCCGGCGTCAGCGCTCATCGCCATCAGGGCGGAGCCCATCGCGGCACTGCCGAACGTGATGACGAAGCCGAACAGCAGCAGCCCGAAAGCGGTACCGGGCGACGCGTCCGCGAGGATCAGCTCGCGCAGATGCCCGGGATTGACCCACATCAGCCCGCCAAGCAGCAATGCGGCCAGGCGAACGCCGGCAGCGAGGTTGATGCGAGAAGCCGGAACAGCGGCTGCCGCAGAAGCGTCCAGGACATGATGCGGTCCTCATTGCTGGACAGGCTGAAGGTCGGCTCATCAGCGGGCCTGTCGTTCATCCGCTGATCATCGGGTCGCCGTCATACTGGAGTTTCGCAGATATGGGATTCGGCGGCCGATCTCGCAACCGCGCTGCGGAAATGCTAGATTCGCCGCATTGTCATAGCAATCCCGCATCCTTAGGCATCCTGAACAATCCCTTCCCCCTGGAGAACAGCGTCAGATGGTCAATTTGCGTCCCGCTCTCGCAACCTGCGCCGCCGTCCTAGCGCTGCTCGCCGCCGCGCCCGCGCAGGCCGCGCGTTGCGGAGGTGATTTCAACACCTTCATCTCCAGCATGTCGGCCGAAGCCTCGCAGGCGGGAATTTCGCAGGACGTCATCGCTCAGGCGCTTGGCGGTGTTTCGCCGGATCCGGCGGTGCTGGCGTTCGATCGCCGTCAGCGCGGCACATTCAACAAGACGTTTGAGCAATATGTCTCGACCCGCGTCGGCGCCGGCCGGGTCAGGACCGGCAAGGCCATGATGCTGCGCCACGCTTCGCTGCTGTCGCGGATCGAGCAGCGCTTCGGTGTGCCGCCGCAAATTCTGGTGGCGATCTGGGGGCTGGAGTCGGATTTCGGCAAGGGCGACATGGGCAAGCTGCCGGTGTTCCGCGTGCTCGCCACCATGGCGCACGACTGCCGCCGCACCGAGCTGTTCCAGGGTGAACTGCTCGCGGCGCTGAAGATCGTGCAGCGCGGCGACCTGCCGCTGCGCGACATGGTCGGCGCCTACGCGGGCGAACTCGGCCAGACCCAGTTCCTGCCGTCGTCCTACATCAAATACGGCGTCGATTTCGACGGCAACGGCCACGTCGATTTGCGCCACAGCGTGCCCGACGTGCTGGCCTCGACGGCTAATCTGCTGAAGACCAACGGCTGGCGCGCCGGCGGCTCCTACGAGGAGGGCACGTCGAACTTCGAGGCGATGCGCGAGTGGAATCGTGCGCTGGTGTATCGCAAGACGATCGCATACTTCGCCGATCAGCTCGCGCAGTAGGCAGCGGGATTTGCCGCGCCGGCCGACCGCCGGCGCAGGCGAACTACTTGGCTGCCTGCACTACCTTCTTGATCTGATCGAGCGTGAAGGTCTGGCTGCCGATCGACAGCAGCGGCGGCGATTTCGTCAGATCGACGGAGTTGATGGTGCCCTGGATCTGGGTCGACACCGTCGCGCTCTGGCCGGCCGCGTCGGTCGCGCTGACCGACAGCGTGTAGTCTCCTTCCGGCCACACCGTGCCGTCATTGCCGCGCCCGTCCCAGGTGAAGCCCTGGTTGGCGCCGGCATTGAGGGTGAACTTGCCGGTGTAGACCGTCTGTCCGGTCGAGCTTTGGATCGACACCTGGGCGCTCACCGGCTTGTCGGTCGACAGCGACCACCCGGCGGTCTTGCCGTCGAAATGCGATTTGCTCCCGTCGACCACCGCATTGGCCCCGACAAAATTGATCGCCTCGGACGCCTGCGCGGTCGTCTGCAGCTTCAGCAGCGAGGCCAGCGTCTCGTTGCCCTTGAGCTGTTGTTCGACGCCGGCGAATTGCACCAGCTGCTGGGTGAACTGATTGGTGTCGAGCGGATCCATCGGATTCTGGTTCTTGAGCTGCGTGGTGAGCAGCGTCAGGAACGTCTGGAAATTGTCCGCGATCCCCGGCGAGGAGCCCGACGAACCGCTGCTGGTCGACGTATAGTTCGCGTTTGGCGACGAGACCGGCGGGGCAGCGGTGGTTGAATCGACCGACATGGCGAACTCCTCAAATCTTGATGTCGACGCCGCCGCTCGCACTGAGCATGCGGCCGTAGCTGCGTCCCGCGGCGACCGCCGGCGGCAGCTCCTCGTCCCGGATCACGAGCCGCTGCGCGTGGCGGCCATTGTCCTGGGATTGTCCCTGCTGACCCGATGACGACTGATCGCGCAGGCTGAACTGCAGGCCGCTGTCGCCGGTCTTCAGCCCGGCATTGTCGAGCGCCCGCTGCAGCTGCGTCTGGTCCTGCCGCAGCATCGCCAGCGTCTCCGGCTTCTCGACTGTAAGATGCGACGTGACCTGGCCGTGGCGGTCGACCTCGATGCGCACATCGATGCGGCCGAGTTCGGCAGGATCCAGCCGGATATCGAACCGGCTGGCGCCGGCATTGGCCCGCGCTGCGATCGTAACCGCGAGATCCTGCACCGGCACGGGCACATTGGTCGCAAGTGCGGCGGTGAGCTGCGGCGCCGTGGCGGTCTGCTGGGTGAGGGTGGAGGCCTGCGGCAAATGAGCGGTCTGGACTTGCAGCTGCTGCGTGGCTGGGTCCAGAGCCGGCTGCGCTGGCGCATCGGCATGATGCGAATGCGCAGCGGGCTTTGACTGCGCGTCGACCTGGTCGATCGCGCGGTCGGTCGTTGCGGTCGGGGAGGCCGGATTGTTTTGAGAGTTCGCAGCGTCAGTATGCGGCTGGCCATGCGCTGCTGCGGGAGCGGCAGCTTCCGTGCTCGCGGGCGGAGTCGGGGGCGCGGCCGGACTTGCGCCGTGCGTTGCCTCTATCTTCGTGCCGCTGCCTGGTTCGGCGGCCAGCATTGCCAGCCGGGAATCGGCGGCACCGCCGGTGGTCGCCGCGGTGCCTGCGACCGTACCGGTCTCGGCCGGCTGCGCCGCTGCGGCGAGATCTGCGATGGTTCCCTGTGCTTTTAGGGAGGCGGCTGCGGCGATGGTCAGCGGGCCGTGGCCGGCGGCTGTGTCGGTGGCCGTGCCGATCGAAGCTCCCGTCGGGCCGGCTGGCGTCGTCGTCGCGATGGAGACGATAACGGTTGGAATGATAGCCGGGGTCGCGGCGGCATTGGCGTCGGCCTGCTGAGCCGGGTCGGCTGTCCTGGTGTCCGTGCTGTTCGCGTCGTCGCCGGCTTTGACGCCGTCCGCCGGCTTGTTGTCATCGCTCTGAGCGACTTTGCCGTAGTTGGCCGCCTTCGGCGCTGTCGACTCGCTTTGCTGCGCGGCGTTCTGGGCCGGCTGAGCAGAAGATCCGTCGTTGCTGCGATCCCGTGAGCGGCTTTGGTTGGCAGGATCACTGCGGCCAGGATGGGCCGCCGTATCGTTCGCCCCCTTCGTGGAGCGGGCGTTCGGCATCGGAACCGGTGGGGCGGCCGCCTCGGTATTGCTGTCGACCAACGACGCAAAGCTGTCGGAGGTCGCGCGGTCCTGCCGGGCGGCAGGACGTTGCACCGGGGGCGGCGCGGCCGAAGCGATGTCCGAGGAAGCATTCAACATGGGTGTGCTCTAACACTGTTCCAAGCGCTTTGAGCAAGGAGTGGGCCAGCTCTCAACCTTTATGAAGCGACGAGATTTCAGATACATAAGTTCAGAGAGGCGGCCGCTCACGGTCGCTGCACCGCGCCGTTTCTGCCCGCCCGGCAAGAATTGCCCCCGGGGCCGATGGCGAAACGCCCGGCCGGCGCATTGCGCCTCCGGAAGGCCGACTATATTAAAGACCGGCACCATCGAAGTTTGCGGACATCCGGTTTGCCACCTCCGGAACAGGCGGAAGGATTGGTCGCCGCGGCTCTCCGCGCGACTGCAGCTTATGACTCACAGTATGCTCAACAGCCTGGATCTGGAAGGCCGCCCCCAGGATACCCGCGTGGTGGTGGCGATGTCGGGCGGGGTCGATTCGTCCGCGACTGCGGCGCTGCTCAAGTCGCAGGGCTATGACGTGGTCGGCATTACGCTGCAGCTCTACGACCACGGCGCCGCGATGCATCGTAAGGGCGCCTGCTGCGCCGGCCAGGACATCCACGACGCCCGCATGGTGGCCGAGCGCATCGGCATTCCGCACTACGTGCTCGATTACGAAAGCAAGTTTCGCGAGTCGGTGATCGACAGCTTTGCCGACAGCTACGCTTCCGGCGAAACGCCGGTGCCGTGCATCGAGTGCAATCGCTCGGTCAAGTTCCGCGACCTGCTCGCCACTGCGCGCGAACTCGGCGCCTCGGCGCTCGCCACCGGTCATTATGTCTCGTCACGTCGCCTGCCGGATGGATCGCGTGCGCTGATCTGCGCCGCCGACCGCGATCGCGACCAGAGCTACTTCCTGTTCGCCACCACGCGCGAGCAGCTCGACTTCCTGCGCTTCCCGCTCGGTGACATGACCAAGCCGCAGACCCGCGAGCTGGCGCGGCAGTTCGGTCTGTCGGTCGCCGATAAGCACGACAGCCAGGACATCTGCTTCGTGCCGACCGGGCGCTACACCGATATCGTCGAGCGGCTGAAGCCGAACGCGATGGAGCCGGGCGATATCGTCGACCTCAACGGCCGCGTGCTCGGCAGCCATCCCGGCATCGTGCATTTCACCGTTGGCCAGCGCCGCGGTCTCGGCATCGCGTCGCGCGCGCCGTTGTATGTGCTGCGGCTCGACGCCGCGACGCGGCGCATCGTGGTCGGCCCGCGCGAGGCGCTGCGGATGGAGCGGATCGTGCTGCGCGACGTCAACTGGATTGGCGATGGTGCGCTGGATCAGGCGGTCGGCGGCGGCCTCGAATTGTTCGTGCGCGTGCGCTCGACCCGCGCGCCGCAGCCGGCCTGGCTGCGCGCCGTCGGTGACGGCTACGAGGTCGAACTGGTTGCCGGCGAGGAAGGCGTCTCGCCCGGCCAGGCCTGCGTGTTTTACGACGCAGCCGAAGGTCAGGCGCGCGTGCTTGGTGGCGGTTTCATCAAGAGCGCCGCTCCGCGTGCGATCGGGGATACGCGCGAGGCGTTGGCCTCGCCGGCTTTGGCCGCGATGCGCGGTTAGGAAATTTCGGGGCAGGGTATGGGGAACGATATTGATCGCGCAGGCGTCGCCAAGGCGTATGCGCGCTGGGCGCCGGTCTACGACATGGTGTTCGGCAAGGTGTTCGACAGCGGCCGGCAGTCGACCATCGCGGTGGCGGATGCGATCGGCGGCCGCGTGCTCGACGTCGGCGTCGGCACCGGACTGTCGCTGTCGGATTACTCGCCGACCACGAAGCTGTGTGGTGTCGATATCTCCGAGCCCATGCTGCGCCGGGCGCATGAGCGCGTCCGCACGCTGAATCTCAGCAATGTCGAGACGCTGGCGGTGATGGACGCCAAGAACCTCGCATTCCCTGACGGCTTCTTCGATGCGGTCGTGGCCCAATACGTCATCACGGCGGTGCCGGATCCCGAAGCGACGCTCGACGACTTCATCCGGGTGCTGAAGCCGGGCGGCGAACTCATCCTGGTGAATCACATCGGTGCCGAGAGCGGGCCGCGCAAGGTGTTCGAACTGGCATTCGCGCCGCTGGCGCGGCGGCTCGGCTGGCGTCCAGAATTTCCGTGGGCGCGGCTGGTGAACTGGGCCAGGCGGCACGGCGGGGTGGAACTGGCCGAGCGGCGCCCGATGCCGCCGATGGGGCATTTCTCGCTGATCCGCTATCGCAAGCTCTGAGCCGACGCGGAACTGTGCGGCGATCCTATCGTTGTCGCGCATGACCAGGACAATCACACTCGCATTCGTCTGCCTGACGATGGCCGCGGCTCCAGCGCTGTCCCAGGCTCCGCCGAAAACGCCGGCCAACCCGGCGCAGACGCCGGCGACCCAATGTCCGCCGGGCGCTGCCCGCATCGATCCGCCAAGTCCCACGTCTCCTGGTACGACCACGGGCAAGACGCAGGAGCCGCTCGGGGACAAGCTTGCCCGATCGGACGGCGTGTTGTGCCCGCCGGCCGGCGTCGACCCCGAAATGCACACGCCAGCGCCCGACGCTGGAACCATGCGGGTGATTCCACCACCGGGCTCCCCCGGCGGCGACCAGAATGTGCAGCCGAAATAAGGTTTTGCACCACGCGGCCGGCGGCGATTGCTTGACAGCCCGCGGCGCGCCTCCTTATATGCCGCGCGTTCGCTCGGTGCCGTCAACGACACCGCCGAAACGCCGTGGCGGGGTAGCTCAGCTGGTTAGAGCACGGGAATCATAATCCTGGGGTCGGGGGTTCGAGTCCCTCTCCCGCTACCATTTTGTTTCAGGCACTTAGTTGGTGGAATTGGCGACCGGGGTGGGTCGCCTTTTGCGTTTGCACGGCGTGGATCTGCGGTTCAGTCGGCGAGGTCCGCAATCGCACTGGCCAAAGCGCGGCTCTCGGTGCGGTTGTGGAAGATGCGCTGATAGCATTCCACCTCGGCGCGTACGCCGCAGGGATGCATCAGGCCGTGCGCTGGCAGATGAGGGAAGGGTGCTGCGGGTCAGCGGCTGTGTCGATCGCGCGCCCTGGCAGCCAGCTGCGCGGCGGTCTCGTCGCTGTGGCCATTGTTGACGCTCGAGATCAGCTCGGCATTGACCTTGATGGTCAGGCCACCAGTCACTTGCAGAACGCGCCGTCGACGTCGGGCGATTGTGTGCTTCGAACGGCAGTGCAGCGTTTGCCGCTCGAAGCACGAGTTGGCTTGGATACGATCAGGACTTCTTCATCAGCGGGCACTTGCTCTGCTCGCGTGGGATGTTGGCGTCGTCGGCCGGGACGGTCGCAACGACGTTGTAGAAGTCCCACGGTCCGGTCGACTGCTCCACCGGCTTGGCCTGGAGCAGATAGTAGTCGTGGATGTGCATACCGTCTTCGCGGACATAGCCCTTTTCGGAGAAGAAGTCGTTCACCGGCAGGGAGCGAAATTTCGCCAGCACCGCGGTGTTGTCGAGTGTTCCGGCCGCTTCGACGGCTTTCAGATAGTGCTTGGTTGCCGAGTACATCCCGGCCTGGACCTGGGTCGGCATGCGGCCGACTTTGTCGAAGAACCGCTTGCCGAATTCACGCGAGGCGTCGTTGCGATTCCAGTAGAACGCCTCCGACGTATACAAACCCTGCATGTTCTTCAGACCGACCGACTTGGCGTCGGTGATCTGGAACAGCAGCGCCGCCACCTTCATTTTGCTCTTGAGGCCGAGCAGCCCGAATTCGTGCGCCTGCATCAGGGAATTGGAGGTGTCGCCGCCGGCGTTGGCGAGCGCCAGCACATTGGCGCCGGAGCTCTGCGCCTGCAGCAGGAAGGACGAGAAGTCGCTGGTATTGAAGGGATGACGCACCGCGCCGACCAGCTTGCCGCCATTCGCCTTGACCACGGCGGAGGCGTCAGCCTCGAATGCGTGACCGAATGCATAGTCGGCGGTCAGGAAGAACCATTCGTTTCCGCCCTGTCCGAGCAGCGCCTTCGCCGTGCTGCGCGCCAGCGTGGCAGTGTTGTAGGTCCACTGGAACGTGTTGGGAGAGCATTTCTCGTTGGTGATGGTGGAGGCGC
The DNA here is from genome assembly GCF_003591005.1 of Rhodopseudomonas palustris. Taxonomy (GTDB): domain Bacteria; phylum Pseudomonadota; class Alphaproteobacteria; order Rhizobiales; family Xanthobacteraceae; genus Rhodopseudomonas; species Rhodopseudomonas palustris_K. Next base: position 20,093 of record NZ_QYYD01000026.1, read on the forward strand.
CCGCTGACGAGACGATCATCATCTTGTTTCTGTCGCGAACCAGGTCGGACAGCGCCAGTGCGACCGCGGAATTGCCGATGTCGAGGATGACGTCGACACCTTCCGTGTCGATCCACCGCCTGGCAATCCCCGAGGCGACGTCGGTCTTGTTCTGATGATCGGCAGCGACGATTTCAATCGGCTGCCCCAGCAGCTTGCCGCCGAAATCGGCGATCGCCATCTTGGCGACTTCGACTGCGGCCGGTCCCGCGGCATCGGCGTATTGTCCTGACTGATCGTTGAGAACGCCGATCTTGACCGGCTTCGCCGCCGGCGCCTGCGCGTGCGCCGAAGCGAAGCTCAGCACGACCATCGATGCCGCTAATAGTGATCTCATGTCCTTATCCTCCCTGTGTAGTTTTTTATCGGCTCGAACTTACGTTCGATGCTGCGATGCGACCGAAAACCTCACTCGGCCGCCTCACGAAACTGCTCAAATCCATCCAGCCGTTCGCCGTTGCCCCGCAGGGCGCCGCCCCATTTGGCCAGCCACCACGCGTACTGCTCCGGCCACTTCTCGAAATTGCCCGTCAGCCCGAAATGCTCGGCGGCGTGCAACGCCCAGAACGGATTGAACAGCATCTGGCGGGCAATGAAGATGAGGTCTGCCCTGCCGTCCTGCAGGACCTTCTCGGCGAAGTCCGGGGTTCGGATCATGCCGACCGCGCCAGTCGCGATCCCGGCTTCGTGGCGAATGCGTTCGGCGAACGGCACTTGGTAGCCCGGGCCGCGGCCGAGATTGGCGTTGGTGGATCCGGCGCGCAGATTGCCTCCGGTCGAACAGTCAACCAGATCCACGCCCAGGGCCTTCAGTTCACGCGAGAACACGACGCTGTCCTCGATCTCCCAGCCGCCGTCGATCCAGTCGGTCGCCGAAATGCGCACGAACAGCGGCGTGGAGGAGGGCAGCGCGTCGCGCACGGCGCGCGTCACCTCGAGCGGAAACCGCATGCGGTTCTCGAGGCTGCCGCCATACTCGTCGGTGCGGAAGTTGGCGAGCGGGCTCAGGAAGGATTGCAGCAGATAGCCGTGCGCCATGTGCAGTTCGATGACATCGAAGCCGGCGAGCACGGCGCGGCGGCAAGCGGCCACGAACGCATCGCGGATGCCGACGAGCCCGTCCTTGCTGAGCGGAACAGGAGTCTGAAAGCCGTCCGAGAACGGGACGTCCGACGGCCCGGTCGGCACCCATGTTTCCTCGCCCATCTCGACGTCGCGATCGGTCAGATGGCTGTTGCCGCGGAACGCGCGCTGCTGGCTGGATTTGCGACCACCATGGTTGATCTGGATGGCCGCCTTCGAACCGTGGGATTTGATGACGTGGACGATCTGGCGCATGCCGTCGATCTGGCCATCCTCCCACAGACCCGGGTCGCCGTTGGTGATGCGGCCTTTGCGGCTGACCGAGGTCTGTTCGACGAACACCAGCCCGGCTCCGCCCATGGCGAATTTGCCGTAATGCACGAGATGGAACGGCGTGACGTAACCGTTCTCCGCCGAGTACATCCCCATCGGCGAGACAACGATCCGGTTGTCGAGTTCGACGCCGCGCAAGGTCATACGCTCGAACAGCTTGACCATCTTCATTCCTCCTCAGAGTTGTAGGTCGCCGAACACACGTCGCGACCTTGGTCGCGGCGCCCTCATCGTCACGCTTGCGCGATCGCGCCGGAGTGGCGCAACGCGTCGATCTCGCTTTCGGAAAGGCCAAGATACTCCGACAGTACCTCGGCATTGTGCTGACCGAGACGTGCCGATGGCGCGTAATCCGGCGTCGGCGTGTCGTGAAGTACGACCGGGCTGCGATGCACAAGGATGTCGCCGTATTCGGGATGTTCGATTTCGCGCAGCATGCCCCGGGCATGGAGGTGCTTGTCCTCCGTCACCTCGCGCAAGTCGCGGACCGCGGCGCAGGGCACGCGATTGACTCGGCAAAGTTCGGTAACTTCGTCGCGGGTGAGCCGCGACGACCACTCCGACACGATCTGGTCGGTCAGGTCGATGTGCTTGAGGCGGTCGAGCACGGTTTTGAAACGGGGATCGTCCGCCAGTTCCGGCCGTTCCATCGCTCGCGTCAATCCCGTCCAGTGCGATTCATTGACGCTGATGATGGCGACGTAGCCGTCGGACGCGGGATAGACGTTGTAGGGCGCCTCGGCGAGGCCGCCATGGCGGTTGCCGGTTCGCGGCGCTGCTGCCTTGCGATTGAATACGTCAGCGAGATTGGAGGCCATCGCCGGATACACCGTCTCGACCATCGCGATCTCGACCAACCGGCCGCGGCCGCTTTTTTCCCGATCGTAAAGCGCGGTCATGATGCCGCCGTACAGATGCACGCCGCTGATGAAGTCGGTGATCGCCGGACCTGCCTTGACCGGGGGGCCATCGGCGAATCCGGTCACGCTCATGATGCCGGACACCGCCTGCACGGTAAGGTCCATCGCCAGATTGTCCCTGTTGGGACCCGACAGACCGTAGCCGGTGGCCGAGCCGTAGATCAGCCGCGGATTGATGGCGCTGAGGGCGGCATAGCCGACTCCCAACCGATCGAGCACGCCCGGCGCGTAGTTCTCGATTACCACGTCCGCTCTGGCCGCCAGCTGTTTGAGGATCGCGGCGCCTTCGGGCGATTTCAGGTTCAGGCTGATGTTGCGTTTGTTCGCGTTCAGCATCGCGAACGGCACGGCGTTGCCCTTGCTGATGCGGGCGCGGTGACGCACCGGCTCGCCCTTCGGCGGCTCGACCTTGATGACGGTGGCGCCGGCCTGGGCCATCAAGAATCCGCAATATGGCCCCTGGTACACCTGGCCGAGATCGATCACGATCACGCCGTCGAGCGGCGCCCTGTTGTGGTTGTCCAAAGGATCCTCGTCGGCGTCAGAAGTTGTAGAGACGGGCGGGATTGTCGATCAGGATTTTCCGCCGGACGGCTTCGTCGGGCACGCATTCGTGCAGCAGGCGAAGCAGGTCCTGCAGGTCGGGCATAGTCTCGGCGGTGTGGCCGACATGCGGCCAGTCGCTGCCCCACACCACTTGGTCGGGCGCGGCCTCGACGATCGCCCGCATGAACGGCGCCGTGTCCGCATAAGGCCGGCCGATCCGTGTATTGCGGTCGGCGCCGGAAATCTTGGTCCAGTAGCGGCCGGTCTTCAGCCGCTCGGTGTAGGCTCGAAAATCGGGGTGTTGGTGACCCTTGTCGGCCATGGTCCGCGACATGTGGTCGATCACGTAGTTCAGCGGCAGCTTCTCGAGCTTGTCGGCGGCTTCAGCCAGATCCGAGCTCTCGATCCAGAGCTGAGCATGCCAGCCGCGCTCGGCGACCCGCGGGGCGAGTTGCACCAGATCGTCGTAGCTGGTGCCAAGCGTCGACACCGGCTTGCCGTCCTGCCGGATCATGGTGATCCGCACCGCCTTGAAGCCGGCGTCGGTGAGTTCGTCGAGCCGGCGATCAGAGACGTCCGGCCGCAGGATGGCCACGGCGCGAAGCCTGTCGGGATAGCGGCGCAGCGCGTCGTAGGTGACGGCGTTGTCGTCGCCCGATCCCACGGCGTGAACGATCACGCCGCGGGTGATGCCGAGCCTGTCCCACACCGCGAAGGCGTCTTCGATCGTGAAGGGCTTGGTGGCTGTGAAACGACCCTCGTCGCCGGCGGGAAAGCGATCGAACGGGCCGTAAATGTGGAAGTGACAGTCGCAACTGCCTTCGGGCAATCGATAGTCCATGCAGGCCGATCCTATGTTGAGAGATGTTGCCGCCGCGGCGCGCGCGCCCGCACAGGGGCCGTCGCCAGCCCGATGGTTTGATGTCGAAAAACGTGGCGTTGAGACTTGATGGCGGAGGCGCGCAGGCGGCGCTCGGCCGAGATCATCCCGTCGCGGCAGACAATTCCATGCCCGGCTCCATGACGCCTCCCTGCAAGCCTGCGCCATCTGCGGTGGCGCTTTTTGCTTCTCTGCGGCTGCGACGCCGCGGCCTGGACGGCCGAGGTCGACCTTAAAATCGACCGGTCGACGAGTCCACCATATTCCAGATATATAATTCCATTTCCATGGATATGGAAAGCAGTGGCGGCCGCGGCTGCGCCGGTCTAGACTGTCGTCAACTCGAGAGCGGTTCAGCGCCGAACCGATTCCGGTCGAGCGCTGGGCTGGTCGAAAATTCCGCGTATGGGCAGATGACAGATTCCAGCATCAAGTCGGCCAAGCGGGTGTTCGAAGTCCTCGAGTACTTCGATGACGTCAAGCGCCCGATTTCGTTGAAGGAAATTGCGGCCAAGTGCGACTATCCGACGTCGAGTGCGGCCGCATTGCTGAAGAGCATGGCGATGCTCGGCTACCTTTTTTACGATAGCTACAATCGCACCTATATGCCGACGATGCGCATCTCCCAGATGGGCCGCTGGCTCGACACAGGGCTGTTCGGCGACAGTGCCATTCTCGCCCTCGTCGAGTTCGTTCACGAACAACTCGACGAACTGGTCAGCATCAGCACCCAATCCGATCTGCATGCGCAGTACATCTACGCTCTGCAAACCAGAAAGCGCCTGCGTTTCGAGGTGAGGCCGGGGGATGTTCGGCCGCTTGCGATCAGCGGGATCGGCCGCACGCTCCTCAGCGGCCACCCCGACGGGGAGATTGAACGTCTGCTTCGCCGTATCAATGCCGTGTGCCCGCCGGAGGAGCACTTCGAACTCGGAGCCTTGATGAAAATCGTCAACGGAATCCGGCGTGCCGGCTTCATGTTCTCGAAGCACATCATCGTTCAGGACGCCGGGGTGATCGCAGTCCTGCTGCCGAAGCGTGACGCCGGACGCAATCTCGTTCTCGGAGTCGGCGGCCCGGTTTCACGACTCGAAGAGCGTCAGGAGGAGATTCTGGCTTGCATCCGCGAAGGTATCGCGCGGTTCATGACGTGAGAACCGGACGATCGGCGGGAGAGGGCGCGCGGCGCCGCGAACCGCCTTCAATGCGGAATTGGAGCGGGCATAGGAGTTCCAGCACGCCCTTGTCCGATCGGGAACTCCACACCCTTCCGAGGCTCTCGATCTGCGACGGAACGCCGCAAGTCGGACCGTTTGGGTTCCCGCTCCCGGTTCGATGATGCGTCCTCGTCGGGCGATTCGGACCAGGCGGTCGGCTGTCAGTCGCCGCCCCAAATGAGAATGCAGCAATGCCGAGCGAACTTATTGCGCTGCAACATCGGTATCCAGTTGTGCCCGCCATTATGGGCCTCTCGCGCGCCAGATGGGCCATCGACTCGCGAAGCACCGGTATCCGACCCGTCCGTCTACCGCTCCACCCCGATCCGGAGCAGGCCGTGGCCGCCCTGAGCCAAATTTCAACTTTTCGGAACTCCATCAGACCCTTCTGTGCAATTGAGCACATGCAGTAAGATAGTGATAATGCTTGGAACTCGCAATTTGGAGTTGCCCGTTTGTGGCTCTTGAGGTACACGGGTAAGTGAAGGTATGAACGGAATTTAAGGAATTGCACGGGTAGCGATCATGAACGATACAAGCTCCCGTACACGCCGAGTTTTTGTGCAGCCAGGGCTCTTCGTGGCTGATTACGCCCAAGCTGCAGACGCTTCGGCGCCGCCCACGGTGGTGGTGAAAGCCGAAGATCCTTCTCTACCCGGAATTTCTGTTGTTTCATGCCCTGGCCGGCCGCTTGGGCAGTTGCGGCAGGTCAAAGACTGCCTCGTAATTTACGCTGCGGTTCCTGCGGCGGTCACGATCACCGTTCATCCCCGGTATGAAGGTGGTTCTGTTGAGGCTACCGTCGAGATCAAGCGGCTTGGGCCCGATCCTCTTGAGGCCCAGGATGCGCCGGACCTTCCTGCCGAATTGCCGAGTCTTCCCCGTTTGCGCGCGCAGGCGGTGGGCGAGGCGCGCCGTGAATCTCAGCATGCAGCTCCTGCCCTGAAACTACTTTGCCACGTGGCTGGCAGGGGCGATGTGACCGTGGCGGGTGGCCAATGGGTCGCCGGCCCCGAAAGTCCCGCTCGGATCGAAGGGGTCGCTCTTATTCCCGAGGATGGCGGGTCGCGTATCCGTGTTCGATACCGGGTTAGGTACGAAGACAAGAAGCTGCGCGACGGAGCGAAGAACCTCAATCGCGACTTCGTTTCTCTCGGTGAATATGCCGGAACTAAGCGGCGCGCGCTCGCGCTCGTCGGGATCGAGATCGAGATCGACGAGCCGTATGCGGACTACGAGATCACCGCGCGCGCTCTGTTTCTCGGTTCACAGGTCGTCGAAAAGGTCGGGTCGTCAGTGCAGTTGCTGGGTCCGACTGGACGAGAGCCTTTGATTGGATTGTCGGTCGCTGTTACGCCGGCATGGGCTGCGCGTGCAAACGGCAGTCATCAAGGCTTGATGAAATCGTCATCGCCGGCTGACGATCGCTCGATAAGACCGGTGCAGGGTTCGCGGGTGAAGGTCTTCAGATCTTCTCCCACCGTTTAGTAAGTTGCTTGGTGCAAAAGTCTGGAGATAATAATGGCGACATACGACATCACGGAACAGCAGTTTGAGAGCTCCTATTCGACCTTGCCGCCGGATACGCTTGCTGCGCTGAATGCAGCTCTGGATCAGACCGGCGCCTTCAATGGTGGGAGCTCGGCTACTCTGGCGGAAAACGTAGATCCGTCCACTCCGGCGGACATCTACAATTACACGTCCGGTGGTTCGTACAGCGGGTTCTCTCCGGCTGCCACGGGGTTCTCGTTCAACACATCGGATAACGTGAGCGCCGATATCTCCGGCTACGGCCCGAAGGTTGTCGTGAGCGGCGGCGGCAGCGACACTTTCTTCACGAGCAGCGGCGGCTCGACGAACGATTACGTCGACTCGGGTGCCGGTAACGATACGGTCGGCGCAGGCAGCGGTGACGATACTCTGTCGGGCGGAGAGGGCGACGACCTTCTGGCCGGTGGATCCGGCGAAGATTCGCTGATGGGCGGAACGGGCGACGATCAACTGTTCGGCGATGACGGCAACGACACCCTCGATGGCGGCGAAGGCAACGACATCCTGGTCGGCGGCAACGGCGACGACTCGATGAGCGGCGGCGAAGGCAACGATCAGCTGTGGAGCGACGCCGGCAACGATACGCTGGACGGCGGTGAAGGCGACGATATCCTCGCTGCCGGCACCGGCGACGACAGCCTGATCGGCGGCGAGGGTAACGACCTGGTAGCGGGTGGCACGGGCTATGACACGTTGACCGGCGGTGAAGGCAACGACACCCTGTTCGGCGATGACGGCAATGACAGCCTCGACGGCGGCTCCGGCGATGATTATCTGATCGGTGGTGTCGGCGATGACACGCTGATCGGCGGCGACGGCAACGACACCATCTTCGGTGGCACCGGCAACGACAGCATCGTGGCGGGTGATGGCAACGACGTCATCGGCTACAATGTTGGCGATGGATCCGACACGATCGACGGCGGCGCCGGCAACGATCTGCTGTATATCGACGCGTCGCAGTCCACCGCTCAGGTCGCGACGGTGGACGGTGTTACGACGGTCGCGTTCACCAACGGATCGACCCTCACGGTCACGAACGTCGAGACCATCCAGTTCAACGATCAGACCAACAACATCAGCTGAACCTAGGCTGATCGGAAATCAGAGGCCCGCCATGGCGGGCCTCTCTCATTAGTTAGGTCGTGCGATAGTGCGGCGGCTGTGTTCAAATTGACAATCGACGCAGGCATATTGGACATCCGCTGCGGATGAGGGCTGAGCGAGATGGCTTTCCTCGCTGAACCCGCGGGTTGGTTAGTTCATAATCCTCTCAGGTCCGATCGCTCGTTTGACGATTGCCAGGAGCTCGAGCGCTTGGGCGTTCGTGCTTATGAAAATGGTGATCTGCGCCGGGCGCTTGTCCTGATTGATCGAATTCGCAGAATTGGAGTAGCGCGAGCCGATCTGCTCTGCCTCAAGGCGGACATTCTTGCGCGATTAGGCTTCGCGGGCGCCGCGGCCGAGACTCTCGATCTCGCACTCGAACTCGACCCTGAGAACATTCATACGAATTCCCGCCTCCTGTTGTGGAGCGAGGACACCACCACACGCGTGCGGGCCGCCGAACAATTGATTCGACTATGTCCCGACCAGGACCGAACGCTGGCGCCGGCCTTGAAAGCGCTGAAACAGGCAGGCAGCAAAATCGTCGCAGCGGGACAGATCGTGGCGGACGAATTCGTCGGATGGGTCACCTGGGACGGCGCTGACTCGATCAGTCTGAAGATTTGCGATGGCCACAGCGACGAAACCCTGGCGGTCCGTTCTGAACGGGCTCCCGATTGGGCAGAAATCTTCATCCACTATGGCCGGATCCATTTTCCGCTTCACGCCGCTCGCCGACCTCTTCATCTCTCGATCGAGTTCGACGATATTTCTCTCTGCAAAGTGAGCAGCTACCCGACCGAGCAACAGCGCTCCATCGCGGGGCCTCGATCATCCGATTCGGTGATCGATGCGGACCTGACGGTGATCGTCCCGATCTACAACGACTTCGAGGCGACGCGCGATTGTCTTGACAGTCTTCGTCCGCAGCTGGCGGTGGCGAAAAGGACGGTAGCTGTGCTGGTAAATGATGCCAGTCCGGACGAGCAAATCCAGCAGCTGCTTCACCAGTGTGCCGAAGAGCCGATCTTCACGGTGATGCACAACGAACTGAACCTCGGCTTCGCCGCCACCGTGAACCGGGCGCTGTCGATCGTTCCGCGTGGCGACGTTCTCGTTCTGAATGCAGATACTGTGTTGCCCGCGGGGGCGCTCGACGAACTGGCGATTGCCGGTCGTTCGTCACCCGATATCGGAACCGTCACCCCGCTATCCAACAATGGCGAGTACACCAGCTTTCCCGAACCGTTTCAGGTGAACGAGCTCCGCACGTCGGAGGCGATAGCCGACATCGACCGAGCCGCGAAGGTTAATCGCGACGTTCTCGTGGATCTGCCCAACGGCATTGGATTCTGCCTCTACGTGACGCGGCGCTGTCTCGATTCGGTCGGAGGGATGCCTCACCTGTACGATCGCGGATATTATGAGGATGTGGAATTCTGCCTTCGTGCTCGCGAAAACGGGCTGCGCAACGTTTGTGCGCCCTGGATCTATGTCGGACACGCAGGGTCACGCTCCTTCGGGGGAGAGAAGCGCTCATTGGTGATGCGCAACCTCAAGAAGCTCAAGGACAGGTTTCCCGCCTACAACAACGAAAGCGTCGCGTTCGCCAAATCCGATCCTCTTCGCGAATCTCGCGGGAAGATCGAGAAGGAGCTGCTGAGGACGATACGTTTCGACCGTTTGCTGATGGCGCCCGACGATCTCGCCGGCGAGATCGCTACTCGAAGGGCGCAGGACCTTGTTCAGCAGGGTCTGGCAATTCTGACCTGCATCATCTCGGCTTCGGCGCGATCGGCGACGATCCGCTCTCCGCGCGACGGCTATCAATCGCTCCAGTTCAATCTCGATTCCGCGGGCGAGATCGACACGTTAGTCGCTTACATCTCGGATCTCGATATCGCTCGCTTCGAATTCTGCGGATCGTCGCGCCTGATGCTCGACGTGATCCAGCGTCTCAATATGTTTGACAAGCCCTCCGACGTCTTCATTGCAGATGAGGCCTCGGCGGAGCTACGGACCTGGATCGAAGGACCCAGCAAGTCGTCACGCCACGCTGACCGCAAGATTTCGCGAGCCGCCGGCTCACCCCCTGCCGGGTCCGGACGTTACATCGCGCCAAATGACGAGGCGCGAGCTCTCCTGGCGCAGAAGCGGATCAGATCGGACCGAATCGACACCGAGCCGGATCTGAAAGTCGTCACCCAATTCAGCGTGAGCTTTTCGGAAAGCCCAACCGTCCGATGCGGCGTGGTTCTGAATGAGCATTGTCCATCCACCTTCAAATCGTTCGTGGAGGTCATGCGGCGATTGAGCGGCGTTCAGAACCTTCAGTTCTTCGTGCTGGGCAGTACCCTCGAAGACAATTGTCTCATGACGCTCGGCAATGTCTTTGTGCTCGGTCCCACGAGTGCCGATGAAATCGCTGCGCTGACTGACATCTATCGGCTTCAAAGACTGCTGATCTACCTGCCTCAGCCGATATTCGGATGGAGTAAACTTCAACAAGCGTGCCGACTTGGTCTGCCGACCGCGCGCTTTGTCTGGCCATTCACTCCACGCGTCCCGCCAGGTGACCTTCGCCTCGATACTGCGATGCCGCCTGCTGTGTTGGCAGATCGATTATCATCTTGGTTGGTTGGTGCCGGTCGCGAGGCGAGCGATGTTGCATGATCGCGTCGTGAGCGGAGCCGCGACGGGCTTGTTGGTCCGCTTTGAACAGAGCGGTCCCACATCATTCACGGGGTACGTGGTCGATCAGGACGATCTGACGCTGCGCCATGTGGTGGATATCCTGGGCGACGGGGTGCCGCTGGCTCTGGTTCGCTGCACCATGCCCAGCGACGAACTCGTCGCGTCCGGGAAGGGCGATGGATGTTACGGCTTCTCGGTCGACTTCGCCCCTGAAACGCTCGGCCGGTTCGAGTTCATTGAAGCCAGGATCGCGAATACTGCAATCTCGCTGGGTCAAGCGATCCCGATTGCGCTTTCCGAGCCCGAAACTCATTCCGCCACAGGCGAGGTGAAGTGGCTGGGAGAGTTGCGGATTGCAGGCTGGCTTGCCGACGCCAAGCGGAGCAGGCAGATGGTGACCGCATTGCTCGACGGGCACGTCGTCCATCAGGGGCAGGCCTTGCAATGGGCGAATTTGGAGGAGGGGCGTGAAAAAGGGCTGGCCGTTCCGCGATTCGACTTTCACCTCCCGCATCGTTTTGCCGACGGACGAGCGCGAACGTTGCGCGTCGTCGACGGTGCCGGGAACGAGCTGAAGGGAAGTCCGCTCAGGTTCGTCGCGTATGGCGACAGGCTTGAACAACTGGTCAACACGCTGTCCGACGTCAGCGCGGAGCGGCTCCGAATCGAGCAGTTTCGGCGGCTGTTTCCCCGCTCCCTTCCATTCACCTCTTATAGTATGATCCATCCGCTCATCGACGAGCAGTGCAAGCTCGTTGAAAAGGCAGACAGCAGTCCGATCGTCGCCATCCTCGGCGAAAACAATTGCGAGGCCACCCTGCAGAGTCTGCAGCACACGGCCGAGCGCTGGACGGCGAGCGTTGTTTCATTGAATCTACGTGGGGAGTTCTCCAGCGATTTTGTCGACTTCCTCGACGGTGAAGCCGACGCGGATTGCGTGGTGTTCGTCACATCGGGACTGGCATTTGCGCAGAGCGGCCTGCAGCGCCTGGTCGGTGCCTTTCGCGACGCGCCCGACGCCGCCTTCGCCTACGCCGATCTGATCGTCGCCGCCTCAGATGGCAGCCAAAGGCTGATTGCGTTGACGTCCTTCGATTATGAGCGGCTCGTCGAGCAAGGCTACTGCGCCCATTTGTTTGTTGCATCACGCGCCCGCGTAGTCGAATTGCTTCGCCGGAATGCCGCCACAAATGTTTACGATCTGCTCCTGGCGCTCGTGATCGGCCCGACGCAAGTCGATGTTGTGCACGTGCCGGGCGGCGCCGGCATCTTGCCGGCGCTCGACATCGAAGCGGAGGCCGCCAGGCTGCTCGCTGCCGGGATCCGGCATTTTTCAGAGCGCGACGTATCTGCCGAGTTCCGGCCGGGCAGCGGCTCGATGTTTCCGGCGGTTCGCGTCTCACGTCGTCCCGAGCAGGGGACGACCGCGATCGTCATTCCGACGCGCAATCAGGCGCGTCTATTGCGTAAGTGTCTGGAGAGCATTCGCGGCGCCGTGAAGCGTAACGGCGCCAAAGTCGTCGTGGCCGACAACGATTCGACCGACGCCGAAACGCTGCAGCTGTTCGACCGGATTGCGGCCGATGACGTGTCGGTGATCCGGGTTCCCGGATACTTCAACTATGCCGACATCATGAACCGCGCGGTTGGCCAAATCGATTGCGATCGAGTTTGTCTGTTGAACAATGACATCTACGCGCTCGACGACGACTGGCTGGAGGAGATGATCGGCAGGCTGTCCGAGCCTGATGTCGGAGCTGTCGGCGCCTTGTTGTCGCTGCCGAGTGGTGTCACGCAACATGCGGGCATTGTGCTGGGACCCAAGCAATCCGCTGTCCACGTCGGCACCGAGCGAATTTGGGGAGACCCGGGCTATTCCGATCTACTGAGCGTTGCGCGACAGGCGAGTGCGGTCACCGCGGCTTGTCTGATAACTCGAACAGCCGACTATTTCGCCGTCGGAGGTCTCGATTCGGCTTATTTTCCGATCGACTACAACGACGTCGACTATTGCCTCAAGCTGCGGGCGCTCGGAAAGCGCATTGTCGTGACGCCTTATGCACGCCTGCTACATCTCGAGTCGGCGTCCCGCGGAGCCGTAAATGCGGAGGCGCCGCAGTTCAAATTGTCACTGCAACGGCTGCGCGAGCGCTGGATCGACGCTCTCGACGACCCTTACTACAATCCCTTGCTGGCTTTGGATGAAACACCATTCACCGCACTGGCATGTCCGCCGCGAAATCTCGAACCGAGGCGTCTCCATCATCCGAGGATGGTGGAAGTCGCCGTCGCATCGTGATCGCTCGACGAGTTTGACCAGGTGAGAATTCGATAGAACCGATGACGAGCGTGCTTTTTGTTCACAATAATCTTCCGGGGCAATATCTCAGGCTGATCGAACGCTTGCAGGAACTTGATGGCTTTTCTCTCGCCGGCATTGGCACGGTACGCGCCCGCGGCATTTCCGGCCTGAAGATGAAGAAGTACTCGATTTCGTCCGACGGCATCGCAGATGTGCATCCCTTCGCACGTCGGTTCGATTTGGAGAGTCGCCGCGCCGAGGCTGTTCTCTATGCGGCGGTCGCTGCTCGCGACGAGGGCTTTGTCCCCGATGTGATATTTGGTCATCCTGGATGGGGTGAAGTGCTTCCGTTGAGGGAAGTCTTTCCGCGGGCTCGGCTATACTGTTATTCTGAATATTTCTATCGGTCGGACAACGACTTTCGCTTCGACCATCAGGCCGTGCGGTTCGGACTTCCCAATCGGGTCGGATTGGAAATGAAGAATGCTGCGACGCTGATCTCGCTGGTGGCTTCGACGGCGGGGATCGCGCCGACCGAGTGGCAACGGTCGTTATTCCCGGCTGAATTCCAAGCCAAGATCAAAGTGATTCACGACGGCATCGACACCGCGAAGATCAGAAGGAATGGCGCAGCAGAACTTCGTCTCGACAACGGCAGAACGCTGACGTCACGCGACGAGGTCATTACCTACGTGGCCCGCAATCTCGAGCCGTATCGGGGATATCACATCCTCATGAGGGCGTTGCCAAAGATTCTGTCCGCACGTCCGCAAGCACAGGTGGTGATCATCGGCGGCGACAGAACCTCGTATGGCGCCCCCCCTCCGGATGGCCGCCGCTGGAAGGAAATCTACCTCGACGAAGTGGCGGATCAATTGCCCATGGATCGCGTCCACTTCCTCGGTCGGGTGTCTTATGAAGACTATCTGAACGCGCTGAGTATCTCGTCGGCGCACGTCTATCTGACCTATCCGTTCGTGCTGTCGTGGTCGATGCTCGAAGCGATGGCGTCGGAATGCGTAGTGATCGGATCCAGCACTGCGCCTGTCGAGGAAGTGATCGAGGACCGGCGCAATGGTTTGCTGGTTCAGTTTGGTGATCCGAAACAGCTCGCTGAAACCGCGATCGAGGTGCTCTCGAAGCCAAAGAGTTTCCAGAAGCTTCGCAAGGCTGCGCGGCAGACGGTGGTCGATCGGTTCGATTTTGAAACCCGATCTTGGCCGCAATTTCAGGCTCTGCTGAGTCAGGAATAGGGGCTCGTTGAGGAAGTGAATAGCGATATCAACCTTGAGTTGTGGAAAAATCAAGCCGGCGACGTTGGAGCGTTTTCGGACATCGGCCCGGCCGTTGCGTTCGTCCGGAAGTCGGTTGCTGCTGATCGCCCGGAACAAGGTTGATTAGTACGATGCAGTTGCGGTGTGGTCTGCTACAAGCGTCGACAGCAACAGAGCGATTAAGGGCGCAGGACGCCAAGGAAGACAGTCGATGAATCTAGATCGTACCCGCAATGCGCGACCTGCGTTCATTTCGCAGACATCGACGTGGCGGCCGGCCTACCTTCCAGTCTCCGCTTGGCTTGAGCACGGAGCTTTCGGTTTTTGGCTCGTTGAGGCGACTTCGCCGCGGCTGGTCGTCGAACTGGGAACTGATTTCGGTTTCTCGTATCTGACCTTCTGCCAGGCGATCAAAGGGCTCAATCTCGGCGCGAGAGCTTTCGCGGTCGATACCTGGCAGGGAGATTTTCACGCAGGGTTTTACGGGGAGGAGGTCTTCCAGACCCTCAAGCAGGCCCACGACCAGGACTATCGCGGCTTCTCGACGCTGTTACGAATGACCTTCGACGAAGCGGTCGACAAGTTTGCCGATGGCAGCATTGATCTGCTGCACATCGATGGGCGGCACCTCTACGACGATGTCCGTCATGACTTCAACACCTGGTTGCCGAAGCTCTCCGATCGCGCCGTGGTGCTGTTCCACGACACCAACGTCAGAGAACGGGACTTTGGAGTTTTCCGGTTCTGGGAAGAAATCACATCCGCCTACCCTTCGTTCGAGTTCTTTCACGGGCATGGATTGGGCGTTCTCGCTGTCGGTCCGAACCAGCCCGACGGCATGCGCGCGCTGCTGGAAGCCGACGAAACGGAGCGAAACCTCATCCGATCCGTTTATGCTTATCTCGGCAGCGTCATCAACGACCGGTATGCTCTGCAATCCGAGCGTAGCGTGTACCAGCAAGAGAAGGGCAAGTTCGAGCGCACCATCGCCGAGCAGCACCAGGTGATACAGCGGCTGGAGGAGGACGCTCAGCAACAGCTTCAGTTGCATCAGCAGCAGCTGCAATTGCATCAGCAGGAACTGCAATTGCATGAGCGGCAGTTTCAGATGCAGCTGACCGAATCGATCGAGCGGGAGGCCGAGCTGACCGAACGCCTGGCGAAGCAGGCCGCCGAGCTCGCCGATACGAGGCATCGGCTGGCCATGGAAGCCGGTCGGATCCATGAGGTGTTCTCCAGCAGCTCATGGTGGCTGACATCGCCGCTACGAAGTGCCGCAAGCTGGGCTCGGCGAAAGCGCGGACGGCCCCAATTGCTGCGGACAGCGAACGATATCCTCGCGATCGGGAAACCGGAGGCGAGCGGCGCCCGCCACATCGTGCTGTACTCCGGCGAGCCGGAAACTCCGGGCCACATGTACCGCGTGGCGAGATTTGCCAGCGCTGCCGAGGTGCTCGGTTGTAAAACGACAATCGTGACCGACGACGCCCATCTGGTCGACGCGCCGCCCGGGGACGTGCTTTTTGTCTGGCGCGCGCGTTCGAGCGAAAGACTCGCTCGAGCGGCAGCCGAGGCGCGGGCGCGTGACGCGAGCATCCTGTTCGACGTGGACGATCTGATGATCGAGCCGGAGATCGTCAGCGTCGAAACGATCGACGGCATCCGCAGCCAAGGCATTTCGGAAGCCTCCGTGGTTTCGCACTTCGGGCAAGTGCGTGACGCGTTCCTGGAGTGCGACTTCGGCGTTGCTCCGACGTCCTACCTGGCCGAACGGATGCGCCGCTATCAGAAGCCAGCCGTCGTTCTGCCGAACGGATTCGACGAGGGCACGCTGAAACGATCGCGCCGCAGCGTCCGCCTGCGGGGTGCCCAAGCCGGCGACGGTCTGCTGCGCATCGGCTACGCCGCTGGAACGCGCACGCATCAGCGCGATTTCGGGGTCGCGGTCGGCGCACTGTCGCGGATCCTGCGCGAGCGTGACGACGTGCGGCTGGTGATGTTCTGCGTCAATCAAGATCCGATCGTTCGGCCCCACGAGTTCCCGGAGCTGTCCGGCCTGGAAGACCGGATCGAATGGAGGGAGGCCGTTGGTCTCGCCGATCTGCCCGAAGAGATTGCGCGATTCGACATCAACATCGTGCCGCTCGAGGCGGGCAACACGTTCTGTGAGGCGAAGAGCGAACTGAAATACTTCGAGGCCGCCTTGGTTTCCGTGCCGACGATTGCGAGCCCGACCAACGTGTATGCGTCTGCGATTCGCGAAGGGGTCACCGGCTTTCTGGCGGCGACCGAAGACGAATGGTACGCCAAGATCTCGCGCTTGCTCGACGACGAGGCGCTTCGCGCCGCGATGGCGCGCGATGCCTTTCATGACGCGCTTTGGAAGTACGGACCGGAGCGGCGCATCGAACTGGTCAGTGAAATTCTGGATCGGGCGGATCTGAAGCAGCAGTCGCGGCCTGCTCATGGAATTCGACTGCGCGACGAGATGGCCTCGCGTCGACCGGAGATTCCCGACCACAGGATTGTGTTCAAGCGCGACGAGCTGAAGGAAGCAGAGGTTACGGTGGTCATCCCACTGTACAATTACGCCCGCTATATCGAGCATGCGCTCGAGTCGGTCGGCCGCCAGACGCTCGGGCCGATCGATCTCGTGGTGGTCGATGATCGATCGACCGACCAGTCCCAAGCCGTCGCCGCAAGCTGGTTGGAAAAGAACGCCAAGCGTTTCAACCGAACCCTTCTGATCGAGAACAACGAGAACTCCGGATTGGCGAGATCACGCAACGTCGGCTTTGCGAATTCCGAGACGGCTTTCGTGCTGCCGCTCGATGCCGACAACGAATTGCTGCCGGATTGCGCGACGAAGTGTCTTGAGAAGTTGAGGCACTCACGCGGGGCCTTCGCGTTTCCCGAGATCGCGATGTTCGGAGAGAGCGAAGGCGTCTTCAATCAGGGCCCATTCCTGGCCGAGCGCCTCGTCGGCGGCAATTTCATCGACGCCATGGCGCTGGTGCGGAAGGCTGCCTGGTGCGGTGTCGGTGGGTACGACCACATTCAGTACGGGTGGGAAGACTATGACTTCTGGTGCAAGCTGGTCGAGCTTGGGTTGATCGGCGTCGCGGTCCCGGAGGTGTTGGCTCGCTACCGGGTCCATGGCCAGTCGATGCTGAAGACGCAGACAGACGTCGCGAGGAACAAAGCGCTGGTTGTGGCGGAGCTGGAGCGGCGCCATCCCTGGCTGAAGATCGCCCAGTAATTGCTCGCGTTCGTTCAGATTGTGATCGCGAACAGCAACGGCGGCTCGCGCATAGGCCCGGATGGTGGCTCAGAGAATCGACCCGGAGGCACGACGGTTGGGGCTGATAGATCCGCTGCGGCTTCATCGCCTGCCCGGACGTGGCTGTCTACGGTTGTGGAACCGCGATATCGCGACCATACTTTAGCCTGTGTCGCGGCCGAGTCAGTTATAGGGTTTCGAACCCCTCGGAAATCGGAGCGGCAAGGCGTAGCTTGGAGACGCCCTCCGCTTGGTCCCATGCGAGAATTGAAATGAAGAAAATTCTGAACGTCGGATCTGGATCAGGACCCGCTCAACGGCTGAGTCCGCTCATCGAAGGAGACCGGTGGGAAGAGGTTCGTTTCGATATCGATCCGGAGGTCAAGCCGCACGTTCAGGGGTCGATCTCCGATCTGTCGTCGTTCTTCGGAGAGAACTCGTTCGACGGTGTTTGGTCGTCGCACGTGCTGGAACATCTCTACGCCCACGAGGTCTTTCCAGCCTTGAGCCATTTCCATCACATTCTGCGGCCGACCGGATTTGCGATCATTCTGTGCCCGGATCTCACTGCCGTGGCGAAGTTCATCGTCGAGAAGGGTATGACGACGGTCGCGTATAATTCACCCGCGGGTCCGATCCGGCCGCTGGATATGCTGTATGGGCATTCGCGGGCGATTGAAAATGGACGGCTCGCCATGGCGCACCGAACCGGCTTTACGGCGCAGCGGCTCGGGAACCTGCTCAGGATGGCAGGGTTCGACAAGATTCTGGTTCGGGCGGCCCATTTCGAACTTCGGGCGCTGGCGCTGATGCCGGAGGCCGACTCCGAGGCGATCAGCAAGGAGCTCGCCCCTCTCAAATTCGATTTCGAGGCAACGGGCTCATCGGCCGGACGCGAACTGGAAGACTCGGCGACCGGGCGGGCGTAGTTCGCAAGGTCGTAGCAGGCTCGGCGGCGATCATGCCCGATGGCGGCGGCGCCCGCTGTTAGGAGCGGGCGCTAAGTAGCGCGGCTTTGGTGCAGGTCGGGACCGTTGATCCTCGCGCAGCGATCATTCTTTGACCGACCGCGATGCCTGTCGCGGCCGCTCGATTTGCAAGGGCATTCCCGCGGGCGGAGTATTCTGCTATAATACCGTCGACGTAATCTATTGGTTAGATGACGTTTTTTTAGGCTGCTCGCAGTGGTGAGGAACTATTCAGATGACCAAGCCGGTTGCGCTCGATCGAGAAGATGACGTTGGTTTGGAAGTCGAGCAGCTCTCGTCCGGCCTGAAAGCTCTGGTGATCGTGGCCAAGCATCACGGCCTCCACCTCACCGTATCCCAGCTGATTCACGATAATGTGCTCGACGGCAGCGAGGTGTCTGCCGCGCAGATCGTCCGTTGCGCCGAAAATTCGGGAATGCGGTCCAAGGCCGTCAAGCTCGATTGGTATGATCTGCAAGGCGCGACGAAGACGTTCCCCCTGATCGTGTCGCTGCAGGACGGCACCAAGATGGTGCTGCTCCGCCTCGATGGCGACGAGAACAATCCGCGCGTCGTGCTGCAGGACCCCACCCTGGAGGAAGACTCCCTGCTGGTGATCGACCGGATCCGGTTCGAGCAGGTTTGGACCGGCGAGGTCGTGCTCGCCAAGCGGGACTACGAGATTTCCGACGAAACCCAGCCGTTCAGCCTGGGGATGATCACGGCGCTGGTGTTCCGTGAGAGGCGGATCGTTCGGGACGTCGCCATCGCAGCGTTAGCGCTCGGCTTCCTGGGCCTTGCGCCGATCATGTTCTGGCGCTTGCTGATGGACAAGGTCATCTTCTATCAGGCCTTCAGTACGTTTGCGGTTCTCTGCATTGCGATGGCAGTCGCGATCGTGTTCGAGACCTTGTTCTTCGTGCTGCGGCAATTTTTGGTCCACCAGCTGACCGCCCGGATAGACGTCAAGCTGTCGACCTACATCTTCGAGAAAGTGCTCAGTCTTCCGATCGATTTCTTCGAGCGAACGCAAGTCGGTCTGGTCGCGCGAGACATGCGGGAGGTCTTCCGCATTCGTTCGTTCCTGGTCGGACAACTGTTCGGCGCCCTTCTCGACTCGACCACCCTGATCTTCTTCATCCCGGTGATGTTCTTCTTCAGTCCCCTGATGACGTTCATCGTTCTGGGATTTGTCGGGTTGATCGTGATCTGGCTGATCGTGATGCTGCCGTACTATCGAAAGCGGTCCTCGGCTGTGATCGCGGCGGAAGGTGCTCAAGGCGCCTTCATGGTACAGAGCCTCAATGGCATCCGAACGATCAAGTCGCTGGCCCTGGACTCCCGGCAGAAGCACATGTGGGACGTGCATGTCGCCCGCGTTGCGCGGGCCAGGCTTGCGGAAGGGCTAGCGGCTGTCTCGATCCAGTCCGTGGTTCGCCCACTGGAGCGGCTGGCGGTCAGCGGATCACTCGCCGTGGGCGTCTACATGGCGATTTCGACAACGGACACCTGGTATGTCGGCGCCCTGTTCGCCTTCTTGTTGCTGTCGCATCGTGTTGCGGCTCCGTTGATGCAGATGGCGCAACTCGTCAACCAGCTGGACGAAGCGCGTTCCGCGCTCGGCATCGTCGGTAAGCTCGTCAATCAGCCGCCCGAAGAAGGGCGCTCCGGGCATGGTGTTCGCACGCCTCTGAGCGGCCATGTCGAATTTTCCAACGTCGTCTTCAAGTACAAGGGCGCGGTCTCACCGGCGCTGAACGATGTCTCGTTCGAGATTCCGACCGGAACCACCATGGGGGTGATGGGGAAGAGCGGATCGGGCAAGACCACGATCACCCGGTTGATCCAGCGTCTGCACTCCGACTACAGCGGATTGATCAAGATCGACGGCATCGACGTCCGCGAATACGACGTCGATCATCTCCGCCGAAACGTCGGCGTGGTTTTGCAGGAAAACTTCCTGTTCACCGGGACCATTCGGGACAACATCGCAGCGGCCAAGCCGGACGCCACCTTCGACGAGGTTGTCAACGCGGCCCGTCTGGCGGGCGCCGAAGAGTTCATCGACAAGCTGCCACGAGGCTACGAGACCTACATTTTCGAAGGATCGCCCAACTTGTCCGGGGGCCAGCGTCAGCGTATCGCCATCGCCCGGGCGCTGATCGTCGATCCTCCCATCCTCATTTTGGACGAGGCGACCAGCGCGCTCGATGCCGAAAGCGAGGCGATCGTGAACGCGAACATCTCCCGCATTGCGAGCGGCCGGACGTTGATCATCATCTCGCATCGGCTGTCGTCGCTGGTGAAAGCCGACGCCATTCTGGTGCTCAATCGAGGCGCGATCGACGACATCGGGCGTCACGACGAGTTGCTGGCGCGAAACGACATCTACTCTGGCCTCTGGCATCAGCAGAACAGCCACGCGATCAGCAGTCCGACGCGGACGCGCAGCAGCAGCGGAGGACCCGCCCTTGTCTCGTAGCCCTTCCGCTGCCGCAGCTACTGTCCGGCAGTTTCAGTCCGAAACGGACTCGATCCGCGAAGCACCGGAACCGCTGATTGCCCGCGCGACCTTGTGGGTGTTGTTCTCTCTGCTGGTCGCAACGATTGCGATACTGTTTCTGACGTCGCTCGATCGGGTGGTTTCGAGCGCCGGCGGCACCATCGTTCCGGTCGACCAGTCGATCAGCGTCGTGCAGGCGCTCAATCCGTCGATCATCAAGTCGATCAATGTGAGGGAGGGTGAAGAGGTCAAGGGTGGGCAGTTGCTTGCGACGCTGGACTCGACCTTCACCTCCGCCGACCTGCTTCAATTCAAGAAGCAGGTCGCAAGCTTGCAGGCGCAACTCACTCGGGACAAAGCCGAACTGAGTGGCGGCCCGCTGGAGTTTCCACGGCAGGATGATCCCGACTTCGCGGCCTACGCCACGGTTCAAAAGGCGTTGTACGATCAACGAAACGCGCAATACGCCGCGCAGGTGGCGAGCTTCGATTCGAAGATCGGGCAAATGCAGGCCACGATCGACAAGCTGCGGAAGGAGGATCAGCGCTACACGCAGCGGGACGACGTGCTGAAGAAGATCGAGGACATGCGGTCGTCGCTGGCCGAAAGCGGCAGCGGCTCGAAATTGAATCTCTACCTTTCACAAGATGCGCGCCTGGAAATTCAGAGACAGATCGATTTCACCCACAACAGCCTGATCGAGGCCGAGAACCAGCTCAAGTCGCTCGAGGCCGACCGACGCGCATTCATCGAACAATGGCGCAGCAAGCTGAGCGAAGACCTGGTGAGCACGCAAAGCCTGCTCGACACGGCAAGCGCTTCATATGAAAAAGCGTTGCGGAATCAGGATCTGGTGAGGTTGACCGCCGACGAGCCGTCGGTGGTACTCACTCTTGCAAAATTGTCGGTAGGCTCGGTGCTGAAACAAGGCGATGCGCTGATCACGATGATGCCGCTGCGCACCAAGCTCGATGCTGAAATCAAGATCCTCTCTCGTGATGTCGGCTTTGTCAGGCCAGGTGACAGTTGCACCCTGAAGATCGACGCTTTCCGCTACATCGAGCACGGGACAGCGGAGGGCAAGCTGCGTTGGATCAGCGGAGGCGCCTTCACGACGGACGACAACGGCCAGCCGGTTGATGCTTACTACAAGGCGCGTTGTTCCGTCGATGCCATGAACTTCCGCAACGTGCCGGCGAACTTCAAACTCATTCCCGGAATGACACTGTCGGCCCACATCAATGTCGGCAAGCGATCGGTCGCCATGTATGTGATCGGCGATATGATGCGCGGGCTTGGCCAGGCGATGCGCGAACCGCAATGAGGGTGTCGGTTCGACGATTGCAGGAACGCGTCGCGCGCGTTCGGGCGCGCTTGCTGCGGCCGGCGGTCCTCGTCGAGCGTGGCCAGGCGGCTTTCGAACGTGGGGCGCACGTCGAGGCCTTTTATGAGTGGCGAGAAGCTGCCGAAAAGGGTTCGATCGAAGCCACAGCTCTGATTGCCAAGCTCTATCACGAAGGGAAGGGGGTCGCACGATCGGTCCCCGACGCAGTGTCTTGGTACGAGAAAGCCGCCCATGGCGGCGATGCCGTCTCGCAATTCGAGCTCGGCAAGATCCTGATGCAGGGCTTCGGGGCCGCGCGTGCCGTTGCGCAATCGGATGACGGCACGCCGAAAAGCAAGTCGTCCGCGACGGCCACCGTGTTTCCCGCCGGACAGTATCTCGACAAAGCACCGGAAACCGGCTTCGCCTGGATCGGCAAGGCCGCCGCGGCCGGTTTGCGAGATGCACAGGCCATGTTGGGAGACCTTCTGCGGGCGGGGCGTGGCTGCGATGTCGATCTTGAGGCGGCTCGGGCTTGGTACGAGAGAGCGGCCGAACAGGGCGCGGCCAGTGCTGCGTTCGGGCTTGGCGACATCTTCTACCAGGGACTCGGCGTCGAGAAGGACGCCGCGATCGCGGCGGAGTGGTACAAGCAAGCTGCCGCAAATGGTCATGTCCGTGCCCAAACGGCGCTCGGCTATCTGCACCGAAACGGTGAGGGTGTTGCCAGAGATCTCGTCGCGGCGGGAAGATACTTCCAGGAGGCGGCCCGCCACTCCGACGTGAATGCGTTGTTCAGCCTTGCCGAGATGTATCTCGAGGGGTCTGGCGTCCCGAAGTCTATTTCCAAGGCAGAGACCTGCCTGCGAAAGGCGGGACGGCGCGGGCATCTTCCGTCGATGATCAAACTTGGAGAGCTCTACTCCCGAGGACTTGGTGCCGAGCCGAACCTGACGGAAGCGGCCGAATGGTACTCTCTGGCTGCGGAGAAAGGGGACGCCACGTCACAGTTTGTTCTCGGCCGATTCTATGCAAATGGAACTGGGGTGCCCCCCAACCAGCGTCTGGCAGCGAAGTGGTTTGAGAAGGCCGCGGAGGGCGGACATCCGACGGCGGCGCACCAGATCGCCCAGTCGCTGCTGAATGGCCGCGGCGTTGAACCTGATCTGCAGCGGGCAACCCTTTGGCTGCGCAAGGCGGCGGAGGCCGGGATCGGTCAGGCGCAGCTCGAACTCGGGCGCTTGTACTTCACCGGCAAAGACGCGCCCATCGATCAGGATGAGGCCGCCAAGTGGCTCGAGAGGGCCGCTGCTCCGGGCGATGCAAAATCGGTCCTCGCCGTGGCGGAGGTGCTTGTCCTGGGCGGCAAGGAGGCAAGAGCGCGCGATCTCCTCGATCGGCTTGCCGAGAGCGGACATGGTCCGGCAAAATTGCGGCTTGCCCAGTTGTTGACGAAGGGCGCAGCGGCGCCATCCGACATTGGCAAAGCGCTGCGGCTGTACGGTGAAGCAGGAGAACTCGGGCACCCCGAAGGGTTTCTCGCCAAAGGCATATGCCTGATGAGCGAAGGCTCGGAATTCTTCGACTCCAAAGCGGCCGAAGCGGCCCTCCAGCAGGCGGCCAACGCAGGCACGGCGCAAATCAAGGCGACGGCATTCTTCCAACTCGGGGTGCTGTTCTGCCGCCGTGAAGACGGGAAATCGGAAGTCGAAAAGGGGTTCGGCTACTACGAACGTGCAGCCAAGCTGGGTCACCCGATCGCCCAATACAACGTGGCCGTGATGATGCAGAAAGGCGTCGGCTGCGCTGCGGACCCAGCCGGAGCGCTGGTCTGGCTCAAGAAGGCGGCCGATGCAAAGATTCCGCAAGCCCAGGTGGCGTTGGCCGACGCCGAGCTCGCGCGTCGCGGCGCGAAGGATATTCCAGGCGATGTGTTGAGCCTGTATCAGCTGGCTGCCAGCGCGGGCAACGAGACCGCACGCAAACGCTTGCGGGATCTGGCGAAAGGGAGCCAGCCGGCCGCTAAGCCCGGGGCGCCGCAACAATGACGTTCGGGCTGGGATGCGCGGAGGGCCGCCATCGCCAGCCCGAACATTGCAAGCGCTAGTCCGTATCCATCGTACTGAGCCGCTACCCGGAGAGCATTGGCTCAAGGTGCGCGTCGCAGTTCTCAGCCAGTTCGCAAATCGCTGAGTTTGCTCACGCGATCTTGCATCGCCGGACGCGTCCCGACCATCCAAGCCTTGTTCGCAATTCCTTCAGTAACGTGAATGCCCGGCACGAGGCCGGGCATGTCGTGGTTCGATGCAACCGCCACCGAGAGAACGTCTCCAGGCGATGGAGCAAACCGTTGGCGGTCGATTCTACAGCGTCAGTTCGTGACGACCGACCACCATCCAGTGCACTTCGTCCGGGCCGTCGGCGAAGCGGAGGTGGCGGACGTCGGTGTACATTTCGGCCAGCGGGGTCCACTGCGAGATGCCGGTGGCTCCGTGCATCTGAATCGCCTGGTCGATGATCTTGCAGGCGCGCTCCGGCACCATGGCCTTGACCATGCTGACCCAGACGCGCGCTTCCTTGTTGCCGAGCACGTCCATCGCCTTGGCGGCCTTCAGCACCATTAGGCGCATCGCCTCGATCTCGCAGCGGGCCTGCGCGATGATCTGCATGTTGCCGCCGAGATGCGCGATCTTCTTGCCGAAGGCTTCGCGGGTGAGGCCGCGCGCCACCATCAGGTCGAGCGCCTTCTCGGCCTTGCCGATGGTGCGCATGCAGTGATGGATGCGGCCCGGGCCGAGGCGGAGCTGCGAGATCTCGAAGCCGCGGCCTTCGCCGAGCAGGATGTTCTCCTTCGGCACCCGCACATTGTTGAAGCGCATGTGCATGTGGCCGCGCGGCGCGTGATCGTGGCCGAACACGTGCATCGGGCCGATCACTTCGACGCCGGGGGTGTCGACGGGCACCAGGATCTGCGACTGCTGTTTGCTGGGCGCGGCGGTCGGATCGGTCTTGACCATGACGATCATGATCTTGCAGCGCGGGTCGCCGAGGCCGGAGATGTAGTACTTCTCGCCGTTGATCACCCACTCGTTGCCGTCGAGCACGGCCGAGGTCGAGACGTTCTTGGCGTCGGAGGATGCGACGTTCGGTTCGGTCATCACATAGGCCGAGCGGATCTCGCCGTTGAGCAGCGGCTTCAGCCACTTTTCCTTCTGGGCCGGCGTGCCGACGCGCTCCAGCACTTCCATGTTGCCGGTGTCGGGCGCCGAGCAGTTCATCACTTCGGAGGCGAGCGGCGCCTTGCCGAGTTCGATTGCGATATAGGCGTAGTCGAGATTGTTCAGGCCTTCGCCGGTTTCGGCGTCGGGCAGGAAGAAGTTCCACAGGCCTTCTTCCTTGGCCTTCGCCTTGGCCTTGCCGAGCAGATCGAGCTGCTCCTGCGAGAACGACCAGCGGTTCGGATTCTTCGCTTCCGCGATCTCGAACTCATGCTGCATCGGCTCGACCGTCTCGGCGATGAACTTCTTGACGTGGTCGTACAGCGGCCGGACCTTTTCCGACATCCGCAGGTCATTCAGTTCGTCTTCCGGCGACAGCGTGTAGGGGGTCTGGCGGGGCACATAAGCCACTTGCATCGTATCGTCCTCCCGATGTGATCATCGCGTTGGTCCACCCTGCATGGATGGTTGCGGTTCTTTATAGACACGTTCCGGCGCGGTTGTCGAAGGTCGCGGATGAGGGCCGCTCCTCGGGCTCAACTCAGGCTGATCGACGCTCCGTGGCACCATGCTCTGGTGAAATCGTGACACAATGCCGCCTCAGCGATTTCGCCGCATTGATATTCCGTGTGGCGATCATCGTAGTGAGGGATCATGAGCTTGACTGAATGTGAGCCGATCTGCACGAGATCGTGCTCTTGACCGGCCCTATCAACGCGGCGTCCGGCTGGAACATGCGAAAGTTCGGAGGATTGGAAAACAAGATGATACGAGCTGAACGGATGATCACAAGGCGTGCTGCCGCGTTGGCCCTTGGAGCGGCGCTCGGGCTTGCCGGCTTCTCCGGCAGCGCCTCGGCGCAGCAGGCCGATAATTCGCCGATCCGGATCGGCGTCCTCACCGACATGTCGGGCTTGTTCGCCGACATTTCAGGCCCCGGCGCCGTCGTTGCGGTGAACATGGCGGTCGAGGATTTCGGCGGTAAGGTGCTCGGCCGTCCGATCGAGGTGTTGTCGGCCGACCACCAGAACAAAGCCGATATCGGGCTATCGCTGGCACGAGGCTGGATCGACGAGAAGAACGTCGTGATGCTCGCGGACCTGATGAACTCCTCGGTCGCGCTCGGCGTCATGGAGCTGACCAAAGCGAAGGATCGGATTGCGATCGTCAACGGCGCCTCGACGTCGGTGATCACCAACGAGAAGTGCACGCCGAACAGCATCCACTACACCTGGGACACCTATGCGCTGGCGCGCGGCACCGCCAACGCCGTCGTCAGCCGCGGCAAGAAAAAGTGGGCGATCCTGCAAGCCGACTTCGCTTATGGTCACCAGCTCGCCAACGACAGCCGGCGCTTCGTCGAAGCTGCCGGTGGGACGATCGTCGCGGACATCAAGCACCCGATCAACACGTCCGACTTCTCTTCCTTCCTGCTGCAGGCGCAGAGCTCGAGCTCGGACGTTATCGCGCTCGCCAATGGCGGCGCCGACACCATCAACGCCATCAAGTCGGCCGCCGAGTTCGGTATCGGCCGCGACGGCAAGCAGCAGGTGGTCGGGCTCGCAATCAATCTCAACGACACCAAGGCGCTCGGCCTGCAGGCCGCGCAGGGACTGCTGCTCACCGAAGCCTGGTACTGGGATTTGAACGACGACACCCGGGCCTTCGCCAAGCGCTTCATGGACAAGTTCGGCAAGATGCCGACCTCGACCCAGGCCGGCGACTACTCGTCGACCATGCACTATCTTAAGGCCGTCGCCGCCGCCGGTACGCTCGATGCCCAGACCGTGATGGCCAAGATGCGCGAGATGCCGGTCGACGATTTCTTCGCCAAAGGCGGCAGGATCCGCATCGACGGCCGCATGGTGCACGATATGTATCTGGCGGAAGTGAAGAAGCCGGCCGACTCCAAGGGCCCGTGGGACTTCTACACCATCCTCGAGACCATCCCGGGCGACAAGGCCTTCCGCCCGCTATCGGAAAGCGCCTGTCCGCTGGTGAAGAAGTAAACGGCGGTCCTGCCGTGGCGTGCGTCCGCACGTTTAAAGGCCCGGCACGCGCACGCACCTCTCAATGCGTGATGGCCGGGCTTGACCCGGCCATCCACGTCTCACTCTCTGCAGCGAGGTTGGCGCCTCGGTCTTCGCGCCCACCTCTCCACGTCATGGCCGGGACAAGCCCGGCCATGACGTGCGCTGACTACATGTTTGGATAGTTACCCGGAGTTTCCCCATGTCCTCGCCGTCCCGCAATCTCGGCTGCTGCTTCGATCCGTCGCGCGATCCCGACAAGGTCGCGATTGTCGATCTCAGCCGGTGGGAGCAGCCGGCAGAGGTGACCTATGCAGCGCTCGATGCTGCCTGTGATGCGGTGGCACGTGGTCTATTGCGTAAGGGACTGAAGCCGGGCGACCGCGTCGGCATCATGGCGCTCAACTCGGCGCCGCTGATCGCCGCCTATCTCGGCATCATGCGGGCCGGCATGGTGGCGGTGCCGATCTCCTTCAAGCTGGCGCGCGAGACTGTGGACTACATCGTCAAGGACGCCGACTTGCGCGCGGTGTTCCACGATGCCGAGCGCGCCGCGCTGGTCCCGCACGGAGTGCTGGGGATCGATTTCGAAGCGCCGGATGGCTACGCCGCGCTACTCGATCCTGGAGCGTTCGCCGCGTTCGAGCCGCAGGGGCGCGAACTGGCGATGATCCTCTATACCTCGGGTTCGACTGGATTGCCGAAAGGCGTGCTGCTGTCGCACGCCTCGCAGCGCTGGTTCATGGAGGCCGGCACATTCGGCGAGGACCGCTCGCAGCATCGCTACATCGTGGCGGCGCCGATGTTCCACATGAACGCGACCATCAGCGTCAAGATGGCGCTGATGGTCGGCGCGTCGTTCGTGTTGCTGCCGGCGTTCGACGCGAAGCGTTATGCCGAAGCCATCAGCCGCTACCGCGTCACCTGGCTGACCTCTGTGCCGACCATGCTGGCGATGCTGGCGCGCGAGCACGACCTGCTCGGCACGCTCGACTTTTCGTCGGTCAAAAACGTCACGATGGGCTCGGCCCCGCTGACGGCGGCGCTGGTCGACAAGGTTCGAAGCCTGTTTCCGGGCGCTGCGATCAACAATGCCTACGGCACCACGGAGGCTGGTCCCGGCGTGTTCGGCCCACACCCGGACGGAGTTGAGCGGCCTGACGTCGCGCTCGGCTATCCGATCGCCGGGGCGCAGGTTGAACTACGAGAGGGGGCGTCGCCCGACGAGGGTGTGCTCTACATGAAAAGCCCGATGCTGATGGAGGGCTACAATAACCGGCCGGACAAGACCGCCGAGGTGATGCACGACGGCTGGTATCGCTCCGGCGACATTATGCGCCGCGACGCCAACGGCTTCTTCCACTTCGTCGGCCGCGCCGACGACATGTTCGTGGTCGGCGGCGAGAACGTCTGGCCCGGCGAGGTCGAGAAGCTGATCGAGCGGATGCCTGGGGTCCATCAGGCCGCGGTCGTCCCGGTACCCGACGACATCAAGGGCACGCTGCCGTTCGCCTTCGTGGTGAAGCAGGCCGGCAGAGATGTCGACGAGGCCGCGGTGAAAGCCTTCACGATCGCCAATGGTCCGGCCTTTGCGCATCCGCGCTTTGTCGAATTCCGCGCGGCTATTCCGCTGTCGGCCACCAACAAGCCCGACCGGCGGCTGCTGACGCAGGAGGCCGAGCAGATCGCGACGAAGCGCCGGGCGGCTGGCGAGCGGGGATGACAGTCATGTGCCGGCGCCTTCACTGCGGCGGCTACGCTTTAGTCAGCATGGACAAGCGCCTCCACGGTCCCAGTAGTTGACTCAGGCTACGAGCATTAAGTCTCTGTTGGCGTTCGGCTTTTGACCTCCGGATGAATACGGAGGTATCCCGCTCTGCGTTGACAATTGCTGCGCTGCGGCGGATTGATAACTGATCAATTCGGACTGCAAGGCGGTAGCGATTGCGCCGCCCAGGTCCGGCCGCGACAGCACGGGAGAGAGATGTGAAAGCCCTGGTCCGAGCGTTCTACTATGTGCCGGTGATCGGCTGGCTGACCAAGGATGCGGTGCACGGCACTCCGGAGGCGAAGTACTTCTTCGCCTTCAACATGGCGGTGCTGCTGTTCGGCGCGATTTATCTGATCGGCTATCCGCTGGTGATCACGCTCGGCCTGCTCGGCTCAGCCGCCGGCCTCTCGGGCCTCGTGCTGCTAACGATGGGCGACGCCTTTGACCGCCGCGCCTCCCGCGCCGTCGCCAGGGCCCCGGCTCCGCCGCTCCGCAAGCCCTCGATGCGCCGCGCGGCTTAAGTGCCTCTGCTGCTCGTCAGTCGGCTGGCCGCTAGGCACAACCTCTTCCCGTCATGGTCGGGCTTGTCCCGGCCATCCACGCCTTTTTGATATCAGCGCCGTCAGGCGTGGATGCCCGGGACAGGCCCGGGCATGACGATGGTGAGAGGCCGTGGGTTAAACTGCGGCTTCGCTAGCGGTCGGCGCTGTTATCAGCATCGCGCAAGCCTGCGCCAGCCGCCGCCATGCGGCTTCATCGACCGGCAGGCCGAAGCGATAGCGCTGCGGGCTGTGGGAAAAGCCGCGGATCAAGATGCCGGCGCGGGCGAAGGCGTCGACCAGGTCGCGGCCGTCGCGATCTTCATATAGCCCGAATAAATCGGTGCCGCCGCACGCGGTCAGGCCGGCGGTGGCCAGGGTTGCATCCAATCGCAGGCGGTCCGCTGCCAGGCGCCGGCCCGTGGTCGTAATCCAACTGTCGTCCCGCAGCGCCCGTGTCGCGATCGCGCAGGCGGGGCCGGAGGCGGCCCAGTCGCCGAGCAGGTCGCGCCACGGTCCGGCGTCCCGCGCATCGACCGCGACGAAGCCGAGCCGCAGCCCCGCCAGGCCAAAGAACTTGCCGAGCGAACGCAGCACCACCACGCCGCGCGGCAGCGCCGGCTCGTGGAGTAGCGACAGCTTCGGCCGAACGTCGGCAAAGGCCTCATCCACCACCAGCTGCTTGCCGGCCGCGCACCAGCGCTGCGCGAACGCGCTCAAAGCCGCGGCGTCAAAGGCGCGGCCGTCGGGGTTGTTCGGGTTGACGATCACCAGCGCCGCAAGCCCAGCGCGGGCGTCGGGCAGGGCGGCGAGTTCGTGCACCTGCGCGCCCGCTGCGCGCCACGCGGCGGCGTGCGAGCTGTAGGTGGGCGTCAGGATGCCGACCTTGACGCCGTGCGCTGCGAGGACTCGCGGTGCCAGCCGGATGGCAATTTCGCTGCCCGGCGCAGGCAGCAGCACGGCGCCGCGCGGCAGGCCATAAGCTGCCGCCGCGGCGGCACAGAGCTGATCGAGTTCGGCGGCGAGCGGCAGCCGTGAGAAGCACTCGGGCGGCAGCGGCGGGATCGGGTAGGGAACGGGGTTGATGCCCGTCGACAAGTCGATCCACGGCCGCGGCGCGTCCGGATAGGCCAAGGCGGCGAGATCGACGCGCCCGCCATGGACCTTCAGCGCCGCCAAAGCGGCGCTGGTCACGGCATCACCAGCCAATAGCCTCCGACGACCAGGATCAGCGCCAGCGTCACGATCACCGCCAGCACCGCACCGATAATGGCGCCGAGGCCGTGGCCGTCGAGCCAGTTCTGCAGCTTATTGCCCAGTCCGAGAGCCATCGTCTGTCCATTCCTGTTCATCGGGAGTGTCGATCTAGCACAGCACCCACGCCGGGCGCAGCAGCGGCGGTTCGGCGCCGCGGGCATTGATGCCGATCAATTGGACGAAGCCGTGCGTCGATCATACGATCGCTCCGACCCGCTGTGGATGGACGCCCTGTGCCGGATCTCGACTGGTTGAAGCAATTTCCCGCACTGGCCACGATGCCGGAGGGCGAACGCGCGCCGCTCGCCGCCGGCGCGATGGCGATGAACGCGCCGGCCGGCACGACGGTGTATGCGCCAGGCGAGCCGTGTAACGCCTTCGTCCTGGTGATCGATGGCGGCGTCCGCGTGTATCAGCTCGATGCCGACGGCAACGAGATCGTGCTGTACCGGCTCGGCCCCGGCAGCATCTGCATCCTCACGACGTTGGCGCTGCTCGCCTCCGACGCCTACAGCGCCTTCGCCATCACCGAGACGCCCGTGCACGCGATGGCGCTGCCGGCCGCGACCTTCAATGATCTGATGGCGCGTTCGGCGCAATTCCGCAGCTTCGTGTTCGGCGCCCAGGCGGCGCGGATGGCCGATCTGATGACGGTGATCCAGAACGTCGCCTTCGCGTCGATCGAATCGCGGCTGGCGGCACGATTGCTGACGCTGGCCGGCGGCGGCCGCGAATTGTCGATCACCCATCAGCAACTCGCCGCCGAGATCGGTAGCGCCCGCGAGGTCGTCAGCCGCCAGCTCAAGACGTTCGAGCGCCGCGGTTGGGTCAGCCTGGGCCGCGGCCGGGTCGAGCTGCGCAACGCCGCGCCGCTGCGCGCTGCCGCCGGGCATTGAATTTCTCGGCCCGGTGACTTCGTCACAGACGACTTATCCCCTCGCGCCGTAGACAGGCAGCGTCACTCAACCAAGCGAGGGGAAACACCATGACCACCAATGTCGGAATGATCGATCGTCTGCTGCGCGCCGTCGTCGGCATCGGCCTGATTACTTGGGCGCTGACCGGCGGCCCGATCTGGGCGTGGGTCGGCGTCGTGCCGCTGCTGACCGCCGCGGTCGGTTTCTGCCCGGCCTACACGCTGTTCGGCATCCGGACCTGCCCGGCCAAGCAGTCCTGATCGACGCGTTCGTCATCGCTCCCGGAATCGGTCAAGGCCGATCCGGGAGTGTTCTCATTCAGGTGAAACCATGCACAAGAACTGGATCGATCTGACGGGCGAATTGTCGGTGGCCCTGCGCGAAGTCCGCACCGGCGCGCCCGATGTGATGAAGGGCTTCTCGGCGATCGCGCAGGCGGCGCTCAAGGCCAACGCGCTCGACACCAAGAACAAGGAGCTGATCGCGCTGGCGATCTCGGTCGCGACGCGCTGCGACGGCTGCATCGGCTTCCACGCCGAAGCCGCGGTGAAACAGGGCGCCACCCGCGACGAGATCATGGAAACGATGGGCATGGCGATATACATGGGCGCCGGCCCCAGCGTGATGTACGCCGCACAGGCCGTTGAAGCGTATGATCAGTTCGCGAAGAAGAAGGCGGCGGCGACACCGGCATAGTTGGGCGAAACCTCACCCCTTCGTACCAGGCCGTAGGGTGGGTTAGCGCAAAGCGCGTAACCCACCATCCATGGTGAGGGCCTTGATGGGTTACGGCGCAAGAGCGCCTAACCCATCCTACGACCGTACCGACTCACTGCTCGCGTCGCCCTCACCCCAACCCTCTCCCGCAAGCGGGAGAGGGAGCGCGCTGTGCTTGGGGCGAGGCCTCATGCCATCGTGCGAACTACGCCGCTCGCGCCAGCTTCACCTTGCGGCCGAGCAGCTGATCGATGAGTGCTTCTGGATCCGCCGGCACCATGTCTCCACGCCAGGCGATGTGTTGGTCGGTGCGGACTAGCAGCAGGGCGTGGTCGTACAGCGCGGCGGTTTCGGGGGGGATGTCGATGACTTCGATCGGCGCGCCGGCGCGGCGCAGCGGCGCTATCAACGCGTCGACGACGATCGCCGGATCGCGGCGCAGCAGCGTGTAGCCGGCGCTGAGCGTATCGGTGATCGGCCGGCCGTCCGGCATCCGTGAGAACGGCATGCGGCAGCCCGGCACGGTCGAGGGCGTGAAGTCCGCCATGCTGTAGGCCGGCGGCGACGCGTCGTCGGAAACGATAATCGGCGATCGATCGTAGAAGTAACCGAAGTTCAGCCCGCCGCAGCAATATTGCTGCACGTTGAGATCGTATGCGGCCTGGCCGACGCGCTGCCGCGCTTCGTCGCCCTCGGGACCGTCCGCTTCCACCTCGGGCGGCACCGCACGGCGCTGGCCCAGCACCTTGCCGGCCATGTCCATGGCGAAGTGCGACACCTGTTCGGTGATCGGCAGTCGCTCCGCCTCGTAGGCGTCTAGGATGTCGGGTGATGCCCAGCCTTGCAGCACGGCACCGAGCAGCCAGGCAAGATTAGTAGCATCGGCGATGCCGGCATTCATGCCGTAACCCGCATACGGCATCCACAGATGGGCGGCGTCGCCGCAGATGAAGGCCCGACCGTCGCGGAATTTGTCGGCGACCAGCCGCCGGCCGACCCAATCTTCTTTGCTGAGCACCTCGTACTCGAAGTCCTCGCCGACGCCCAGGATGGTGCGGATCGACCAGTCGCGGTCCACGGTGTCGAAGGTTTCCTCGGCGCGGTTGAGGTGATTGTGGATCAGCCAGGTCTCGCGGCCGTCGATCGCCACCAATGTGCCGCAGCGCCGCGGGTTGAGCGCCAGCGTCATCCAGGCCGGCTTGCCGAGCATGCCGAGCAGCCGCGGCGCGCGGATATAGGTCGACTGCACGTTCTGGATCACCGGTGTGCCGGAGAGTTGCGCGCCGATCGCCTTGCGCACCAGCGAGCGCGCGCCATCGCAGCCAACCAGGTAGTCGGCGCGCAGCGTGAAGGTCTCGTCGTCGTCGAGCCTGCGCAGGCTGGCGGTGACGCCGTGCTCGTCCTGCACGAAACTCTCGAACGCCGTCCGATTGAGGATGGTGACGCCGCTGGTGGCGGCCGCATAGGCGAACAGCACCGGCTCGAGATAGATCTGGTTGATGCGATGCGGCGGTTCCGCGGTCGGCCAGTGTGTATCGGGCCCTTCGGTCGCGGTGTAGCGATCACGCCGGCTCGGGATCGGAATGCGCGACATCTCGATGCCGGTCGCCGTGGTGCGATATGCGCAGTCGTTCGGATAGTCCGCCGGTAGACCGGTGTCGCGCAGCTGCTGCGCCACGCCGAGCCGGCGGAACACTTCCATCGAGCGGGCCGAAACGTGATTGCACTTGACGCTCGGCGGCTCGCCGGCGCTGCGCGTCTCCACCACGGTCACCTTGATGCCACGTTGCGCCAGATCGATCGCCAGCGTCAGCCCGACAGGTCCTGCGCCGACAATGACGACGCTTGACTCGGAGGCAGAATACGACGTGGAGTGATCGGGCATCGTCACCGTCCGCTTACTAAAAACAACATCATTGGGGAGGACCATAGATGCTTCGCCGTCCGAGGCAATACCAACCGCGCCGGAACCCGCTGCTGATCGCGGCCCTGCTAATCGCTGGCTTCGTATTGCCGTCGGCGGCGCGCGCGGGCTATCCGGATCATCCGATCAAGATCATCGTGACATTTCCGCCCGGCGGAAGCGCCGACATCGTGCTGCGTGCGCTGCAACCGTCGATCGCCGAGGATCTCGGCCAGCCTTTGGTGATCGAGAACCGCGCCGGCGCCGGCGGCAATATCGGCATCGGCGCCGTGGTGCAGTCGCCGCCCGACGGCTACACGCTCGGCGTCGCGGCGGCGGGCGTGCTCACCGTCAATCCGCATCTCAATCCGTCGGCGATGAACTTTGATCCGTTGAAGGATCTGGCGCCGGTGACGCTGCTCGCGAAGATCCCGTTCGTGGTGGTGTCGTCACCATCGGCGAAGCTGCCGATGCTCAAGGATGTCATCGACACCGCCAAGGCCAAGCCCGGCGCGCTGTCGATCGGCCATGGCGGCAACGGCACGGCGATGCATCTGACCTCGGCGCTGCTCGAGCAGAAAGCCGGCATCGATCTGCAACTGGTGTCGTATCGCGGCACGGCGCCGGCCGCGACCGACGTGCTCGCCGGCCACATCCCGCTTGCGGTGCTGGATATCCCGGCGTCGCAGCAGCTGATCCGCGACGGCCGGCTGACCGCACTCGGCGTCTCGGCCGCCAAGAGGGTGAGCTTCCTGCCCGACGTGCCATCGCTGGCCGAGCTCGGCGTCAAGGATTTCGAATCCGTCGGCTGGTTTGGCCTGGTGGCGCCGGCCGCGACGCCGCCCGACATTCTGGCGCGGCTCAACGCGGCGTTCGTCAAAGCGCTCCGCGATCCCGCCGCGGTCGAGAAGATCCGCACCCTCGGCGCCGAACCATCCCCCACCAGCGCCGCCGACTTCGCCGCATTCATCCGGGCTGAGCATGGCAAATGGGGCGAGGTGATCAAGGCCGCGGGAATTAAGGGGGAGTAGCAAGACCGCTCGCCGTCATTGTGAGCCAACGGGTCGGCGCAGAGCGCCGCCCGATGACAGGCTCCGCGAAGCAATCCAGCCCCGCGCACGGACTAACCTCTCCCCGCGCGCGGGGAGAGGTCGGATTGCGCAGCAATCCAGGTGAGGGGGCGTCTTCACGCGGCCGAGCGTCAGCTTGTCGCGACAAACGCTGAGAGTCACTGCCCGCGTCGCCCCTCACCCCAACCCTCTCCCCGCAAGAGCGGGGCGAGGGAGCTCGCCGTGCTTGGGGCGAAGGAGCGCGCCGCGAGCGGGGAGAGGGAGCGGGCTGCGTTGCGGGGAGGGATCGTGCTTGCCTGGCTTGCCGTGCTCCGCGGGCGGATCGACGGCATGCTGTGCCCCACCTGCATTCCGCTGTGCGACAGGTGCAGGCGGCCTCGCAGCGGCGCGGGTTGCGTCGCCCGGCGGGCTGCGTCATATGGACGGCACTTGTTCCAGAGAGTGACCCATGGCGCACCCGATCCAGGACGTTCTGCAAGCCTTCGCCGCCGGCGAAATCGTCGTCGTCACCGATGACGACGACCGCGAGGGCGAGGGCGATCTCGTCGTCGCCGCCTCGTTGTGTACGGCCGAGAAGATGGCTTTCATCATCCGCCACACCTCCGGCATCGTCTGCGCACCGATTACGTCGGACGATGCGCGCCGCCTCCGGCTCGATCCGATGGTGGCGCATAACGACAGCAATCACACCACCGCCTTTACGGTCTCGATCGACTACAAGCCCGACAACGGCACCGGTATCTCGGCCGACGAGCGCGCCTCGTGCTGCCGCGCGCTGGCCAATCCCAACGCCGGCGCCAACGATTTTGCCCGTCCGGGCCACATCTTCCCGCTGATCGCGCGCGATGGCGGCGTGTTGCTGCGCTCCGGCCACACCGAGGCCGCGGTCGATCTGTGCCGGCTCGCCGGCCTGCCGCCGGTCGGCGTGATCAGCGAACTGATGAACGACGACGGCACCGTCACCAAGGGTGCTCAGGTCGTTGAATTCGCCAGGAAGCACAACCTCAAGCTCGTTACCATCGCCGACCTGATCGCGCATCGCCAGGCGCGAGAAAAGCTGATCGAGCGCGTCGCCACGTTCCCGATGGAAAGCCCGATCGGCCCGATGCAGGGCTATGCCTATCGCTCTCCGTTCGACGAGATTGCGCATCTCGCCTGCGTCTACAATGGCATCGGCGACGGCAAGAACGTGCTGACGCGGTTCCACAAGCCGAACATCGTCAAGGATATCTTCACCGGCCCGCGCCGGATGGAAGCGGTGCTGGATCACTTCAGGAAAAACGGTTCCGGCGTGCTGATCTATCTGCGCGACGGCGCTGCTGGCGTTCCTGTCGCGCCGATCGACGAGCCGAAATCAGCCGAGGCCGATCGTCACCGGCAATGGCGCGAGATCGGCGTGGGCGCCCAGATCCTGCGCGATCTCGGCGTCAGTTCGATCCGGCATCTCACCTCGTCGCAGCTCGACTACAAAGGGCTGTCGGGGTTCGGCATTGAGATCGTCGGCAACGAGCACCTTGAAGGCTCCTGATCCAGGTCTTACCCTCAAAAGTCACATCTCCCGAGACGGCGGAAACGTCTGAAAGGACCACTGCATGAGCGTTCGCGCGCAAACCAAGGACAAGCCGGTTCCCGCAAGCTTCAAGTGGGACGACCCGCTGCTCCTGGAAGATCAGCTCACTGAAGACGAGCGGATGATCCGCGATACCGCGCGCGCCTACGCGCAGGACAAGCTGCTGCCGCGCGTCAGCCAGGCCTATCTCGAAGAGAAGACCGATCGCGAAATCTTCAACGAGATGGGCTCCCTCGGCCTGATCGGCATCACGCTGCCGGAAGACTACGGCTGCGCCAACGCAAGCTACGTCGCCTACGGTCTGGTGGCGCGCGAGATCGAGCGCGTCGATAGCGGCTATCGCTCGATGAACTCGGTGCAGTCGTCGCTGGTGATGTATCCGATCTACGCCTACGGCGACGAGACCCAGCGCAAGAAGTATCTGCCCAAGCTCGCCTCCGGCGAGTGGGTCGGCTGCTTCGGCCTCACCGAGCCGGACGCCGGCTCGGATCCGGGCGGCATGAAGACCAAGGCCGAGAAGGTCGCGGACGGCTATCGG
The DNA here is from genome assembly GCF_003591005.1 of Rhodopseudomonas palustris. GTDB lineage: Bacteria > Pseudomonadota > Alphaproteobacteria > Rhizobiales > Xanthobacteraceae > Rhodopseudomonas > Rhodopseudomonas palustris_K. The sequence continues at coordinate 57,644 of NZ_QYYD01000026.1, forward strand.
CTGACTGGCTCGAAGATGTGGATCTCCAACGCGCCGATCGCCGACGTGTTCGTGGTGTGGGCGAAGTCCGCCGCGCACGACAATCAGATCCGCGGCTTCATCCTCGAGAAGGGCATGAAGGGCCTCAGCGCGCCGAAGATCGGCGGCAAGCTCTCTTTGCGCGCGTCGATCACCGGCGAGATCGTGATGGACGGCGTGGTGGTCGGCGAAGACGCGCTGCTGCCCAACGTCTCGGGCCTCAAGGGGCCGTTCGGTTGCCTCAACCGCGCCCGCTACGGCATCTCCTGGGGCGTGATGGGCGCCGCCGAGGACTGCATGCACCGCGCCCGGCAGTACACGCTGGACCGCAAGCAGTTCAACCGCCCGCTCGCCGCCACCCAGCTGGTGCAGAAAAAGCTCGCCGATATGGAGACCGAGATCTCGCTCGGCCTGCAGGCCAGCCTGCGCGTCGGCCGGCTGATGGACGAGGGCCGCTTCGCGCCGGAGATGATCTCGCTGGTCAAGCGCAATAATTGCGGCAAGGCCCTCGACATCGCCCGCGTCGCCCGCGACATGCACGGCGGCAACGGCATCCAGATCGAGTACCACGTGATGCGCCACGCCCAGAACCTCGAGACGGTCAACACCTACGAGGGCACCCACGACGTCCACGCGCTGATCCTCGGCCGTGCCATCACCGGCCTGCAGGCGTTCGCGTAAGACGGGTGAGCACCACCTCTCAACGTCATTCCGGGATGCGCCTTCTTGGGCGCAGGCCTGGAATCCATACTCCCGGCGGTGGTTATGGATTCCGGGCTCGCGCGGAGCCTGTCATCGGGCCGGCTGAAGGCCGGACCCGGTGGCGCGCCCCGGAATGACGAACGCGTAGGATGGGTTGAGCGCAGCGAAACCCATCACGCGATGACCAAGATGGGTTTCGCTGCCGCTCAACCCATCCTACAAACTAACAACAACATTATGGTTGGGAAGCGCATGAGCGACGCCAGCGACAGTTCCGACGACGTTCCGTTCAATCGCGACTTCCCGCTGCAAGCCGGCGTGGTCGAGGAGATCCGGCCCGGGCTGCGCCGCGTGCTGTGTAACAACCCGTCGCCGTTCACCTTCACCGGCACCGTCAGCTACATCATCGGCACCGGCAAGGTTGCGATCGTCGATCCCGGCCCGGACGACGAAGCCCACGCGCAGGCGCTGATCGATGCGGTGAAGGGCGAGACCGTCACCCATATCCTGGTCACCCACACCCACAAGGACCACTCGCCCGGTACGCCGCGCCTGAAGGCCGCCACCGGCGCCACCGTTTATGCCGAAGGCCCGCACCGCGCGTCGCGGCCGTATTTCGAGAGCGAGACGGTGTCGACCGAATCCGGCGCCGACCGCGCGTTCCGGCCCGACGTCACCATCCGAGACGGCGACGTGATCGAGGGCGACGGCTGGGCGGTCGCGGCGGTGGCGACGCCGGGCCACACCGCCAACCACATGGCGTTCGCCTGGACGGACCGCGACGCGATCTTCGTCGGCGATCACGTGATGGGCTGGTCGACCTCGATCGTCGCGCCGCCGGACGGCTCGATGGTCGACTACATGACGTCGCTCGACCGCCTGATCGGCCGCGACGAGCAACTGTATCTGTCCGGCCACGGCGCCGAGATCCTTGAAGGCCCGCGCTACTCGCGCTTTTTGAAGCGCCACCGCGTCGCCCGCGAAGCCTCGATCCTGCACCGCCTTGCCAAGGGCGAGACCGACATCCCGACGATGGTGCGTGCCATTTATATCGGCATCGACCCGCGTTTGATGGGCGCCGCCGGCTACTCGGTGCTGGCGCATCTCGAAGATCTGGTGACACGCGGCGTGGTTGCGACGGACGGCGATCCGCTGATCGGTGGCCGGTACAGGCTGGCGAAGTAACAGCCGCTGCCTCGTAGGATGGGTTGAGCGAAAGCGAAACCCATCGCCCCCGCACGAACGCTTGATGGGTTTCGCTGCGCTCAACCCATCCTACAGCTCCTGTGAGGCAGAGACCCGCAACCGGCCCAGCGCCATCTCTCCCGCTTGCGGGAGAGGTCGGATCGCGGAGCGATCCGGGTGAGGGCACTCCTCTCGCGAGTCGCTGAGTCCGTGCTCGTGTCGCCCTCACCCCAACCCTCTCCCGCAAGCGGGAGAGGGAGCGCGCTGCGGCGCGAGGTCGGCGCTCCCGTTACTTCTTCGGCGCCGCCTTGCCCTTCGCCGGCTGCTTTGGCTCGGGCTCCGGCTTCGGCGCCGGCGCGTTCTCCGCGGCGGTGGTGATGTCTTCGCTGAGCTTGGCGATCCGGGTGGCGTTGCTGCCGAGGTCGCTTTCGAAGTAGCGCGAGGCGGAGCGGATATCGATGCGGGCGCCGTCGCCGTCGGGCAGGATGCGGATCGTCACGTCCTCGGGCAGGCCCATCACCTCGGTGCGCGCCACCGCCTCGATATGGCCCTCGCGCCGCGGCGGCTGCGGCGGTCGCGAATCCACCACGCGCCATTTGCGGCGATTGACTAGATTGAGCGTGATGTCATGGGCGCGCTGCACCGGCAGGTCGACCTGCACGGTTTCCAGGCTCGGATAGGCGGCGCGCTGCAGCTCGGCCGAATACAGCCCGGCATAGACCGCGGTGTTGACGCCGTCGCCGACCCGAAGCCGCGCCAGCGTCTCGAATTTCGGCGGATCGATCGCGTCGGTGGTGATGTCGTGGATCTTCGGCAGGCTGCGATATTTCCAGCCGAGATAGGCGGGGTAAGCCAGGATCATCACATCGATCAGTAGCGCCAGCAGGATGCGCGCCATGCCGCGCGAGCCGTTCTGCCAGATCGCCGCGAAGCCGGCCAGCGCCAGCACGATCGACAGTCCGGCCAGCGCCAGCGCGCCAAAGAAAGTGGCGATCGCCGGCCGCACTTCGAGGAAATCGAACCGCACCACCAGCGTCGACACCACGGCGGCGATCGCTGCGAACACCGCAAGCCGGCGCGCCCACACCGCCAGGCTCGACACGGGCTCCATCTGATAGGGAGCGGAAAACCTGCGCGCCATCGGGTCCGTTCTGCCGGGTTAGGGCCGCACCGCCAGCGAGACGTCCCACGATGCAACGCCTGTTGAGACCATGGCAGGCGCTGGATTTCAAGGCCGGATTGGTCGCCGCCTCGGCCCGGGACCGCACCGCGACGGCCAGCCACCAAGACGGAGCCGACGCCGATCAAAGACCATTCGACGTTGCTGTCGCACACTGAGCGGCAGAGTTGCGCAGCTTGCTCGTAGCAAGGACGGGAGCGATGTCGTCAGAGGTCAGTTCGCCCGCAGTGAAGCCGTGGCGCCGTCTGATGCGCACTGCGCTGGGGTCGAGCGCTTATGCGGCGCTCGCATTGATTGGGGCCGGCCGGCTCGATTGGGGGCGCGGGTGGCTGTACGCGGCCGTGTTCGTGGCGGCGTCGGTGGTTGGCACGGCGGTGGTCCTGCGCGCCGATCCGGCGGTGCTGGCGGCGCGTGCCAAAGGCTTTCGCGGCGACACCGAGCCGTTCGACCGGTTGTTCTACGCGCTGTTTCTGCCGCTGATCGCGGGGATGCCGATCGTCGCCGGTCTCGACGCCGGCCGGTTCGGCTGGGCGCCGCTGCCGGACTGGACGGCGCTGCCCGGCATCTTGTTGTTCGTGGCCGGATCGGCGCTGTCGACCTGGGCGCTGCTGGTCAACACGCATGCCGAGAGCACCGTGCGCATCCAGCGCGACCGTGCGCACGCGGTGGTGCAGAGCGGGCCGTATCGCTTCGTCCGCCATCCGATGTATCTCGGCACGCTGATTGGTCTGCCCGCCGCCGCGCTGATGCTCGGCTCCGCCTGGGCGCTGCTCCCCGCCGCGCTGATCATCGCACTGTTCGTGTGGCGCAGCGCGCGCGAGGACGAGGCGCTGCATCGCGAACTGCCCGGCTACGCCGACTACGCGGCGGCGACGCGCTTCCGGCTGCTGCCCGGGTTGTGGTGAACGCCAAGCGTTTCCCATGCACTGACTGCTCGCCCTGAAAGCCTGACTCAAGACCCGGGCCGGACTTCGTTTACTTTCCAGTTGGCTAAGGTTGCTCACAAACTCCGTCATGGCCGGGCTTGTCCCGGCCATCCACGCCTTTGTTGCATTTCCGTCAGCAAGGCGTGGATGCCCGGCACAAGGCTGGGCATGACGCGTGGAGATGCAGCGAACCACAACGGGCCGTCGATGAACCGACGTTCGCCGCGTCGGCGGGACTCCGCTGCGCAACGTCGCAGCGGTAAAGGTCAGTCGCGTGCCGCAACGCATCGGTCTCCAGCATCCGTCTCGTCTCCGGCCGCAGTCCAATCATCGGCGCGGCTTTGCTTGGCCGGCTTCGGCCACGTGCTCCAGCCGCTTCACGAGTTGCTTGATCCACACGTCGCCGTATTGCTCGACGATGGATTGCTCACACCGGTCGGCGCTCAGCCTGATCTGCGACCAAAGGCTGCGCCCCTTGTCGGAGATGAAGACCACGACCTTTCGTCGATCGCTGCCGTGAGGCGCGCGATAAATCAGGGCTTCTCCGACCATGTGATCGACCGTGCGGGTCGCGGTCGGCATACTCAGCAGCGCGGCCTCCGCGAGCTCGGTCATCGTCCAGCCGGCGTCGTCGGCGAGATTCGTGAGAATGCGCCAATGTTCGAGTGCAATGCCGTGGCCCGCAAGTTCCGCCGCAAGGGCTTGGCTCATCCGGTGACTGGCGACGGCGAGCATGTATTCGAGGTTGGGCCGGGGCATCGACGTCTCAATCATCCTCGGAATCAGTTTTCCAGCGCCGGTAGCTTACCTGATTGGCGGAAGGGAGCTGATAGAAGGTTTGTGGTTGGCACGAAAATTGGATAGCGAAGCCATCTTCGCGGAGGGGTGCAGGATGCGCACGGGCAGCGGCAGCGTGATCAAGATCGGATTGATGACGCCGCAAAGTGGGCCGATCGGTCTTTATGGTCCATCCTCGATCGACTGTGCGAAGCTTGCGGTCGAAGAAATCAACGCGCGCGGCGGCTTGTTTGGAAGTCGTCTCGACCTGGTGTTTGGTGACGGCGGGGCTGGTCCGGAGCGCGTCGTCGCCGAGACGTCGCATATGATCGAACAGCACCGCATCCGAGCGATGATCGGCTCTCATGTGAGTCCCAATCGAGACGCTCTGGTCGGCGCGATCGGAGGCCGCATTCCTTATGTCTACACCACGCTTTACGAAGGCGATCAGTATGCGTTCGGCGTGTTCATGTGCGGCGAGACGCCGGTCCAGCAGCTCGATCCGCTGATTGCCTGGCTTCGCTCGAATCGCGACGCCCGCAAATGGTTCATCGTCGCCAACGACTATAGTTTCCCGCTTAAGTCCTGCCGGATCGCCAAGGACTATATCGCGCAGGCGGACGGCGAGATCGTCGGCGAGGAATATCTGCCGCTCGCCACCGCCGATTATCACGCGACGTTGCGGCGGATCGAGCGCAGCGGCTGCGACGCGGTGCTGATCTATCTCGTCGGGATGGACGCCATTGTGTTCAATCGCCAATTCAGCTCGGCCGGACTCCACCGCAAGATCGCCAGAGCGGCCCCCGTGCTCTGCGAGAATACTCTGTTGGCGATCGGATCCGACGCCGTCGACAACATGTATTCGACCGCGGGGTTCACCAATCATCTGCGGACGAATTCCGGGCGGCGCTTCCGCGACAGCTATCGTCGAAGGTTCGGACCGGGCGCGCCTGTCCCGAACCGGTTCGGCGTGTCTTGTTACGAAGGCCTGCATCTGCTTGTGGCGCTCGCCGAGCAGGCTGGCAGTCTCGATCTGTACAAGATGCAGGCGTTCGCTGACGGCTTGGCGATCTCGACTCCCCGCGGCGACTGCCGCATGCAATCCAACCACCTCGGTGCGCCTATACATCTCGTGGAGGCGAGGGGGTTCGATCTTTGCGCGCTCGAAGATGTCGGCTACCGCACCGCGAGCTCTCGATCCGTCCAGATTACGTCCCCGGTCGTGATGGCAATGCCTGAGCGCACGCGACCGCAAACCGATAATATCTGAAACCGAAATATTTTCACTTGAAAACAAATTCCGGCCGGCTGTATGTTGACCTCGCCTCAGGAGGTGACAGATGGCCGACTACAAACTCATTCCGTCCAGGACCGCGCTCGTCAACGTCGATATGCAGAATGCTTTCGTCGAGGGCACGCCCCTCGCGGCGCCCGACGGCGTGGCTCTGCTGCCGCATGTGAACCGGCTGGCTTCGGCCTGCCGCGAGGCAGGCATGATGGTGATCCATACGCTTCATGTCACCCGCGCGGACGGCTCGAACCATGGCACGATGGGTGAACTGATCGAGCCGGTCAGGGCCGGCTATATCAACGAAGGCACCGAGACGGCGAAGCTGCATCCGGGAGTCGACGTCGGACCCCGGGACATCATGCTCTACAAACCTCGCTACGGCTCGTTCACCGGCACCGATCTGGATCAGATCCTGCGATCGAACGGAATCGACAGCATCATCGTAACGGGCATCTGCACCAATATTTGCTGCGAAACCACGGCGCGCGAAGCGGGGATGCGGGACTATCATGTGTTCTTCCCCAGCGACGGCACCGAAACCTTTCCCGCTGGCGGGCTGACCGTCGAGGAAATCAAGAAGGCGACGCTGGCGACGCTGGGCGTGGCGTTCGCCAAGATCCTGACCATCGACGAAACGATCACTGCGATCCGCGCAAATTCCAACCAGCCCGGCGTTCAGGCCGTCGCCTGAGCGGGTTTCTCACGCAGCAAGCGAAGGGGCTGCCGAACGGCAGCTCCGGTCTGCGTGGTCGACATATGTGCTCGACTGAAGACGCTGATCCACGGCCCGGCGTGCCGAAACTCTTCGCAGAGATTGCGATGTCGGCAACGAAGCTTGGCCGTCTCGCAGCATGGGCCGCGTAGCAAACCTGTACAATCGTCGCATTCCGTACCACAAGGTCCTATCCCGCCCGGCCAGCCTCGGCCGCACATCCAGGGGAGCAGTCACCTTGCGCCGCGCGACCGTATCCAAATCAGAGCTGATGCCGAAGGGCGATGACGAAGTCTTTCGCACCTTCATTCACGACTTTCTGGCATTCAGCGCGCGCGTCGACCAATGCCGCGCCGGTTTCGGCGATTGCCTCGGCATTTCCGGCATCGCCTACACCACGCTGATCTCGATCGCGCATCTGCAGGGCGAGGAGGGCGTCGGCGTCAGCCGAATCGCCGAGCATCTGCATTTGTCAGGCGCTTTCGTCACCATCGAAGTCTCGAAACTGGTCAAGGCCGGCCTCGTGCACAAGCGCGCCAATCAGGAAGACCGTCGCCGCGTGCTACTCACCGTCACGCCGAAGGCGCGCAAGCTGCTCGAGCAGCTCGTCGAGATCCAGGCCCCGGTGAACGATGCGCTGTTCGACTGCCTGAGCGCGTCGGAATTCCGTCAGCTCGCTTCGATGATGGCGCGGCTGGTCGCCTGCGGCGACAAGGCGGTGACGCTGATGAGCTTCCTCACCGCGCCGTCGACACAGGCGGGCGAATCCACGCGCAAAATGTCGCGGCGGCGCTGACGCCGCACCCCTCCGCACCCTGCGATCAAAGTTAAGCCCGCGTTTCCGGCGCTTTCAGCGCCGGCGCCTGCACAAATTCATGTCGCACTGCCGCATCTTTTCTCAGCCACTGCCTCGCATTCGCGCTTGACTAGCTTTTTATAATAGCTTTGGATCAAAGGTATTAGAGCGAGGGTGAATGTCGCAGGGTGTCCGCGAGTTTCGATCGGCATTGTCGCAGTTCGCGACGGGCGTCGCCGTGATCACGGCGCGCGGCGAGGCCGGCGCGCCGATCGGGATGACGATGAGTTCGTTCAATTCGGTGTCGCTCGATCCGCCGCTGGTGCTGTTCAGCGTCGATCGCCGCGCGCTCAGCCTGCCGGCGATGCAGATCGCCGAAGGCTATGCGGTCAATATCCTGAGCCGCGGCCAGGAGGCGTTGTCCAACCAGTTTGCCAAGGCTTCGACCGACAAATGGAGCAACGTCGCGCATTCGATCGGTCACGCCGAAGCGCCGCTGCTGGCGGGCGCGATCGCGCATTTCGAATGCGCGCCCTACGCGCAATATGACGGTGGTGATCACGTGATTTTCGTCGGCCGTGTGGTGCGTTTCAGTGCGCGCGACGACGAGGAGCCGTTGGTGTTCTTCCGCGGCAAGTATCAGAGCCTGAGCCGGCAGGGCGGCAGCGAGCCGATGTGGCCGCTGCCGATCCACTACTGACCCGGGCGAGCGCAGCATAAGGAAGCGTGTGACGATGAAGACAGGACAACAACATATCGCCGGCCTGCGCGACGGACGCGCCGTGTTCATCGACGGCAAGCGGGTCGACGACACCACGCGGCATCCGGCGTTCCGCAACGCCATCCAGTCGGTCGGCAAGCTGTTCGATTTCGCCGCCGACGAGGCCAATCGCGAACTGATGACCTATGCGACGCCGGGCGGCCGCGCCAACCGCATCTGGCAGCTGCCCGAAACCTTCGAAGAGCTGCGCCAGCGCCGCGTCGCGCTGGAAGAATGGGGCGCCCTGCATGCCGGCTTCCTCGGCCGCGCGCCCGATCACGTCGCCTCCTGCATCGCCGGCATGTATATGGGGCTCGATCAGTTCGAGGCCTACGACAAGGACCGCGCCAAGGCGCTCGCCGATTACTACACTTACGCGCGCGATCGTGACCTGTATCTGACCTACGTCATCATCAATCCGCAGGCGGACCGCTCCAAGAGCGCCGCGCAGCAGAAGGACGCGTTCCTGACCACCGGCGTGGTCGATCAGGACGCCGAAGGCATCACCGTGCGCGGCGCCAAGATGCTGGCGACCGGCGGCATCATGGCGGACGAAGTGTTCGTCACCTGCATTCAGCCGCTGCAACCGGGCGACGAGATCTACGCGCTGTCGTTCGCGATCCCGATGAACAGCAAGGGCCTGCAGATCCTGTCGCGCAAGTCCTACGAGGAATCGTCGCAGTCGGTGTTCGACAATCCGCTGTCGAGCCGGTTCGACGAGAACGACGCGGTGCTGTATTTCGACGACGTCAAGGTGCCGTGGGACCGCGTCTTCGTCTACAAGAACCTCGAGATGTGCCAGAAGCAGTTCCACGCCACCCCGGCGCACGTCTATCAGAACTATCAGGCGATGATCCGGCTCTCCGTGAAGGTGCGCTTCCTGATCGGCATGGCGCGGCGGATCGCCGAGACCAACGGCGTGATCGGCTTTCCGCAGGTTCGCGAAACGCTCGGTCAGCTCGCCGCCGAAGGCGGCATGGTCGACGCCTTTGTGGCCGCGATGGAAATCAAGGGGAGCCATTACGGCCGCTACTTCGTGCCGGACCGCCACACGCTGTACGCGGCGCAGACGCTGACCCAGCAGCTCTATTCCAAGATCCTCAACACGCTGCGCGAGCTCGCCGGCGGCGGCATGATCATGTTGCCGTCCTCGGTGCAGGATCTCGCCAATCCGGAGATCGCCGCGCTGGTCGAAAAGACCCAGCAATCGCCGGCGGCGAGCGCGCTCGACAAGGTCAAGTTCTACAAGCTGGCCTGGGATGCAGTCGGCTCGGAATTCGCCTCGCGGCATCAGCAATACGAGATGTTCTATGCGGGCGCGACCTTCGTCACCAAGAACCACTCGTTCCGCACCTATGATTGGGACAGCGCCGGCGGCCTCGTCAGCAATATGCTGTCCAGCTATCAGCTCGCCGACGAGCTGAAGACCTCGCAAGCCGCCTGAACCAAGGAACGCACTATGCCTGTCAACAAGATCCATGACGAATTCCGTGCCGTCGACATGAGCACGGGCTGGGAAGTCCCGGCCGGCTATCCCAAGGGCATCCAGCAGAAGATCCTGTCGGGCGGGCTCGATGAAGAGAACCGCCGCGGTTCGCGGAGCCGCCTGCTGCGGTTCGAGCCGGGTGAGTTCACCACCAAGCCGTTCGTGCACGAGTATTGGGAAGAAGTGTTCCTGGTGTCCGGCGACCTGACGGTCGGCAATGACGAGAACGGCAATGGCGGCGAGAGCTTCAAGCCGTTCACATACGCCTGCCGTCCGCCGGGCGCGTTCCACGGTCCGTTTAAGTCCGAGACCGGCTGCGTGCTGTTCGAACTGCACTACTTCGACCCGGTGTAAGGCGCGCGATGACGGACATCTTCACCAGCACGCCTTTAAGTCATTGGTGCCGCGGGGGCCTGACATGATCACCCAACAGATCATCAACGGCCTGATGCTCGGCTCGATCTATGTGCTGGTGGGGGTGTCGTTCACGCTGGCGATCGGCATCCTCAACTTCCTCAACTTCTCGATCCCCGGCCTGTTCATGATCGGCGGCATGGTGAGCTGGGTACTGCTCGCCAAGGGCTGGCATTGGGCGTTCGCGATCGCCGGCGCGCTCGCCGCGGCGGCGCTGGTGTCGCTCGCGGTTGAGCTGTTGTCCTATCGGCGCACCCGCGGCGCCGATCCGGAAGTGCCGCTGGTGTCCTCGCTCGGCTTCCTTGTGCTGTTGGAGAATCTGGCGCTGGTCGGCGTCGGCTCCGATCAGCAGACGTTTCCGTCGCTGCTCGGCGACTTCAACTTCCGCATCGGCGGCCTCGTCATCGGCGCCGCGCAGGCGATCAGCCTGGTGCTGACCTTCGCGCTGGTGGTCGGGCTGTCGTTCATGCTCGGCAAGACCAATCTGGGCCGGCAGATCCGCTCGATCGCCGAGAGCCGCTCCACCGCAGTGCTGCTCGGCATCGATGTCGGCCGGCTGGTGCCGAAGATCTTCGTACTCACCGCGCTGTTCACCGCGCTCGGCGGCGTGATGTTCGCGCTCAGCTATCTGCAGGTGTCGCCGTTCATGGGCGAGGGCGTCGGCTTCAAGGGCGTCGCCGCGATGATCATCGGCGGCATGGGCAGCGTCTGGGGCGCAGTGATCGGCGGGCTGATTATCGGCCTGATCGAAGTTGGCTCGATCTCGGCGTTCGGCGCCGACACCGTCAACATTGCGGTCTATGGCTCCCTGCTACTGCTGCTGATCCTGCGGCCGCACGGGCTGTTCGGCAAGCCGGCGATCCGGGAGAAGCTGTGATGAGCGGCTATCAGACCGGCGTTCTGATCATCCTGTGCTTCAACATCATGGCGGCCTATGCGGTGTATCTGCCGCTGGTCGCCGGCCAGCTCAATCTCGGCATCGCCGGCTTCATGGCGATCGGCGCCTATACGGCGGCGTACCTGACCAATGAAATGGGCTGGTCGCTGATCACGGCAATCCCGGCCGGCGGCGTCACCGCCGGTGCGCTGGCGCTGTTGGTCGCGGTGCCGATCCTGCGCACCCACGGCATTTATCTCGCGCTCGCCACCTTCGCGCTCGGCCAAGTGATCTCGGCGGTGTTCCTCAATCTCGAAGTGGTCGGCGCCGCCGCCGGCTATCCGGTCTCGACCTACGCGTCGCCGGTCGCGGTGTTCTCCGTCACTGCCGCGATCGTGCTGTTCGTGGTCGGGCTGTCGCAGACCCGCTTCACGCTGTATCTCACCGCGATCAAGAACGACCGCCTGGTCGCCGATCTGCTCGGCCTGAAAGTCTGGGGCCTGCAGGTCGCCGCCTTCGTGCTCGGCGGCGCCATCGCCGGCATCGGCGGCGGACTCTATGCGCATCATTTCAGCTTCATCGAGGCGCAGCATTTCAGCGTGCAGCTCAGCATCTACACGGTGCTGTACGTGCTGCTCGGCGGCACCCAGACGGTGTGGGGCCCGCTGGTCGGCGCGCTGTTCTTCAGTCTGGCGCCGGAGCTGCTGCGCGCCGGCGAGGCGTGGCGCTACGTGCTGTTCGCGGTGCTGATCGTCGGCTTCATGGCGGTGCGGCCGCAGGGCCTGGTGACGCCGTCGTCGCTGCGCGGCCTCGGCCGGCTGTTTAGGCGCAAGCCAGCAGGAGTGCAGCCATGACCGCGGAAGCTCCGCTGCTCGACTTGCAGAACGTCTCGAAATCGTTCGGCGGCCTGCACGTCATCCGCGACCTCAGCTTCTCGGTGGCGCGCGGTCAGACCGTCGGGCTGATCGGCCCGAACGGCGCCGGCAAGACCACCGCGTTCAACATGGTCAGCGGCGTGTTCCTGCCGGACCAGGGCACGGTGTCGTTCGAGGGTCGCGACATCACCCACATGGCGTCGCGTCGCCGCATCGGGCTCGGCATCGCCCGCAGCTTTCAGAACGTGCGGCTGATGCAGCATCTCACCGTGTGGGAGAACCTCTTGGTCGGCCAGCACGTCCGCGCCTCCGGCCTGCTCAATCTGCTGATGCCGTTCCGGCTGATCCCCAATCATCGCTGGCGGCGCGAAGTCGTCGCGGCGCTCGACGAGATGGGGCTGGGCGCCTACGCCGATTCGATGGTCAGCGAACTGCCCTACGGCATCCGCAAGCGCATCGATCTCGTCCGCGCCACGCTCGCCGGCGCCTCGCTGCTGATGCTCGACGAGCCGGCGGCCGGGCTCAACCCGGTCGAGACCCAGGCGCTCACCGCGCATCTCGAAGCGCTCAAGGCGCGCGGCATCACGCTGCTCATCGTCGAGCACGACATGCATTTCGTCGGCACCATCTGCGATCACGTCGTGGTGCTGAATTTTGGCAGCAAGATCGCCGAGGGTCCGCTGTCGGTGGTGCAGCACGATGCGGTGGTGCGCACCGCCTATCTCGGCGCGGAGCAGGCGGCATGAGCGCGATCCTTTCCGTCTCCGATCTCACCGTCGCCTATGGCGGCGTCACGGCACTGGACGGCGTCTCGCTGACCGTCGAGGAGGGCGAGATCGTCACCGTGCTCGGCGCCAACGGCGCCGGCAAGACCACGCTTCTGCTCGGCATCATGGGGGCGGTGCCCGCCGCGCGCGGCCGCATCCAGTTCCGCGACACTGATTTGTCGCGCGCGCGCCCGCACACTCGGCTCGCAAGCGGCCTGGTGCTGGTCCCCGAAGGCCGCCAGGTGCTGGTGTCGCTGACGGTCGAAGAAAACTTGTTACTCGGTGCGCATCTGCGCCGCGACCGCGCCGCGGTGCGCAGCGAGATCGATGCGATTTACGAGCGCTTCCCCAATCTCGGCCAGCGCCGCCACGTCGCGGCGGCGACGCTGTCCGGCGGCGAGCAGCAGATGCTGGCGATTGGCCGCGCGATGGTGGCGCGCCCGCAGGTGCTGATGCTGGACGAGCCGTCGCTCGGCCTGTCGCCGTTGTTTGTCTCGAAAGTGTTCGAGCTGATCCAGGAGATGAACCGCAGCGGGCTGACCATCGTGCTGGTCGAGCAGAACACCGGCAAGGCGCTGTCGGTGGCGCACAGCGCCACGGTGCTCGAACTCGGCAAGGTCGCGGTGGCCGGTCCGTGCGAGACGCTGCGTAACGATCGCCGGCTGCTCGACGCCTATCTCGGCGGCGGCAGCGACGAGACTTCCGAACCATCCCGGCAGATGCAAGCGGGCACTCACTAACAACAACAGGAGCAGGGGTTGATGAAAGCGTATAGCGTCGCGGCGGCAGGTGTCGCCCTCGGATTGATTGGCGGCATCGCAGGCGGCGCGCAGGCGGCCGATCTGGTACTCGGCTTCTCGATGGCCAAGACCGGCCCCTATGTCAGCCTCGCCAACACCAACGAGGTCGCGGTCGACATGGCGGTCGACGAGATCAACGCCAAGGGCGGCGTCGGCGGCAACAAGATCAAGCTGGTGAAGTTCGACACCGGCGGCGATCCCAAGCAGGCCGCGCTCGCGGTGCGGCAGTTTGCCGAAGATAACAAAGCGCTGGCGGTGATCGGCCCGTTCTCGTCCGGTGAAGTCCGCGTCGCGTTCCCGGCCGGAGAGCGTCTCGGCATCGTGCAGATGTCGATGTCGTCGTCGGCGCCGGGCCTGACCAAGGGCTTCAGCTACGCGTTCCGCAATACCCGCGACGAGAAAACGGTCATCGACGAGGTGCTGGCGACGCTGCGCGACAAGAAGCTGCCGATGAAGACCGGCGCCACCGCGTTCGCTACAGACGACACCGTGTCGAAGTCGGTCGGCACCGCCGTGCTGCCGGTTCTGTTCAGCAAATACGGCGTCGAGAGCAAGGGCGCGGTCGACTTCCAGTACAACGCCTTCGACTTGTCGCCGCAGGTCTCGCAGCTCGCGCAGATGAAGCCGGACATCATCGGCCTCGGCGCGCCGCCGGAGGCTGCCGTCAACCTCGCCAAGGAGCTGAAGCGCCAGGGCGTCACCGCGCGGCTGATCGCCGGAACCACCGTCGCCGATCCCGACCTGCCGAAGCGCATGGCCGGCGCCGGCGAGCTGATGACCATCGGCACCACCTTCTTCGCCGAGCTCAACGATCAGACCAAGGCGTTTGCGAAAGAGTTCGCCAAGCGCACTGCCGCTGCCGGCATGACCCGGCAGGAGCCGAACCAGCAGGATGCCTCGGCCTACGACATCGTCTATCTGTTCGCCGAAGCGATGAAGACCGCGACCGTCACCGGCGCGCCCGACAAGGCCGCGGCGGAGCGCACCGCGATCCGCGATGCGCTCGCCAAGATCAAGGGCTTTGCGGCGCTCGAAGGCGCGATCTCGTTCGGCGACGATCACGACTCGATCAAGCCGATCTACGTGGTCGAGGCCAAGGATCAGCACTGGACTTTGCTCGACACCCGCAAGGGCGAGTAGTCTACTCGTCCGGCTCATGCGCGCCGTGCGGAACGATCAGTCCCGCACGGCGCCGTTCCCCACCTCATCCTGTGAGAACCCTTCATGTATGCCGCTCCCATCGACTTCGTCGTTCACGAACAGGGTCGCGAAGTGCCGCGATCGGTCCAGATCGGCGATCTGATCATCGCCGGCTGGACCGGCCGCGATCCGGTGGCCCGCGACAAGCACATCAAGGAACTCGAAGAACTCGGCATCGCGCCGCCAGCCTCGACGCCGATTTATTATCGCGTTGCCGCCGCCCGCCTGACCACGCGCACCGCGATCGAAGTCAGCGACGAGAACTCCAGCGGCGAAGTCGAATTCGTGCTGATCAGGTCCGGCGGCAAGCTCTATGTCGGCGTCGGCTCCGACCACACTGACCGCAAGGTCGAGACCTACAACATCACCGTGTCCAAGCAGATGTGCGACAAGCCGGTGGCGCCGCTGTTGTGGGCGTTTGATGATGTCGCGGCGCATTGGGACCAACTCGTGCTGCGCTCATGGGCGACGATTGGCGGCGAACGCGTGCTGTATCAGGAAGGCACCCTGTCCGGCATGCTGCCGCCGATGGAATTGATCGAACGCGAATTCGGCAAAGCCGGAATGCCCGACGGCGCCGCCATGCTAGGCGGCACCTTCGCCGCCAAAGGCGGCATCCGCCCGGCGACGCACTTCGACTACGAACTCAGCGACCCAGTCCTGAATCGCAGCATCAGCAGCGGCTACGACGTGCGGACGCTGCCGGTGTTGGGCTGAACTAACAGCGTCAATTCTCGCAACGCAGCTCCGCCCCAAGCACAGCACGCCCCCTCTCCCGCTTGTGGGAAAGGGCCGGGGTGAGGGCGACGCGCAAGCAGTGCCTGGGGACCCCCACCCCCGACCCCTCCCCGCAAGGGGGAGGGGAGCAGAGCACAGCGCGCTCCCTCTCCCGCTTGCGGGAGAGGGCTGGGGTGAGGGCGACGCGGGCAGTGAGCCCGCGCTCTGATAGATAGTCGTTACGCCGCCGCGCCCGGCAGCGTGTAGGTCTTAAACTGGTCGCGCAGCGCCGTTTTCAGGATCTTGCCGGTCGCCGTGTGCGGGATGGCGTCGACGAAGACGATGTCGTCGGGCATCCACCATTTGGCGATCTTGCCGTCCATGTATTGCAGGATCTCGTCGCGCGAGCAGGTGACGTCGGGCTTGAGTTGGCAGATCAGCAGCGGGCGCTCGTCCCATTTCGGGTGATACACGCCGATCACCGCGGCTTCCGCCACCTTGGGGTGGCCGACCGCGAGGTTTTCCAGGTCGATCGAGGAGATCCACTCGCCGCCGGACTTGATCACGTCCTTGGAGCGGTCGGTGATCCGCATGTAGCCGTCCTGGTCGATGGTGGCGACGTCGCCGGTGTCGAAGAAGCCCTCGTCGTCGAGGATCTCCTTGTCGACCCGGTAATACGCCTTGGCAATCGCCGGGCCCGATACTTTCAGCCGGCCGAACGTCTTGCCGTCCCACGCAACATCGTTGTCGGAATCGTCGGTGATCTTCATCTGCACACCGAACGGCGGGTAGCCCTGGGTCGACAGCCGGTCGAGCCGGGCGTCGCCTTCGAGCTTGTCGAACGGCGGCTTCAGCGCCGCGAGCGTGCCGATCGGGCTCATCTCGGTCATGCCCCAGGCATGACGGGCTTCCGCCCCCATGTCGACGAATGCCTTGATCATCGAGCGCGGCATCGCCGAGCCGCCGCACACCACCATTTTGAGGTGAGGCAGCGTCAGCTTTTCCTTCTGCATGTATTGCAGCAGCATCAGCCACACGGTGGGAACACCGGCGGTGTGCGTTACCTTTTCGGTCGACAGCAGTTCGTACACAGACGCGCCGTCGAGCTTGGCGCCGGGCATCACCAGCTTGGTGCCCATCGACGGCGCCGAGAACGCGATGCCCCAGCTGTTGGCGTGGAACAGCGGCACAACCGGCAGCATCGTGTCGCTTGCGCGGGTGCCGAGCGAGTCGCCGTTGTTGGCCATCAGCGCGTGCAGCACGTTGGAGCGGTGCGAATACAGCACGCCTTTGGGATCGCCGGTGGTGCCCGAGGTGTAGCACATCGCCGCCGCGGTGTTCTCGTCGAACGTCTTCCACTCGAAATCGCCGTCGGCTTCCTCCAGCCATTCCTCATAGGCCACCGCGTTCTTCAGCGTGGTCTGCGGCATGTGCTCGGCGTCGGTGAGCACCACAAAGCGCTCGATGCTCGGCATCTGGTCGGCGATCTTTTCCAGGATCGGCACGAAGGTGAGGTCGGTGATCATCACCCGGTCCTGGGCGTGATTGACGATCCAGGCGATCTGGTCGGGAAAAAGCCGCGGATTGACCGTATGGCAAATCGCGCCGATTCCCATAATACCGTACCAGCATTCCAAATGCCGGGCGGTATTCCAGGCGATCGTCGCAACGCGGTCGCCGAGCTTGATGCCAGCGCGGTCCAGCATCTGGCTGACTTTCAGCGCCCGTTGATGGATCTGCGCATAGGTGGTGCGGACGATCGGACCCTCGACCGATCGGGTGACCACCTCCTGGTTGCCGTGGATCCGAGCCGCGTGCTCGATGATCCGATGACACAGCAAAGGCCAGTCTTGCATCAGTCCCAGCATCCGAAATTTCCTCCTGATTGTTATCCCCTCGGGATTGCGGGCGACATTAGCGCGCTCCCGGGCCGCGGAAAACTGTTCTGTTGCAAACTGTTCCGCGGCAAAGCGCCGGCGCTGGCCCTGCTGATCGCGGTGCTGACGCTGAGCGCGCCGGGGGCCGAGGCGCGCGAGCGGATTCCGCTGCCGCAGCCGCGCCCGGCCACGGCGCCGCAGCCGGAGCGCGCCGCCGCGACGGACAAGCCGGATGTCGGCGAGCCGAACGGGGGGCCGCAGCAGGCCGAGACCGCGGCACCGCAGCCGCAGGCGCCGAGCGCGTGCCGGCTGGCGCTGACGGAGCAGATCGCAATCGCGCCGAGCATTCCGGATATCACCGGCCCAGGCGGTTGTGGCGGCACGGATCTCGTCAAGCTCGAAGCAGTGGTGCTGCCAGATGGCAGTCGGATCGCGGTCACGCCCGCGGCCATCCTGCGCTGCCCGATGGCGAGCGCGCTGGCGGAGTGGGTGCGCACCGACGTGGCGCCGCTCGCAAGTTCGCTGGAGTCGCGGCTCGCCGCGCTCGACAATTTCGATTCCTACGAATGCCGTGGCCGCAACCGGCAGCGCGGCGCCAAGCTCAGCGAGCACGGCAAAGCCAACGCCATCGATATTCGTGGCCTCAAGCTCGCCAGCGGGCGCCTGGTGTCGCTCACCGATCCGGTCAGCCCGCGCGGGGTCCGCGAGAGCGTGCGCCAGTCGATGTGCGATCGCTTCGCCACCGTGCTCGGTCCCGGCTCCGACGGCTATCACGAGGACCACATCCACATCGACCTGGCACAGCGGCGTAATGATTACCGGATGTGCCAATGGGACGTGCACGAGCCGATGCCGCAGATTGCGCCGCTGCTGCCGGCACCACGCCCGGACGAGGCCCCGCCGCGCGAAGTCGCCGCCGACCAGCGGCAGGACAGCAACCGCTTGCCGCAGCAGGCTCAGCCCGAAAATGCACCGCCGGAGCAGGCCGAGTCGGAGCAGGGCGAGCAAGCTGCTCAGCCCGGGCCTCCGCCGGCGGCCAAACAATCCAAAGCCAAAGCCAAGCCGAAAAAGCCGCGCGGCGAGCGGCATTCCGAGCGGCGCTAGCCTCAGCCCGGCCGGCAAGAGCGACGGAAAAGAGCCGCGCCGCGCGCACGGCGCACCTCTCCCACTTGCGGGAGAGGCCGACGCGCGAAGCGCGGCGGGTGAGGGCACTCCGCTCCGCGAGTCGTAAGCTCAATGCCTGCGTCGCCCTCACCCCAGCCCTCTCCCGCTTGCGGGAGAGGTCGGCGCGAAGCGCGGCGGGTGAGGGCACTCCGCTCCGCGAGTCGTGAGTTCAATGCCTGCGTCGCCCTCACCCCAGCCCTCTCCCGCAAGCAGGAGAGGGGGCGCGCCGTGCGGGTGGGGGATTGCGCAATAAAAAAGCGCCGGAGAACCGGCGCCTTTCGAAAATCTGTGGCTTGGCCGGGGGCGGCGCTTTACTGCGTCGCGGTGCCGCTGCCGCCCTGTAGGGCCATCTTCGAATTGTAGGGCGAGTCGCCCTGCTTCGGCTCCAGCACCACCACGATGGTGCCCATCTTGACCCGGCTGTACAGGTCAATGACATCCTCGTTGGTCATGCGGATGCAGCCGGAGGAAATCGAGGCGCCGATATATTCGGGCTGGTTGGTGCCGTGAATGCGGAACAGGGTGTCGCGGTTGCCCTGATAGAGATACAGCGCGCGGGCGCCGAGCGGATTATCGACGCCGCCAGCGACCGAGGCCGGCAGGCCTTCGATCCGCTTGTGGATATCCGCGGTCGGGGTCCACTTCGGCCATTCGGCCATGTTGCCGACGCGGGCGATGCCGGAGAACGCCAGCGCTTCCTCGCCGACGGTCACGCCGTAGCGGATCGCTTTGCCGCCGTCCTGCACCAGATAGAGATAATGGTTGTCGGAATCGACCACGATCGTGCCGGGCGTCTCCTTGCGGTGATAGTCGACAATGGCGCGGCGATACGGTTCCGGCACCGAGACCTTGGCGTAGCGGGCCTTGGCGAGTTGCGCCTTGTCGTTCGGCTTCAGCGTCGCTTCCGGCGCAGCCTGGTAGGTGGTCTGCATGCAGCCCGACAGCAGCAAACCTACCGCCAGCAGTCCCAGTTTCGATGCAATCGACGCCATTCTCTCTTCCAATCGATCTTCTGCGCTGGGTGGCCGTTCCCGGCGCGACCCCAGCGGCTTCACGACTCCAGCGAAATCATGATTCCACAATCTTGATTATCGCTGAATGACCGAGGGTTTCCAGCGTGCAGAACGCGCTGTGGCGCAACGGAAGTCGAGCTGTGATATTTATGCCTCAAACGCATGGGTGGTTGGCTAATCGCTGTGCAGATGCAGTCGCAAACGGCGTGATCATGTCACAGTCGCGTCATCGGCTTCGGCAAGGTTCGCGGCATCTGTGCATTGACGCTTGCCAAACCCGGTCGCGTTGCGCAGTGACGGTCGCACGATGCCGGCGATCGTCGTCCGTCTCTGTCCCGGAGTTGCCATGCTCGCACTTTTCGCCCCCCTCGACGCTGCGCTGAAGCGGGCCGCCCCGCTCGAGGACGGCGAACTGCCGGAACAAGCAGTCTGGATCGATCTTGACCGGCCAACTCCGGACGAGGATCGGGCGGTTGAGAAGCTGGCAGGGATCGCGGTGCCGACCCGCGAAGACATGCAGGAAATCGAGATCTCCAGCCGTCTCTATATCGAGAACGGCGCGCGCTACATGACCGCCAGCCTGATGTGCGGTGCCGACACCAGTTCGCCGCGGCTGTCGCCGGTCACCTTCATCCTCGCCGGCCGCCGCCTGGTGACAGTCCGCTACGACGAGCCGCGGCCATTCGCGGTGATCGAGAACCGGCTGGCTCGCACCCCGTCGTACAACGCTACCGGCGAAACCGTGCTGCTCGAACTGCTCGACGCCGTCATCGATCGCTGCGCCGACATTCTGGAGCGCGCCGGCGCCGATGTCGACGACGTCAGCCGCGAGATCTTCGAGCCGGAAGGCTCGGCCCGCACCGGCCACCAGAAACGCTATTCCGATATCCTGATCGCGATCGGCCGCAAGGGCGACCTGGTCTCGAAGGTCCGCGAAAGCCTGGTATCCATAGGCCGCCTGGTTGCCTTCCTCACCGTCGAGGGTGAAGGCCTGAAATGGCCCAAGGACAGCCGCACCCAGCTCAAGACCATGCAGCGCGACGTAATCTCGCTGACCGACCACGCCAGCTATCTGTCCAATAAGATCACCTTTGTGCTCGACGCCATGCTGGGCGTCGTCAATCTCGAGCAGAACAACATCATCAAGCTGTTCTCGGTGATGGCCGTGGTGCTGATGCCGCCGACGCTGATCGCCTCGATCTATGGCATGAACTTCAAGTTCATGCCCGAACTCGAATGGGCCCACGGCTACACCATGGCGCTCGGCATGATGCTGGTCGCGGCGATCGTGCCGTACATGTTCTTCAAGTGGAAGAAGTGGTTGTAGCGGCGCAGCAAGCGGGCGCTCGATTCATAGCCTCGTGTCCGCACGCGGTGCAGCGCGCAGGTTGGGTGAGGCGCAGCTCCATCTGCGCTACGCCTTCTTCCCCGTCGCCTTCTTCCGCGTTATGTGCTGCTTTAACACCTCGCCCATCCGCGCTTGATAGCCGGGGCCGGTGCTCTTGAACCAGCGCAGCACTTCGGCGTCGAGCCGCAGCGAGACTGCCTGTTTAGGGGCTGCGGATTTCGGCCGGCCGCGACTGATTAGCTTGCCGCCGTGATACAGGTCGGCGCGGGCAAGATCTTCGTCCGTTAATTCCGGGATCTCTTCGTATTCTTCGGCGGCGATGACGTGCGTATCAACCTTCTGCAAGTCGCTGCCCAAAGGTCGCTTTTTCACGGTCATTGGCCTTCCTCATCGAAAATATGTGGCGAGCTTCGCTGCGCGGTGTCCAGACAACGATGACCATCCGTCCGCGCAGGAGACCGACAGTGATGATGCGAAGCTCGCCATAGTCACCGGTTGTCGGGTATGTATAGGCACTTCCCGGCAAACACCTCAGCGGCATCGGCGAAATCCAGGTCTCGGTCGCGCAGCGTCACGGCGCGCTTCACCGGATCAAAGGTGATCTTCATGAAACGGGCTCTGAGTAATTACTGTATATACAAAAATGATTTTGGCAAGCGCTCAGCTTAGTTGCTGAGTGCCTCGCAGCAATGCGGCGATCGGTCTATGGAATTTAGTCCTGTGATGACTACAGTCCGCATTGTCGTATCCGTGAGGGGCGCTTCGCGAGGCATCGAGCCATCGCGAACCTATCACCTTGCGCCAGGCGGCGCGCCCCGTCCTCACCGCCTTGCCTGAAAAAACCCCCGCAGCAACGCCGCGGCTTCACGTTCTCCGACGCCGGAATAGATCTCCGGTGCATGGTGGCAGGTTGGCTGGCCGAAGAAGCGGACGCCGCTTTCGACCGCGCCGCCTTTCGGATCGAACGCGCCGAAGTAGAGGCGCCGGATGCGGGCGAAGGAGATCGCGCCGGCGCACATCGTGCACGGCTCGAGTGTGACGTAGAGATCGCAATCGGTCAGCCGCTCGCTGCCGAGGATGGCAGCAGCCTGGCGGATCGCCAGCAGTTCGGCGTGGGCGGTCGGGTCGCGGTCGGTCAGGGTGCGGTTGGCGGCGGTGGCGATCACTGCGCCGGCGCGGACGATGACGCAGCCGACCGGGACTTCGCCCATCTCCGCGGCGGTTTGCGCCGCCTGCAGTGCCAAATCCATGAAAGAGTGCGTGGTCATGGCTCGTCTCGCCGGAAAAATTCTGCTAGGAGAGCCCATTCAGCACATGTGGATGCCGGTTTAGCGTGGCCCCTGCGCGTTCGAGGAGAGCGCGAGCGACCGTGGCGCGAGCCCGTTTCCTGCCTGAGCCCCATTGCCGATCCCGACGGATCCCTGAAGAAAGACCACTCATGCCCCGCGACACCGACAAAAACAACGCTTCAGCGCGCGGCCGTCGCGATCGGCCCGGCGGCGGCAAGGCTGCGGGCGGCGGCAGGAGTTTAGGCGACAAGGGTGGGTTCGGCGCGAAGGGCGCCGGCGGCAAAGGCAGGTCGGGCGCCGCACGCGGGCCGGAGAAGAAATTTGCCAAGCGGGCCGAAGGCGGCGGCGAGGCACGCGGCGATCGGCCCTACGCCAAGAAATCCTTCGGCGGTGAGACCAAGCGCTCGTTCGGCCCGCGCGAAGGCGGTGAGAAACGCAGCTATACGCCGCGTCCGCCGCGCGACGATCGCGGCGGCGACCGTCCGTTCAAACGCGACGATCGCGCGCCGCGCCGCGATGGCGCCGCGCCGCGTCCGCGGTTTGGTCGCGATGAGCGTCCCGCCCGCGGCGGCGATCGGCCTGAGCGCGGGCCGCGCAAGGAGTTCGGCGACAAGCGCAGCTTCGGCCCGCGCGAGGGCGGCGAAAAGCGGGCCTACACGCCGCGTCCGCCGCGCGACGATCGTGGTGGTGATCGCCCGTTCAAGCGCGACGACCGCGCGCCTCGCCGCGACCGCGACGATGCCCGCCCGGCCGGCCGCTTCGCCGACAAGAAATTCGGCGACAAACCGTTCGGCGATCGCAAGCCGCGCGAGGGCGGCGACAAGCGGCCGTATCAGCGCCGCGAAGACGGCGACAAGCGCCCGTACGCGCCGCGAGACGGTGGCGACAAGAAGTTCAGCCGCGGCGCGCCGGATCGCGGACCGCGCAAGAGCTTTGGCGATCGCGCGCAGCGCGGCGCCGATCGCGGCGACGACAAACCCTGGCAGAAGCGCGACAGCGCGCCGGCGACGCGCGGCGACCGGGCCGAACGCGGCCGCTTCGACAAGCCGCGGTCCGATCGGCCGCGCGAAGACCGCGGCGGCGAGCGGCCGCGGTTCGGGCGCGACGAGCGGCCGAATTTCGAACGCCGCGAGCGCGGCGGCGACTGGCACGAGCATCCGCGCAGCGAGAGCCGTTCGTCCGATCGCCCGCGCAGCGAAGGCCGCGGTTTCGAGCGGCCGCGCCGCGACAATGAAGACGACAGCAAGGTGTTCGCCAAGCGGCCGGCGTTCGGCGGCCGCGGCGCCTATCGCGAGCGGCCCGCCGGCGAGCGCGGCAAGTTCGACAAGAAGCCCGGTCGCGCCAAGCCCGACCGCCGCGACGCCAAGGCGTCGGCCAAGCCGGGCGATCGCATCGCCAAGGTCGTGGCCCGCGCCGGCATGTGCTCGCGCCGCGACGCCGAAGCGTGGATCACCGAGGGCCGCGTCACCGTCAACGGCAAGGTGATCGATTCACCGGCGCTCGACGTGCTGCCGTCCGACGTCATCACCATCGACGGCAAGCCGTTGCCGGAGCGCGAACGGACGCGGCTGTTCCTGTATCACAAGCCGCGCGGGCTGATGACCACGCATGCCGATCCGGAAGGCCGGCCGACGGTGTTCGATCATCTGCCGGAAGACCTGCCGCGGCTGATCTCGATCGGCCGGCTCGACTTCAACACCGAGGGCTTGCTGCTGCTCACCAATGACGGCGGGCTGGCGCGTGCGCTGGAATTGCCGGAGACCGGCTGGCTGCGCCGCTACCGCGTCCGCGCCCATGGCGAAGTCACCCAGGCGCAGCTCGACGAGCTCAAAAACGGCATCGAGGTCGACGGCGTCAAATATGGTGAGATCGACGCCCGGCTGGAGCGCGACCAGGGCGCCAATGTCTGGCTGGTGTTCGCGATCCGCGAAGGCAAGAACCGCGAAGTGCGCAACGTGCTGGCGCATCTCGGCCTCGAGGTGAACCGGCTGATCCGCGTGTCCTACGGGCCGTTCCAGCTGCTCGAACTCGGCGAGGGCGAAGTTGAGGAAGTGAAGACGCGGGTGCTGCGCGAACAGCTCGGCGAGAAAATCATCGAGCTCGCCGGCTGTGACTTCGTCGGCCCGTCGCCGAGCGAGATCAAGCCGAAGCGGCCGGCGCGCGCCGTCGCCGCAGGCGAAGAGGTCGCGGCGCCGCCGAAGAAGAAGCCGCCGACCAAGCGCGGCGCCGTTGAGGACCGCAAGGGCCGCAAGGTCAAGGTCGAGCGCACCGGCAGCGGCGAGCCCCGCGACCCCTCGCGCGGCCCCGCTCGCCGCTACCACGGCAAGCGCGATTTGGCGCCGCGCGAGGAGTAGTTCGGTTCATGCTGATAGCAGGCACGGCGCTGGCGCTCCCTCCCCCCTTGCGGGGGAGGGTCGGGGTGGGGGGTAGCCACAAGGCAAGGCTCCCGTTGTGGAGGGGGGCCCCCCCCCCCCCCCCCCCCCCCGGGGGGGGGGGGGGGGGGGGGGGGGGGGGGGGGGGGGGGGGCGGGGGGGGGGGGGGGGGGGGGGGGGGGGGG
>NZ_QYYD01000027.1 GCF_003591005.1 Rhodopseudomonas palustris
TAACCCCCCACCCCCGCCCCCTCCCCCCCCCCCCCCCCGGCCCCCCCCCCCCCCCCCCCCCCCCCGCCCCCCCCCCCGCCCCCCCCCCCCCCGGGGCGCGCGCCCTGGGCGCGCGAACCCGGAATCCCGACGTGATAAGTACGACCTGGCTCGCCCCGCATGTCGGGATTCCAGGTTCGCGCGCCAACGGGTCCAGCCTTCGGCCGGCCCCTTCGGCCCGCCCCGGAATGACTCGCGGAGGGGCGATGCAACGTTCGCTCGCGTAGAGAGGCTCGTAGCCCGGGTGAGCGCAGCGAGACCCGGGGAGCATTGCGCGGCGGT
This sequence comes from Rhodopseudomonas palustris, assembly GCF_003591005.1. Classification (GTDB taxonomy): domain Bacteria; phylum Pseudomonadota; class Alphaproteobacteria; order Rhizobiales; family Xanthobacteraceae; genus Rhodopseudomonas; species Rhodopseudomonas palustris_K. Next base: position 322 of record NZ_QYYD01000027.1, read on the forward strand.
ACATCGGTCCCGGATGTCGCTGCGCTCATCCGGGCTACAGATGAGGCACGGAACTACGCCGCCATCCGCTCGAGCCGCGAGACGAAATTCTCGGCGATCAGGTCGTCGCACAAGGCGCTGGCTTCTTCGCGGGCGGATTCGGTGGCGAAGCGGCGCAGCAGAATGAGCAGCGGCGCGGCGGCGTCTTCGCTGGTTTCGCAGCGGGTCAGCACGCGTTCGACCATCAGCCGGCGCAGATGCGCCGCGCCTTGCTCGCTGCCGACGTACCCGATCTCGTGGATCGCCTCGATCGCGGCGCGGAACGCCGCGAACGTCGTCTGCGGCAGCCCGGCACGCGACAGCAACGCGCTGATACTCGTGCCGCGGCGATCGTGCAGCAGCGCGCCGACGCGGGCGAGCGGCAGACCTGATAGTTCGGCCAGCGCGTGCTCGAACAATTCGAGATTGCCGGACAACAGCGCGCGCAGGATCAGCCCGGTGGTGAGCTGGCCGGTGGCGCGCAGATGCTGCATCAGGGCACACATGTCGTCGCCGCGCGAGCGTGCTGCGACCGCAACGGTCGAGCGATCGACCGCCTCCGCAGTGGCCCGTTCGGCGCGATCGGCCGACAGCCAGCCGCGCGCGACGACGAATTGCTGCAGCGTGCCGGCGAGTTTGGCGACCAGCGCCAGCCGCGTCGCGGCCGGCAGATCCTCCAGCACCAGCATCGACTCGCGGATCGCCGCGAGATGGCCGTGGCGTTCGACGATGCGATCCCACGAGAACGGCGCCAGCTCGGCGTGGGGATTTTCGATCAGTTCGAGTGCGGCGGAGGCGCAGCCGACTTCCGCGATCGCCGCGCAGACCGAGGCCGGCAACCGGACCCGGCGCGCCACCGCGCATTGCACCGCGTCGTCGCCGGTAGCGACGAGGTCGACCAGGTCGGCGTCGATCAGCAGCGGCGAGAATTCCAGCACCGGCGCAGCCACCGAGGGCTGATCGGCCGCCAGCGCGCGCACGATCGCGGCCGGCGCCTGCGCACTGCGTGAGAAAACTTGCGCCATCGCCTGGCGCACCAAGGGGGAGACGTCGTCGAGCATCAGCAGCAGCGCGCCTTCGGCGGCGGCGCGATCGTCCGAGGACAGATCGGAGATCAGCCAGGCCCGCGCCAGCGCCCTGGTCGCCTCGGCGCGCTCGCTCGCGGGTGCGTGACGGATCCAACTAATGAACTGCCGAACGATCATGGCCATTCCGGCTGAGTGACTGACGCGATCACCTGACGCTGTGTCACCATTCGTAAACCATGCGGCTTAACAAAGGGTTCACTATGATACAGTTGAGGAATGGTTAAGTTCAGACGTTGTTAACCGGCAACCGAAAACGCCACGAGCTGCTGTTCCAGCGGGAAGCTTGACATGGCCTCTCCGCGAGTCATTCCGGGGCGACCGCCGCGCAGCGGCGGGCGAACCCGGAATCTCGCGCGGTGAAGCACGGTGCACAACAACATCGGGATTCCGGGTTCGCTCGCTACGCGAGCGCCCCGGAATGACGTGCTCGGGGCTGACGGCGCGTTGGCGTAGGTTGCGGCGCGTGGGCTCGCTGCGCTTTGCCAAACCTAGGGAAGTGATCAGCTCGCGAAGCTGCCGGTGCGGTCGCTGAACAAATCGAGCGGGGTTGGGGCGCGGACGGTTGGCGCGTAGGACAGGCCGGGCATCGCTGGCGCCGCGGATGCCGGCGGCGCGCCGACGGGCGTCACCGGGTTGGTCCACAGCTGCTGCACGGCCGGCGAGATCGGCTCGTTGCGGTCGCCGCCGAGGAACAGGGTGCGGAACATCGGCTCGCTGCTTTGCTGCGTCGGCGACGGCGTCGCGCTTCCGCCGCTGGCCGGGGCGACGTGGCGCACGTCCGGAAAGCTCGACAGATAAGCGGCGTTGTCGACCGGCGCCGCGGCCAGCACCAGCGGCGCGCCGCCGGCGGCGACCAGCGCGCTCTGCGTCGCCGGCGAGTTCGCCGCGGAATTGTAGCGTGCGCTGAGATTATCGTAGACCTGCGCGACGCTGCGGGCGTTGCCGGTGCGGTCGTAGAAGATCGATGGATTGGCGGCGGCGGCGCTGGGAAACAGCGATGCGGCGACCGCGTTCGGACTGTCCTGCGCGGTGCCGATCAGCTTGGCGGCGCCGCCGGCGCCCATGAAATGCGCCATGTACAGTTCAGCGTCGCTCGGGCGGCGGCCGAGCTCGGCGGTGAGCTTCGAACTATTGGACTGCGTCAGCGCGCCGGCCATCGCCGAACTGATCACCGGATCATTACGCAGATCCATGATGGCCTGCTTGGCCGCCGGATCGCTGACCGAGTAGCTGCCGGACGGCGACTTGCTGATCGCGTCCGCATAGGCGCCGTAACCGAATTGCGCGCCGGCTTCCTTGACGGTGCCGAGCCAGGTCTGATCGATGAACTGATACAGGCCCTTGGCCGACGAGGTCGACGCCGCCGCCTGCGGGTTGAAGTCCGACTCCATCTTGGCGGTGGTGAGCAGGTATTCGAAGCTGGCGCCGGTCGCGCCGGCGGCCTGCTTGATGGCGCCGGCGATCCTGCTGCGGGCCTGATCGACGATCGTGACCGCGGATGTGACGATGTCGGCCGACATAACGGAGCCCCCGCTCCCCGAGCGCATAGCGCGCAGCATGTCTGCGCGGACTGCGGCCGACCCTGCGGCGGTTATGGTTAACGGGGGGTTAATCCGAGGTCGAAGTCCCTTTGCCCCACACCGTCATTCCGGGGCGCGCCTCTTGGCGCGAACCCGGAATCCAGAGGTTGTGGAAACGCCGGAGTCGCAGAACCCATCGAGATTCCGGGTTCGCTCGCTGCGCGAGCGCCCCGGAATGACGTGCTTGGGGGTTAGAAGAAGGAAACGGCGTCGCTATTTGCCGTACACCTTGTCCGGATCGAACTGCCGCTCGGCATCGACCTTCGTCAGCAGCGGCTCGCCAGAGGGGTCACGGTCGATGCGGCGGTAGAAGCAAGACATGCGGCCGGTGTGGCAAGCGGCGCCGCCGGCCTGGTCGACCTTGATCCAGACCGCGTCCTGGTCGCAGTCGATCCGCATCTCCAGCACCTTCTGGACGTGGCCGGAGCTCTCGCCCTTCTTCCACAATCGCTTTCGAGAACGGCTGTAGTACCAGGCGTCGCCGCTCTGGATGGTTTTCTCCAGCGCTTCCGAGTTCATATGGGCGACCATCAAGACGTCGCCTGAACGCGCGTCGGTGGTGACGCAGGTGATGAGGCCGGCCGCGTCGAATTTCGGACGCAGCGCGATGCCCTCCTCGACGTCGTCGAGCGCGGGCGCTGAGCCGGCAGATGAAGTCACGGGCAATTCCTCTCGCAGAACCGCCGACTTAGCGGTGGTTGCGAATCATCGACATGAACCGCGCCTGCTCCGCCGGATTGTCGCGGAACATGCCGGTGTAGCGGCTGGTGAAGGTCGAGGCGCCCTGCTTGCCGATGCCGCGCACCGACATGCAGGTGTGCTCGGCCTCGATCATCACCGCGACGCCGCGCGGCTTCAGCACCTCGTCGATCGCCGCGGCGATCTGCGCGGTGAGATGCTCCTGGGTCTGCAGCCGGCGGGCAAAAATCTCCACCAGCCGCGCCAGCTTCGACAGCCCGACGACGCGCTCGACTGGCGTGTAGGCGATATGCGCCTTGCCGTAGAACGGCATCACATGGTGCTCGCAATGCGAGGTGAAGCTGATGTCGCGGACCAGCACGAAGTCGTCATAGCCGGCCGTCTCGCCGAAGGTGCGGTCGAGCACTTCGGCCGGGCACTGGTGATAGCCCTGGAACAATTCGTCATAGGCCTCGACCACCCGGCGCGGGGTGTCGAGCAGGCCTTCGCGATCGACGTTCTCGCCGATATAGGCGAGCATAGTCTTGACCGCGGCCTCGGCCTCGGCGCGCGATGGCCGCGGCTGATCGGGCTGCACCGCGACGGCGAGGAATTCCGACGGGTCGAGCTCGGCGGGCTGAAAATCGGAGCGGGCCTCCGGCAGCTTGCCGGTCCGCAGCGGCTTGATCTTGGCGTCCATCTTCACTCCGTTCGACCGGCCTCCAGGGCCGGATGTGTCACCGGGCAGACGGGCGGCCGATCGCCTTGCGTCTTGATCCCTTCGGCAGGCCGGCTTGCGCAAGTCGCTGCGCGGGCTCGGCTTCGCCAGTTTTGCCGGCGGTTTCGCGCCGCGGCCAGACTGTTTTTCACAGCCTTGCGTCCTATATAAGATGAGACGCCGGGACCGCCAAGACAGCTCCGCCGAATCCTCGGCGGCGGACGGGCCGGCCCGGAATCTCCGCGCATGCTGAACGACATCTACAACAAGCGAATCATCGAGCTCGCCGGCAATATTCCGCGGCTCGGCCGCCTGCCCGATCCCGACGCCACCGCCACGGCTCACTCGAAATTGTGCGGCTCGACCGTCAAGGTCGACCTCAAGATGGACGGCGACACGGTCAGCGACTTCGCCCACGAGGTCAAAGCCTGTGCACTCGGCCAGGCGTCGTCCTCGATCATGGCGAGCCACGTGGTCGGGTCGACCGCGGCCGAACTGCGCGCGTTGCGCGATTCGGTGCGGGCGATGCTGAAGGACAACGGCGCGCCGCCGGCGGACGGCAAGTGGGCTGACATCGCCGTGCTCGAACCGGTCCGCGACTACAAGGCCCGCCACGCCTCGACGCTGCTGACCTTTGACGCCGTGGTCGACGCGATTGGTCAGATCGAAGCCAAGCGGCAGGGCGCGGAGGCGACGGCTTAGCCGTTTAGTCCAGGGTAGGTCGCCTTGCCCGCTTTTGCCCACCGCCTCTCCGCGAGTCATTCCGGGGCGCGGCGCGCAGCGACGCGAACCCGGAATCTCGCAGTTGTGGAAACGGCAGGGTCCCAGAACAACGTCGGGATTCCGGGCTCGCATCAAGGGGCACGCCCCGGAATGACTCGCGGACAAGGTAGCGCGAACCCGCTAATGCCCCGGTGCCGGCGGCTGGCTTGGTGCCGTGCCGCCCGTCGGCAAAGCTGCTTCGGCGGTCTTGGTCGGCGCGGTCGGGGCCTGAACGAAGCGGTCCTGGACCGGCTTGGGACCGGCGGCGACCGGTGTCCTGGTCCCCTCGCCCTGTTGCGGCAGTAAGTCGGCGAGCGCCCCGGTCGTCACCAGATTGGCCTCGGCGAGTTCCTGCGCCGACATCCGGTGCAAATCTTCCCATGGCGCCACGCTGAGCGCGAGCTGAAGCAGGTCGCCGGTACCGCCCATGTCGAAGGTGTACTTGGTCAGCCGGCCGATATCGCGCTGGATGATGGTGAGGTCCTGCGCGGTGTAGCTGGCGGCGCGGGCGTCGTCGGCGCGGTCGCCCATCCAGATCTGATGCACGCGGACCCGGGCGCCATCGGGCACGTAGCGCGTGGTGCCGGACAGCAGCAGGAACACACACATCGATTCGCAATAAGCTTCGGGCACGATGCTGGCGCGCATCCCCGCCGGGGTCCGGGACTGCACGCTGGTGCCAACCGTCGTCCGCAACCCCATTTTTCGCCAGCGCCGGCCGAGCGTGATTGCGTCGTTGACGGAGCCGCCGCTCGAATCCAGCACCAGCGCGGCGCCCTGGAGCGATCGATCGCGAGCGAAGGCATCGAAATCCTTCGGAGTGTCGGCGGTGACGATCCCGACGGCGGTGATCCAGCCGCCGCAATTCGGCTCGCAGGCAACCCAATCGAACCGCATCGGCAATTTGCGCGCTTCAAGCGTGCCGCCAGCTTTGGCGAACTCCACGGGGGCCGACGCGGCACTGATCAATACCAGGCCGAGAGCCGCCGCGCGAAGCAGCGCGGATCGAGCGAACCGGGACAAGACAGCGGCGTTCACCGAGCCTCCTCACATCTTCGTCAGCGACGGCGTGAAAGGTTCCAGTCCGACCGACCAGAAATCTGTCACGCTTGCGTTATCTAATGGTCATGGAAAACGCCGGGTTGATCAATCGCAAACGCATCAACTCGTGCTGCGCTGCGCTCAACAAAGTGCGATATCTGTGCGGCTGTTGCGCAAATGCAGTAGCGCATGAGTTCCGCGCCGAGGAACCCGGCAAATCGCCGGTCAACGACAAGGCATTCTGCTCGTGAACCATTCAGCTTCACCGCGACGCGCGATCGCCCGGCTGCCCCGGCAGGCGGGACGCGGGCTGATCTGGCTGTATCGACATTCGTTCTCGGCGCTGGTCGGCTCCAACTGCCGGCATCTGCCGACCTGCTCGCAATACGGCGACGAGGCGATCGCCCGGTTCGGGCTGTGGGCGGGCGGCTGGATGACGCTGGCGCGGCTGCTGCGCTGCAACCCGTGGGGCACGGCGGGCATCGACAACGTCCCGGCCGCCCTGCCCGCTGGCGCCCGCTGGTACGCGCCGTGGCGCTACGCGCTGTGGCGCGGGGTGAATGCGCCGCCTTGCGGCTGCGGCGAACGCCATCAGCCGTAGGATGGGTTGAGCGCAGCGAAACCCATCAGCGGCGGTGCGTGAGGCTTTATGGGTTTCGCTGCGCTCAACCCATCCTACGAACCACAATCGGTGAAGATTAAATCGCGCTCAGCCCGATCCGCCCTAGTCCCGGCAGCTTGATGGCCGGGCGGCGCAGGTCGACGCCGAGCACGGCGCCGAGCAGGTTGAGTTCGATGCCTTCGATCCAGCCGAGCGTCAGGCCGGCATAGCCGCCGAGCGTGGCGCGGATACCGGTGCCGGACGCCGTCCAGCCGATCCACCCGCCGTCCCACGGATAGTCCTTGCCGATCGCGGTCGGCGGCAGCGTCGTGCACAGTTCCGGCACGGCGGCGAGCGCGGCGGCCACGAACGTGTTGGAGTTCGGGCCCGGCCAGGCGCGGTAGTCGCCATAGGCGTTGAGCTTATAGCTTTTAATCGCGGCCTCGATCTTCGGAATCATCGCAGCCGCTTCCTCGCCGTCGGCGGCAGCGATCAGCTGCGGCAGATCGCCGAACCAGCGGCCATCGGCGACGAAGCCGTTGACGCGGATCGGATCGCCCCACGCGGTGTAGTCGTAGCGGGTGTAGCGCGTCGCATGGGCCGGCTTGACCACGATCCAGCTATGCACCGCGAAAATGCCGCGCCAGCGTACGGTCCGCGCGGCAAAGACCCGGACCAGCGCCTCGGGATGCTCGGCCGCCGGCGGCAACAGGCCGGCACTGGACCGGTCCGCCGACTGCCACGACACGCTGCGATCGCCCATCATGTATTTGCCGGCCGACACCACGATCGGCACCACCAACAACATCAGAAGTAACAGCACCAATCGTCTCACGGGATTCTTCGGGATCGGGGAAGGTTGTTGATGATGAATATAGGAACGGTGCGCGCCTTCGCCACCCACGCGCCATGCGACCCGGCGGCGCGATCAAATGAGGCGATCCGGTGCAGGGGGCGCTCCAGAAGAAGCCGGAGGCACGGCTGTGACGGCTCCAACCATCAAATGCCGGCCTCACCTGACAGCCGGCGGCAAACGCCGGATCACGGAGCGGCGCCGCGATCCGAACGCGTGTTTCAGAGACATGCAAGCGGCGGAGGCTTCTCGGCAACTCGCGTATCCGCATGGTTGTCTGAGGCCTCCGAACGCGGCTCACATGGTGTCGAACCAGATCTTCCACTGCGGCACGGCGGTCGCGAATGTGCCGCGATGTGTGGTCGGGCCGGTCGAAATCGCCTCGACCCGCGTATTCCCGGCGCCCATGGCGCGCTGATAGGTCATGCCCAGCTGACCAAGCCCGATGCTGATCGCCTCGTCGCTCTCGCCATAGTAGTTGCGCACCGGTGTCTTGATCACCCAGCGATACGCATGGGTGGCGGCGATCAGCCGGCCATAGGCCGAGTCGGCGAAGAATTGCGGATCGAAATACGCCGGCCGGATCAATTTGTGCAGATCGGTCGGGACGTCGGCGGCGTTGTAGGGCTGGCGCTGATAGGCCTTGCGGGCGATGTCGTAGACATCGTCGTTGATCAATGACCGCGCCAAGCCGGGCACGCCGTAGTAATTCTCGAACGAGAACGACGACAGGATGAACAGCGACGTCACCCAGGCGGCGTCATTCTTGCGCGGAAAGCTGAGGAAGCCGTTGAGCGCGACGCCGACGTCGAGCGGCGCGCTGGCGGTGGCGGCGGCCGTCACCGGCACGCCGTCGTGCTCCAGTTTTTCCAGCATCGCCATGGTGACGAAGCCGCCCTGCGACCAGCCGGCGAGCAGCAGTTTGGTGGTTGTCAGCTTCAGATGATCCAGCACAGCGCGGCTCGCCGCCAGCAAGTCGGCGGTCGCCTGCTGATGGCTGGCCTTGACCATGTAGCCTTCCGGCTCGCCGGACGTGCCCATGCCGAAATAATCGGCCCCGATCACGATGGTGCCCTGCCCGGCGAACTGCGCCAACATCAGCTGCGTCTCCGGCGACTGCTCGGGGAACGACGGCACCTCCTGCTTTCCGTATACCGTGCCGTGCTGATACGACAGCAGCGGGAACGACGTCGCCGCGGTATCGGGAATGGCGAGCAGCCCGGTGGCGGCGATCGGCTTGTTGCCTCGTTCCGGAATCACCGACGCGTAGCTGACGCGATACAGCCGGACTGCATTGACGGCGGGCGTGTAGTCTACTTTGATCCCGGCAAAGGCCGGCGTGTCGGTGGTCAGAATCTTGTTGAGACGCTCGACGTCCCAGCGCGCGATCAGTTCGTAGGACACGTCCGACGTCGCCCGAATTGGGCCTTGCTGCTGCGCGCGGCCCGGCGATGCGGCGGCGATCGCCACCCCCAAAGCCAACACGATCCGAATCCACATTGTCATCGTTACTCCCCGTTCTGGCGCGCCGCGGTTACTGCAGATCGTGTAGCGCTTGACCGTAAACATTGTATTTTCCGAGCATCCGCCGGGAGGCGGCGCGAACGAAGACCGCGCCAGATGGGGGCTGCCCCTCACCAGTCCTCGCTTCGCTCAGGCACCTTCGCCCCGGAGAGCGAAAGGAAGGAGGCACGCGTACGATCACGTCGCACGACGGCGCGCCGCTTGCCCAACTAACGATTTGCTGATTAGCAACCATCCTGATTGCGCCGCATTGCGAACGCAATATGACGCCGAAAACGCCGCAGGCTGCTCCGCTTGTGTTGGCGGGAGGTTTCAGGTACAGTGCGGACATTCGATTAGCCGCTGTGCCTTTCTGAACGCGCCCGCGGGCTCCTTCCCAAAGACATCGATTAGTTGAACGACGTCGTGTGATGGTCGCACGACACTATGCTTTGGAGAATGGACTATGCCGACAGGCACCGTGAAGTGGTTTAATGGTCAAAAGGGTTTCGGCTTCATTGCGCCGAACGACGGCGGCAACGACGTGTTCGTGCATATCAGCGCGGTCGAGCGCGCCGGCCTTTCGGGCCTCGCGGAAGGTCAGAAGGTCAATTTCGACCTGAAGACCGACAAGATGCGCGGCAAGACCAGCGCCGAGAACCTCGAGCTGGCGTAATTACCGATCTTCCGTTTCACGGATGTACTGAAACGGCGATCTGTTGACGCGAATTGCCCCCCCCCGCTCGATCGGACCGATCGGGCGGGTGTCGGCATGTCTGGAATTAGCTTTGTTATAATTGTTCGGCCCGGAGCGCAGATCACCACCCTGTTTCATCGGCACCAGGCCTGCACGTGAGGAGATCGAGATGGTCGACAAGAACGACACCGAACGCTCACCCACCAGCATCGAGCGCGCCCGCAAGAAGCAGCTCGCGCAGGAAGAAGGCTCGCGGATGATGGCCCAGTTCCAGCAGGAAGCCGTCGCGGTGCGCAAGAACATGGAGCGCCTCCGTGCGCTGCGCCTCGCCAAGGAGTCCGAGGCTGAAGCACAGGCGGACAGCGAGCCGGCGGCCCCGAAAAAGAAGGCGCGCAAGAAGGCGTGACGCCTCGGCCGCATGCCACACCCGCCAACTCAGAGGCTTCCGAGCGTTGGTGGCGACGCCTCCCCCGTCGTTTCGGGGGCGCGCGATGCGCGACCCCGAAATGACGAATGCCAGGACTCGAGAATGGCCGTGCCCGACGATTTCCGACTGATCCGCGAGATTCGCGACGCGGGCGGTCGTGTGCAGATGTTCGGCACGCGCGATCAGAAGCGCTATGACGATCTCGTCGCGCTCGGCTGGCTGCAGCGGCTTTCGACCGATGCCAGATCGACGCATTATCGGATCACCGAGCGCGGCACCGCTGCGGCGATCAGAAGCTGACGCAGCTCGGCCGCACCGCCACCAGCACGCTCTGCTGACTGAAACGCTGCTTGTAGACCTCAGCAATGTCCGAGAGCGCCGCGCGCTTTGCTGGGTTCTCGGCGAATACGATCATCACCAGCTTGGCCTTCTCGCGAACCACGCGGTGCCGCTTCGGATCGTGCCATTGCCCGGTCCCATCGAGCACCGTGAAGCCATCCGGGAAGCGCGGCGTGATCTCCTCGGTGGCGAACCGCTTGAACTCCGCATCGCTGACGCCGGGCCGGTCGCCGATGTTGCGACCGAAGGCGAGCTCCGCGGTCAGCATCGGCTGCGCCGGGGGCGAGCACACCGGTGCCGACAACGAGGCGCATCCCGCCAGCATCGTTGCGACGGCGCAGAGGATCGGCATGCGGATCATCACGCCCGCGCTTTGCATGTCATCCTCGCCGCAGCGTCAGCAGATACGCACACAGCATATCGGCGACCGCGTCCGCATAGGCGGTGATCTCGGCCGCGCTGCGCGGACGGCTGGAGAAATCCTTGCCGAGCGCGGCGAGCGTGCGGCCGATCAGCTGCGCGGCGCGGGCCCGCGTCGCATCGGCGCTGCGCGGCGCCGCCTCGCGCAGGAACGCCGCCATCGTGCCATCCATAGCCTTGCGGACTTTGCGGGCTTCAGGCGCGTCGCGATACAGCGGCGCGGCGTCGTTCAGCGCGCCGCGCACATCCGCCTCCTCGCATTCAGAGCGGATGAAGGCATGCACCAGCCGCCGCAGCCGCTTCAGCGGCGGATCGCCGCGATCCTCGAGGATGTCGCGCAGCATTTCCGAGGTCTGCCGCCACTCGTCGCTCTGCAGCCGGAACAGGATGGCGGCCTTGTTGGGAAAGTACTGATACAGCGAGCCGACGCTGACACCGGCCTTCTCGGCGACCCGCGCGGTGGTGAAACGCGGCGCGCCTTCCTTTGCCAAAACCTGAACAGCGGCCTCGAGAACGGCTGCGACCAGCTCCGCCGAGCGCGCCTGCTGGGGCTGCTTTCGCGTGGAAAGTGAACCACTTCGGCGTTCGGCCATGGTCGCCTCGGGGAATGCGAATAGCGAATGCGAATGTTTATTCGTATTTTTGCAAGCGCGCAACAACGCGCCCAAGATCCCGGAGCAATCATGACGACCCTCACCACCGCCCCGCTCGCGCCGTTGCTGGCGCGCCTGTTCGACGATGCGGACACGCGTTCGCCGGCCGACGATCCGGCGCTTGCCGATCTGATAAACGATCGGGACCGGCTGATGCGCAGCAAGACCGATTACTTCACCTTCTACGAGCGTATGAAGGAGCAGCCGCTCGCGGTCTCGCGCGACACCGGCGCGCTGCTCTACATGTTGGCGCGGAGCATCCACGCCAACAGCATCGTCGAATTCGGCACTTCGTTCGGCATCTCGACGCTGCATCTGGCCGCCGCGCTGCGCGACAATGGCGGCGGCCGGCTGATCACCACCGAGTTCGAGCCGTCGAAACTGGCGCGCGCCAAGGCCAATCTCGCGGCTGGCGGGCTCGCCGATCTGGTCGAATGCCGCGAGGGCGACGCATTGCAGACGCTGCGCGCCGATCTGCCGGAGCGGATCGATCTGGTGCTGCTCGACGGCGCCAAGGCGCTTTACCCGGAGGTACTGGCGCTGTTGGAAGACCGCCTGGCGCCGGGCTCGCTGATCGTCGCCGACAATGCCGATTACGCGCCGGACTATCTGGCGCGGGTGCGCGATCCGGGCTGCGGCTATCTCTCGGTACCGTTCGCCGAGGATGTCGAGCTGTCGATGCGACTGCACTAACCATCGCCCACTTGGGGCACACGCCAGCCAGGCTGGCCGTAAGCGTTCGACGTCAGCCAACGCGCTCACGATCCCCTGCGATCGGAGTGCGTCGGCTGCGCTCTCCGGTCGTTCGGGACCACGACCGAGACGCATTATGGCTTTCATTTCGATCCTTCTGCCGCGCCGCGCCGTTTTACGCGCCGCCTGTCATCGTCTGGCGTTCTGCGTCGGCGACGCGCTGATCACGCTGATCGCCGGCTTGCCGCCGCATGCTCCGCCGACAACGCTGCCGGCCCTCGCGGGCGTTCGAGTGTTGCTGACACTGGCACGCGCGCTGCTTGCTTGCGGATCACGCGCGCTGCGGCGGATCGCGCGTCGCGAACACCAGCATGAGCAGCGCGAAGCTCATCACCGCAGTGGACACGTAGCCATTGGCGTGCAGCAGGCCCGCTGCGAACAGCACGCCGCCAATCGCCGAGCCGACCGCCTGGCCGAGATACAGCACCGAGGTGTTGAGCGACACGGTGGCGCCGGCGAGCGCCGGATCGGCGGTCACAAGCCGCACCTGCTGCATCGAGTTCGACGCCGCGAAACCAAGCCCCCAAATTGCCACTGCAGTGGCCATCACGGCGAAATGCCCGGCCCCGAAGGTCCAACCGGCGATGCCGGCGAGCATCAGCGCCGTGAACAGCGCCGAGGTTTTGTACGAGCCCCAGCCATCGACGATGCGGCTGGCGATCACGCTGCCGATGAAGCCGCACACCCCGTAGACCGCGAAAACCAATCCGATCTCGGCGGGACCGGCGCCGGTCAGCCCGGTCAGCAACGGCCCGAAATAAGTGAAGACGACGAACTGCGCGGAGGTCTGCAGCGACGACAGGCCGAGCAGCTTGAGAACTCGCCGGCTGCGCCCGACTGCCGCCCAGGTGGTCAGGTCGACCGGCGCGGCGGTCAGCCCGCCGGGCAACCGCGCCCACAGCAGCGCGAAGCTGACCAGGCCGATCACGCCGACGCCCGCGAACGCCGCGCGCCAGCCGAAATGGCCGGCCGCGAAGGTGATCAGCGGCACGCCGATCGCCACCGCCAGCGACCAGCCGAGAAACACATAGGCCATGGTGCCGCCGCGCTTCTCGACCGGGACGATCAGCGCCGCCGCGCCGGCAGCCTGCGGCGTGTACAGCGCGCCGACCGACAGCATCGCCAGTCGCAGCACCAGCAGCACGGTGTAGTCCGACGCCAAGGCCGAGCCGAGATTGCCGAGCGCCAGCACGAGAAGCGTCGTCGTCAGCAGCAGCCGGCGGTCGATCCGGCTGGTCAGCCACGCCGTCAGCGGCGACCCGATGCACAGCACCACCGCGCCGAAGGTGATCAGCAGCCCGGCATCGCGCACGCTGACGCCGAGCCCGTCCGACAATTCGAGCAGCATGCCGGCCGGCGCCAGAACCGACGTTCCGGTGACGAAATTGCCGAGCATCAGGGCGGTGGGCGCGAAACGGCGGGACACGCCGCGAGCCTAGCAAGGTTTCAATGCAGGTGCATTAACTTTCGAGAGACCTGTCCGGACGCGGCGGCACGGCCTCGGCTGGTTGCGGCTCAAAGAACCGATAGCCTTTGCGTCCGTCGGACTTCACCGCATAGAGCGCAACGTCGGCCATCTTGACCAGGGCTGCGGCGTCCGTTCGGGGATCGTTCGCCATCGCGATCCCCACACTGACCCCGACCGAGACGGTGACGCCGTCGATGTCGAAGGGCTGGGCAATCAGCCGAACGATCCGCTCAGCCAGCCCCTTGGCGGCTCTGGAGCGCCCCTTCGCGCCGAACTGGATGATGGCGAATTCGTCGCCGCCCAGGCGGGCGAGCAGGTCGGTCTTGCGCAGCGAGGACCGGAGCCGCTGCGCGGTCTCCCGCAGCAAGCGGTCTCCCGCGGGATGCCCGAGCGTGTCGTTGACCTGCTTGAACTTGTCGAGATCGAGCAGGAACAGCGTGAAGGCCTGGCCGTCGCGCTGCAGCCGCGCCACCGCGGCCTCCATCGCCTGCTCGAAGGCCGCGCGATTGGACAGTCCGGTTAATAGGTCGTGGTGCGCGAGGAATAGAATTTCGGCCTCACGCCGCTGCTGCTCGGTGATGTCCTCATGCGTGCTGACCCAGCCGCCGTCCGGCAGAGGCTGCCGGGTCAAATTGATCAGCCGCCCGTCCGCCAGCTTCTGAATGCGGCTGCTCGGGCCATCGTTGGTTCGACTATAAAGTTTCAGCCATTCATCGCGGCTGTCCGCGTCACCGGCGACAACGCCGCTTTCGACGCAGAAGGTGACGATCTCCCGGATATGCGTTCCGACCTGCTGCAGCGCGGGCGGCAACTGATACAGCTGTGCGTAAAGATTGTTGCACATCACCAGCCGGCTATCGGCATCGAACATCGCGACGCCGTCGCCGAGATTCTCGAGCGCGACCTTCAGCCGTGCCGCCTGAACGACCTGCTCCCGTTCGCGCGCGAGGCGCAGCTCCTTCAGTTCGGCCCTGGTGCGCCTGGCCATGTCGGCTTCGATCAGTTCGCGGAATTCCTGCGCGATCGCGAGATCGCCGTCGAGCCAGGGCGCCGAGCAGCCGCTCACGGTTTCAACCCAGACGGCGAAGGATGTGCGCGGCGAAATCGCTCCGGTCGCGGCATCGGCGATGGCGGGCTCGGCCGGGTTGCCGCCCCAGCGGGTGGTGCGCGACTGCTCCGGGCGAAACCACAGGATGGCATCGTCGGCGCCGCCAGCCAGCGGCAGCAGCAGCACGCCGCTGCCGTCACGCCTGCATTCCGGAAGTTCGGGATGCCGCAAGCCGAAATCGTCGGAGGCCAGCATCTTGCCGGCGCATTGGTCGCGCAACAGCGCCAGCGCGCGGCCGGCCTGGTCCGGCGGCGGCGTCCGTCCGATGCAGTGCACCGCCCCGGCGACATCGATGATCGCGCCCGCGGCATCGACCAGATCGAGCAATTCGGATTCCACCGCCCCCAATCCCTCGGGGATCGACGCTGCGGACGCAAGCTGCGCCGCGATCTTGGTCATCGCGGCGTCGCGCTCGGCTCTTTTCTTGGCAGCCTCGGCCTCGTTCAATGGGCCAAGCAGGGCGGACACGAACCGGCCCAGAATATCGGCCGCCGCGCGCAGATCCGGCCCCGGAATCCGCGGCGTCCGGTGGTGACAGACCAGCATGCCCCAAAGCTCCGGTCCGACCGCCAGGCCGATCGTCAAACTCGCCGCGGTGTGCATATTCTGCATGTAGGCGAGATGATAGGGCGAGATGCTGCGTAACGTGCTGTGGGTCAGATCGAGCGGCGTCCTGTCATCGATCGCCGGATCGGTGAGCAACGGCACCGGCCGATAGCGCGCATCGACAATGGCGCCGACGCGTTGGCGCAGATAGAGACGCCTTGCCTGGGGCGGGATGTCGGTAGCGGGATAATGCAGCCCGAGATACGTTTCCATATCGGCACTGCGGGCCTCCGCGATGACCTCGCCGTGGCCGTCCCGATCGAAGCGGTACGCCATCACCCGATCGTAGCCGGTGATGTCCTTCAGGCTGCGCACCGCCAGCGCACATAGCTCGCGCTGTCCCTCGGCGGACTTGAACGCCTCCAGCACCGCCCTGACCCGATGTACAGGCGAGATCGACTCGTGGCTCGCCGACGCGAATTCGATATCGATGCACACCGCCGGCCCGACCCTGTGGGCAGTCAGATGCAGATCCTTGCCGAACCGGTCGGACAGTTGATACAGCGCGCTCTGGTCGCAGGAGAGCGCGCGCAGAATGGTCTCGCTCGGCAGCGCCCCGATCGCTTGCTGGATCGGTCGCCCCAGCGCCGTCCCTGCAGCCATTCCCAGCATCTCGGCGAGATTGGCGCTCGCATGCGTCACGACATGATCGTGCAGCCGAAACGCGAGCAAGGCGCCGTGCGGTTGGATCGCACCGGGGACGTGGATCGCCTCTTCACCGCAGATGGAATAGTCCAGATTTGACTGCACGGTGCCGCTCGTCATGACTGACCAGGTCTCTCCAGGATCGGGCCCGGGGCAGCAGCCATGATGTTCGACGTGCCTCCAGCCACGGATTTGGACGAGTCGCCTGCCGCCCGAGGGCACTCCACCCTGAAGCCGCTGACGGGAATGCTGACTGAAGACGCGCAGATGCTGTGCGTCGCGACCGGCCCCAACACACCGAAACAAGCACACCACTGCTTACCGGACAATTGCAGCCCTGGTGATTTGTTCCCCGCCGCACCGGCAGGCGCCGCCGCGGCAGGGTTCATGCACCGACATCCAGCAACTGCGCCGGCCGGCGACTTGTCGGGTTTTGCCGGAACCGGAGCCGGCACTCCGCCTCAGCTTGGTTGCATCGCCCGAATCGCCTGCTATATCGCTCGTCCGCTTACCTGCGCTCGTGTGCAGGAGTGAGCCACAGGAGAAATCGATGACCGACAAGCCTTCTGCCGACAAGCCCGCCGCCGACAAGCCCGCTTCCGGCTTCCAGTTCACCCTGTCCAATCTCAAGCCGGCCACCCACGCCGCACAGGTGACCGTCACGTTTCCGGACGGCAAGACCCGCGACTATCCGCGCGGCACCACCGGGCTCGACATCGCCAAGGGGATCTCGCCGTCGCTGGCCAAGCGCACCGTGGCGATGGCGCTGAACGGGCGCCTGACCGACCTCGCCGATCCGATCGAAGAGAACGCGGCGATCGACTTCGTCGCCCGCGACGACGCGCGCGCGCTCGAATTGATCCGCCACGACTGCGCCCATGTGCTCGCCGAAGCGGTGCAGAGCCTGTGGCCGGGCACCCAGGTGACGATCGGCCCGACCATCGAGAACGGCTTCTACTACGACTTCTTCCGCAACGAACCGTTCACGCCCGAGGATTTCGCCGCGATCGAAAAGCGGATGCGCGAGATCATCCAGCGCGACAAGCCGTTCACCAAGGAAGTCTGGACCCGCGACGAGGCCAAGCGGGTGTTCGCCGACAATGGCGAAGCCTTCAAGGTCGAACTGGTCGACGCCATTCCGGAAGATCAGACCATCAAGATTTATCGCCAGGGCGAGTGGTTCGATCTGTGCCGCGGCCCGCACATGACCTCGACCGGCAAGATCGGCACCGCCTTCAAGCTGATGAAGGTGGCCGGCGCGTATTGGCGCGGCGACAGCAACAATCCGATGCTGACCCGGATCTACGGCACCGCCTTCGCCAAGCAGGAAGACCTCGACGCATACTTGAAGCAGATCGAGGAAGCCGAGAAGCGCGACCATCGCCGGCTCGGCCGCGAGCTCGACCTGTTTCACTTCCAGGAGGAAGGCCCCGGCGTCGTGTTCTGGCACGCCAAGGGCTGGAGCATCTTCCAGTCGCTGGTCGGCTATATGCGCCGCCGCCTCGCCGGCAATTACGACGAGGTCAACGCGCCGCAGATCCTCGACAAGGTGCTGTGGGAGACGTCGGGCCACTGGGACTGGTATCGCGAAAACATGTTCGCGGCGCAGTCGGCCGGTGAGGACGCCGAGGACAAGCGCTGGTTCGCGCTGAAGCCGATGAACTGTCCGGGTCACGTGCAGATCTTCAAGCACGGCCTGAAGAGCTATCGCGACCTGCCGTTGCGCCTCGCCGAATTCGGCGTGGTGCATCGCTACGAGCCGTCGGGGGCGATGCACGGCCTGATGCGGGTGCGCGGCTTCACCCAGGACGACGCGCATGTGTTCTGCACCGAGGCGCAGCTCGCCGACGAGTGCATGAAGATCAACGACCTGATCCTGTCCACCTACTCGGACTTCGGCTTCGAGGGTGAACTGACGGTGAAGCTCTCGACCCGTCCGGAGAAGCGCGTCGGCACGGATGAGATGTGGGATCACGCCGAACGCGTGATGGCCACGGTGTTATCCGAGATCAAGGCGAGCGGTGGCAACCGCATCAAGACCGAGATCAACCCCGGCGAAGGCGCGTTCTACGGGCCGAAGTTCGAATACGTGCTGCGCGACGCGATCGGCCGCGACTGGCAGTGCGGCACCACGCAGGTCGACTTCAACCTGCCGGAACGCTTCGGCGCGTTCTACATCGACGCCGACGGCGCCAAGAAGGCGCCCGTCATGGTGCACCGCGCGATCTGCGGTTCGATGGAGCGCTTCATTGGCATCCTGATCGAGCACTACGCCGGCAACTTCCCGCTGTGGCTGGCGCCGGTGCAGGTGGTCGTCACCACGATCACGTCGGAAGGCGACGACTACGCGCAGAAGGTTCTTGCCAGCTTGCGCAAGGCCGGCCTGCGCGCCGACATCGATCTGCGCAACGAGAAGATCAACTTCAAGGTGCGCGAGCACTCGCTCGCCAAGGTCCCGGCCCTGCTGGTGGTCGGCAAGAAGGAAGCCGAGACCCATCAGGTCTCCGTCCGCCGCCTCGGCAGCGACGGCCAGAAGGTGATGCCGACCGACGAGGCGATCGCCGCGCTTGTCGATGAGGCGACGCCGCCGGACGTGCGGCGGGCGCGGGAGGCGGCGTAGAAGCACACGACGCGAGGCGGTCGGCGAGCGGATCACAATCGCTCCAATCCGCGCCGCTTCGCCTCGCCTGGGCAGGCGTGGTGCGGTAACACGCGGGGACCGTATCTGCTCGAAAGCCTGTCCATGCCCGACACCATCGACTTCCTGAAGACCCGCCGCTCGGTCAAGCCGCGCGAGATGACCGAGCCGGGGGCCTCGCCCGAGGAGCTGGAGACGATCCTGACGATCGGCGCGCGGGTGCCGGATCATGGCAAGATCGCGCCGTGGCGGTTCATCGTGTTCGAGGGCGAGGCGCGGGCGCGCGGCGGCGCGGTGATCGCCGAGGTGTTCGCCCGCAAGCATCCGGAGGCGACCGCCGCGGAGATCGCCACCGAACAGGGCCGGCTGTCGGAAGCGCCGCTGGTGATCGCGGTGGTGAGCTCGCCGAAGCCGCATCCCAAGGTGCCGGTTTGGGAGCAGGAATTATCCGCCGGCGCCAGCTGCATGAACATCGTCGCCGCCGCCACCGCGCTCGGCTACGGCGCCAACTGGCTGACCGGCTGGATCGCCTATGACCGCGACGTGCTCGCCGGCCTCGGCCTCGCGGCGCATGAAAAGCTCGCCGGCTTCATTCACATCGGCACGCGAACACGCCCGAACGACGACCGCCCGCGCCCGGCGCTGTCGGACGTGGTGACGCGGTTCTGAGGCGTTGCCGTCATTGCGAGAAGCGAAGCGACGAAGCAATCCACGCCGCGCGCGTGGCGCTGGATTGCTTCGCTGCGCTCGCAATGGCGGAAGGGTCGGCGAAACTGCGCCGCCTCTTAAAGCGTCGTTGCCGGGCTCGCAATCCGACACGATGGCGTCCGGATGACGCCGAGATCCAGCGACTCGCGGCGCCCTCACCCCACCCCTCTCCCGCAAGCGGGAGAGGGAACGCGCTGTGCTTGACGCAACCACCTTGCTAGTGACTACGCCGCCCTCGACGCTGCATGCCCGTACTTCGCCAGGAGCCCGGCGATCTCCGACGCCGGGCGTGCCGGGCTGAACAGGAAACCCTGCACCTCGTGGCAGCCTTCGGCGCGCAGCGCGCCGAGTTGCTCTACCGTCTCGACGCCTTCGGCCAGCGTGGTGATGTCGAGGCTGCGGCCGAGGCCGGCGATGGCGCGGACGATGGCGAGGCAGTCCGGGCGCGCGGTGACGTCGCGCACGAACGAGCGGTCGATCTTGATCTTGTCGAACGGGAAGCTGCGCAAGTAACTGAGCGACGAATAGCCGGTGCCGAAATCGTCCATCGAGATCCGCACGCCGAGCGCGCGCAGCTGATGCAGCGTTGCCAAATTAGCTTCGCTGTCGGCGAGAAACAGCGACTCGGTAATCTCCAGCTCCAGCCGCCGCGGCGCCAAACCCGACTGCGCCAGCGCCGAAATCACCACCTGCACCAGATTGCGGCTGCGGAACTGCACCGGCGATAGATTGACTGCGACCTTGATATCATTCGACCAGCGCGCCGCCTCGAGGCACGCCTCGCGTAGCACCCATTCGCCCAGCCCGACGATCAGCCCGATGTCTTCGGCGACCGGGATGAAATCCGCCGGCGAGATCATGCCGCGCTCGGGATGGCGCCACCGCAGCAGGCTCTCGAAGCCACTGACGCGGTCGTCGGCAAGATCGATCAGCGGCTGATAGTGGAGTTCGAACTCGCCATGCGCGAAGGCGTGGCGCAGATCGATCTCCATGTCACGGCGGATCTGCGCCTGGCGGTCCATCTCCTTCTCGAAGAAATGGTGGCAGCCGCCGCCGGCCGCCTTGGCGCGGTACAGCGCCATGTCGGCGTTGCGCAGCAGCGCCTCGCAATCGTCGCCGTCGCCGGGCGCCAGCGCGAGCCCGATCGAGGCGCCGATCACGACTTCGAGCCCGTCCATGTCGTACGGCGCGCTGACGATCGCGATCAGCCGCGCGGCGACATCGCTGGCCTCGTTGGGTGAGCCGACCTGGCTCAGGACCAGCGCGAATTCGTCGCCGCCGAGCCGCGCCACCAGATCACCGCCGCCGATCGCGCCGCGCAGCCGCTCGGCGACGCAGCGCAGCAGCCGGTCGCCCATCGGATGACCGAACGAGTCGTTGACGTTCTTGAACAGGTCGAGGTCGAGGCACAGCACACCGACATGGCCATGGCCACTGCGGCGCTGGTCGAGCGCCTGCTGCAGCCGCTCCTGATACAGCACGCGGTTCGGCAGATTGGTCAGGCCATCATGATGCGCCATATGGGCGATCTTGGCCTCGGCCTTGCGCCGCTCGGTGATGTCGACCACCGCGACCAGAAATCCGTCGCGGCCGTCGAACACCACGCGGCGACCGAACGTCAGCACTTCGATCAGCGACCCATCGGCCTTGAGGTGGCGCCAATTGCCCTGTGACTGATAACTGTCCCCGATGCTGAGCAGCGCGTGGCTGTGCGCGGCCCATTCGTCGCGCGGCCAGATCTCACGCAACGTCATCCCGAGGAAGGTCTCGCGATCGTAGCCATAGTGCTGCACGGCGGCGTCGTTGACGCTGAGAAATTCGGTCGTGGCGGAATCGAACACCCACATCGGCATCGGATTGCCGTCGAACAGCAGCCGGAACGACTCCTCGCGCTTCTTCAGCGAAGTGATGTCGGAAATCGTCAGCGACACGATATCGCCGAAGCCGTTGGCGCCGAGGCTGAGATTGCGATCGATGGTGTCGATCGCGATGGTATCCTGGCCGCCATTGTCGACCAGCGCCAGCAGCCGCGCGACCACGGCCGGATCGCACAGCAAATGCTTGCCGGCCGACAGCCGGCTCCATTGCAGCGCGGAGGGCGCCTCGCCGAGCAGCTCCGAAGCGCCGTCGTTGAGATGCACGATCTGGAAGTCGAACGGCCGCTCGTCGGAGTCGCGGATCGCGGCGAGCGAGACGATGCCGTCGTCGGTCGACGAAAAGATCGCATCCAGCAGATTGTAGCGGAAGCCGTCTTCGTTGATGTAGACCCCGATCAGCGTCGCACCCCAGCGCGACGCGGTCGGCAGCGCCAGCAGCACATATTTCTGCACGATGCCGTCCCGCACCACATGCGCCGTGCCGAGATAAGGCTGCTGGTTCTGCAGCGCGCTGCGCGCCGTCTGCATCAGCGCCGTGGCGCAATCCGGCGACAGTGCGTCGAGCGGAATGTCCCAGCGCGCGTCGCCGAGCCATTGCTGCACGTAGCGGCCGGTGCGCGACACGCCGGGCTTGTCGCCGGTGATCTGAAGCAGCGCCATCTGGTCGGCGAGCCGACCGAGACTGCCGAGCATCACCTCTTCATAGCTCGGCAGCGACTGTCCAGGCTGGACCGCCGCGTACCACTTGCGCTGCAAAATTGCGAGATCGGCAGAGAGCTGAGTCCGCAACGTCTCCCGATTGAGTCTGGCCGTCACTTGTCGCGTCCCCGCGCCCACACAGTTCCAGGCGCAGTCGACGTATTCCAGATTAAGACGATGTAAACGTCGCGGTACCAGGGCGCGCAACGCCTGATTATGATAGTTTTATGTCGTGCGATGGTTAGTTGGCGTTAGGGAATATGACGCCGGCAACCGACGCAAGGCGACCGTCAGCGCGCCAGCACTTCGATCTCGCCGTCAACGCCGTTGACGACGTTGAAGCCGCGCTCGAACATCTTGCCTTCGTTCTTGGCGATGGCGCGGTATTCGCCTTCGGACAGGATGACGCGGGGAAACGCGCCGATCGATTCCTTGACGACGTCGCCGCCCGGAGTGAGCACCGACCAGGCGGTGTTGGCGAGCGCTTCGCCGCCTTTGTCCGACACCAGCTTCAGCGTGATCACCGCGGCGCGGTGGGTGACGGTGACGTCGGTGAGCTTGCCGGCGGTGACGCGGATGTCGGATCGGACCACCGAGTTGGCGTCGCCGTAGTTCGAGACGATGTAGTACGTGCCTTCCGGCACCAGCACGACATCGCCGGCGGCGGCGTTCGGTACCAGCGGCGCGCGCTGGGCGTTGTCGAACTGGCTGCCCTTGAAGATCGAGAACGAGATCTGGTTCTGCGGAATCCGCGTGCCGCCGACGCGGCCCTCGATCCGCAGCCCGCCGGCCGGCAGCACAAAGGCTTCGCGATCGGTGTCGGCCTTCAGGCTCACAGGCCGCACGGCGCTGACCAGGCCGTGGGCGACGTGCACCACGTAGTTGCCTGGCGGCAGCACGATGTTCGGCGTCGCGCCGTGATCCTCGCGTACCAGCTTGATCACACCGGTCTCGTCAGGCCGGTCGGAATAGACCCGCCACACCAGGCCGCTGTTGATGGTCGGCAGATCCTTGCCGTAGCGCGCGGTCAGTGCCAGCACGCCCTGCGGCGCAGCGGCGGGGGCCGGCAACGGCGACGTGACAGGCGAGGTCACCGCGGCGACGGGCGGCTGCGTGAGCGGAGCCGGCAAGGTCGGTACGGCCGCTGGTCCCGCGGAGGGCGCGAGGCTGATGGCACCGCCGGCCGGCGGCTCCGGCACCGAGGCAGGCGGGATCGGCGGCGGCCGATCGCTGAAGAACTGCGCCGATGCCGGCTGCAGCAGGAGAGCGGCCCAGCACACGGACGCACAGGCGAGCGTCAGCCGTGCGCGCGGCCCTGCCCGGCCAATTTTACCCCTGCAAATCATGTCCGTTGGTTTTCACTGAAAACGCGGCAAATTCAAGCCTCCGCCGGACGCACGGTCCGCGACACACAGCCTAAGCGGTATCGTGGTCATTTTCGCCGGATTGTCACGATTTCCCCCTAGTTCGGACCCGCGCAGCGCTCCATGATGCGGCGCAAGGCATGCTGGCACAGATCAATGGATCGCGCTTCGATGCCGACTGATTTACACCGCGCAGGCCTTCTTTCGCAGAAGGGCTTGCCGGTTCGAGGAGACTACCGTGCTGGAAAATCTGATTGGTCGCGGGTCCAGCAGCCCGCCGGTGCCCGGAAAGGTCGGGCTCGACACCATCCGTCGGCCGGTGATCGGCCTGGCGCTCGGCGGCGGAGCGGCGCGCGGCTTCGCCCACATCGGTATCCTGCGGACCTTGCTCGGCGCCGGCATCACGCCGGACGTCGTGGTCGGCACGTCGATCGGCGCGGTGGTGGGCGGCGCCTATGTGGCCGGCCACCTCGATACGCTGGAGGACTGGGCCCGCCAGCTGCAGCCGCGCAATATTCTCGGCTATCTCGACATCCGGCTGAATGGCTCGGGCCTGATTGGCGGCAGCAGGCTCGCCGCGCAGCTCGAGGCGACGCTCGGCCAGATTCAGATTCAGGACCTCAAGCAGAAATTCGCCAGCGTCGCGACCGAGATTCGCACCGGCCACGAGATCTGGCTGACGCATGGCCGGGTGGTCGACGCGGTGCGGGCGTCCTACGCACTGCCCGGCATCTTCTCGCCGGTGCTGATCGGCGATCGCTGGCTGGTCGACGGCGCGCTGGTCAATCCGGTCCCGGTGTCGGCGGCGCGCGCGCTCGGCGCCGAGATCGTGATCGCCGCCAACGTTTCCAGCGATATTTTCGGCCACGGCACCACCATCTTCTCGCACGGCGCCATCGAGGAGACCATCGAGCCCGCGCCGGAGCCGGCGCCGAAGCGCGGCTTCGGCCGGTTTTTCTCGCCGGAGCGGTTCGTGAAACAGGAGCTGTTCGGCAGCGACAGCCGGCCGGGCATCTCCAAGGTGATGGTCGATGCCTTCAACATCATGCAGGACCGCATCACGCGCGCCCGGCTCGCCGGCGATCCGCCCGACATGCTGATCTCGCCGCGGGTCGGCCGGATCGGCTGGTTCGACTTTCATCGCGCCGACGAAATGATCGCCCACGGCGCCCGCGCCGCCGAACGCGCCATCGATTCGATCCGCGAAGCGATCGAAGAGGTTTCTCCGGACGCCGCGAAGGCCGAAGTGCCGGTCGAGACCTAACGCGCTCAACTTTCCGCGAGTCATTCCGGGGCGCCCGCACTTCGCGGGCGAACCCGGAATCCAGCGGTTGTGGAAATGCCGGAGTGCAGAACCCATCGAGATTCCGGGTTCGGTCGCTTCGCGACCGCCCCGGAATGACGTGCTTGGGGCAGGAACGCGCTACTTTAGGCCGATGCGGGGGGGCAAGAACGCGCTACGCCGACTTGATGTAGTCGTGCAGGGCCTGCTGTTCGTGTTCGTATTCGCTGAGCCGCCACTTCACGATGTCGCCGATCGAGATCAGGCCGACGACGCGGTCGCCGTCGAGCACCGGCAGGTGACGGAACTTGGAGTTGGTCATGACTTCCATGATGCTGCCGACGAGGTCGGTCTGCCGACAACTGACGACGTCGTGGGTCATCACCGTGTGCACCGGCTGCTCCAGCGCCGCCGGGCCGCGATCGGCCAGCACGCGGACGATGTCGCGCTCCGACAGGATGCCGTCGAGCCGCGCACCGCGCATCACCAGTACGGCGCCGACGCGCCGCTCCGCCAGCGTCTTCACCGCAGCCGACAACCGCTCGTCCGGCTCGACGCTGTAAATGTAGCGACCTTTGGATTCCAGAATTGCCTGCACCGTCATCGTCGCCTCCCTGATTGGCCACGCTTTTCGGGAGCGCGGCGCGTCGTTAGTTCATGTGGTCAAGACCCGAGGCCGAGGCAAGGGTTCTACGTACCAGAACGCCCGAACTGATCAGCAAGGATATGCAGGAATAAGGCAAATCCGCGTTGCCGTGCGGGCGTCGCAACAAACCTGTCGCAACGCAACGGTGCATCTCGCAGCTGCTAACTGTTAGTTCGGCCCGGCTGTTACTGCGTTGCGGCGCGGCACCGGATCGAACAGCGAGAACAGCAGCAGACCAGTGAAGAAGCCGCCGATATGCGCCTGCCAGGCGACGCTCGCGCCTTCGTTGCCGACCGCGATCGAGCCGACGCCGAAGATGATGTTGATGCCGAACCAGATGCCGAGGAACGCCAGCACCCGCGGATCGCGCAGCGCGCGGGTCAGCGGCTGCGCCGGCACCCGTGCTGCCGCGTCGGCATCGCCGCGCCGCAGCGACAGAAAGCCACCGCGCGCAAAAGCAAACCGGATCGCCGCCGCCATCGCGCCGGACACCGACGCCGAGGCGCCGATCATCGGGGCGATCTCGTGCTCATGGGTGACCAGATGGGCGAGCGCGCCGCCGACCGCCGCGACCGCCATGAACAGAAAGAAGCGTGCCGCGCCGAACCTTCGTGCCACCGCGCTGCCGAACGGCAGCAGCCAAAGGACGTTGAAGACGATATGGCTGAGATTGGCGTGCAGCAGCGAATAGCTGACGAAGGTCCAGATCTCGGCGCCGGCGCCGCCCGGGAATGGCGCGGCCAGCAGCGTGGCGTCGTAGCGCTTCGGGATGAAGCCGAACACCTCGATGGTCCAGTATTCGAGGTCCGGCGGCAGCAGCACGCGCAAATGAATGATCGCGAGCAGCGCCACATAAGCCGTCAACGCGCCCGGCAGGTTGAGGATCGGCTCGCGCGGCGGCTCCGGCGGAGACGGCAGCGGCGGCTGGGCGGGCTGAGATTCCAACGGGATACGACCTGTTGCGGAAAGGCCCGCCGCGGCGCGGCCCGGACCGGACATGTGATCCCTTAGAGCATTTCCCGATGGAGTGAAATGCAATCGGGCTGCGCTCAGACCGAAACGGCAAAGGGGACGCCCTGAGAAAGCGCCCCCTCCGATCCTGCCGTGCGATCCGCTGCGGTGACCCCCGCGCGACGCCGGTTTTGTTTTGCAGCCACCCTGCCCGTCTGCCCGGATGCCTGGAGCTCATCCGCGCCGAAGAAGAACGAGCCCACCATAGCAACCGCGCGGCCGATGCAAAGCGCGTAGTTAACTTAGGGTTAACGCCACAAAACAGGGGTTAACCGGGACTCCTTGGGCTTCCGGCATGGACGCTGCAATGCCCCTCCGGCACAACAATTCATGGGCCGGCGCCGCGCGGATCCGGGACAGACCTGTCCCGAGACGCGCTGGACGTGGGCCAGGGACCGGTATGAAGCATCCGTCGAGTCGCGCCTTTTTTGCGTATTGGGACAGCCAGCGCGGCACCGCGCTGGCGCCCGAGCGCGGCGCTATCGAGCCGAGCGCGGTCCGCGGACTGCTCGGCGATATCTTCGTGCTGTCGTGCGACGCGGCAGCCGGCTACCCGTTTCGGGTGGCCGGAACCCGGCTGTGCGCCTTGTTCGGCCGCGACATGAAGGGCCTGAGCCTGCCTGGCCTATTCGCCACCGACAGCCGAAGCGAGTGCCAGGACCTTCTCGGCGTCGTCGCCGAAGAAGCACTGCCACTGGTCGCCGGCGTCACCAGCACCCAGCGGGGCGCACCACCGGCGCATCTGGAGCTGCTGCTCCTGCCGTTTGCGCCGCGGCTGCACACTCCGCTGAGCATGACCGGCTTGCTCGCCGTGGTCGGCCCAAGGCTCGACAGTCCGCTCGGCGAACTCCGTCTGACCGCGTGGCGGACGCTTGGCCGGCCGTCGCGGCGGTTGCGGCCGCGGATCTTGCGCAAGTGGGAAGTCGCGCGCGGCCTGATGGTCTATGAGGGGCTGCGCTGAATGCTGCATTCGGGCACCGCGCGCGGCGCCAGCGACAGCCGCGGGGACGCCAGCGGCCGGATCGACCCATCGGCAAGCTGGCATTCGCACGAACGACTGGCCAGCGCGTCGACATCGATGATCGCCATGCGCCCGCGGCTGTAACGGATTACGCCCTTCTGCTGCAAGGCGTGCGCGATCAGCGAAATGGTATTGCGCTTCACGCCGAGCATCTGCGCCATGAGATCCTGGCTCAGCAGCATCGTGTCGCTGCCGCTCAAAGTGCGCGAGTGAAGCAGGCGGCGGCACAGCCGCTGCTCGGCGGAATGCGCCGCGTTGCAGGCGGCGGTCTGCTCGGCCTTGACCGACCGCGTCCACAGATCCCGCATCACCACGTCGCGCAGCGCAGCGCTGATGCCCATCAGGCTCCGGAACTGGCCGGCCTCGATTGCCGACGCGGGACCAGGGAAGCGCACCACAGCGGCAGATGGCGACGGCACGTCGTAGAAGGCCGCACCGCTACCGACGACGCCGCCGCGGCCGATCATGCCGGTTTCGATCGACTCGCCGCGGCTCAGGATCTCCATCGTCGCGACGATGCCGCCGTGCGGGAAGATGACTTGTTTGACGGGCAATCCGGCCTCGATCAGCGCCGGACCGAAGTTCAACTCGATCACGCGCAGATGCGGCCGCAGCAAGTCCCAATCGCGTGACGGCAACTCGGCCAAAAGGTCGTTCAAGGATTGGCGGCTCGTCAGCATGGCACCCACCCCGGCAGAGGCCGAATGCGGTGCGACCACGCGCTCCGGCAGGGATTTCGCAGTGCCGCGGGCTGTCACTATCAGAGCGCGGGCGCAGCAACTATTCGTGCCGCGGACCGCAGAGTCCACTTCGTACAACTACTCACAGCAAGTAGTTGTGCCGTCGTCAGCCCGCTTTGGCGAGCCCGGCCATGTTTGGCGGGGTCAGGTGATGCAATGGCTTGCGGCTGTCCTGCTGACCGGTCGCGTCCTCGGCGACCATGATGCAGCCGATCAGAGCGGTGAGCACACGCAATTCCTCTTCGGCATCGGCGAGCGTCTCGCGGCCGTCGCGCAAACCGGCAAGGCTGGTAGTGATGGTGGCCATCGGGTTCTCCTCAACGGAGTGTGCAATAACGCACGCCGCAATAGGAGGTTTGATCTTGCGCAAAGTCGAAAAAAACTGATGCCCTTTTTCACATGGGCGCGGCGGTCGGCCGCACCGGCTGCTGCCTGAAGGCCACCTCCCGGGCCGTATAACAGCAGCACGCCCGCTCCAATAGGCCTTCTCTATCCAGGATCTGCAAGCTGCCCCGGCTGTAGCGCAGGAGCCCTTCCCGGCGCAGCGCAATCGCGGCCAGCGAAACGCTGTTGCGCCGCACACCCAGCATCTGGGCGAGATGCTGCTGGGTGAGCGGCAGCCGGTCGCTGCCGGCAAGATCGCGCAGCATCAGCAGCCGGCGGCACAGGCGTGCCTCGATCGGGTGCGCTGCATTGCAGGCCGCGTTCAATTCCGCGGCGCCGAGTTGCCGCCACAGCCAGCCGGTCAACGCTGCGCGCAGTTGCTCGCTCTGCTGCCAAGCGTGCCGGAAGACATCGCGGTCGATGGCCGATGCGGTCCCCGGACAACGCACGATCGCAGCCGTGCGCGCGACGTCGGCCTCTGCGGCCGTGATCCCGATCACACCATCCCGACCGACGATGCCGACGTCGATCGCCACATCGTCATCGAGGCCGAGAACCAGCGAAACCACGCCGCAATGCGGAAACCAGATCCGCCGGAACGCGGTGCCGGCTTCCACCATCACCATGCCGGTGTTGAATTCGACAGTGGCGAGATGCGGGTGCAGAAGCTCGAAGCAAGCGCGCGGCAATTTGCCGAGAAGCTCATTCTGCGACTGCCGGAACGAGCTCATGCCAAGTATCCTCGACGTGCGCGAGCAAAAGCAGATGCATGATGACTACAAACTAATCGGCATCATGATGATCGACGCCCTTCGCAAGATCAATGGGGCGAGGAATGGACCCGGATATCTCGAACACACGCGCGATCACGCGGCGCGTGTCGGCTCGATCACAGATTGGAACGGGAGCGTGCGCAAATACCGATCGCTAACGTGGTGTTAACCGTGAGCAGCCTATGGTTGCAGTCATTGCACTCCGGCGAGCAGCGGAAATCCGTGGCGTTGCACAAACCAATCCATCTGCCGGCAGCTGCCGAGCGCCGTCGTTTCCAGCGCGTCAAGGTGCACCTGCTGGGCCGCTACATGCTGCCCGATCGCCGGGAATATCCGTGCCAGGTGATCAACATGTCGCCCGGCGGCCTGGCGATGCTGGCGCCCGGCATCGGCAATGTCGGCGACCGCGTCGTCGCCTATCTCGATCACATCGGCCGGGTGGAAGGCAAAATCACCCGTATCATCGACAACGGCTTCGCCATGACGGTGGGTGCCACGCCCCGCAAGCGCGACAAGCTGGCGGCGCAGCTCACCTGGCTGGCCAATCGCGACATCCTCAACCTGCCGGAAGACCGCCGCCACGACCGCATCGTGCCGCGCAATCCGATCGCGGTGCTCACCCTGGAGGACGGCAGCCGGATGAGCTGCCGGATCATCGACATGTCGCGCTCCGGCGCGGCGATCGCGGCCGAGAGCCGCCCGCCGATGAACTCGATGGTGTATCTCGGCCGGGTGCAGTCCCGCGTCGTTCGCGCCCTCGACGACGGCTTCGCGCTCGAGTTCGTCCACGAACAGCTCGAAGAAACGCTCGAAGACAGCGTTACCGCCCGGTGAACGGTCGCGGCCTCGAGGCCGCTTCACCGCCCCAATTTTCCGTGCCTCCCACAGCGCAGCGACGCCCCATCCCGGCCTCTTCGCGGGGCCGAGCGATGGTTAATGCAGCCGAGCGCTGGATCGATTAGCTGCCTTTCCGCAATGGCTTGTCGCTTAACCGGTCGCATTTGAATCAAATCCGATTGCATCAAATTTTACGCAAATTCGATTCAAGTATAAATCGAACACGCTCCAGGTTTTACGAGTATTCGCCTCGACTTTGCTTCGTTGATTTAGCGGCCCTGCAAATCGTTTGTGCAAAACATGGTCCCAACAAGAAACGGGGGCCACAATGTTTGGTAGCAGGGGATTTCGGACGGGACTACTCATCGCCGCGGCGATCACCGCAATGACCGCGACGGCACAGGCAACGGAGAAAGTTCGCTACGCCAGTATCGGTGATACCACGCGCGCACCGATCGGCTGGATCGAATTCTGCGCAGACAATCCCGCGGATTGCCGCGGCGGCCGCACCCAGGCGCGCGACATCGTGTTGACGCAGACCGCCTGGCGCGACCTGCTGAAGGTCAATCGCTGGGTCAACGACACGATCAAGCCGCTGACCGACATGGACCATTGGGGTGTGGTCGAGAAGTGGTCGCTGCCGAACGACGGTTACGGCGATTGCGAGGACTACGTACTTCTCAAGCGCAAAATGCTGATCGACGCCGGATGGCCGCGCGAGGCGCTGCTGATCACCGTCGTCCGCGACAAGAAGAATGAAGGCCACGCGGTGCTGACGGTGAAAACCGACAAGGGCGAATTCATCCTCGACAATCAGAACGAGGAAGTCGTCGCCTGGACCGAGACCGGCTACCGCTTCGTCAAGCGCCAGTCGCAGACGGACGTCAGCGAGTGGGTCGCTCTCGGCGACAATCGCCCGGCCGTCGCCACCGCCAGCGCACAGCAGCGCTGATACGTTTACCGAGCAACAGCTCACGCAAAACAGGACTCACGATCCGGTCGAATCCCCACCCCTCCCCGTCCCAGATCGGATCGTGCGCGGCCAGCCTCCCCCAGGGCTGGCCGCAACTTTTTCGGGGCGGCATCGAGCGACGCCGCCATCCCGAGAGCTCGGATCAAATCTGACACCTTCCGATTCAACGCGTCATGCCCGGCCTCGTGCAGGCTCGTGCCGGGCATCCGCGCCTTGCTCGAGGAAATGCGGAAGAGGCGTGGATGGCCGGGACAAGCCCGGCCATGACGGAGCAACTAAGCGAATTGGAAGCAGCTGATAATCTCGCGCTCAGTCTTCCGCTACGCGCTGCATTGCGATCTTGGTACGACGCTTGAGCATTT
Organism: Rhodopseudomonas palustris; assembly: GCF_003591005.1. Taxonomy (GTDB): domain Bacteria; phylum Pseudomonadota; class Alphaproteobacteria; order Rhizobiales; family Xanthobacteraceae; genus Rhodopseudomonas; species Rhodopseudomonas palustris_K. The sequence goes on from NZ_QYYD01000027.1 coordinate 31,595, forward strand.
CGAGCTTGGCTTTGACGTCGTGCAGCGCAGCGGCGTCGAAGTCGCTGAAGATGTAAGCGTGCAGCGCCTCCCAGCGCGGCGTCAGCTCGGCCATCTTGGCCTGCGCCGTTTCCGACAGCGACATCAATACAACGCGGGCGTCGTTCGGCGAGGTGACGCGATTGATCAACCCGAGACGCTCGAGGATCTTGGTCTGCGTCGTCACGAAGGTCGAGACGGCGTGGATCTTGTCGGAGACCTCGCCGACGGATACGCCGTTGCCCTTGTCGAGATCGCTGATCGCCATCAGGATCAGCCATTGCGATCCGCTGATGCCGAACAGCTTTGCCCAGGATCGGCGCATGTCCTCCAAATTGTTGCTGATCGAAACGAAATCCCAGATCACCTGATACGACAAGCAATGATCAGGACGCGCGGTCGCGTCGCCGAGATCAATCTCGGTTGGTTCGAGCTTCTGCGCGCTGTGCCTTGCCGGCATACCCTGGACCTCCAATCGCCGTTTCCCCACGCCTGCCGAGCATCGATTCGCCCTGTGGTGAGGGACTGAATGTATTTTGATAAGCTATTTGTTCCGCCCGGCGGCGACCAAAGTATTACCTTCAGTGCGCAAGAATGTAGCGTCTCCCGGAGTTTCACGCCACCTTCACAAAGCCGCATATTCTGAATCCGCTTGAGATTCAGAGGATTATGCCAACTTCGAGAACTTTGCTGCGCACTTTTGTTCATCGGCAAGGTGCGTGCCAGTTCAACGAGGTGTGACAGATCCGTGACACAGTGTTGCGGTGCGGCCACAAGTTCCCCGAATGACGGCGTGCCCCCTGGTTAGGTCCTTCCAATAGCTAACTTTGTTATGTATCGAATCTGAGATCGACGGAGGGGGGCACCTCAAAGTCGTCCCTGCCCACCGGGCGCCCTGCAGACATGCCGGCGCTCAGCGGGTGGTTCGCGGGCAGACCGTGCGGCGATCTTTGAAGCCAACGGTGTGCCCAACCGGCAAACTTGGAGGTTTCAAATGAATTTCGTCAAGGGCCTGATGCTGGGCAGCACGGCCGTTCTGATGGCAACCAGCGCGCAAGCCGCCGACCTGCCGCTCAAGGCCAAGGCAGTCGAATACGTTAAGGTTTGCTCGCTCTACGGCGCGGGCTTCTACTACGTTCCGGGTACTGACACCTGCATCAAGCTCGGCGGTTACATCCGCGCCGAGTACGCGACCAACGCGTCGGGCATGACCGAAACCCCAGCCTGGAACGGCAACGCCGGCCAGCAAAACCGTCTCGCGAACCAGACCATTTACCGCTCGCGCGCCGACGTGAACATCGACACCCGCACCGCCACCGAATACGGCGTTGTCCGCACCTACTTCGACTCGGTGTTCACCTGGACCAGCGGAGACGCGGTCGCCGGCGGCAGCCTCGGCGTTTACTTCGCCTTCGTGCAGTTCGCCGGTTTCACCTTCGGTAAGGCGGTGTCGCAGTTCTCGACGCCGTGGAACGGCTCCCCCGGCAACATTACCTCGAACCTGCTCGGCGGCGATGACACCTCGACCGGCGTCAACCAGGTTTCGTACACTGCCGAATTCGGCAACGGCGTGTCGGGCTCGATCTCGCTCGAAGACCAGAGCAGCTACCGCCAGGCGCAGGGCGTTTCCAACGTGTTCAACGTCGCCGGTCTCGGCGCCACCAACACCGCGGCAACCTGGCTGTCGGGTGCTGGCGTCGGCACCAGCTACACCGCCGGCACGCAGATCCCCGACATCGTCGGCAAGATCCGCGTCGACCAGGCCTGGGGTCTGTTCCAGGTGTCGGCCGCGGCGCACCAGATTCGCGCCAGCTACTACAACCCGTCGCTCGAGACCACCGGTCATCCGGACGACAAATGGGGCTACGCGGTGCTTGCCGCGCTGTCGATCAAGAACCTGCCGACCGGCCCGGGCGACACCATCAACTTCGACGCGACCTATGCTGACGGTGCGATCCGCTACGTGATCGGCGGCACCAGCCCGAACAACTTCTCGATGTTCGGCAACAACTCGATCCCCGGCACCTACCAGTCGATCGCGTTCGGCTCGGCGGTCGACGGCGTGTTCACCACCGGCGGCGGCATCGAAACCACCAAGGCCTGGGGCATCCGCGGTGCCTTCAACCACAACTGGACCCCGCAGTGGGCCACGTCGTTGTTCGGTGCCTACACCTCGGTCGACTTCGGCAGCACCGGTGGCGCCCTTTACACCGCCGGCCTGCGCGCTGCGGTCGGTGGCGCGGCGTCGAACTTCACCGGCACGCCGAACTTCAACATCGCGCAGATCGGCACCCGCACTTCGTGGACGCCGGTCAAGAACCTGACGTTCTCGGGCGAAGTCCTCTACACCCGGATCGACCAGAACTACGAAGGTGTGACCGGTCCGGCTGTAAATCCGGGCTCGACCAAGCCGGTTGCGCGCTATCAGTTCAAGGATCAGGACACCTGGACCGGCGCCGTCCGCGTCCAGCGCACTTTCTAAACAACCACGAAAGGACCCATGTAAACCTCCAGGAACCTCCGGCGATGCCCCGCCGGAGGTTTTCCTGATTCTGGAGGCTGACAGGGTCAGGGCTGTCGCGGGTTCGCGATGAGCAGGACGACGTTTGAGGGCAAAACAAACGGCGACGAACTTCGCCTACCTGATGCCCGGCCTCGTGCTGGGCGTTCGCGTTTCATCGATGGACCGCGCCACGATGCAACTGACCGGACAAAGCCGGCCATGACGGCGTTGGTGAGCGGACCAGCGCTTCCGCATCGTCGCAGCGGACGCGGCGTGCCGATTGCGAGCACGCCGCCGAACCGGGCTTAGTAACAGACCTCGACGCGGCGCAGCCGCCAGCCATAAGGCGTCCAGACGCGCTGGGTCCTCAGATAGCAGCCGCCGTCATCGTAGCCGACCGCGTAGGGATAGCCGTAGCCATAGCCATTGTAGTAGCCGGGGTATCCGTAACCACCCCACGCGTAAGGCGCTGCGGCGAGGCCAAGGCCGACGCCGAGACCGACCGCGCCCCAGCCCGGCCCACGCCATCCGCCACGCCAGCCGCCGCCATGCCAGCCACCGCCATGCCAGCCACCGCCATGCCAGCCGGCTGCCCGGAAGCCGCCGCCGGGAAAACCACCGCCGCGGAAACCACCACCGTGGAAGCCGCCACCATGAAAACCGCCGCCATGAAAGCCGCCGCCCCCGTGGAAGCCGCCTCCGCCAAATCCGCCGCGCGCCGACGCAACGCTAGGCACGGCCAGCGCCGTCAGCGCTGCGACCGATAAAGCCACGATTGCCTTACGAATCATTCTGCAACTCCATTCCGAAAGACCTCGCCCCGCCTCCTAACATGCGCTCTCCTGTCGCAGTTTGTTCGGCAGCAGAGCCTTCCGGGTTTTCAAATTTGCGCGATTAGGCCCGATGATACTGGCAGCGGAACGATTTGGCCAGGCGACGGCTTGTGCTCGCGGGAGATCCATCGATGCGCAAGCTGATCGGATTCGACGAAGACACCTTCGACAAGCTGAAGCAGCTTGGCCGCGACCGCATGGCGACATTGCAGGAGCTGGCGGACGAAGCATTCGCCGATCTGCTGAAGAAGCATGGCGTACCGATCGATCTGAAGGATGCGCTCAAGAAGAGCGCCAGGGCCACGAAGCGCCCGGCGTCAGCCGAGCACCGCGGCAAACATTGAAAGGACGACGACATGGCTGACGACCCGTTCGAACTCGGCGAGCGAGCCGCGCGCGAGAACATCCCTGCCGAAGCCAATCCCTTTGCCGAAGGCACCGAGGAGTTCGCGCTGTGGGCGGCCGGCCACGAGCGGATCGCGACCGCGGTCGAAGCCAGCGAATCGGAAGGCTGATCTGTGACCCTCGCCGCGCCCCTCATCGCGGCGAGGCGGATCGGCCAATCAGTCGATCTTCTTCAGTCCCTTGGCGTAACGTTTGCCATTGGCGACGTAGAAGCCCGCCCCCATCAGCATCGCCTTGACCTGCTCGGGCGTCAGCGTCCGCGCGACTTTGGCGGGCGCGCCAAGAATCAGCGAGTTCTCTGGGAAGGTCTTGCCTTCGGTGATGACGGCGCCCGCGCCGACCACGCAGCCGTTCGCCAGCTTGGCGCCGTTCATGACGATCGAGCCCATGCCGACCAGCACATTGTCGCCGATGCTGCAGCCGTGCAGGATGACGTTGTGGCCGATCGTGCAGTTCTTGCCGACGGTCAGCGGAAAGCCCGGATCGGTATGGCAGGTCGAGCCGTCCTGGACGTTGGAGCCTTCGCCGATCTCGATCCACTCGTTGTCACCGCGTAGCACGGCGCCGAACCATACACTGGCTGAAGGATGAAGCCGCACCTTGCCAATCACCGATGCGGTGTCGGCAATGAAGTAGTTTCCATCCTGCGGAAGATCAGGCTTGTTGCCGTCCAGCTCGTAGATCGCCATCTCGGTCTCCTGTTGCAGGGCCAGTCATGGCAATGCGGGCAGCCGAGGGCAATTGTTTTTAGGGTGGCAGCCGTCAGGCGATAACGCCGGCGGCGTGCAGCCCCATCAGCAGCACGGTGCCGGACATCATGCTCCAGGTGCCGGCCAGCACCGTCGCCAGCATCACGAACTCGGCGCGCCGCCGCGGCTTCCGTTCCAGGCGCGGGCCGAGCAGCGTGTTGCGCATGATGATGAAAGGCGCAGCGAACATCAGGAACGGGATCGCCGCGAAGCTTTGCACCACGACGCCCTGCTGCAGCAGCCCGAACCCGGCCGGCCGCCGCAGCATCGCCTGATAACCGCTGGCCAGCGCGCCCGCGACCGCAAACCCGATCAGCAGCGAGAACAGATTGTTGAACGCATCCGGCGACATCGGCCCAATCCCGCTTTCGCAACTCTCCAGCCATTCCTGATGTCGCAAAAAGTCGGCCCGATCGCTACCGCATGATTAAGTTTCGGTTAACGCGGGCGTGCGAGGGATAGGACTCGCGCCGCGACCTCCGCTGCGGCGCGATATTGTCTCATCGCACGGGTTCTGATCTGCAATGCGTTCGGTTTCGTCAGCGTCCCGCCCTCGCCGCGCGCCCGCGGTGCGGCGCAGCTATCGTGTGCCGGTTGCCCTGGGCAGCACGATCGCGTGCCTTTCGGTTGCAGCCGTGGTTTATCTGCTGTGGCCGACCTGGCGCGCCCAGGCCGTCGGCGATCCCGATCGCACGCCGGTCAGTGTCGGCGACACGCTGTTCAACGTCCCGACCAAAGCCTTCCGGGTGAAATTTCAGCGTCATTCCGGGCCGCAGGAGCGCGTCGACCTCGCCTTCATGTACCCGTCGCTGCTGCCGCCGGAGAAGCCGAAGCGCGCGACGCCGGAGGACGTCGAAGAGTTTCACCCGATCGACCGCATCTTCGTCTCGATCGCCGCGCATCACGACGCGCTGGCGCCGGAGACCCGGCTGCGCACCATCCTGCCGCGCTATCTGGCGCCGTCGACCGCTCTGGTCGACGACGGGCTGCGCGTTCGCCTATTCGTCGAAGGCTCGCCCTACAGCACCGAGGACCTGATCACGGCCGACGAACCACAGCTCGCCGCACGCTGCACCCGCGACCGGCAGACGCCGGGCATGTGCATCAGCGAACGCCGCATCGACGGTGCCGACCTCACCTTCAGGTTTCCCCGGCAATGGCTGACCAACTGGCGCGACGTCGCCACCGCGATCGACCGACTAACAGCGCAGCTACACGCTGTGCGGGGATAGCTGCCTCGTCATTGCGAGCGAAGCGAAGCAATCCAGCGCCGTGCACTGAGCTGGATTGCTTCGCTTCGCTCGCAATGACGAAGTTCAGCAGCTTCTGCGATGCTCGGTTGTGCGTGCTCATTCGGGTACTAACGCATCGGCTGCACGACGAGCGTCGTTAGTTCGCCGTATCTCCCCACGTCATGCCCGGACTTGTCCCGGGCATCCACGCCTTACGGCGGGAGAGGCAACAAAGACGTGGATGGCCCGGACAAGCCCGGCCATGACGAGTTGATAGTTCATTTGCAGAGACGAAGCGCCCCGGCTGCAGCCAAGCAAACGGAGAGCTAACCGCCCTCACACGTCGGCGAGGTCGTCCTCGAGGATCGCCATCTGGAACTGGAACGAGCGATCGTCGTCCTCGTCATCGACGAACAGCACGCCGACAAATTCCTCGCCGATATACACTTCGGCGGAGTCGTCCTTCTTCGGCCGCGGCACCACGCGGATCTTTTGATTGCCGAATACCTTTTTCAAATAGGCATCGAGCTTTCTGACTTCCTGAACGTCCACGGTGATCTCCAATTCTGGATGAGGTTCAAATCTGGATGAGGCTCGAGGCTGGCGGCGCTGCGGACGACAAGGTCCGGGACACAACTGCGAGCGGGGCCGCCGTCAGTACGGGGTCGAGGCGCTCGCCGCAACCCCTCGTGTCAAGTTGCAAACCGCAATCCCGCGATTCGCGTGCGGCGGATCACAATCCGATGGCGTTGAGCATCTGATCCATGGTGCGTGACGGCTCGGCGCAGCCCGCCTCGCCCACCACCTTGGCCGGCACGCCGGCCACCGTCATGTTGTGCGGCACCGTCTTCAGCACCACCGAGCCGGCGGCGATGCGGGCGCAGTGACCAACTTCGATGTTGCCGAGAATCTTGGCGCCGGCACCGATCATCACGCCGCGGCGAATCTTCGGATGACGATCCTCATGCTCCTTGCCGGTGCCGCCGAGCGTGACGCCGTGCAGGATCGAGACGTCGTCTTCGATCACCGCGGTCTCGCCGACGACGAGGCCGGTGGCGTGGTCGAGGAAGATGCCGCGGCCGATTTTCGCCGCCGGATTGATATCGGTCTGAAACACCGCCGAGGCGCGGCTTTGCAGATACAGCGCGAAGTCCTTGCGGCCCTTCAGATGCAGCCAGTGCGCCAGCCGATGCGCCTGGATGGCGTGGAAGCCCTTGAAGTACAGCAGCGGATCGATGAAGCGCGAGGTCGCCGGATCGCGGTCGAACACCGCCACCATGTCGGCGCGGAAGGCGTTGCCGAGGTCGGGATCGTCACGCAGCGCGTCTTCGAAGGTCTGGCGGATCAGATCGCTCGACAGCGCGGAATGATCGAGCCGCGACGCGACGCGGTGCACCACCGCGTCTTCGAGGCGGTCGTGATGCAGAACGCTGCCGAAGATGAAAGAGGCGAGTTCGGGCTCGCGGCGAACGACGTCTTCCGCCTCGCTGCGCACCCGCTCCCAGATCGGATCGAGCGTCGTCAGCGTTGCAGTCTGTGGATTGACCTGATGCATCACCATGCCGGCTCTCTCGATCTCATCTGTTCCGGTCACTATAGCACGCCGGCGGCGAACCTGTCGCGGCGGCCGAGGGCGGCTTCCGCGGGCTGTCGCCACCAGGGCTAAGCCGCTGATTCGTCCCAATATTCACAACGCTCGCCGTGTAAGCCTCGCGAAAGTCTTACTTGAGGTGGGGAGCGTCGCAGCGGGATCAACCCGGCGGGCGATGGCGATCACGGCCGGCGCGCCAGAAAATCGACCACGCCTTCCTTATAGACACGGTCGCCGACTGCCCGCATGTGGTCGCGGCGCGGGATGTCGAGCACTTCGGAGCCAGGGATGATGGCGCTGAGTTCGTGCGCCGAACCGGCGACGTCATCATCGGTGCCGACTGCGATCAGCACCGGCACCGCGATCTTGGCCGCATCCTCCCGGCTCATCAGGCCGCGCGACCCGCGCATGCAGGCGGCGAGCGCGGCGTGATCGGACCGGGTCTGATCGGCGAAGGCGCGAAACGTCCGGCCGACCGGATCGGTGACGTCGTCGAGCGACGGCGCCAGCAGCGCCTGCGCGACGTTCTCGCCGGGACGGCCCTCGTTGCTGAGCAAGCCCATGCCGAGACCGCCGAGCACGACCGAGCGCACCCGCTGCGGCTGCCAGCGCGCCAGATTGGCGCTGATCCGCGCCCCCATCGAATAGCCCATCAGGTCGGCGCGCGAGATCGCCAGATGATCCATCAACGCGGCAACGTCATCAGCCATCTTGGCGAGTTCGTAGTCGGCGGGATCGTACAGCTTGGACGACTCGCCGTGGCCGCGATTGTCGAGCGCGATGACGCGGCGTCCCGCGCGCTTCAATTCCGACAGCCAGGACGGATACACCCAATTGACGTTCTTGTTCGACGCGAAGCCGTGCACCAGCACGATCGGCTCCCCCTCGCCGTCGTCGAGATAAGCGATATCGATTCCGCCGTGGTCAAAGCTCGGCATGCACCATCCGGATGTTGTGAACGGGAAGGTTGGTAGTTGAAAACGAAGGGCTCAGGTGGGGGTAGCAAGCACGGGCACGGAGCGCGCTCGGCGTCATTGCGAGCCGAAGGCGAAGCAATCCAGCCCCGCGCACTGCCCCGGACGATGGATTGCTTGGTCGCTTCGCTCCTCGCAATGACGATTGTGAGGCAGACGGCGCATTTTTTCCGCTCGCGGCCATACGCTGGCTAAGACGGCGCCACCAGGCCCCCGACCGCAGCGTCCGCACGGAGCCGTTCGGACTCGGCGCGTTTCGCTGCAGCGATCAGGCGTCGGGCGCGGCGGGCCTTGCGGCGGTCGATCCAGCTTTGCGTGATGCGTTCCACGCCGGACTTCAGCGACACCACCAGGCCGAACAACGTCATCAGCGCGCCAAAAATCCACCAGGCGAAGTTCCACGCCCCCGTCGTCAGCAGCAGCGCACCGCGGCCGAGGATTTTCAGAAACGCGCGGGTCTGGCCGCCCTTCGACTCGGCGAGCTTCGCCGCGCGGGCGACGTCTTTGGGGCCTTGCGAGATCTTGAGCGTATCTAGGGCGCCGCGGGTTCCCGCCTTCTCGCCGACCTTGCCGACATCCTTGGCGAGCCGCATTAGCCCGCCCGCTTTGTCCGTCCGGAACGCCGCCTTGACGGCGGTCACCGTTTTGTCCGGACGAACCGACGTGCCATCCGCCACCGCGCGCCTCAGTGCAGGCGTGTCGACCACCTCCCGCGCCGAGCGGCTGGCCCAGATCGCCAGCCCCTCGCCGAGCCGGCCGACCTTGCGGGCGTCCTTGACCAGCGTCAGGCCGGCCCGCACCGGGGTGGCGCCGCCGACCGTGACGTAGGTCGCAGCCGTAATGGCAATGCCCGCCGCTGCGAGGCCGAGCACCAGCCTGTCGACCTCGGCGCCGGTCGCGAGATTGCTGCCCTCGCGCACGACGTCGCGGATGTCGCCGAACACGAACAGATCTCCCGCCATGGTGCCGGACAGGCTGGCGCCGTCGTCGGCCTTGCCGGTGATCAGGCCGGTCGCGAACCGCGTGGCCACGCCGGTCGCCGAGCGTTCGGCTGTGACCGTCTCGGCGACGCGCTGCTTGAGATCGTCGGGCAGCGCGACGTTGCGGCTCGCGGCCAGCTGCACCAAGCTGTCGGCGAGTTCAGGGTCGTGCGCGTCGAGCGCTTCGCGGGTGTGCCGCTCGATCAGGCCCGGCTCCTGCTGTAACGCCGCCCCGAGTTGCAGGTCCGCCAGTTGCGCGGGGTCGTCCTGTGCGGCAAGAAACGTCGCAGCGCGCTGGGCGTGCGGCCACGTCAGCACCAGCGCGACCGCGCAGAGTGCGATGCCAGCCTTCGCCACGCCCAGCTTCAGACCCATGACGTTTCAACCCTCATCTGTCGCATGTGGGGGCGTCACACCTCGGACACAACCGATCCGACCAAAGAAGGGCTTCTCCAACATCATGGGATTGTGTCGAATTTCGACGGGCAAAGCCTGTCCGGGCGGTCTAGGAATCATGCAGCGACGCCGGTATGGTGCGCTGCACCGTGATGTGCCCTCTCCGTCGCGAGCAAAGGTGAGCTGAATGTCCGACCATGTGGTTCCACATTTCCAGAACGATGCCGGCGTTGCCATGATCGAGATCGGCTCGAAGGAATTCATGTGCGTCGGCGCCAACCCGCCGTTCGATCATCCGCACGTGTTTCTCGATCTCGGCAACGACAACGAGATCATCTGCCCGTACTGCTCGACGCTGTATCGCTACGCGCCGGATCTCGCGCCCGGCGCGGCCCGGCCGCCCGAATGCGTGCTGAAGGACAAGGTCGCCTGAACCGGCCGTGACGGCGACCCGCACCATTGTCGTTGCAGGTGCGGGCATCGGCGGACTGACGGCCGCGCTGGCGCTGGCCGCGAACGGCTTCCGCGTCATCGTGCTGGAAAAAGCCGAGCGGCTGGCCGAAGCGGGCGCCGGCGTGCAACTCTCCCCCAATGCCAGCCGCGTGCTGGTCGATCTCGGCCTCGCCGATCAGCTGGCGCCGCTGGCGCTGGCGCCCGATGCGGTGACCGTGATGAGCGCCCGCAGCGGCGAAGCGTTGGTGCGGTTGCCGCTTGGCGCACAGGCGGCGGAGCGGGCCGGCGCGCCATATTGGGTGATTCACCGCGGCGATCTGCAGGGCACGCTGGTCGCCCATGTCCGCGCCAATCCGGCCATCGAGCTGCGGCTCGGCTGCGTGGTCGAGAGCTTCGCTGACCAAGCCCACGGCACAACAGTCGTGTATCGCCACCGCGGCGAGCGCGGCGAAATGCAGGCGCAGGCGCTGATCGGCGCCGACGGCATCTGGTCGGCGGTGCGTCGGCAGTTGTTCCCGCAGCTGCAGCCGCGCTTCAGCGGCCTGATTGCCTGGCGTGGCACCGTCGACGTCTCGGCTCTGCCGCCCGGCTTTGCGCTGGGCGGAGTGCAGCTGTGGATGGGGCCGCAGGCGCATCTGGTGGTGTATCCGATCTCCGGCGGACGGCTGATCAACCTGGTCGCGATCGTGCCGGGGGACTGGCAGCGCGAGGGCTGGAGCGCGCCCGGCGAACCGCGCGAGCTCCGCGACCGCTTCGCCGCGGCCGGCTGGGCGGCTCCCGCGCGGTTGCTGATCGATACGGTCGAGAGCTGGAAGACATGGGCGCTGTTGGCAATGCCGGACGGCGGTGCCTGGACATCCGGCGCCACCGCCCTGCTTGGCGATTCAGCGCATGGCATGCTGCCGTTCGCGGCCCAGGGCGCCGGCATGGCGATCGAAGATGCCGCGGTGCTGGCGCGATGCCTTGGCGACGCCGGCAATGACATGCTGGCGATGCCAGAAGCGTTGCAACGCTACGCGAACGCTCGCCGTAACCGTGTCGCCCGGGTGCAGCGGCTGGCCCGGCAGAACGGCCGAATCTATCATCTGACCGGACCGCTGGCGCTGGCGCGCGATGTCGCCATGCGGGCGCTCGGCGGCGAACGGCTGCTGGCGCGGCAGGCCTGGATCTACGACTGGAAACCGTAGTGGGCGACCTCGCTCAGCGCGCGGTGCGGCCGCGCGGCGCCGGAGCCGGCGGCACGGCTGGCGCCGCAGCCGCAGCCGGCGTCTCGGTGCACTTGTTCTCGCGCCAGGTCTGTTCGGCCAGCCGCGACTGCGCCTTCACGTTGATGTAGTCGTTGCGATAAGCGACCTCTGAGACGACCGACCCGGCGACGCCGGTCTGCGCCTTGCGCATCAGCCCGTCGAGCTCCGCGAGCCGCGCATCCAGCCCCTTTCGCTCGGCGGCGAGTTGCTCGCAGTTGAACAGCTCATAGCGGGCAGGATCGACGAACGCTTGCGACATCGCGCTGTCGCCGATCGCCGCGCAGCCGGACACGCCCGCGCCCGCCATCAGCAGGGTGCCGAGCACAGCAAACCGGGAAAGCCTGGAAAAATTCGTCATGAGCCGCGTCTATAGACAGAAACCAGGCCCTCGTACAATCAGCCGGCCATGTCCGGAGTATGGCGGTTGACGTGATTGGAGGCGGCGCCACCCGGCCCACCCTCGCGGCTGGCTTGATAGAAAGTGCTGTGGTCGCTGCACAGCTTGCAAAAGCCCGTTCGGTCGGCCATTCATCGCGGCTTCTTATTGCCTGCCGATCGCCGGACACGGAGCGACGGAAATGCCGAGCTTCAAAGACCTGTTGCGCGCGCCGTTCGTGTGGCGCGCCCGCGCGCTGGACCGCGCCGTCGCGAGCCGCGACGTGCCGACGCTGGCCGTCGTCGCGATCTTCCGCGAGGAAGCCCCGTTCCTCGACGAATGGCTGCGCTTCCACGAAGGCGTCGGCGTCGGCCACTTCTATCTCTATAACAATTTCAGCACCGACCATTTTCGCGACGTGCTGGCGCCGTGGATCGCGCGCGGGCTGGTGACGCTGACCGATTGGCCGGTCGATGTCGGGCAGCTGCCGGCGTATCGGCACTGCATCAAGCAGCACCGGCTCGACGCCAAATGGATGGCGTTCATCGACATCGACGAGTTCCTGTTCTCGCCGGTGGCCGACAAGGTCACCGACGTGCTCGGCCGCTTCGACGGCGCGCCGGCGGTTGGGGTGTTCTCGCCCTATTTCGGCTCCGCCGGGCACGAGCAGCGCCCGCCGGTGCCGATCACCCGCGCCTTCACCAAGCGCTCGCCGCTGTCGAAAATCTCCGCCAAGACCATCGCCAACCCGCGCTGGATCCGCGCCATCCGCAACGTGCACCTCTACAAATACTGGCGCGGCGAAACCATCGATACGAGCGGCCGCCCGTTCGACGGCGATCGCCCCGTCCTCGACCTGCTCCGCCTCAATCACTACTGGTCACGCTCGCTATCCGACCTGCAAACCAAGATCCAACGCGGCGACGCCTCGACCCCCGTCCCGCGCGACAGCGACTGGCACTTCGCCGCCGAAAAGGACATGAACGCGGAAGACGATACGTCGATTTTGCCGGTGCTGGAGAGGGTGTTTGGGAAGGGAAAGACACTCTACCCCTAGCCATCCCTTCCCTTTGGCAAACGCTGCAATCGAATTGCGACTGACGTCTGAACAACTAATACTATTGGTCAACAAATGCCAAGGCCACACAAATTGCTTCCATGAAGCACATGTGTATTCTTTCGCTGTTCCTTTACAGCGATTGAGCTACTCCGTGACTACCACATCATCAACATACACTAGCTACGCAGACGCGATATTCGCAGCTAAGCGTGGTTTTGTTGTGATTGGACTAACTGGTTTCACGGGATCTGGATGCACAAAAACCGCTGAAATCCTAAAGAAAGACAAGGCTTTTTCACTCCCACCTGCGTACGACGACAGAGCGTCTTCGACAGATCAGCTCGCATCCCTGCAGTATAAAAACCTGAGGCGAATTTGGAATCAGACACCTTGGCATTCTTACACTGCAATTGAAGTCGCCGTTGTGATTATGGCTTTACTTCTAGAACAGGCACTCAAAGGTGAACGACCGCAAGGCTTTCCGGACGAAGTCAGTACCGCAGCAGACGCAAACGTTAGCAAGCTGGAATCACTGACGCTTCTCCGCCGTCCAGGCTCTATGAGCCAGGACGAATGCCATCAACTAATCGAGTCTTATGAAGAGTCCGCAAACATTTTGCGTGGAATTAAGAAGGCCATCCCGCTCGGTCAGTTCATTTCGATGATGCAGCAAGCTGGTGACAAAATCCGCCTATATGGCGGCTATCGAAGCTACACACCTCACCCTGATCACATGATCGTGCTTCCCGAAGCGATGCGTAAGATCTTGCGCGCCTATCGTACGGCCCAAGCACGCCGCCGATTTGTTATCGATGCTTTTAGAAATCCGTTTGAAGTCGAATATTTCAAACGACGCTATGCAGAATTCTACCTTGTTTGCCTTTATCGATCTCCAGAAAACCGCGGCCGATCGCTAGCAATGAGAATGCCGCGAGGTGAAATCGAGAGCATCTGGGAAAAGGAGAGCGGACGCCATCCAGCCGACGGCCGAAGCGAAACCGATATTCCGAAAAATAGAGAGAACATTGCCTGGTGGATCACTGGACAGGATATTCCCGCATGCGCCCAGAAGGCAGACGTTTTCATTAGTCCCAGAACAGGCGAACCCGTGCATTTAAAATATCAAATCGCCCGATTACTCACGTTAGTTCACAAGCCAGGCTCTCTCACACCTAGCAGAGATGAGCATTCTATGCAGATTGCCGCGACAGCGAGAAGAATGTCCGGCTGCCTTTCTCGACAGGTTGGCGCAGCGGTGGTCAGTCCCTCTGGATATGTCCTAGGCATCGGATGGAACGATCCTCCCGACGGGCAAATCCCTTGCTCTCTTCGATCCTGTGAGGGTCTTCTAGAGGTGAGCGAGACTAACAATCGGGACTACAGCGATTACGAGAAGGCCGAACGTTTCCGACAACATATCGAACTAAAGAATGGCGGAGAAACCCCGTTCTGTTTTCGCTCGGAGCTTGCTCTCATCCTGAAAGAGCGCAAGGCAGAATACACTCGAGCCCTCCACGCAGAAGAAAACGCGTTTCTCCAGACTGCTAAAATGGGTGGCGTTTCTCTTGTCGGCTCAACGCTTTACACCACAGCCTCAACCTGCACCCTTTGTGCTAAGAAGGCGTATCATTTGAGGATCGAGCGCATCGTATTTATCGATCAGTACGACGACATGGCTCGCGATCAAACTCTCCGCGGGGGGCACTACAATATCACTTATGAACAGTTCGAAGGCATTACGGGCGCGGCTTATTGCAGTTTGTATTCGCCTCTGATTCCCGAGAAAGATTTACTCGAGGATTTCGGAACTGGGCAGAAATCGAACGCGGAATCTTGCTTACCTGGCCAACCTCCTACCGAAGGACATTCAGAGTGACGTCGCGCATGCAATCTTCTGGAGCAGCAAAATCTCAGCCTTTTAAATGGACGTAGAACATCGCAGCTGCGTGGTCGGAAATCGGCGATCCAAAGATCGCTCAGCCAATTGGTGCGGACGGCGGGGGTCGAACCCGCACGACGTTGCCATCGAGGGATTTTAAGTCCCTTGCGTCTACCAGTTTCGCCACGTCCGCATCGGCGCAGTCAGCTCAATCGAGCGAGCGACATCGTCTGAACGGGAGCAAGCCGAGGCGGCCCCCATCATTCGATGCCGCAGCGCATCATGCCGACGGCCGGCTCGGGGCGGCAGCGCAATGCCTGCTTCCGCGCCAGAGCGCCGCATTCATAGTCGAGCGCGCGGCGCAACGCAAAGCGGGGTTGCGGCGGCGACGCAGCTTCGCCGGCCGCGCGCTTTGACATCACCCCCGACTTTCGAGTGAGATGCGCGCAGTGCCTGCATGCTCGGGCGCGGTCGGCTGCAGCGGTGCCCCTGGACGTTGTCCAACCCACCCTGGCCGCCTCGCAACTTCGGTCTGAAGCCTTGCATGCGGCGCGCCGACACGTCCCGCCTCAACCTGCGACCGCAAGGGTAATCCCTCACATGCCGACCATCGACCGCATCGACGCTTTCGCCGACGAGCTGACCGCGATCCGCCGCGATCTGCACATGCATCCGGAGATCGGCTTCGAGGAAGTCCGCACCTCCAATATCGTCGCCGAGAAGCTCGACCAATGGGGCATCGAGGTGTTTCGCGGGCTCGGCGGCACCGGCGTGGTCGGCGTGCTGAAGGGCAAGGGTGACGGCGGCCGCCGTATCGGCCTGCGCGCCGACATGGACGCGCTGCCGATGGAGGAGCACACCAACCTCGGCTGGCGCTCGACCATTCCCGGCCGTTTCCACGGCTGCGGCCATGACGGCCACACCACCATGCTGCTCGGCACCGCGCGCTATCTCGCCGAGACGCGCAATTTCGACGGCACCGTGCATTTCATCTTTCAGCCCGCAGAAGAAGGCCTCGGCGGCGCGCGGGCGATGCTGAAGGACGGGCTGTTCCAGAAGTTTCCGTGCGACGAACTCTACGGGCTGCACAACGCGCCCGACCTCGCCCATGGCGAGATCGCGATTCTGCCCGGCCCGGCGATGGCCGGCGCCGACTTCTTCGACATCACCATCTCGGGCTACGGCGCGCACGGCGCGATGCCGGAGCGCTCCAAAGATCCGGTGGTGATCGCGATGACGCTGGGCCAGGCGCTGCAGACCATCGTCAGCCGCAACGTCGATCCGCTGCATTCGGCGGTGCTGTCGATCACCCAATTCCATTCCGGCTCGGCCTACAACGTGATCCCCGGCGAAGCGCGGCTCGCCGGCACCGTGCGCTGCTTCTCCGACGACATCCGCAAGCTGGTGCGCGAACGCATGCGGGCGCTGGCGGCGGGCATCGCCGCGGCGTTCGACGTCGAGATCCACGTCGATATCCGCGACATCTTCAGCGTACTGGTGAACCAGCAGGAGCAGAGCGACGTCGTCGCCGAGGTGGCGCGCGGCGTCGTCGGCGACGCCAACGTCAAGCTGCGCGAGCAGCCGAAGATGGGCAGCGAGGATTTCGCCGACATGCTGCAGGCGATCCCTGGCGCGTATTTCTGGGTCGGCCACGACGGCGACGTGCCGGTGCACAATCCCGGCTACGTGCTCGACGACAAGATCCTGCCGATCGGCGCCAGCATGTTCGCCCGCATCGTCGAGACCCGCCTGCCGGTGGCCGCCAATGTCTGACGGCATCAGCAGCAAGGCCATCGCCCTCAACGATCTCTCCGCCACCGAACTCCTCGCCGGCTACTACGGCAAGCAATTCTCGCCGAGCGAGGTGATGGACGAAGTGATCGCCCAGGCCGAGCGCTGGGAGCCGCATATCAACGCGCTGTATGCGTTCGATCCCGACGGCGCCCGGCGCGCCGCGCGGGCATCGACCGAGCGCTGGGCGAAGGGTGAGCCGCAGGGCGTGCTCGACGGCATTCCGGTGACCATCAAGGAGAACGTCGCGACCAGAGGCACGCCGGTGCCGCTCGGCGTGCCGATCACGCCGCTGACCCCGGCTGCCATCGATGCCCCGCCGGCGGCGCGGCTGCGCGAGGCCGGCGGCATTCTGTGGAGCAAGACGACGATGCCGGATTTCGGCATGCTGTCGTCCGGACTCTCCAGCTTCCACGGCGTCACCCGCAATCCCTGGGATCTGACGCAGAACACTGGCGGCTCCTCCGCCGGTGCGGGCGCCGCGGGGGCGGCCGGCTACGGGCCGCTGCATCTCGGCACGGACATCGGCGGCTCGGTGCGGCTGCCGGCGAACTGGTGCGGCATCTTCGCGCTGAAGCCGTCGCTCGGCCGCGTGCCGATCGATCCGCCCTATGTCGGCCGCTGCGCCGGACCGATGACCCGCACCGTCGACGACGCGGCGCTGATGATGAGCGTGCTGTCACAGCCCGATGCGCGCGACAGCATGAGCCTGCCGCCGCAGGACATCGCCTGGAGCGAACTCGACGGCGATGTACGCGGCAAGACCATCGGCCTGCTCACCGATCTTTCTTTCGGCATGGCGCTGGATGACGACGTCCGCCGCGTCGTCACAGACGCGGCGCGGCTGCTGGAGCAGCAGGGCGCGATCGTCAAGGAGGTGCAGCTCGACTTCACCCGCGAGGTGATGAACGGGCTCGACATGTTCTGGCGCGCGCGGATGTGGGACGACGTCAGCAAGCTCAGCGACGCGCAGCGCGCCCAGGTGCTGCCCTACATCGTGCGCTGGGCGGAAGGTGGCGCGAATCTCTCCGGCGTCGACGTGGTGCGCGGCTTCAACCAGACCATGGCGATCCGCGCGATGGGAGCGAAGCTGTTCGCCGATATCGACTACCTGATCTCGCCGGTGGCGCCGGTGGTCAGCTTCGCCGCCGATGTTGCTTCGCCACTCGACGATCCGGATATCCCGTTCGATCACATCCTCTATACCGTTGTGTGGAATATGGCGGAAAATCCAGCCGCCTCGATCAACGGTGGATACAGTTCGAAGGGTTTTCCGATCGGCGTGCAGATCGTCGGCCGCCGCTTCGACGATCTCGGCGTGCTGCGCATGGCGAAAGCGTTCGAAGGCCTGCGCGGCCCGCAGCAGCCGTGGCCGCAATCGCCGCGCTGAGTCATCTCACCTGACCTCGTAGGATGGGTTGAGCGCAGCGAAACCCATCACCACTCGCGAAAATCGTGATGGGTTTCGCTTCGCTCAACCCATCCTACGAAGTTCGCAGGCTCGACCTGCGCGCTCATCTCCTTCATAAGGAATGCATGGCCGGGCCGAGCCGGCCGCGACGTCCCATAAACAAAAACACGCTGGAGGAAACCAGATGCCGTTCGAGACCATCAAGTACGAGGTCGCCGACCAGATCCTCACCATCACGCTGAACCGGCCGGAGAAGCTCAACGCCTTTAATCCGAAGATGCAGGCCGAGCTGATCGAGGCGTTCGACAACGCGGATGCGGACGACAACGTGCGCGCCGTCATCGTCACCGGCGAAGGCCGTGCATTCTGCGCCGGCGCCGACCTGTCGTCCGGCGCCGATACGTTCGACCGCGACGCGCGACGCGGCCCGGTGCGGCGCAATGCCGACGGATCGATCGATTACTCCGATCCGCAGGTCCGCGACGGCGGCGGCCAGGTGACGCTGCGCATCTTCAAGTGCCTGAAGCCGGTGATCGCGGCCGTCAACGGCCCGGCGGTCGGCATCGGCGTCACCATGCAGCTGGCGATGGATATCCGCATCGCGTCGGAAGCCGCGCGGTTCGGCTTCGTGTTCTCACAGCGCGGCATCGTGCCGGAAGCGGCGTCGAGCTGGTTTCTGCCGCGCATCGTCGGCATCGCCCAGGCGCTGGAGTGGTGCTACACCGGCCGCGTCTTCCCGGCGCAGGAAGCGCTCGCCGGCAAGCTGGTCAGCCGCGTGGTGCCGGCCGATCAGTTGCTGGACACCGCGCGCACGCTCGCCAAGGAAATCGCCGCCAAGACCGCACCGGTGTCGGTGGCGCTAATCCGGCAGATGATGTGGCGGATGCTCGGCGCCGATGATCCGATGGAAGCGCACAAGATCGACAGCCGCGGCATCTACGAGCGCGGCCGCTCCGACGACGTCAAGGAAGGCGTCACCTCGTTCCTGGAAAAGCGCCCGGCGCAGTTCAAGAACAAGGTCACCGCCGACATGCCGGCGTATTTCCCGTGGTGGGACGAGCGCGAGTACAAGTAAGCGCCCGACTGCGCGGCCTCACGCGATCCAGCCCCACACACGTCATTCCGAGGCGCGAGCACTTGCTCGCGAACCCGGAATCCCGACATTGTTGCAAAGAGAGATTCCGGGTTCGCGCTTCGCGCGCCCCGGAATGACGAACGAGAGGGCGCTATGCGCCCCGCCGTCGAGAACTCGTAGGATGGGTTGAGCCGAAGGCGAAACCCATCGCCGCACGTCCCCGCCGCTGATGGGTTTCGCTGCGTTCAACCCATCCTACGGACTAATCGTCCTTGGCGGGCGCGGCTTTCAATTCCGGAAAATCCTCTTCGCGAAACTCGAGGCCGCGCAGCGTGTCGGACTGGTCCTGCTGATGCTCGATGCGGCGCAGCTGCACGCGGCGGATCTTGCCGGAGATCGTCTTCGGCAGTTCGGTGACGATCTCGAGCTTGCGGATGCGCTTGAACGGCGCCATCCGCGCCTCCATGTGGCGGAAGATCGACAGTGCGGTGTCGCGCGAGCGGTCCGCCTCCGCCGTCAGCAGCACATAGGCTTTCGGAATCGCCAGCTTGATCGGATCCGGGCTCGGCACCACCGCGGCCTCGGCGACGGCATCGTGTTCGAGCAGCACGCTCTCCAGCTCGAACGGCGAGATGCGATAGTCGGAGGACTTGAACACGTCGTCGGTGCGGCCGACGAAGGTCAAGTAACCATCCTCATCGGCAAAAGCGACGTCGCCGCTGCGATACACCTCGCCGTCGGCGCCCGACAATTTGCCACCCTCGCCCTGATAGCCCTGCATCAGCCCGGCGGGGCGCGCGTCGCCGAGCTTGAGCGTGATCTCGCCTTCCTTCGCCGGATGGCCGTCCGCATCGGTGATGGCGACGACGTAACCCGGCAGCGGCCGGCCCATCGAGCCGATCTTCACCGCCTGCCCCGGCGAATTGCCGACCATCGCGGTGGTCTCGGTCTGGCCGTAGCCGTCGCGGATGGTGAGGCCCCAGGCTTCCTTGACCTGATCGATCACTTCCGGATTGAGCGGCTCGCCGGCGCCGCAGACCTCGCGCAGCGAAACTTGGTAGTCTGCCAGCTTCTCCTGAATGAACATCCGCCACACTGTCGGCGGCGCGCACAGCGTGGTGACCCCGCAGCGGCCGATCGTCGTCAGCAGGCTCTTGGCGTCGAACCGCGGCTGATTGACCACGAACACGGTGGCGCCGGCATTCCACGGCGCGAACAGGCAACTCCAGGCGTGCTTGGCCCAGCCCGGCGACGAGATGTTGAGGTGGATGTCGCCCGGCTGCAGCCCGAGCCAGTACATCGTCGACAACGCGCCGACCGGATAAGAGCGCTGGCTGTGCCGCACCAGCTTCGGCTTGGCCGTGGTGCCCGAGGTGAAGTACAGCAGCATCGGATCGTCGGCCTGGGTCGGCCCGTCCGGCGTGAAGACGTCAGACTGCAGCGCGGTGCCGTCGTAATTGAGCCAGCCATCCTGGGCATGGCCGACGACGACGCGCAGCAGATCGTCACCGCCGAGCCCCTTGAACTTGGCGATCTGATCCGGAGCCGCGACCACGGCCTTGGCACGGCCGCGGTCGAGCCGGTCGCGCAATTCCTCCGGCGTCAGCAGCGTCGTCGCCGGGATGGTGACGAGGCCGAGCTTCATCGCCGCCAGCATCACCTCCCACAATGGAACCACGTTGCCGAGCAGCAGCAGCAGATGATCACCGCGCTTCAGGCCCCGGGCACGAAGATAGTTTGCGACCTGATTCGAGCGCTTCGACAGATGCGCGAAACTCGGCTTCTCCTCTCTCCCGGTGACACCATCGACGATCCACAGCGCCGGACGATTGCGATTGCTGTTGGTCGCCAGTTCGGCGTCGAACCAGTCGAGCGCCCAGTTGAACGGCACAGGATCCGGCCAGCGGAAGCCGGCGACGGCGGCCGCGTAGTCGGTGCGATGGTCGAGCAGGAACGAACGGGCTTGCTGGAACGTGGTCATGGGGCCCTCACAATGCTTTGCAACGCACTTAACGTCATCCTGAGGAGCCCGGCGCAGCCGGGCGTCTCGAAGGATGGGCCGCAGGCACTCGGAGCCGCATCCTTCGAGGCTCGCTTCGCTCGCACCTCAGGATGACGACGCAGTGCGAGCGGCACGCGGTGGAAGAGCGAACTACTTTCGCCCCTGCTCGCGCAGGTAGTTGATGATCCCGGAAAAATCCGTACCGCCGTGGCCGGCCTGTTCGAACGCTGCGTAGAGCTCGGCGGCGTGGGAGCCGAGCGGCGTGGCGGCGCCGGAGGACTTTGCGGCTTCCTGCGACAGATTGAGATCCTTCAGCATCAGCGCGGCGGCGAAGCCCGGCTTGTAGCCGTTGTTCGCCGGCGACGTCGGCACCGGGCCGGGCACCGGGCAATAGGTGGTGAGCGACCAGCACTGGCCGGACGAGGTCGAGGCGACGTCGTACAGCGCCTGATGCGACAGGCCGAGCTTCTCGGCGAGCGTGAACGCCTCGCCGACCGCGATCATCGAAATGCCGAGGATCATGTTGTTGCAGATCTTCGCCGCCTGCCCGGCGCCGGCGCCGCCGCAATGCACGATCTTCTTGCCCATCAGTTCGAGGATCGGCTTGGCGGCGGCGAACGCCGCCTCGCTGCCGCCGGCCATGAAGGTCAGCGTCGCCGCCTTGGCTCCGCCGGTGCCGCCGGAGACCGGCGCATCGACCGACGCCGCGCCGAGCTTCGCCGCGAGCGCATGCGCCTGCACCGCGCTCTCGACGTCGATCGTCGAGCAATCGATGATCAATGCGCCCTTTTCGGCATGCGGCAGGATCTCGTTCCAGACCGCCAGCACGTGCTTGCCGGCCGGCAGCATGGTGACGATCACGTCGGCGCCTTGCACCGCGTCGATCGCACTCTTGGCGGTGGCGACGCCCCCGGCCTTCACCGCGTCGCACGACGCCGCGGCGAGATCGAAGCCGGTGACCTGCTGTCCGGCCTTGGCGAGATTGACGGCCATCGGGCCGCCCATGTTGCCGAGACCAATAAATGCGATGGCCGTCATGTCCGTCCCCCTTCGTCCCTCGATGATCCGGTTTCTTCAGCCCGGGAATTTAAGCTCGTCGGCGCCGCGGTCGACAAAATAACGCGCCACAATCTCAGGCGTCACCTCCGCGATGGTCGCGGGGCGCCATTTCGGCTGGCGATCCTTGTCGATCACCGCAGCGCGCACGCCCTCGACGAAGTCCTCGCTGACGAACACCTGTAGCGCGGCGCGATATTCGTGGACCAGACACTCCTGCAGCGACGCCGCCTGCCGCGCCATCCGCAGCAGTTTGAGCGTCACCTTGAGACTGGTCGGCGATTTGATGCGCAGCGTCTGCAGCGCCGCCTGCGCGAACTCAGAGCCGTCCTGCTCCAGCGCCGCGACGATCTCGTCGATGCTGTCCTTGCCGAACGCCGCATCGATCTCGGCCTGATGCTGCTGCGCCGGTCCCGGATCCGGTGCGAGGCTGAAGCGGGCGATGATGTCGCGCACCTGCGCGGCGCTGGCTCCTAGGGGCGCCGCGGTCAACGCTTCGCGCAGATCCGGCCACACCACGCTCGGCACAAAGGCATCGGCGAATTTGGCATGGATCGCATCGGCGCCGTTCATGATCTCGCCGGTCAGGCCGAAATACGTCCCGATTTCGCCGGGGGCGCGCGTCAGCAGCCACGTGCCGCCGACATCGGGGAAGAAGCCGATACCGACTTCCGGCATCGCGATCTTGGTCTTCTCGGTAACGATGCGATGGCTGCCGTGGCCGGCAATGCCGACGCCGCCGCCCATCACCAGCCCATCCATCAGCGCCACATAGGGCTTGGGATAGGCCGCGATGCGCGCATTCATGATGTATTCTTCGCGCCAGAACACCTTGCCGAGATCGCCGCCCTCGCGTGCACTGTTGTACAGCCCGACGATGTCGCCGCCCGCGCACAGGCCGCGCTCACCAGCGCCTTCGACCAGGATCAGCGCGATCTGTGGATCGTCCGCGAACGCGATCAGCGCGCGATCGAATTCGCGGGTCATTTCCAGCGTCAGCGCATTGATGGCCTTCGGCCGATTGAGACGAATGACGCCGGCCGCTCCTTCGCGGCGGACGATCAGATCGGGCTCGCTCACCGGCGCGTTCATCGCGCGCCCTCGATCAGCTTGCGCGCCACGATCAGCCGCATGATCTCGTTGGTGCCTTCGAGGATCTGATGCACGCGCAGATCTCGGACCAGCTTCTCGACGCCGTATTCGGCCAGATAGCCGTAGCCACCGTGCAGTTGAAGGGCTGCATTGGCAACTTCGAAGCCGGTGTCGGTGCCAAAGCGCTTGGCCATCGCGCACAGCTTGGTGGCGTCCGGGTCCTTGCGATCGAGCGCCGCGGCGGCACGCCACAGGAACGTGCGCGCGGCCTCCAGCTCGGTCGCCATATCGGCGAGCTTGAATTGCAGCGCCTGGAATTCGTCGAGCCGTTTGCCGAACGCCTTGCGTTCTTTGGTGTAGTCGAGCGCGCGGTCGAGCGCGGCCTGCGCGCCGCCGAGCGAGCATGCGGCGATGTTGAGGCGGCCGCCGTCGAGCCCGGACATCGCGATCTTGAAGCCGATGCCCTCGTCGCCGAGCCGGTTGGCGACCGGCACGCGCGCATTCTCGAAGATCACCGCACGGGTCGGCTGCGCGTTCCAGCCCATCTTGCGCTCGTTGGCGCCGAAGCTGAGGCCGGGCATGTCCTTGTCGACCACCAACGTGGAGATGCCGCCCGGGCCGTCGCCGCCGGTGCGCACCATCACGACATAGAGATCGTTGGCGCCGGCGCCGGAGATGAACTGCTTCTGGCCGTTGAGGACGTAATGATCTCCATCGCGCACCGCGCGGGTGCGAAGTGCCGCAGCGTCCGAGCCGGAGCCGGGCTCGGTCAGGCAGTAGCTCGCGATCAGTTCCATGCTGCACAGCTTCGGCAGCCATTGCTGACGCTGCGCCTCCGAGCCGTAGCTGTCGATCATCCACGCTGCCATGTTGTGGATCGAGATGAAGGCCGACACTGCTGGGCACCCGGTCGCCAGCGCCTCGAAGATCAGCGCCGCGTCGAACCGCGTCATGGCGCTGCCGCCGACATCCTCGCGGATGTAGATGCCGCCGATGCCGAGCCCCGCGGCTTCGCGGATCACGTCAAGGGGCAGGTGCTTGTCCTCGTCCCATTTCAGCGCGTGCGGGGCGATCTTCTCGGCCGCAAAATCGCGCGCCATGTCGCGGACCGCGCGCTGGTCTTCGTTGAGGTCGAATTGCATCATTCGGGGTGCCACTCGGAAAGAAGCGTTACGTATTTCGCAAGATCGGTGCCGGCGAGCTTATCGGCGAAGCGGCGGTCTGCGGTGATCAGTTGGGCATCGAGCCGACGCGCGGTTTCGAGGTAGATCAGGTCGTAGATCGGATGGCGGAGTTCGCAGGCAATTTCGAACGCCGGCTCGATCAATGGGTCGACCTCAATAAGAACCGGCAAGTATTGCGGCAGTGAACGGAACTGATACGAGGCCTCGTCGCGGGTCAGCAAGCCTTGCATGGTCTTCCGGGCAAGAACGTTGGCGATTTCGGTGACGATCAATCGCGGTGCGACGAGATGGTCTCCCGTTCCGTACAGTTCGATCGCAACATCGGACATCTCCTCAAGCACAAGCCATTTCACGGCGACGCTCGCATCGATGATCCACGTCCTCACATCAGGCCTTCCCTGATCTCGTCAAGAGTAAGCGAGGGCTGGATGCCGCTGCACCGTGAGTGAAAATACCGCGAAACAGCAACGCCTTCTTCAGGCGTGAATGGTTGCTTGCGTTCGAGCAGCCATTCAACCTCCTGTTCGAATGTGCGACCATTGGCTCGGGCGCGGCGCTCGAACGATTCTTCCAGCTCTTCCACACGACTGCGGGCTTTGATCTCGGCCATCGCACGTCTCCTCGAAACCGACCGGCCCGGATCAGGGCCGGTCGGGACGACTATCCTATCACTTCATCAGCGGAATCGAAAACTCCGCGCCTTCCTTGACGCCGGACGGCCAGCGCGAGGTGACGGTCTTGGTCTTGGTGTAGAATCGCACCGAATCCGGACCGTGCTGGTTGAGATCGCCGAAGCCGGACTTCTTCCAGCCGCCGAAGGTGTAGTAGGCGATTGGCACCGGGATCGGGACATTGATGCCGACCATGCCGACATTGACCTTGGCGGCGAAGTCGCGCGCGGCGTCGCCGTCGCGGGTGAAGATCGCGACGCCGTTGCCGTAATCGTGGTCCGACGGCAGCGCCAACGCTTCGGCATAATCGTGAGCACGAACGACGCTCAGCACCGGGCCGAAGATCTCTTCCTTGTAGATCCGCATGTCCTTGGTGACGTTGTCGAACAGGCAGCCGCCGAGATAGAATCCGTTCTCGTAGCCCTGCATCTTGAAGCCGCGGCCGTCGACCGCCAGCGTCGCGCCTTCCTGGACGCCGATTTCGACGTAGTTCTTGACGCGCTCGAGCGCATCCTTGGTCACCAGCGGACCGTAGTCGGCGGTCGGATCGGTCGACGGGCCGATCTTCAGCGACTCGACGCGCGGGATCAGCTTTTCCATCAGCTTGTCGGCGGTGGCCTTGCCGACCGGCACGGCGACCGAGATCGCCATGCAGCGCTCGCCGGCCGAGCCGTAGCCGGCGCCGATCAGCGCGTCGACGGTCTGGTCCATGTCGGCGTCCGGCATGATGATGGCGTGGTTCTTGGCACCGCCGAAGCACTGCGCACGCTTGCCGGTCTGCGCCGCGCGCTCATAGATGTACTGCGCGATCGGCGACGAGCCGACGAAGCCGACGGCCTTGATGTCCGGATCGTCGAGGATGGCGTCGACCGCTTCCTTGTCGCCGTTGACGACGTTGAGGATGCCGGGCGGTAGGCCCGCTTCGAGCATCAGCGCCGCCAGCGCCATCGGCACGCCCGGATCGCGCTCCGACGGCTTCAGGATGAAGGCGTTGCCGCAGGCGATCGCCGGCGCGAACTTCCACATCGGGATCATCGCCGGGAAGTTGAACGGGGTGATGCCGGCGACGACGCCGAGCGGCTGGCGCATCGAATAGATGTCGATACCCGGGCCGGCGCCCTCGGTGTATTCGCCCTTCATCAGATGCGGGATGCCGGTGGCAAATTCGGCGACTTCGAGGCCGCGCTGAATGTCGCCTTTGGCGTCCGGAATGGTCTTGCCGTGCTCGCGGGCCAGCAATTCGGCGAGCTTGTCGTAGTCGCGCTGCACCAGTTCAAGGAACTTCATCAGCACGCGGGCGCGGCGCTGCGGATTGGTGGCGCCCCAGGCAGGCTGGGCGGCGGCGGCGTTCTCGACCGCGGCGCGCATTTCGGCCTTGGTGGCAAGCGCGACCTTGGCTTTGACCTCGCCGGTCATCGGCTCGAACACGTCGGCGAAGCGTCCCGACTTGCCCTCGACTTCCTTGCCGCCGATGAAGTGCCCAATCGTGCGCATCCATTCCTCCTGAAGGGGTGTTTTGTGGCCCCCCTTGAACAGCCTTTTTCGGGCTTTGGGAAGAGCCTGGACGCGGACGGGCCCCCGACAAACTGCAGGGATTGCCAAAAGCGGCGAAACGCCACCGCTCGCCGCCATGTTCGCGGAGATCCGGCGGACCAGCCGAAGCCTTACAGGGCGGCCTTCGCCTTGGGCGTGGCGGATGCTTTCGCGGCCGACTTGCCGGCGGCCTTCTTGGCCGGCCGGGCGGCGCTTTGCTTGCCGAGCCGCTTCACGGGTGCGGCGCGGCCGAGCACCGCCTCGCGTCCGGCGTCGAGGATCGTGTCGGAGAGTTCCCCCGTGCCGGCGATCCGCGCCATCAGCAACCCGCCCATCATCGTGGCCAGCGCGGCGATCGCCTGCTTTCGTGCAACCTTTGGTGGCGCGTCGACATATTCGGACGCGATCGCGTCGATCATGGCGTCGAGTTTGGCGGCGAAAGCCTTGCGGGTCTTGGTACTCTCCCGAGCGACTTCGGCGCCGAGCGCCGGCACTGCACAGCCGCGTCCGGGATCGTCGCGATGTGAGGCGGACAGATAATGATCGACGATCAGCGCCAGTCGCTGCTCGCGCGGCGTATCGGCCGCGAGCTTGCGCCAGCGCGCGGTCGAGCGATCCATCGCGTAGGTAAAGGCTTCGATCAGCAATTGCTCGCGCGAGGCGAAATGCGCGTAAAAGCCACCGTGGGTAAGGCCGGCCTCCTTCATCAGGTCGGCGACGCCGATGCCATGGGCGCCTTTCTCACGCAACCTCACCGATGCTTTCTGCACGATGCGGGCATGGGTTTCGAGCTTATGTTCCTTGGAATAGCGCATGGCGATCCAGCCGTGTCCCAGATAGTTGCCCGGACCAAGATATGTCCGGGATCATATTATGCCATCGAACGCGGCGCTGCGCTGCAAGTTTCAACCGCCTCAGGAGTCTTGCGGAGGTGAGCGGTGCTGAGGTCCGGCGCCGATCATCGCGAAGGTCGCGGTGGCGTGCACAGCGAGCTTGCCACCGCCGTCATACACGAAGTCTTCGGTATAACTGGACTGCCGGCCGAGCTTCACCACCCGCCCTTCGGCGCTGATCGTACCAGAACGTACCGAGAGCGGCCGCAGATAGGTCAGTTTGAGATCCATCGTCACCGAGCCTTGCCCGGCCGGCAGTTCGGTGGAAATCGCACACCCCATTGCGGTGTCGAGCAGAGCAGCCGCTACCGCGCCGTGCAGCATCCCGACGGTGTTTTCAAGACTCTGCTCGGGGTCGAGCCGCATCACGATCCGTCCGGGGTGCACTTCGGCCATCTTAAAGCCGATCAACTTGGCGAGCGGCGGCGGCGGCAGCCGTCCGTCTCGGATCGCGGCCATCACCTCGATGCCGGGCATCGTCGAGGCCGCGCGGGCGACCGGTCCGGGTTCCTGCCAGTCGATTGTGCGGCTGCGACGCTGCGACGGCGCGAACAATTCCGCAGATCGAGGCTCATCCAGCAGGCTCATCGCACGCTCCGTCTAGTTATATGATAGACATCATATAACGGAAGTGCCGCCCCGGCAAGTTCCGGCCGCCGACGGCTTGACAGGCATGGGCTCTTGCTCGCCAAGATGCCGCACCTCCCCCGCCCGAGCCTCGCGAGACAGTCGATGCAGATGTTCAATTCCCACTGCGGCATCATCCGCGATCCCCGCGGCGTCGCCACGTTGACGATCTGCGGCGCCGGGTCGCTCAACATTCTGAACTCTGTGGTGATCGATGCGGTGCGCGAGGGCCTGACGTGGCTCGCCGCGGACGACACCCTCCGCGTGCTGATCATCGCCGGAGAGAGCAGCCGCAGTCTGATCGGCGGCGCCGACATCAAGGAGATGGCAACGCTCGATCAGGCGTCCGCCGAGCGCTTCATCACCGGCCTCGGCAATCTATGTGAGACCGTGCGTACCATGCCTTGCCCGGTGATCGCGCGTATTCCGGGCTGGTGCCTCGGCGGCGGACTGGAATTCGCCGCCGCCTGCGACTTCCGCGTCGCCGCCGACAACGCGAAATTTTCCATGCCCGAGGTGCGCGTCGGCATCCCCTCGGTGATCCATGCCGCGTTGTTGCCGCGGCTGATCGGCTGGAGCCGAACGCGCTGGCTGCTGATGACCGCCGAGACAATCGACGCGCCAACTGCGTTGGCCTGGGGGCTTGTGGACAAGCTCGCCGCTCCGGCCGAACTCGACGCCGCCGTCGAGAGTGTGGTCGCCTCCCTGCTCGCCGCCGCGCCGCAGGCATTGCGATCGCAGAAGGCGCTGCTCACCGCCTGGCACGACATGCCGCTGGGGGAAGCCGTCGCGCATTCGGTCGGCGTGTTCGGACAGGCTTATCTGACCGGCGAGCCGCAGCGGCTGATGGGCGAGTTCCTGCAGCGCAAACGCTGACGACCATGCCGCACGCAACCCGGCGGCTTGCAATGCGGGCGGCGCATTATATGATGACTGTAATATTTTACAGCCGGCGCTTGCCGGCCTTTGCTGCATCGGGACTCAGCCCATGATGTCGACCTGGCTTTCCTCCACCCTCGCCCGCCGCGACATCCATTACGGCTGGGTGATGGTGGCGGTGACGTTCCTCACCGCGCTGGTCTCGGCCGGCGCCGTCGGGGCGCCGGGCGTGTTCATCGTGCCGCTGCAGCAGGAATTCGGCTGGACCACCGCGGAGATCTCTTCGGCGCTGTCGATCCGCTTCATCCTTTTCGGCCTGATGGCGCCCTTCGCCGCCGCGCTGATGAACCGCTACGGGCTGCGCAATGTCGCGCTGGCCGGGCAAGTGATCATCGCGCTGGGTCTGATCGGCTCGGTGGCGATGACGCAGGTCTGGCAACTCGTCGTGCTGTGGGGCGTCGCGGTCGGGATCGGCACCGGCCTCACCGCCATGGTGCTGGGCGCCACCGTCGCGGCGCGCTGGTTCAACCATCGCCGCGGGCTGGTGGTCGGCATCCTCACCGCCAGCGTCGCCACCGGGCAGCTGGTGTTCCTGCCGATGCTGGCGGCGCTCACCGAACGGTTCGGCTGGCGCATCGCGTTGCTGCTGCTGTGCGTCGGGCTCGGCGTCGCTGCGATGGGCGTGTTGCTGCTGATGCGCGACCGGCCGAGCGACGTCGGCCTGCGTCCGTTCGGCGACACCGGCACCGAGCCGCTGCCGCCGCCGCCCCCGACCAACGCGCCGATCATGGCCGCGGCGCTCGGAGCTCTCCGCGATGCGGCGAAGACCCGCGTATTCTGGATCCTGTTCGCAACCTTCTTCATCTGCGGCGCATCGACCAACGGACTGATCCAGGTCCACCTGATCCCGCTCTGCGCCGATTTCGGCATCCCGCAGGTGCAGGCCGCCGGGCTGCTGGCGGCGATGGGTATTTTCGACTTCGTCGGCACCATCCTATCGGGCTGGCTGTCGGATCGCTACGACAACCGCTGGCTGCTATTCTGGTACTACGGGCTGCGCGGTCTGTCGCTGCTGTTCCTGCCCTACAGTGACTTCACCTTCTACGGCCTGTCGCTGTTCGCGGTGTTCTACGGGCTGGACTGGATCGCCACCGTGCCCCCGACGGTGCGCCTGACGGCGCAGAAATTCGGCGCCGAGCGCGCCGGCCTGGTGTTCGGCTGGATCTTCGCCGGCCACCAGCTCGGCGCCGCGACAGCGTCGTTCGGCGCAGGCCTGTCGCGCACCGTGCTGCTGAGCTACCTGCCGGCGTTTTTCGCCGCCGGCGCGCTGTGCATCATCGCCGCCGTGATCGTGCTGACCATCGCCAAGCATCCGCGGCCGGCAGCCGCGTAGCTCAAAAAACATCCCCGAGCCGCGAGGCGGCCCGGGGGATGAACGATCACGCAGCGCGACGATGTGGAGCGCGCTTGCGGACAGGCCAATCAGGCAGGGGCCTGCCCTTGCCGGCGTCGCAGCTCCGCAGCTGCCAAATTGTGGGCGGGGGCCGCCGGCCGCCGCACTGCGGACAAGCCCTTCGCCGCCGCCGGGCGCACGGGCCGCTTGGCGCCCGCGCCGACCGCCACCAGACCGCTCTCCGCGTTCTGCACCAACCCGTCGATTGCATCCTTCAAGCGCAGCAGCACCGGCGCGACTTCGTCGTGCAGCCGCTGCTCGTCATACATCGCCGCCAATAGCCCGATATTGACGACGACGTGAGTTTGATACTGCGGCGACCACATCGGCACTGCGATGCCATTGACGTGCGGGTTGAACAGGCCACAGGAGATCACATAGCCGCGCTGGCGCAGCATCGTGCGGCTCGCTTCAAGGCGTTCACGAAGCGGCGGCGCCTGGCTCGGCTCCTCCCGCTCGATCTCGGCGAGAAACCCCTCAGCGACCTCGGGCTCGAGCGCGGCGAGATAAGCATGGCCGCCGGCGCTCTGCGCCATGGCGATCCGGCTGCCGGTGGTGGAATGCAACCCCACCGTCTGCACCGCGCGGGCGTACTCGAAGTACACGAGGTGGAATCGATCCGGGATCAGGAAGCCGATCGTGCCGGGGATCTGTTCGGCGACTTCCTGCAGGCGCGCCCGAACGAGGTTTCGGAACTGCAGTCCGCGCATCATGGCGGTGCTCATCGCAACGGCGCTCGGGCCGATCCGATACTTCTGGTCGCGGGGCAGATAGACGAGCTGCCCCATTCGCGTGAGCGTATGCGTCAGCCGCGACACTGTGGAACGCGGCAAACCACAGCGATTGGAGATCTCGAGGTTGCCGAGCCGCGCGTCCGCGCTTTCGAAACAGCGCAACACGTCGAAGGCGCGTGATACGACTTGTATCACATCACTGTCGCCGCCGATGTCGCCGAGGCCTTGTCTGCAGAGTCGCTCCGAGCGTCGTCCCATTTTTTCTTCTCGCTTTGGTTCTTGGTGCCCAATGCGCCGCCCGAAGCAACTCCGACCGGCGCACATTTCTTGTTTTGCTGTGCGGAATATTATTCCACTTGACGGCAACGCTACATCACGGCTTCGCAGTTAACAACAGCAGTTGGTGGGCATTGCAGACCTGCACATGACTACTTGGCGCAAGATTTCCGTCGCCGTCCGTAGATCCACAAGATCCCCGCGCGTGCGCGACACGGAACTGCTATCGGGGATTGTCGAGCGACGCGGGCGATCTGCGAACGTATTGCGCTTGCCTGATAATCCGCAAGCCGTTCGAAACTTCGGAGCTGATAGCGCAATGCCGTTCGAGCCCGTGGCCTAAGCGGCCTCGACGGCGGCGTATTGCCGCACATGCTGAGCCGCGTCAGACCGCGTGGAACACCACAGCATCGACGACCACGGATCCCTCACCCACGCTCCCCAGCATGACCGGATTAAGATCGATACTGACGATGCGTGCAGCCGGATCCCGCATCAACTCGCCGACATGCACCACCATTTCGGCAAGCGTATCGATATCCATCGGCGCTTCTCCGCGGACGCCGGCGAACAGCGGCGCGACCCGTAGGGCCTGCAGCGCGGCACGGACGTCGTCCGCTGTGAATGGCGACAGCAGCAACTTGGTATCACGGAAGACTTCGACGTACTTGCCGCCATCGCCGACCACCACGACCGGCCCGAACACCGGATCGCGATGCGCACCGATCATCATCTCGCGGCGGCCACTCGCCATCGCCGCAACGATCACGCCGTCGAACCGCGCGCCGGCCTTGGCGATGATCTGCTCCATCTCGGTATAGATATCGCCGGTCATGTCCGCCGAAGTAATGCCGACCCGCACCAGACCGAGTTCGGATTTGTGCGCGATATCGGCCGAGCAGCCCTTCACCACCACGGGCCCGTCGATCAGCGTGAACGCCGCGACCGCCTCGCTGCGCGACAGGCACAGCCGATGCGGCACCACCGCGACGCCGCGCGACGCCAGCAGCCTCAGGCTGTCGGCCTCGTTGAGCATCAGCGTGTCCGGCCCGAGCGCGATCAGCGCCTCGCTCGGCGCGGCGGTGTCGCGGCGCGCGCGGGCTTTCGCCATCAATTCGTGATGCGCCAGAAACTGATGCAGGGCACTGACCGCCTCGACCTCGGTCGGAAAAACCGACGTGCGATTGGCGGCGAACGCCTGCGCGACGCTGGGCTGGGTCGCCGCCACCACCACCGGCTTGCCGGTCTGCTGGCCGAACGCCGCGGTGTCGCGTGAAAACGCCGGCACGTCGTAACCGGGGCCGGCCACCGGCACGCCGATCAGAAACGCGTCGGCCGCAGGGTCCTGGGCAATCACCGGCAGGATGTCGCCGAACAGCGCGCTGTTCGACAAAAGCGCGGCGGTGAGATCGATCGGGTTGGTGGTGGTGGCGAAGCTCGGCAGGATGCCCTTGAGCTTGGCGTCGGTCTCAGGCGCGAGCTTGGCCATCGGCATGCCGACGCTGGTCGCAGCATCGGCCGTCAGCACGCAGACCGCGCCGGAATTGCTGATCGCGACCAGCCGGCGGCCCTGCGGCTTCCAGCCTTTGAGATACAGCTCGGTTGCCTCGACCAGGCCGCGCATGTCCGGCGCGCGCCAGATGCCGTGATGCTCGAAGAACGCATCGACGACGCGGTCCTCGTTGGCGAGCGCGCCGGTGTGCGACTGCGCCGCCGCCTTGCCGGCATCGGTGCGGCCGGACTTCAGCGCGATGATCGGCAGGTCGCGATCGAGCGCGATCGCGGCCAGCTCTTCGAGATAGGTCTTGTCCGGGATGCTCTCGAGATAGAGCAGCATGAGCTTCACCTCCGGATCCTCCGCCACCGCGCAGGCGAGTTCGCCGACGGTGATGTCGGAATCGTTGCCGGTGGCGTGGGTGTGGCGGACGCCGATGCCCTTCTGGCGCAGGAAGCCGACCGGCACGGTCGACAGCGCGCCGGACTGGCTCAGCATCGCGACGTGGCCCTTGTCGGCAGCGGGCTCCATGTCGACGAACATCGTCGAGAACGACGCGATCGCGCCGCTGCCGAAATTCGCCAGGCCTTGCGAGTTCGGGCCGACGATACGCATGCCGGCCTTGTGCGCGGCCTCGACCATGCGGCGCTCCTTGGCCTTGCCTTCGACCGCGTCGACTTCGCCGAAGCCCGACGCCATCACCACCGCGACCTTGACGCCGGCGGCGGCGCAATCCTCGACCGCGGCGATCGCGTTGTCGCCGGCGACGGCGACGATCACCATCTCGGGCGCCTCCGGCAGGTCGGCGAGCGACGCGTAGCTCTTGTGGCCCTGGATCTCCGGGCGGGTGGGATTGATCGGATAGATCTTGCCGGTGAAGCCGAACTTGCCGAGAAAATGCACCGGCCGGCCGCCGACCTTGTTGGGATTGTCCGACGCGCCGATCACGGCGATGGATTTCGGATCGAGGGCGGCGCGCAGGCGGCTCATGCAACAGTCCTTTCGAAATACGGAACGAGGCGCCCGGTGAAGCGCGCGAACCGCGCCGTCACCCGATCACCGACAGCGAGGTCGTGGGCGCCGTGCGCCATCATGCGAAAGCCTTCGGCGGTGTCGATCAGCACGATCTTGAACGGCACGTGCTCGCGCGCCTCGGCAGTGGCGGCGCGGTGCACCAGCGTCGCGGCATACACCCTGCCCTCGCCGCTGGCACGCAGCGTGGCGAGATCGTTGCTGCCGCACGCCGCGCAGAACTCGCGGCGGAAGTATTGAACCGCGCCGCAGCTGGTGCAGCGCTGATACACGATCGCCTCGTCACCTGTGGTCCAGTCGGAGTGTGCCGCTTCGCTCATCGCTCGCGCTCCAGGAACATGCTGACATGCGACGACAGCACGCCGCCATCGCCGTGCAGCAGCGCCACTGAGGCGTCTCTTACTTGGCGATCGCCGGCGCGGCCGGTCATCTGCAGATGGGTTTCGACCAGATGCGCCATCGCGCCGCCGACGCCGCAATGGCCGTAGCTCAAGAGGCCGCCGTGCGTATTGAGCGGCATCGCGCCATCGCGTGAGAAGTGCCCGCTGCGCGCCCGCGCCGCCGCTTCGCCGCGTACGGCGAGACCAAGGTCTTCAAGCAGCATCAGCAGCGTGATGGTGAAGCTGTCATACACCGCTGCATACTTCACATCGGCAATTGCGACGCCGCTCGCAGCCTTGGCGCGTGCGATCGACTGCTCGGCGCCGGAGGCCCCCTCTTCCGGCATTGCGGTGACGTGCTGATGCGTATGGGCCTGGCCGGAGCCGCGCACCTTGACGCGATACGCTGTCGTCGGCTCACGGCTGATCACCATCGCGGCGCCGCCGTCTGACACCGGACAGCAGTCGAGCAGCTTGAGCGGCGAAGCGATCATCTTCGACGCCATCACGTCTTCGACGCTGATCGGCTCGCGAAATTGTGCACCGGGATGCGTCGCCGCATGCGCCCGCATCAGTACGGCGAACTCAGCGAGATCCTGTTCGGTGACGCCGTGGTCGTGCATGTAGCGCGAGGCGACGAGGCCGTAATAGGCCGGGATGGTCGGCCCGAGCGGCACTTCGTAGATCGGATGGCCGACCTGCGCTAGCGCCTGCACCGACGCGTCGCGGCTCTGCCCGCTCAGGCGGTTCTCGCCGCCGACGACCAATATGTTCTTCGCCGCGCCGCTTTCGACCAGCTGATGCGTCAGCATCGCCATCGCCATGCCGGTAGCGCCGCCGACCTGCACGGCGTGGCAGTAGCTCGGCCGGATGCCGAAATGCTCGGCGAACACCGTCGCCAGCATGATATGCGGCATCGTCGTCGAATAGCCGCACAGCAGCCCGTCGACGTCGCCACGCGACAAGCCCGCATCGGCAATCGCCGCCTCCGCCGCGTCGCGCATCAGGCTAAGCGTCGTCGAGCCGTCGATCTTGCCAAAGCGCGTGAGGCCGACGCCGGTGATGTAGCTCATGATGCAGGTCCGCCACTGGACGCTCCGCTCTCGTTCGTCATTCCGGGGCGCCGCGCAGCGGCGAGCCCGGAATCCATAACCACCGTCGGGGAGTATGGATTCCGGGCTCGCGCCAAGAGGCGCGCCCCGGAATGACGAACGAGAGGCTGATGCTCATAGAGGCGACGAGCATCGCCCCGAGCCCAGCGCGCTCCCCTCCCCCTTGCGGGGAGGGGTCGGGGGTGGGGGGCCGCGGGGGCGGCGGCGGGGGGGCGGGAGCCCACCCCCCCCCCCAACCCCCCGCGCGGGGGGGGGGGTAGGGGG
>NZ_QYYD01000028.1 GCF_003591005.1 Rhodopseudomonas palustris
CCCCCCCCCCCCCCCCCCCCCCCCCCCCCCCGCGGCGGGGGGGGGCCCCCCCCCCCCCCCCCGCGCCGGGCGCGGGGGGGGGGGGGGCCCCCCGAGCCGCGGGCATTGCGGATGAACTCTTCGCCACCCCACCCCGCTCGCTGCGCGAGCGACCCTCCCCCTCCAGGGGAGGGTGAAGAAAACCGCTTCGGCATGACCATCTAACTCACAGCCCGCGTCGCCCTCACCCCGGCCCTCTCCCGCAAGAGGGAGAAGGGGCGCGCTGCGGGTGGGGCAGCGTCGTGCGACTACTTCTTGCGGCGGCTTTTCGGTTCGGGCTTCAGCGCCTGCGGGTCGAAGCCGATGTAGAACACGTAGGCGTCGTTGACGTCGGCGGAGGGTGCCGGATAGACGACGTCTTCGGTGACCAGGCTGAACGGGACGCTGCCGTCGCTGCCCATGTTGACAGCGGTGCGGTAGGCCTTGGTGAACACGGTCTTGGGCGAGACGCCGTCCTGCACCACGGCGACGCGGATCGGGACTTCGACCGTGCCGGGCGCGCCGGCCGGGCCGGCGATGACGCGGCCCTGAATGCCGATATGCGCCGTGATCATTCCGCTGTTGAGATTGCATTCGCGCGCGGTGCGACCGATCACCACCTGATAGCGCAGGTCGTTGCCGGCGGCCTCTTTGCCCGGCAGCCCGATCGCATACGTCGCCGCACCGGCCCGGATGGTGACCGGCGGACAGGTCAGGTCGCTTTCGGCGATCGGACCGTTGGAGATGGTGGGCGCCGGCTCGGACGCACCGCCGCCGAACAGGCTCTTGAAGCGGTCGGTGAAGGATTGCGACCACGCCGGCGTCGCCAGCATGGCGCCGCAGACCGCGGCGCCGGCCGCCAGCCACACGGCGCGCCGCGTCCCGCGGCCCGCCGACGCTCGTTTCACATCATGTCTCATCACTCTACCCGGGCTGTGAAGGTCCACACTGCCGCTGTACGGCGCCGCGACGCGCGCCGATCCGAAAGGCAGCCGCGCGCGGCGTTATAGCAAAGCAATGCCGGCGATCCAAAGGCGGCAATGTCGCGAACCGCACCGTTGCGGCGCAGCTCAGCCGCGAAAGTCCTCGTGCAGCAGGCCGTACAGCAGGTGGTCCTGCCAGACCCCGTTGATGCACAGATAGCGCCGCGCCAGGCCCTCGCGGGTAAAGCCGCATTTTTCCAGCACGCGGATCGACGGCGCATTGGTCGGGATGCAGGCGGCCTCGACGCGGTGCAGATTGAGTTCGCCGAACAGCGTCGGCAGCAGCACCCGCAGCGCCGCCGTCATGATGCCGCGGCCCGCATAGGGCTCGCCCATCCAATAGCCGATGGTACCGGCCTGGACGATGCCGCGGCGGACATTGGCCAGCGTGATGCCGCCGAGCATTTCGCCGCTGCTCTCGATGAACACCAGAAACGGATAGGACCGGTCGGCCGCGATGTCCTCGGCATAGCGCCGCAGCCGGCGGCGGAAGCCGGAGCGGGTCAAATCGTCGGACGGCCAGATCGGCTCCCATGGCGTGAGATAGGTCCGGCTGCGCTCGCGCAGCTCGGCCCATTGCACGTAGTCGGCCATCTGCGGCGAGCGGAGCAGCAGCCCGTTGCCACGCGGCGCGAGCGCGGCGGGGCCGGCGGACGGAATTCGAAACAGCGCCATGTCGACACTCCGATCCGCGCTGGCGGGGCGCTCAGCCGCCGCGCAGCGTGCGCGGCGTCAATGATACGACGTCTTGGCCTTGGATTGTGTCAATCCTTCCGCAAAACCGACCGCGCTGTCCAGACCTCTGCCGCCGCCGAGCGCCACCACGGCGGGCTGGCCGCGCGACATCAACTGCCGGGCGGCCGCACGGGTGCTGTCGATGCTGACCGCGTCGATCCGGGCCACCAGCTCGTCGACCGGCAGTGGCCTTCCGTACGCCAGAATATGCCGGGCAAGCTGTTCGGCGCGCGAGCTGCAGCTTTCCAGCGCCATCAACAGGCCGGCCTTCATCTGCGCCTTGGCGCGGGCGATCTCGGCGTCGGTCAGGGTCTCCACCGCGTCGTTGATGACGTCGACGATGACTTCCATCATCTCCGGCGCATCGTCCGGATCTGTGCCGGTGTAGAGGCCGAAGAAGCCGGTGTCCGCATAGGGGGCGTGGAAGGTGTAGATCGAGTAGCACAGGCCGCGCTTCTCGCGGACCTCCTGGAACAGCCGCGACGACATTCCGCCGCCGAGGATGTTGGTGAACACCTGCAGGCTGAACAGCGATTCGTCGCGCTGCGGCAGGCCTTCCAGCGCCAGCGTCAGATGCGCCTGCTCGAGATCGCGCCGCACCACGCGCGAGCCGCCGGCACCGAACATCGCCGGCTGCGGCTTCGGCGCCGGCGTGGCGTCGAAGCTGGCGAAGCGCTGCTGCACTTCCTCGACGACGCGCTGGTGATCGACCGCGCCAGCCGCCGACACCACCATGTCGGGGCCGCGATAATGCGTCGACAAATAATTCTGCAGCTTGTCGCGGTTGAAGCCCTTCAGCGTCTTGGCGGTGCCGAGCAGCGAGCGGCCGATTGGCTGCTCCGGGTAGCAGAGCTCGTTGAGATATTCGAACACGACGTCGTCTGGCGTGTCCTGTGCGGCGCCGATCTCCTGCACGATCACGCTCTTCTCGCGCTCGAGCTCCTCGGCCTCGAACGACGGATGGGCCAGGATATCGCTCAGCACGTCGAGCGCCAGCGGCACGTCGGCCTTCATCACCCGCGCATAGTAGGCGGTGGTTTCGGTCGAGGTCGCGGCGTTGAGATCGCCGCCGACCGCCTCGATCTCCTCGGCGATCTCGCGCGACGTCCGCCGCGTGGTGCCCTTGAAGGCCATATGCTCGAGGAGGTGCGAAATACCATGTTCGTCCGGCTTCTCGTCGCGGCCGCCGACGCCGGTCCAGACGCCGAGCGCGGCGGTTTCGAGATGCGGCATAGTGTCGGTGACGACGGTCAGGCCAGAGGGAAGCTTGCTGACTTCGACCGTCATCCGAGAACTCCTTGCTGGGCCGCGCGACTGACTGACAGCACGTGGCGTTCGATCGCCGCCTGATCGCGCGGCATGATTTTAAAGGTTTCAGTCCGGCTCATCAGTCCGTCGAGCCAGGCCGGAAGCTCGGGCCGCATTCCGCAGGCGGCTTCCACCGCATCCGGGAATTTGGCCGCGTGCGCCGTGGACAGAACGATGTTGGGCACGGATGGGTCCGTGGTGTCGCGATCGGCGACCGCGAGCGCCACCGCGGTATGCGGATCGACCAGATCGCCGGCTTCGCGCCAGGCGGCGCGGATCGCCGATTCGGTCTCGGCTTCGTCGGCGCGGCCGGCGTCGAACTCGTCGCGCACCGCGGCCAGCAGCGCATCGGGCAGCACGAACCGGCCGGACTGGCCGAGCGAGCCCATCAGCGACCGGATCAGCGCCGTGTCGCGACCGGAGGCTTCGAACAGCAGCCGCTCGAAATTCGACGACACCTGGATGTCCATCGACGGCGAGGTGGTGGCGTGCACCTCGCGCACCTCGTAGATGCCGGTCTTCAGCGTGCGCGCCAGGATGTCGTTGATGTTGGCGGCGATTTTCAGCCGGCGCACCGGCAGGCCCATCTTCTTGGCGACGTAGCCGGCGAAGATATCGCCGAAATTGCCGGTCGGCACCGTGAAGTCGACCAGCCGGTTGGGGGCCCCGAGCGCGACCGCGCTGGTGAAGTAGTACACCACCTGCGCGACGATGCGGGCCCAGTTGATCGAATTGACGCCGGACAGCGCCACCTGATCGCGGAACTTGTGGTGGTTGAACAGGCCCTTCACGATCGCCTGGCAATCGTCGAAATGGCCCTCGATCGCCAGCGCATGGACGTTAGGCGCACCCGAGGTCGTCATCATCATGCGCTGCACGTCCGACACGCGGCCGTGCGGGAACAGCACGACGAGATCGACCGCTTCACGATTGGCAAAGGCATCGACCGCGGCGCCACCGGTGTCGCCCGAGGTCGCGACCACGATGGTGGTGCGCTGGCCGCGCTTCTGCAGCGCATGATCCATCAGCCGCGAGATCAGCTGCATCGCGACGTCCTTGAACGCCAGCGTCGGGCCATGGAACAGCTCGAGCACGAACTGGCTTGGCCCGCTCTGGCGCAGCGGCACCACCGCCGGATGGCGGAAGGTGGCGTAGGCTTCGTTGGCCATGCGGCCGAGCTCGGCGTCGGAAATCTCGCCGGCCACGAACGGCCGGATCACCTCGACGGCGACCTCCCAATACGGCCGGCCGAACAGGCTGGTGATCGTGTCCGGCGCTAGCTGCGGCCAGACTTCGGGCACATACAGGCCGCCGTCGCGGGCCAGCCCGGTCAGCATCACATCGCAGAAACCGAGGCGCGGGGCCTCGCCCCGGGTCGAAACATAGGTGGTCAAGGTGTCCTCCAAAGGCCTGGGTGCGACCAAGCCTTTGATATCGATTGGAATTACTCACGCGCGGGTGAAATCACCGGCACCATAAGGGTTTTGCCGCGCAGGGGAAACCGCTGTCGACGAAAAGACGTCGCCGCGGATCGGCCGATCGACGGGGGTTAGGCGATGCGCCGCGACGCGCGAGGTTGCGACGCCGCGGCGCCCCAGCGCTGGCCCAGCAGCCAGACCAGAAAGGCGATGCCGACGGCGGCCGCCAGCCCGAACCAGGTGATGGCGTATTGCAGATGCTGATCGCGCAGATGCACGCCGAGCGGCCCGGGCTTGGGCAGCCCGTTGGCCGGCACGGGGGATTCGAGATCGATGTAGAACGGCGCGACGTTGCCGCCCCAGCCGAGCAGCGCCGCCATCGCCGGAACGTCGCGGCTGAACCACAGCCGCTTGGCCGGATCGGGGCTGGGCGTAAACAGCCCGCCCCCCTCCGGAAAGCGCAGATAGCCGGTCATCGTCACCGTCTGGCCGCCGTGCAGCGGCTTGACGATGCGGTCCTGATAGGCTCGGTCCTGCATGGTGTTGGGCACGAAGCCGGCATTGATCGGAACCGTCGCGCCGTCCGGCAGCCGCGCCGGCAGGAACGCCCAGGTGCCGGGTCCGGCGACATCGTCACGGATCGCCGAGCCCGACGAGTACACCATGGCGTCCGGCAGCTCACCGTAAGTGGCCGTGAAGCTGACGCGGCGAAATTCGTCGGCGGCCGGCGTCAACGTCGTCCATTCGCCCGGCGGCGGCAGCGCGGCCGGCGCGGCGGCGAGGCGCTCGGTCAGAGCGGCGATCAGCGCGTGCTTGGCGGCGCGGCGCTGCAGCTGCCAGAACCCGAGCGACAGCAGCACCGCGACGATCAACAGCGCGATCAGGCTCATCCCGGCGATGCCGCGCCGGCGCGACGAGGTGCTGGTCATTTTGGTTCGCGCCCGACCAGGCGGCCTTCCTGCGCCTTATGGTGGAATTGCAGCGCGATCAGCAACGCTTTCATCGAGCGCAGCGGCAGCAGCGTGGTGGCGAGCACCAGCGGAATCCATAGCGCCGCATGCAGCCAGAACGGCGGCTGATACTTCACCTCGACGATCAGCGCGCAGCCGACCACGATAGCACCACCGAGCAAAATCATGAATACCGCCGCGCCGTCACCGACATCGATGAATGCGTAGTCGAGGCCGCAGGACTCGCAGCGCGGCGCAAGCGTGAGAAAGCCCGCATAGAGTTTGCCTTCACCGCACCGCGGGCAGCGGCAGGCGACGCCGCGCAGCGCGGATTGCGGGACGGTGGGAGACGGCTTCTCCGCGGGCGTCATTGCGAGCCGAAAGCGAAGCAATCCAGAACCCAGTGCACGGGGCTCTTGGATTGCTTCGTCGCTTCGCTCCTGGCAATGACGGACTTTTCCTGGCGCATCGTTAGTCAGCCTCGAAAGCAAAGGGCGGCCGCATGGGCCGCCCTTCTTTAACACAAACCGGAAGCCGATCCTCAGCCGCCGTGCGCCATGGTCGAGGCGCCGTGGCCCCAGACGTAGATGCAGACGAACAGGAACAGCCAGACCACGTCGACGAAGTGCCAATACCAGGCGGCGAATTCGAAGCCGAGGTGATGGGTCGGCGTGAAGTGGCCCTTGTAGACGCGGATCAGGCAGACCAGCAGGAAGATGGTGCCGACCAGCACGTGGAAGCCGTGGAAGCCGGTCGCCATGAAGAAGGTCGCGCCGTAGATGTTGCCGGCGAACGAGAACGCGGCGTGGCTGTACTCGTAGGCCTGCACGAAGCTGAAGGCGGCGCCGAGCAGCACGGTCAGGATCAGCGCCTTCTTCACGGCGGCGCGATCGTTGTGCAGCAGCGCGTGGTGCGCCCAGGTCACCGTGGTGCCCGAGGTCAGCAGGATCAGCGTGTTGAGCAGCGGCAGGTGCCAGGGATCGAATGTCTCGATGCCCTTGGGCGGCCAGACGCCGCCGAACAGCGCATCGCGGGTGGCGTGCACCGGATCGCCCGGAAACAGCGCCGAATTGAAATAGGCCCAGAACCAGGCGACGAAGAACATCACCTCCGAGGCAATGAATAGGATCATGCCGTAGCGGTGGCTGATCTGCACCACGCGGGTGTGGTCACCCTTGAACTCGGCCTCGCGGATCACGTCGCTCCACCAGCTCGCCATGGTGTAGAGCACGCCGATGACGCCGACGCCGAACACGATCGGAGCGCCCTGGAACATGTGATGCATCCAGGCGACCGCGCCGAGCGCCATGATGAAGGCGGCGACGGAGCCGACAAACGGCCACGGGCTGGGATCGACGAGGTGGTAGTCGTGATGTTTGGTGTGCGCCGTGGCCATGTTCGTGCTCTCCGTTGCAGTGCCGGGGCGGTCGCCCTGCCCGCCCGGCGTCGTCAGCGTTTCCGTTTGTTATAGATTGCCTTTGCGCGCCCCGGCCTCGCTCGAAGCCACCGGTTTCGGCGCCGGATCGCGCATCGGATAGAAGGTGTAGGACAGCGTGATGTTGTTGACGGTGTCGTTCTCGCTGTCGGCCGCGAAGGCCGGATCGACGTAGAACACCACCGGCATCTCGCGGGTCTCGCCGGCCGCCAGCGTCTGCTCGGTGAAGCAGAAGCAGTTGATCTTGGTGAAGTAGGAGCCCACCGTCAGCGGCGTGACGTTGTAGGCCGCCTGCCCGGTGGTCTCGTGCTTCGCGGTGCTGGTAACGGTGTAGTACACGGTGACCACCTTGCCGATCGGCACCTCGACCTCGCGCTGCTCGGGCTCGAACTTCCACGGCAGCCCGTTGATGTTGGAATCGAAACGCACCGTCACGGTGCGGGCCAGCGGATCGGAGGTCGGCGCGGCGCCGACCTGGGTGGTGCCGTTGAAGCCGGTCGTCCGACAGAACCAGTTGTAGAACGGCACGGCCGCGAACGAGGCGCCGACCATCAGCGCCACCACCAGCCCGCAGATCGACGCGACCATCGCGTCACGGCCGAAACCGCGGCGGGGAGCCGGCTGCGGCGCGGGACTGGGCGGGACCTGGGGCATCGCTCTCTCCTACATCGGCCGGTGCAGCACGATCGGACCCTTGACCATGGTCACGGCGAAGAACAACGCCACCAGGACGACGAGCGCGAGGGCGATCGCGATCGAGCGCTCACGCTGGCGCTTCTTCTGCGCTTCGGTGAGCACCACGCCCGGCCTCCTCTGCGGCTCCATCCGGCGGCCTCCTCAGGCGAACAGCGACCAAATGGCCTTCGCGGCGACCTCGACCAGCAGGATCGAGAACAGTGCGAACAGATACAGGATCGAGAACT
This sequence comes from Rhodopseudomonas palustris, assembly GCF_003591005.1. GTDB lineage: Bacteria > Pseudomonadota > Alphaproteobacteria > Rhizobiales > Xanthobacteraceae > Rhodopseudomonas > Rhodopseudomonas palustris_K. Next base: position 7,771 of record NZ_QYYD01000028.1, read on the forward strand.
TGAACAGATTGCGCGAGGCGCGCAGCGCCGCGCTGCCGGTGCGGTGGCGATACACCCGCACCGCCAGGACCAGCATCCAGCCGCCGAGCGCGAGCGACGCCAGGCCGTAGACGGCGTCGAAATAGCCGAGCGGCCACGGCGCGGCCGCAACCGCGACCAGCACGATGGTGTAGAGCAGGATCTGCAGCCGCGTGTGATCAGGTCCAGCGACGACCGGCAGCATCGGCACTCCGGCGCGCGCGTAGTCGTCGTTGCGGAACAGCGCCAGCGCCCAGAAATGCGGCGGCGTCCAGAAGAAGATGATGGCGAACAGCAGCAGCGGCTCGACCGCCAGCGACCCGGTCACCGCGGCCCACGCCACCACCGGCGGCAGCGCGCCGGCGGCGCCGCCGATCACGATGTTCTGCGCGGTCGAGCGCTTCAGCCACATCGTGTAGATCACGACGTAAAAGAAAATGGTGAAGGCGAGCAGCCCGGCCGACACCCAGTTCACCAGGATGCCGAGCGTCAGCACCGAGAAGAACGCCAGGATCAGGCCGAACGCCAGCGCTTCAGGCTTCGTCACGCGGCCGCGCGGAATCGGGCGGTTGGCGGTGCGCGTCATCTTGCTGTCGATGTCGTCCTCGTACCACATGTTCAGCGCGCCGGAGGCGCCGCCGCCGACCGCGATGCACAGGATGGCGGTGATCGCCAGCACCGGATGAAAGCTGCCCGGCGCCATCAGCAGGCCGACCAGCGCCGTGAACACGACCAGCGACATGACGCGCGGCTTGAGCAGCGCGAGATAATCGCGGACGCCCGCCTCGGAGATGCGGGGAGCAGCGAGTTCGACCTGATTGGTGTCGATGACCGACAATTCGTGACCTCTTGGGCTTTAGACCGCATCCGCCAAGGTCAAGCCGTGGCGGATGCTCGTTGATATCGGTGCCTCAGCGAACCTGCGGCAGCACCTCGAACTGATGGAACGGCGGCGGCGACGACAGCGTCCATTCCAGCGTGGTGGCGCCGACGCCCCACGGATTGTCCGCCGCCTTCTCCTTCTTGATGAAGGCGAGCGCGACGCCGTAGAGGAAGATCAGCACCGCAAAGCCGGAGATATAGGAGCCGATCGACGACACCAGGTTCCAGCCCGCAAAGGCGTCCGGATAGTCGACATAGCGGCGCGGCATGCCCGACAAGCCGAGGAAGTGCTGCGGGAAGAACACAAGGTTGACGCCGATGAACGTCGTCCAGAAGTGCAGCTTGCCGATCGTCTCCGAATACATGTAGCCGAACATCTTCGGGAACCAGTAGTACCAGCCGGCAAAGATGCCGAACACGGCGCCGAGCGACAGCACGTAATGGAAGTGCGCGACGACGTAATAGGTGTCCTGCAGCACGCGGTCGACGCCGGCATTGGCCAGCACCACGCCGGTGACGCCGCCGACCGTGAACAGGAAGATGAAGCCGACGGCCCACAGCATCGGCGTCTTGAACTCGATCGAGCCGCCCCACATCGTGGCAATCCAGGAGAAGATCTTCACGCCGGTCGGCACCGCGATCACCATCGTGGCGGCGACGAAATAGGCCTGCGTCGCGCTCGACATGCCGACCGTGTACATGTGGTGCGCCCAGACGACGAAGCCGATCACGCCGATCGCCACCATGGCGTAGGCCATGCCGAGATAGCCGAACACCGGCTTCTTCGAGAAGGTCGAGACGATCTGGCTGATCATGCCGAACGCCGGCAAAATCAAGATGTACACTTCGGGGTGACCGAAGAACCAGAACAGATGCTGGAACAGCAGCGGATCGCCGCCGCCTTCGGCCGAGAAGAAGGTGGTGCCGAAGTTGCGGTCGGTGAGCAGCATGGTGATGGCACCGGCCAGCACCGGCAGCGACAGCAGCAGCAGGAACACGGTGACCAGGATCGACCACACGAACAGCGGCATCTTGTGCAGCGTCATGCCGGGTGCGCGCATGTTGAAGATCGTGGTGATGAAGTTGATCGCCCCCATGATCGACGACGCGCCGGCGAGATGCAGTGCCAGAATGGCGAAGTCGACCGCGGGCCCGGGATGGCCTGACGTCGACAGCGGCGCGTACATCGTCCAGCCGGCACCGACGCCGTTCGACGACGGCTCGCCTTCCACGAAGGTCGAGATCAGCAGCAGCGCGAACGCCGCCGGCAGCAGCCAGAACGAGATGTTGTTCATGCGCGGGAACGCCATGTCGGGCGCCCCGATCATCAGTGGCACGAACCAGTTGCCGAACCCGCCGATCATCGCCGGCATCACCATGAAGAAGATCATGATCAGGCCGTGCGAGGTCACGAAGACGTTGTAGGTGTGATACTCGTGGAACAGCTGCACGCCCGGATACATCAGCTCGATGCGGATCGCGATCGACAGCGCGCCGCCGATGATCCCCGCGATGATCGCGAAGATCAGATACATCGTGCCGATGTCCTTGTGGTTGGTCGAATAGACGTAGCGCCGCCACCCGGTCGGATGCGCGTGGGCATGATCGTCATGCGCATGATCGGAATGAGCAACCCGTGCAGCTTCCATCGCCATTTTCAAATCCTGACTTGAAACTTTCGAACCCTGCGGTCCCTGTTCGAACGTGCCGCGCGCGGCGATGCGATTACCGCGCGGCGGCGCCTGCCGAGGCGTAGGACGCGCCGGCCGTGGACGCAGTCTGCTGCTTCTTCCAAGCGTCGTATTCCTGATCGTTCACGACGCGGACGACGATCGGCATGAAGGCGTGGTCCTTGCCGCACAGTTCCGAGCATTGGCCGTAGAAGCGGCCTTCCTTGGTAGCCCTGAACCAGCTCTCGTTGAGCCGGCCCGGAATGGCGTCGATCTTGACGCCGAACGACGGGATCGCCCAGGAGTGGATCACGTCCGCCGCGGTGGTCTGGATCCGCACCACCTTGTTGACCGGCACCACCATTTCGTTGTCGACGCCGAGCAGCCGCGGCGGCTTCGGATTCATCTTGGCGCGCTCGTCTTCACTCAGCATGATCGAGGTGAACTCGATCTTGTCGTCGGGATACTGGTAGCTCCAGTTCCATTGGTTGCCGGTCGCCTTGATGGTGACGTCGGCCTTCGGCACGTCGAGCTGAAAGAACAGCAGCCGGAACGAGGGCACCGCGACCGCCACCAGGATCAGCACCGGAATGATCGTCCACGCCACTTCGATCAGCGTGTTGTGGGTCGTCTTCGACGGAACCGGGTTGCTCTTGGCGTTGAACTTCACCACCACGATCACCAGCAGCGCCAGCACGAACAACGTAATCGCGGTGATCAACCACAGCAGAAAGCTATGAAACCAGACGATGTTCTCCATCACCGGGCTGGCCGCGGCTTGCAGCTGCATCTCCCAGGGCGATGGCTGCCCCTCACCCGCTAGCGCCGCTCCGCCGGGCCCGATCAGGGCTCCCATTGCGCCGATCATCGCAGCGCCAAGCAAACGCCGATCGTATCGGCCCTTCGACATTGTCATGCCGCCGTCGCTCCCCTACGTATTTTGCGGGCTAACCAACTTGCGCCGAATGCCCCTTATGGCATCCACGGGGACGATTGTTCGTCTCCCTAAGAATGCTTCTTATTCTGTCTTTCAAATCACAATTCGCCAGTACCCGCAATGCAGTATTGTACGTTCGGTGGGGCCTCTCGGATGTTTGTCCGGCGCCGATAAATCCATGATACCTCTCGGCATATTGCCGGTGCTCTAGTATTGTGAACCACGCTTGACAGCGCCACATGTCGATGTAGGCACAAACACGCGCAGGCACGGGAGCCTGATTCGCCCGCGGAACGGCACCGCCTTGATGGTGCCGTCATTCCCGGTCAGTCGGAGCCCGCTCCACGCCATGTTTCTCTGACCTGAAAGCGACCCCGATGGGCCTTGCCGAACGTTTGCCGATGCTCGCTCTCCGCCGTCGCCTCGCGCGCGGGAGCGCGGCCCGGCTGGCCCTCACCGCCGCGCTGATCGGCGCGGCTCTGCTCGGGACTGCGGGTCATTCATACGCGCAGGGCGCCGTGCGCTCGGTGCATGGCGACTGGCAGATCCGCTGCGATACGCCGCCCGGCGCCAAGGCGGAGCAGTGCGCGCTGATCCAGAGCGTGGTGGCGGAAGACCGTTCCAATGCCGGCCTCACGGTCATCATCCTCAAGACCGCCGATCAGAAGAGCAAATTGATGCGCGTCGTGGCGCCGCTCGGCGTGCTGCTGCCGTCGGGCCTCGGGCTCAAGCTCGACAACGTCGACGTCGGCCGCGCCGGCTTCGTGCGCTGCCTGCCCAACGGCTGCGTTGCCGAGGTGGTGATGGACGACAAGCTGCTCGGACAGCTGCGCACCGCCAAGACCGCGACCTTCATCATCTTCGAGACCCCCGAAGAGGGCATCGGCTTCCCGCTCAGCCTCAACGGCCTCGGCGAAGGCTACGACAAGCTGCCGTAGGCTGCGGCGATCGACACATGTCAGTATGTGTTCGCCGCGCTCTCTATGAGGCGCAGCGCCTCCCCATGACGGCCGTCATGGCCAGGCTTGACCCGGCCATCCACGGCCACAAGCACAGCCTCGCATGAAATTGTGGATGCCCGGGCCTACGCCGCGCAGAGGCGGCTACGGCCGCGCAGGCGGGTCAAGCCCGGGCATGACGATCTTTGTGCGGAGACTGCCGAGACATCCAACCACCGCCTCAGGCGGCAGCGAACCTCACACCAGCGTCAGCGTCACGTCGATGTTGCCGCGCGTCGCGTTGGAATACGGGCAGACGATGTGGGCGCGGTCGACAAGGGTCTGCGCCTGGTCGAGGTCCATGCCGGGCAGGCTGATCTTGAGTTCGACCTCGATGCCGAAGCCGGTCGGGATCGGGCCGATGCCGACCGTGCCGGTGACGCTGACGTCCTTCGGGATCGGCAGCTTGTCGCGCCCGGCGACGAACTTCATCGCGCCGAGGAAGCAAGCCGAATAGCCGACCGCGAACAGCTGCTCCGGATTGGTGCCGGCACCGCCACCACCGCCGAGTTCCTTCGGCGTGGTCAGCGCGACGTCGAGGTTGCCGTCGCTCGATACGCCGCGGCCGTCGCGGCCTCCGGTGGCGGTGGCAGTGGCCCGGTAGAGAACCTTTTCGACTGACATGGCGGTCTTCCTTCCTAGGGGGTTAAGTCAAAGTTGGCGATAAGATCGCGCCGATGAAGATCGCGCGCGATATCTTACACCGGCGTGTGCCGGGCATCCGGTTGGGCTCCTGCTTACGCGGCCTCGAACAGACGGCCCCGCACCTTGGTGAGTTTGTTGCGCAGGTCGACGATGTCTTCCAGCGAGCCGCCCATCGCGGCGCCGAGGCAATCGGGCACGTGCCTAAGTTGCTGGCGCAACGCGCGGCCCTCCTCGGTGAGGCTGACGATGACTTGCCGCTCGTCCTCGACCGACCGCTTCCGGCTAATCAGCCCCCGCGCCTCCAGCCGCTTCAGCAACGGCGTCAGCGTGGTGGTCTCGAGATAGAGCTGATCGCAGATCTCCGAGACGTTGACCCGATCCTTCTCCCACAGCACCAGCATCACCAGATACTGCGGATACGTCAGATCGAACTCGCGCAGCAGCGAGCGATACACCTTGTTGACGCCGAGCAGCGTCGAATACAGCGCGAAGCACAGCTGGTTCTCCAGCCTCTGCTTGTCTGAGCTGCGCGGCGGCCGGCTCGGCGATGTCGATTTCATGGATGAGGTTTAGATCGTGCGCGATATATTGGCAAGCGATCGATTAGGCCGGAAGCCTGACAATCGATCACGTCATTGCGAGGAGCGCAGCGACGAAGCAATCCAGGGACGCAGTGCCCGGAGCTGGATTGCTTCGCTCCGCTCGCAATGACGAAAAGCGCAAGCTACATGGACAAACCCTCATTTTGCTTCGAGCGGATCTGGGGTGATGATGCGTCGTCCCGCCAGCCTCTCGCACAAAGCCGGCGGAGCGCCTATCTTCCTCCCCGAACAACATCGGGAACACGCCTCATGACCAACCCAGCCCAGACCTCCCTGCTCGACCGCGCCAAGCTCGATCGCGACGCGGTGCGGCGTGAATTGACGCGAGGGCTCGCGGGAGCGGACGATGGCGAGCTGTTTCTCGAATACAGCCAGACCGAAGCACTCGCCTTCGACAACGGCCGGCTCAAGCAGGCGACCTACGACACCGCGCAGGGATTTGGCCTGCGCGCCGTGAAGGACGATGCGGTCGGCTATGCGCACTCCTCGGATGTGTCGCTGCCGGCGCTGATCCGCGCCGCCGATGCGGTGGCTGCGGTGCGCGGCGATTACAGCGGCACGCTGGCGGTGGCGCCGGCGCACACCAATGTGCGGCTGTATGGCGACGACAACCCGCTCGACGCGCCCGGCTTCGAAGCCAAGGTCAAGCTGCTCGCCGAGATCGACGCCTATATCCGCGACAAGGACCCGCGCGTCCGCCAGGTCTCGGTGTCGGTCGGCGCCACCTGGCAGGTGGTCGAGATCCTGCGGCCCGACGGCGAGAGCTATCGCGACATCCGCCCGCTGGTGCGGGTCAACGTTTCGGTCGTCGCCGGCCAGGGCGATCGGCAGGAGAGCGGCTCCAAGGGTTATGGCGGCCGCGAGCCCTATGCGCGCTTTATCGAGACCAAGGCCTGGCGCGACGCCGCCGACGGCGCGCTGCGCGAGGCGCTGGTCAATCTGGAATCCGTGCCGGCGCCAGCCGGTGAAATGGACGTCGTGCTCGGCCCAGGCTGGCCCGGCGTGATGCTGCACGAAGCCGTCGGTCATGGCCTCGAGGGCGACTTCAACCGCAAGAAGACGTCTGCGTTTGCAGGCCTGATGGGCCAGCAGGTCGCCGCCAAGGGCGTCACTGTGGTCGACGACGGCACCATCTCGGCGCGGCGCGGCTCGCTGTCGATCGACGACGAAGGTACGCCGACCAGCCGCACCGTACTGATCGAGGACGGCATCCTCACCGGCTACATGCAGGATCGCCAGAACGCCCGGCTGATGGGCATGAAGCCGACCGGCAACGGCCGCCGGCAGTCCTACGCCCATGTGCCGATGCCGCGCATGACCAACACCTACATGCTGGCCGGCCAGCACGATCCGGCCGAGATCCTCGCTTCGGTGAAGAACGGCATCTACGCGGTGAACTTCGGCGGCGGTCAGGTCGACATCACATCAGGCAAATACGTGTTCCAGTGCACCGAGGCCTACCGGATCGAAAACGGCAAGATCGGCGCGCCGCTGAAGGGCGCGATGCTGATCGGCAACGGTCCGACCGATTTGCACCGCATTTCCATGATCGGAAACGACATGCAGCTCGACGACGGCATCGGCACCTGCGGCAAGAACGGCCAGGGCGTGCCGGTGGGCGTCGGCCAACCGACGCTGCGGATGGATCGGATCACGGTCGGAGGCACCGGCGGATGAACGACAAGACGGGCGTGATCAGCGGGGCGGCGCGGCGCTGGGGCGCCCAGATCGGGCAATTGGCGGCGGTGGTCGCGATCGTGCTGATCGGCAAGGGCGCGCTGGCCGAGCCGTTTTACGTGCCGTCCGGCTCGATGGAGCCGACGCTGCTGATCGGCGACGCACTGCTCGCCTCGAAATATCCCTATGGTTACTCCACCGCGTCGCTGCCGATCCATGTCGCGTTTCCCGAAACAGGCCGCGTGTTCAGCGCCACGCCGCATCGCGGCGATGTCGTGGTGTTTCGCTGGCCGGGCGACCGCTCGCAGGTCTGGGTCAAGCGCGTCATCGGCCTGCCCGGCGACAAGATCGAACTGACGGGCGGCGTCGTGCGCATCAACGGCGTCGCCGCCACGGTGAAGCCCGACGGTGTCGGCAAGGCCGAGGACGAAGACGGCGCATTCGAGACTGCCGCCAAGTACGTCGAGACGCTGCCGGACGGCGTGTCGCATCCGATCTTCAAGTTGTACGACAATGGCCGGCTCGACAACACGCCGGAAGTCACCGTACCGCCCGGACATTTGTTCGTGATGGGCGACAACCGCGACAACTCATCGGACAGCCGTGTCCCGGTGCGTCAGGGCGGCGTCGGCATGCTGCCGATGGACAATCTGGTCGGCCGCGTCGACGCCATCGTCGGCTCGTGGAATCCCGGCGTCCGCAAGGAGCCGTTGACCAACTGGATCTCCGGCTTCCGCGTCGCCCGGTTCTTCACCTCGGTGCATTGAGCGTAGGATGGGTTGAGCGCAGCGAAACCCATCAACCACGTCGCCCGGGATGATGGGTTTCGCAAGAGCTCAACCCATCCTACGCGCTACGCGCTCGGCGTCCTTACCGCGTGGGCTTCACGTCTTAGCATCGATCGTAGGATGGGTTGAGCGCAGCGAACCCCATCAATCACATCGCCCGAACTGATGGGTTTCGCTGCGCTCAACCCATCCTACCGGCAGCTAAGTATCAACGTCACTTACCGCACCACGCCAGACACATAACCCGGCCGGCGCCGCGGCGGTTTGATCTGGCTTTTCAGAAAGCAGCGCGCGTTGCGGCCGACCAGGCCGGCGCGGGCGTAGCTCCAGGCGCGGCATTTGTTGTCTTCTTCGCAGGCCGCCTTGCAGGCATCGTCGGCCTCGCCCGACTTCATCTCGAAATTGCGATAGTCGCCGCCGATGCGATCGATCGACGCTTCGATCGATCCGTTGCGCGGCTCGATCACGCCGGCGCCGCGCACGCCGGACACACAGCAATTGCTCGGGCTGCGCTGCGGCACGCCGCTCTTCAGCCAGCAGTAAGCGCCGTCTTCCGGCGCCTGCGGATAGGAGAACGTCCACGATCGGCAGCGCCGATCGCGTTCGCACATCAGCGCACAGTCCGCCGGATCGTTGCTCGATACCGGCGCGCGCAGATAGTCCGCGCCGGGGCGATCGAAGTTTGTCTGCGCCCGCACGCAATGCGGCAGCAGCGCCGCCGCAGCCACGACGAGCACGAGTAACCATGCCCTGCCTAGGCCGCCTCGTCGCATCAACGCTCGCTCTCGATCAGGCCCGCCTTCACGATGCAAAATATGCAGTGGGCCGCAGTTCCAAAATGCCATCTGACGGCGACCGACCTGTATGCGGGATGAACGGCTGTTTATCGTTCGGTCATGCTGTCTAAAGTGCTGCAGGAGCCAAGCACAGATGCTCGCCGCAGTCATGCCGTTCTTTCAGATGCCTTGACCGGCGCAACGTCGTCGACAGCCGCAACACGCGGCCACGTCACACAAAGTCGCGAGCTATCCGACGGCGCGGCGGATTGCCGCGCGCGAGCCAGCCCGGTCAGAACGCGTATTCGTCGTAAGCCGGCTCGACCGAGCCGCGCCAGACGCCGTGGTACTTCTCCAGCATTTCCTCGGCCGGCGAGCGGCCGGCGGCGAGGATCTGGTCGAGCGGCGCAAGATGCCGGGATTCGTCGGCGCCGAATTGATCGATCCGGCCGCGACGGCGTAGCCCGGCATGCGCCAGCACCAGGCATTCCTTGGCGACTTCGAACAGAAAGCGGTTACCGATCTTCGCCTTGAAGCCGAGCCGGGGGACGTCGTCGCGCAGCGCCTGACGCTCTTCGGCGGTCCAGCTCTTGACGATCTCCCAGGCCGCATCGAGGCTGGTGTCGTCGTACAGCAGGCCGACCCAGAACGCCGGCAGCGCCGGCAGCCGGCCCCACGGCACGCCATCGGCGCCGCGCATCTCGAGGTAGCGCTTCAACCGCACTTCCGGAAAGATCGTCGACAGATGATTGGCCCAGTCCGACAGCGTCGGGCGCTCGCCCGGCATCTTTTCATTGTTGCCGTCGAAGAAATCGCGGAACGACGAACCCGAGACGTCGATGTACTGATCGCCGCGCTTGACGAAGTACATCGGCACGTCGAGCGCGTAGTCGACCCAGCGCTCGAATCCCATGCCGTCCTCGAACGCCCACGGGATCATGCCCGAGCGCGCATTGTCGGTGTCGCGCCAGATCTCCGAGCGGAACGACAGAAAGCCGTTCGGCTTGCCTTCGGTGAACGGCGAGTTGGCGAACAACGCGGTCGCGATCGGCTGCAGCGCCACCGAGACGCGCAGCTTCTTGACCATGTCGGCTTCCGACGAGAAGTCGAGATTGGTCTGCACCGTGCAGGTCCGGTACATCATGTCGAGGCCGTAGCGGCCGACCTTCGGCATGTAGTTGGTCATGATCTTGTAGCGGCCCTTCGGCATCACCGGGATGTCGCCGCGCGACCAGGACGGCGTCATGCCGAGGCCGAGAAAGCCGATGCCGAGCGGCGTTGCGATCTCGCGCACCTGCGCCAGATGCGCCATCAGTTCGGCGTGGGTCTGATGCACGTTGTCGACCGGCGCGCCCGACAGTTCGAACTGACCGCCCGGCTCCAGCGAGATCGCGCCGCCGCCGGTGACGTCGTGCAGCCCGATGATGTGCGGGCCTTCCATGATCGGCTCCCAGCCGAGCAGGATCTGCATGCCCTCCAGCAATGCGCCGATGCCGCGCGCGCCCTCATAGGGCACCGGCCGATGACCTATGAGGGTGAACGGCGTCTTCTCGTGCTCGGTGCCGATGCGGAAGTCGCGCGGCGGTTTAACGCCCGCCTCGATCCAGCCGACGAGTTCGTCGCGCGAGTTCAGCGGCGTCATATCGATCTGGTCACGCGCCATGGGAATTCCGAAATCAGCGCGCAGCAGTGGTCGGCGCAGGGTGGGAGCCGCGGTTGCAATCAGCCGCGAGCCGGAAAGGTGAGCTGTGTATCATCGCGCCGCCGCGGTGTCTTGTTGGTCCGGCGCGGCGGGCGTGCCGCTGCAGGCGCAGCCGAGCCGGTCGAGCAGCCCGCACAGCCGCGACGCGTCGGCATCGGACAATTTCGAGCCGACGTGCTTTTCGATCGCGGCCGAATACGCGGCCCACATCTTCTTCTGCAACTCGCGCCCGGCGTCGGTGATTTCCACGAACTGGCCGCGCTTGTCCATCTTGCACTCGCGGCGGGCCGCCAGCCCTTCGTCGACCAGCCGGTCGATCAGCCGCGACGTGGAGTATTGCGGAATCAGCATCTGCTTTTCGAGTTCGACCGGGCGCATTTCTCCACCCGGCGCGCGCGTCAGTTCGAGCAGCGCGTCGTACCAGGCGAGCGGCGGAAAGCCGGCCTTCTTCAATTCCTGCTCGACCGCATCGAGCACGCGGCTGCGCACCCGCATCAGGCGGACCCAGGCAGCGGTCGCTTCGGTCGAGGGTTTGCGTTTCATCGCCTCATCCATCGTGCCGGGGAGTCTACTCCAGCGGATGCAGATGCATCAATCTTGACTCCTCCATGCAGGCGCATTTAATCGCCGCACGGCCTTTTTTCCATCATCCCCCGGGAGATTCTCGATGAAGCTGTATTACGCGCCGGGCGCGTGCTCGCTGTCGCCCCATATCGCACTCAGCGAATCCGGTCTGCCGTTCGAGCTGGTGAAAGTCGACATCCGCGCCAAGAAGACGGAAAACGGCGACGACTATTTGCAGATCAATCCCAAGGGCTCGGTGCCGGCGCTCGGCCTCGACGATGGCAGCGTGCTGACGGAGGGCCCGGCGATCGTGCAGATGATCGCCGACAAGGTCGGCGGCGGCAAGCTCGCCCCCGAAAACGGCACGCCCGAGCGCTATCGCCTGCAGGAGTGGCTGAACTTCATCTCGACCGATCTGCACAAGAGCTTCGGCCCGCTGTTCGCCCCGACGCTCGGCGACGACGCCAAGGCGTTCTTCAAGGACCGGATCGCCAAATATCTGGCTTATGCGGACAAGCAGCTTGCCGGCAAAGACTATCTGATGGGTTCGGCCTTCACCGTCGCGGACGGTTATCTGTTCGTGATCCTGAACTGGTGCGACCGGATGAAGATCGATCTCGCGCCCTACCCCAACCTGTCGGCCTATCGGGCCCGCGTCGCCGCCCGGCCGCAGGTGCAGAAGGCCCTGCAGAGCGAAGGGCTGCTGCAAAAGGCATGAACCCACTCATCACCTGATCGGCCAGCGGCGGCGCAGCATGATCTGCGCCGCCGTTTTCGCGTGCGCGGCAAGTGCATCATCGGCGTGTCTTAAAATCAGTGTCATGACAATTGCCGGCGTGCCGCTAACCGGCCGTTAGCCAGGAACTCCGCGCGCATTCGCCGGCAGCGCAACCGGAAGAGGTGTTCCGCCCTTGAATTTCCACGCACAAACCGACGTGGAGAACAAGCAATGAGCACGACAGACACCGGCACTTCTCCGGACCGTATGAATGCGATGATGGGTTCGGCCGCGATGTTCGCCGAGCCGCAGGCTGCGTCCGAGCCCCAGGGCGGCAGCTTCGGGCAGTCCAGCGCGGACGACTCGCAGTCGACCGGCCAGCAGGCCAACGCCGATAACATGCAGAATATTCCCGGCGGCACCCTCGACCCCCGCCCGACCCAGCCGGCGAATTCCGGCGCTGGACAGGCCGCCGCCCAGCCCGGCTCGGGCGCGTCGCCGGCCGCCGATGGCGGACAGGCCAGCCCCCCGCCGGAAGCGGCCGGCCCGTCGACCGACACCCCCGCGCCCGGCGCTTCGGCTGATGGCGGATCGACCGCGGGCGGCGCCACCGACACGCCACCGGCCGACGCCTCGGCTTCGGCGGGTGCCGGCGGTCAGGGCTCGACCACCGCCAATGTCGATGGCAGCGCCTCCGCGGGCAACAGCGGCTCCTCGGCTGACGGCGGCGCCAGCAGCAGCATCACCGATCCGGTTGGCGTGAGCGGTCTGGTCGACAATTTGCTATCGCCGCTTGGCGGCGCCGTACCGCTGCATCTCGCCGGTCAGGGCGCCGTCACCCAGCCGGTGCTCGATGTCGCCAACAGTGTGGTCCTGAACGTCCACAACGTGCTGGAATCGCTGTCCGACCAGACCGGCACCGCGCACATCGTGCACGGCATCACCGATCTGGGCGAAACCATCGGGCTCGGTCAGCTCGGCGCTGAGCCCGGGGCCGGTGGTAACAGCAACCTGCTGACCGATGTGCTCAACCTGCCGGGCGACGCGCTCAACGGCGATCTCGGCAGTTCGATCGATCACATCGGCGCCGACCTGTCCAATGTGATCGATGCCACCGCCGGTCTCGGTGACGCCGTGCTCAATGGCTCCGATCCGCTCAATCCGATCCCCGAACTGATCCACAGCGTGGGGAGCGATCTGCAGTCCAACCCGCTGCTGACGCTTGGCGGGACCGATGGCGACGGCAGTAGCGGCCTGCTCAGCGGTGTGGTCGGCGACCTGTCGCATTCGTCGAGCGGCCATCTGGTCGATGTCGGCGTCGACGGCGTCGGCACGCCGCTCGGCAATGGTCTCGCGCTCGACCTGCTGTCGACGCCGGACGGCGCATCCTCGCCGATCGACGTCAGCGCTATCGATGTCGGCCCCACCGGTCCGCAATTGATCGACCTGACGCTCAACGGTGACTCGATCGGCGGATCGCAGGGCGGCGTGACCGACGGGCTCGGCAACGTCCTCAATCTGGACGGTGTCGGCCAGGATCTGACCAATGGCGCGCTGTTGTCGCTGAACGGCGGCAATAACGGCTCCGGGCTGCTCGGCGGTGACGCTCTGAACCTCAACGGCTCGTCGACCGGTCACCTCGCCGACGCCAATGTCGACGGCACCGGCACGTCGCCGCTGGTGGTCGACGCGCTGGCGGAGCACGGCAGCGGCCCGCAATCGCCGGTCGACGTCAACGCTGTCGATGTCGGCCCGAACGGCCCGCAGGTCGCCGACGTCGGCGTCAACACCGACGCGCCTGCTCTGTCGCTGGCGCCGCTCGCGGGCGGCAGCGATGGACTGGTCGGTAGCATCACCCAGGTGACCGGCATCGCCTCGACCGACGGCGCGCCGCTGTCCGACCTCGGCTCGGTCGAAGACGTCGCGTCGATCGCGCCGATCGGCGGCGATCACGGCCTGCTGCATCTCAACGGCGCGCAGATCATCTGAGCCCGTCCGGCTGCGATCAACGGCGCGGGATACGTCCCGCGCCTTCTGCCTCACCGTCTCTCATAACCCGACAACAAGAAACACGAGACACCCCCGATGATCGGCTCCCGGCTGCGGCTTTCGACGCTTCCTCCTGCGATTCGCGCCGCGCTGGCGTCGATCCGGCTCCCGCTCGTGGCGATCGTGGTCGCCAGCGCGCTGATCAACCTGCTGATGCTGGCCGGCCCGATCTTCATGCTGCAGGTCTATGATCGCGTGCTGCCGAGCCGCAGCCTGTCGACGCTGAGCGGCTTATTGCTGATCGTCGCGGTGCTGCTGATCATCCAGGGCGTGGTGGATTCGCTGCGCAGCCGGCTGCTGCACCGGATCAGCGAGGCGATCGACAGCGGGATCCGCGACGCCGCCTTCGACAGCACCCAGCATGCCGCCCTCACCCGCCGCGACGGCGATCCGCTGCAGACGCTGCGCGATCTCGACAGCGTCCGCGGCTTCATCGCCGGCAGCGGACTGATCGCGGTCTGCGACCTGCCGTGGACGCCGGTCTACATCCTGGTCTGCACGCTGTTTCATCCGCTGATGGGATTGGCGGTCGCCATCGGCGCGCTGGCGCTGTGCGCCATCACGGTCGCGACCGAGCTGTCGACCCGCAACCCGACCCGTGCATTGGTCGGCCTCGCCGCATCGCGCCGCGCCGCCGGCGAGACCGCCGTGCATCATGCCGAAACGGTACGGGCGCTCGGCATCGGCGCGCGGATGCGGCAGATCTGGACCGAGCGCAGCGACGCCTTCCTCGATGGCCAGCGCCGCGTCGCCGATCTCAATGGCGGCTTCGGCAGCGCCTCGCGCTTCCTGCGCACCGCGCTGCAATCCGGCATCTTGGCGCTCGGCGCCTATCTGGTGGTGCGGCAGGAGGCAACGCCGGGCGTGATGCTGGCGGCGACCATCCTGTCGGTGCGAGCGCTGGCGCCGATTGAACTGGCGATCGCTAATTGGCGTGGCTTCATCGCCAGCCGCGAAGCCTTTCAGCGGTTGTGCGCACAGCTCAACGCGATGCCGCAGTCCGCGGCGCTCACCGAACTGCCGCGGCCGCAGCGCTCGCTGCAGGTCAACAGCGTCAGCGTCACGGCGCTGCGCACCGAACGCCTGGTGGTCAACAATATCAGCTTCCAGCTCGCCGCCGGCAGCGCGGTGGCGATCATCGGGCCGAGCGGCTCGGGCAAATCCACTTTCGCGCGCGCGCTGGTCGGCATCGTGCCGGCGTTGCGCGGCGTGATCCGGATCGACGGCGCCGCCTTGGCCCAATGGGATCCGGCGCGTCTTGGCGAGGCGATCGGCTATCTGCCGCAGGACGTCGCGCTATTTGCCGGCACCGTGGCGCAGAACATCGCGCGGTTCGCGGCGACGCCGGATCACGCCCGGATCATCGCGGCGGCGCGCGAAGCAGGCGTGCACGACATGATCCTGCGGCTGCCGAACGGCTATGAGACCGAAGTCGGCGACGGCGGATCGATGCTGTCGGGCGGCCAGCGGCAGCGCGTCGCGCTGGCGCGCGCGCTGTATGGCGATCCGTTTCTGGTGGTGCTCGACGAGCCCAACTCCAACCTCGACACCGAAGGCGAACAGGCTCTGCTGCAGGCGATCCGCCGGGTGCGTGCGCGCGGCGGCATCCTGGTGATCGTCGCACACCGGCCGACGCTGCTCACCGCGGTCGATCATCTCCTGGTGCTGAACGCCGGCCAGATGCAGGCATTCGGCCGCACCGAGGCGGTGCTGCCGTTGCTGGCGCCGAAGCAGCCGGCCGCTTCTGTGGCGAAGCCCGCTCCCGAAAAGCCTGCTGCGGCCAAACCCGCGGCGCCCAAACGCAGGCGTACGCCTGCTGCCGCGGGAGCGAGCACATGACCACCCCGTCGCATTCGATCCGCCAGCATATCATCGCGGTCGCCATCGCGGCCGGATTTATGGTGGTGAGCATCGGCGTGATGAGCGCCGCCACCGAAATGGCGGGCGCGGTGATCGCGTCGGGCCAGCTGGTGGTGCAGTCGGAAGTGAAGAAGGTGCAGCATCCAACCGGTGGCGTGGTGAAGGACTTGCTGATCGGCAACGGCAGCCGGGTCAAAGGCGGCGACGTCGTGCTGCGGATGGACGAGACCGTCGCGCGCGCCAATCTGGCCGCCGTCGACAAGGCCCGCTGGGAGCTTGAAGCCCGGCAGGCGCGGCTGCAGGCCGAGCGCGACAGCAGCGACGACGTGCAGTTTCCCGAACTCCTCACCGAACAGACCGACCCGACCGCGGCTGCGATCGTCGCCGGCGAGCGCAGGTTCTTCCATCTGCGCCGCGACGCTGCCGAGGGCCAGAAGCGGCAGCTGCGCGAACAGATCGTGCAGCTCACCGAACAGATTGCCGGCCTCGGCGATCAGCTCACCGCCAAGAAGCAGGAAACCGATTTTCTCGACAAGGAGCTCGGCGGCGTACAGCAGCTGTGGGATCAGCGGCTGGTGTCGATCAACCGGCTGACCTCGCTGCAGCGCGATTCGGCGCGGCTGCTCGGCGAACGCGGCCAGCTCACCGCCTCGATCGCGCAGGCCAAGGGCAAGATTTCGGAGACCGAGCTGAAGATCCTTCAGATCGATCAGGATTTCCGCAGCGACGTCGCCAGGGAGCTCGCCGAAGTCCGCGCCAAACTATCAGAGACGGTCGAAAAGCAGGTCGCGGCGCGCGACGCCGCCGACAAGCTCGAACTGCGCTCGCCGCAGGACGGGCTGGTGCACGATCTGACGGTGCATACCAAAGGCGGCGTGATCGGCGCCGGCGAAACCATCATGACGATCGTGCCGGATCAGGATCAGCTGCTGGTCGAGACCCACATCGCGCCGCAGGACATCGATCAGATCCGCATCGGCCAGACCGCGATGCTGCGCTTCACCAATTTCAACCAGCGCACCACGCCGGAGATCGACGGCGAAGTCATGCGGATCGGCGCCGACGTCTCACGCGACGACAAGGCCGGCGCGAGCTATTTCGTCGTCCGCATCGCGATCCCGCAGGATCAGATCGCCCAGCTCGGCAAGACCCACCTGATGCCCGGTATGCCGGTCGAAGTCTTCGTCCGCACCGCCGAGCGCACCATGCTGTCGTATCTGATGAAGCCGCTCGCCGACCAGATGCAGCGGGCATTCAGGGAGAAGTAATTACTCGAGGGGAAAGGAAGGCGAGCCGAGCACGGCGCACCTTCCCCGCTTGCGGGGGAGGTCGACGCGCGAAGCGCGGCGGGTGAGGGCTCTCCTCTCCGCGAGTCGCTGAGTCAGCGGCTGGGGCGCCCTCACCCCAACCCTCTCCCGCAAGCGGGAGAGGGAGCGCGCTGCGCCGCGGGGCGGGCGGTCGTTATGGAAGGGGAAGGCGAGCCGAGCACAGCGCACCTCCCCCGCTTGCGGGGGAGGTCGGATCGCGGAGCGATCCGGGTGAGGGCTCTCCGCTCCGCGAATCGCTGAGTCAGCGGCTGGGGCGCCCTCACCCCAACCCTCTCCCGCAGGCGGGAGAGGGAGCTCGCTGCGGCGTGGGGCGGGCGGTCGTTATGGAAGGGGAAGGCGAGCCGAGCACAGCGCACCTCCCCCGCTTGCGGGGGAGGTCGGATCGCGGAGCGATCCGGGTGAGGGCTCTCCGCTCCGCGAATCGCTGAGTCAGCGGCTGGGGCGCCCTCACCCCAACCCTCTCCCGCAGGCGGGAGAGGGAGCGCGCTGCGGCGTGGGGCGACGACCTCATTTCAGCAAGGAAGGACGGAGCGCCCTTACGCCGCCGCCTGCTTCTTCGGGGCGAAGCGGTGGTAGAAGGTGTCGCCGATCTTGGCCATGTCTTCGAGCAGCTTGGGCGGGGTGAAGCGGGAGCCGTATTTGCCCTCGAGCTTGTGACAGAGCGCGACGAACTCCTTGGTGCCCATGAAGTCGATGTAGCTCAGCGTGCCGCCGGTGAACGGCGCGAAGCCGAAGCCGAGGATCGAGCCGACATCGGCCTCGCGCGGATCGACGATGACGTTGTCCTCGACCGTGCGGGCGGCTTCGACGGCCTGCACCGCCAGGAAGCGCTGCTTGAGCTCCTCGACATCGATCGTGTCCGGGTCAAGGTGCTTCGGCTGCAGCGCCGCGATGCCGTCCCACAGGCTCTTCTGGCCCTTGCCCTTCTCCGGATAGACGTAGAAGCCCTTGCCGTTCTTGCGGCCGAACCGGCCCTGCTTTTCGACCAGCTCGACCATCAGCTTCTTCTGCTGCTGATCGACCGCCTGTTCGCCGAGATCGGCTTCGGTCGCCTTCATGATCTTGAGAATCAGATCGAGCGCCACTTCGTCGGCCAGCGACAGCGGGCCGACCGGCATGCCGGCCATCTTGGCGGCGGTTTCGATCATCGGCGCCGGGACGCCTTCCATCAGCATCTCGAGGCCTTCGGCGGTGAAGCGCAGCACGCAGCGGTTGGCGAAGAAGCCGCGCGAGTCGTTGACCACAATCGGGGTCTTGCCGATCTGGCGGGTGTAGTCGAGCGCAGCCGCCAGCGTCGCGTCGGCGGTGTTGTTACCGAGGATCACTTCGACCAGCATCATCTTCTCGACCGGCGAGAAGAAGTGGATGCCGATGAACTTCGACTGATCCTTGAATTCTTCGGCCAGCGAGTTGATCGGCAGCGTCGAGGTGTTGGAGGCGAAGATCGCGCCTTCCTTCAGCAGCGGCTGTGCCTTGGCGTAGGTTTCGGCCTTGACCTTGCGATCCTCGAACACCGCTTCGATGACCAGATCGGCATCCGAGATCGCGTTGAAGTCGGCCGTCGCGGTGATGCGCGACATCAGTGCCTCGGCGTCGGCCGGCTTGGCGCGGCCCTTCTTGATCAGCCCGTCGATCACCGACTGGCAGTGTGCCTTGCCCTTGTCGGCGCTTTCCTGGTCGCGGTCGATCAGCACCACCTCGATGCCGGCTTTCGCCGAGACGTAGCCGACGCTGGCGCCCATGAAGCCGGCGCCGATGATGGCGAGCTTCTTGACCTTGGTGGGCGGCACGCCCTGCGGACGGCGCGCGCCCTTGTTGAGCTCCTGCATCGACAGGAACAGGCTGCGGATCATCGCCGCGGCTTCCTTGGTCTGCAGCACATGAGCGAAGTAGCGCGACTCGATCCGCAGCGCGACGTCCATCGGCACCAGCAGGCCCTCATAGACGCAGCTCATGATGGCGCGAGCGGCCGGATAGTTGTCGTAGGTCTCGCGGCGATAGATGGCGTTGCCGGCCGGGAACATCATCATGCCCTGCTTGGAGAACACCGGGCCGCCGGGCAGCTTGAAGCCCTTCTCGTCCCACGGCGCCACCGCCTTGCCGCCGTTCTTGATCCACGCCTTGGCGGTGTCGATCAATTGATCTGCCGGCACCACGGCGTCGACCAGCTTCAGCGCCTTGGCCTTGTCGAGCTTGAGCTGATCGCCCTTGAGCAGGATGGTCATCGCTTCCTGCGGATTGACGATGCGCGGAATCCGCTGGGTGCCGCCGCCGCCCGGGAACAGGCCGACCTTGATCTCGGGCAGGCCGAGACGCGTCTTCGGATTGTCGGCCGCGACGCGGTAGTGACAGGCCAGCGTGACTTCGAAGCCGCCGCCGAGCGCCATGCCGTTGATCGCCGCGACCCACGGCTTGCCGCCGGTCTCGATGCCGCGCAGGATCTGCGACAGCTTGCGGCTCTCGTCGAACAGCATCTGCTGCGCGGCTTCCTCGCCCTTGTCCTTCTTGAGCTGGGCGAACTGCTTGGTCATCGCCTCCAGCATCGACAGGTCGGCGCCGGCGCAGAACGCGTCCTTGGCCGAAGTAATCACCACGCCCTTGACGGCCGCGTCCTTGGCGGTCGCGTCCGCGATCGCGGCGAGTTCCTCGATGGTCTTGGTATCGAGCACGTTCATCGACTTGCCGGGCAGGTCCCAGGTAACCAGCGCGATGCCGTCGGCGTCGGTCTCGATCTTGAAGTTGCTGTAGCTCATCGCTGTGTGCTCCGGTTCGAACTAATTAGCTAAACGTTGCTTAAGGGTCTGATTGTAGGGTCCGGTTTTTCGTGCGTTGCGCGCGACAGCAAAACTGGAGGCCTTATGAGTTCCGCTTGCGCCGGATGCCACGACGGCATCGCGGTTCCGTTCGAGATGAAGATGGCTTTTCAGCCGATCGTCGACCTGTCGGCGCAGCGGGTGTGGGGTTACGAAGCGCTGGTGCGCGGGCCGAACGGTGAGCCCGCCGGCATGATCCTGTCGCAGGTCACCGACGAGATGCGCTACCGTTTCGATCAGGCTGCGCGCGTGCTGGCGATCGAAACCGCCGGCAAGCTGTTCACCGATTCCTCCACGCGGCTGTCGATCAACTTCATGCCGAACGCCGTGTACGAGCCGAACGCCTGCATTCAGAAGTCGCTCGCCGCCGCCAAGCGCGCCCAGTTCCCGCACCGGAACCTGATGTTCGAGTTCACCGAGAACGAGCGCATGCTCGACGTGGCGCACGTCAACCGCATCATTGAGGCCTATCGCGCGCTCGGCTTCATGACCGCGCTCGACGATTTCGGCGCCGGCTACGCGGGGCTCGGCCTGCTGGCCAAGCTGCAGCCCGACTTGATCAAGATCGACATGGACGTGCTGCGCGACATTCACCTCAGCCGCGCCAAACAGGCGATCATCGCCGGCATCGTCGGCATCGCCCGCGAACTCGACATCCGCGTGCTGGCGGAAGGCGTCGAGAACGAACAGGAATGCACCGTGCTGCGCGCCGCCGGGATCTCGCTGTTCCAGGGTTACCATTTCGCCAAACCCGCCTTGATGGCTCTGCCCGAGGTGCCGATGCTGACGTCCAAAATCGACGTCAGAGCGGCTGTGTAGTTCGCGTAGCCCGTAGGGTGGGTTAGGCGCTCTTGCGCCGTAACCCACCGATCGCGCACGGGGATGGAATGGTGGGTTACGCGCCTTCGGCGCTAACCCACCCTACAAGGACAGGCTCACACCCGCTCGATGATGGTCGCGGTGCCCATGCCACCGCCGATGCACAGCGTCACCAAGGCGGTCGCCTTGCCGGTGCGCTCGAGTTCGTCCAGCACGGTGCCGAGGATCATCGCGCCGGTGGCGCCGAGCGGATGGCCGAGCGCGATCGCGCCGCCATTGACGTTGATCTTGTCGTCCTCGATCTCGAACGCCTGCATGTAGCGCAGCACGACCGAGGCGAACGCCTCGTTGAGCTCGAACAGGTCGATGTCGCTCTTCTTCATGCCGGAGCGCTCGAACAGCTTGTTGGTGACGTCGACCGGACCGGTCAGCATCATCGCCGGCTCAGAGCCGATATTGGCGAAGGCGCGGATTTTGGCACGCGGCTTCAAACCGTGTTTCTCGCCCGCTTCCTTGCTGCCGAGCAGCACGGCGCCGGCGCCGTCGACGATGCCGGACGAGTTGCCGGCATGGTGCACGTAGTTGACCTTCTCGATTTCCGGATGCGACTGCACCGCGACGCCGTCGAAGCCGCCCATCGCGGCGATCGCCGCGAATGACGGCTGAAGCTGCGCCAGCGACTGCATCGTGGTCGACGGCCGCATGTGCTCGTCCTTGGCCAAAATCGTCAGGCCGTTGATGTCCTTGACCGGCACCACCGACTTGTCGAACCGGCCCTCGTCCCAAGCCTTGGCGGCGAGCTGCTGGCTGCGCACCGCGTAAGCATCGACGTCGTCACGCGAAAAACCGTATTTAGTGGCGATCAGATCGGCCGAGACGCCCTGCGGCATGAAGTAAGACGGCACCGCGATCGACGGGTCCATCGGCCACGCGCCGCCCGAGGCGCCGAGGCCGATGCGGCTCATCGACTCCGCGCCGCCGCCGATCACCAGCTCGTGCTGACCGCTCATCACCTGCGCGGCAGCGAAGTTCACCGCGTCGAGACCCGAGGCGCAGAACCTGGAGATCTGCACGCCGGGCACCGCTTCGCCGAGGCCGGCGTTCATTGCCGCAAACCGGGCGATGTCCGAGCCCGCCTCGCCGACCGGATCGACCACGCCCATCACGACGTCGTCGACCACATCCTGCTTGAGGTTGTTACGCTCCTTCAGCGCCTTCAGCGGCACCGTGGCGAGCGCCACCGCGGTCACCTCGTGCAGCGAGCCATCGGCCTTGCCGCGGCCGCGCGGGGTGCGAACGTGATCGTAGATATAGGCTTCGGGCATGGGGTCTCTCCCGTTTCGGTCCGCGCTCAGAGTGCCGGACGAATTACACAATCGAATGCTGATCCGTCATTGCGAGGAGCGAAGCGACGAAGCAATCCAGACTTCGTGTGCGGCATGGATTGCTTCGCTGCGCTCGCAATGACGATGATTGTTGACGCAAGCTTTGTTCAGAACGCTTCCGCCGGCAGCTCCATGGTGGTCGTGCTGCCGGTCTGCAGTCGTGCCAGATGCAGCGCGGTGGCGGGCAGCGTCCGTTCCATGAAGAAGCGACCGGTGACCAGCTTGGTGGTGAGATAGGGCGTGGCGCCGTCGGCAGCAATCTTGTCCTGCGCCACCTTGGCCATCTTGGCCCACATGTAGCCGCAGGCGACCAGGCCGAACAGATGCATGTAATCGGTGGCGCCGGCGCCGGCATTGTCGGGCGCCGCCATCGCGTTCAGCATCAGCCAGGTGGTGGCCTGCTGCAGATGGCCGAGCGAGGTCGACAGCGGGCTGACGAACGGCTTCATCGCCTCGTCGCCGCCGTGCTCTTTGGCGAAGGCGCCGACCTCGGCGAAGAATGCCATCACGGCGCGGCCGCCGTCGCGCGGCAGCTTGCGGCCGACAAGGTCCAGCGCCTGGATGCCGTTGGCGCCCTCGTAGATCATCGCGATGCGGGCGTCGCGGACGAACTGTTCGACGCCGTTGGCATGGATGTAGCCGTGGCCGCCATAGATCTGCTGCGCCATCACGGTGTTGGCGAAGCCGGTGTCGGTGAGCACGCCCTTCAGCACCGGCGTCATCAGGCCGAGGTGATCGTCGGCGGCCTGCCGCTCCTTGGCGTCTTCCGAACGATGCGCGACGTCGCTCTTCAGCGCGGTCCACAGCACCAGCGCACGCGCCGCCTCGTTGAACGAGCGCATCGTCAGCAGCGCGCGGCGGATATCGGGATGCACGATGATCGGGTCGGCCGGCTTGTCGGTCGCCTTCGGGCCCGACAGCGCGCGGCCCTGCAGCCGCTCGCGCGCGTATTCGACGGCGTTCTGATACGCGATTTCGGACTGCGCCAGACCCTGCACGGCGACGCCGAGCCGGGCCTCGTTCATCATCACGAACATGCCCTGCATGCCCTTGTTCTCTTCGCCGACCAGCCAGCCGGTGGCGTCGTCGTAGTTCATGGTGCAGGTGGCGTTGCCGTGAATGCCCATCTTGTGCTCGATCGAGCCGCACACCACGCCGTTGCGCGCGCCGACGCTGCCGTCGGCATTGACCAGAAACTTCGGCACCACGAACAGCGAGATGCCCTTGATGCCGGCCGGCGCGCCTTCGATCCGCGCCAGCACCAGATGGATGATGTTGTCGGCCATGTCGTGCTCGCCGGCCGAGATGAAAATCTTGGTGCCGGTGATCTTGTAGCTGCCGTCCGCCTGCTTCACCGCCTTGGTGCGCAGCAGGCCGAGGTCAGTGCCGCATTGCGGTTCGGTGAGGTTCATGGTGCCGGTCCATTCGCCGCTCACCATCTTGGGCAGATAGATCTGCTTCTGCTCCGGCGTGCCATGCACCGTCAGCGCCGCCGCCGCGCCCATGGTCAGGCCCGGATACATCGCAAACGCCATGTTGGCCGAGTTGAGGAATTCCTGCACCGTCTGGGTCAGCGTGATCGGCAGCCCCTGCCCGCCATATTCGGGCGGCGACGACAGGCCCATCCAGCCGCCTTCGGCGATCTGCTTGTAGGCTTCCTTGAAGCCCTTCGGCGGCGTGACGCTGCCGTCGTCGTGGCGGGTGCAGCCTTGCTCGTCGCCGATGGCGTTGAGCGGATGCAGCACTTCCTCGCTGAGCCGCGCCGCCTCGTTGATGATCGCCTCGCGCACGTCCGGCGCCGCGTCGGCGAAGCCGGGCAGATTGTTGTAGCGGTCGAACTGAAACACGTCGTTCAGCAGGAAGCCGACATCTTCAACGGGAGCCTTGTAGATCGTCATGCGCGTCTCTCGATCGGGATCAGGTGTGAAGTGTACGCCATGGGGAAGACATCAGACGGCGGCCACGAGGATTTGACTGCGCGCTACTGCCGCGCCAGCTGCTCGCCCATCAGCCGGTGCAGCAGATTGATCGCCTTCAGTGGCCGGACCATGACCTTGAAGTTCGTGATCCGTCCATCGTCCGCAAAGGTGATGATGTCGACGCCGTTGAGCTTGATGCCGTCGATCACGTTCTCGAATTCGAGCACAGCGCCGTTTGAGCTGCGCCACTCACCGACATAGGAGAAGCCGGGGCCGCCCAATACCTTTTCGGCGCTCGCCAGGTATTTAAATACGATGTCGCGGCCGACCTGCGGCGTGTGCACCACCGGGCTCTCGAACACCGCGTCGGGATGCAGCAGCTCCCACAGCGCGGCGTGGTCGTGGCTCTTCATGAAGGAGTACCAGGCATCGAGGCCGTTCAGTGCCATCGGTTGCGCTCCAAATTCGTGAAAGTTGATTGCAGAAGGCGATCCACTGCCGCTTCCGGCCCGAGGCGGCGGGCGGTCACGCGGCACGTCCGATGCTGACAGCCAAACGAGGTTTCGCTGCGCGTTCGCGAGGCTGAACGGGCTGACGGCGACGACGCGTCACGCCGAGATTGCGGGCGGCGGATTCGAAGGGCCGGCCCGGAGACCGGACCGCATTGCCACGCAGGATCGCTGTCATCGCCACCCATCGCGCGGCGTGATCGCCGCACCCTTTCGGACCGTTTCCATACATCCCTGAATGGTATCTAGCCAGACGGCTTGGCCGTGTCAATACACTAGTGTATGGTCGACTGATGGAAACGGATACCAAGGACCGGCTGACCCGCGCCGACTGGCTGGCGCACGGCCTGCGGATGCTGGCCCGCGAGGGCGCGGGCGCCCTGAAAGTTGGCGATCTGGCAGCGGGGCTGGACGTCTCGCGCGGTAGTTTCTATTGGCATTTCAAGGACGCGACCGATTTCCGCGTGCAGCTGCTGCAGCTGTGGCAGGAACGCGTGACCGATCAGGTGTTTCGCGAAATCGACGCCGCGATCGTCGGCCCGGCGCGGCTGACGCATTTGATGAAGCTCGCCTTCAACGAGGACCGCAGCCTTGACCGGGCGATCCGGGCGCTGGCCGAGACCGACCCGACCGCCGCCGAGATGGTGTCATCGGTCGACACCAGGCGGGTCGACTACCTCGCCAAGATCCTGATCGAATCCGGCGTCGAGAGCCGCCGCGCCAAGTCGCGCGCCGAATTCCTGTACTGGGCCTATATCGGCCAGACCGCGATGCTCAACCCCGCCCACACCGTCATCACCGAACGCGACATCGACGATTTGAGCGCCCTGTTCACCCGCTGACTCTCCCCAAGCACAGCGCAACCTCTCCCGCTTGCGGGAGAGGTCGGATCGCGCAGCGATCCGGGTGAGGGGTACGGCCTCTCCACGCTTCACGGACTCACTGCTCGGGGCTCCCTCACCCCAGCCCTCTCCCGCAAGCGGGAGAGGGAGCGCGCTTTACCTCGGAGCTACACGGGCCAAGTTTCCCGCCGCTCCGCCGCCATCCTTAACTCGGTATTTACCCTAACGCGAAAAAGTCGGTGCGAGAGGCAGCCCTCCTGCATTGAATTCAGGTGTCGTTCGCGTGGGACACGACGGGGAGGTTGCGAGCGCCGCAGTTGGCAGTTCGGAAGCGACCAGAACATGAATCGCGTATCGTGGAGCGTCGAAGGCATCGAACCGTCAGTGCGTGAGCGCGCGGAAGCCGCCGCCAAGCGCGCCGGCATGTCGCTCGCGGACTGGATCAACGGTCAGCTCGGCGACTCCGCGCCGCAAGCCTCGGATCCGCCGGAAACTCCGCAGGCTCGGCCCCCGCTGCATGCCGAGCCACGCGCCGCTGCGCCGGAGCTCGAGCCGCCTCGCGGCGTGATGTCCGACAAGGCGCCCGACGTCGCCGAGATTCATCAACGGCTGGATTCGATTGCCCGCCAGATCGACCAGATCTCGCGGCCGCCGACGCGCGGCGAGCCGGTGGCGCGGCAGCTCAACGACGCGATTTCGCGGCTCGATGCCCGGCTGGCGCGGATCACCGAGCCGAAGCCCGCGCCGCAACCCGCCGCACAGCCGGAGCCGGTGCCGCAGTCGCCGACCGAGCGGGTCGAGCGCGCCGCCACCCAGGTCTATCGCGCCTCGCCGCCGCTCGATCCCAACGCGCTGGACCTGGCGATCGCCGAAATTGCCGCCCGGCAGAGCGAACTCGACACCCCGATCAACCGCGTGCCGCCGCGGCAGGCGCCGTCGATCGCGCCGGAAATGACGCCGCCGTCTGGCCCGAACTTCTCCAGCCTCGAGCAGCAGCTGCTCAAGATCACCAGCCAGATCGACGCGCTGCAGCGGCCCGACCAGATCGAGCAGTCGATCGCCGCGTTCCGCACCGAGCTTGCCGAGATCCGCCAGACCATCATCGAGGCGATGCCGCGCCGGGCGATCGAATCGCTCGAAGGCGAGATCAAATCGCTCGCGCAGCGGCTCGACGACAGCCGCGCCGGCGGCACCGACGCCGACGTCATCGCCGGCATCGAGCGCGCGCTCGGCGAGATCCACGCCGCGCTGCGGTCGCTGACCCCGGCCGAACAGCTCGCCGGCTTCGACGAGGCGATCCGCAATCTCGGCGGCAAGATCGACATGATCGTGCGCAACAGCGACGATCCCGGCACCATGCAGCAGCTCGAAAACGCCATCGTGGCGCTGCGCGGTATCGTCTCCAACGTCGCTTCCAACGACGCGCTGGAGCAGCTCGGCCGCAACGTCCACACCCTCGCCGAGAAGATCGACCAGCTGTCCCGGGTCGACAGCAGCAGCGATTCCTTCGCGGCGCTGGAGAACCGCATCAGTGCGCTGACGGCCGCGCTCGAGAGCCGCGGGCCTGTGGCCGCCGCCTCGACCGAGCAGCTCGAGGGCGCGATGCGAGCGCTGTCGGAACGTCTCGACCATCTGCCGGTCGGCAACGACAATTCGTCGGCGTTTGCGCATCTCGAACAGCGCGTCACCTATCTGCTCGAGCGGATGGAGCAGGCTGCCGGCCAGCGCGGCAGCGGCAATCTCGAGCGCGTCGAGGAAGGCCTGCAGGACATTCTGCGGATGCTCGGGCGCCAGCAGGACAGCTTTGGCCGCATCGCCGAGCTCAGCCGCGCCGAGCCGGCGTTCGATACCGGCGTGGTCGAAACCATCAAGCGCGAGATCTCCGATATCCGCTTCAGCCAGTCGGAAACCCACCGGCACACCCAGGACTCGCTCGAAGCGGTGCACAACACGCTCGGCCATGTGGTCGACCGGCTGGCGATGATCGAGACCGATCTGCGCAGCGCGCGCTCCGCGCCGCCGGCCCCCGAACCGGCCAAGCCGGCCCCGCAGGCCCCCGCGCCGGCCGCGGCTCCCGAACCGCAGGTCGCGCCGCCGCCGCGCCCCGAATTGCCGAACCCGGCCGCCATGCCGGCTTTCGAAGCGGCGCCGCGCGAATTTGCGCAGAGCCGGCCGGCCGAGCCGGTCGTTGCTGCGGCGCCTGCGCCAAGCTCGCGGGCGATCTTCGACATTCTCGATCCGCAGGCGAACCGCAGCCGCGCGCCCGAGCCGCAGATCACCACGCAATGGAGCCCGCCGGAGGCGCTGCCGCCGGATCACCCGCTGGAACCCGGCACTCGCCCGCCGGCGCGGGTCGCCTCGCCGTCGGAGCGGATCGCCGCGTCGGAAAGCGCGATCAGCGAATTCGCCGGCGCGGCCAAGACTGAACCCGCCAGCAGCTCGAGCTTCATCGCGGCCGCGCGCCGTGCCGCCCAGGCGGCGGCTTCGGCCACCGCTCAGCCGGCCGACAAGGGCAAGGCCAAAGCGAAAGCCAAGAACCCGGCCGGCCCTGCGGCCCCAGCTGACGGCAAACCCGGCACCACGCTCGGCTCCAAGATACGCTCGCTGCTGGTCGGCGCCAGCGTCGTGGTGATCGTGCTCGGCACCTTCAAGCTCGCCATGAACCTGCTCGACAACGACCACCCGGTGCCGGCCGCGAGCCTGCAGCAACCCGACCTGCAGGACGGCGGCGACGCTGCCGACGAGGATGACGAGATGCCGGCCGCGGCACCGTCGGCTCCCACTCCGTCCGTTCCGTCGATGACCTCGCCAACCCCGCTCAACCGGCAGTCGCTGTTCGGCCCGGCACAGACACCGGCGGAGCCAGCGCCGATCGCGGCGCCGGCGCCGGTCGCCACGACTGCGTCGGCCGACGTCACCGGCGCGATCCCCGTGCCTCAGGCCACCGCACCTGCCTCCATTACCACGATCGCAATCCCGGCCGGCGAGACGCTGCCCGACGCAATCGGCGGCCCGGCGCTGCGCAAGGCGGCGCTGAAGGGCGACGCTGCTGCGGCCTACGAGGTCGGCACCCGCTTCGCCGAAGGCAAAGGCGTGCCGGCGAATGCCGAGGAAGCAGCCAAATGGTACGGCCGCGCCTCGCAGGCCGGAATCGTCCCGGCTATGTTCAGGATGGGGACCCTGAACGAAAAGGGCCTCGGCGTGCCGAAGGATATCGATACGGCGCGGCGCTACTACGTCCGCGCGGCGGACCGCGGCAACGCCAAGGCGATGCACAATCTCGCGGTGCTCGAGGCCGATGGCGGCGGCAAGGGCGCCAACTACAAGAGCGCGGCGGAGTGGTTCCGCAAGGCCGCCGAGCGCGGCGTCCCCGACAGCCAGTTCAATCTCGGCATCCTGTACGCCCGCGGCATCGGCGTCGAACAGAACCTCCCCGAGTCGTTCAAATGGTTCAGCCTCGCGGCTGCGCAGGGCGACAACGACGCCGCCAAGAAGCGCGACGACGTCGCCAAGCGGCTCGATGCCCAGTCGCTGGCGGCCGCCAAGCTCGCGGTGCAGACCTTCACGGTCGAGCCGCAGCCTGACGACGCCATCAAGGTCGCGGCCCCGGCCGGTGGCTGGGACGCCCAGCCCGCCGCAGCGGCGAAGTCGCCCGGCAAGCGCGCTGCGCGCTAGAATCGTTCACCACCGCACCAGGCTCGGGGCGGCGGGAGGCGAAAAACCTCGGCCGTCGCCGATTCTTTAATCCAAGGGCAGGTGGTTATCGGTTATGCAGGGCTGCGGGGCCCTCGCGGCCCGCGCTTTCAGCCACAGCGACGAACTCCGAAGCGACCGCGCGTGCAGCTCTATCTCCCGATTGCAGACCTTCCGGTCAATGTTCTGCTCATCCTCGCGATGGGCGCTGCGGTCGGGTTTGTGTCCGGCATGTTCGGAGTCGGCGGCGGCTTCCTGATGACGCCGCTGCTGATCTTCATCGGTATCGCTCCGGCCGTTGCGGTCGCCTCCGTCACCAGCCACATGGCCGCGTCGTCGTTTTCTGGCGCGCTGTCCTATTGGCGGCGCCGGGCGATCGACCCGATGCTGGCGTTTGTCCTGCTCTGCGGCGGCATTGCCGGTACCGCGCTCGGCGTGTGGTTCTTCGTGCTGATGCGCTCGGTCGGCCAGCTCGATCTGATGATCGCGCTGTCCTATGTGGTGCTGCTGACCGCGGTCGGCGGGCTGATGGTCTATGAGGGCATCCGCGCCATCCTGCGCAGCCGCCGCGGCCAGGTGCCGCTTGCCGGCCGCACCGGCAACCGCAACTGGATCCACGCGCTGCCGCTGAAGATCCGGTTCAAACGCTCCAAGATGTATCTGTCGGTGATCCCGGTGGTGACAATCGGCCTGCTGATCGGCTTCATCGGCGCCGTGATGGGCGTCGGCGGCGGCTTCATCCTGGTGCCGATGCTGATCTATCTGCTGCGGGTGCCGACCAGCATGGTGGTGGGCACCTCGATGGTGCTGACGCTCGTTACGATGCTGATCGCCACCGTGCTGCATGCCGCCACCAATCACCTCGTCGACGCCGTGCTGGCGC
This sequence comes from Rhodopseudomonas palustris, assembly GCF_003591005.1. GTDB lineage: Bacteria > Pseudomonadota > Alphaproteobacteria > Rhizobiales > Xanthobacteraceae > Rhodopseudomonas > Rhodopseudomonas palustris_K. Next base: position 37,848 of record NZ_QYYD01000028.1, read on the forward strand.
TGATCCTGATGATCGGCGGCGTCACCGGCGCGCAATTCGGCGCCCGCGCCGGCCAGCGCATTCGCGGCGAACAGCTGCGGCTGCTGCTCGGCCTCCTGGTGCTGGCGGTCGGCATCCGCTTCGCCATCGATCTCGGCATCAAGCCGGACGAACTGTTCACCTTGCGCGAAACCGGACCGAATTGATGGGGGCCCGGGGCGGACAGCTTGTGGCGATCGTGGCGCTGGCACTGCTCGGGCTGGCCGGGCCGGTGCGCGCCGAAAAGCTGATCGTCTCGGTCTCCAACGCCCGGGTGACGGTGACGCCGAACTATTCCGGTGGCGAACTCGTGCTGTTCGGCTCGGTCGAGCGCGACAGCCCGGCGCCGGTCGAGTCAATGGCCTATGGTCTCGTCGTCACCGTGATCGGCCCGCGCTCCGACATGGTGACGCGGCGCAAGGAGCGCCGCTTCGGCATCTGGATCAACACGGATTCGCGACAGTTTCTGATGGTGCCGAGCTATCTGGCGGTGTTTTCCAACCAGCCGCTGCAGGCGATCGCCGCGCCCGAGGTGCGGCGGCGGCAGCAGCTCGGCATCCGCTACACGTTGCTCACCCAGCGCATCGGCACCGACTATGCGGACGTCGTCTCCGACGATCAGTTTCGCACCGCCTTCGTGCGACTGCGCGAGGAGCGCAAGCTGTACGAGGAAGACCCGGCAGCGGTGAAATTCCTCACCCCGACGCTGTTCCGCACCGGCATTCCGCTGCCTGCCGAAGTGCCGATCGGCAGCTACGAGGTGCATATCAAGCTATTCCAGAACGGCGAATTGCTGACCCAGACCGAGACCTCGTTCGAGATCGCCAAGGTCGGCTTCGAACAATTCGTCGCCACCGCGGCCAAACAGCACGGCATCCTCTACGGCCTGTTCACCGCCCTGATGGCGCTCGCCACGGGATGGATGGCGTCAGTCGTGTTCAGGCGGGACTAATCGCACCCGCGCACGCCCCAAGCACGCTCCAAACCACGCGCCCCAAGCGGCGTCCCCAACCACGCCCCGCGCCTACCCGAGCACGTCATTCCGGGGCGCGCGTGTAACGCGCGAACCCGGAATCCCGGAGTTCAGGGCACCCCGGCAGCGCCACGCGTGTGGACCTCTCGACTCAACAATTTCGGGATTCCGGGTTCACGCAGCTTCGCTGCGTGCCCCGGAATGACGTGCCTGGGGCTGGCTCGTCGAAAGACGTGCGTGGGGCTTGCTCGTCGAAAGACGTGCCTGTGGCGGGCTTACGGAATGACGTGCCTGTGGCCGGCTTACAGAAAGTATCCGATCGCCATCGCCGCCACGCTCAGCGCCATCGCGGCGGTGGACAGCCAGCCGAGCCAATACAGCCAGCCGCGGACGATGAACTGCTTCATGATGGCGCGGCGGCGCGCGATCAGCATCAGCAGGACCATCACCGGCACGGCCAGCACGCCGTTGATCACCGCGCTCCAATACAGCGCCGAGATCGGGTTGATCGGCGCGAAGTTCAGCGCGATGCCGAGCGTGCCGGCCAGCGCCAGCACGCCGTAGAACGCGGTCGCCTCCTTGGGTTTTCGCGCCAGCCCAACCGGCCAGCGCCGGCCTTCGCCGACCGCATAGGCGGCCGATCCGGCCAGCACCGGAATAGCCAGCAGGCCGGTGCCGACGATGCCGAGCGCAAAAATCCATTCAGCCAGCGGGCCGGCGATCGGCCGCAGCGCCTCGGCCGCCTGCGCCGAGGTCTCGATATCGGTCTTGCCGGCGGCATGCAGCGTCGCCGCCGCCGTGGTGATGATCGCCAGCGCGATCAGATTGGAAAACGCCATGCCGATCACGGTGTCGGCCCGGATCCGCTGGAATTCACTGCGGGCATCGCGCGGCGACTTCACCAGCGGCTTCTTGTCGGGATCGATGCGTTCTTCCTCGGCCTCCTGAGAGGCCTGCCAGAAGAACAGATAGGGCGAGATCGTGGTGCCCAAGATGGCGACGATCGTGGTGAGATAATCGACGCTCCAACTGATCCGCGGCAGCACCAGGCCGGTCAGCGCCTGCGGCCAGTCGACCTTGGCGACAGCCAGCGCCGCCACATAGGCGAACAGGCACAGCGTCAGCCATTTCAGCACCGCGACGTAGCGGCGATAATCGAAAAAGATCTGCGCGATCACCGAAATCGCTCCGAAGCCGACGACGTAGAGCAGCGGGTGCCCGCCGATCAGCAGCTTGGTCGCGTCGCCCATCGCGGCAAGGTCCGCCGCGATGTTGATGGTGTTGGCGGTGAACAGCAGCAGCACGATCACGCCGAGCAACTTGCCGGAGTAGTGGCGGCAGACATTGCCGGCGATGCCGTGTCCGGTGACGCGGCCGACCCGGCCGGAGATCTCCTGGATCGCCGTCATCAGCGGGAAGGTCAGCAGCATCGTCCAGCCGATGCCATAGCCGAGCTGCGCGCCGGCCTGGCTATAGGTGCCGATGCCGGACGGATCGTCATCGGAGGCGCCGGTGATCAGGCCCGGGCCGAGGGTCTTGAGGAAGTTGCGGAAACGGAAGGTCTCGAGGCGCTGAACCTTGGGGGCGGACGGATCCGGATCGATGAAATCCGCGTGGAGGGGCTTGTCGTCTGGCTCGGTTGTCACGCGCATCCCCGGCCATTGCGGCACCTGCGACAACCTAACTCAGGCAGGTTCGTTCCGGCAATGGAACGCGAGCTGTAGCCAGCGGAGCGGCCCGAGCGTTTCCGGCCGCCCCCCCCCAAGCAGTAAGTCATTCCGGGGCGCTCTACCGGGCCGCCTTGGGCCGGCCCGTCGGCGCGAACCCGGAATCTCAGCCCCAAGCACGACACGTCGAGATTCCGGGTTCGCTCGCTGCGCGAGCGCCCCGGAATGACTCGCGGAGAGGCGGTGCGCAACCGAGAACCGAGTGAAGTTCACGCCCGTCCTCAGCAACACCGCGAGGCGGCTATGGCGTGGAGGCGGTGGTCGCCGAGCACGTGGGCGATGAAGGCCGCGGAGCCGAACAGCCGGGCAAAGGCGGCGTCGCGGATGTTGAGGCCGCCGGTGTAGGCGCCGAACGCCGGCATCACCACGCGCTCCCCGTCGCCGGCAAAGCAGCGCCGCTCGACGCTGCGGCCGCGGCGGCTGACGCGCGCCTTCGGATGCAGATGCCCGGCGATCTCGCCGCGCGCGCCGGTCGGCTCGTGCCGGAACGCGATCGCCCCGACTGTCACTTCGGCCGCAACGCTGCCGCCGAGATCGCTCGGCAGTTCCGGATCGTGATTGCCGGCGATCCAGATCCAGTCGCGGCGGGCCTGCAGCGCGGTGAGAATATCGCGATTAGCGGGGCTGAGCCGGCCATGGGCGTGGCGATCGTGAAAGCTGTCGCCGAGCGCGATCACACAACGCGGATCGAACCGCGCGATCACCGCGCCTAAGCGCCCCAGCGTCGCCACGGTGTCGTAAGGCGGCAGCAGCACGCCGCGCATCGCGTAGCTCGAGCCTTTTTCCAGATGCAGATCGGACACGACCAGCAGCCGCTCGTCTTCCCAGTACAGCGCACCGGACAGATCAGCGACGAAACCGGCGCCGGCGATGCTGACGACCGGTGCGGGATCGGGTTCGTAGAAGATGCGGCCAGCCAGCAAGCGAGTCCCCGTAGGATGGGTTGAGCGCAGCGAAACCCATCAGTTCAGTGCGAGCATGTGATGGGTTTCGCTTGCGCTCAACCCATCCTACGTGTCGTTGGATCTTCCATCGCCTCGCGCACCAGTTCGTCGGCGGCTTCGGCGAGCAGTTCGTCGCTGGCCTCGCCGTACACCGGTTCGCGGCCAATTTCCAGCATCACCGGCACCGCGAGAGGCGACACGCGGTCGAGTTCCTTGTGGACGATGTGCCCTTTGATTCGCGTCAGCATATCACTGAGACGCCGCAAATCGAGCAGCCCTGTGGCGGCGTCGGCGCGGGCGGCGCGCAGCAGCACGTGATCGGGCTGGTGCTTGTTGAGCACGTCGTAGACGAGATCCGTCGAGAACAGCACCTGCCGGCGCGTCTTCTCCTCGCCGGCGAAGCGCCGCGCGATCAGTCCGGCGATGATCGCAGCGTAGCGGAAGGTGCGCTTCATCAGCGCCGATTCGGCGAGCCAGGCTTCGAGATCGTCGCCCAGCATGTCGGGATCGAACAGCGCGTCGAGATCGAGCCGGCCCTGCCGGATCATCTGCGACGTGTCGCCGATCCCCCACACCGCCAGCGCGTATTCATTGGCGACGAAGCCGAGCGGCCGGGCGCGCGCCCGTTCCAGCCGCCGCGTCAGCAGCATGCCGAGCGTCTGATGCGCGAGCCGTCCCTCGAACGGGTAGCAGACCAGATAGTTCTTGTTGGCGCGCGGAAACGTCTCGACCACCAACTCGGTCCGCCCCGGAATCCGAGACGCCTTGGTCTGCAGCGCCAGCCAGTCACGCACCTGATCCGGCAGGCCTGTCCAGGCGCGCTTGTCGGCGAGCAACCCGCGCACGCGTTCGGCCAGATAGGTCGACAGCGGAAACTTGCCGCCGAGATAGGACGGCACCCGCGCGTCCTTGTCGTGCGCGCGCGAGACGTAGACCTGATCCTCGACCAGCGCCTCGTAGCGCACCACTTCGCCGCCGAACACGAAGGTGTCACCCATCGAAAGGCCTTCGATGAAGCCCTCCTCGATCTGCCCGAGCATGCGCCCGCCGCGCGCGATCACGCCGGTGTGCCCGCTGCCTTTCGACTTCGCCGAGCGCACCAGCTTCACCTTCAGCATCGCCTCTTCGACGATGGTGCCGACGTTGAGGCGATAACTCTGCCGCACCTTCGGATTAGCGACGCGCCAGCGGCCCTGCTTGTCCTGCTTGATCTTGGCGAAGCGCTCGTAGCTCTTCAGCGCGTAGCCGCCGGTGGCGACGAAATCGAGCGTGTCGTCGAAATCAGCGCGACTGAGATCGGCATAGGGCGCGGCGCTGCGGACCTCGCGATAGAGGTCGTCGGCGAAAAACGGCTCGCCGCAGGCGCAGCCGAGGATATGCTGCGCCAGCACGTCGAGCGCACCGGTGCGTTGCGGCGGCGTGTCCTGCGCGTTTTCCGCGACCGCGTCGATCGCGGCGGCGCATTCCAGCACTTCGAAGCGATTGGCCGGCACCAGCACGGCGCGCGAGGCTTCATCGAGCCGGTGATTGGCGCGGCCGATGCGCTGCATCAGCCGCGACGCCCCTTTCGGCGCGCCGACATTGATGACGAGGTCGATGTCGCCCCAGTCGATGCCGAGATCGAGCGACGAGGTACACACCACGCCGCGCAGCTTGCCGGCGGTCATCGCGTCTTCGACGCGGCGGCGCTGCGTGACGTCGAGCGAGCCGTGATGCAGCGCGATCGCCAGGTTGTCGTCGTTCATCCGCCAGAGTTCCTGGAACAGCATCTCGGCCTGGCTGCGGGTGTTGACGAACACCAGCGTGGTCTTGTTGCGCTTAATCAGATCGTAGATCTCGCTCAGCGCATGCCGCGCCGAGTGACCGGCCCACGGCAGCCGCTCCTTGGTATCCAGCATCTCGACGATGGGCTGCGCCGCACCGCTGGCGACGACGATGTCGGCCTGATCTGCTCCCTCTCCGCTTGTGGGAGAGGGCCGGAGTGAGCAGCCCGCCGCAGGCGCGGCGCCCGTTCTTGCCCCCTCACCCGTCGCCTCACTGCGTTCGGCGCCACCCTCTCCCACAAGGGGAGAGAGGAAGAAGGGTTGCGGCACCAGGAATCGCGCAAGTTCGTCCGGATCAGCCACCGTCGCCGACAGGCCGGTGGCGCGGAGCTGCGGCGCGATCCGCCAAAGCCGGGCGAGGCCCAGTGATAACAGGTCGCCGCGCTTCGACGTCACCAGGGCGTGCAACTCGTCGAGGATGATCCGGCGCAGCGAGCCGAACAGAAACGGCCCATCGTCGGAGGCGAGCAGCAGCGCCAACTGCTCCGGCGTGGTCAGCAGGATGTCCGGCGGATATTTGCGCTGCCGGGCCCGCCGCGACACCGGGGTATCGCCGGTGCGGGTTTCGACCCGGATCGGCAATCCCATCTGCGCGATCGGCGCTTCGAGATTGCGTGCGATATCGACTGCCAGCGCCTTGAGCGGCGAGATGTACAGCGTGTGCAGGCCGCGGCTTGGACCTTCCTCCCGCGCGCGGGGCGCCGCCTCGCTGAGTTCCACCAGCGTCGGCAAAAAGCCGGCCAGCGTCTTGCCGGCGCCGGTCGGGGCGATCAGCAACGCAGCGCGGCTGGCGCGGGCCCGCTCGAGCAGCGCCAGCTGATGCGCACGCGGCGCCCAGCCGCGCTCGACGAACCAGCGACGGAAACGTTCGGGCAGCAGGTCGATGGCGGACTCGGTCGCGGCGGGGCTCACTCCGCCAAGCTAGGGATTCGAACCGCGCAGGTCGAGGTATGGCGCCGGAAATCTCGGCCGCCGCTGCGTCATTGCGAGGAGCGAAGCGACGAAGCAATCCAGCTCCGTACACTGAACTCTGGATTGCTTCGCTTCGCTCGCAATGACGTACTTTGGCCGGCTCGGCCCATTTCGCTGCCGTCGTACGGCTTCGTGGCGCGCATCGATCCGAGCGGTCGCCCAAACGAACATGGCCGGACGAGCCCGGCCATGTCGCAGCGGATTGATGGGTCGGTTCCGATCGATGGCCGGACTTACTCCGTGACCGGCTTGTCGGAGACGTCCCAGTCCTTGCCGTTGAACTGCATGGTGTAGAGCGTCTTGATCGAGGTGTAGTCGGTCGGCGTGTAGGAATAGCTGACGCCCGGCAGCATGTGCGGCGTGCTGAAGCCGCCCAGCATCGACGCCTGCTTGAGAACGTTTTCGTGCGTGAGTTCGTCGCCGCAGCGGCGCAGGATCTCCGCCATCGCGGCGGCCTGGCCGTAGCCCGAGAACGCAATCGAATTGTCCGCCGTGACGTTCGGCAGATACTTCTTGCGCAGCTCTTCGAACGCCATCACGCCCGGATCATTGGCCCATTTGGCCGATCCGATGTCCTTGGTGTAGGCGATCGCCACGATGCCCTTGGCGTTTTCGAGCCCCGCGGCCTCGAGAATCGAACGCCCGGTCGAGCCGGCCGACAGCAGCTGCAGCGGCTTCCAGCCGAGCTCGGCGACCTTGCGGATCGACTGCGACGTCGCCTTGCCGGTGGTGATGTTGTAGAATACGTCGGCGCCGGACTTCGATAGATTGATCATCTGCGAATCGATGGTCGGCTCGGTCAGGTCATAGCTGGCTTCTGCTACCACCTTGGCCTTGCCGCCGGCCTCTTCGAGCACCTTCTTGAACGGCCCGAGGAAGTCGCGGCCGAAATCATCGTTCTGGTAAAGAATGGCCACCTTGGCGTCGGGCTTGTTGGCGACGACGTATTTGGCGAGGATGCGGGCTTCCGTCGGGTATAGCGGCAGGCCCGCCATGGTCCATTTGAAGTTCTTCGGATCGTTCCATTTCGAGGCGCCGGTGTTCAGCAGCAGTTGCGGCACCTTCTTGTTGTTGAGATATTTGTGGACCGCGGTCTGCGGCGCAGTGCCGAGCGAGCCGTACAGCGCCAGCACCTCCTCCTGCTCGACCAGCCGGCGGGTCGCCTCGACCGCCTTCGGCGCGCTGTAGGAGTCGTCCAGGGTGATGAACTTCACTTTGCGCCCGTTGATGCCGCCCTTCTCGTTCAGCATCTGGAAATAGGCTTCGCCGACGCGGCCGAGCACACCGTAGAGCGAGCCGGGACCGGAATGCGGCACGGTCTGCCCGATCTTGATCTCGGTATCGCTGGCGCCGGGATCGTATTTCTTGTCGGCAGCCATCGCCGGGGCGGCAAGCAGCACCGCGCCCACCATGGTGGACGCGAAGACGGATTTCGAGCGCTGATTCATGCAGTTTCCTCCTGGGCCGGTTCGCTGGCGCGTCCGGTTCTCGTTCTGCCGTCGGCGGGTTCGCTCTTACGGCGGCGGCATCCTGTGCGGAACGCCTGCCGATCGCAACCCTGGATGTGCAGGAAACGTCAATGGATTTCCCGCCAAATGGGAAGTCGCGAGGTTTGTCCAGCGACCTCTCGCCGCAGCCGGCCCGGCGCCCGGGGAGCCGGGAATTAGCGCCGTTAATCAGTCATTTACGCGTGCATCAGCGCGCGAATTCCGACAGGTGTGGCAGTCCGGGTACAGCGGGAAGCGGCGAACAGAGTTAGTTTTCGCCGATCATCAGGAAGGTTACCCCATGAAAAAGATTCTCGCCGGTGTGGCGCTCGTTGGCACCGCGGTCAGCGCCCAGGCAGCCGATCTCGCCGTCAAAGCTCCCTACATGAAGGCCCCGGTGGCGATGGTCTATGATTGGACCGGCTTCTACATCGGCGCCAACGTCGGCGTCGGCGTTGGTCGTGACCTTGCGGCGCATGCCTTTCCGGCCGGCGGCACCTTCAACTCCACCTACCTGCAGCCGGAAGGCGTGATCGGCGGCGGTCAGATCGGCTATAACTGGCAGAGCAACACCACCTTCCTGGGTCCGTTGCTGATCGGCGTCGAAGCCGACATCCAGGGCAGCGGCATGTCCGACGGCCGCACCACGCTGAACAGCCTGGTCGGCCCGGTGAACTACAATCAGAAGCTCGACTGGTTCAGCACCGTGCGCGGCCGTATCGGTCTGGTGCGTGGCCCGGCGGTCGGCTACTTCACCGGCGGTTTCGCGGCCGGCAACGTCAAGACCACGATCACGGAAACCGGCGTGGGTCAGTTCGGCATCAGCGAAACCCGCACCGGCTGGACCATCGGCTCCGGCGTCGAAGCGGCGCTCGGCGGCAACTGGACCGGCAAGATCGAGTATCTGTATCTCGACCTCGGCAAGCGCGACGATGCGTTTTTCGGTACCCAGGCGCTGCGCACCGAATATCGCGAGAGCATCTTCCGCGTCGGCTTGAACTACCGCATCGGCGGCAACGGCATGTACATCACTCCGCCGCCCGCGAACTGGGCCGGCCTGTACATCGGCGCCAACTTCGGCGGCGCGCTGGGCCGCAACGCCACGACCGCCTCGCTCGCCGGCTTCAACGAGAATTTCAGCCTGTCGCCCGATGGATATGTCGGCGGCGGTCAGATCGGCTACAACTGGCAGGCTGCGAGCTGGGTGTTCGGCGTCGAAGCCGACTTCCAGGGCTCGACCCAGAAGGACGACCGCACCGCGGTGCTCGGCTCAAACATCGCCTATAACCAGAAGCTGCCGTGGTTCGGCACCGCCCGCGCCCGTCTCGGCTACGCGATCGACACCTCGTTGTTCTACGTCACCGGCGGTTACGCTTACGGCAACGTCAAGACCAACATCGTGACGCCGTTCACCAACGACACCGTCACCAACAGCCGCAGCGGTTACGCGGTCGGCGCCGGCGTCGAGACCCCGTTCAGCCTGTTCGGCCTGCTCGGCCCGAATTGGACGTCGAAGACCGAATATCTGTACGTCGACCTCGGCTCGAAGACCGACTCGTTCGCAGTGATCGGTCAGTCCACCAGCAAGGTGACCGAGCACATGCTCCGCACCGGCATCAACTATCACTTCAATCAGCCGATCGTCGCCAAGTACTAAGCTTCGCTTCGGATCAGCACCCGAGACAGCAAACCCCGGCCGCAAGGCCGGGGTTTTTGCTTTTGGTGCCGTCGCGTGCAGCACGCACGGCGCCCCTCTCCCGCTCGCGGGAGAGGTCGGATTGCGCAGCGATCCCGGGGGAGGGCACTCCCCTCCCGAGTCGCGGAGTCAGTGCTTGGGGCGCCCTCACCCCAACCCTCTCCCGCAAGCGGGAGAGGGAGCGCGCTGGGGCTCGCGGCCGACGATTTTTGCTGAACACAGGAGACGCGCCGAGCACGGCGCACCTCCCCCGCTTGCGGGGGAGGTCGGATCGCGCAGCGATCCGGGTGAGGGCTCTCCGCTCCGCGAGTCGCTGAGTCCGTGCTCGGGGCGCCCTCACCCCAACCCTCTCCCGCAAGCGGGAGAGGGAGCGCGCTGCGGTGCGGGGCGGGCGATGCCGAATCGCTTCAGGGGCGCGGCGGAACCAGTGCGGGTGCGGCTCGTTTGTCGCTCAGGCCCGCCTATATAGTGAAGCATGCGTCCCCACGACATTCTGATGCCGATCGCCTCTGGTCTGTGCTGCAAGCCGGGGGGCTTCCATATCGATCCGGTGCGCCCGGTGGAGCGCGCCGTGATTACTCATGGCCATTCCGACCACGCCCGACCCGGCCATGGCGCCGTGCTCGCCACGCAGCAAACCCTCGACATGATGCGGCTGCGCTACGGCGAGAATTTCGCCGGCAATACGCAGGCGATCCGTTATGGCGAGACTCTCCGGCTCGGCGACACCACCATCACGTTCCACCCCGCCGGCCACGTACTCGGCTCCGCCCAGGTCGCGGTCGAATGCGGCGGCATCCGCATCGTCGCCTCCGGCGACTACAAGGACGCGCCCGACCCGACCTGTACGCCGTTCGAGATCGTGCCGTGTGACGTGTTCATCACTGAGGCGACCTTCGGCATTCCGGTGTTTCGCCATCCCGACGCCGCGGGCGAAGTGCGAAAGCTGCTCGACTCCGTCGCGCTGTTTCCGGAGCGGGCGCATCTGGTCGGCGCCTACTCGCTCGGCAAGGCGCAGCGGGTGATGGCACTGATCCGCGAGGCCGGCTACGACGCGCCGATCTATCTGCACGGCGCGATGGAGAAGATCACGCATTACTATGCGGAGAACGGCGTGCCGCTCGGCGAGCTGCGCCCGGTGAAGGGCGTCAAGAAAGCGGAGCTCGCCGGCACCATCACGCTGGCGCCGCCGTCGGCGACCTCCGATCTGTGGACGCGGCGCTTCCCCGATCCGCTCACCGCGTTCGCGTCGGGCTGGATGCGGGTGCGCGCCCGCGCCCGGCAGCGCGGCGTCGAGCTGCCGCTGGTGATCTCCGACCATGCCGACTGGGACGGCCTCACCGCGACGATCGCGGCGACCGGCGCCGGCGAAGTCTGGGTGACGCACGGCCAGGAGGACGCGCTGGTGCATTGGTGCCAGAGCAAGGGCTTGGCGGCGCGGCCGCTCGACCTGGTCGGCTATGGCGACGAGGACGAAGACGTCGGCATGCCGGCGGCCGAGAGCGAGGCCACGGAGGCATGAACCGCTTCGCCGCGCTGCTCGACCGCCTCGCCTACGAACCCGGCCGCAACGCCAAGCTGCGGCTGCTGGTCGCTTACTTCCGCGAGGTCGAAGACCCCGATCGCGGCTACGCGCTCGCCGCGCTGACCGGCGCATTGTCGTTCCGCCATGCCAAGCCGGCCCTGATCCGCGCTTTGATCGCCGAGCGCACCGACCCGGTGCTGTTCGAGATGTCGTACGACTATGTCGGCGATTTGTCGGAGACGGTGGCGCTGATGTGGCCGTCGCCAACGCGGACTGATACGAGATCCCCTCCACGCGACGCGGCCTCCTCCCCTCCCCCTTGCGGGGAGGGGTCGGAGGTGGGGGTCCACAGCGGGAGCCCATCCTTGGGGCGCCCTCACCCCAGCCCTCTCCCGCAAGCGGGAGAGGGAGCGCGCAGTGCAGCGGGAAAGGGCCACAACAACCCGCCTCCGCCAACCCTCACCGAGATCGTCACCACACTGCACAGTCTCGGCAAGGCCGAGATGCCGGCGCAGCTGACGCGGTGGCTGGATGAGCTCGACGAGACCGGGCGTTGGGCGCTGCTCAAGCTGGTCACCGGCTCCTTGCGTATCGGCGTCTCCGCGCGGCTGGCCAAGACGGCCGCGGCGGCGTTCGGCGGCAAGGATGCGCACGATGTAGAGTTGATCTGGCCCGGTCTCGAGCCGCCGTATCTCGAGCTGTTCGCCTGGCTCGAAGACCGCGGGCCGCAGCCGGTCAATCGAGATCCGGCGCCATTCCGCCCCGTGATGCTGGCGCATGCGGTCGAGGACGGCGACTTCGCCGCGATGAACCCGGCCGATTACATCGCCGAATGGAAATGGGACGGCATCCGCGTCCAGGCCGTCAGCGGCCGCGGCGAGGACGGCGACATCGTCGTGCGCCTCTATTCGCGCAGCGGCGAAGATATCACCATGAGCTTTCCGGACCTGCTGCCGTCGCTTCGCCTGCCCGGCGCACTCGACGGCGAGCTTCTGGTGCTACGCGAAGGCCGGGTGCAGACCTTCAACGTGTTGCAGCAGCGGCTCAACCGTAAATCGGTGACTCCAAAGCTCACCAAGGAATATCCGATCCATCTGCGCGCCTATGATTTGCTCGGCGACGGCGACGAGGATCTGCGCACGCTGCCGTTCGCCGAGCGCCGCGCCCGGCTCGAAACCTTCATCGCCCGGCTGGACGATCCGCGGATCGACCTGTCGCCGACCGTCGCGTTCGACGATTGGGAGGGACTGGCCGCCGCGCGGCGCGATCCGGCCTCCGCCGGCGCCGGGCTCGATGCCGACGCGGTCGAGGGCGTGATGCTGAAGCGGCGCGACGCGCTGTATCTGCCGGGCCGGCCGAAAGGCCAGTGGTGGAAGTGGAAACACGACCCGCACATCATCGACGCCGTGCTGATGTATGCGCAGCGCGGCCACGGCAAGCGCTCGTCCTATTACTCCGACTACACGTTTGGAGTGTGGACCGATGGCGATAACGGCGATCAGCTGGTGCCGGTCGGCAAGGCGTATTTCGGCTTTACCGACGAAGAGCTGCTGCAGATCGACCGCTTCGTCCGCCGCAACACCGCCGAGAAGTTCGGCCCGGTCCGCCATGTCGTGCACCAGCCCGACCAGGGCCTGGTGCTGGAAGTCGCGTTCGAAGGCCTGCAGCGCTCGCCGCGGCACAAATCGGGCGTCGCGATGCGCTTTCCGCGAATCAACCGGCTGCGCTGGGACAAGCCGCCGCGCGACGCCGACCGGCTGGAAACCTTGGAGCGGATGCTCAAGGCCGAAACGCCGCGCCGTGAAAAAGCCGAAGCGGGCGGGCATTGACGCCAAGGTGCCGGTTTCCCATTTCCGGAGCAGCGGTTATCATCCGGCCGCACCGCGAAGGACTGACTCGATGCGCGACGACACCCGAAATCTGCCGGCCAGTGGCGACGGCCTGACCCGCTTCCTCGGCGGCTCACCGCTCGCGGTGCTGTTTCGCCTGGTGCTGATGTCGGTGCTAGTCGGCGTCGTGCTGGCCGCGGTCGGCCTCGACCCGTGGAATATCCTCGTCAGTATCCGAATACTGTTCGAGCGACTGTGGGATCTCGGCTTCGACACCATCGCCGGACTGTGGCGCTACTTCCTGCTCGGCGCCGTGATCGTGATCCCGATCTGGCTGCTGTCACGCGTCTTCAGCAGCCCGCGCGGACGCTGATCCAGGCGCCTGAAGCTTGCCACAAGCCGCCAGCGTCAGTTCCCGGCAGGTGTTTGCCATCGCCGGACCGGCGATGGTGGCCAATCTGACAACGCCGCTGCTCGGCGTCGTCGCCACCGCGGCGATCGGCCGGCTTGGCGATGCCACGCTGCTCGGCGGCGTGGCGATGACCTCGGTGATCTTCGACTGCCTGTTCTGGCTGTTCGGCTTCCTGCGGATGAGCACGCTGGCGTTCACCGCGCAATCGCTCGGCGCAGGCCATAGCCGCGAAGTCCCAGCGCATCTGCTGCGCGGACTGATCGTCGCCGGCGCGGTCGGCCTGCTGTTGGTCGCGCTCCAGGCGCCACTTGCGAGCGCCGTGATCGGCGCAATGGGTGGCAGCGACGCCGTCAGCGCGGCGGCGCGAAGTTACTTCATCATCCGGATCTGGTCGGCGCCGCTGGTGCTGGCGAATTTCGCCGTGCTCGGCTGGCTGGTCGGGCAGGCCCGCGCCACGCTGGCGCTCGGCGTGCAGGTCGCCATCAACCTCGTCAACATCGTCGCGACCGTGACGCTGGTGCTGTGGTTCGACTTCGGTATCACCGGCGCCGCGATCGCGGCTATTATCGCCGAAGGCTCCGGACTGATCATTGGGCTCGTGATCGCCGTCTGGCTATTCCGCGGCGTGCCGCGGTTGCCACGTGCGGCGTTGTTCGATCGCGACAAACTCAAACGGATGTTCGCGGTCAATCGCGACATCATGATCCGCACCGCGGCGCTGATCACCGTATTCCTGTTCTTCACCGCACAGGGCGCCCGCTCCGGCGACGTCATTCTGGCGACCAATTCGGTGCTCAACAACTTCCTCATGGTCAGCGCGTTCTTTCTTGACGGCCTCGCCAACGCCGCCGAGCAGCTGTGCGGCCGCACGCTCGGCGCACGCGACCGCGCCGGCTTCGTGGCGGCAACGCGACTGGTCATTCTGTGGGGGTTCGCATTCGCGATCGTCGTCAGCGCGACCTACGCGCTCGCCGGACCGCTATTGATCGACGCGATCACCTCGAGCCCCCAACTGCGCAGCGCCGCGCGCGACTATTTGTGGCTGGTGACGCTGGCCCCATTGCTCGGCGTGTTTGCCTTCGCGTTCGACGGCATCTTCATCGGCGCCACCTGGGCGCGCGAGATGCGCAACCTGATGCTGCTGTCGCTGGTGCTGTTCTTCGCCGGCTGGCTGGCGCTGCGTCCGTTCGGTAACACCGGACTATGGCTGGCGCTGCTGCTGCACTACGTCTGGCGCGGCGGCCTACAGGCGCTGCGCTATCCGGCGATGCTGCGATTATCATTTCCAACCCGCGCGGCAACGCGCTGAATTTTTCTAAAGCTTGTTGCGGCGGCTTAAGCCGGTCTTCACAACGGATTAGTCGCGTCCAAAACAGCTCTTCGCGGAAGCCGCGGGCTGGAACTACCATCTCGGCGGGAACGCCCCGTGGAGGAGAGATGGATGTGCAATGCCTGCGTTGATAACGGACTATCCCGACGCAAACTGTTTCAAGGCGGACTGGGACTACTCGCCGCCGCGGCGCTCCCAACGGCCGCCTCCGCGCAGGCCGCGCCCAACCCGACCGACACGCCGGACGCCGCCCTCGACAAGCTGATGCAAGGCAATGCCCGCTACATCCGCAACGAACTTCGCGAACGCGACTTCTCGGCCGGCCGGGTCGCCCGCTCGCAGGGGCAGTCGCCGTTCGCCGCGATCCTCGGCTGCGCCGACTCGCGGATCGCGCCGGAGCTGGCGTTCGATCAAGGCCCGGGCAATCTGTTCGTCGTCCGCGTCGCCGGAAATTTCGTCACGCCCGACGGCCTCGCCAGCCTTGAGTACGGCGCCGCCGTGCTCGGCACAAAGGTGATCCTGGTGCTGGGTCACAGCAATTGCGGCGCCGTCAACGCCACGATCGGCGCGCTGCAGAAGGGTAATGACCTGCCCGGCCACATCGGCGATCTGGTGCGCGCCATGAAGCCCGGCGTCGAACCTGCGCTGAAAGAGACCGGCGACGACCTGCCGCAGCGGGCGGTGATCGCCAATGTACGCCACAACGTCCAGGCGCTGCAGGAGTCGCAGCCGATCCTCGCCAGCATGGTGGCAGGTGGGAAGCTCAAGGTGGTCGGCGGCGTTTACGATCTCGCCACTGGCAAGGTTGAGCTGATCTGAGACGCAATCCGGCGATGGTGGGGCTTTCGCTTCCGTTTCCCCGAGCGTAGAGGTGCCCCGGCACGGCAACCCGCCGGCCGGGGGATCAGCAATGCAACTGCGATTTGTCGGCTGCGGCGACGCGTTCGGCTCCGGCGGCCGGCTCAACACCTGCTTCCACATCTCCGGCGAAAGCGCCAATTTCCTGGTCGACTGCGGCGCCACGTCGCTGCCGGCGCTGAAGCGCTATGGAATCTCGCGGGACGCGCTCGACCTGGTGCTGATCACTCACTTCCACGGCGATCACTTCGGCGGCCTGCCGTTCCTGCTGCTGGAGGCGCAGTTCGCCAAGCGCAAGCGGCCGCTGGTGATCGCCGGTCCGGCCGGCATCGACATCCGGCTGACGCGGGTGATGGAAGCGTTGTTCGAGCATGCGTCGGCGACCAAGCCGAGCTTCGATCTGCAGGTGATCGCTCTGGAGCCGGCCATCGCGCGCAGCTTCGGGCCAGTGACGGTGACGCCGTTTCCGGTGGTTCATGGCGATTCCGGCGGCCCGTTTTACGCCTACCGGATCGAGGCCGAGGGCCGGACGCTTGCTTACAGCGGCGACACGCAGTGGACGCCGACGCTGGTCGATGCCGCGCACGACGCCGATCTGTTCGTCTGCGAGGCCTATACTTACGATCGCGCGGTGAAGAACCACATCAGTCTGAAGCTGCTCGAGAGCCACCTGCCGCAGATCAACCCGAAGCGGCTGATCCTGACCCATATGGGCGACGAGGTGCTGCACAGGCTCGACAGCATCACGCATCTGGCGGCGAGTGACGGGATGATCGTGGAGTTGTAGTCCGCATGTCCCTGTAAGCTGCGGCGCTTGATTGACTGATAGTTCTCGCCCTGCGCGGCCTAAAGCCCCAAGCACGTCGTTCCGGGGCACGAGCGCAAGCTCGTGAACCCGGAACCTCGATGTTGGCGTGTTCTTTTCCAGCCTGTCGGGATTCCGGGTTCGCGCGCTGAAGCGCGCGCCCCGGAATGACGTGCTTGGGGCAAGGACAAAGCGAAATTACACCGGCCACTCTTCCGCAGTGATCGTCGGGGCATCGGCGCCGACGATTTCGGACAGCGAGTCGCGGCCGGTGCGGAGCAGGGTCGAGGCGAGGTCGGACTTGATACTCTCGACCAGGCCGAGGCCCTTGTAGATCAGCGAAGAATACAGCTGCACCAGGCTGGCACCGGCGCGGATCTTGGTTAGCGCGGCGCCGCCGGAATCGATGCCGCCGACGCCGATCAGCGGAAACGCGCCCTCGGCCCGCACATAGGTCTCCGCCACCATCCGGGTCGACAGCCGGAACAGCGGCCGGCCGCTGAGGCCGCCCTGCTCGTTCAGCTTGCTGCGCTCGCGCAGCAGCGGCGAGCGCAAGAGTGTGGTGTTGGCGACGATCATGCCGTCGACGCGGCGCGAACGGGCGATGTGCACGACATCGTCAAGCTCGCCGAGCGTCAGATCTGGCGATATCTTAAGGAGCACCGGCGTGTCGCCGGCGCTGGCCCGCACCCGCTCGCGCGCCTCGATCACCCGCGCCAGCAGATCGTCGAGCGCCGCGGCCTGCTGCAGATTGCGCAGGCCTGGTGTGTTCGGTGACGACACGTTGACGGTGAAATAGCTGGCGACCGGGGCGAACGTCTCGATCAGTGTCACGTAGTCTGCGACACGATTGGCGCTGTCCCTGTTGGCTCCGACATTGACGCCGAGGATGCCGCCCTGCTGAGCCCGCGCCGCGAGACGCCGCAGCACCACCTCGGCGCCGTCGTTGTTGAAGCCCATGCGGTTGATCACCGCCTCGTCGCGCTCCAGCCGGAACAGCCGCGGCCGCGGATTGCCGGCCTGCGGCTTCGGCGTCACGGAGCCGATTTCGACGAAGCCGAAGCCGAGCCGCATCAGCGCGTCGGGCGCCTCGGCATTCTTGTCGAAGCCGGCCGCGATGCCGACCGGATTGGGAAAGTTGAGGCCGAAGGCCCGGACGGCCAGCTTGGGATCATCCGGCCGTGTTTTGATCTGCGGCAGCAGTTTCAACCCCTGGATCGCCAGCCGGTGCGCATCTTCGGCGTCGATCAGACGCAGCAGCGGCAGTGAAAGGGCGTCGAAGGCGCGGATCAAGGCACAAGCTCCGGAACGTCGTGGCCGCCGTCAGGTCGACTGGCGATGTCTTGCACCAATGTGACCGCGCCCAACGGCATCTCGCCATACAGGTGCGGAAACAGCGCGCCGCCACGCGATGGCTCCCAGCGCAGCGCTGGCCCGAGCGCCTCGGCATCGACGGCGATCAACTTGAGTCCGGTCTTGCCCGCATAATGCTTGGCGAGCGTGCCCGCCAGTTGCTCCGCGGTCGAGAAATGGATGAAGCCATCGCGGTTGTCGTCGGCACTGCCGCGATAGACCCCGGCCTGTTCGGCCATACGCCATGCGGGAGCATCACAAATCTTGTAAATCTTGCGCAAAGGCGCGGATTCCCTCGTGCGGAAGGTCGGGCGGATCGGTCATGCAACCCGCAACAATGCCGGGCAACCGAAATAACATCCGCGGAACCAAGACTTTGCGCACGTCCTGACAGCGCGGCCGGCCTCCCGAGGGTGACCCGGCGCGCATTCGGTTGCCTGGAAATCATCCGGGCCTGGGCTCGACCGTATCGGTGGCCTCGGTGCACTGCAAGGGCCGCGTTTTTGTCCCGCGAGGGGATTGCGGAACGCCGCGCGTTGAGGCAATAATTCCTACCTGTCAAGTCTTATTTCGTCGCCCCGGCCCAGCCGGGCTCGCATGGGGATGTCCGCGATGCAGATGCTGACGCACGACCAGATCTGGACAGCGCTGGACCGCTTGGCCGAGCGCTCCGGACTTTCGCCCTCCGGCCTCGCCAAAAAATCGGGGCTTGATCCCACCACCTTCAACAAGTCCAAGCGGATCACCAATGACGGCCGCGAGCGCTGGCCCTCGACCGAATCGGTGGCGAAGGCGCTGGCGGCGACCAACACCGCAATCGACAGTTTTGTGCAACTGATCACTGACCGGCCGCGCGTGGTGCAGTCGGTGCCGCTGCTCGGCCTCGCCCAAGCCGGCGCAGGGGGCTTCTTCGACGACGGCGGCTTTCCGGCCGGCAAGGGCTGGGACGAGATCGGCCTGCCCTCGATCAACGACGAGCATGCCTATGCGCTGCAAATCTCCGGCGAATCGATGAAGCCGGCCTATCGCGACGGAGACATCATCGTGGTATCGCCCGGCACCGCGATCCGGCGCGGCGACCGCGTCGTGGTGAAGACGACCAGCGGCGAAGTGATGGTCAAAGAACTGAGGCGGCGGACCACGAAAATAGTCGAACTGTCCTCGCTCAACCCCAGCCACCCCGATCGAACTCTGGCGCCGGCGGAGGTTGAATGGATCGCCCGCATCGTCTGGGCCAGCCAGTAATCACGACCGCTATAGCAATTCTCCTGACTTCACAAAACACGGACGGCCGCGATAGTTGAGTTCCCGATTGCTGGGAGCATCACATCATGAATCGTCGCGCTATTCTGAAGGCCTTCGCCGGTCTCGCAATCTGTCCGCTCTGTGCCTCGGCGGGCGTCGCCGCCGAAGCCAGCCATCATTGGGGATACGAAGGAGATGTCGGGCCGACCAAATGGGGCGAGCTCGATTCCGCCAATCAGATCTGCAGCATCGGCGTGCAGCAGTCGCCGATCGACATCGGCACCACGGTCGGCGCGAACCTGTATCCGATCGAGATCGAGTGGACCGGCAAGGTTGATACCATCATCAACAACGGCCACACGATCCAGCTCAACGTCGCCGACGACAGCCGGCTGAAGCTCGGCAGTGTCAACTTCAAGCTGGTGCAATTCCACTTCCATCATCCGAGCGAGCATCTCGTCGACGGCAAGAACTTCCCGATGGAAATCCACTTCGTTCATCGCACCGATTCGGGGACGCTCGGCGTGCTGGGCGTCTTGATCCAGGCCGGCAAGCCCAACCCGACCTTTGCCAGGATCGTCGCGACCATGCCGCAGAGCGAAGGACCCGCCATCAAGGCGGACGCTGCGATCGACCCGACCACGCTGCTGCCCGAGAACCGCGCCTACTATCGCTACGAAGGTTCGCTGACCACGCCGCCCTGTTCGGAGGTGGTCGACTGGATGGTACTGGCCCATCCGATCACGGTTGCAGAGCAGGACATCGCAGCCTTCGCCAAGCTGTATCCGATGAATGCGCGACCGTCCCAGAAGGAAAACCGCCGCTTCGTGCTGCAATCGAACTGAGCCGTACTTTCAAAGCAAGGGGCCCGGGGCGACACCGCCCCGGGCCCTTATCGTTGGTTCGGACGGTTGCTCTACTAACCGCCGGTCGCTGCTGAAGCGTCGGCTGTGACCGGCGCCAGCTTGACGTCATCGACCAGCGACGACGACACCGACGGGACCTGCGCGCCATTGGTCGCGCGGGTCACCGCGAGACGCGCCTTGGCAAACGCAGCGTCGGCGCTGACCACGCGCGACGAGATTGAGCCGAGCAGCGCGCCGACCAGCACACTGTTGTCGCCGTCGCCGTCTTCGGCGACCTTGCCGGGCGTCGCCGACGACAGCACCAGTGCATTGGCGGGGGCATTGATCGGGGCAAGGCCGTGCGAATAGGCGCGGAAGCGGCGCTCATAGGGATTGCGCCGCGACGCATCGATGATCGCCAGCTTGGCGTGAACACCGCGGTCCTTGATCTCCTCCAGCACCTGCTCGATGCTGACACCGGCACGGCGAACGTCGGCCTCATCCCAGATCTGGGCATCGACCGGTATCATGTAGCTCTCGCGGCCGGACTGAATGCCATAGCCGCCGAAGAACAGCATCACGGTGGAGTCCTTGGTGACCCGGCCCTTCAGACGCTCGACCGCCTGCACGATGTCGTTGCGGCGGGCATCTTCGATCATGTCGACGTCGAAGCCCTCGCGGCGCAGTGCGGCGCTGAGCGCGCGCGCGTCATTGACCGGCTGCAGCATGGGGCGCGACGCATCAGGATACCGTCCGTTGCCGATCACCAACGCGAACCGCGAGGTGGACGGCGCCGCAACGCTGACCTGAGACGTATCCTTACCGCGCGGAGCGTCGATGTCGCGCTTGTTCAGCGCCGCGTTTGCGCCGATCGCCACCGAAACAGCGCCGACCATGGCGGCCAGAGCGGCCATCGCCGTCATCGAGCGGCGCGACAAGCGGGGTACGCGAAACATCATCAGCAATCGGTCCTTGTCCGCGCGACCGGACAGGCGCGGTGACATTCGTCGGTGAAGGATGAGCCAATCTCGTGCGGTCGAATTGCGCTCTATTTGCGGCGCTGCAGCATAAGAAAGGATTACTGTTCGGGCCTCTCCGGGCCAACCAGCAATTTTCGGCACCGTATAGCCTGGGTTCCGGCTGCTGCCTAGACTGGGCTTCTACTTAGGCCGGAACACTGTTGTTCCTTCAGTATTAGGCCGCGTGACTTGGCGGGCTGGAACACATCTTCGAACCACCTGGTGGCAGCGGCCGACTGAAGGGCCGGGCGGTTCGATAGCACGTCTGCACGCCACGAACTGCGACCCCGCGGGGATTTGTCAATTCGTCTGGAGCATGCGACGTATCAATGACTTGATGCCTTTCTGGAACTGCCGCGGGAAGAATTCATGGACAGGTTGACGATGGCCGGCGCGGCGTTTCGCGCGCTGACCGCCCGCAAGCAGGCCCCTTCGCTTTACGACCTCTGCGACCCGGTATTCCTTGGCCGCAAGCGCGGCGACCCGCACATCTCCAAATTCTACAAGACCGCTCTGGGAAATCCGGCCCTGCGGCCGCTGCTCCGCTGCGCCGGCCTGCCCGAGTTGCAGGACCCGGTCCGGTTCCGCGCCGTCCGCGACGCGCTCGTCTCCGCCCGCGATGCCTCGGAGCCGGACTGGGCCGCAATCGGCCGGCCCATCGCCGAATTGCTGACCAGCGTGCAACTGCGCCACCCGCAACCGCGGCTGGTCGCGCCCCCTCGTCAGATGCCGCGGCTGGCGGATATCGACAGCGCGATCCGCGCCGCCGGCGATCACCTGCTGCGCTCCTGGCAACGAAACGGCTTCATTCCGGCCTATGCGGCCTTCAACCTGATCGGCGATCCGGATTTCGACAGCCGCGCGTTTCTGGCGGCACTGACCGGACTGAACGCCCGCAGCTACAAGAATTCAACGCTGCTGTTCAATCTGGCCCGCGTCTTCATCGCCCGCTCGCCGGCCGCCGCACTGATTAATCCGGCGTGGCGCGGCGTCGCCGAGCCGATGTGGTCGCCGGTGCAGATCCGGCATCGCTCGGCTTACTACGACGCGTTCTACATCGAGGCGCTGCTCGGCTTCATCGACAGCGGCCTCGGTACGCCCGAAGATGTGCGAACCGCGCGGCGCATCATCGCCGAGATGGCTGAGTTCTGCATCAAGACCAGCCGCGAGCGCGTGCGCGCCGATGGCGAGACGTTCGACGTGATCACCGCGCTGGCGCCGCCGCCGCATCCGCGCTTCAGCCGGTTCTTCACCCATATCAAGCAGAACCTCGGCTTCGGCGTCTACGTACCCGATTGCGACACCACCGCCTGCTCGATCTCGGCGGCGACGCAGGCCAACTCGACCGATCCGATCCTCGATCAGCCGCTGATCGATTTTTACGCGTACTATCAGGTCCGCGCCGGCGCCAACGCCCCGCTGGTGACCGTGCCGCTCAATGACAACATCGACTATGAGGGCGGCATCGTCACCTGGATCGACGGCCCTGCCGGCGAGCAGCCGTTCGGCAACGATCTCGATCCGACGCTGAATCTCGACGTCCTCGAAGTCAGCTTCCGCAATTGCGCGCGCTGGAGCATCGTCGAAACGCCGTCGCGGCTCGAGACCGTCCGACGCATCGTCGACTTCCACCACCGGCTGGTCGCGAGCGGCGCCTTTGCCGATCCGAAGTCGCACGTCTACTATCTGCCGGAGCTGTATTGCGCGTATTTCGGCCGCTGCTACGCGGCGTTTCGGGCGCTGGACGAGGCCGCGCGCCGCGCCATCGACCCTGACGGCGCGTTCGAGTTCATGCGCGCGCACGTGCTGACCTATGTGCAGGACACGTTGATCGCCCGGGAAATGAACGTGTTCGACGCCGCGTTGGCGCTGATTGCGCTCGGCCATCTCGGCGGTGAGCTCGAATATTTGTCGCCACCGCTGCATTGCATCTTGAATCATCTCGGCGAAGGCAGCGGCGGCGCGCCGTTTCGGGCCTATGAGTGGAACAAGATGAAGACGCCGACGCGCATTCTGGTCGGCGGGCCGGAGGTTACGTCCGCTTTCGTATTGATGGGCCTGACGCTGGCGCGTCACGCCATCCTTCGGGGCGAACGGCGGGGATGAACAGGATGAACAAGATGAACAAGATGAACAGGCGCAGGTGGGCGAGACTCTCACGAAGTTGAAGCGATCATCACCGCGTCCTGCTGGCCCGCCCGTCAAATAATCATCACAATCCCGCACCTTGGTGCTGCGGCATGAAGCAAGACCGCGATAAGCACGGCTTCGATCGGGATGGCGAACGCATGGTGAAGAAATTCGTACTGCTGATGGCCAGCGTGCTGCTGCTCCCCGGCGCAGCACAGGCCGCCGATATCACCGGCGTTCCGAAGCTGCGCAATGGCGACCAGATCACCATCGGCGCCAATCGCATCCGACTCGCCGGCATCGATGCCCCGTCGCTCGATCAGCTCTGCCTCGGCCCGAAGGGCGATCGCTGGACCTGCGGCGTCGCCGCGCGCGACGCGCTCGCCGGTCATGTTGGCACCAAGAACTGGACCTGCAGCGTGGTCCGCGTCGAGAAGAAACCGTCCATCGCCAAATGTACGGTCGACGGCGAGGACATCCAGCAATGGATGGTCAAGAACGGTTGGGCGCTGTCGTACCCGCGCAACGCCCACACCTATGATGCCGACGAGAAGACCGCCCGCACTGCGCGGGTCGGCCTGTGGCAGGGCGCCTTCATCGCGCCGTGGGACTGGCGCGTACGTAACGGCAAGACGGTGATCCTCGGCGCCACCCGGCCGCCGAAGAATGCCCGCCGCATTCTGCTCGCTTCCGCCTCCGGCCCGGTCGCGCCATCGCCGGACTGTACCATCAAGGGCAACGTCAACACTGCGGGCGAATGCATCTATCACAAGCCGACAAGCCGCTGGTATGCGAAGATCCGGATGGGGATCAGCAAGGGCACGCGCTGGTTCTGCTCGGTCGAAGACGCCGAAGCCGCCGGCTGCCGGGAGACCCGGCGCTAGCGCGAGCTGCGAGAAACGGGGCGCGAGAGGTGAGCGGGACAGCCGAGGCACGCAAACCACGACGGCATCCACGGCTGCGCCGCGCCGGCCTGGTCACCGCGCTGTTCGTTACCGTCTATGCGCTCGCCGCCTACTTGGCCTTGCCGCTGTTCTGGACGCATTACGATCATCAGCGCGGCCTCGCCGAACTGCCGATGGCGACCAGCACGGCGCAGGGCATTCCCGGCGACCCGATCAATGTCGGACTGATCGGCAACCAGACCGACGTGCTGCGAGCGATGCTGGCGGCGGGTTGGGCGCCAGCCGATCCGATCACGTTGCGCTCCTCGATCGAGATCGCCGGCAGCGTGCTGCTCGACCGGCCGTATCGCAATGCGCCGGTGTCGAACCTGTACTATCTCGGCCGTCGGGAAGACCTTGCCTTCGAGAAGCCAGACGGCCGCAGCGCCGACCGGCGCCATCACGTCCGGCTGTGGAAAGTACTGGATTCAGGCGATGAAGGCCGCCCGGTCTGGCTCGGCGACGCCACCTTCGATCGC
The DNA here is from genome assembly GCF_003591005.1 of Rhodopseudomonas palustris. Taxonomy (GTDB): domain Bacteria; phylum Pseudomonadota; class Alphaproteobacteria; order Rhizobiales; family Xanthobacteraceae; genus Rhodopseudomonas; species Rhodopseudomonas palustris_K. The sequence goes on from NZ_QYYD01000028.1 coordinate 62,262, forward strand.
GGCGTCGGCCTCAGCCATTACACCGGCGCGGTGACCCATCACATCGATCCGGACATCGACGCCGAGCGCGAGCGCTTCGCCGCCGATCTCGAAGCCGCCGGCATGGTCGAGGCGCGCTATCAGGTCACCGGCGTCGGTCCGACCATCGCCGGTCGTAACGGCGAGGGCGACCGCTACTACACCGACGGCGAAGTCTGGCTTCTGCGGCTGGTCGAGAATGGCCAGAAGCGCGAGACGCCGGCCGCGATGCTGCCGAGCCCGCTCGCCACCACCATCAAGGACCAGCTTTTCCGCACTATCGCCCAGGCGATCGCGCCGACGCCTTGAATTCAACCGGGCGCGGCGGCATGGTCGCGGCGCTCATCACCTCATAGGAACGACTGCATCATGGCCGTCAGATCCGGACGGGAATTCCTCGCGATCCCCGGCCCCACCACCATGCCGGATGAAGTGCTGCAGGCGATGCACCGCCCGGCGCTCGACATCTACTCGAACGAAATGATCGAGCTGAGCGACGGGCTGATGCGCGACCTCAGCCGGCTGTTCGCCACCAAGGGCAAATCCTACATCTACATCGCCAACGGTCACGGCGCCTGGGAAGCGGTGATCAGCAACGTGCTGTCGCGCGGCGACAAGGTGCTGGTGCTCGAAAGCGGACGCTTCGCGCTGGGTTGGGGCAACGCCGCACAGGCCATGGGCTGCGACGTCGAGGTGCTGCCGGGCGACTGGCGCCGCGCGGTGAACCCGGCCGAGGTCGAGGAGCGGCTGCGCCGCGACAACGACCACAGCATCAAGGCGATCGTGGTGGTGCAGGTCGACACCGCGTCGAGCGCTGTCAACGACCTCGAAGCCATCGGGAGGTCCATCAAGGCGGCCGGGCATCCGGCGCTGTTCATGGTCGACACGGTCGCGTCGCTCGGCTGCATGCCGTTCGAGATGGATGCCTGGGGCATCGACGTGGCTATGGCCGGCTCGCAAAAGGGCCTGATGGCGCCGCCCGGCCTCGGCTTCGTCGCGGTCGGCGATCGCGCCCGGGCCGCACATCAGCATGCCGATCTGCGCACGCCGTACTGGGACTGGACCAACCGCGACGGGCCGGAGCACTACCAGAAATATGCCGGCACCGCGCCGGTGCACCTGCTGTTCGCGCTGCGCAAGGCACTCGACATCCTGTTCGCCGAGGGCCTCGAGGCGACCTTCATGCGTCACCGGCTGCTCGCCGAAGCGGTGCGCCGCGCGGTGACGACGTGGAGCGAGGGCGAGGTGTTCAGCTTCAACATCGAAAAGCCGGGCGAGCGTGCCGACACGGTCACCACCGTCCGCGCCGCGGACGGCCACGACCTCGTGGCGCTGCACCGCTACTGCAAGGAAAAATGCGGCGTGGTGCTCGGCGTCGGCATCGGCGAACTGCAGAACCGCGCCTTCCGTATCGCCCACATGGGCCACATCAACGCCCCGATGGTGCTGGGCACCCTCGGCGTGATCGAAATGGCCCTGACCGCACTGAGCATCCCTCACGGCAAAGGCGGCGTGGATGCGGCTATTGCGCATCTGGCGGAGAACGTGCCGGCGTAGCGGGCTGGCTTCGCATCTTACAAGGTGAGTCGCTTGCGGCGTGTAGGCCGAGGCGCTTGAGGTCCCCCTCCCCCTTGCGGGGAGGGTGGCCGAGCGAAGCGGAGGCCGGGGTGGGGGTGCCGCGGGCACTGCGCCTGGGGGGGGGGGGGGGCCCCCCCCCCCCCCCCCGCCGCGGGGGGGGGGGGGGGGGGGGGGGGGGGGGGGGCGGGGGGGGGGGGGGGCGGCGCGGGGGGGGGGGGCGCGCGGGGGGGGGGGCGGGGCGCCGGCCCGGAGGGCG
>NZ_QYYD01000029.1 GCF_003591005.1 Rhodopseudomonas palustris
TGGACGTGCGCGCTCCCTCTCGCACTTGCGGGAGACGGCTGGGGTGAGGGTGCCACGAGGATAGTGTCCCGTCGCGGGGGGGGCCCCCCCCCCCCCCCCCCCCCCCCCCCCCCGGGCGGGGGGGGGGGGGGGGGGGGCCCCCCCACGCGGGCACAGTGCCTGGGGACCCCCACCCCCGACCCCTCCCCGCAAGGGGGAGGGGAGAACGGGCGCCGCGCTTTGAGCGAGTGCGGGCCTCTGGAGCCCGCGCATGATCGGCAAACTCAAAGGCGTCATCGACTCCTATGGCGAGGACTACGTGGTGCTCGATGTCCACGGCGTCGGCTATCAGGTGCATTGCGCCAGCCGCACGCTGCAGGCGCTGCCGTCGCCAGGCGAGGCCGCAACGCTATCGATCGAAACTTACGTCCGCGAAGATCAGATCAAGCTGTTCGGCTTCCGCACCGATACCGAGCGCGAGTGGTTCCGGCTGTTGCAGACGGTGCAGAGCGTCGGCGCCAAGGTGGCGCTGGCGGTGCTCTCAACTTTGCCGCCGCACGACCTCGCCAATGCCATCGCGCTGCGCGACAAGGCGGCGGTGGCGCGCACCCCCGGCGTCGGTCCGAAGGTCGCCGAGCGCATCGTCACCGAGCTGAAGGACAAGGTGCCGGCGCTGACCAACGTCGATCCGGCTGTGGTGCATCTGTCCGGCGCGATCGACGATAACACCGCGCCGCGTGCCGTCGCCGACGCGATCTCGGCGCTGGTCAATCTCGGCTATGGCCAGCCGCAGGCGGCCGCCGCCGTCGCCGCGGCCTCGCGCGCCGCCGGCGAGGACGCCGCGACCGCGCAACTGATCAAGCTCGGCCTGAAGGAACTGTCGAAGTGAGTCTGACCGAAACCGACCAGGCGCTGATCGCCGCCGCGATCGAGACGATTACCAAGCGCTACCGCAACGACTGGCAGGAAGTCGGCGCCGCGCTCTTGACCCGCACCGGCCAGCGCTACGTCGCGGTCAATCTCGACGCGTATCTCGGCCGGATGGCGGTGTGTGCCGAAGCGGTCGCTCTCGGGCAAGTGATCACCGAACTCGGCGAGGCCGGCATAGACACCATCGTGGCGGTCCGCCATCCCAAGCCGCACGACACCGACCGCGACGTCCGCGTCGTCTCCCCCTGCGGCGCCTGCCGCGAACTGATCTGGGACTACGACCGCAACGCCCGCGTTCTGGTGCCCGGCCCGGACGGCGTCGAGGCGGTAGGGATCAGCGAGCTGCTGCCGAACAAGTATAGCCGGGAGCGGACGTTGTGAGCGCGTTGGCCGAAGTCGTCTTCCCTTGCACAGCGCGCTCCCTCTCCCGCTTGCGGGAGAGGGTTGGGGTGAGGGCGACACGGGCACCGTGCCCGCGGCCCCCCACCCCCGACCCCGGATCAAGTCCGGGGCAGGCTTCCTCCCCGCAAGGGGGAGGGGAGAAGAGGCGCCGCGCCATGGTACACTCTGCCCATGACTGACCCCCGCCTCGTCACCCCCGAGCGCCGCGGCGATGATCTGGGCGATGCGGCGTTGCGGCCGCAGAATTTGTCCGAGTTCGTCGGCCAGCAGCAGGCGCGCGCCAATCTGCAGGTGTTCATCGACGCCGCCCGCAAGCGCAAAGAGGCGCTCGACCACGTGCTGTTCGTCGGCCCGCCCGGCCTCGGCAAGACCACGCTGGCGCAGATCGTCGCGCGCGAACTCGGCGTCGGGTTTCGCGCGACGTCCGGTCCGGTGATCGCCAAGGCCGGCGATCTCGCCGCGCTGCTGACCAATCTCGAAGAACGCGACGTGCTGTTCATCGACGAGATCCATCGCCTCAGCCCGTCGGTCGAGGAGGTGCTGTATCCGGCGATGGAGGATTTTCAGCTCGATCTGATCATCGGCGAGGGCCCGGCGGCGCGCTCGGTGAAGATCGATCTGTCGAAGTTCACCCTGGTCGGCGCCACCACGCGCGCCGGGCTTCTCACCAATCCGCTGCGCGATCGCTTCGGCATTCCGGTGCGGCTGAATTTCTACACCATCGACGAGCTGGAAAGCATCGTGCGCCGCGGCGCCCGCGTGCTCGGCACGCCGATCACCAACGACGGCGCCAACGAGATCGCCCGCCGCGCCCGCGGCACGCCGCGCATCGCCGGCCGGCTGCTGCGCCGCGTCCGCGATTTCGCCTCGGCGGCCGATGCCGAAGCGATCGACCGCGCCATCGCGGACCACGCGCTCGGCGCGCTCGAAGTCGACAGCGCCGGGCTCGACGCGATGGATCGGCGCTATCTGTCGACCATCGCGCTGAACTACGGCGGCGGTCCGGTCGGCGTCGAGACCATGGCGGCGGCGCTGTCCGAGCCGCGCGACGCCATCGAGGACATCATCGAGCCGTATCTGATCCAGTGCGGCTATTTGCAGCGCACCCCGCGCGGCCGCCTGCTCACCGACCACGCCTTCCGCCACCTCGGCCTCGCCGCCCCGTCGCGCGACCCGGCGCAGTTCGGGCTATTCGGCGGGGAGGAGGAGGCATAAGTCGGCATGGAAGATAGCATCATGTGATGTTATCTTCCATGCCGATGGAGGTGCGTCATGAGAACGACGGTTGCCATAGATGACGAGTTGTTCGCCAAGGCTCAGAAGTTCGCCGGCCTCGACGAAAAATCGGCGGTGATCAGGACTGCGCTGCAGGCCTATGTCGAACGTGAAGCAGCGAGACGGCTTGCGCGCATGGGCGGGTCAATGCCCGATGCCAAGGCGCCTCCGCGCCGCCGCCCGCCCAAATTTACCAACGACTGATGCTTCTGGTCGACACATCGATTTGGATCGACCATTTCCGCAAGGGAGATGCGGAGCTCAGCGCTGCTCTTGAGCGGGACGAGGTACTGATTCACGCGTTCGTTGTGGGCGAGTTAGCGTTGGGTCATAAAGTCGTTTTTGAATCGGTTGCATCGGAATTGTCCGACCTTCCGCAAGCGACGATTGCAGTGCCTGACGAGGTCTTGCGATTGATCTCGCGCGCTGAGCTGGGCGGTTCGGGAATCGGCTATGTGGATGCGCATCTTGTTGCATCGACGCTGCTGACGCCTGAGTCGCGGCTGTGGACTCGCGACAAAAGATTGAAAGCGGTGGCCGATCGACTATCGATCTCCGCCTAAGTGGAGTGACGAGTTGTCCCACCCCCTCGACGGCGCCATCCGCGATAGCGCCCATCATATGCACATCCGGGTCTACTACGAAGATACCGATTTTTCTGGCATCGTCTATCACGCCAACTATCTGCGCTTCATGGAGCGCGGGCGGACCAATTATCTGCGGCTGCTCGGGGCGGCGCAGAGCGAGCTGTTCGCCGAGGCGGATAGCGAGACGCCGGGGTTTGCCTTCGTGGTGCGGGCGATGCAGCTCGATTTCCTCAAGCCAGCCAAAATGGATGATCTGCTTGAGGTGATCACCCGGCCGATCGAGGTGCGCGGCGCGTCGATCACGATGCATCAGCAGGTCAAGCGGCAGGACGACGTGCTGATCGAAGCGAAGGTGAAGGTTGCGTTCGTCTCCGGCGGTCGCGCCCGACCGATCCCGTTACCGCTGCGGGTCGCCATGAAAGCCGACGTCGCCTGAGGCTGGGCGCGGTCACGCTCCGGCGCTAGACTGTGCCGCACGCGGGCGGCAGTCCCGGCGATGCGTCGCGCCGATGCCGGCGTACAGCGACCGAGCCGTGGAACCGCGCCTCGTGCATGCCGCTGCGCATCAACGCAAGCAGCGGTCGGCTCCGCGTCAGTTAGATTGCGCGGCGCAACGACTGATTCGGGCAGGGGATGCGACATGGCGGATGCACAGCACGGCAACGAGACGCCGCGCGTCGAAATTCTCGGCCCGCGCGAGCGCGATCTCCGGCTCGATTTCCTCCGCGGGCTCGGCCAGTGGATGATCTTCCTCGATCACATCCCCTACAACGTGATGAGTTGGCTGACGCTGCGCAATTACGGCTTCGCCGACGCCGCCGAGTTCTTCGTCTACATCTCCGGCTATTCGATCGGCTTCGCCTACGGCCCGGCGATCCGCTCCGGCGAGATGGTGGCGGCGATCAAGCGGCTGTGGACGCGGGCGGCGCAGCTCTACGTCGCCCACGTCTTCCTGTTCCTGTTCTTCACCGCGCAGATTGCCCGCGCCGCGCGGCGCTTCGACAATCCGATGTACAAGGACGAGTTCAACGTCGCGCAGTTTCTCGAAAATCCCGACGTGATGATCCAGCAGGCGCTGCTCTTGAAGTACAAGCCGGTCAATCTCGACGTGCTGCCGCTGTACATCGTGTTCGTGGTGGTCGCGCCGCTGATCCTGTGGGGCCTGCTGCGGCGGCCGACCACCACGCTGGTGCTGTCCGGCCTGCTCTACCTCGTGTCGCGCACGCTCGGCTGGAATCTGCCGTCGTTCCCCGACGGCCATTGGTACTTCAACCCGTTCGCCTGGCAGTTCCTGTTCGTGTTCGGCATCTGGTGCGGCTTCGGTCACGGCCCGCAGATCCGGCCGTGGGTGAAGTCGTGGCCGAACCAGACACTCTCCTGGATCATCGTGGCAGTGGCGTTCGTGATCGCGATGTCGTGGAATTTCGAAGCACTGTGGGGCCTGGTGCCGGATGCGGTCGGCAAGATCATCTATCCGATCGACAAGACCAGCCTGTCACCGCTGCGGCTGATCCACTTCCTGGCGCTCTTGACCATCGTGGTGAAGTTGCTGCCGCCGGATCTGCCGGCGCTTCGCTCGCGCGCGCTGCATCCGATCATCCTGTGCGGCCAGCGCTCGCTGCCGGTGTTCTGCTTCGGCGTGCTGCTGTCGTTCACCGCGCACTGGATCCTGCGTCAGGTGTCGGGTGGCATCGCGATGCAGATCGCCGTCAGCCTCGCCGGCATCGGCCTGATGATCGGCGTCGCCTGGATCGCCACCTGGTATCGCAGCCTGCCGACGCTGTTCACCGTGCCGGTCACGATGCCGGTCGAGGATCAGCCGGCCGCGGCGGCGCGGCCGTCCAATCCCGAGCAGGCGGAGATCGTCAAGGCGTCGGTCTAGCGCTTGACGGATTGTACCGATCGGTACAATCTCCGCGGCATCGCCGCAGGAGAAGCCGAGATGTCACGCCCGCCGCTGCCGCCGTTCACCCGCGAAACCGCCGCCCAGAAGGCGCGGATGGCCGAGGACGCCTGGAATTCACGCGATCCGGTCAAGGTGTCGCTCGCCTACACGCCGGACAGCCGCTGGCGCAATCGTTCGGAGTTCTTCCAGGGCCGCGACGCCATCGTCGAATTCCTCACGCGCAAATGGCAGCGCGAGCACGAGTACCGGCTGATCAAGGACCTGTGGGCGTTCGACCGCAACTTCATCGCGGTCCGCTTCCAGTACGAATGGCACGACGACGCCGCCCAATGGCATCGCTCCTACGGCAACGAGCAATGGGAGTTCGACGACGCCGGCCTGATGCGCCGCCGCGAAGCCAGCATTAACGACGTCGCGATCAACGAGAGCGACCGCCGCTTCCACTGGCCCGCCCCAGGCCCACGGCCGGCCGATGTGCCGGGGCTGGCGGCGGAGCCGTTTTGAGCAGAGCGCTGAATTGATAATAGCAGCCACGATAAACCACCTCCGTCATGCCCGGGCTTGTCCCGGCCATCCACGCCTTACGGCCTTCGACGGGGCAAAGGCGTGGACGGCCGGGACAAGCCCGGGCATGACGGGAGAGGGCGTTTGCGGAGATGAAGAGACAGTCCCGTGAAAACGCCGCGCCCCGCCGCGAAGCCACCCACCGACCGCGCCGCGCTGTTGCCGCTGCTCGGCGAGGTGTTTCGGGCGCATGGCTATGAGGGCGCGTCGCTGGCGCTGATCAGTGAGGCCACCGGACTCGGCAAAGGCAGCCTGTATCACTACTTCCCGGGCGGCAAGAAGCAGATGGCCGAGCAAGTGCTGGCCGAGATCGACGGCTGGTTCGATACCAACATCTTCGCGCCGCTCCGCGATCCGGCCGACCCGCAAGCTGCGATTGAAGCCATGCTGAGCGGCGTCGATGCTTACTTCCGCTCCGGCGCCCGCGTCTGCCTGGTGGGCGTGCTCGCGCTCGGCCACGCCCGCGACGAGTTTGTCGCGCCGGTCAACGATTACTTTGCCCGCTGGCAGGACGCGCTCGCCGCCGCGCTGCGCCGCTGCGGCCTGTCGTCCGCCACGGCCCGCCGCCGCGCCGAAGATGCCGTGCTGTCGATCCAGGGCGCCCTGGTCCTGGCCCGCGCCCGCGACGACGCCAAAGTGTTCAGCCGTGCGCTGGCGGAGCTGAAGGCGCGGCTGCTGGCGTAGGCTATTCCGATTGCCTCTCCCCGCGCACAGCGCACCTCTCCCGCTTGCGGGAGAGGTCGACGCGCGAAGCGCGGCGGGTGAGGGCTGCGGCCTCTCCGCGATTAGCTGAGTCAGTGCCTGGGGCGCCCTCACCCCCACCCTCTCCCGCAAGCGGGAGAGGGGGCGCGCTGCGACCTTGGGCCGGTTCAACGCGCGACACCGGCCTCTCGCCAGCGCGCGGCGCAGCGCCCGCTCAGCGGAACCGGGATGCCCGCCTTGGCCGGCGCAAAGTTCTCCGCCATGCTGTCGGACAACGGCGACGTCGTTCGTCTTGCACATAGGGAGAACCGCACGCATGCTCTACGCCATCCTTTGCTATCACGACGAAGACTTCGTCGGCTCCTGGAGCCGCGAGGAGGACGCGGCCGTGATGGAGCGGCTCAAGGTGGTGCACGGCAAGCTCGCCGAGCAGGGCCGGCTCGGCCCGGTGGCGCGGCTCTTGCCGACCACGGCGGCAACGACGCTGCGCAAGGATTCCGAGCCGCCGCTGGTGATCGACGGGCCGTTCGCCGAGACCAAGGAGCAGCTGCTCGGCTTTTACGTCGTCGACTGCGCCGATCTCGACGGCGCGCTCGAGGTCGCGCGCGATCTTGGCCGCGCCAATCCGGGCGGCGCCTATGAGATCCGTCCGATCGGCACCTTCATGCCGGGCGCCGTGCAGCCATGACCGATCTCGCCTGGATCGACACCGCACTGACGGCGGCGCGGCCCCAGGCGATCGGCGCGCTGCTGCGCTATTTCCGCGATCTCGACACTGCCGAGGAGGCGTTTCAGAACGCCTGTCTGCGCGCGCTGAAAGCCTGGCCGCAGAATGGCCCGCCGCGCGACGCTGCGGCGTGGCTGATCATGGTCGGCCGCAACGTCGCGATCGACGATCTGCGCCGCGGCAAGAAACAACAGCCGTTGCCGGAGGACGACCGCGCGATCTCGGATCTCGGCGACGCCGAGAGCGAACTCGCCGACCGGCTCGACGGCTCGCATTATCGCGACGATATTCTGCGGCTGCTGTTTGTCTGCTGCCATCCCGAACTGCCGCCGACCCAGCAGATCGCGCTGGCGCTGCGCATCGTGTCGGGCCTGACGGTGCCGCAGATCGCCCGCGCCTTCCTGGTGTCAAACGCCGCGATGGAGCAGCGTATCACCCGGGCGAAGGCGAAGGTCGGCCGCGCCGGCGTGCCGTTCGAGACCCCGGGCGCGGTGGAGCGCAGCGAGCGGCTCGGTGCGGTGGCGGCGATGATCTATCTCGTCTTCAACGAGGGCTATTCGGCCGCGGGCGACACAGCGGGCGTGCGGGCGCCGCTGTGCGAGGAGGCGATCCGGCTGGCGCGGCTGCTGCTGCGGCTGTTTCCGGCCGAGCCCGAGATCATGGGGCTGACGGCGCTGATGCTGCTGCAACACGCCCGCGGCGCCGCGCGGTTCGACGCCCAGGGCGAGATCGTGCTGCTGGAGGATCAGGACCGCGGCAAGTGGGATCCGAAACTGATCGCCGAAGGACTGGCGCTGATCGACAAGGCGATGCGCCATCGCCGCACGGGCGTGTACCAGATCCAGGCCGCGATCGCGGCCTTGCACGCCCGCGCGCCGCGCTTTGCCGACACCGACTGGACGCAGATCGATCTCCTCTACGGCTCGCTGGAGATCCTGCAGCCGTCGCCCGTGGTGACGCTCAACCGCGCCGTCGCGGTGTCGAAGGTCCGCGGCCCCGAAACCGCGTTGGCCATGATCGCGCCGCTGGAAGACCGCCTCGGCAACTATTTCCACTATTTCGGCGCCAAAGGCGCCCTGCTGCTGCAACTCGGCCGTGCCCCCGAAGCCCGCACCGCCTTCGACCGCGCCATCGCCCTGGCGCGAACGCCGGCCGAGGCGAGCCATATTCGGATGCATCTCGACCGGCTGACGAGAGAGCAGGCGGTTAGTTAGATTGGGCCGCAAGGTGCGCGTCGCCCTCACCCCAGCCCTCTCCCGCAAGCGGGAGAGGGAGCCCGCCGCGTCGCGGGGCGATATCGTGCACCATCTTTGGCGATGCTGACTGCAAGCGGTCGAGAGAATGAAATGTCTCTCCCCCGTGCACAGCGCACTCCCTCTCCCGCGTGCGGGAGAGGGCTGGGGTGAGGGCGAGCCGAGCACTGAGCTCGCGATCAAGTGGACTACCCGTTCCGCCGTTCCCCACGCAGCGTCGGCAGGCCGATGCCGGCGGCGTCGAAGCCGCCGTCGACGGCGAGGATCTGGCCGGTGATGTAGCCGGAGCGTTCGCTCGACAGGAAGTAGATGGCGTCGGCGAGTTCGGTCTCGAGGCCGTAGCGGCCGAGCGGAATGGCGTCGTGGTAATCGGCGCGGATCTCGGGCGAATGCACCGCCTTGGCCATTGCGGTCTCCACCGGACCGGGCGCGACGCCGTTGACGCGGATGCCGAGCCCGGCGAGTTCGACCGCGCATTGCTTGGTGAGATGCGCGAGCCCGGCCTTGCTGGAGCCGTAGGCCGCACGGAGGGTGGAGGCGCGTAGCGCCGAGATCGAGGTGACGTTCACGATCGTGCCGCCGCCTGAGTCGCGCAGCAGCGGCACCGACGCCTGGATCAGCTTGAACGGTCCGGTCAGATTGACGTCGATCACCCGCTGCCATTCGGCATGGGTCGTGTCCATCAGCGGCTTGAACACCGCGACGCCGGCGTTGTTGACGACCGCATCGAGCCGACCGAACCGCTCGCCGATCGCCGCGATGTCGCTGGCGTCCGAGGCGGCGTCGGCGACGTCGCAATGCAGCGCCAATGTCCGCTCCGGCTCCGCCAAGGTGCGGATCGCCTCGCGCAGTCCGTCGTCATCGTTATCGAGCAGCGCGACGCGCCAGCCCTCCTGGAGAAAACGGCGCGTGGTGGCAAGGCCGATGCCGCGGGCGGCGCCCGTGACCAATGCGACTTTGGGCGGGGAGGTCGTCATGAATCGTCCTGTTGTGACTGTCCCAGTGTGCGATCTTGCGATCGCCCCAGCGTTAGCACAGCCCGTGCGAGCCGAGGTTGCGTTGTTCGGGCGCAGCGGAGAATTTCCTGTCGTGGCGGCAGCGGGCGGCAGCAGTCTGGGGGCCAACTGTCGCACGGTCCCGGTCAGGAACCAGTCGCTGCCATCTGGCTTACATGAATCCGAGATACAACGCCCGACGCGCGAGACAACCGCGTACCGACCGGAGGTCATCCATGGACGACGAACTGACGCAGCGTATCCGTCACCGCGCCCGCGAAAAGTGGGAGCTCGCCGGCTACCCCGAGGGCCGCAGCGAGGAATTCTGGTTGGAAGCCGAAAAGGAAGTCCGTGGCGAGCAGGAGACTTATCAGGAGCTGAAGTCCGACCCGAGCATCACGACCAACAGCTGAGCTACATCAACATTTGGATCGCAAGTTGCCTCTGGCGATCAGTCAGCGGCCGCTCGACGCCTCCGACCTCATCCGAGGCGCGAGAACGCAGAGAGCTTCGTGCGCAAATCTCGCGAGAGACAAATTGCCCCATCCTCTTCCGCGTCCTTCAAAGCATTTTCGCTTCCATGCGTCATGCCCGGCCTTGTGCCGGGCATCCACGCCTTGCTGATTGAAATCCACGAGAGGCGCGGATGGCCGGGCCCGGCCATGACGGAGTACGCGAGCAGATCAGGCGAGTTCAAACGGGTTGAGAACCGCGTTCGAAATTTGAGACAGGCTCTCCGGATGAGGACTCGTTGCCATCGGAGACGGCCGATCGCTTGCAACGAGCGATGAACGATCTGGTACCCATCAGGAAGCGGCCGACCGAAAATTTGGTGCAATCTGAAGTGTGAATGCGAGCGCCCGGATCGGCGCTCCGCACCTTCCGGGCACAGGCTCCGCGAAGCCATCCAGTTTCCGTCGTGCGGAGCTGGATTGCTTCGCTGCTCGCCCTGACCGCGTGACATTGTTGCGCGTCACCGCACGTAAAACACCACCGCGGCGATCACCATCAGCGACGCGACCGCCAACAGATGGGCCATCGCGCGCGAGGCGGCGAGTTTGGTAGCTTCGTCCATTCCATCCTCCCAAGACAGCGTGGACGAAGGCGCAGCAGCTCCCGGCCACCCGCCACATTGCGCGACGTGTGGATCACCCGCCGCAATGCGCGGTCCGATCGATCGAGAGTGCTACGCTGAAACGCCCCGCAACGATGCTTCGCTCTTCGCCTAGAGTCCCCACTCTGCGAACATCGACGAATGAACGTTCGGCAATCAATGCGGCGGGAATTTGTTCGGCTCCGGTACGCTGCCGCGCGGTGGAGCGACCAATCGGTTTGTTGCGACGCACGCTGCCACTCGCGCCTTGTTCGAGGCCGGCTATGCCCAAATGGGGTGCGCTGCCTGTGCTATCATTTATCTGCGGACGAGATGTCGGTCTCGGTCTCGGCGGTTCGTCTTGGAAGCATCGGTCCATCAGGGGAGACGAAGATGCGGTTCATGATGCTGATGATTCCAAAGGGCTATGAGAGCGCGGCGCCCGGCGAGATACCGGAGGCGGACGCCGTCGCTGCGATGATGAAGTACAACGAGGCGCTGCAGCAGGCCGGGGTGCTGATTACTTGCGACGGGCTGCACCCGCCCTCGATGGGGGCGCGGGTCAGCTTCGCCGGCGGCAAGCCGCTGGTAATCGACGGGCCGTTCGCCGAGGTCAAGGAAGTGCTCGGCGGCTACTGGATGATCGACGTCGCTTCGCGAGAGGAGGCAATCGCCTGGGCCACCCGCTGCCCCGCCGGCCCGAACGAGGTGATCGAGGTCCGGCAGGTTCAGGAGGTCGGCGACTTCCCCGAGCAGGTGCAGGCCGAACTCGCTGGCTTCGAGGCGATGCAGTCGGCGGCACGGGGCTGAAGATAACGAGCACCGCGCCGAACAGGGCGGGCTGTCCCCGCCTTGGGTTTGTCGCAGGGGTCGCTGCTGGCGCGGGCTGCCCCAGGGCTGCCGCAGATTTTGTTGTCAGACCTGTTGCCGGTGGACAGTGAGTTCCGGTCGGAACTCGCCTTCCATCGCCGGGATCGGCCCGTGACCTTTGCGAGCGCCTCATGTAAAAGCCCTTCACATGAGCTGGCGCAAGGAAGAGCGCCGCGCCGAGCGCGGCTATCATCACGGCAACCTGAAAGAAGCCCTGCTACAGGCCGCGCTCGGGCTGATCGCCGAGAAGGGCCCGGCCGGCTTCACCTTCGCGGACGCCGCCCGCATGGCCGGCGTCAGCCCGGCCGCGCCGTATCGGCACTTCCGCGATCGCGACGAACTGCTGTCGAACATCGCCCAGCGCGGCTTCGACCAGTTCGAGCAGGTGCTCGCCAAGGCCTGGGATGACGGCCGCCCCGATACGCTGACCGCTTTCATGCGGGTCGGCCCGGCCTATCTGGCGTTCGCCCGCAACGAGCCGGCCTACTACTCGGCGATGTTCGAATCCGGCGTGCCGGTCGACGCCAATCCGCTGCTGATGGCGTCGTCGGAGCGCGCCTTCAATGTCATTCGCGCCGCTGCCGAGCGCCTCGCCGCGCTGACGCCGCCCAATGTCGCGCGGCCGCCGGCGCTGATGATGGCGCTGCACATCTGGTCGATGTCGCACGGCATCGCCTCGCTGTTCGGCCGCGGCGACGCTGCGAGGCGCAAGCTGCCGATGGCGTCCGAAGAACTGCTCGAAGCCGGCGTGCTGATTTATCTGCGCGGCCTCGGGTTTCCGGCCGACCTTGGCGCCAAGCCGGAAAGGCCAGCCGAACCAAAGCGTTCGGGGCCCTGGGGCGCTGCCCCATAAGGCCTTGGTACGAGCTCAGACGAGCGCCGTGCGCAATTGTCGCCCCGACCGTTTTCCAGCTTCGCTTGACAAAACCAGAGAATGGATTAGTTATGTAAATGTTATTTACATTCACACCGGCGCCGCCGGGAATGGAGACGCACATGGCCAACGCCGCTGACTACAATCGATGGGGTCCTGCCGAGGCGCGCTACCAGCCAGCGCCACGGTCATCCTGGAGTCCGGGCTGGATCCTGCTGACGGTGGCCGGCTTCATCGTCTGGTGGCCGATCGGACTGGCGCTTCTTTTCTACACACTCTGGAGCAGAAACATGGGTTGCTGGGATCGCGGTGATCGCTTCTCGAACAAGATGGAGCGGATGCAGTACAAGATGGAGCGGATGCGCCAGCGCATGGACCGCCATGGCTTCGGCTTCGGCCCGCCGTCGAGCGGCAACCGCGCCTTCGACGAGTACCGGATGGAAACGCTCCGCCGCCTCGAAGAAGAGCAAGTCGAGTTCAAGGACTTCCTCGAGCGCCTGCGCCACGCCAAGGACAAGGAAGAGTTCGACGCCTTCATGGCGCAGCATCGCACCAAGCCGGCCGGTTCGAACGACGCACCGCCGCAGGGCTGATCGACCTCATCCTCACCGACATCGCCGCCCGCCTGGCTTCCAGGCGGGCGGTTTTGCTTTTGCTCGCGGCAATGTCACACCCGGCGACGCCGTCTCGTCCTATCCTGATCCAACCGCAGGAGACGACGATGAAAGCCCGCCTCAACCCCGCGACAGCCGCGCCCGAAACCTACAAGGCGATGGTCGCGCTCGAGACCGCGATCAAGAATAGCGGCCTCGAGCCGAACCTGATCGAACTGGTCAAGATGCGCGCGTCGCAGATCAACGGCTGCGCATTCTGCCTCGACATGCACAGCAAGGACGCGCGTGCCCATGGCGAAACCGAGCAGCGGCTGTATCTGCTGAATGCCTGGCGCGAATCGCCGCTCTACACCGACCGCGAACGCGCGGCGCTCGGCTGGACCGAAGCGCTGACGCTGGTGGCCGCTACCCACGCGCCGGATGAGGACTACGAATTGCTGGCGCAGCAATTCAGCCCGGCCGAACAGGCCAATCTGACGATGCTGATCGGCGCCATCAACACCTGGAATCGGCTTGCGATCGGCTTCCGCTTTGTCCATCCGGTCGCCGCCCATGCCAAGGCGTCCTGAGCCGGCGCCGGCTGATGATGCCGCAGCGAGCTTTGCGCCGCTGCGGCCGCGGCTGGTCCGCATCGCGTATCGAATGCTCGGCTCGGTTGCCGAGGCCGAGGACGTGGTGCAGGACGCCTACTTGCGCTGGCACCGCACCGACCGCGCGGCGGTGCGCGACGCCTGGGGCTTTCTCACCCAGATAGTGACACGGCTGTGCCTCGACGTGCTGAAATCTGCGCGGATAAGGCGCGAGACGTATGTCGGGCCGTGGCTGCCGGAACCGCTGATCGCCCCGATGGCCGAGGAGGACAGCGACGATATCACGCTCACCTTGATGCTGGCGCTGGAGCGGCTGTCACCGTTGGAACGCGCGGCCTTCCTGCTGCACGACGTGTTCGGCCTCAGTTTCGAGGACATCGCCCGCACGCTCGACCGGGATTCTGCCGCCTGCCGCCAGCTCGCGGCGCGGGCGCGTAGTCATGTCCGTGCCGCACGCCCGCGCTTCCCGGTGTCCGAGGAGCGCGGCCGCGCCATCGCCGGCGCGTTCTTCGAGGCCTCGCGCAGCGGCGACGTCGCGGCGCTCACCGCGCTGCTCGCCGACGACGTGGTGTTCACCGGAGATGGCGGCGGCAAGCGGCTCGCCGCGCTCAATCCGATCCACGGCGCCGCCCGGGTGGCGCGCTTCTTCGCCGGCATCGCGCGCAAGAAGCCCGGCGCCTCGACGCTGCTGGCCATGCGGTGGATCGACGGACTGCCGGGATTTCTCTCGCAGGAACGTGATGGTCCGCAGACCACGGCGCTGGCGATCGAAGACGACCGCATTGTCGCGATCTATGTGGTCCGCAATCCTGACAAGCTGCGCCACCTGAGCCTGCCGACAGCGGCTTCGCTGCACTGAGGTCGGTTCCGCCACGGCCCGATCACGCTCATTTTCCCGGCCCTGGTAACGCCATGTTAACGCTGATTAGCGATTGGTTAGGGGCGTCAGGATGTGCTTTCAGCCCTCGTTTTGACACGTTGGCAGGGGATTCAGGGCCCGGCTTCGGACGGGCCCTCCCAATTGACAACGCAGAATTTGGCGGTGGCGCTCTTGCCGGACTGCGGCGCGTGCCGCGCGGACCCGAGCCGGTGCCGGTTGCCGCCGGCCCCTTGCGTGAGAGGATAATCGATCATGAACCCGGCCGACGTTGCCCAGTCAGCCATGCCGATGGTGTCCGCCGACGTGTCGCTGGTTGCGCTGTTCTGGCAGGCGCACTGGATCGTCAAGTCGGTGATGCTCGGCCTGATCGGCTGCTCGGTCTGGGTGTGGGCGATCGCGATCGACAAGCTGCTGCTCTATTCGCGCACCAAGCGGGCGATGGATCGCTTCGAACAGGCGTTCTGGTCGGGTGAATCCATCGACGATCTGTACCGAACGCTGTCGGCCAAGCCGACGCACTCGATGGCGGCCTGTTTCGTCGCGGCGATGCGGGAGTGGAAGCGCTCGTTCGAGAGCCATTCGCGCTCCTTCGCCGGGCTGCAGATGCGGATCGAGAAGGTGATGAACGTGTCGATCGCCCGCGAGGTCGAGCGGCTCGAACGCCGCCTGCTGGTGCTGGCGACGGTCGGTTCGGCCGGCCCGTTCGTCGGCCTGTTCGGCACCGTCTGGGGCATCATGTCGAGCTTCCAGTCGATCGCCGCCTCGAAGAATACCTCGCTGGCCGTGGTCGCGCCCGGCATCGCCGAGGCGCTGTTCGCCACCGCCGTGGGCCTGATCGCCGCCATTCCGGCGACAATTTTCTATAACAAGTTCACATCCGAGGTGAACCGCCAGACCCAACGGCTGGAAGGTTTCGCCGACGAATTCTCGGCCATCCTGTCGCGACAGATCGACGAGCGCGCATGATCCGGGCAGGTGAGCGCAAGGTGAGCATCCGACCATGGGCATGAACGTCGCTGCGGGCGGCGGCGGACGTCGCGGCAGTCGCAAACGCCCGGTGATGGCGGAGATCAACGTCACCCCGATGGTCGACGTGATGCTGGTGCTGCTGATCATCTTCATGGTCGCGGCGCCGCTGCTCACCACTTCGATCGATATCGACCTGCCGACCGCCCGGGGCGGCGCGCAGATCCAGTCGAACTCGCCGCCGCTGACGCTGTCGGTGAAGCGTACCGGCGGCGCCTGCAACTCGCAGGTCGAGATGTATGTCGGCGACAGCGCGGTCCCGACGGCCGAACTCGACGCCAAGATCAAGGCGATCCGGGCGACCCGCTCGGACACCGACAACGTCATCTATCTCAGGGGTGACAAGGACGTCTGCTACACCGACATGATGAAGCTGCTCGGCCAGATCAAGGCCGCCGGCTTCAAGCCGAACATCGTGATTCTGCCGGAGCAGGGCTCCTGAACGGGGAAGGCGACCAGCGACACTGAGGATGGAGCGGGAATTCTGAAGGTGAAGATCGACAAGACATTGGCGGCCTCGGTGGCGTTGCACGTCCTCGTGCTCGGCTGGGCCATGCTGTCTTTTTCGTCGAAGGCCTTCGAACTCGAACCGCAGGAGACCGTCGCGGTCGACACCATCTCGGAAGATCAGCTCGCCAAGGTGATGGCCGGGATGAAGACCGGCAAGAAGGAAAATCCCAAGCCGCTGGTCGAGAAGGTCGCCGAGGTCAAGCCGGTCGACGACACCGTCGGCAAGATCGACGACAAGAAGCCGCCGGTGGTCACCGACACGGCGCCGACGCCGCAGCCCAAGCCCGACAAGCCGGTCGAGAAGAAGCCCGATCCGCCGAAGCCGGTGGTGAAAGAAGAGCCGAAAAAGGAAGAGCCGAAGAAGGCGGAGAAGAAGCCCGAGCCGGCGAAGGAGGAGGCCAAGGAGGCCGAGAAGAAGCCGGAGCCCAAGGTCGATCCGATCGCCGAGGCTTTGAAGAAGGAAGAAAAGAAAAAGCCGCCGCCGCCGAAGCCGCAGGCCGAAGCCGCCGCCAAGCCGCCGGAGCCGGCCAAGAAGGCCGAGCGGGTGTTCGACCAGTCGAAGATCGCGGCGCTGCTCGACAAGCGCGATCCGACCCGGCAGTCGGTCGCCGGCGATACGCTGAATTCCAATGCCGCGCTGGGCCTCGCCAAGGGCAGGTCGGCCGATAATTCCGCGACCTGGGGCGCGATGTTCAAGGAGCAGGTGCTGCGTTGCTGGAAGAAGCCGTATGGCGGTCTGGAAGCCCAGCGCGTCGAGGCCGAGTTCAGCATCCGCCTGAAACAGGACGGCACGCTCGAGACGATGCCGACCTCGCTGTCGTCGCCGTCGAGTGCGTATCAGCGCGTGTTCCAGGAGAGCGGACTACGCGCCATCATCGAATGTGCACCGTACCGGCTGCCACCCGGCTTCTTTGCGGAATGGCGATATTTCAACCCCGTTTTTGACAGCAGAGACCTGTAACTCTGCGCTGAGAGCAAAAAGACGATGTCAGATTTTCGTAAGCCGATCGCCGCGCCGTTCGTTATCGGTCGACGGCAGGTGCTGTCCGGCCTGGCCGCCACCGGACTGGTCGCGGCCGGCGCCGGTCGCGCGTTTGGTCAGGCCCGCGTCACCGTCACCGGCGGCGACGTCGCGCCGCTGCCGATTGCGATCCCGAATTTCGTCGCCGGCACGCCGCAGGACGTCGAGGTCGCCAACGGCGTCGCGCAGGTGATCACCAATAATCTGAAGCGCAGCGGCTTATTCGCGCCGATCGATCAGGCGGCGTATCTGGAGAAGATCAGCAATATTGACGTGCCGCCGCAGTTCAAGAGCTGGAGCAGTATCAACGCCCAGGCGCTGGTGACCGGCCGGATGACGCGGCAATCGGACGGCCGCCTCAAAGCCGAGTTTCGGCTCTGGGATGTCGCCACCGCACAGCAGCTCGCCGGCCAGCAGTACTTCACCTCGCCGGAATACTGGCGCCGCATCGCCCACATCATCTCCGACCAGATCTATGAACGTCTCACCGGCGAGAAGGGCTACTTCGACAGCCGCATCGTGTTCATCGACGAGAGCGGCCCCGCCGACCGGCGCGTCAAGCGGCTGGCGCTGATGGATCAGGACGGCGCCAACGTGCGCTACCTCACGCGTGGCAGCGACCTGGTGCTGACGCCGCGGTTCTCGCCGTCGACCCAGGAAATCACCTATATGGAGTTCGGCCAGGGTGATCCGCGCGTCTATCTGTTCAATATCGAGACCGGCCAGCGCGAGATCGTCGGCAACTTCCCTGGCATGTCGTTCGCGCCGCGGTTCTCGCCGGACGGGCAGCGCATCATCATGAGCCTGCAGCAGGGCGGCAACTCCAATCTGTTCGTGATGGATCTGCGCTCCAAATCCACCACGCGGCTGACCGATACGCCGGCGATCGACACGTCGCCATCTTATGCGCCCGACGGCAGCAAGATCTGCTTCGAGTCCGATCGCGGCGGCAAGCCGCAGATCTACGTGATGCCGGCGAATGGCGGGCAGGCGCAGCGGATCTCGTTCGGTGACGGCAGCTACTCGACCCCGGTGTGGTCGCCGCGCGGCGATTACATCGCCTTCACCAAGATGGGCGGCGGCCAGTTCGCGATCGGCATCATGAAGCCGGACGGTTCCGGCGAGCGCATCCTGACATCCGGCTTTCACAACGAGGGGCCGACCTTTGCGCCGAACGGCCGGGTGCTGATGTTCTTCCGCGATCCGGGCGGCAAGGCGGGGCCGTCGCTGTTCACGGTCGACGTATCAGGCCGCAACGAGCTGCGAGTGCCGACGCCGGGCTACGCCTCCGACCCAGCCTGGTCGCCGCTGCTGTCGTAATTAACAAGATCTTAACGGAGCTCGACCCTCGCCGGTCTTTCCGGCGCGGGATTGCGATCGCTTGTGCGTTTTCAATCAAATAATCGCAGAATAACGCGCCACAGCGAAATCACTACAACGTTCCGCTAAGGATCTTCCCTCAGTATTAGTTCATTGAAAACAAGTAAACGTGCCCTCGAACAGAGGCAAATGAGTGCGGATTCAGCTCGCCAAATACGGTCGAACCACCGAGCAGGAAATGTCGCGGTCGATCTACGCCGCGCTGGTGGATTCGCTGTTTCAGAATCCAGCGCCGATGTTCGCCGGTGCCTTGAGCGCGGCCGTCGCCGCGACCATGACGGCGCTGAAGACGGGCAACCACCTGTTGTGGGTATGCGCCGTCCTGCTGATCGCCACCGGCGCGCTGCGCTCGCTCGACATGCGCGCCTATCAGCGGCGCAAGGGGACGCTGACTTTCAAGGAAGTCGAAGCGTGGGAAGTCCGCTATCAGATCGGCGCGATGCTCTATGCCGGCGTGCTGGGCGTTTGGTGCGTGATCGCGCTGATCGCGACGGATGACACCGTCGCTCATATGATCTGCGTTTGCGTCACCCTCAGCTACATGGCTGCCGGCGCCGGACGCACCTACGGCCGGCCGTGGATCTTCCATTTGCAGATCCTGCTCGCCTGCGGTTCGATGTCGGCAGCGCTCGCCTGGCACGGCAACATCTATTACTGCGGACTGGCGCTGCTCAACGTCATCTTCTTCATCGGCGTCAAGCATATCACCACCAGCCTGCAACAGATCTTCGTACGGGCCCTGCTCGGCCGTGAACGCGAATCGGCTCTGGCCTCTCAGTTCGACACCGCGCTCAACAACATGCCGCACGGCCTGTGCATGTTCCGAGCGGACGGTCAGCTGGCGGTGATGAACCGGCGTTTCGCCGACATGATGAGACTCAAAGAGTCGCTGGCCGACGGCGCGCCGAGCGCGACCGAGATCGTCGCGTCCTGCGTCACCACCGGAGCGATCTCGGCGTCCAGCGGACGCCTGATCCTGTCGGAGATCGACAACTCGCTGGCCGGGGAAATCGTCACGGTTGGCGACGAGGTCAGTCCGCGCTCGCTGTCCTGGACGTTCCAGCCGATGGCCGGCGGCGGCACGGTGGTGCTGGTCGAGGACATCACCGAACGGCGCAACGCCGAGGCGCGCATCCTGCATCTGGCGCGCTACGACGAACTCACCGCTCTACCGAACCGCGTGAACTTCCGCGACGAGATCGAACGGATCCTGGCGTCGCAGACCTCCGAGCGGTCGGCGCTGTCGGCGCTGCTGTTCATCGATCTCGATCAGTTCAAGCAGGTCAACGACACGCTCGGTCATCCCTGCGGCGATCGGTTGCTCTGCTCGGTCGCCGACCGGTTGCGCGACATGCTGCGGCCCGAGGATTTCGTCGCCCGATTCGGCGGCGACGAGTTCGTGGTGTTCCAGCAGAACGTGCGCTCCAACGAGGATGCCGCGGTGCTGGCGCGCCGGATCGTCGAGCGGCTCAGCGATCGCTATCTGATCGATCACCACGTCGTCGAGATCGGGGCATCGATCGGCATCGCCATGACCACCCCGGGTGTGCGCGCCGATATCCTGCTGAAGAACGCCGACATGGCCCTGTACCGCGCCAAGGCCGATGGGCGAGGCACCTTCTGCTTCTTTCGCGACGAGATGGCCCACACCGTCGAGGCGCGGCGCATCCTCGAGCTCGATCTCCGCAAGGCGCTTGCCAACGAGGAGTTCGAACTTTACTACCAGCCGCTGGTCAATCTCAAAACCGGCCGGATCACCACCTGCGAAGCCCTGCTGCGCTGGAACCACCCGGTTCGCGGCACGGTTTCGCCGGTCGACATCATTCCGGTGGCGGAAGAAATCGGGCTGATCGTCGATCTCGGCCGCTGGATCCTGCGCAAGGCGTGCATGGAATGCATGATGTGGCCCGAGCATGTCAGCGTGGCCGTCAACTTCTCGTCGCAGCAGTTCCATCAGCGCGACGTGCTCAACGAGGTGCGCTACGCGCTTGAAGTGTCCGGCTTGCCGTCGACCCGACTCGAGATCGAAATCACCGAATCGTCGCTGCTGCGGAACACGCAGTTCACCCACGACGCCCTCGAGCAGCTCCACGCAGAGGGCGTCCGGATCTCGCTGGACGATTTTGGAACCGGCTATTCGAGCCTGAGCTATCTGCACAATTTCCCGCTTCAGAAGGTCAAGATCGATCGCTCCTTCCTTGAGGGCATCGACACCGACCGCCCGCTCACGCTGTTGCGCGGTGTCGCGCGGTTGAGCGCCGATCTCGGCATGGCCGTGGTGGTGGAGGGGATCGAGACCAACGAGCAGCTCGAGCGAATCAGTGCGGACGGGACGGTAACCGAGGGCCAGGGTTATCTGTTCAGCCGGCCGGTGCCCGCTTCGCGGATCCGTCAATTGCTCGTCGCCTCGCACAAGCGTCGGCCCAAGGACGGCGACAAACTGGTTCTGCCGTTCCGGTCGATTGCCTGACCCGAAAAATCCGCAACCCTGCCTAGATTTCGTGGCGCCGCCGCAACCGCCAAGTATATATTGCGCCTGGTTAACCCTAATAGTTCGAACGCTTTGCCCCGCTATTAGTACTTTGTTAACCTCTTGAAGTCGTTATCCGGAGTTGAGGTGCATTAAATGAGCTCCGCTCAACAAGAGCATAAGGTTCGGGTCGTCGCGTCCCCTCGGGGGCACGAGCTGCTCGACCGTATCGACTATCGCCTGGCCGACACCGCCGAGGCAAAGGAAGCGATCTACCGACTGCGCTATCGCGCCTATCTCGACGAAGGGGCGATCGAGCCGAATGCCGACGGCCGCGTCACCGACAGCCACGACGACATGCTGAACTCCTGGGTGTTCGGGATCCATGTCGATGGCGTACTGTCGGCATCGATCCGGATCAGCGTCGCCACGCCGGCGATGCCGACGTCGCCCTCTGTCGACGTGTTTTCGGATGTTCTCGGGCCGGAATTGCAGAACGGGAAGGTGATCGTCGATCCGACCCGATTCGTTGCCGACCCTGACCGGATCCAGCGGATTCCTGAACTGCCGTATGTGACGGTGCGGCTCGGCTACGTCGCGTGCTGCTACTTCGACGCGGACATCGGTCTGGCCACGGTGCGGGCCGAGCACCAGGCGTTCTATCGCCGCGTCTTCCTGCAGAAGCCGCTGTGCGAGCCGCGGCTGTTTCCGGGGCTGCTGAAGCCGGTCGGGTTGATGGCCGCGGACTATCGGGAAATCCGAGAGCGGGTCTATGCGCGCTTCCCGTTCATGCGCTCCAGCGCGTTCGAGCGGCGGATGTTGTTCGGGCGGGCGGCCGATACGCCGACGCTGCGCGCCGCGGATGCACCCCACATGGCGCCGGCAAACTCCGCTGATTGCTACATCTAAGACCCAGCTGGACGACCATCGAGCACGACGCTGCAAAAAGCCGCCGGCCAACTCGGCGGCTTTGTTATTCAGGCCGGATCGCCTGGGCCAGGCTCGTCGATGATCCTTCAAATCCGGATCGCGGCCATATCCGCGGCCAGCTTCACCTTGGCGCCATATTTGCACGCCATTAACCATCACGCTTGCTTTCAACCGATCGGGGGCATTTGATCGGAGCCGGCAACGTCTCATCAAGGTTGACGGAACGTTCGCTTAACCATCGCCCTGTAGACCGGATGGCAGTCCGAATATCGCGAGCGTGGAGGCTCCGGGAATGACACATCAAAAGCGAATCCTCCAGGGGATGAAGTTGGCCGCGGTGCTCGCGGTGGCCCTGTCGATGGGCGCTTGCGCAAACAACAAGACCGGGATGGGTGCCGATGGGGCGATGGCCAGCGCGGCCAGTCCGGGGAGCCAGCAGGATTTCGTCGTCAACGTCGGCGACCGCGTGTTCTTTGAGAGCGACCAGACCGACCTGTCGCCGCAGGCGATCGCGACGCTGGAAAAGCAGGCGCAGTGGCTGCAGACCTACAATCGCTACTCGTTCACCATCGAAGGCCATGCCGACGAACGCGGCACCCGCGAATACAACATCGCACTCGGCGCCCGGCGTGCCCAGTCGGTCCGCAACTATCTCGCCTCGCGCGGCATCGATCCCTCGCGGATGCGGACGATCTCCTACGGCAAGGAGCGCCCGGTCGCGGTGTGCAACGACATCTCGTGCTGGTCGCAGAACCGCCGCGCCGTCACCGTGCTGAACGCCGGCGCCTGAGCCGGGATCGCAATCATTCGTCAGCGGCGCCTTCGGGCGCCGTTTTCGTTTGCGGCTCGCGTCACGGCTCGGATGCCTGCGACCTTCGCACGTCACCGCAGTCACATTTTAGGCGTAGTCCGGCGATCAATCCGGCGCTACTAATCTGGCGCGCAATCCTCAACCGTCGGGCCCCTATGTCATCATTGTTCGTTTCTGCGCGCAGCCTCGTCGTTCTCGCGACGCTCGCTGTCGCTGCTCCCGCGCTGGCCCAGCAATATGGCGGCGAGGTCGACCCTGAAATCCGCGTGCAGCAGCTCGAGGAGCGCCTTCGCACGCTCACGGGTCAGAACGAGGAGCTCCAATACCGCAATCGACGGCTCGAAGAGCAGTTGCGGACCCTGCAGAGCGGCGCCGGCGCGCCTCCGGCCGCAGCCGGCAGTGCCGCGCCGCCACCCGCGCAACAGCCACCGGTCTACAGCCAGCCGCAGCAACAGCCGCCGGGCTACGGTCAGCCTGCGCAGGGGGGCGCCTATGGTCAGCAGCCTTACGGCCAGCAGCCGCAGGCGCCGATCGTCCAGGAGCAGCCCGCTGCGCCGGCGCCGTCCGGTCGGCGCCGCGGCGACGCGTTCGATCCCAACCAGAATCCGCAAGCGCCAGGCGTGCCGCGCGCGCTGGGCGGCGGTCAGCTGCCGATCCCGGCGGAGCAGGGGCAGGGCCGCGCCGGCGAGCCGATCGACCTGTCGAACAATCCGGCCGGCCGTTATCCGGATGCCGGCGCGCAGCCGCCGCGAGCAGCCGCTCCAGCTGGCGGCGGCCTGACGACGCTGCCGCCGTCCGCCACCCCGCGCGACGAATTCGATCTCGGCATCGGTTACATGCAGCGCCGCGACTATGCGCTCGCCGAAGAGACGATGCGTAATTTCACCAGCAAGTACCCGAACGATGCGCTGACTCCCGATGCGCAATACTGGCTGGGCGAAAGCTTCTTTCAGCGCCAGATGTACCGCGACGCCGCGGAGGCCTTCCTGTCTGTGACCAGCAAATACGACAAATCCGGCAAAGCACCGGACGCGTTGCTGCGGCTCGGCCAGTCGTTGTCGGCGCTGAAGGAAAAGGAAGCCGCCTGCGCCGCGCTGGGCGAGATCGGCCGCAAATATCCGAAAGCTTCGGCCGGCGTGAGGCGGGGCGTCGAGGCCGAACAGAAGAAGCTGAAGTGCTGAGCTGAAGCTCCGGCCTCCGCCGGAGCCGATCGTCGGAGATCACATTGCTGATGTCCGGATCAGACGAAGGACCATTGTCGGCGCGCGACGCCAGCCGCCTGTTCGCCGACTGGAAAGCAGCGCCGGGCATCGTCCTCGCCGTGTCCGGCGGTCCGGATTCGCTGGCGCTGATGTGGCTTGCCGCCCGCTGGCGCAGCAGCCGCAAACGTGGACCGGCGCTTTCGGTCGTCACCGTCGATCACGGTTTGCGCCCGGAAGCGGCCCGGGAGGCGCGGTTCGTCAAACAGCTGGCGCGATCGCTTGATCTGCCACACCGGACGCTGCGCTGGACCGGCGACAAGCCGACATCGGGTCTGCCCGCCGCGGCGCGCGAAGCGCGCTATCGCCTGTTGGCCCGCGCCGCCAAAGCGTCGGGCGCCAGCCATATCATGACGGCCCACACCCGCGACGATCAGGCCGAAACCGTGCTGATGCGGCTGTCGCGGGGCAGCGGCATCGCCGGACTGGCGGCGATGGCTAGGGACAGCATGCGCGACGGCGTGGGGCTGGCGCGACCGCTGCTCGACGTCTCGAAACAGCGCCTGGTCGCGACGCTGGTCAAGGCGGGGATCGATTTCGCCACCGACCCCAGCAATGTCGACCCGCGCTTCACTCGCCCGCGGCTGCGCGAGTTGATGCCGCTTTTGGCCGCCGAAGGATGTGATTCGCGCAGCCTCGCCCGATTTGCGGCCCGCGCGGCCCGCGCGGACGCGGCGCTCGAACTGCTGGCGGACGGCGCTGAGCGGTATCTCGTTCTGCGCAGTGGCGGAGACTCCATTCATGGCTACAACATGCAGGCTTTCTGCGGCCTCGCGGCCGAGATCCGGATTCGGCTGCTGCTCCGCGCGCTCGCCCGTGTCGGTCAGGAGCGGCGGCCCGAACTCGGCAAGGTCGAAGCACTTGCGGAGGCGCTGCACAGCGCCGCGCAATCCCCCGCCGCGCGCGGGCAAATCAAGCTGAAACAGACGCTTGCAGGCGCGCTGATCACGTTGACGGCGGATCGCCTGCGGATCACCACGGCGCCGCCGCGGCGGCGCAAAGTCGAAGCTGATCCGGACACATCGAGGTAACCACCTGGGCAAGCCATGCCCTGCTCGCCGGGATTTGAGCCATACAGCCGGCTATATTGCGCTAAATAGTCCCGTCGGGTTCTCTTGGCAGCGCGCCGTGTGACACCTAGATTGTGGGCTAGCCGGTCCGGGAGTTCCTGACGGCTCACCCCGGGCCAACGGTCGCGATCCGCGCGACCAATAAGGAAGACCGATGAACGCCAATCTGCGGAATTTCGCCCTCTGGGTCATTATCGTCCTGCTGCTGTTGGCGCTGTTTACGCTTTTCCAGAACCCCGGCCAGCGCGCCGCGTCGCAGGACATCTCGTTCTCGCAGCTGCTCAGCGAGGTCGATCAGAACCACGTTCGTGATGTGGTGATCCAGGGCCAGGAAATTCACGGCACCTTCACCAACGGCTCGACCTTCCAGACCTACGCGCCGAACGATCCGTCGCTCGTGACCCGGCTGTATAACGGCAAGGTCTCGATCACCGCCAAGCCGCCGGGCGACAACGTGCCGTGGTTCGTGTCGCTGCTCGTCTCCTGGCTGCCGTTCATCGCGCTCATCGGCGTCTGGATCTTCCTGTCGCGGCAGATGCAGGGCGGCGCCGGCAAGGCGATGGGCTTTGGCAAATCGCGGGCAAAAATGCTCACGGAAGCGCATGGGCGGGTGACGTTCGAAGACGTCGCCGGCGTCGACGAGGCCAAGCAGGACCTGCAGGAGATCGTCGAATTCCTGCGCGATCCGGGCAAATTCCAGCGCCTCGGCGGACGGATCCCACGCGGCGTGCTGCTGGTCGGCCCGCCCGGCACCGGTAAGACCCTGATCGCGCGTGCGGTTGCGGGCGAAGCCAACGTGCCGTTCTTCACCATCTCGGGCTCGGACTTCGTCGAAATGTTCGTCGGCGTCGGTGCGTCCCGTGTGCGTGACATGTTCGAGCAGGCCAAGAAGAACGCGCCGTGCATCATCTTCATCGACGAAATCGACGCGGTCGGCCGTCATCGCGGCGCCGGTCTCGGCGGTGGCAATGACGAGCGCGAGCAGACCCTCAACCAGCTGCTGGTCGAGATGGACGGCTTCGAGGCCAATGAGGGCGTGATCCTGATCGCCGCCACCAACCGCCCCGACGTGCTCGATCCGGCGCTGCTGCGTCCTGGCCGTTTCGACCGTCAGGTCGTGGTGCCGAACCCGGACGTCGTCGGCCGCGAGCAGATCCTCAAGGTGCATGTCCGCAAGGTGCCGCTGGCGCCGGATATCAACCTGAAGACCATCGCGCGCGGCACCCCGGGCTTCTCCGGCGCCGACCTGATGAACCTCGTCAACGAAGCGGCCCTGATGGCGGCCCGGCGCAACAAGCGCATGGTCACGCAGACCGAGTTCGAAGACGCCAAGGACAAGGTGATGATGGGCGCCGAGCGCAAGTCGCTGGTGATGACGGAGGAGGAGAAGCTCCTCACCGCCTATCACGAAGGCGGCCATGCGATCGTCGGCCTCAACGTGCCGGCCACCGACCCGATCCACAAGGCGACCATCATCCCGCGCGGCCGTGCGCTCGGCATGGTGATGCAACTGCCGGAGCGCGACAAGCTGTCGATGTCGCTCGAGCAGATGACCTCGCGCCTCGCCATCATGATGGGCGGCCGGGTCGCCGAAGAGATGATCTTCGGTCGCCAGAAGGTGACCTCGGGCGCGTCGTCCGACATCGAGCAGGCCACACGCCTGGCCCGCATGATGGTCACCCGCTGGGGTCTGTCGGAAGAGCTCGGCACCGTGTCGTATGGCGAGAACCAGGACGAAGTGTTCCTCGGCATGTCGGTGTCGCGCACCCAGAACGCCTCGGAGGCCACGGTCCAGAAGATCGACGCCGAGATCAAGCGGCTGGTCGAGGAGGGCTACAAGGAGGCCGAGCGGATTCTCACCGAGAAGCGCGCCGACCTCGAAGCCCTCGCCCGTGGCCTGCTTGAGTTCGAGACGCTGACCGGTGACGAGATCACCGATCTGATCAACGGCAAGAAGCCGAACCGCGAGTCGGTGCTGGAGCCCTCGGGTCCGCGCACCTCGGCGGTGCCGCCTGCCGGCAAGCCGCGACCGCGCCCCGATCCGGGCCTGGAGCCGCAGCCGCAGGCGTAATCGCCCGGCAGCAACAAGTCTGAAAAACGCGGCGGAAACGCCGCGTTTTTTGTT
Source organism: Rhodopseudomonas palustris (assembly GCF_003591005.1). GTDB lineage: Bacteria > Pseudomonadota > Alphaproteobacteria > Rhizobiales > Xanthobacteraceae > Rhodopseudomonas > Rhodopseudomonas palustris_K. Next base: position 26,844 of record NZ_QYYD01000029.1, read on the forward strand.
GCCTTGCGGTGTGCGCGACAAAGCGGGCCTCGACGGAGGGACGTTTCCCGCTCGCCTCGCGCGAACGCTCGTGACATGCTCGCCTCCTCAACCGGCGACGGCGGCCAACGCCGCGCCATCATGGGAGGACGAAATGCGTTCGAAATGGACGATCGCCGTGCTGTGCGCGGCGGGGGTGTCGGCTTGGTGGCCGTCTGGCCACGCCGCCGAAATGCGCGGCGTCACCAAGACCGAAATCAAGATCGGCCAGACCATGCCGTACAGCGGCCCGGTTTCGGCATTCGGCGCGCTCGGCAAGGGCGAGGTCGCTTACTTCAAGATGATCAACGAGCGCGGCGGCATTGGCGGCCGCCAGATCAATTTGATCTCGCTCGACGACAGCTACGCGCCGCCGAAATCGGTCGAGCAGACGCGGCGGCTTGTGGAGAGCGACGAGGTCGCGCTGATCTTCTCGTCGATCGGCACCGCGCACAACACGGCGATCGCCAAATACCTGCAGAGCAAAAACGTGCCGCAACTGTTCGTCGGCTCGGGCGCCTCGAAATTCGCCGATATCGCGCAATATCCGCAGGCCACGCTCGGGGTGCAGGCACCGTTCCGCTACGAGGCGCGGCTGTATGCACGCTACGCGCTGGCGAAGAACCCCAATGCCAAATTTGCGGTCCTGTCGCAGAACGACGATTTCGGCCGCGACTACGTGGCCGGCCTCAAGGACGTTCTCGGCGAGCGCTACGACGAGCGCGTCACCGGCGCGACCTATGAGATCCAGGACCCGACCATCGACTCGCAGATCGTCAAGCTGAAGGCCTCGGGAGCCGACGTGCTGGTGCTGGCCGCGACGCCGAAATTCGCCGCCCAGGCGATCCGCAAGGCGCACGAGATCAGCTGGAAGCCGATGACCTTCGTCTCCAACGTGTCGGTCTGGATCAATTCGGTGATGAAGCCGGCCGGGCTCGAAGCCGGCGTCGGCGTGCTCTCCACCGCCTATGTCAAGGATCCCGACGATCCGGCCTGGAAGGACGATCCGGGCGTCAAGGCATGGCGCGAGTTCATGGCCAAGTACGCACCCGACGGCGATGTTCACGACGCCAACTACGTCAACGCCTACAACAGCGCGATGGCGCTGGAGGCGGTGCTGAAGGCGTGCGGCGACGATCTGTCGACCGAGAACATCCTGAAGCAGGCGTTCGCGATCAAGAACCTCGAACTGCCGATGCTGCTGCCGGGGATCCGCATCAACACCAGCCCGACCGACCACATCCCGGTCGATCAGATGCAGTTCATGCGCTTCACCGGCTCCCAATGGGAGCGGTTCGGCGACCTGCAGAGCGGCGAGTAGCGACGGCGGGACTTCGCCGGCGGCGTGCCGCATAGCGCGCATGAGCGCGGGGCGCTTGACGCCGCGGCTCACAACCCGCAGGCAGGGGCCACCACGCGGACCCTGCCATGACAACTCACGTTCCCAAAGCCCCGGCCTATTGGTCGCGCGACGCGATCTGGCCGGGGATCGTCGCGATCGGGCCGATGCTGCCCGGGACGCTGGCGTTCGGCATGGCGTTCGGGGCGCTGTGCGCGCAGAAGAACTTCACGCTGGCCGAAGTCGAAGTGATGATGGCGACCGTCTATGGCGGGCTGTCGCAATTCGTCGCCGTGCAGTCGTGGCCCGGGACGCTGACGCCGTCGACGATCGCGACGCTGGCGCTGCTCACCACCACGGTCAACATCCGCTTCTTCCTGATGACCGCGTCGATGCGGCCGTGGTTCGGCACACTGCCGCCGTGGCAGTCCTATCCGGCGATGCTGCTGGTGACCGATGGCGGCTGGCTGGCCGCGATGCGCTATCGCGAGCACGGCGGCGCCAATGCGGCATTCTACGTCGCCGGCGGGCTGGTGTTGTACTTCGTCTGGCTGGTCTCCTCGATCCCCGGTTTCCTGCTCGCCGAGCAATTGTCCGATCCGAAAAAGTTCGGCGTCGACCTGGCGATGCCGGCGTTCTTCGCCGCGATGCTGGTGCCGGCCTGGAAGGGAGCGCGGCGCGCGATCCCCTGGGCGGTGTCGGGCGCGGTGGCGCTGACGGTGCATTGGCTGACGCCTGGCTACTGGTTCATCATCGCCGGCGCGCTGTCGGGCGCGCTCAGCGCCGGGCTGATGGACGAGCCGCCGCCGCGGGAGTTGCGGGCGTGAGCGAGATGCTGCGCAGCGACGTGATGATCGCCTTCGCGGTGATGACGGCGGTGACCGTCGCCTCGCGTCTCGGCGGGTTCTGGCTGATGGGCTACGTCAACGTCACCCCGCGGGTGCGGCGGATGCTCGATGCGTTGCCCGGCTCGATCATCGTCGCCGCGGCGCTGCCGGTCGCCGTGAATGGCGGGCCGATCGTGATGATCGCGCTCGCCGCCGCCATCGCCATCAGCATTCTCCGGCGCAATGACTTCCTGGCGGTCGCAACCGGTATGTTAGTAGCGGCTCTGGCGCGGGCTGCGGGTTTCGGCGGTTAGGTTGGCTGGAGTGCTATTCATACGTTGCTGTAAAAGCTTGCCTTCGGGTCTGAATAGGTGTTCAGTTTTTTCGACTGATTTGGTAACGGGGGCGCCGTCTCGCGCGCTGGCCCGAGCTCCAAGATCTTGATGAGCGAAGACTTTCCGACCTCTCCAGGGCCGGAACGCTCGATTCCGGGACGAGAGCGCCATGGTGTATCGGCGGACCCATCAGGTCGTGAAGCGGCTGGCTGCGCGGCGCAGTGCGATCATTGCGGCTGCGCGCGAGACCGCCGAGGAGGGCGGCATGGCGGCGGTGCAGATCGCCCCGGTCGCCGGCCGGGCCAAGGTCGCTGCTGGAACGGTGTACCGCTACTTCCCGTCCAAGGCCGACCTGATCTCCGAACTCATTGCCGAGGTCTCGCGTGACGAACTCGCTGCCATCCGTCGGGCAGCCGACGCCGCGCCTGGCCCATCCTCGGCGCTGGCCGCGGCGGTGACGACGGTCGCGGTGCATGTGCTGTCGCATCGCAAACTGGCCTGGGGCATCCTGGCCGAGCCGGTCGACGTCGATGTCACCGCCTCGCGGCTCGCCAGTCGCCGCGAAATCGCCGGCGAGATCGAATTGCGGATCGCCGCCGCGGTGCGGGCCGGGCATCTGCCGGCGCAGGACACGGCCTTGGCGGCAACGGCGCTGCTCGGTGCCGTGCACGAGTCGCTGGTCGGGCCGCTCGCACCGGACAACCTCGACGATCCGGCCAAACTCCGCGACGCGGTGCAGACCGTGACGCTGCTGGCGCTGCGCGCCGTCGGCGTGATGGACGCCCGTGCCCGCGGACTGGTGGTGCAGGCAGTGGTGCCGTCGCGGACGCTGGTCGGCGCCTAGTCGGTTCCGAAAGCCGAATCCGTTTGCCGAATGGAAGGGCTCTAAGTAGGGATGTGAGTGTCCGCCGATCCTCGTGAGCGGCGACGCGGGCACGGGCTATGTCCGCGCCGCTCCACACCGGCAGGCCGCAGGAGTTTCCGATGACCATTTTGATGCCGGAGCCCGATCAGGCCGTGCTGGCCCGCCGCGACGAAATCGTCGCAGCGCTGCGCAAGATCGTGCCGGGCGAGGGCACCATTTCCAGCGCCGCCGAGATGCGCCCCTACGAGTCCGACGGCCTGATGGCCTATCGGCAGCCGCCGATGGTCGTGGTGCTTCCGAGCACCACCCAGCAGGTCTCCGAGGTTCTGCGCTATTGCCATCAGCACGGCATCAAGGTGGTGCCGCGCGGCTCCGGCACCTCGCTGTCCGGCGGCGCGCTGCCGCTCGCCGACGCCGTGCTGCTCGGGCTCGGCAAGTTCAAGCGTATCCGCGAAATCGACTTCGACAACCGCGCCGTGGTGGTCGAGCCCGGCGTCACCAATCTGGCGATCAGCCAGGCGGTCGATCACGCCGGCTTCTACTACGCGCCCGACCCGTCGTCGCAGATCGCCTGCTCGATCGGCGGCAACATCGCGGAAAATTCCGGCGGCGTGCACTGCCTGAAATACGGCATGACCACCAACAACGTGCTCGGCTGCGAGATCGTGCTGATGAACGGCGAGATCCTGCGGATCGGCGGCAAATGTGCCGAGAACGCCGGCTACGATCTGATGGGCGTGATCACCGGCTCCGAAGGTCTGCTCGGCGTCGTCACCGAAGTCACCGTGCGCATCCTGCGTAAGCCGGAGACCGCGCGCGCCGTGATGGTCGGCTTCAGCGATGTCGAAGCCGCCGGGCAATGCGTCGCCGATATCATCTCGGCCGGTATCATTCCGGGCGGCATGGAGATGATGGACCGGCCGGCGATCCACGCCGCCGAGGCCTTCGTCCACGCCGGCTATCCGCTCGACGTCGAGGCGCTGCTGATCATCGAGCTCGACGGCCCGCAAGTGGAAGTCGACGAACTGATCACGCGGGTCGAGACGATCGCGCTCGGCTGCGGCTCGACCACCTGCCAGATCTCGACATCCGAACAGGAGCGGCTGCTGTTCTGGAGCGGCCGCAAGGCGGCGTTCCCGGCGGTCGGACGGATCTCGCCGGACTATCTGTGCATGGACGGCACCATCCCCCGCGCGCAGCTGCCGCTGGTGCTGCGAAGGATGACGCAGATGTCGGAGAAATACGGCCTGCGCGTCGCCAACGTGTTTCACGCCGGCGACGGCAATTTGCATCCGCTTATTCTGTACGATGCCAATCAGCCCGGTGAGCAGGACCGCGCCGAAGCCTTCGGCGCCGACATCCTCCGGCTCTGCGTCGAAGTCGGCGGCGTGCTGACCGGCGAGCACGGCGTCGGCATCGAGAAGCGCGACCTGATGCCGGAGATGTTCTCCGACATCGACCTCAATCAGCAGCAGCGCCTGAAATGCGCGTTCGACGCCGATGGGCTGCTCAATCCCGGCAAGGTGTTTCCGACCCTGCACCGCTGCGCCGAACTCGGCCGCATGCACGTGCATGGGGGGAAGTTGCCGTTCCCGGAGATCCCGCGGTTTTGAAGTTGATAGTTTGCTTGATATGCGGCCAACCACATCCACTTCGTCATTGCGAGGAGCACCCGGATCAGCGCTCCGCGCTGTCCGGGCACAGGCTCCGCGACGAAGCAATCCAGCGCCACGCACGCGGCGTGGATTGCTTCGCTTCGCTCGCAATGACGATGGAAATCGTGCCTGTCGCATCGACCTGAAGGACGAAAGCCGCCCGTGGATACGCTGAAAGCACGCGACGCGCAGGACGTCGAAGACGTGGTGCGCGCCGCCATCGCCAACGAGCAGCCGCTCGAGATCGTCGGCCACGGCACCAAACGGCGCGTCGGCCAGCCGATGGCCACCAATGCGATGCTGGATCTGTCGGCGCTCAACGCCGTCGTCGCCTACGAGCCGAACGAACTGATCATCACCGTGCAGGCCGGCGCCCCGGTCGCCGACGTGCTGTCGCTGATCGATTCAAAGTCGCAGCAATTCGCCTTCGAGCCGATGAACACCGCGCTGCTGCTCGGCACCGTCGAAACCGAAGGCACGGTCGGCGGCATGATCGCCGCCGGCCTCGCCGGGCCGCGCCGTATCAAGTCCGGCGGCGCGCGCGACCATCTGCTCGGCGCCAACGCCGTGTCGGGCTTCGGCGAGAGCTTCAAGGCCGGCGGCAAGGTGGTGAAGAACGTCACCGGCTATGATCTATGCAAGCTGCTGGCCGGCTCCTGGGGCACGCTGGCGGTCACGACCGAGGTGACACTGAAGGTGACGCCGCGGCCGGAATGCGAGCGCACGCTGCTGCTGCGCGGGCTCGACGATGTCACCGCCAACAAGGCGATGACCGCTGCGCTCGGCTCGCCCTATGACGTCAGCGGCGCGGCGCATCTGCCGGGCTCGGCGCTGCGCACCACAGGCGGCGCACTCGGTGACATCGCCCAGCCGGATCAGGCGCTGACGTTGCTGCGTCTTGAAGGCATCACCTCGTCGGCCAGCCACCGCGCCGAGTCGCTGCGGCAGATGCTGGCGAGCTACGGCGCGACCGAACTGATGACCGACGACACGTCGGCCGCATTGTGGTCCGCAGTGCGCGACGTCGAGCCGTTCGCGGCGTCAGGCCCGCGCGCGCTGTGGCCGGTGTGGCGGATCGTCTGTCCGCCGGCGTCCGGTGGTGCGTTCGGCGAGGCGTTGCATCGCGAGAGCGGCGGCGAGGTGATCTACGATTGGGGCGGTGGCCTGATCTGGGCCGCGCTGCCGCCGGCCACGGATGCGCACGCCAAGGCGCTGCGCCAGCGCGTCGACAAGATCGGTGGCCACGCCACGCTGATCCGCGGCGCCGAAGATGTGCGCGCGGGTATCGACGTTTTTCCGCCGCAGCCCGCCGGGCTGGCGGCGCTCGGGCAGCGCGTGAAGCACAGCTTCGATCCCAGGAACGTTCTCAATCGCGGCCGGTTGTCGCGTGGACCTGCAGCATGAAAACCGACTTCTCCCTCGCTCAACTCGCCGATCCGGACATCGCCGAGGCCGACAAGATCCTGCGTGCCTGCGTGCATTGCGGGTTCTGCACCGCGACCTGTCCGACCTATGTGCTGCTCGGCGACGAGCTGGATAGCCCGCGCGGCCGCATATACCTGATCAAGGAAATGCTGGAGAGCGACAAGCCGCCGACCGCCGACGTCGTGAAGCACATCGATCGCTGCCTGTCGTGCCTGTCCTGTATGACCACGTGTCCATCGGGCGTGAACTACATGCATCTGGTCGATCAGGCGCGGGTGCGGATTGAGCGCGACTATCAGCGGCCGTTCTGGGACCGGGTGGTGCGCGAGGCGCTGTCGTGGATGATGCCGCATCCGGGCGCGTTCCGGGTCGGCATGTGGGCGGCGCGGCTGGTGCAGCCGTTCGCGGCGCTGCTGCCGAGCTCGCATGATATGACGCGCCCGACCTTGCTGAGCCGCATCAAGGCGATGCTGGCGTTGGCGCCGAAGCATCTGCCGGAGCCGGGCCCGGCCTCCGGCACCAGCTTCCCGGCAATCGGCCCAAAGCGTGGCCGGGTCGCACTGCTGCACGGCTGCGCCCAACAGGTACTGGCGCCGCGCATCAACCGCGCAGCGATCAACCTTTTGACCCGGCACGGCATCGAAGTGGTGCTGGCCGCCGACGAGGCGTGCTGCGGAGCGTTGATCCACCATCTCGGCCGCGACACCCGCACGCTGGACTACGCGCGCACCAACATCAAGGCATGGCTGCGCGAGATCGAGCGCGGCGGACTCGATGCGATCCTGGTGACCACCTCGGGCTGCGGCACGGTGATCAAGGACTACGGCTACATGCTGCGCGAGGATCCGGAGTTCGCGGCGCCCGCCGCGCGCGTGTCTGCACTCGCCAAAGATATCAGCGAGTACATCAGTGGTCTCGAGCTGCAATCACAACAGCCGCATGACAATCTGGTGGTCGCTTATCACTCCGCGTGCTCGCTGCAACATGGGCAGAAAATCACACGGCTGCCCAAAGAATTGCTTTCCAAGACAGGATTCGTGGTGAAAGATATCCCAGAGAGTCATTTGTGTTGTGGTTCGGCGGGCACGTACAACATTCTCCAGCCTGACATCGCGACCAGATTGCGCGACCGCAAGGTTGCCAACATCGCTTCCGTCAAGCCGGATGTGATTGCTGCGGGCAACATCGGCTGCATGGTGCAGATCGCCAGCGGAACGGACGTCCCTGTGGTGCACACAATTGAACTGCTCGACTGGGCGACAGGCGGTCCCCGGCCAGCGACAAGCTGACCGCTGCAGGCCCTGCTGGCGGATGGCGTGATTGCCGAACGGGTGATCCGCCCAACAGGAGGACGACGATGGCGAAGGACAAGAAGTCCAAAAAGAACAAGGCGGACAAGAAGGACAAGAAAGCCAGCAAGTCCGACAAGGCGAAGCTGCTGCTGAGCGCCAAGAAGGCCAAGAAGGACGCTAAGAAGGACGCCAAGAAGTCTGGCAAGAAGGCCGAGAAGGCGACCTCCAAGAAGGCCCAAAAGCAGGCGACCAAAACGACTGGAAGCAAGCCCGGCAAGTCGCAGGCAAAATCCCTCGCCAAGACGTCCTCCGGAAAGACATCTCCCCGAAAGACGTCTTCCGCGAAAACCTCATCCGCAAAAACCTCATCCGCCAAGAAGGGATCATCGAAGAAGGCTGTTGCCAACAAGGCTTCGTCGAAGACCGCCAAGCCCGCTGGCAAGACGTCGGCGGGAGCAGCCAGGTCCGCCGCCAAACAGCGTGTCGCGGCCAAGGCGCCGGCCAGGAAGAGCGCTACGAAGACTGCAACAGAGACGCCGACGAAAAAGCCGTCCAGCCAGCTATCTCCAACCGGGAAAGCGCTGAAGTCCAAAGCCCTGAGGTCGACGGCGCTGACGTCCACAGCGTCGAAGTCCAGGGCGCTGCCGAAGTCGCTGAGGGGTGCGCCGTCGGTCGGTAAGGCGCTTCCTCCGGCCCCCAAGGTCTCCGCAAAAAAGGCTGCTCGAAAGAAGCCTGTCGGGGAGCCGAAGGCGCCGGTCGTTGCGGCCGCCCCGCAGGAGCCGCCGAGCGATCTCCTCGCCGCGATCGACGCGGCTGCGCCAGCCGAAGCGCCCGCTGTGACGAAGGTCGCCAAGCCGCGCAAGCCGCGGGCAAAAAAGCAGGTGGCCTCCTCGATCCCGGAGCCGAACACCAGCGACGAGGCTTCGTCGCCAGCCACTCAGCAGGATGAAGAGCCGGACTCGACTGCGGCCGAGCCGGTCGGGATCGACGAGCCGGAAGAGGAGGCGGCATCGTCCGGCACCTCATTCGACGAGCCGGCGCATGAAGGCGCTGAAGAACCCGCGGCCCGCGAGAAGCCTGTTTCCGAATCATCCGCAGACGACGAACCGGCAGAGCCATTTCCGTCCGACGTTAAGGCCGGTCATGAGGACAACGAGCCGATTGAGAGGCCTTCGACCGAGGACGACGACGAGGACACCGGATCCGGCGACGATGATCCTGGCCATGCCAAGCCCAGGACCCGGATTCGGTCTAACGACCTATAGAGTTCCCCTACGTCGAAAGACCGCGGCAGCGCCGCGGTCTTTTCTTTTGCCGGGATGGGCGCCCGGGGAGCCGACGCCCATGGGCTGAACTGATATCGATCAGCGGGCGATTCGCGCGCGCCGTGGGTGATGAAAGGCCGTAAGGCTCGGCCCACATTGATCGAAGGTGTTGCTCTTGCAGCCGCTTTTGACAGCTACTCGTGAGAATAGCTCGCAAATGAGTTGTCAAATTGCCACACCCTACAACTACTCGTGATGGAACGAGCCAAATTGCCCAAAAAACCGGCAGCTGCATGTGTTTTTTGCTTCACGGTTCCTGCCCTTCGCCGCAAATTGTACGGGAGTTACTTAGCAGGTCGATGTCGCGTCTCTTGGACTTCGGGTCGGGCTGGAATTTAAATCGATGGGGATCATCATGAACAAGACACTTCTGTCGGTCGCGGCTCTGCTCGCTGTCGGCGCAACTTCGGCCTCCGCCGCCGATCTGCCCGCGAAGATTTACACCAAGGCTCCGCCGATCGTGGCGTTCGACCCCTGGGACGTCGCATTCGGCGCCGCCATCATGAGCGACTACGTGTTCCGTGGTATCACCCAGTCGAACCACAAGCCGTCGGTCACTGCCTATTTCGAGCCGCGCTACAACGTCACCAAGGACCTGCAGCTCTACGTCGGTAGCTCGTTCGAAAGCATCTCGTTCCCGAACCGCGCCGCTGCCGAAGTCGACATCTACGGCGGTATCCGCCCGACCTTCGGCGCCTTCGCGTTCGACTTCGGTGTCTGGGGCTACCTGTATCCGGGTGGGACCTGCCAGTACGGCGGCACTGGTGTCGACTTCGCCGGCAACTTCCAGGGCGCCGAGTGCGCGGCCAACGGTCTGCTCAACGGCAACGTCCTCAAGAAGGACGTCAGCTTCTTCGAAGGCTACGCCAAGGTGGCTTACACCGTGAACGACCAGTTCACGATCGGTGCCAACGAGTATTATACCCCGAGCTACCTGAACAGCGGCGCTTGGGGCAACTACGCGTCGGTGACGGCCAAGTTCGTCGCGCCAACCACCGGCTTCGGTCCCAGCGGCGTCGGCGCTTACGTGTCGGGTGAGTTCGGCCGTCAATGGCTCGGCACCTCCGACTCGTTCTACGGCGTGCCGGCCTTCCCGGGTGGCATCAAGTACAAGGATTACAACACCTGGAACGTGGGCGTTGGCTTCACCTACAAGGTGTTCACCCTCGACCTGCGCTACTCGGACACCGATCTGTCCAAGGCTGACTGCAACGCCTTCACCAGCGACTTCTCGGCCAGCTTCAGCGGCGACTTCTCCCCGATCAATCCGTCGGGTGTCGGCTCCAAGTGGTGCGGTGCGACCTTCATCGCCAAGCTCTCGGCCGACGTGACGCTGCAGAGCAACATCAAGTAAGCTTTCCGATCTGGGGGCACCAAGGGCGGCAGAGCAATCTGCCGCCCTTTTCATTTGCGCGGGAAGTTCAGCTTCTCACAGCGTCATCGCGTACCCTTCGATGCGCGCTACGCGTACCTCAGAGCCTGGCCGGAAATCAGCGCTTTAGGTTGGGAACTTCCCTCTCCACGCGTCATGCCCGGCCTTGTCCCGGCCATCCACGCCTTGCTGCCGGAAGTACGGGAAAGGCGTGGATGGCCGGGACAAGCCCGGCCATGACTGGATTTTGGAAACTAATCGACTGAACATGTGGCCGAGATTTCTGCAAAAGTTAGAAGTCGGGCTTTGAGGAGCCCGGCGAAGCCGGGCGTCTCGAAGGATGGGCCACGCGGCACCCATGGCCATGGGCAGTGAGGGCGCTGCGCGCTTCCTCACCGCGTGAGGTTTGGTTGTGGCGACGCCCCTTGTGCCGGCTCTCTTTCCATCGAAAGGAGAGCTGCTCTAATCGACGCCACCCCGCTTGCGACGCCTTCCCCTTTAGCCTTCCGCAGGCGCCGCGCTTCGTACCTTGTCCTGCAGCTTGAAGATTTCGCCGGCACGGCTCAGCACGGCGTCGCGCTGGTGGAAGGCGTCGAGCGTCGAGCGGTGGCCGATCGACACGATGGTGGTGTCGGGCAGCTTTTGATCGAGCAGCCGATACAGCGCGGCCTCGGACGGCTCGTCGAGCGACGCGGTAGCCTCGTCGAGGAACAGATATTGCGGCCGGTGCAGCAGGGCGCGGGCGATACCGAGGCGCTGCTGCTCGCCGAGCGACAGCGTCCGGTTCCAGTGGCCGTGTTCGCCGAGCCGATCCGCCAGAGCCGGCAGGCCGACCTCCTTCAGCACTTCGCCGACCTGCGCCGGCGTGAACGCGTCGGCCTCGGACGGGTAGACGATCGCGGCGTGGAGCTCGCCGACCGGGAAGTAAGGCCGCTGCGGCAGCATCATCAGCGTGGCGTCGGCCGGGATTTCGATCGAGCCGGAGCCGAACGGCCAGATCCCCGCGATGGCGCGGAACAGCGTCGACTTGCCGGAGCCCGACGGCCCGGCGATCAGGGTCCGCTCCTTGCCGCTGAATTGAAAATCATCGGCGGCAATCAGCGGCTGCCCAGCCGGCAGTGTCAGCTTCACATCGTCGAGGCCGATGGCATTGCGGCTGCTGGCGACGCGGGCCACACCGGGATTGGCGCGCAGCGCGTCGGCGCCGTGGATGGCGGTCTCGAAGCCGTCGAGCCGGGCCACCACCGATTGCCATTCGGCCAGGGTGCGGTACGCGGTGATGAAGAACGACAGCGAGTCCTGCACGCTGCTGAATGCCGACGCGGTCTGCATCAGCCCGCCGAGCTGCACCTTGCCGGCGAAGTAGGCCGGCGCGACGAGGATATAGGGGAAAATGATCGAGGCCTGGGAGTAGCTGGCAGTGAACGCCGTCAGCTTCTTGGTCCGGCTCATGATCCGCATGAAGTTCTCCGCAACCAGGCCGAAGCGCGAAGCCAGCTTGCCACGTTCGGCGCGCTCGCCACGCAGCAGCGCGATCTGCTCGGAGTTTTCGCGGGCGCGCACCAGGTTGAAGCGGAAGTCGGCTTCGAACCGCTGCTGGCGGAAGTTGAGGTCGGCCAGCGGCGAGCCGATCCAGTGCGTCAGCGCCGTGCCGATGATGGCGTAGATCAGCGCGCCCCACACCAGATAGCCGGGGATCGGGACGTCCTGCCCGAACACATGCAGCGGCGCCTCGTTGGACAATCCCCACAGGATCACCACGAAGGAGGCGAGGGTGACCACCGCGTTGAGCAGTCCGACGCCAAGCGCCAGCGTGCGCTCGACGAACAGCTGGGTGTCCTCGGCGATGCGCTGGTCCGGGTTGTCGGCGGCGTCGCCCAGCAATTGCATCTTGTAATGATTGGCGTCGTGCAGCCAGCCGCCGAGATAGCGTTCGGTCATCCACCGCCGCCAGCGGATCTGCAACCACTGATTCAAATACAGCTGATAGACTTTCAGCGCGATCCAGATCGCCGCCAGCACGCAGAAATAGCTGAGCTGATAGACGAAGACGTCGAAGTTCCGCTCCTGGAGCGCGTTGTAGAATACGTTGTTCCAGCGGTTGAACAACACTGCCAGGCCGACAACGGCGAGCTCGATGACCACCACTGCCGTCAGCAGCGTCCACCCCATGCGCTTGTCGTCGGATTTGAAATAGGGCGCGGCGATCCGCCAAACGGTGGCGAGGGTGGATCGGATATTTGTCACAGGTCGAGTTTCTCCGGATGCGGCGCCTAAACGGCGGCCAGCTAGACGAAAGTTGTAGGTAAAACGACCTACTGCGGCTTGTCGCGCCCCTTTGTCGCACCCTAGCATGAAGCCAACGGCGGGGGATGGTGGCTGGCCGATTTCGCGAGGTTGTGAGCGCCGGTTCGCTGCTGCTCACCGGCTCGCGTGGCGCACTCCCTTCCCGGCATCGGCACAAAAAGCCGACCGCTCACATGCAAGGGAGGAATTCGGATGTGGAATCAGATCTATAACCCACTAGGGAGCGCCGCGCTGTCGACCCTGGCGGCGGCCATCCCGGTGGTGACGCTGCTGGTGCTGATCGCCAGCGGCAAAGTGAAGGCACACCTCGCCGCCATCATCGCGCTGATCCTGGCGAATCTGGTGGCGATCTTCGTCTTCACCATGCCGGCCAATATGTCGATCCGCGCCTCGCTGCTCGGCGTCGTCACCGGCGTCTTTCCGATCGGCTGGATCGTCCTCAACGTCATCTTCCTATATCGCATCACGGTCGAGACCGGCCGGTTCGAGCTGTTGCAGCGTGCGATCGGCGGTGTCACCACTGACCGGCGGCTGCAACTGCTGCTGATCGCGTTCGCGTTCGGCGCGTTCTTCGAAGGCGCATCGGGCTTCGGCACGCCGGTGGCGATCACCGCTGCGATTCTGATCGGGCTCGGCTTCTCGCCGCTCGCCGCGTCCGGCCTGTCGCTGATCGCCAACACCGCGCCGGTGGCTTACGGCGCGCTCGGCACGCCGATCCAGGGCCTCGCCTCGGTGACCGGCCTCGATCCCTACACGCTCGGCGCCATGGTCGGCCGGCAGTTGCCGTTCTTCTCGCTGCTGGTGCCGTTCTGGCTGATCTGGGCGTTCGCCGGCTTCCGCGGCATGATGCAGATCTGGCCGGCGATCCTGGTGACCGGCGTCGCCTTCGCGATCCCGCAATTCGTGATCTCGAACTACATCAATCCGTGGATCGTCGACATCGGCGCCTCGCTGATCTCGATGGGCTGTCTGATCCTGTTCCTCAAGGTGTGGCAGCCGAAGGAGCTGTGGCTGTCGCCGAAGCTGCGCGGCAATGACGAGTCGGCCGCGACCATGAAGCCGCCGAAGCCGATGGATACGACGAAGCTGACCCAGCCGCAGCTGTGGGGCGCGCTGCTGCCGTGGATCATCGTCTGCATCGTGATGCTGATCTGGGGCACCGGCATGTTCAAGAGCTGGGCCAATGCGATCTTCGTCTGGAACTACCCGGTGCCCGAGCTCGACAAGATGATCATGAAAGTGCCGCCGGTCGCCGCCAGGCCGACGCCGGAGGCCGCGGTGTTCAGCTTCACCTATCTGTCGTTCACCGGCACCGGCATGTTGCTCGCGGCGCTGGTCTCCGGCGTGCTGATGGGAATTTCGCCGGCCAAGATGATCGTCGAATACGGCCGCACGATCAGGCTGTGCGCGATCTCGCTCATCACCATCTCGGCGATGCTGGCGATCGGCACGCTGACGCGGCTGTCCGGCGTCGACGCCACGCTCGGTCTCGCTTTCGCGGCGACCGGCGTATTGTATCCGTTCTTCGGCACGCTGCTCGGCTGGCTCGGCGTGGCGCTGACCGGATCGGACACCGCCTCGAACGTACTGTTCGGCAATCTGCAGAAGATCACCTCGGAGCAACTCGGCCTGTCGCCGATCCTGATGAGCGCCGCCAACTCGTCCGGCGGCGTGATGGGCAAGATGATCGACGCCCAGTCGATCGTCGTCGCCTCGACGGCGACCAACTGGTACGGCCACGAAGGCACCATCCTGCGCTACGTGTTCCTGCATTCGATCGCGCTGGCGTGCCTGGTCGGCGTGCTGGTGATGCTGCAGGCCTACGTTTATCCGTTCACCGCGATGGTCCTGAAATAGCCATCCGAAGCGGCGAGATTGCAGACCCCGCGGCGCCAGCCGCGGGGTTTGACGTTTTGGAGGTGCTCATTGGCCAATGCGGCCGCGCGCGTTAGACAGGCGGGCGCCCATCCCGACCAGACGAGGCAAGATGCGACCGACTTCACTGCCCATCAGCGCTGCGCTCGCAGCGTCGCTTCTGACCGTGTTCGCCAGCGTCGCTCCGGCGCAGCCGGCGAGCGAGTTTCCGTTTGAACTGGAGATGACGCTGGACGCGCCGCCCAAGCCCGGTTCCAAGCGAATCCCGTCGATCGAAATCGACGACAAGGGGCAGGCGCGGCTGGAGCTGTGGTGCAAAGGCGGCTCGGGCCAATTCTCCGTCGCCGGCAACACCGTGATCTTCGTCCCCGGCACCATCGACGCCCGCGCCTGCCCGCCGGATCGCGCCCAAGCCGACGACGCGCTCGTCGCGGCGCTCTCGGCCGCAACGACGTGGGCGCGCCAAGGCGACACCGTCACCTTCTCGGGCGGCGAGACGCTGCGGTTTCGGCTGAACACGAACTAACGACGCCAGCAAGACCTCTCCCCGTCTTGCGAGGAGCGAAGCGACGAAGCAATCCAGCTCCGTGCACAAACCTGGATTGCTTCGTCGGCTACGCCTCCTCGCAATGACGGGGCGTTGCAAGGCGTCTCCAAGAGCAACCACCTCAGCGTTCGTCAAAGTTTTGGCTGAATACGAACTGACGGGGCCAGGTAAGACTCTCCCCGTCATTGCGAGCCAACGGGTCGGCGCAATGGCGCCGCCCGATGACACCGCCAAGCAATCCAGCGCCACGCGCGCGGCATGGATTGCTTCGTCGCTTCGCTCCTCGCAATGACGGAGAACTCGCGGGCTCTCTCAAGACAACCACCTCAGCGTTCGTCATTCCGGGGCGCTCACGAAGTGAGCGAGCCCGGAATCCATATCCCCTGTAGCAACGTTGGAGCATAGCGTGGCGCCGCTGCACTTCACAGTTAGCACAGCGGATATAGATTCCGGGCTCGCGCTGCGCGCGCCCCGGAATGACGAACGTTGGCGTGATAGGAGTGACTAAAGCTGTTACTTCGCCTCATCGCTCAAAATCATGCCCGCGCACAACGCCGCCGACTGAATCGCGCCGCTGTGGCCGCCGAGGCCGGAGTAGGAGGAGGCGAGGTAGAGGCCGGGCAGCACGGTGCGGGGCGAGCGATAGGGCTTGCCGCTGGCGTCCGGCGGCAGCGGCGCGAAGCCGTAGACCGATCCGTCCGGCGCGCCGAGATACTGCTGCACCGACAGCGCGACGTTGAACGAGCTCGCGATGACCGCGCCTGCAAGTCCGGGGTAGATGCGGTCGAGATACTCGACGATCGCCTGCTGCCAGCGTGCGCGCTTGGCGCGGTAGTCGTCCTGCGACAGGTCGGCCCAGTTGGACAACTGGTCCGGCCCGACCACCGATAGCACATACGGCGGGGCCGGCACGCCGGAGTCGATCGCCGCGTAGTCGGCGAGTGCCAGTGGCGGCATCCGGTCGCCGGGCTCGCCAGACATCAGCGTCTTGCCCTCGGCGTAGGACGCCAGCGTCTGCATCCAGTCCGGCAGCAGCTGCGTCACGAAGCTCGTGACGCCGAAGTCGCGCGGCGGCGCCGACAGGCCGAGCGACAGCGCGAACAGCGACAGGCCAAGTGGACGATCCGCATAGCTGTCGGTCAGTCGACTGGCTTGCGGCTGCGGCATCAGTGACGCCAGCGTCGCCGGCGCGGCGTTGCCGATCACCGTGATCGCCTCGATGGTCTGAGGATCGCTGCCGTCGCGCGCAGTGTGCGTGACGCGGCTCGGCGCGCCGGCCTCGCCGATCTCGATGCGGCTGACGATGCGCCGGAGCAGCACCTCGCCGCCGGCCTTGCGGATGGTTCGGGCGATCGCGCTCGATAGTCGCTGCGATCCGCCTTGCACGAAGCGGCCGCCGGACAGCAGTAGGCCGCCCTGCACGATGGCGAACGGCACCCACCACATCGATGCCGCATCGTCGTGCACGTACGCGAGATCGCCCGCGATCGCGCATTTCAGCGCTTCATTGTCGCCGAACAGGGATTGCAGCTTGTCCGCCAGCGACACTGACCAGTCGGGAAATTCCGGCGCCAGCGCGAACACCGCGTCGAGCCCACCTTCGCCGGCGGTACTTGCGAGCCGCCGCATCTCGCCGAGCAAGCGGTCGATCGCCTCGGTGGCGTCCGGGAAGCGCCCCGTCAGCGCGGCGCGTGCGCCATCGAAGCTGTCTGGCAGCACGAACGGTGCGCCAATTGGACCGCCGCGTACTTCATACAGCGCGCCGGCCGGGGTCCATTGCACGCCGTCGAGCGCGCCGGCGCGGCTCAGCGCGGTGTGCTTGGCATCCTGCGGGTGATGCGGGTCGCCGGTGAGATGCAGCGAGCCCTCGACGAACAGGTCGCCGACCTTGTAGCTCGACGCCGCGCCGCCGACCGAATTGCTGCGCTCGATCACCACCACGCGGCGCCCGTCGCGGGCGAGGATCGCGCCCGCCGTCAGGCCGCCGAGGCCGGCGCCGATCACCACTACGTCCGTGCGCGTCATGCACCCAAGTCCTGCCGCCGAGAAGCTCGCTTCATTGCTGCAACGCGGCGGCATGTCAAACGGCCGCCGGGGCGGCCGCTTCGGCTACGGCGACTGCCAGGTCGAGCTTTCGGAGTCCCAGCGCTGCCCCTTCAGCTCCTTGGCCAGCGCCGCGACCGCGCCGCCGTCGCCGCGCGGTTCAGCTTCCTCGTCGCTGGTTGCGTCGTCATTAATGGCGAGTTTGGCGCCGGCGCTTTCGTCCGCCGTGGTATCGGTCGGGTTACCGATCCACAGCAGCAGCTTGTCGGTCGTGCCCGGCTTGTCGCCGCTGACCATGGCCTCGACCTCGATGGTCTCGGTGAGCTGCAAGGCCGGCACCAGCTCGCTCGGCTTCTTGAAGGTCAGCTTCAGCCGGCCGGTTTCGTCGTTCCACGCCGAGGTGGCTAGCGTCGCGCCCAGCGTTTGCGCCAGCACGCCGGCGACCGTCGTGGCGATCTTGTCGCGATTGAGCTTGTCGCCGTCGCGCCAGCCGGCGGCGGGGAACAGGATGGTGCGTTCGAGCTCGATGATGCCGTTGGTCCAGCCGGCGGCGGTGACGCCCGGGAAGCTCTTGGCCTTGGCGATCACCGCGGCGGCGTGGGCCGGATCGGTGGTGAGGTTGATCACCAGCGTGCCGGCGCGCAGCGCGTCGCAGCCGATGCTCAGGCTCGACAGCGACACCTGCAGCGGCTGGCCCTTCAGCGTCTTGAGGAAATCACCGGCCGATTCGAGGCTGACGCGAACCCCGACGGCTTCGGGCGACACCTCGGTGAAGTCCTTCGGCGCCGGCGCGATGCTGTCGTCGGTCGACTGGTTCTCGAGATATTCCTTCTCGCTGAGATCGGAATTGTCGACCGAGGCGATCTCGTGGACGGTGGTGCCGATGCTGATCTGGCCTTTGAAGTCGACGGTCTCGCCATTTGGCTTGCGGGCGAGCTTCACCGTCACCGGGGCCTTGTCGCCGGTGGTCTGGGTGGTGCCGGTCAGCGCCGGCCCGTTGGCCTGCAGATTGGCGACGAAGCGATCCTTGTGATCGGAGTCCTTGGTGGGCGCATAGCAGACGTCGAGCACCGCCGAGGTCACCACCTTGCCTTGCCGGGTTTCCTTCAGGATGACGTCGGCGCCGTCCATGAAACCGTCGAGCGCGGTGAAGAAGCGCGTCTCGGTCGTCGGCGCGGCCGCCTTCGGCGCCGCCTTGCTCTGGGCACGGGCCAAATCGGTCGCAGGCAGCAGCATCAGCAGGCTGAACAGGAGCGCGCGCATCGGGGTGATTCCTCGCAGGGTGTGGTTCTCGAGCCTTGTTTGATTCGAACTGGACCGAACCAAGGCCTGCGTAGCAAATCGCCGCGCATTCGCCAAAAAACCTGGCGGCGAGGAAGCGTGCGGCGTGTCTGAGCGGTTGCAGTGGCCGCGCCACTGCCAACCCGTCATCCCCGCGCAGGCGATCTATCCGTCATTGCGAGGAGCGAAGCGACGAAGCAATCCAGCGCCGTGCACTGCGCTTCTGGATTGCTTCGCTGCGCTCGCAATGACGGGGTGAGGTCATGAAGAAAAGTTGTGGCCTCGGGGGTGGCCCAGTCCTTAGAGCGCACGTTTTGGATCGCAGGCGCCCTGGAATACTGGCGCGCCCGCCTGCGCGGGCGATGACGGGAGTGGGTCGGGTGAGAGCTGTGCTCGGCCGCGGCTCAAATGACAGCCCGACCGGGTCATCAGAACGCAACAAGGCCGCCCGGAGGCGGCCTTGCGTGATCGATAGCGAAGGTGAGGGGCGTGGGCTTAGAAGCCCATGCCGCCCATGCCGCCGCCCATTCCGCCCATGCCGCCGCCGCCCGGCATCGCCGGGGCGTCGGCCTTGGGCAGTTCGGCGACCATGGCTTCGGTGGTGACCAGCAGCGCTGCGACCGACGACGCGTCCTGCAGCGCGGTGCGTACCACCTTGGCGGGGTCGACGATGCCCTTGGCGAGCATGTCGACATAGTCCTCGCTCTGCGCGTCGAAGCCGAACGTCTCCGACTTGTTCTCGAGGATCTTGCCGACCACGATCGAGCCTTCGACGCCGGCGTTCTCGGCGATCTGCCGCATCGGAGCTTCGAGCGCCTTCAACACGATGTTGATGCCGGCCTGGACGTCCGGATTGTCGTTGACGATCCGGCCGACGGCCTTCTTGGCGCGCAGCAGCGCGACACCGCCGCCCGGCACGATGCCTTCCTGCACGGCGGCGCGGGTCGCGTTGAGCGCGTCCTCGACACGGTCCTTCTTTTCTTTGACCTCGACCTCGGTCGCGCCGCCGACGCGGATCACCGCGACGCCGCCCGCGAGCTTGGCCAGACGCTCCTGCAGCTTCTCACGGTCGTAGTCCGAGGTGGTTTCCTCGATCTGTGCCTTGATCTGCGAGACCCGGGCCTCGATGTCCGGCTTCTTGCCGGCACCGCCGACGATGGTGGTGTTTTCCTTGTCGATCACCACCTTCTTGGCGCGGCCGAGCATCTTGAGCGTGACGCTCTCGAGCTTGATGCCGAGCTCCTCGGTGATCAGCTGGCCGGCGGTCAGGATGGCGATGTCTTCCAGCATCGCCTTGCGGCGATCGCCGAAGCCCGGCGCCTTGACGGCCGACACCTTGAGGCCGCCGCGCAGGCGGTTGACCACCAGGGTGGCGAGCGCTTCGCCTTCGACGTCCTCGGCGATGATCAGCAGCGGCTTGCCCGACTGCACCACCGCTTCGAGCACCGGCAGCATCGACTGCAGGCCCGAGACCTTCTTCTCGTGCAGCAGGATGTAGACGTCGTCGAGCTCGACGGTCATCTTCTCGGCGTTGGTGACGAAGTACGGCGACAGGTAGCCGCGGTCGAACTTCATGCCCTCGACGATATCGACTTCGGTGTCGAGCGACTTGTTCTCTTCGACGGTGATGACGCCTTCGTTGCCGACCTTCTGCATCGCCTGGGCGATCATCTTGCTGATCGGCGCGTCGCCGTTGGCCGAGATGGTGCCGACCTGGGCGACTTCGGCCGAGGAGGCGACCGGCTTGGCGCGCTTCTGGATGTCCTTGACCACCGCCTGCACGGCGATCTCGATGCCGCGGCGCAGATCCATCGGGTTCATGCCGGCCGCAACGGCCTTGGCGCCTTCGCGGACGATCGCCTGGGCCAGCACGGTGGCGGTGGTGGTGCCGTCGCCGGCGAGGTCGTTGGTCTTCGACGCGACCTCGCGCAGCATCTGCGCGCCCATGTTCTCGAACTTGTCGTCGAGCTCGATCTCCTTGGCGACGGTGACGCCGTCCTTGGTGATGCGCGGAGCGCCGAAGCTCGTCTCGATCAGCACGTTGCGGCCCTTCGGACCGAGCGTGACCTTGACCGCATTGGCGAGGATGTCGACGCCGCGCAGCATGCGGTCGCGCGCTTCTCCGCCGAATTTAACGTCCTTGGCTGACATTCAATTTGCTCCTGATGTCTGTCGCGAGGGGATCAGCCGACCACGCCCATGATGTCCGACTCTTTCATGATCAGGAGTTCCTGACCGTCGAGCTTGATCTCGGTGCCCGACCACTTGCCGAACAGCACGCGGTCGCCGGCCTTGACGTCGATCGGGGTCAGCTTGCCGCTCTCGTCGCGGCCGCCCGGGCCGACGGCGACGACTTCGCCTTCCTGCGGCTTCTCCTTGGCGGAGTCCGGAATGATGATGCCGCCCTTGGTCTTGGTTTCAGCGTCGATGCGCTTCACCACAACGCGGTCATGGAGTGGACGAAAATTGAGCTTAGCCATGGAAGAGATCCTGTGCTGTGTGCTGGAGGTGCTCGGCTTTGCCGTGCCGAGTCGGTGCGCGGTTCTGGTGTAGTCCGCGTTACTGGCAATCGTGCTGCGAGAGTGCTAATTGTGCGTCCCGAATATGGCTTGATGCAGTTCCTGTCAAGCTGAGGGGCGCCAAGCGCGAGGCTTAACAGCTTGGTGAGGCGAATGATGGATTCTCGCAGCGAATCGCTGCGCCGGATCTTCGCCGAATGCATTGCCTGCCGCGGCGTTTTACGCTTGTGTGGCGAAGGGGCGCATGGGGATGTTCTCTCGGGGAGAAATGATGATCAGTTCACGCAACGCACGCGCGCCGCTCAATCTGGCGTTCGCGTCGCTGATGGCGATGGGCCTCGGCGCGTGCGGCAGCTTTGGTGGGTTCGGCGGATTCGGTGGCGGCTCGCAGCCGGCCGAAGTCGCAGAGCCGCCGCCGCCGCCGGAACTTCCGGCGACGATCCGGTCCGAAGAGATCGTCGGCCGGTGGGGGCTGGCATCGTACCAGAATCCCGCGGACCGAGCCCGCACCGAAAAGGCGGCGCTATCGCAGTGCAAGAATCCCTATGTGATCGGCGCCGGCGCCAGCGGCGGTGTGATCATGCACCTGGCCGATCAGGCGACGCCGCAGGAACTGCGGCTGAAAGGCTCGCCGGGCGGCAAGAACTACATCGGCCCCGCTGGTCCGATCGGCGATCAGGATCGCGAGATCGTCTCGTTCGACGGTCGCGTTCTGGTGACCCGGTTCCTCGACAAGGATGCCGGCACGCGCTACGGCAACATGGTGTATGTGCGCTGCTCACCGCGCGCCTGAGTGCTGAACACGCGCCGACGCATAGCCGATGAGGCGGTGCCGCAAGGTCGCGGGAGACTGGCCGACGCCATGACGTCATGAGTGCAGTGCGGCGGCTGTTGGCCGGTCCGGAACGCGCCGTCGTCGTGTTGGCGTTCACCCAGATCCTGTGCTGGGGCATCCTGATCTATCCGCCGGTGCTGACGATGCCGCCGCTCACCGCGGATCGCGGCTGGACGCTGGCCTTCGGCATGGCCGGCTTCTCGCTGGCGCTGGTGATATCAGGCATCATGTCGCCGATGGTCGGCGGCCTGATCGATCGGCACGGCGGCCATGTGGTGATGGCGCCCGGCGCGCTGATCGGCGCGCTGGGCATGGTGCTGATCGCGCTGGGCGAGCCCTGGCCATTCTACTTCATCGGCTGGGCGCTGATCGGCGCCGCAATGGCGTCGAATCTCTACGACCCGGCGTTCGCAACGCTGGCCCGGCTGTTCGGTAGCTCGGCACGCCGGCAGATCATCCTGGTGACCTTTGCGGGCGGTTTCGCCTCGACGGTCGGCTGGCCGGCGACGCATCTGCTGCTGCAACACGTCGGATGGCGCGGCACCTATCTGGTGTTCGCGGCGGTGCTGGCGTTCGTCGTCGCCCCGCTGCACGGTTTCGCGCTGCCGCGCACCGCGGCGCGCACCGAAGGGACCGTCGGCGCCAACCCGCATCCGGTGCCGCAGCAGCCGCTGAGGCCGGAGGGGCGGCCGTTTCTGTTGTTGGCGATGGCGTTCGCGCTGCATGCCCTGATCCTGTCCGGCGTGACGTCGAACCTGCTGGCGATGCTGGAGCGCGGCGGACTGAGCGCCGCCACAGCCGTCACGGTCGGCGCCATGTTCGGGCCGGCGCAGGTCGCCGCACGGCTGCTGGACTTCATGCTGGCGGGCCGGACCCATCCGCTGTGGATCGCGCGGGGCGCAATCGCCCTGATGGGCGCGGCGTTCGCGATGCTGGCTTTCGTCGGCGTGTCGTTCATCGTTGCGGCGCTGTTCTGCATCGCGTTCGGCGCTGCGAACGGCGTGATGACGATCGCGCGCGGCGGTCTGCCGCTGCTGATGTTCGGCCCGGAAGGCTACGGACGGGTGATCGGACGGATCGCGCGGCCGGCGCTGTTCGTGCAGGCCTCGGCGCCGTTCGTCGTCGCCGCCGCGGTCGAGCGGTTCTCTGATGCCGCTGTGCTCGAGATCGGCATGCTGGCGGCGATC
The DNA here is from genome assembly GCF_003591005.1 of Rhodopseudomonas palustris. Taxonomy (GTDB): domain Bacteria; phylum Pseudomonadota; class Alphaproteobacteria; order Rhizobiales; family Xanthobacteraceae; genus Rhodopseudomonas; species Rhodopseudomonas palustris_K. The sequence continues at coordinate 49,891 of NZ_QYYD01000029.1, forward strand.
GCCGGCACCATCTGCTTCCTGCTGATCAAGCCGCCGCCGGCGGTGGAGCGGCGTTGAATTACAGAAGACGGGCTGATCCGGCCTCTTGCAGCTTCGCCGCAAGTTGACCGGATAAGCAAGCACTCACGCCTCTCCACGTCATGCCCGGCCTTGTGCCGGGCATCCACGCCTTGATGGCGGCAACGCGATAAAGGCGTGGATGGCCGGGACAAGCCCGGCCATGACGAAATCGATCGATCAGCCGCTCGCCGATCAGTTGAACATCGCGTCGATGTCGTCCTGCGAGGCGTGGCCGTCGTCGGTGAGTTTCGGGCCGTTGAGCAGCTTGGCGTCGCCTTCGCGGGTGTCGACCACCGGCGGCACGTGCGCCTTGATGGCATCTACGCCGCCCCAGATGTCCATCATCACCACGATGTGGTGCTCGATGAATTTCATGGTCTGCATCACCTTGCTGATGCGCTGTCCGGTGAGGTCCTGGAAATTGCACGCCTCGAAGATCGAGATCACGCGCTCCTGAATCTCTTCGCTGAGCGCCTTCTGCTGATCGGCCGAGGTCACCTTGCCGAGCGCGGTGGCGGCCTGATCGATCGCTTCGGCGGCTTCGAGGATCTGCTGCGTCGCCTCTTCGGTGCCGCCGACCACGGCGCCGAGTTCGCCGTTGACACGGGCCATCTCCGCGCCGCTGAAGCTCTTGCTGTGCAGCACCGCGATTTCGCGCTTGGTCTGGTCGATCGCATTGTGGATCAGGTCGAGTTCGACCTTGAGCGTTTCACACTGCTCGATCTGGGCGCGATACTGCGCCAGCAGCGCCCGCGCTTCGGCGACTTCGTCGGCGGTCGAGGCTTCGATCTCCTGCGTGCCCACGCCGCTCGTCAGGATCGGCTGGCCGCCGCCGACGATCTGAGCGCGGATCGCGCGCAGCTCGGACATGATGTCGTGGTGGGTCGGCCCGGTGTCGCACTCGATCGGTGCAAGCGGCGGTGCGCTTCCGAGCGTGAGTTCGTCGATCCGGAAGCGCTTGCGTTGAATGGACATCGGCTGATCCCGTTGACGGCAATACGTCTTCGTAATGCGATCTCTTTAATTGTCCGTTGCCGGATGGAACTAACAGCGCATACCGCTCGCGGCCAAGATACTTGGTATTAACCATCGCCGCGCGGGGTTCATCGAAAATAAACGCTATCGGCAGGATCGGCGCTGTTTCGCGACGTGGTGAATCGCAAAAGCCGTTTCGTTTACCAAACCGATCCTGTTTTGGTTTCTGATCCGTTGCGTTCACCGGCGCCTTTGGGCGCATTCCGACGAAACAGTTCAGAGTACGTCGATGTTCAGGAAAACCACGCTTAGTTTGATGGCCAGTGTGTCGTGCCTTGCCGCCGGGCTGCCGCCGGCCTCGGCCTACGAATTGATGCAACCGCAATCCGCCCCGACGGTGACTTACGGGGCGCCGCAGGGGCCGCAACGCGCGCCGGTCCGCACCGCGTCGGCGCAACGCGGCAATATGGGCGGCGGCTTCATCGAGTTCTTGTTCAGCGACGGCGACCAGCCGGCGCGGCCGCAATATTACGAGCCGGAGCCCTATTATCAGGGGCGGCGTGGCCAGCCGCTGCCGCCGATGGATCCGCAGATGCAGGGTATGCGGCAGCCCGAGGCGATCGATCCGGCGCGTCCGGCGTTCGATCCGCGATACGAAAAGCAGGTGGTCGAGTATCAGGGCAACGAAAAGCCCGGCACCATCGTGGTCGATACGCCCAATAAGTTCTTGTATCTGGTGCAGGGCGACGGCCGCGCGCTGCGCTACGGCATCGGCGTCGGCCGTCCCGGCTTCACCTGGTCGGGGGTCAAGAGCATCTCGGCCAAGCGGGAATGGCCGTCGTGGACGCCGCCGAAGGAAATGCTGGCGCGCCGCCCCGATCTGCCGCGCTTCATGGAAGGCGGCCCGGACAATCCGCTCGGCGCGCGGGCGATGTATCTGGGCTCGTCGCTGTATCGCATCCACGGCTCCAACGAGCCCTGGACGATCGGCACCAATGTGTCGTCCGGCTGCATCCGGATGCGCAACGAGGACGTCATCGACCTGTATGGCCGCGTCAACGTCGGCGCGCGGGTCGTGGTGATCTGATCGGTGTTGAAACGATAACGGCCGCCTCGGGGCGGCCGTTGCAATATTCGTCGATTGATCAGGCTCAGGCGAAGTCGCTGTCGCCGCCGCCGTCGTCGAAGCCGTCGTCCATGTCGTCCTGATCGTAGCCGGCGTCGGCCATGCGATCATAGTCGTCGTTGTTCGAGCCTTGATCGACGGCGCCGTAGCGTGAGCTGTCATCGACGCCGCCACGCTGCGAGCCGATATCACCGAGGCCGGCCTGCTGCGCCAGGTTGCCGCCGGACTGATCGCCGCTGCCGCCCCACGGGTTCTGGCCGCCGCCGAGGCCGGTCTGGTCGGCCATGCTCTGATGGCCGCCGCCGCCCATCATGCCGCGAATGCTGGAGAGCAGCAGCGAGCCGCCGACCACACCCGCGGCCGCAGCAGCTGCCGTGCCGAGGAACGAGCCGCCGCCTCCGCCGGCCGACGGCGCACCGCCACCGAACGGACCGCCGCCGAAGCCGCCGCCACCCTGCGGGCCGCCGAAGCCGCCGCCCTGCGGCGCGCCGTAGCCACCGCCTGGCGGCGCATATTGACCGGGCTGCGATCCCATCACCTGCCCGGTGTTCCAGGCTGGCCGGCCACCGGTGCCCGGCGGTGGCACGTTCGGCACCGAGCCGCGTTGCTGCGACTGATTGGGGTTCTGGCCGAAGATCGCATCGCGCATGGTGTCGAGGAAGCCGCCGCCTTGGTTGGCTTCCGCCGGCTGGTCGCCGGCCTCGAGTTGCTGGATGCGCTCATGGGCGCGCTTCAGCGCCTCGTCCTGCACCAGCACCGTCTGCACCAGACCATAGATCGCATTCGGAGCGATCCGCTGGCCCTGGGCGATCGCCGCAACAGCGTCGGGATCGCGCGGGGCGGACTCCAGGCGGGCGAGCCGTTCGAACAGATCGTCCACAAGCTGACGTTCTTGCGGTGTCATGATGATCTCCCTCAGCGTCCGTTGCTCACGCGGCGCGATCCGCCGGATGCGGCGCAGCGGGCATGAGTGGGCGAAAATGTAGGGAGGGGGTCGGGCGGCCATAAGGCCCGCGCGGATTAATTTTCGGTAGGAGACCGCGTTGCGGTGCGGTCGATACGTCGCAGCAGTGCCACATTGTTGGCCTCGAGCAGCGCCGGGAAACGATCGCCAGCGAGGAACGCGTATTCGCGCTCGCGCTGATCGGTGAACGGGTCGAGACTGATCAGCACGTCGTCGACGAAGCCGGGATGGCACATCACCAGGCCACGGTCCGGCAGGCCGTCGAGAAACGAGGTCATCAGCGCCTCGAAATCAGTCTCGCGACCAAACTCGTAGGCACCGGCAAAGCCCGGGTTGAAGGCGAGCCCCGCATGCACCGCGCGCTTGCGAAACGGTCCACTCAGCGCGTCGAGCAGCAGCGGCTTTGGACTACCGAGCCGCTGCGCCAGCGGCCGCGAGCGGCCGCACTGCCGCACCCAGGCGTTCGGCGCCAGCGTCTTCACCACCTGCACGAAGGCGTCGCGCACCTGCGGAAACAGCTGCACGTGCTGATGGCCGTCGACATAGTCGGGCATCCGGCCGAAGCGCTCGGCAAAGGCTTCGAGTTGTGCGGTCAGTTCGGTGGCGATGATGGCGCGGTCGTGCCGGCGCAGCAGCGTGCCGCGCAGCTTGCGGCCGAGCGGCAGGAAGATGCCGCCGTGCAGCGGATGGTAGTGCATGGTGAGCGGCGAGAACGGCGCCGTCAGCGTCGCATGCAGCCCGATCGCACAATCGGGATTACCAGCAGCGACTTCCGCCAACGCGCTGACGTCGTCGCGGTCGATCGCGTGCCCGACCATCATCACCGACGTGGCGTTGATGCGCTGCGCTGCGATCAGCTCGCGGATCGCGCGGTTGACGCCCGGGCTCATGCCGTAATCGTCGGCGCACAGCCAGATCCGCCGCGGCACAGCCTCGCTCATTCGGCGGCGGATTGTTCGCTGCGCGCGGCGCCGGCGCCGGGATCGGATTGCCGGACGCTATGCTCGGCGACGAAGTAGATCGGCCGCGCTTTCAGCTCCGACAGGATCTTGCCGATGTATTCGCCAACGATGCCGATCATCAGCAGCTGCACGCCGCCGATCGTCATCATGCCGACCATCAGCGACGGATAGCCCGGCACAGACTTGCCGCTCACCCAGGTCTCCCACAGGATCGAGAGCCCGAACAGAAACGCCACGGTCGCCAGCAGAACACCGAGCAGGCTTGCGATCCGCAGCGGCGCTACCGAGAAGGAGGTCAACCCCTCGATCGACAGGCCGATCAGCCGGCCGGCGCTGAACGTGCTGAGACCATGCGCGCGCGGCTCGGGTTCGTAGTCAACTCGGAATTGGCGGAAGCCGATCCAGGTCGCCAGGCCTTTGAAGAAGCGATTGCGCTCCGGCAGCTGCTTCAAAGCCGCGGCGGCGCGCGGCGACAGCAGGCGGAAGTCGCCGGCGTCTTCGGGGATCTTGGTGCGGGCGCCCCAGTTGATCAGCGCGTAGAAGCCGCGCACCGCGGTGCGGCGCAGCCGCGGCTCGTTGTCGCGATGCGCCTTGGCGGTGAACACGACGTCGTAGCCGTCGTCGATCCAGTGCGACACCAGCTTCTCGGCGAGTTCGGGCGCATGCTGCCCATCGCCGTCCATGAACAGGATCGCGCCGCGGCGGGCATGATCGAGGCCGGCGAGCAGCGCAGCTTCCTTGCCGAAATTGCGCGACAGCGACACCACCTGGACGTCGATGCCGTTGGCCGGAAGATTGCGCGCAATGCTCAGCGTGGCGTCGGCGCTGCCGTCGTCGACATAGACCACTTCGCAAGCGAGGCCGTAGCGTTGACGCAGCGTCGCCGACAGCGTCGCCAGCCGGTGATGCAGCGCCTGCAGCCCGCCCGCCTCGTTGTACACCGGCACGACGATCGACAGCCCGAACGCGGCGGCGTTCGCATCGGCGTTCAGACCTGACAGGTCGCTCCCCAGCTTCATCGGTCGGTTCCGGCTGTCTCTGTGTCCAGTTCGGCGCAAGTCTGATTATTCATATGGCGACGGCGCGAGGTTGTCGCCACCGGCGACGCGGCTCGCGCAGCCGGCTTTATTGCCCGAGAAAGGCTGCAAGTTTGCTGAACAGCGGATTGTCCTTGTCGAACACGTAGTCGAGCGAGGCGACCGACACGGTGTCGGCGCCGTGTTCGCGCAGGAAGCTGCCGAGGCCGTAGAGCTGCGCCGGTGGGCAGTGCAGCGTCAGCATTCCGGACGAGGTCGGGCCGCCGAACGGCGACACCACGCCGAACCGCTGATGCGCTTCGGCCAGCAGCGCGTCGTTGCAGCCGGCAAAGCGGGTGCGGACTTCCTTGTACTTGCTGGCGCGGGCCCGCGAGGCGATCTGGTCGAGAATGATGCGCGCGGTCTCGCGTGCCGCGTCGGACCAGTCGGCCTCGCGCGAGGCGACCAGATTGGCCTGGCTGCGCAGCATCACGCCGTCGTCGAGCACCTTGAGGCCGTTGGCCGCGAGCGTCGCGCCGGTGGTGGTGATGTCGACGATCATCTCGGCGGTGCCGACCGCAGGCGCGCCCTCGGTGGCGCCGGCGCTTTCGACGATCCGGTAGTCGACGATGTTGTGCTGCGCAAAAAAGCCGCGCGTCAGGTTGATGTATTTGGTGGCGACGCGCATCCGGCGATTGTGTTGGGCACGGAAGCCGGTCGAAACGTCGTCGAGATCCGCCATGGTGCGGACGTCGATCCAGGCCTGCGGCACCGCGACCACGACATTGGCGTAGCCGAAGCCGAGCCCGTCGATCAGCAGCACGCGCTTGTCGGCCTCGGCGATGTTCTCGCGCAGCAGGTCTTCGCCGGTGACGCCGAAATGCACCGCGCCGCGGGCCAGATTGGCGGCGATCTCGCTGGCCGACAGATACGCCACCTCGACATTGTCGAGGCCGGTGATGGTGCCCCGGTAATCGCGCGCACCGCCGGGCTTGGTAAGCGCCATGCCGGCGCGGGCGAAGAAAGCTTCGGCGTTTTCCTGCAGGCGGCCCTTGGACGGGACCGCAAGAACGAACGGCGCGCTCATGCGGCACCTCCGGTGGCCATCGTCATCGCCTCGATCCAGATCGAGAAACCGACGGCGGGAATGGGCTGAGCGGCACCGAGCTGGCTCATCAATCCGTCGTAGCGGCCGCCGGCGACCAGCGGATCCGCACCATTGCCTGGGCGATGCAGTTCAAATTCGAAGCCGGTGTAATAGTCGACGCCGCGGCCGAACGAGGTCGAGAACCGCACCTTGCCGAGCTCGATGCCGCGCTCGGCCATGAAGCCGATCCGCGACTCGAACTGATCAATCGCCGGGTCGATCGCCAGTTTCGCGTCAGCGGCGAGGGCGCGGAGCTGCTTCAATGCGGCGGTCGGATCGCCGCTGATCGACAGGAAACGCTGGATCTTCTGCAGCGCGTCGCGCGGCAGCGCGCCGCTCTTCAGCGTCGATTGCTCGAGGAAACGGTCGGCGATCTCGGCGACCGAGCGGCCGCCCAGCGTGGTGGCACCGGCGATCGACATCAGGTCGGTGACCAGCGCCAGCGCCGCCTTGCGGTCGGAGCCGGCCAGTGCCGCCAGCACGCCCTCATATTCGTTGCCGCCCGAGGGCGCGAGCGTCAGCCGTTCAAGGTCCTGCGCTAAGCTGACTTGCCGGTTGAAATCCTTCATCAGCCGCCGCCGCCACACCGGCATCAGGCCCAGCGCGTCGATCAGCGCCGCGAACAGTGCGACGTCGCCGGTGCGGATGTCGACCTCGGACACGCCGAAAGCGGCGGTCGCCTGCAGGCCGAGCGCCAGCATCTCGGCATCGGCCGCGGCGCGGTCCTGGCGACCGAAGGATTCGAGGCCGGCCTGCAGGAATTCAGTCGGCTTGCCGCTGCGCTGGCGAAACACCGGGCCGAGATAGCAAAATCCGGCGGGCTGTCCGGCCGCGGACGAGGCCAGATAATCGCGCGCCACCGGGATCGTCAGGTCGGGGCGGAGGCACAGCTCCTCGCCGCTGGCATCGGTAGTCAGATAGAGGCTCTTGCGGATGTCCTCGCCGGACAAGTCGAGGAATGGGTCGGCGGGCTGCAGGATCGGCGGTTCGGCCCGGCGATAGCCGGCCTGGGCGAAGGATTGCAGCAGCGCCTCCGCCCACGCGGCGGATCCGGTCGCGCCAGCGGCGGCGGTCTTGGTCATTGTCGAAATTCCAGCGATCCCGGGCAGGGACGGGTCAAAACGGTGTCGGCGGAGCCCTTAGCATGGTCGAATGACAGTTTCGACCGTCATCGTCGCGATGGGTGAATACCGGCCGGCATCAATGGTCGAACGCCATCAAATGCCGCCCCAATCCCCCACCACCGCCTGCACCAAGGCCAGCGCCGCAACCGCCGCGGTGTCGGCGCGCATGATGCGCGGGCCGAGGGCGAGGCGGAGGATGCGGGGCTGGCTCAGCAAAAGGGCGCGTTCCTCGGCCGAGAAGCCGCCTTCCGGGCCGACCAGGAGGTCGACACCCTGAAGCGAGGCAACGCGGGCGCCCTGCAATGCGGCAATTGGATCGGCAATCTCGGCGTCCTCGTCGCAGAACACCAGCAGGCGCGGCCCATCGGCGCGCCGGGCCAGAAAGCGGTCGAGCGCGATCGGCTCCTCGACGGCGGCGAGGCTGAGGATGCCGCATTGCTCGGCGGCTTCGATCACATTGGCCCGCATCCGCTCGGTGTTGAGGCGGTGCACCTGGGTGTGCTGGGTGAGCACCGGTTGCAGCCGGCCGGCGCCCATTTCCACTGCCTTTTGAGCCATATAGTCGAGCCTGGCGTGCTTCAGGGGGGCGAACGCATAAGTCACGTCCGGCAGCCGGTCCTGCGGCCGGGTCTGCTCGGTGACCTCCAGCTCCTCCGGCCGCTTGCGGCCGGCCACCACCGCGCGCCACTCGCCGTCGCGGCCGTTGAAGGCGAGCACCGGTGCGCCGGCGCCGAGCCGCAGCACATTGCCGAGATAATTGCTCTGGTCGCGACTGAGCGCCACTCTTGTGCCGGCGGCGAGGTCGGCGTCGACAAACAGCCTTGGGCTGCGGAATTCATAACGTGACATGGCGAGGCTCCGCGCCGTTCTAATCCAAAGGTCCAGCAAAATCAGCAGCTAAACGTGGCGAACCGCCGCGCTGCCGCCCTATTCGGCGGGTTGTTAAGAGGCCTTGGGAATCGTAAAAGGCGCGGGCGGCGGAAAGCTCCGGCGCGCCAGACGGATTCGCCGTCTCTTGCGAGATCCTTTGCCTTTTTCTGGGACAGTTGGAGACCATCGAACCTTGCCGGAGGAGCAGCCTTTGATCATCCGCCGTTTGATTGTGCCGACGGTCGCCGCCGTCATCGCGATGCACGCCCTGCCGGTCAATGCGCAAAGCGCATTCCCGGCGCCGCTACCCACCCAATCCGCGCCGTCGGCGTTTCCGGCGCCGCTGCCGAACCAATCCTCGGCTCCCGCCGCTGCGGCTCAGCCTTCGCCGTTTCCGCCGGTCAATGGCGGCGCGTTTCCGGCCGCCGGCGCTGCGCCGATCGCGGGTGGGGGAGGCGGGTTTGCGCCGCCGCCGCAGGCTGCGCCGATGGGGCAGCAGGCCGCCGGCGAAGAGTGCATGAACGAGTTCGTCAAGTTGCGGCAGGAGGCCGAGAAGCGCGGCGCAGCCATTCAGGCGGCCGGCAAGCGCAAGGCTCCGGCTGCCGAAGCCTGCAAGCTGATCACCGCGTTCGCGGCGTCCGAAACCAAGATGATCAGCTATGTGGTGACCAATTCGAAGCGCTGCGGCATTCCGGGTGAGATCGCCGACCAGCTGAAGCAGGGCCACAAGAACACCAGCGGCATGCAGAAGAAGGTCTGCGACATCGCGGCCCAGCAGCAGCAGCGTGGTCCGGCCGGCCCGAGCCTCGCCGACGTCCTCGGCTCGTCGACCGCGGCGCCTGAGGCCAATGCGTCGGCCAAGAAATTCGGCGGCACCACCTTCGACACGCTGAACGGTAACGTGCTGCAGCGATGACCGGCCTCCCGATCACCGGCGCGACGGCGCCAGTTGCCGATTCCACCGGCAACTGGGTCGATCGCCATGCGCCGGAATGGTCGCGGCCGTATCTTCGTCTCGCCCGGTTCGATCGCCCGATCGGTTCCTGGCTGCTGCTGATGCCGTGCTGGTGGGCGGCGGCGCTGGCCGCCGGCATCGCCCGCGACCTCAGCTATTTGCCGATCGTCTGCGCGCTGTTCTTTGTCGGCGCCTTCGTGATGCGCGGCGCCGGCTGCACCTGGAACGACATCACCGACCGCGATCTCGACGGCAAGGTCGAGCGCACCCGGTCGCGGCCGATCCCGTCGGGTCAGGTCACCGCCAAGCAGGCCGCTGTGTTCATGGTGGCGCTGTGCCTGATCGGCCTCGCCGTGCTGGTGCAGTTCAATTCGTTCGCGATCGCCACCGGCATCGCCTCGCTGATCATCGTCGCCGCCTATCCGTTCATGAAACGGATCACCTATTGGCCGCAGATCGTGCTCGGGCTCGCGTTCTCGTGGGGCGCGCTGATGGGCTTCGCCGTGACCTTCGCGCGGCTCGATCCGGCGGCTTTCGTACTGTACGCCGGCTCGATCGCCTGGGTTGTCGGCTACGACACCATGTACGCGCATCAGGACGCCGAAGACGATCTGCTGGTCGGCATCAAGTCGACCGCGCTGCTGTTTGGCGCCAAGACCCACGCCGCGCTCTCGGTGCTGTTCGGCATTGCGGTCACGCTGATCGGCGCGTCGCTGTGGCTGGCGGGTTCAGGCTGGTTCGCCTGGATCGGGCTCGCAGCGTTCGCCGCGCATCTGGCGTCACAGATCGCCCGGCTCGACATCCACAACTCGCCGCTGTGCCTGAAGCTGTTCAAGTCGAACCGCGACGCCGGCTTGCTGCTGTTCGCCGGACTGGTGGCCGACGCGGTGGTTCGCACGGTCAGCTGATCGGCCTGAGCGCCGATTATTTCTTCAACACCTTGCGGATTGCCGCGCTGATGCCGGCGAGGTCGTACGGCTTGTTGACCACCACGACTTCCTCGAGATCCTTGATGCGCTGCATCTGTTCGCCGTAGCCGGTGGTGAAGAAAAACGGCACGCCGCGTTCGGCCAGACGCTGTGCGATCGGCAGACTGCTCTCTTGGCCGAGATTGACGTCGAGCAGCGCGATCTCGAACGAGTCGCGGTCGATCTCCGTCAGCGCCTGAGCCAAGGTGGAGGCCGTCGCGACGCGGGTGGCACCGAGCCGCAGCAGAATGTCTTCGGCATCCATCGCGATGATCAGACTGTCTTCGACCAGCAGGGCCGCGCCGCTCAGCAACGCCGCCGAATCGGCTGGGGCGATGCCGGTGGCGACACCGATGCGTCCAGCCGGTTTCTGCGGCTTGGCGCTCGGGCCTTCGCTGACATGGCGTGCCGGCACGCACAGATCGACCTCGAGCCCGGCCAGTTCGTAGCGCACGCGGGCCTCGCCGCCGAGATCGTAGGGGATCGAGCGATTGATAATCGTCGAGCCGAAGCCCTCGCGGGTCGGCGGCCGCACCGGCGGGCCGCCGCGCTCGCGCCATTCGATCCGCAGATCACCGTCGGCGTCGAACCGCCAGTCGACCGTGACCCCGCCGTTGTCCGACAGCGCGCCGTACTTGGCAGAGTTGGTCATCAGCTCGTGGAACACCAGTGCCAGCGTGGTGAAGGCCTGCGGCTGCAGCAACACGTCGGGACCGGCCAGCTCGACGCGGTCGCGCTTGCCGCCCAGATAGGCCGCGGCTTCGGTGTCGATCAGCGTGCTGAGCGGCGCCGGACTCCAGTTGTCCTTGGTGATCTGATCGTGCGCGCGGGCGAGGCTCTGGATGCGGCCGTCCAGCATGTTGAACGCCGGATGATACTCGCCGGGCTCGCGCGATTGCCGAAGCAGGCCGCGGATCAGCGCCAGGATGTTGCGGACGCGGTGGTTGAGTTCGGCGATCAGCAGATCCTGCCGCTCCGCCGCACGGCGACGCTCTTCCTGGGCTTCGTCGGTGATGCGTAGGATGATCTCGATCAGCGAAATGCGCAGCATCTCGGCGACGCGCAGCTCCGCCTCGGAGAACGGCTGCGACCGGCCGCGAACTTCCTGGCTCCACGCCTCGAAGCTCTGCCGCGGCGTCAGCCGCGCGCCGTGCGGACCGTAGCTCGCCGGCTTCTGCGGATCGCCCGCCCACGTCACGGTGCGGACCTGCTCCTGGCGGAACAGCAGCACATAGTCGCGCGGCGTCCGCGAGATCGGAATCGCCAGCACGCCGGCGGCGACGTCGTCGTAGGCGGCTGCCGACGGAACCGTGTCGGCCAGGCGGTCGGTGGCGTAGATCCGCCCCGCCGCCATGGCGTTCAGCCGGCGAACGATCGTGCGCAGTTCGCCGGTCGGCGGCGTCAGGCCGTCCTGTGCGACGCGGCCGTCCATCCAGATCGCGATGCCGTCGTTCGGGACCGTGTCGTGCAGCATCGAGCCGAGCCAGTCCGGATTCTCCAACAGGGTGGAGTCGCCGACGATCGCCGCCAGCAATCGGTCGCTCGCGGCCCGGGCGTTGTTCTCATAGCCGGCCATCGCCTTGCGCTCTCGGCCTTCCAGCTTCAGCGCGAACATTTGGCCGAACAGTTCCGCGATCGAGCGGCGCTCGAAGCCCGGCAGGCGCGGCCCATCGTAGTGGTGGCAGGCGAACAGGCCCCACAGCTTGCCCTCGATCACGATCGAGATCGACATCGAGGCGTGCACGCCCATGTTCTTGAGATACTCGATATGGATCGGCGACACCGAGCGCAGCACCGACAGCGAAAGGTCGATCGGCGTCCCGCGCTCGTCGAGCTGGGGATAGATCGGCGTCGGCGTCGCATCGACGTCGGCGATAATGCGAAACGGCGTGCGCAGATACAGTTGGCGCGCCTGGACCGGGATGTCCGACGCCGGATAGCGCAGGTCGAGAAAGCTGCCGATGCCGGAGCGGGCAGCTTCCGCCACCACCTTGCCGGAGTTATCGCTGTCGAAGCGGTACACCATCACCCGATCGAAGCCGGTGAGGGCGCGGACCTGGCGAGCGCCTTCGTGCAGGAAGGCTTTTTCGTCGGGGGTCGAATCGAGGCGCGAAATCATCGCGCGGATCGTGCTGGCCGTATCGGGCTGAGTCTCGCCCACGCACGGTTCGGCCTCGACGATGACGGTTCGTCCCGAGACATGGACCGCAAAGTCGAACCGCCGCGTCGAGCCCGGCAGTTCATAACCGAACACGCGCTCGACGGCGTCGAGGCCACGCAGCAGGGTCAGCCGGTTCCGCAACGTGTGCACTGTGGAAATTCCGAGGTGATCGGCCGCATGGGTGCCGAGCATCTCGTCGGCGGAGAGGCCGAAGAATTCGCTCACATTGTTGGAGGCGCGCTGAATCAGCCAGTCCGTCGACATGGCCAGCAGGAACCCGAACGGCTGGATCGCTCCAAGCTGATGGATCGGCTCCCGGTCGCAATTAGTCAGGTCGACTTCTGATTTAAGGGTGATGTCAGCCACACGTAACCTTTGCAAGCCGCCGCGACCGGCTCGTCGCCCAGCGCGCGCCTGCGTCGATGTTCTGATGCGCCTCGGATCGTGAGGCCAAAGTTCGGAAGTTCGGCTATCCGCTGCCACTCCCATCAGGCGAGTGACAGCGTTGGAATGGAACCCGCTCGATGTCTTGCGTCACCAGCGGCCCAATTCTGGTCGCTGCTGATAACGGCGAGAACGGGGCTGAGGTTCCGTCCCAACTATGGGGCGGTCGCTACGTGCGGTTTTCGGCGGTACGGTACAGTCGAAAAATGCGGTCGCGACCGCTGTTTGAATAATGTCGTTGCAAAAGGCCCGCAAGGCCGGCAGGCGCAAAAGTCATCGCGACCTCGGTGCTCGGCAGCCGAACGGTGGCCGAGTGGTACAAGGCGGAGTTACAGGTATCGCCGAGCAACAAGCTAGGGTTGCTCACCGCGGGCGTTTCCGACGGGTCAAGTGCGGGCGATGATCTCGCGCTCGCCCGCGTAGCTCTGCGCTGCGCCGAGCAGTGCACCGGATCGCCGACGCACCAGAAAGCGCGGCCGCCGGCGGCTGACGACGCAGTGGCGACGGCGACGCTGCGCCGGTTCGCGCGGCGTGTCGTCCGGCAGCAGCGGCAGGCCGAGGATCTCGCTCCACACCGCCCGCACGCGGTCGATCTCGTCGGCATCCTCGCTGATACACAGCGGCACCGACAGCGACGGGTCGCGATGCACCAGCATCAGCATCCGGACGTCGTCGAGGCCGCGGCAGGCGATGCCGCGGAAGTCGCTGACCTGCACCTTGATGGCCATCCGCATGCCGGCCACCGCACGGTGCAGGATCACGCGCTCACGATGCAGCTCGATTTGCCTGGTGCCGCCATCGGCCCGCACATCGTGCGCATCGAAGCGGATAGGCAGTGAGAGGGGGTCGAGCCGCAATGCGCGGCTGGACCCCGCGGCCGCATGTACGCCGGGTGGTGTTTGACGCCGACCGGATGTGTTATACCCGCCGGGTTTATTTTCCCGGTGGATGCGTGGCTGGATATTTTACACAAATTACG
>NZ_QYYD01000002.1 GCF_003591005.1 Rhodopseudomonas palustris
ATCACCGCGACGAGATCGCAGGTCGGAGGCAGATGCCGGCTTCGTAGGATGGGTTGAGCGCAGCGAAACCCATCAACGGCGCGCTCTGCCTGAGCGATGGGTTTCGCTGCGCTCAACCCATCCTACGTCCTACACCGCAGGCTCCACCGCATGACTCCGCGCGAAATCGCCACCGGGGATCGAGGCAAGCAGCGCTTGCGTATACGGATGCTTCGGCGCGTTGAACACCTCGCCGGCCGGACCGTGCTCGACGACTTCGTCGTCCTTCATCACCGCGACGAGATCGCAGGTCGGAGGCAGATGCCGGCTTCGTAGGATGGGTTGAGCGCAGCGAAACCCATCAACCGCGCGCTCCGTCTGATCGATGGGTTTCGCTGCGCTCAACCCATCCTACGTCCTACGTTCTACACCGCCGGCTCCACCGCATGGTTACGCGCAAAATCTCCACCTGGGATCGAGGCCAGCAGCGCCTGCGTATAGGGATGCTGCGGCGCGTTGAAGACGTCGCCGGCCGGACCGTGCTCGACGACTGCGCCGTCCTTCATCACCGCGACCAAATCGCAGATCTGCGCGGCGACGCGGAGGTCGTGGGTGATGAAGATGATCGACAGGCCGAGCTGCTCGCGCAAGCCGGTCAAGAGCCTCAGCACCTGCGCCTGCACCGAGACGTCGAGCGCCGACACCGCCTCGTCGGCGATCAGCACGTCGGGCTTCAGCGCCAGCGCGCGGGCCAGCCCGATGCGCTGGCGCTGGCCGCCGGAGAATTCGTGCGGCAGGCGGCCGCCGGCGGACGGATCGAGCCCGACCAGTTCGAACAGTTGGCGCGCCTCGGCGATCGCCTGCCTGCGCGGGGTGCCGTGGATGATCGGGCCCTGCGCGACTAATTCCTCGGCCTTGTGGCGCGGGTTGAGCGAGGCGAACGGGTCCTGAAACACCATCTGCATGTGGCGCGTCTCGCGCCGCACCTGCTCGCGCGGCATCGTCGCCCAGTCGCGGCCTTCGAGCAGGATCGAGCCGGAATCCGGATCGAGCAGCCGGATGATGCAGCGCGCCAGCGTCGACTTGCCGGAGCCACTCTCGCCGACGATGCCGAGCGTCGCGCCCTTCGGCAGCTTGAGCGACACGTTCTTGACCGCGGCGGTGACCCGCGCGCCGCGGCCGAGAAAGCCGCCGGTGCGGAACGTCTTCGACACCTTGTCGATGCTGAGGATCGTCTCGCTGCCGAAGGCGCGCGGCGGCGGCGCGGTCAGCGGCGGCACGGCGGCGATCAGTTGCCGCGTGTAGGGATGCTGTGGCCGATGCAGCACGTCATCGGCGACGCCCTGCTCGACGATGGCGCCGTGTTGCATCACCACCACCCGGTCGGCGATCTCGGCGACCACGCCGAAGTCATGGGTGATGAACAGCACCGCGGTGTTGCGCCGGCTCTGCAGTTCACGGATCAGTTGCAGGATCTGCGCCTGCGTGGTGACGTCGAGCGCGGTGGTCGGCTCGTCGGCGATCAAGAGCTTGGGATCGAGCGCCAGCGCCATCGCGATCATGGCGCGCTGGCGCTGGCCGCCGGACAGTTCGTGCGGATAGGCGCCGGCTGCGCGTTCGGGATCGGGAATGCGCACGTCGGTCAGCAGCGCCAGCACCTTCGCCTTGATGTCGCGCTTGGACAGATCGGTGTGGATCGAGAACATCTCGCCGATCTGGTCGCCGATCGTGCGCAGCGGATTGAGCGCCGTCATCGGCTCCTGGAACACCATGGCGATGCCGGCGCCGCGCACCTTGCGCATCTGCGCGGCGCTGGCCTGCGCCAGATCGCGGCCTTCGAACAGCACGCGGCCGCCGTCGAGCGCGACGCCGCCGGGGAGCAGCTGCATCACGGCGTTGGCCATGATCGATTTGCCCGAGCCAGACTCGCCGACCACGCACAGGATCTCGCCCGGCGCGATCGACAGCGACGCGTCGCGTACCGCGTGGCTGCGGTCGGCGCCGGCGGGCAGGCGGACGCTCAGTCTGTCCAGCGTGAGAACTGCGGGCGCGGTCATCGGCCCTTCAGCCTCGGGTTGAGCGCGTCGTTGAGGCCCTGGCCGACCAGCGACACCGCCAGCACGGTGATCAGGATGGCGATGCCGGGGATCGCCGCGACGTACCATTGCACGCGCAGCACATCGCGGCCGAGCCCGATCAGATTGCCCCAGGAGGCGACGTTGGGATCGGACAGCCGCAAAAACGCCAGCGCGCTTTCCAACAGGATCGCCACCGCCATCACCACGCTGGCATAGACGATCACCGGCGGCAGCGCGTTGGGCAGGATCTCGCCGAGGATCAGCTGCAGGTCCTTCATGCCGAGCGTGCGGCCGGCCTGCACGAACTCGCGATTGCGCAGGCTGAGAAATTCGGCGCGCGTCAGCCGCGCCGGCGCCGGCCACGACACGATGCCGACCGCGATCGTCACCGTGGTCAGCGTCGAGCCGAACACCGCGACCAGCACCAGCAGCAGCACGAAGTTCGGCAGGATCTGGAACGCCTCGGTGATGCGCATCAGCACGGTGTCGACCCAGCCGCCGAAATAGCCGGCGAAGGCGCCGATCAGTACGCCGATCACGATCGCGATCACGGTCGCTGCGCCGCCGATCAGCAGCGCGATCCGCGCGCCGTAGAAGATCTGCGCGGCGATGTCGCGGCCGGAATTGTCGGTGCCGAGCAAAAAGCGCGGATTGCTGAACGGCCAGATCAGCGGCCGGCCGGCCAGCGCCAGCGGATCGCGCGGATAGATCCAGCCGGCGCTGATCGCCATGCCGATCACCACGAGCAGCAGGATCAGGCCGACCACGGCGGCCGGGCTACGGAAGTAGCGCTTGATGGCGTCGGTCACGCTACGTCCCCGCCGAGATGCGCGGGTCGAGCCGGGCGTAGAGCAGGTCGACCAGGAAGTTGACGGCGATCACCAGCAGCGCCGAGACGAACACGATGCCGAGCAGCGTATTGAGGTCGCGCTGCACCACGGACTCGTAGGCGAGGCGACCGAGCCCCGGCAGCGAGAACACGCTCTCCACCACCACCGAGCCGCCCAGCATGGTGCCGGCCTGCAGCCCGATCAGCGTCACCATCGGCAGCAACGCGTTGCGCAGCACGTGGCGGACGACGATGCGGGTCTCGTCGAGCCCCTTGGCGCGCGCGGTGCGGACGAAGTCGAGATTGAGCACTTCGAGCATCGAGGCCCGCATGATGCGCAGATAGATCGCCAGAAAGATCAGTCCCAGCGTCAGCGTCGGCAGGATCAGATGCGCGGCGATGTCCAGCGTCCGGGCGAAGCCGGTCGCGGCCGCGCCGATGTCCTCGAAGCCGCCGGCCGGCAGCCATTGCAGATAGACCGAGAACACCACGATCGCCATCAGGCCAAACCAGAACGACGGCGTGGCGTAGAAGATCAGGCCGAGCGTCGAGATCAGCGTATCCGGCCATTTGTTGACGCCGCGCGCCGCGATCACGCCGAGCACCAGGCCGGCGAAGAACGCGAACGACAGCGACGCGGTCATCAGCAGCAGCGTCGGCGGCAGCCGCTCGAGGATCACGGTGGCGACCGGCTTGCCGTAGATCGAGGAGAAACCGAGATCGAACCGCACCAGCCGCCACAGATAGTTGGCAAGCTGCAGCGGAATCGACAGATCCAGCCCGTAGAACTTGCGCAGCTCGCGCGCGGTCGCGGCGTCGCCGCCGCCCATCTGCGCCATCATCGCATCGACGGTGTCGCCGGGCGCGAATTGCAGCAGCAGGAAGATGCCGATCAGGATCAGCAGCAGGGTCGGGATCGAGGCGGCGAGCCGCCGCCCCGCGAGGCTCAGGATACGCATGCGACTATATTGGCTGAATTGGCAGCGGGGTCGATCGAAATCGGCCGGCCGCGTTCGTCATTGCGAGTTCGGACCGACGGAGGCGTCGACGCGCTTTCGATGAAAGAACGCTGCCGCGCGAAAACCTCTCCCCGCGCGCGGGGAGAGGTCGGATTGCGCAGCAATCCGGGTGAGGGGGCGCCTCCGCACGCCTGAGCGCCTGCTATCCTGTGACCCCGATGCCTCAACAAACTCGCGCTCGGCCTTGCGGAGACGCCCCCTCATCCCACCCTTCTCCCCGCGCGCGGGGAGAAGGAGCAGGCCGTGTTCGCGGCATCAACTTGATCCAATCAAACTCGGACGTTGGCCAGCGCCCGGGTGACGCTGCGGACGCGGAAGACACAGACTTTGGAGGCGCCAGTATCAAGATAGCCTCTCGGAGAATTTGAGTGACTTCTTTCTTCCTAGGAGCACTCGGATCGGCGCTCCGCGCCGTCCGAGCACAGGCTCCGCGACGAAGCAATCCAGAAGCGACTTGCACTGCGCCCCTCGATTGCTTCGCGGAGCCTGTCATCGGGCGGCGCTACGCGCCGACCCGTTGGCTCGCAATGACGCGGGAGGCATGTCAGGCCGAAAGCCAAAGATCGTGCCAGGTCGACGACGCCCAACGCGGCGTGTTGGAGTGATTGCGCGCCTTCGCGGTGATCACCGTGACGAACAATTGCTCGATCGGCATCCAGATCGGCAGCTCGGTGTTGGCGCGGGTGACGAAGTCGGCATACAGCGCCTTGCGCTTGACCGGATCGACTTCAGTCGCGGCATCATCGATGATCTTGTCGATCGTGGGGTCTTCCCAGCCCCACTGGTTGGTCCACGGCGCGCCCTTGGGCTGGCCGGAGCGGTACCACACCGTGGTCGAGACTGCCGGATCGTTGCGATACTGGTGCCAGCCGGTGGCCAGGTCGAAGGCGTGGTCGTCATAGACCTGCTTGAGAAAGCCGCCGCCGTCGTTGCGCACAACCTCCACCTGAATGCCGACCTCGCCCAGCGACTGCTGGATGAAGGTCGCCCACAGCGAGATGTCCTCGCCCCAGGGCGCCGGCAGCAGCCGCAGCGACAGCCGGTTGCCGCCGGCGCCGGGCTTGAGGCCGGCCTCGTCGAGCAGCGCGATCGCCTTCTTCTTGTCGTAGGGGTATTGCGGCGTGTTCGGGCCCGGATAGAAGTCGGTCGAGGTCGAAGGGATCGGGCCGGTGCCGAGCTTGGCGAAATCGCCGAGGAAGTTCTCGATGAAGAACGGCACGTTGATGGCGTGCGCAATCGCGCGGCGGACGCGGATGTCCGACAGCTCCTTGCGGCGGAAATTGAACTCGATGGTGTTGGTGCGGGCGTTGCCCTCGTTGCCCTTGGTCGAGACGATGAAGCGCTTGTCCTTGCCGAGCCGCGCCATGTCGGAGATCGTCAGGCCCGAGAACGGGCTGAGCTGCAGCCCGCCGGCCTCGAGCTGCGCCGCCGCGGCGGCGCGGTCGGTGATCACCTTCCAGACGATGCGGTCAAGATAGGGCGCATTCGGCCGCCAGTAATTGTCGTTGCGGTCGGCGATGATGTACTGGCCGCGCTCGTATTTGTTGAACTTGAACGGGCCGGTGCCGACCGGCGCGAGGTTGGCCGGGTTCTGCCGGATGTCGCCGGTCTCGTAGATGTGCTTGGCCGAGATGTAGCCGAGGTCCGGCAGCGCGCGCAGCAACAGATTGAGCGGCATCGGCCGCTCGTAGCGGAAGATCGCGGTCTGCGGATCGGGCGTGTCGACCGCGGTGAGGAACAGCTGCAGCGTCGATCCGTAGTTGAGGATCTTCTTCCACATGTTCATCGCCGTGAAGGCGACGTCCTCGGACGTGAACGGCTTGCCGTCGTGCCAGGTCACGCCCTTGCGCAGCTTGAACGTGATGGTCTTGCCGTCCGGCGTCGATTCCCAGCTCTCCGCCAGCACGCCGACCGGATTGCCCGCGGCATCGAGATCGACCAGCGGCTCCTGGATCTTGCCGCCGATGATGTAGACGCCGGTCGAGGCCTGCAGGCTCGGATTGAGCTGGCGCTGCTCGGCGCCGTAATGGACGTTGAACACGCCGCCCTTGCGCGGCGTCTCCTGCGCGAAGGCGCGCATCGGATTGATCACATTGGCGGCGATCGCGGCCGACGTCAGCAAAATAGTGCGGCGATTGATCTCGAAGCGCGACAAGGCCATGCGGTCTCCTGGCAGGAATGGGGCGGGCGGGACTATCAGACGATACGATGCCGCCGCCGATCAAGCCATTTTCAATTTGCGCACCGGCCGGCAAGTTTGTGTCGCCGCGGTCCGAGCCGCGGCGACGACCGCCGCCTCAGATATGAGCGGCGAGGTCGACGAGTTCGCCGACCAATATGCCGCTGCTCGCCAGCATGGCCTCGACCTGATCGGCCGCTTCGGCCACGCTGTGCGCCGAAGTGTCGATCGTCAGTTCGCTGGCGACCGGCGGCTGATAGTCGTTGCCGATGCCGGTGAAGTTCTGCAGCGCGCCGGCGCGCGCCTTGGCATAGTGGCCCTTCGGGTCGCGCTGCTCGCAGACCTCCGCCGGCGTTGCGACGTAGATCTCGCGGAAATGCTCGCCGGCGATGCGGCGCGCGGCGGCACGATCGTCCAGTGCCGGAGACACCGCGGCGACGATCGCCACGTGGCCGTTGGCGGCGAGGTGTGCGGCAATCTCGGCGAGGCGGCGGATATTCTCGGCGCGGTCTTCCGGCGAGAAGCCGAGGTCGCTGTTGAGCCCGGCGCGCAGCGTGTCGCCGTCGAGCAGGATCGGCGAGCCGCCGCGGTCGAACAGCCGCCGCTCGATCGCCTTGGCGAGCGTCGACTTGCCGGAGCCGGGCAGGCCGGTGAACCACAGCACCGCGCCGGTGTGGCGGAAGCGGGCGGCGCGTTCTTCGGGCCGCAGTGCGGACTCCACCGGCACGATGTCGGCGGTGGCGGCGCGCTGGCCGGCGTCGACGCTGAGCACCAGGCCGCCGCCGGCAATGCGGCCGCCGACCTCGATCACCAGCCGCCCGGTGCGCGGAAAGGTTTCGGCCGGGTCTGCCGCGACCGGCTGCGCCAGCGACAGGTCGATTTCGCCGACATGATTGCGGGCGATCGCCTTGGCGGCGACGCTGCCGAGATCGCCGGGATCGACCGCCTTTTCGATCGCCACCACGGTGGCGCGCGTCTCGCGGGTGCCGAGCCGCACCAGGATTGAGGCGCCGGCCTCGAGCGGCTGATCGTGCAACCAGAAGATGCGGGCACGCAGCCGCCGTGTATCACGCGGCGCCGAGCCCGCATGGGCGATGACGTCGCCTCGCTCGACGAACAATTCGCGGTCGAGCGTGATGCCGACCGAGCGGCCGGCGCCCTGCGGCCCGGCCACCGGTGTCACCGGCCAGCTCTCGACGCTCTTGATCCTGGCGATCTTGCCGGCCGGCATAATGACGATGTCGTCGCCCGCCTGCAGGCGCCCGGATTCGATCCGGCCAGCGACGATGCGGCGGTCGTCGAATTTGTAGATCGCCTGCACCGGGAGCCGCAGCGCCAGCTGATCGAGCGGCTGCGACGGCGTCAGCGCGTCGAGCGCCTCGACCACGGTCGGGCCTTGGTACCAGCGGATATTGTCGGTGCGCTCGGCGACGCCGTCGCCGTCGCGCGCCGAGATCGGAATCACCGCGGTCGGCGTCACGCCGAGCGAGGTGAGATGGTCGGTGATCTCGTCGCTGATCGCCTTGAAACGATCGGCCGAGAAGTCGACGCGGTCCATCTTGTTGACCACGACGGCGACCTGCTTGATGCCGAGCAGATGCAGCAAATAGCCGTGCCGCCGAGTCTGGTCGCGCACGCCTTCCAGCGCGTCGATGATCAGCACCGCGCCGTCGGCCTGCGAGGCGCCGGTGATCATGTTGCGCAGGAATTCGGCGTGGCCGGGCGCGTCGATCAGCACGACGTCGCGCGAGCGGGTGCGGAACGAGATCTGCGTGGTGTCGATGGTGATGCCCTGGTCGCGCTCGGTCTGCAGCGCGTCGAGCAGGAACGACCATTCGAACGGCATGCCGCGCCGGGCGCTGACCGCCTTCAGCATTTCCAGCTTGCCGTCCGGCAGCGAGCCGGTCTCGTGCAGCAGCCGGCCGACCAGCGTCGACTTGCCGTGGTCGACATGGCCGACGATGACGATGCGGACCAGCGGCCGCGTGGTGCCGTTCGGCGTGGTGAGAGAGGCGGGCGAAACCGCGAGGTTCATGGCATCACTCATGGTCGGAATTGTTACTTACAGATAGCCGGCGACGCGCAGACGCTCGAAGGCGTCCTCGGTCTCGTGGTCGAGCGCGCGGCCGGCGCGCTCCGGCACCTTGGTGGTCTGCAGTTCGTGCAGGATCTCGTCGATCGACGAGGCGGTCGACGCCACCGGAAAGGTGATGTCCTGATCGCCGAGCGAGCGATAGCGCTTGCCGTTCTGCGACAGATACAGCGGGATGATCGGGATGTTCTCGCGCTTGGTGTAGGCCCAGATATCCGCCTCGGTCCAATGCAGGATCGGGTGGATACGCAGATGCGCGCCGGGCGGCGGCGAGGCGTTGAACTGATCCCAGAACTCCGGCGGCTGATCGCGCACGTCCCATCCGCCTTCCGTGCCGCGCGGCGAGAACACGCGCTCCTTGGCGCGGGTCGCTTCCTCGTCGCGGCGGATGCCGGCGATCAGTCCGTCGAAGCCGTATTTGGCGAGCGCCATTTTCAGGCCCTCGGTCTTGCGCGCCGCGGAGCGCGCCGCCGGCGGCAACGTCGGATCGACGCTGTCGATCGGCGGGCAGGGGTCGACGCGCAGATCGAGATCCCACTCCTTCGCGTAGTGTTCGCGGAAGGCGTACATTTCCGGAAATTTCTTGCCGGTGTCGACATGCAGCGCCGGGAACGGCACCTTGCCGAAGAACGCCTTGCGGGCCAGCCAGATCATCACATTGGAGTCTTTGCCGAGCGACCACAGCAGCGCCAGCTTCTTCAGCCGGGCGAAGCCCTCACGCAAAATGTAGATGCTCTGCGCCTCGAGCGCGTCGAGGTGGTCCATTGGGGGCAATGCGTCCCGTGGCGGAAGATCGGGCAGGGACGCCGGTTGCGCGGCGCGAAGTTCGGGTGCGGCGAGGGTCATGTACAGGCTCCCGGCAAGACGGGTCCGGATCGATCCGGACCCTCGTTGTCGCGCGGCCGAGACGGCGTCATTATCGTGAGGAGAACGAACATCTCTGCGGCGCATAGATAGGGGATGGAATTTCTACGGTGGAAGCCCCCGACAGAAAGAATAATTTTCTATCGATCTGGCTTGTAAGATACATAGATAGAAAATATTTCTATTCAATCCTTGATCGGTCACTTCGTGCCGCGGTGCGGTGATGGCAGTCGAACCGGCCGTGCAGAAAGTCATTCGGGAATGAGCAACCTCACCCAAACCTCCCCATCTCCAGCCGCGGCGCCCGATGCCACGGCGGTGCGCGCGGCCGCGCTGAACAGCGCGCTTCACGGCGCGTCGCCGGCCGAGATCATCGCCGCTGCGGTCCGCGAACTCGGCCGCGACCGCGTCGCGCTGGTGTCGTCGTTCGGCACCGAGTCGGCGGCGCTTCTGAAAGTGATGGCGGACGTCGATCCGGCGATCCCCGTGGTGTTTCTCGATACCGGCTGGCTGTTCGAAGAGACGCTCGCATATCGCGATACGCTGATCGATCAGCTCGGCCTCACCGACGTGCGCTCGGTCAAGCCATTGGCCGCCGATCTAGAGCGCGACGATCCGGCACAGGATCTGTGGTTCTCCGATCCGGACAAATGCTGTTTCATCCGCAAGATGGAGCCGCTGCGCCGCGCCTTGGCGCCGTTCGACGGCTGGATCAACGGCCGCAAGCGATTCCAGGGCGGCGCACGCACGGAGATTGCGGTGGTCGAAGCCGATGGAGTGCGCCTGAAGTTCAACCCGTTCGCCAACGTGTCGCGCGAGGAGATCGCCGCGATCTACACGCTCGGCAAATTGCCGCCGCATCCTTTGCTGGCTTCGGGCTTCCTGTCGGTCGGCTGCATGCCGTGTACCAGCCGGGCCTCATCGGCGGATGATACGCGCTCGGGGCGCTGGCAGGGGCGTAGCAAGACGGAATGCGGCATTCATACGATGAAGACTTCGTAGCAGATTGCTGTCGCGCCCGATCGAACAATGAAATGCGGTTTCGTTGACTTGAGCGGCTTTGTTGTTGAGTTTCGCAACTCCGCCGGTGACGACTGAGACGTCGTCCGGATCATGGAGAATTGAAAATGCTTCGCCGACTCATTCCGCTATTCGCAGGCCTGTTGATCGCGACGTCCGCGCAGGCGGCCGACGTGACGCTGCTCAATGTGTCCTACGATCCCACTCGCGAGCTCTACAGCGACTTCAACAAGTCATTCGCCGCCGCGTTTCAGAAACAGGCTGGCGACAAGGTCACGCTCAAGCAGTCGCATGGCGGCTCTGGCTCGCAGGCGCGCTCGGTGATCGACGGGCTGCAGGCCGACGTCGTGACGCTGGCGCTCGCCTATGACATCGACGCGATCGCCAACAAGGGGCTGCTCGCCAAGGATTGGCAGAAGCGGCTGCCGCAGAACTCCTCGCCCTACACGTCGACCATCGTCTTCCTGGTGCGCAAGGGCAACCCGAAGGGCATCAAGGATTGGGACGATCTCCTGAAGTCCGGCGTCAGCGTGATCACGCCGAATCCGAAGACCTCGGGCGGCGCCCGCTGGAATTATCTGGCGGCCTGGGGCTACGCGTTGAAGAAGTCCGGCTCGGAAGAGGGCGCCCGCGACTTCGTCGGCAAGCTGTTCAAGCAGGTGCCAGTGCTCGACACCGGCGCGCGCGGCTCGACCGTGACATTTGTCGAGCGCGGCGTCGGCGACGTGTTGCTGGCCTGGGAGAACGAGGCCTATCTGGCGGTGAAGGAATTCGGCGCCGACAAGTTCGAGATCGTCGCGCCGTCGGTGTCGATCCTGGCCGAGCCGCCGGTCGCTGTGGTCGACACCGTGGTCGACAAGAAGGGCACCCGCGCCGCCGCCGAGGCTTACCTCAACTATCTCTACTCCAAGGACGGCCAGGAAATCGCCGCACGCAACTTCTATCGTCCGCGTGACGCGGAGATTGCCAAGAAGCACGAGGGCTCGTTCGCCAAGGTCGACCTGTTCACCATCGACGACGTGTTCGGCGGCTGGACCAAGGCGCAGACCGAACACTTCGCCGACGGCGGCGTGTTCGACAAGATCTATAAGAACTGAACGGCGCGCGGGTCGCCGGCGCACAGCACGGCTGCGATCGGCAGAGTTGGGGATGGTATGCTTAGCAACGAAGACAGTGCGCTCCCTCTCCCCGCGCGCGGGGAGAGGGCCGGGGTGAGGGGGCGATTCCGAGTCCCCCAGCCTTGGCGTTTGATCCCCAACCTCTCTCCGCGTCATTGCGAGGAGCGAAGCGACGAAGCAATCCAGCTCCGTGCACCGCGCTCTGGATTGCTTCGCTTCGCTCGCAATGACGGGGATAGCTCGGTCGCTTTTATCGCGCGACTTCAGGGCCCCCCACAGGTGCTCCTGTGAGCACGCTGTCCCGCCGCCGCTCCTTGCCCGGCTTCGGCCTCACCATGGGGCTGACGATCACCTGGCTGTCGCTGATGATCCTGATCCCGCTGGCCGGCTTGTTTCTCAAGACCGCGGAGCTCAGCCTCGCCGAGTTCTGGGCGACGGTGACGGCGCCGCGGACGCTGCACGCGCTGAAGATCTCGTTCGGGCTGTCGCTCGCCGCCGCCTGCGTCAATCTCGTCGCCGGGCTGCTGATCGTGTGGGCGCTGGTGCGCTATCGCTTTCCCGGCCGGCGGATCTTCGACGCCATCGTCGACATTCCGTTCGCGCTGCCGACCGCGGTCGCGGGCATCGCACTGACCACGCTGTTCGCCCAGAAGGGCTGGCTCGGCGCTCCGCTCGCCGCGCTCGGCATCAAGGTGGCGTTCACGCCGCTCGGCATCTTCCTGGCGATGATCTTCATCGGCATCCCGTTCGTGGTCCGCACCGTGCAGCCGGTGCTGATCGACCTCGACGCCGAACTCGAGGAAGCCGCCGAGTCGCTCGGCGCCTCGCGCTGGCAGACCATCCGCCGCGTCATCCTGCCGAGTCTGGCGCCGGCGGCGCTGACTGGCTTCGCGCTGGCCTTCGCCCGTGCGGTCGGCGAATACGGCTCGGTGATCTTCATCGCCGGCAACCTGCCCAACGTCTCCGAGATCGCACCGCTCTTGATCGTGATCCGGCTGTCGGAGTTCCGCTATTCCGACGCGACCGCGATCGCGGTGGTGATGCTGGTGTTTTCGTTTCTGATCATTTTCATTCTCAATCGGATCCAGCACTGGGCGCAGTCCCGCTCGCTGGCCACGGCGTGATAGCATGACGTTGGTTGCAACAAGCCCAGTGAGGCGCCCTGTGCGCAGATCGGCCGACAAGGCCGCAGTCCCCGCGGCTGCAATGCGGCGCGCCGCGCATAGTGAGCCCGCGTGGGTCCGGCTGCTGGTCATCGGCTTCGCGGTGGCGTTCCTCACCTTGTTCGTCGTGCTGCCGCTGGTGCTGGTGTTCTCCGAAGCGCTGTCCAAAGGCGTCAGCTTCTATCTCGACGCACTGAGCGACGAGGAGGCGCTGGCGTCGATCCGGCTGACGCTGGTGGCGGCGGGCATCTCGGTCGGGCTCAACCTGATGTTCGGCGTGATCGCCGCCTGGGCGATCGCCAAGTTCGAATTTCCCGGCAAGACGCTGCTGATCACGCTGATCGACCTGCCGTTCTCGGTCTCGCCGGTGATCTCCGGCCTTGTGTTCGTGCTGCTGTTCGGCGCGCAGGGCTGGTTCGGGCCGTGGCTGATGGCGCACGGCGTGCAGATCCTGTTCGCTGTGCCGGCGATCGTGCTGGCGACGACGTTCGTGACCTTCCCGTTCGTGGCACGCGAACTGATTCCGCTGATGCAGGAGCAGGGTCCGTTGGAGGAAGAAGCCGCGATCTCGCTCGGCGCCGGCGGCTGGACCACGTTCTGGCGCGTCACGCTGCCGAACATCAAATGGGGTCTGCTGTACGGCGTGCTGCTGTGCAACGCCCGCGCGATGGGCGAATTCGGCGCGGTCTCGGTCGTCTCCGGCCACATCCGCGGCGAAACCAACACCATGCCGCTGCTGGTGGAAATTCTCTACAACGAGTACCAGATGGTGGCTGCATTCGCGATCGCCTCGCTGCTGGCGCTGCTCGCGCTGGTGACGTTGATCGTCAAGACCGTGCTGGAAGGCCGCATCGAACAAGGGCTGAATTCCAATGACCATTGAAGTTCGCAACATCGTCAAGAATTTCGGCAGCTTCCGCGCGCTCGACGATGTCGACCTGCGGGTCGAGACCGGCGAGTTGATGGCGCTGCTCGGCCCGTCCGGCTCCGGCAAGACCACGCTGCTGCGGATCATCGCCGGGCTGGAATGGCCCGATTCAGGCTCGATCGCGTTCGACGGCGAGGATGCGTTGGCGCGCGGCGCCGCGGAGCGTCACGTCGGCTTCGTGTTTCAGCACTACGCGCTGTTCCGGCACATGAGCGTGTTCGAGAATGTCGCGTTCGGGCTGCGCGTGCAGCCGCGCAGGATCCGCAAGAGCGAGGCGGAGATCAGGAAGCGGGTCGGCGATCTCTTGGACCTCGTGCAGCTCGGCTGGCTTGCGGATCGTTACCCGAACCAATTGTCCGGCGGTCAGCGCCAGCGCATCGCGCTCGCCCGCGCGCTGGCGATCGAGCCGCGCATCCTGTTGCTCGACGAGCCGTTCGGCGCGCTCGACGCCAAGGTGCGCAAGGAGCTGCGCGCCTGGCTGCGCAACCTGCACGAGGAAATCCACGTCACCTCGATCTTCGTCACCCACGACCAGGAAGAGGCGCTCGAAGTCGCCAACCGCGTGGTGGTGATGGACAAGGGCCGCATCGAACAGATCGGCTCGCCCGGCGACGTCTACGAGCGGCCGGCCTCCGCGTTTGTGCACGGCTTCATCGGCGAATCGATCGTGCTGCCGGTCGAGGTGCAGGACGGCCGCGTCCGGCTCGGCGACCGCGTGCTCGACCTGGCGCCGACCGACGCGGTCGCCGGGCCGTCGAAACTGTTCGTGCGTCGCCACGATGTCGCAGTCGGCCCGAGCGGCACCGGCGTGCTCGAAGGCGCCGTCAAGGCGGTGCGCGCCTTCGGCCCGATGCAGCGCGCCGACATCGTGCTCAATGGCGGGCAGGGCGACACGCTGATCGAGATCGACGCGCCGCGTGACCACTCGCTCAAGGTCGGCGACCGCATCGGCCTGCAACCCCAGCGCTACCGCATCTTCGCCGACCACTGACGCGTCCGGGCGACGCATCGCGCACTCCCCCATCGTCATGCCCGGCCTTGTGCCGGGCATCCACGCCTTGCTGCGTCACCGCGCCAAAGGCGTGGATGGCCGGGACAAGCCCGGCCATGACGGAGCTGATGCCGGTTGACGGGCGCTCAGCCCAACAGAAATTCCCTGATCAGCCGCAACACCTCCTCGGGCCGGTCGTGCTGCAGCCAGTGGCCGGCGTCGTCGACGGTCTCGGCGCGGGCGTTGGGGAAGTAGTCGGTGATCCCGGCCGCAGCGCCGCGCATCAGGCCGTCGCCGGCAAACAGCAGCAGCGTCGGGCAGCTGATGCGGCGCCACAGTTCGACATGGTCGTCGGCCCAGAGCCGATGCGGCGCCATCACCCGCTGATACGGGTCGAACTTCCAGCCATAGCTGCCGTCGGCATTGAGTTTAGTGCCGTGGCTGGCCAGGTGCAGCGCCAGCTCCGGCGACAGCCGCGGATTGCGCACCTGCATCTGCGCCGCCGCCTCGGCGAGGTCGCGGTAGCGCCGCGGCGCGCGCGCTTCCAGCGCGTCGAGCTGGCCGATCCATTTCAGCGTGCGCTCGTGCACCGGCGGCCTGGTCGCCGTGGGCGCTACGGTGACGCCATCGAGCACGATCAGCTTGCCGACCCGCTCCGGAAACGTTCCCGTATAGATCAGGCTGACCATGCCGCCCATCGAATGCCCGATGACGGTGATCGGCCCGCGTCCCTGCAGTGCCGGCAATCTGGTGAGGTCGTAGACGTATTCCGGCAGGCTGTAGCTACCGCCGAGCGCCCAGTCGGAATCGCCATGGCCGCGCAGATCGGGCGTGATGACGTTGAAATCCGGACGCAGCGATCGCGCCAGATGGTCCCAGCTGCGGGCGTGGTCGAGGCCGCCATGCACCAGCAGCAGCGGCGGCGCGGTGTCGTTGCCCCAATCGAGATAGTGCAGGCGTAGGCCATGCGAACGATAGAAGCGGCTTTCCGGATTTTGCATAAGGTCTCGGGCTGCAGAAGATCGAATGATACGCGGGCGAGCGGCCGGCACGTTCGTTTGGCGGCTATGCCGCAACAACAGGCTTGCCCAGTTGAAAATGTGTTGCAACAGTAGATTGCATCTTCAATGGTTCAGCCAACATCGATGTTTCAAAACGACCGCAGGCGCGGTGTCCCCATGCGGGATCGACCGGCGCAAGCCTGCAAGGGGCTTCAACATGCCTGTGCCTAAACGAGGTCGGAAGCCAGCCGGCACCGCGGTCTCACGCGTGGATACTAGCGAACTGCGGCAGAACGTGCTGGTCGCCAGCGAATTTCTCAAGACGCTCTCGAATGCGTCGCGGCTGCTGATGCTGTGCCAGCTTGCCGAAGGCGAGAAGTCGGTGTCCGAACTGGCGGCGCTGCTTGAGGAGCGGCAGCCGACGGTGTCGCAGCAGCTCGCCCGGCTGCGCGCCGAGCGCTTGGTCGAGACGCGCCGCGACGGCCAGCAGGTGTTCTATTCGCTGGCCAGCGACGAGGTGCGCAGCCTGATCCTGGCGCTGCACGGGATCTTCTGCAAGCCGAGCGGCAAGGACAAGGTGACGGTGCTGCGGCCGCGGGCGGCCGCGGCGCGAAGCGTGGCAACGCGTCGGTAGCGCTGCTCGGTCAGGTCCGGGGACTCACCCCTGCGATGGTTCGGGCTGTCGCGATGCCGATGGCGTCGTATAGGCCTGGACATAACGGCCGTAACACGCAGTTTCGCGCCGCGTCCTGACCACGCCCGAGGAGCCCGCATGCCTGCCGTCACCATTGCCGAACTGGAGCGCCTGCTCGACGACGACGTACCGTATGGCGACCTGACCACCGAGGCACTCGGCATCGGCGGACAGGCCGGCGTGATGGAGTTCGCGGCGCGTGATGCGATGGTGCTGGCGCTGGCCGAAGACGCCGCCGCGCTGCTGCGGCTGTGCGGCTGCGAGGTCGAGCTGACCGCCAAATCGGGCGATCGGCTGGCTGCCGGCGCGCCGATCCTGCGCGCGCATGGCACGGCGGCGGCTCTGCTGCGCGGCTGGAAGGTGGCGCAGACGCTGATCGAGATCTGGTCCGGCGTTGCCACCGCGACGGCCGACATCGTCGACGCGGCGCGCACGGTGTCGCCCCGCATCGCGATCGCCTGCACCCGCAAGAGCACGCCCGGTACCAAACGGTTTGCGGTCGCGGCCGTGAAGGCCGGCGGCGCCGGCATGCACCGGTTCGGCCTGTCCGAGACCATCCTGGTGTTCGCCGAGCACCGCGCGTTTCTCGACGAACCGCTCGCCGCCACCGTCACGCGGCTGCGCGCCGCCGCGCCGGAGAAAAAGTTGATCACCGAAGTATCCTCGATCGACGCAGCGCTCGCCGCCGCCGACGCCGGCTTCGACGTGCTGCAATTGGAGAAATTCGCTCCCGCCGACGTCGCCGCGCTGGCCGCGCAACTCGCCGCCGCGCCCCGCCGCCCGATCATCGCCGCCGCCGGCGGCATCAACGCCAGCAACGCCGCCGCTTATGCGCGAGCGGGTGCAGACGTCCTCGTCACCTCCGCGCCCTACATGGCCAAGCCGCGGGACGTGCAGGTGAAGATCAAAAAGCAAGTGAACTAACAAGTCATTGTTAAGCCGCAGAGTTGCCCCGAGCACGGCGCGCCCCCTCTCCCGCTCGCGGGAGAGGGCTGGGGTGAGGGGGCCCCAGGCAGTGACTCAGCGATTCGCGGAGCGGAGTGCCCTCACCCGGATCGCTGCTGGGCGAGGGCAGGACTCGCCGTCATTGCGAGCGACGCGAAGCAATCCAGCCTCGTGCACTGCGTGATTGCTTCGCTTCAGCTCGCAATGACGGATGTGCGAGTGCCTTTGGACGAATGAGCACCGAGGTTCACGCCAAATATCACACCCGCCCATGCCGCGCCGCCCGCTCCGCGATCGTGTCGCGCAGCACGATCTTCTGGATCTTGCCGTTGGCGTTGCGCGGCAGCGGTTCCGAGCGGATGATGATGCTTTCGGGCACCTTGTAGTCCGACATCCGCGCCGCGCAGTAGGCGGCGACGTCGCGCTCGTTCAGGCTCGCGCCTTCACTCGTCACCACGATGGCGTTGACGCGTTCGCCGAGCACCGGGTCGGGCGTGCCGATGATCGCGGTCTCCAGCACACCGTCGATGCCGCAGATCACGTTCTCGACCTCGGCCGAGAAGATCTTGAAGCCGCCGCGGTTGATCATGTCCTTCTTGCGGTCGAACACCCGGACAAAACCCTCGGCGTCGACCGAGCCGATGTCGCCGCTGCGCCAATAGCCGTCGACGAACTCCGTCGCGTTGGCGTCCGGCCGCTGCCAATAGCGCGGCACCACCATCGGTCCAGCGATCAGCAATTCGCCGGGCTCGCCGGGCGCGACCTCGTGGTCGTCCGCATCGACGACGCGGACTTGCGCATAGGGGATCACCTGGCCGACGCTGTCCATGTGATCGCGCCAACAGGCCTGCGGCATGATGGTGGTCGGCGAAGTGGTCTCGGTCGCCCCATAGGCATTGCGCAGCTGCAGCTGCGGCAGCCGCTTGCTCAGCATCTCGATGGTCGGCACCGGCATCGGCGCGCCGCCGAAACAGCCGATCCGCCACGCGGAGAGATCATGCTGATCGAACTCCGGCGCCATCGCCACCAGCGTGTAGATCGCCGGCACCAGGATCGAGTACGTAATCCGTTCGCGGCTCGCCATCGCCAGGAAATCCGGCGTCTTGTAGGCCTGCCGCATCAGCACCACGCAGCCGCCGGCCGCCAGCGTCGCATAGGACACGCCGACGAGACCAGTGACATGCGACAGCGGCACCGCGACAAGGCCGCGATCGTGTTCGGTGAGGTCATGCGCGCGTGCGAACGCGTAGGCCGAGTGCAAAATGCTGAGATGCGTCAGCTCGGCGCCCTTCGGCTTGCCGGTGGTGCCCGAGGTGTAGAGGATCACGGCGGTGTCGTCCTCGTGCAGCGGCGCCGGCGCGACATCGGCGGCATTTGTCGCGAGCAGATCGTCGAACGGCCGCGCGCCGGTCGCGCTGCCATGCGCGACGAAGCGATGCGTCAGCTCGGGCGCTTCGGTGGCGGACGGAATCTGGTCGGCCAGCTCGGCCTCGAACACCAGCAGCCTGGCGCCGCTGTTGCCCAGCAGAAATTCCAGCTCGGCCTTGCGCTGCCTTGTGCCGATCGGCACCAGCAGCGCGCCGATCCGGTTGCACGCCAGCGTGACGGCGAGGAATTCCCAGCAATTGCCGAGAAACAGCGCGACGCGGTCGCCGCGCGCGATGCCGAGCGAGGTCAGCGACCCTGCGATGCCGCGCACCACACCATCGAGTTCGCGATAGCTCAGCGTGCGATCGTCGACGATCGCCGGGCGGTCGCCGAACCGCGCCACCAGGTCGTCGAACATCGCTGCCAGATGCGGCGGCCGATCGGCGAAGCACAGCATCGTCAGGTCGCCGTAATGGGTTTCGCGGCGCAGTTCGCCGCCGATGCCGGGCTCCGCCCAGAAAGTCATGCGCGTGTCCTCGTGGTCGTTTCTTCTCGGCCGCGCGGCGTGTCCGCTGCGGTCCGGCACCGGCTCTGCGGTGGTGCCAGGGGAGATTATCCCGGCGGATGCGCTCACCGCCAGTCCGCGCGTGACGTGGCGCGATCGATCCATCGATGGATTGAAGCGAAGCCGTCGCCTCGACCGCGGAATCGTCATCCTGAGAGGCCGGCCTGAAATGCGCTGTTCAGGTTCGGGCACTTGCCTCTCCCCGCGTCATGCCCGGCACTCGGGTCCGGCTTCGCCGGCCCGAGCACAGGCTCTTGTGCCGGGCATCCACGCCTTGCGGGCGGAAATGCAGAAAAGGCGTGGATGGCCGGGCCTTCGCCGCGCCGAAGCGGCTACGGCCGCGCAGGCGGGACCAGCCCGGCCATGACGAAGTTTGTGAGCAACTCCGAAAAGGTGGGACCGGCCTGAGATCGGCCGGTCCCGGGATCTTACTCCGCCGCCTGCAAGATGCCGCGCGACTTCGCGATCGGGTCGGCGACGGTGTCGATCGCCTCCATCGACTTCTCGAACGGCACGAAATCGTCGTCCATGATTGCGCGCGGGTTGAAGCTTTCCTCGGCGATGACGCCGTGCACGCGGCGGCGCTGCATGCCCATGTTGCCGCCGTCATAGATCGGCAGCACCGAGGCTTCGCGCAGATACTTGCCGAATTTGTATTCGGTGGACAGGCTGTTGACGCCGACGATCTGCATGCATTTGTAGACGCACTCGAACATCGTCTCGGTCACGTTGATCTTGCACATCGCGCCGAGCAGCTCGGCGTGCTGCGCGTGCTTGTCGAGATAGTCCGCCGCACGCCACGAGAAGTAGCGGGCGGATTCGATCTTCGCCGCGATGTCGCCCATGATGTAGCCGGCATTCTGGAAGCGGATGATCGGCGTCAGCGATCCGGCAGTGTTCTTCTTGAGGAACGCGAGGGCGTCCTCGTAGGCGGCGCGCGCCACGCCGACGGCGGCGATGGCGGCCACCGGACCGGACCAGGCGAAGTTGCGGTTGATGACGAAGTCACCGTTGCCTTCGGCACCGGGCAGCAGATTGTCGACCGGCACCTTGGCGTTGTCGAAGATCACCAGCGCGTTCGAGGTGGTGCGGTGGCCTTCCTTGTCGAGAAATTTCCAGGTGATCCCCGGCGTGCCGCGTTCGACCACGATCGCTGAGAGCCCCTGGGTTCCGCCGACGCTGCTGTCGGTACGAATGATCGCTGTCTGCGTATTGCTGCCGAGGCCGTCCCAGCCCGCCGACGACGACCATTTCTTCTTGCCGTTGAGGATGAAGTAATCGCCGTCGCGCACCGCCGTCATGCCGATGCCGGCCTTCGGCAGCGGGCTGTCGAAATTCGCGGTGCCGCCGGTGCCGCCGGGCGGTTCGCCGGCCGTCCAGGCGCTCAGATAGGTGCCGGTCGGGTCGGAGGTCGCCGCGCCGATGAAGCGCTTCTTCTGTTCCTCGCTGCCGTACCAGGCGACGGGCATCAGGCCGAGGCCGTTGCACAGCACGGTGCAGGCGAAGCCGGGATCGACGGCGCAGATTTCCTCGGCCGCGATCACGAAATCGAGGCACGACAACCCGCCGCCGCCGTACTCCTTCGGCAGCATCGCCATCGCGATGCCGGCCTTGTAGGCCTCGACATAGGCGCCCTTGGTCATCTGGTAGGCCAGCATCGGATCAGGCTCCTTGTCGGCCGCTGGTATCACCGGCGCCAGGACTCCTTCGGAGAAGTCCCGCGCCATCTTCTGGATCTTGCGCTGCTCCGCCGACATCGTGAAATCGATCGCCATTCGCGTTCTCCCACTGTGCTGATTACTGATCGTTGCAGACGAAGAGCCCGGCGCCCCGCTTCAACACCGCCATCATCGGCCGCGGGCGGCAAACGACAAGAAGATGTTTTAGGCAGTAAAAACTGTTTAAACTGGCTATTAGCTTTTTGCGCGTGCACGCTGTCGGGGTTTTGTGCAGGATGTGGCCGAAATTCACGCAGCGGCGATGACGGTCTTGGGTTACATCTGGGGCAAGGGCTGAGCGGAGGCGATTGGTGATAGTCGGCGATACCCAGCAGAAGCTGCTGGCGAAACTTCTGGAAGTGAAAGCCGGATTGACGATCGACGAACTGGCGGGCGCGGTGGACCTCACCCGCAGCGCGGTGAAGCAGCATCTCGCCGGCATGGAGCGCTCCGGCTACGTGCAGCACACCTCGTCGAAGAGCGGCGGCCGGCCGCGCTTTCTGTACACGCTCACCGACAGCGGGATCGATCTGTTTCCGAAGCGCTATTCATGGTTCTCGCGCGTCATGTTCGAGAGCCTGCGCAAGAAGATCGGCGCATCGAAATTCGGCGCCTACATGTTCGAACTCGGCGTCGACATGTCGTCGGCCGCAATTCCGCGTCTGGTCGGCAAGACCAGGGTCGAGCGCGTCGTCGAGATCGTGAAAATCATGAACGAGACCGGCTTCGCCGCGCGGGTGATCTCGCCCGGCAAAGGCGAGAAGCTGCCGCGCATCGAGTGCAAGAACTGCGTGTTCCACGATCTGTCGAAAGACTATGTCGAGGTCTGCCAGTTCGATCTCGGATTTCTCTCCGGCCTGATGGGCGCGCCGATCGAGCATCAGGAGTGCATGCAGCGCGGCGGTCAGGCCTGCAGCTTCAGGTTCTTGCCGACGGCCTGAGTCTCCGGCGGCGGCGCCGTCTTGGCGAACGGCGTCGCGGCCGAGCGTGAGATCGCGCGCGGATCGAAATCGGGGCTGGCCATCACGGCGCAGATCTTGCGCATCTGCATGCCGAGATTGCCGGCATCGTAGAGCGGAAACACGGCGGCCTCGCGCAGATAGCGCTCGAGCGGCAGCGACCGGTCGAGCGCGTTGACGCCGACCACCTTCATCGCCTGAAACACCGCGTTGAACAGCATCTCGCTGCAGAACACCTTGGCCATCGGGCCGATCGCATGGCCGTCGGCGTTGTGCAGATCGTGATAGTGTGCCGCCTTCCAGGCGAAGGCGCGGCCGGCCTCGACCTTCATGGCGACTTCGGCGAGCGTGTAGGCGACCGCCTGATGCGTGATAATCGGCTGGTCGCCGCCGCCGGTGTGCGTCTTGGCCCAGCTCAGCGCGTATTCGTAAGCCGAGCGCGCGACGCCGACCGACGCGATCGCCGCCACCGGGCCGGACCACGTGAACGCCTTGTTGATCACCAGATCGCCGTCCCCGATCGCGAACGCGTTCTCCTCCGGCACCCGGCAATCCGAGAACACGACGGAATTATTCTGACACAGCCGGTGGCCGAGCTTCGACACCGGCCGCTCGTAGGAAATCCCGCCGGTGTTGCGCGGGACCACGATCGCGCTGAGGCCGCGCGAGCCCGCGGCCTGCGGATCGGTTCGCACGATGCATACGTTGACGTCCGCGCCGCGCAGGTCCCAGCCGCCGGCGTTCACCGGCCACAGCTTGCGGCCGTTGAGAATGTACTCGCCGTTCTTGCGGTCGTGCTGCGCCGTCAGTCCGATGCCGGCCGGGTAGGCCGCGGCGCCGTCGAAATTCGCCGTACCGCCGGGATTGCCCGGAGCTTCGCTCACCGTCCATCCGGCCAGATACTCACCCCGCGGATCGCTGGTCGCCTGCGGCAGCCATTTCTGCTTCTGGCTCTCGGAGCCGAACCACACCAGCGGCATCAGGGCCAGCCCGTTGACGAGCAGGATGGTGGCGAAGCCGGGATCGACGGCGCAGATCTCCTCGACCACGATCTGCAAATCGAGATTGGAAATCCCGCCGCCGCCGTATTTCTTCGGGATGAAGCCGGTGGCGAAGCCCAGCTTGTAGCTCTCGACGTAAGCGCCCTTGACCGCCTGGAAAGCCCGTTGCGGATCGCTCTCCTCGTCGGCGGCGTTCACGAGCGGCGCGAGGATGTCGTTGGCGAATTCGCGGGCGATGCGTTGCAGGCGTCGCTGATACGAGGTCAGCGTGAAGTCGATCGCCATCATCCCACCCTCTGGCGGTTCTACTTAAAACAGTTTCACATATCTAAAGTCGTGCGGCATGGCGGTAATGTGTGCAGGCCGTTCCAATTGCGGGCAGCTCGCGCAGGTCGCGCTGATGTCTCGCCCGGCCATCGCAGCCGGACCGGTGCGCGTATCGATCAGCTCGCCCATCTGGGCCGGCGCCGGATTGCGTCTCGCTCCAGGCCGAAGCAATCCTATATTGGGGTGGCGGCACCGAACCGGCGGGGCTGCTCCAAGATGCGCTATCACAGCGCTTGGGTGAACGACCCGGAGAGGGGATGCGAGTTGCGACCATCGGTGCTGGCGGCGGGTGGAATTGTGGTGCGACGCGGCGACGCGCCGCTGTTCGCCGTGGTCCGCATGCGCAAACGTGGTGACTGGGTGCTGCCGAAGGGCAAGCTCGAGCCCGGCGAAACGACGCGCCAGGCCGCCGAGCGCGAAGTGCTGGAGGAAACCGGCCACCGCGTCGCCGCCGTGCACGACTATCTCGGCACGCTGGCCTATGAGGTCGGCGGCCGTTCCAAGGTGGTGCACTTCTGGCGGATGGAAGCGGAGGCGGCGCCGAGCCGGCCGCTGATGAAGGACATCCGCGCCGTCGACTGGCTGCCGCTCGACGCGGCCCTCGCACGGCTGACGCGGGCATATGAGCAGGCGTTCCTGGCCGAAGTCGGTCCGCGGGTGCTCGCGGCGGCGACCGCTTTGGCGCCGGAGCTTGCCGCGGCCGACGAGGGCATCGCCGACCTGCCCGACGCACCGTCGCTGGCGCTGGAGCAGCCGATCGACGGCGAGGCGCGGATCGGCCTGCTGCAACGGCTGCGCGCCTGGCTGCGCGGCCGCGGCTGAGGGCGACGAAACAATCATTTGATTTGGCTCAATCCGGGGTAGCTGCGCCCGCCTATCGTTCGCGAAACGCTGCCGTTTGGTGGCAGGCGATCGGGAGGAGTAGGCATGGGGCAGGCGACCAGCCAGGCAGCTCGGGCCAGGGCGGCGGACGGGCCACCCGGCCGGCGCAAGATCTTCGGCACGCCGATCTTCGGCCCCGAAGCGGCGCAGAAGGGCTACGCCCTCAACAAGATGTGCTTCTCGTTCAACGATGCCGGCAACCGCGCCGAATTCGTGCGCGACGAGGCGGCGTATTGCACGCGCTACGGCCTGACGGCGGCGCAGACCGAGGCGCTGCTCAAGCGCGATCTCTTGAAGCTGCTCGATCTCGGCGGCAACGCCTACTACCTGGCGAAGTTCGCCGGCATTCTCGGGCTCAACATGCAGGACATCGGCGCGCTGCAGACCGGACTGACGGTCGAGCAGTTCAAGGCGAAGCTGATCGCGGCGAGGGATAGCTAATGGCGACGATCATCGGCGGCCTCGCCGCATCCCATGTGCCGGCGATCGGCGTCGCGATCGCCAAAGGTCTGCAGAAGGACCCCTATTGGGCGCCGTTCTTCGACGGCTTCGAGGCGCCGTGCCGCTGGCTCGACGCCAACAAGCCGGACGCCGCGGTGGTGATCTACAACGATCACGGGCTCGCCTTCTTCCTCGACAAGATGCCGACCTTCGCGGTCGGCGCCGCCCCCGAGTATCGCAACGACGACGAAGGTTGGGGCATCCCGGTGCGCCAGCCGTTCCGCGGCGACACCGCGCTGTCGTGGCACATCATCGAGACGCTGGTCGGCGCCGAGTTCGATCCTGTCACCTGCCAGGAGATGCTGGTCGACCACGCCTACAGCCTGCCGATGGAGCTGTTCTTCCGCGGGCGCGCCCACGACATCCCGACCGTACCGGTGGTGGTCAACACCGTGCAGCATCCGCTGCCGTCGCTGCGGCGCTGATACAAGCTCGGCCAGGCGATCGGCCGCGCCATCGAAAGCTATCCGGAAGATCTCAAGGTGGTGGTGATCGGCACCGGCGGGCTGTCGCATCAGCTCGAAGGCGAGCGCGCCGGCTTCATCAACACCGCCTTCGACCGCCGCTGCATGGACGCGATGACCGGCGACATCGACAGCCTGCTGGGCATCGACCCGCACCAGCTGGTCGAACTCGCCGGCAGCCAGGGCGTCGAAGTCATGAACTGGGTCGCGATGCGCGGCGCGCTGCTCGGCGACGTCACCGAGCTGCACCGCAACTATCATCTGCCGATCTCCAACACCGCGTCGGGCATCATGTTGCTGGAGAACCGGCCGAAGCTGGCAAGGGCGGCGTAGCCACTCGTCGCCGCCGTCATTGCGAGGAGCGAAGCGACGAAGCAATCCAGCGACAACAAACAACGCATTGCTATCACCCGAGGAAACATCGCCATGTTCGCCTTCGATCCCTATTCGCCCGCGGTCGATGCCGACCCGTTTCCGTTGTACAAAGTGCTGCGCGACCAGCATCCGGTGTATTGGAGCGAGGCGGCGCAGATGTGGGTGCTGTCGCGCTATATCGATGTCGCCGGCGCTGGCACCAACTGGCAGGTGTTCTCCTCGGCGCAGGGCAATCTGATGACCGAGCTGCCGAACCGCGCCGGCGCCACGCTCGGCACCACCGATCCGCCGCGCCACGACCGGCTGCGCGGTCTCGTCCAGCACGCCTTCATGAAGCGCAATCTCGAGGCGCTGGCCGAGCCGATGCGCGACATCGCCCGTGAGGCGGCGCAGGCGCTGCGCGGCCGCGAGCAGTTCGAGTTCATCGCCGACTTCTCGTCGAAATTCACCGTGCGGGTGTTGTTCGCCGCGCTCGGCCTGCCGCTCGGCGACGAGCAGACGGTGCGCGACAAGGCCGTGCTGATGGTGCAGAGCGACCCGATCACACGCGCCAAGGGCCCGGAGCATCTCGCCGCCTACGCCTGGATGCAGGACTACGCGGCCGGCGTGATCGCACAGCGCCGCGCGGCGCCGCAGAACGATCTGATCTCGCATTTCTCAACGGCGGAGATCGACGGTGACAGGCTCGACGAGCGCGAGGTGCTGCTGACCACCACGACGCTGATCATGGCCGGCATCGAGTCGCTCGGCGGCTTCATGAGCATGCTGGCGCTGAACCTCGCCGATTTCGCCGACGTCCGCCGCGCCGTCGCCGCCGACCCGGCACTGCTCCCTGACGCGGTCGAGGAATCGCTGCGCTACAACACCTCGGCCCAGCGATTCAAGCGCTGCCTGCAGCGCGACCTGACGCTGCACGGCGTGACCATGAAGGCCGGCGATTTCGTCTGCCTCGCCTACGGCGCCGCCAACCGCGACGAGCGGCAGTTCGCCGATCCCGATGTCTATGATCTGAAGCGCAGGCCGAAGGGCCATCTCGGCTTCGGCGGCGGCGTCCACGGCTGCCTCGGCTCGGCGATCGCCCGCATGGCGATCAAGATCGCGTTCGAGGAATTCCACAAGGTCGTGCCGGACTACACGCGCGCCGCGCCGCAGCTCGACTGGATGCCGTCCTCCACCTTCCGCAGCCCGCTGCGGCTGGAGATGACGGTCGACCGCGCCGCGACGCGGCACGCGGCGTAGCGACTAATTCTCCTCGCCCAGCGTCAGCGCCAGGCCGGTGATCGTCGTCACCACGCCGAAGGCCAGCGCGCAGGTCACGGTGAAATCGGTGAGCCGGAAGCCGGACGGGTCGAGCGCCAGCAGCGCCGGCCGGATGCCGTAAGCGTCGGAGCGGGTGGTCAGCAGCGCGAAGGCGAGGCCGATCGCGACGCCCATCAGGCCGTGGCCGGCGAGCGCCAGCGTTCGGGTGACAGCCTTGGGCGATAATCTGCGGGTCCGCGGGTCATGAATCGGCATGCGGCGCCTCCTGATCCGAGGCTGCAACGCAGGTCCCCGCACGCCGTTCCTTTCGCGCGGCGTTCCTTTCGAAGCGAGGAGGCGGCGAGTAGGCACTGCGTCATGCCCGGGCTCGTCCTGGCTCGTCCCGGGCATCCACGCCTTGCTGACGGAGACGCGAGAAAGGCGTGGATGGCCGGGACAAGCCCGGCAATGACGAGAGAGAGTGAGCGCGATGCCTTACGGCTTGGCGATGTGCCAGGCGCCGTTGAGGAAGCCGTCGCCGGTGGTGTCGCCGGGCTTCGTGTCCTTGGCGAAGGTGTAGAGCGGCTTGCCCTTGTAGGCCCACATCTTGCTGCCGTCGTCGCGGGTCACGACGGTCATGTCGCCGGCCGGCTTGGCATCGGCGGCGGCCATCAGCGGCGGCCAGTTGGTGGCGCACGGGCCGTTGCACATCGACTTGCCGCCGGCATCCTTGTCGAACGTGTAGAGCGTCATGCCCTTGGCGTCGACGAAGGTCTTGCCGGCGGCGGTGTCGGCGGTCTTGAGCATCTGGGCGGAGGCGGCGGTGGTGATCAGCGCCAAGCCGGCGGCGGCGAGCAGCGTAAGCGTGCGGGACATGCGGAGTAACTCCTGGTGAACGGGGCGACGCAAGCGCGTCCTCCTCACCAACAGCGCCGCGCGCCGATTATTCCCGCCTGATTACTCTGGCTCGCTGCTGATCGCATCGCCCCAGCTGAGACGACGGAAGCGTGCATAGGCCGCCTTGTCGCGCCGCGGTGCGACGGCGGTGCTGAGCCCATCCGGCGTGCACAGCTTGGCGGTGATCGCCACCTTGGTCTGCTCCGGCTGCGCCAGCACGCGCGAGGGCCAGAGCGGCGGCGCCGCGCGGCTCAGCGCCACGTAGCTGAATTTTTCGTCCTCATAGGGAAGTTCGGCGCCCTTGAGGTGTTGATGCAATCTGGAGCGCGGCAGCCGCTGCACGAAGTGGCACCAGTCGGGCGCTTGCAGGGGACACGCCGCGTCATGCGGGCACGGCGCGACGACGTGCGCGCCCTGCGCGATCAGCCGCGCGCGCGCCTGCAGGATACGGTGATAGCCCGCGGGGGTACCTGGCTCGACGATCAGCAGCGTGCCGGTCGTGGCGCGCCACAGCGCATCGGCGAGTTGGTCGCGCGCAGCGTCGCCGAGTTCGTTGATGACGTAGCTGGCGATCACCAGCTCGGCGGGCTGCGCGCTCGCCAGCAGTTTTCGCGCATCGCCGAGTTGGTAGTCGAGCGTCGCGGCGCGCGGACGCTCCTGCGTGAGCGTCAACGCCAGCTCACGCAGCGCCGGGTTGGCGTCGAGCAGGGTCAGCGTCCGCAGCGACTCGAACGCCTGCATTGCCGCGA
This sequence comes from Rhodopseudomonas palustris, assembly GCF_003591005.1. Classification (GTDB taxonomy): domain Bacteria; phylum Pseudomonadota; class Alphaproteobacteria; order Rhizobiales; family Xanthobacteraceae; genus Rhodopseudomonas; species Rhodopseudomonas palustris_K. Next base: position 27,946 of record NZ_QYYD01000002.1, read on the forward strand.
ACGATGCGGTGCCGGGCCCAGCGCCGACATCGAGCAGCGTACTTGGTGAGAAGTCAGGCGTGATCTCGATGAGCGCATTCAGGCTCGCCGCCACCGCCGCATACGTCCCCGGCATCCGCGCGCCCGCATAGGCGATCGCATCGGTCGCACTGACGATCGGCGCCGAGGTGCCGCCGTCGCGATAGGTGCGGGACATAGCAGCCGCGCGCGCCGCGGCATCGCCGCGCGAGGTGCCGTACATCAGCTGCTCCAGCGCGGCCTTGAGATCGGCGGGCAGGGCGGGGGAGATCATCGCAAAGCCGCGTAGCGAGCTAAGTTTCCCCTCCCCCTTGCGGGGAGGGTGCATAGGCGGCCTTTGGCCGCCGTCTCCAAGTCAAACGCCGATGCTCCGCATCGGCTTTGCCGTAAGGCCGGTCGGGTGGGGGTGGACACAGGCACGGTGCTCGGGGACCCCCACCCCGGCCTCCGCTGCGCTCGGCCGACCCTCCCCGCAAGGGGGAGGGGAATAGCCAGCGCTTCGCTCCACACAGAAGATCGGCAGCAGCTGACGCCGCTCACGCCACGTTCTGATCCAGAATATCCACCGCGCCCTGCAGGTCGACCGAGACCAGCTGCGAGACGCCACGTTCGGCCATGGTGACGCCGAACAGGCGGTTCATGCGGGCCATGGTGATCGGGTTGTGGGTGATGATGATGAAGCGCGTCTCGGTGGTCTCGCGCATCTCCTGCAGCAGGTCGCAGAAGCGCTCGACGTTGTGGTCGTCGAGCGGCGCGTCGACTTCGTCCAGCACGCAGATCGGCGACGGGTTGGTGAGGAACACCGCGAAGATCAACGCCATCGCGGTCAGCGCCTGCTCGCCGCCCGAGAGCAGCGACAGCGAGGTCGGCTTCTTGCCCGGCGGCTTGGCGATGATCTCGAGGCCGGCTTCGAGCGGATCGTCGCTCTCGATCAGCTTCAGCTCGGCCTCGCCGCCGCCGAACAGCGTGGTGAACAGCCGCTTGAAGTGACCGTTAACGACCTCGAACGACGCCAGCAGGCGCTCGCGCGCTTCCTTGTTGAGGCTCTGGATGCCGGTGCGCAGCTTCTTGATCGCCTCGACCAGGTCGTCGCGCTCGGCCGCCAGCGAGCCGTGCTGGCTCTCGACCTCGTTGAGCTCTTCCTCGGCGCGCAGGTTCACGGCGCCGAGTCGCTCGCGGTCGCGGCGCAGCTTGTCGAGGTCGGCTTCGATCTCTGCGAGCGGCGGCAGCGTCGCGCCTTCCTGGATCTCGGCCAGCGAGGCGACCGCCTGCGGCTCGATCTCCAGCATGTCGCGGATTTCGCGCTCGATGTCCTCGAGCCGGCGCCGCGCCGCTTCCATCCGCTCCTCGGCGCGGGCGCAGGCTTCGCGGGCGCTGGAGAGCTGTTCGAGCGAGGATTTCGCCGCGCGGTCGGTGTCGGCCATCGCGGCTTCGGCCTCGGCCAGCGCGTCGGCCGCATTGCGGCGGTCGGCCTCGGCGTATTCGATCTCGGTGATGATCGCGCTGCGCTTCTCGGCGAACACGGTCGGCGCGTTGTCGAGTTCGGCGCGCTCGGCGGTCAATTCGGCAACGCGCTCGTCGACGGTGGCGATCTGCGCCGCCGCGCTCTGCTTGCGGCGGGTCCACTCGTTGCGCTCGGCGACGATCGCCTGCAGCCGCTTGTCGGCGAGCTCGGCTTCGCGCGCCAGCGCCTGCGCCTCGGCGCGGACCTGGGCGGCGTTGCGGCGATGCATGTCGATCTCGCCGCGCACCGCGGCGAGCCGCTGCTCGGCGTCGTCGTTGGGCGCGAGATCGCCGAGCGCGTTCTCGGCCGCCTCCAGCGCCATTTCGGCTTCGCTGCGGTCGCTGGCGAGACGCGACTGCGCTTCGGCGAGCGCGGATTTGCGCGCGGCGTGGCGGTTGACCTCGCGCTCGGCGGCGGCAAGGCGCTCGCGCGCCGCATCGGCCTCGCGGCGGGCGCCGCGCAGATTTTCGCGCGACGCGGTCTCGGCCGCAGCGGCGCTGCGCAGCTCGGCTTCGGCCATCTCCAGCGCCTGGCGCTTGGCCGAGGCGTCGATCCGGGCCTGCTCCAGCTCGTTCTCGATGTCGACCAGCCGGGCCCGTTCGGCGAGGCGGCGGGCGGCGCCGGTCGGCGCATGCGCCGAGGCGACGAAGCCGTCCCAGCGCCAGACGTCGCCGTCGAGCGACACCAGCCGCTGCCCGGTCTTGAGCTGGCCGACCAGCTCGCCGCCGCGCTCCTTGGCGACGACGCCGATCTGCGCCAGGCGACGCGCCAGCTCCGGCGGCGCGGTGACGTGGTTGCTCAGCGGCTCGGCGCCGTCCGGCAGCGCCGGATCATCGGCCTGCACGCCGATATCGGTCCAGCGCATCGGCGACGACGGATCGACCGGCGCGTCGAGATCGTCGCCCAGCACGGCGCCGATCGCCTTCTCGTAGCCCTTGGCGGCGGTGATGCCGTCAATGATTGGCGGCCACAGATTCTTGGTCTCGCCGTTGAGGATCTTGCTGATCGTCTTGGCTTCGGTCTCGAGCCGCTGCACCCGCTTGTCGGCTTCGGTCAGCGGGCTGCGCGAGCCGTCGAGCTTCTGGCGGGCGGCGACATGCGCGGCTTCGGCGTTCTGCACGGCCCCTTCCAGCTCGGCGATCGTCTCCTGCGCCATCGCCACGGCTTCGGCGAGCTCGTCGACATTGCCGGCTCCGCCGGTTTCCTGGGTCAGCCGGTCGATCTCGCTCTCGACGTTCTTGATCTCGGTGTCGAGCCGGGCAAGACGATCGCGATGGCTGCGCACCGCCTGCTCGAACTGATTGCGCCGCGCGGTCAGCTCGGCGAGCTGGGTGGTGAGCTCGGCGAACAGCCGCTCGGCCTCGCCCAGCGCCGCTTCGGCCTCGCCGACGCGCTCGTCGACGCCGCTGCGCTTCTCGACGCGCTCGAGAATCTCCTCGCGCAGCTCGACGTCCTCGATCTGCAGCCGCTCCAGCGCCTCGTCGGCGTCGACCGCCTGCTGCTTCTCGCGCGCGACGTCGGACGTGAACTGCGCCAGCCGGCGCTCGAGTTCGACCACGCGCTCTTTGGCGCGGGCTTCCTCGCGGTCGAGCAGTTCGCGGGCGTTGGTCAGGCGCTGCAGGCCGGCGGCGGCGCGGGCCTCGGCCTCGCGCAGGCCGGGCAGCGTCGAGGCGCGGTCGGCCTGGATGCGGGAGGCCTCGGCCTGCTCGCGGGTGCGCTCGGCGAGGTCGCGGACGCTGAGATCGTGCACCTGCGCGGCGGCGCCGACTTCGGCCTGCGCGTCGCACCAGCGCAGGTGATACAGCGTCGCCTCGGTCTTGCGCACCTTCGCGGCGACCTCGCGGAAGCGGATCGCCTGGCGCGCCTGCTTCTTCAGCCCGTCGACCTGGGTCGACAATTGCCCGATCACGTCCTCGACGCGGGTCAAATTGGTTTCGGCCGCCTTCAGCCGCAGTTCGGCCTCGTGGCGGCGGGCATGCAGGCCGGCGACGCCGGCGGCGTCTTCCAGCACGCGGCGGCGCTGCTCGGGTTTGGCCTGGATGATTTCGCCGATCTTGCCCTGGTGGACCAGCGCCGGCGAGCGCGCGCCCGTGGCGGCGTCGGCGAACAGCAGCTGCACGTCGCGGGCGCGGACCTCGCGGCCGTTGATGCGATATTGCGAGCCGGCCTCGCGCTCGATCCGGCGCGAGATGTCCAGCGTATCGGAATCGTTCAGTGCCGCCGGCGCGGTGCGGGCCGAATTGTCGAGCGACATCACCACTTCGGCGTGGTTGCGGGCCGGGCGGTTGCCGGAGCCGGCGAAGATCACCGCGTCCATGTCGGTGGCGCGCAGCGATTTGTGCGAGGTCTCGCCCATCGCCCAGCGCAGCGCCTCGACCAGATTGGACTTGCCGCAGCCGTTGGGCCCGACCACGCCGGTCAGACCCGGCTCGATCATGAAGTCGGTGGGCTCGACGAACGACTTGAAGCCGTGAAGGCGGAGACGCGTGAGTTTCATCTGGTCCGATACTCGATGGGCCGGTTATCGGCCGGCGCAGGCGAATCTCTCAAGCCGGACAATACCATAGGCAGTCCGACCGGTCGCGACTCGCATGCCGCCGGCAGCGGCGGTAGCCGGCGACAATGGCGGGGAGGAACAGGCACGGCAACCGCGGAACCGGGCTTTTCCACGGGGGGATTTAGGGGGGGAGGGGTGAGAAAGGTGGGGATTTCACGGACCGATCCTGGATTACGCTTCGCTTCATCCAGGCTACAGACAGCACCTTCTCTGTAGCCCGGATGAAGCGAAGCGCAATCCGGGGACCTATGTCGCCCTCTCCCCGAACCCCTCTGCATCAATGCGACCATCCCCACCCCAATCCGGCGGCAACACGCCTGCCCGCACGAAACGGTGGAACGACGAATACGGCCATGCGCCCGGCGTCGTCACGAGGCCATGCTTCACCGGATTGAAGTGGATGTAGTTGGCGCAGCGTTCGAAGTCGCTGTTGTCACGAACCGTGTGCTCCCAATAACGTCGCTGCCAAACTTGATAGTCGCCATTGCGCCGGCGCGGCATCGTCATACCTGCCTTCCCAAGCAGGTAGCTGAAGCCGGCCTTGATCGCCTTCCAGCGCGCTGGAAAGTCCGCATCGCCTTCGGGCATCGTCATGATTGTGTGAAGATGATCGGGCAGGATCACGATCGCATCGATGGCAAACGGATGTCGGAGTCGCGCTTTGCGAAAAGCCTGACGCAGCAGATCGATATGATCGACCAGCGCCGAGCTGCTCCGGTCGGCCAACGTCACCGAAAAGAAGAACGTCCCGCCAGGAAGCAAGTTGCGACGATACCAGACCATCGCGAAAATCTCTCATAACACCACACCGAGCCAATCTCGTAGCCTCGATGAAGCGAAGCGCAATCGAGGGCGGCAGCTCGAAACGCCCGACATTGTGCGCGACGTTGGCGCTGTCCTGGATTTCGCTTCGCTTCATCCAGGCTACTGGCTGCGCATGGGGCAGTCGACTTTGTAGCCTCGATGAAGCGAAGCGCAATCGAGGGCGGCAGCTCGAAACGCCCGACATTGTGCGCGACGTTGGCGCTGTCCTGGATTTCGCTTCGCTTCATCCAGGCTACTGGCTGCGCATGGGGCAGTCGACTTTGTAGCCTCGATGAAGCGAAGCGCAATCGAGGGCGGCAGCTCGAAACGCCCGACATTGTGCGCGACGTTGGCGCTGTCCTGGATTTCGCTTCGCTGCATCCAGGCTACGGGCTGACCGCGATCACACCTGATCCCGCTGAGCGCGGATCACATCGGCCGGTGGTATGGAGACGACCGTCTCGGGGCGACTGCGCAGTCGCGCGCGGAAGGATGCTTCGGCTCGGCGGTTGCTGTGCCAGACCACGCCGGCGGCCATCAGTGTCACGAGGATAGGAACGGTCAATAAGTAGAGGATGTCGGTCATCGGATCCTCCGCAGCGCGCTGCGACCCAGGGAATGTAAAGCGAGACCGAGCACTGCGCAACCAACGCCGGCGCCCAGGAAGGCGGCGTCGGATAGCATCGGCCTGTCACTCAGCAACGACAGACCGGGAGCGACGATGCCGGCGATGATGAAGCCGGCGCCGATGTTGTTGACGAACGTGGCTGTCAACTTGATCTGCTCATTCTCCGCTCTGGTTGAACTCCGTCATCGGTCCATCTCGCTGTCGGGGAGCACCACTTTGGTTGCAACTCTCACGCAGGGTGCAAGGGTTGCAGCGCCCCAGCCATCGTCAATTCGTCGCAACGCGTCCGAGCGTCAAAGATCATGCGTTGACAAAATTCCTATTATGACTATAATCCGCTACGTCCTGTCCGTGAGGGGCGCTTCGCGAGGCGTCGTCAAGCGGGACAGATCGACGGGCCGGGGAAACCGGTCCGGCACGATGCCCGATGACGCCGGATGGCCGGCGATGTCGGGCGGACGCGGCGTCCTGCGCGTTGCGGTTCGCACCCGCGCGTCCGGGAGGCCGAGGGCCACCGTCCGCCGCTACTACGAGCGGCCGCCGCTTCAAGAGGCTGGACGGGTCGAGAGGAGGCCGGGGAAAGCCCGCAAGCTCGCTCGGTCCCGGAAGAACGGTCCTTCGGCCAAAAGATCGCCGCTGGTGGGCGCGCCGCAAGGCGACGCGCGAGGGATCGCAAGCCCTCGCGACAAGCACCACCCTTCGCGCCGCGCGGCGCGCCCCCACCCCTCGCTGTGAAGCGACGGGTGCATAGCTCGGGCTCAGCGGAGCCGCGAGAAGAACTACGCGTGGCTGTTTGACAGGTGAATTGAGGTCAGCGGCGGAGCACGAGGCTCGCGTCATCCTCTGACGTCATCGTCCGGCTTGATCGAGCGACCCGCGATAAGTGCCTTCCTCTCCGCGCGTCATGCCCGGCCTTGTGCCGGGCATCCACGCCTTGCGGCGGGAAATGCACAAAAGGCGTGGATGGCCGGGACAAGCCCGGCCATGACGGAAGTTGTGAGCAAACTACACGGCTGAAGAGTGGGGCTGAGAATTAGGCCTTCGTTTCCGGCCGGGCTCTCAGGATGACGGCGCATGTTGCGCGGGGGATGACGGCCTTACTCCCTAAGGCCAGCGCCTCAGCTCTTCTTCTCCAGCAGCGGATCGATCCGCTTGGCGAATTCTTCCAGCGAGGTTTCGCCCTTGAGCATTTCGCCGTTGACGAAGAAGCTCGGGGTCGAGTTCACCTTGAGCACTTCGTTGGCGTACTTCTGGTCGGCGGCGATCTTGTCCAAGAGCGCCTGGTCCTTCAGGCAGGTCTCGACTTCGGCGGCGGAAAGGCCCGCCTGCTTGCCGATGCGCTTGAGCTGTTCGGTGGTGTCCTTGAGCACCCACTCGGCCTGGGTCTTGAACAACAGGTCGGTGACGGCGAAGTACTTCGCCGCATCGTCCTTGGCGATGCAGCGCGACAGCATCGAGCCGGCCGCGGCCTTGATGTCGAGCGGGAATTCCCGGAACACGTAGCGGATCTTGCCGGTGTCGATATAGGCGGCCTTCAGCTTGGGAAACACCTGCTCGTTGAACGCCGCGCAATGCGAGCAGGTCATCGAGGCGTATTCAGTGACGGTGACGACGGCGTCCTTCGGGCCGAGCGCCATGTCGGGCAGCGACATCGGCTTGGCGACGTCGCTGGCGGTCGCGGCCTTGGTGCTCTGGGCGAACGCCTGGTCGATCAGCCGGAACGGTGAGACGCCGGCGACGGCGGCGAGGCCGGTCAGCGACAGAGCGGCGGTGAAGGTGCGGCGCGTGATCATCAGGTGCTCCAACGCGGCGGCGCGCCGCTCAAGGCAAGACATAAAGCTGGCGCGGCCGGAGCCGCACAGCCGTCAGCTAGCTTGAAACCGTAATTGTGGCAATGCCGGGCCGGAAACCGCGGCTGCGCGCAAGCGTCACTTCCGCTTGATCGTGGCCCCGAGCCGGGCGAGCGCGAGTTTCAGATCCTCATCCTCGACGGCGTCGAGACTGGCGGCGACCTGCGCGACCGCCTTCGGATCGAGAGGCTGCGGTGCCGGCTTGCGGGTCCGGCGCGACAGCGGCGCCTGGCGCAGCGCCAGCTTGCCGACCGCGTTCCAGCCGAAGAAGCGGTTGACCCGCTGCAAGATCTGGTCGGACGAATGCTGGATCTCCAGCGCCATCGGGCCTTCGACCCGCAGAATTAAAGTCGCCGGCTGCTGCGGCTGGCCCTCGACCGGGCGCGGCCACTGCATCTTCAACGGCTCGCAATGCACCGCGATCTGCGCCCCGGCGATCTCGGCCCAGCGGGTGACGAGTTCCCGCGCGGCGAAGCCCTGCTTGGCGAAGGCTTCGTTGATGGTCGGGCCGAGCAGGCCGGACAGCGGCTTGGCGCTGATCGGGCCGGGCTTATAGATCGGGGCGGGCTTGCTCATGGCGCGGGCTTGCTCATAGCGAACGGCTTTGCGACGATACGGGCCATGAGTCTAGCAGGCGCCAAGCCGCGGCGGAAACAATCCCCGGAGAACACAGAGAGCGACAGCGGCGGCGATCCGATTGCCGGCCGCCCGGCCGCGCTGCTCGCCTGGTACGACCGCCATCGCCGCACGCTGCCATGGCGCCCGCCCGCCGGCACCCCGGCCGATCCTTACGCAGTGTGGCTCTCGGAAATCATGCTGCAGCAAACCACCGTGCGCGCGGTCGGTCCGTATTTCGCCAAGTTCCTGGCGCGCTGGCCGAGCGTCGCCGATCTGGGCGCGGCTTCGCTCGACGACGTGCTGCGGATGTGGGCCGGGCTCGGCTACTACTCACGCGCCCGCAATCTGCACGCCTGCGCGGTGACGGTGGCGACGCAGCACGGCGGCCGCTTTCCCGATACCGAAGAGGGCCTGCGCGCGCTGCCCGGCGTCGGGCCTTATACGGCGGCGGCGATCGCCGCGATCGCGTTCGGCCGCCGCACCATGCCGGTCGACGGCAATATCGAGCGTGTGGTGTCGCGGCTCTACGCGGTCGAGGAGGAACTGCCGAAGGCCAAGCCGCGCATCAAGGCGCTGGCCGAGACGCTGCTCGGCCCCTCGCGCGCCGGCGACAGCGCGCAGGCGCTGATGGATCTCGGCGCCACCATCTGCACGCCGAAAAAGCCGGCCTGCGCGCTGTGCCCGTTCATGCAAGGCTGCACGGCGCGGCTGCGCGGCGATGCCGAGACGTTTCCGCGCAAGGCGCCGAAGAAAACCGGCGAGCTGCGCCGCGGCGCCGCCTTCGTGGTGATTCGCGGCGACAGCGTGCTCGTCCGCAGCCGTGCCGCCAAGGGTCTGCTCGGCGGCATGACCGAGGTGCCGAATTCCGAATGGCTCGCGGGGCACAGCGATGGCGAGGCGCGTGCGCAGGCGCCGCAGCTCGCGGGCATCACGCGCTGGCATCGCAAGGCGGGCGTCGTGACCCATGTGTTCACGCATTTCCCGCTCGAACTCGTGGTCTACACTGCGCAGGCGCCGAGCGGCACGCGCGCGCCGGCCGGCATGCGCTGGGTCAGGATCGCCACGCTCGCGGATGAAGCGCTGCCGAATTTGATGCGCAAGGTGCTGGCGCATGCGCTTGACTGAGTTAGTTAGGCGGCCTTGGCGGAGTCGCCGGCGCGCGGCATGAAGACGGCGCGGTTGCGGCCGGAATTCTTCGCCAGATAAAGCCCCTGGTCGGCGCGTTCGATCAGATCCTGCACGTCGCGATCGGCTTCGTCGAATAGCGCGACGCCGATCGATGCGGTGACGTCGACGCGCTCGCCGCCTGCGCGGATGGCCTCGTCGGCAATCGCGCTGCGGATGCGATCGGCGAGGACGCCGGCGGTGTCGGCATCGATCTCGCGCAGCAGCACGACGAATTCCTCTCCGCCGAACCGCGCCGCCTTGTCGGAGTTGCGCACGCAGCCGGCGATGATGTCGGCGACCCGCTTGATCACCGCGTCGCCGGCGGGGTGGCCGTGACGATCATTGATCAGTTTGAAGTGGTCGACGTCGATCATCAGCGCCGCAAGCCCGCGCTTGTAGTGGCGGCAGACCTTTATGGCTTCTTCGGCGGCCGCCAGGAAGGCGCGGCGGTTGAGCAGCCCGGTCAGGGCGTCGGTGTCGGCGAGACGTCGCAGGCGGTTGACGTCGTCTTCGAACTGCCGGGCATTTTCAGTGGCGCGCGCCTCGGCTTCCTTGATGCGCTCCTCGGCAAAGCCGATCCGCCGCAGCAGCGACCGCAGCGCACGCGACAACTGCACGACCTCGGCTGATCCGCCCTTTCGCTGCAGCATGGTCGGGCCGAAGGTGCGGCCGATCCGGTCCGCTTCCCGGGTGATGGAGTGGATCGGACGGGCGATGCGGTGAGCCACCAGCGCGATCATGACGATGCCGATCAGCCCGGCCAGCGCGCCGATGGCGAGAACGATGCGGGCCGATTGCGCCGCGGCCGCCAGCGCCAGCTGCGACGGCTGGCTCGCCGCGACGATCCAGTTCAGCCCGTTGCCGTCGCCGAACGCGAGGCTGGACTGAAACGCCGTCAGCATGCCGTCCGCAGCGGCGACTTCGGCAATCGCGCCGCCTGCACCGCGGTGGAGCCGGTTCAGGGCCGCGCCGCCGGCGTTGGATGCAGGCGCCGCCGGCCCGAGCAGCACGTCGCCGGACGCCGAGAAGATCGTGATCGTGGTGCGATGGGCGCCTTCGTTCGCCTCGACGCTGGCGATCAGGCGCCGCGCCCAGTCCCAGTCGAGGTGGCCGCCGAGAACGCCGAGCAGCGCGCCGTCCGGCCCATGCACCGGAACGGCGACGTCGACGAACCGGTGCGGCTCGCCATCGGGCCTTGCCGCCAGCAGCGAAGCCAGCAGCGCCGCTTCGTGAACGTCGCCCACCATCGGGCCGTTCAGGCCCTCCTTGAACCAGGGCCGTGCCGCCACGGATTTGCCTTCCAGCAGCCGCCCGGTCGCCGCCACCACCGTGCCGTCAACCCGCGCAAATCCGATCCAGGCGAAATCCGAAAACGATTGCTGCAGCTGCTCCAGGGATTTGCGCAACGCGTCGGGGTCGTTCTGCCAGAGCTTCTGCATCGGCTCCAGCCGGGAGAACAGCAACACTTCGCGCTGACGCGTCACCAGATAACGCTGCAGCCGCTCGGCCGTAACCGCGGCCACGCTCGACAGCTTGCTGGTCAGCAGCGTCGCCGTGTTGGCGTAGCTCAGCCACGCCGCGCTGGCGGCCAGCAATCCGACCACGACAAGAATCGTCATGGCGCCCGCGGCCGCGATCTGAGTGCGCACGGTCAGGCTGTCCTTGATGGCGAGGACACGCTGGTGGAGGTCAGACAGCCGCGGCGACATCGGAGAACCCTATCAGTTTACCTATGTGTCGCGGGAAGACCGCTTCGCAACGGTTAAGAACTGGGCAGCCGAGGCGATCGTGCTGAATCGAAGGTGAACCGGTCGCGTACAATCTGTCGCGAGTTCGGTCTCGGCGAGGCACGATGTGCGGAGGATCCAGGCGCGCACGCCGCGCGTCATTGCGAGCGAAGCGAAGCAATCCAGCGCCGTGCACCGGGCTGGATTGCTTCGTCGCCTTCGGCTCCTCGCAATGACGGGGAGAGTGTCTTGAGTGTCTGAACCTCAGCCGGCCGCCATCGCGCTGCGGACTTCGGCGCGGAGGTCGTCGATCAGCTTGAGGCCCTGGCTGGTTTCGACGTGCCAGAACGTCCAGCCGTTGCAGGCGCCCGAGCCTTGCGCGACGGCGCCGATGCGGTGGATCGAGCCGACCTTGTCGCCCAGCATGATGGCGCCATCGGCGCGCACCAAAGCGCCGTGGCGCTTTTTCGAATCGACCAGCCTGGCACCGGGCGCGATCATGCCGCGCTCGATCAGTTCGGAGAACGCCACGCGCGGCGCTTCGCGCGCGGTGACGAACGGCTTCAGCGTATCTTCCGGCAGCGGTTCGATCGCGTCGATGCGGGCGCGGGCCGCGTCGGCGTAAACGCGCTCGCGCTCGAAACCGATGTAGTTGCGGCGCAGCCGCTTGGCGACGGCGCCGGTCGTGCCGGTGCCGTTGAACGGATCGATCACCAGATCGCCGGGCTTCGACGAACTCAGCAGCACGCGCGCCAGCAGGCCTTCGGGCTTCTGGGTGGGGTGCACCTTCTTGCCGTCTTCGCCCTTCAGCCGCTCCTCGCCGGTGCACAGCGGAATCAGCCAGTCGGAGCGCGCCTGCACGTCCTCGTTGGAGGCCTTCAGCGCTTCGTAGTTGAAGGTGTAGCCCTTGGCGTTCTCATCGCGCGCCGCCCAGATCATGGTCTCGTGGGCGTTGGTGAAGCGCCGGCCGCGGAAGTTCGGCATCGGGTTGGTCTTGCGCCAGACGATGTCGTTGAGCAGCCAGAACCCGAGGTCCTGCATGATCGCGCCGACACGGAAGATGTTGTGATAGGAGCCGATCACCCAGATCGTCGCCGACGGCTTCATGACGCGCCGCGCGGCGAGCAGCCAGGCGCGGGTGAAGTTGTCGTAGGCGGCAAAGGAATCGAACTTGTCCCAATCGTCGTCGACGGCGTCGACCTCCGATTCGTCGGGACGCTTGAGCGCGCCTTTGAGTTGCAGATTGTACGGCGGATCGGCGAACACCAGATCGACCGACTTTGCCTGGAGCTTCTCCATCTCGGCGACGCAGTCACCAACGATGATGTGGCTCTCGGGCTCGTACTGGAATTGAGTGCGGGGCGCCTTTGCAGACGCCCCGCGACGCGACAAAACCATGACTCAACAAACCTGACTCATGTGACGCCGTCGGAGACGCGGGACCAAACAACCGACTGGCGACACATTGGCCCGGCAAAGTAAAAATCGACTTAATTGAAATCGAAATGTCGCCCGGAACGACTACGGGCCTCGAATGTTTCTTCAGGGTTTGTTGTTGCTGCTGGCGAGGGTCGATTTTGCACATCAAGGAGGAGGCGCGGTCGCATTCAGCGGCCGGCATATCTCAGTTTGTGCAGATGCCAGCGTCGACCGCTTCCGCATCCACCGATCTGCGCACTAGGCAATATTTGCCGGGCAGGTTAATTCTGATTGTCGCGGATCTGTTGAGGCGCGTCGCTGATTGCGGCGGGCAAAGTGATCGCGCGTTGGCCGCAGTGATTTGGACCCGAGGACACACCGATGCGTGACGACGATTTCCGTCAGAGCGACAATATCGACGACCGGCGCTCGAGTGGCGGCGGAGGCGGCGGCGGCTTCGGCTTTCCGATGGGCGGCGGCGGTCTCGGCATCGGCACGATTGTGGTGCTGGGTCTGGTCGGCTGGGCGTTCGGTATCGACCCGCGGCTGTTGATCGGCGGCGCCGAGATCCTCACCGGCGGCGGCGCGCCGAGCTATCAGACCGAACGCTCGTCGCCCGGCAAGCAGGGGGCGCCAACTGACGACATGGGCAAGATGATCTCGGGAGTGCTGGGCGAGATCGACGATCGCTGGAGCGAGATCTTCAAGGCCAACGGCCAGACCTACGTGGGACCGAAGATCGTGCTGTTCCGCGACTCCACCAATGGCGGGCGCTGCGGCATGGCGCAGTCGGCGATGGGGCCGTTCTATTGTCCGCCGGACAAGCAGATCTTCATCGACACCAACTTCTTCAAGCAGGTCGAGACCCGCTTCAAGGGCTGCTCGGGCAGCGCCTGCCGCTTCACCGCCGCCTATATCATCGCGCATGAGGCCGGCCATCACGTGCAGAATCTCCTAGGCATCTTGCCGCGCGTAACGCGCCTGCAGGAGCAGGCCGGCTCGCGCGCCGAATCTAACGCGCTGCAGGTCCGCGTCGAACTACAGGCCGACTGTCTGTCCGGCGTCTGGGTTAACAAGGAAGAGAAGAAGCGGCCGAACTTCCTCGAGCCCGGCGATATCGACGCCGCGCTCACCACCGCGAGCGCGATCGGCGATGACACGCTGCAGCGCAAGGCCGGCCGCGACGTCGTCCCTGACTCCTTCACCCACGGCTCCGCCGAACAACGCAAACGCTGGTTCATGACGGGCTATCAGCAGGGCACGGTGCAGTCGTGTAATACGTTTGCGGCGGAGAGGCTATAACGGACGTTCGTCATTGCGAGCGAAGCGAAGCAATCCAGCGCCGTGCACTGAGCTGGATTGCTTCGTCGCTTCGCTCTTCGCAATGACGCTGGAGCTAGGTTCATGGCCTCTTCCGAGCAACCCAAGACTTTCATCCCCCTCAACATCGCCGTCCTCACCGTCTCTGACACCCGCTCGCTCGACGACGACAAATCCGGCGCGACGCTGGCTGATCGGCTCACCACCGCGGGGCATCGTCTGGCAGCGCGGGAGATCGTGACCGACGATGTCGAGGCGATCCGGGCGATCGTCCGGCGCTGGATCGCGGACGTGTCGATCGACGCGATCATCACGACGGGCGGCACAGGCTTCACCGGCCGCGACGTGACGCCGGAAGCGATCGAGCCGCTGTTCGAAAAACGGATGGATGGGTTTTCGATCGCCTTCCACATGATGAGCTACGCCAAGATCGGCACCTCGACGATCCAGTCGCGCGCCACTGCGGGCGTTGCGGGCGCGACCTACATCTTCTGCCTGCCGGGTTCGCCCGGCGCGTGCCGCGATGGCTGGGACGGCCTTCTCGCCGCGCAACTCGATTATCGCACGCGGCCGTGCAACTTCGTCGAGATCATGCCGCGGCTCGACGAGCATCTGCGCCGCACCAAGAGCTGACGCAGAGCTGCACGCGATCGGGCTGCCTTGACAGCCACGCGGTGTCGCGAAACCATCGTGTCCAATGACACGCGCCGAAATATCCGCGCGGTGAAATTGGAGGATGCGGTGGGAGAGATCGTTTCGATCGAGGCGCTGGCTACGCAGATCAAGGACGGCATGACGGTAGCGCTCGGCGCCGACAATGCCGGGCCGGCAATGGCCGCAACCGCTGCTCTCATCGCCGCAGGCCCGAAGAACCTCCACCTCGTTTGTGTTCCGATCAGCGGCATCCAGGCCGACATGCTGATCGGCGCCGGCTGCGTCGGCACGCTTGAGACCAGCGCGGTGACGCTGGGTGAAGCCGGCGGCGCGCCGCGCTTCGCCGACGGCATCCGCAGCGGCGCGTTCAAGATGATGGACGCGACCTGTCCGGCGATTCTCGCCGGCCTCGTCGCCGGCCAGAAGGGCGTGCCGTTCATGCCGATCCGCGGCATCATCGGCAGCGATGTGCTGAAGATGCGGCCGGACTGGAAGGTGATCGACAATCCGTTCGCGGACGGCGATCCGATCGTCGTGGTGCCGGCGATCCGGCCGGACGTCGCGCTGTTTCATGCCCGCGAGGCTGATCGCCTCGGCAATGTGCGGATCGGCCGGCAGGCCGAACTCGCCGCGATGGCCTACGCGGCGAAGACCACGCTGGTCACGGTCGAGCGCATCGTCGAGACCTCGCTTCTGGCCGACGAGCGCTCTGCGGCGGGCGTGCTGCCGGCGCTGTATGTCGGCGCCATCGCGGAAGCCAGGCAGGGCGCCTGGCCGATCGGGCTCGCGGGCGAATACGCCACGGACACCGCCGAAGTCGCACGCTACGCCAAGATGGCGCGCTCGGCCGATGGCTTCGCGGCCTATATGAAAGGCTTCGCCCAGCGCTTCGAGGCGGTGGCATGAGCACAGCGCCCGCGACCACGCGCGAAATCCTGATCGCCACCATCGCCGATCTGCTCGACGGCGTCCGCACCGTCGCGGTCGGCGCGTCCTCGCCTATCCCGGCCGCGGGCGCGATGCTGCTGCGCGCCCGCAAAGAGCAGCGCGGCCGCGAGCGCGTGCGCGTCATCGTGCTCGGCTCGCGCGAGCACAATTTCTTCACCAACGGCTCGTTCGAACTGTTCGATGCCACCGCGCAGGGCCGCGTCGATGCGTTCTTTCTCGGCGGCGGTCAGATCGATGGCGAGGCCAACATCAATCTGATCGGCACCGGCGACTATCCGGCCAGCACGGTGCGCTGGCCCGGCTCGTTCGGCTCGGCCTATATGTACTATCTGATCCCGCGCGTGATCCTGTTCCGCGAGGAGCATTCGCCGCGCGTGCTGGTCGACAAGGTCGACTTCGTCAGCGCGCCGGGATCGAGCGAGGGCATCCATCGCACCGGCGGCCCGCACGCGCTGCTGACGTCGCTGGCGCTGTTCGAGTTCGACAAGGACAAAAAGCGCTTCCGGTTGCGCAGCGTGCATCGCGGTCACACCGCCGAGGATGTCCGCGCCGCGACCGGCTTCGACTACGATGCGCCGGTGAATGTGCCGGCCACACCCGAGCCGGACGCCGAGACGTTGGCGCTGCTGCGCGGCCGCGTCACCTCCGAACTCGCCGAGTGCTATCCGCAGTTCGTCGAGACGATGATCGCCGACCGCGCGGCTTGAAGGCGATCAACCATCTGGCTGCACCAAATAGGCGGATCAGCACGGCGCGCACCGCAGCACGAATAGCGGCGTGCTGCAGCGCGCGGCCACGCCGGGCGTGGAACGCGATCAGTTCGGGGGTAACGCGCCGCGGCTGGTCGCGACGCGGCGCCATTACAATCGCAGCTCCCAGGTCTCGCCGATCAGGTCCTGGCCCCAGCTCCGATGCGGTTCAGTGGCGACCAGCGTGAAGCCGGCGTTCTGGTAGATCCGGCGCGCGGCGATCAAGATGCTGTGGGTCCACAGCGTGACCTTGCGGTAGCCGCATTGCCGGGCGAAGCCGACCGCTTCCTGCACCAGCCGTTCGCCGAGCCGTTGGCCGCGCGCCTGCGGCGTCACCAGCAGCAATCGCAGCTTGGCGACTTCGTCGCTGTCGCGAACCAGAAACACTGAGCCGGCCTGCGCGCCGTCGACATCGGCGATCCAGCAGCGCTCGCGACCCGGATCGTAGGTCGCCAGGAAGGTGCCGGCGATTTCGGCGATCAGTGCCTCGAACGACGCGTCGAAGCCGTATTCGGCGGCGTAAGCGGCGCCGTGGCTCTGCACGACCCAGCCGATGTCGCCCGGGCGCGGGCTGCGCAGCACCGGCGGCGCATGCGAGCCGCCGTCGAGCAGCCGCTCGATCACGGCCATCGCCTGCGTCAGCCGCGGTCGCTCCGACTCCGGCACACGCTCGAGCATTTCGCCGACATCCCGCACCGAGCGCCGTTCGAGATCCGCATAGGCGGCGCGCCCTTTGGCGGTCAGTGCCAACAGATACTGCCGCCGACCGGCAGGTGAAGGCGTGCGTTTGATCAGGCCGCCGTCGACAAAGCTTTGGACGATCCGGCTGAGATAGCCTGCGTCGAGCCCGAGGGCGGCGCCCATGTCTTTCGCGAGCGGCATCTCGCGATGCGCCAGCTCGTACAGCACGCGCGCTTCGGTCAGCGAATAGGGGCTGTCCATCAGGTGCTGGCCGAGCACGCCAAGCTGACGGGTGTAGAACCGGTTGAACTCTCGGACGGCGGCAATCTGACCGGCAGCAATGGATGACGACATGACAACCTCGATTGTTGCCAATGTCATATAAATGGTTGCCAGTGGCAAGTAATATTTTGAATGAGCGCCGAGACGACATCGCTCAGCGACTTCTTAGACCAACACGATACGGCTGCGCAGCATTGTACGCGACGAGCGCCCGAGCTGGCGCAGCAGGCGCCCTTCCGAACGATGAGGATCATGGCCGCCGAGCCTGTCGTAGTGGTCGCGCGCAATCAGCAGGCCCTGATCGGCGCGCGGCCCGGAGAGCTGCCGGCGCAGCGTCCGCAACGTCTCGGTCCAGCTCGGCTCAGCATAGGGCGAGCGCGCGTAGCGAAAAATGCCGGCGCGCGGATGGCCGCTGAGCGAGACGCCCTGGATGAACTGGGTGGTCTCTTCGATCCACCCGGAATCCAACACCGCACCGGCATGGAGGAACATCAGCCAGGGCGACGTCGACCGCTTGGCGCCTTCTGCCAGGGCGGCGGCGCGGCTGCCTTCAACGGCGAGAAAGCCGCAGCCGGCGATGTCGGCGACGCGCTCGATCACCCCGTCGTTCTTGCGGTCGACCAGCAGCACCTCGCGGATCACGCCCGCCGCAGCGCCGGGCACCAGCGCCGCCAGTGTCGCGACCGCGGTCCGCTCGACGCCTTCGGTGGGGATGATGACGCTCAACATGTCGGCTGAATGACCTGATTGCGACGGTGTGGCGCACGCTTAACACCTCGGCGCGTCGAAATCAGCCCGGATCTGGCGCGATCCGGCCGAGTTGTTGCGGGAAGGGCGCGTCAGGCGCGGCCATCGTGGGACGATCCAAATATGTTCTTGATTTGTTCTGACGTGTAGTTATCTTCGTCGCATGAGCAGAGCATCCAGTGCCCTCAAGCGCCCGCCGGTCACGGCGCCCTCCGAGCCGGTGGGCGCACCTTCGCCGTTTCCCGCCATCGAGGTGGCGATCGACAAGCAGCGCCGCCGCGGCCGCGGCGCGCAATCCAACGACAGCGGCCGGTTCGAGGCCGAGGCGCGGGTCGCGTTCGACGACGGCTGGCAGAGCCTCGACGAACTGCCGCCGTTTAAGACCACGGTCGGCCTCGACACCGCCCGCAAGGTCATCACCCGCAACGAGTCGCCGGATATCGGCTTCGACCGTTCGATCAATCCGTATCGCGGCTGCGAGCACGGCTGCGTATATTGCTTCGCACGGCCGACCCACGCCTATCTGGGGCTGTCGCCAGGGCTGGATTTCGAATCGCGGCTGTTCGCCAAGCCGGACGCGCCGGCGCTGCTGGAAAAGGAGCTGGCGGCCGCCGAATACGAGCCGAAGATGATCGCGATCGGCACCAACACCGATCCGTATCAGCCGATCGAGCGCGACCGGAAGATCATGCGCGGCATCCTCGAGGTGCTGGAGAAGACCGGGCATCCGGTCGGCATCGTCACCAAGTCGGCGCTGGTGACCCGCGACATCGACATCCTGGCCCGGATGGCCAAGCGCCAGCTCGCCAAGGTGGCGCTGTCGGTGACCTCGCTCGATCCGAAGCTGGCGCGAACGATGGAGCCGCGCGCTTCGGCGCCGGCCAAGCGGCTCGAGGCGCTGAAGCGGCTCGCCGATGCCGGCATTCCGACCACCGTGATGGTGGCGCCGGTGATACCTGCGCTCAACGACATGGAGATCGAGCGCATCCTCGACGCCGCCGCGCATGCCGGCGTCAAGGAAGCCAGCTACGTGATGCTGCGGCTGCCGCTCGAGGTCCGCGACCTGTTCCGCGAATGGCTGATGGCCAACTATCCGGACCGCTATCGTCACGTCTTCACGCTGATCCGCGAGATGCGCGGCGGCCGCGACTACGATTCGCAATGGGGCACGCGGATGAAGGGCACCGGCCCAATGGCCTGGATGATCGGCCGCCGCTTCGAGGTCGCCTGCGCGAGGCTTGGCCTCAACAAGCGGCGATCGAAGTTGACGCTCGACCATTTTGCCAAGCCGGAGCGGGCAGGGCAGCAGCTGAGTTTGTTCTAAGCCTCGTAGGATGGGTTGAGCGCAGCGAAACCCATCGCCTCAGTCATCGCGGCTTGATGGGTTTCGCTGCGCTCAACCCATCCTACGGGCAGATGCCGGAACTTGGCTCGCGTTGAATTGCGGGCATAGCGTTGGATTTCCGGTTGCGCGCGCCGGGGCCTGCCCGCAGCATCGCGCGATGATTCGAGACACCAGCAAGCCCAGCAAGGCTGCGGCCAAAGCCCTGTCGCTCGGCGGTGGGACAAAGCGTGCTGTGAAGGCGCCGGCCGTCGCGAAGGCGATCAAGGCCTCCGGCGCGAAAGCCGGCATTGCCAAATCGGCGGCCGCGAAAGCCGCGCCCACCAAAGGCCTTGGCAAGGGCGTGATCGCGGTCGCGCCGCCGAGCTTTCGGCGTGAGCGGGCGCTGATCAAGAAGGGCGTCTGGCCGGTTGCGGGCTGCGACGAGGCCGGACGGGGACCGCTCGCTGGCCCCGTGGTCGCGGCGGCGGTGGTGCTCGATCCCAAGCGCGTTCCCAAGGGGCTCGACGATTCCAAACGGCTGAGCGCGGAGCGCCGCGAAGAGCTGTTCGAGGAAATCTGCGCCACCGCGCAGGTCTCTGTGGTCAGCGCCTCGCCGGAGCGGATCAACCGCGACAACATCCTGCGCGCCTCGCTGTGGGCGTTGACCCGCGCCGTCCACGCGTTGCCGGAACTGCCCCAGCACGTCTTCGTCGACGGCCGCGACCGGCTGGCGACACGCTGCGAGAGCGAGGCGGTGATCGGCGGCGACGGGCTGATTGCCTCGATCGCAGCGGCCTCGATCATCGCCAAGGTGACGCGCGACCGGCTGATGTGCCGGCTGGCGCAACAGTGCCCCGGCTATGGCTTCGAATCGCACAAGGGCTACGGCGTGCCGGAGCATCTGGATGCGCTGGCGCGGCTCGGCCCGACGATCCATCACCGCCGCTTCTTCGCGCCGGTCGCTGCGGCCTGGCAGCGCATCGAAGGTGTTCCGGTCGAGCTGCCCGTCAGCGGTGATCTCTTTGAGGCAGCCACGCACGTCCACCTCGTCGCTTCGGCGTAAAGGCCCCACGCGGAGTAACCGTAGATAACCTGAGGCTGGCGCTCCTTTTACCCTCCCCTCCAGGGGAGGGTGGTCCTCGCGGCTCCCGCTTGCTTTCATCGGTGATAATCCCCGCTGTCAGGCCGGAACGGCCAAGCCGGTTGCCTGGGCTGGCGGCGGCCTCTATCACGAGCCGACGAACTTCGCTGGGCCCGCATGCGCTTTGCTTCCCTGATCATCGAACTGATCCGCGCCCGGCCGCGGCTGGTATTCTGGCTGGTGGTATCGGCGCAGGCGCTGTTGTGGATCCTGGTTCCGACGTTGTTCTACGCGAGCCCGCCTGGCAGCATTGCCACGGTGCTGGCTTACGGCCGCGAGTATCAGGTTGGCACCCACCTCGGTCCGCCGCTGGCGTTCTGGCTCGCCGACATTGCGTTCCGTGCCGCCGGCGGTCACGTCATCGGCGTCTATGTGCTGGCGCAGCTCTGCTTCGTGGTTACGTTCTACGCGCTGTTCAAGCTCGCCCGCAGCATGGTCGGCCCGCAGCACGCGGTAATCGCGGTAGTGTTGACCTCGACCATCACGGCGTTCGCGGCGCCCGGCGTCGAGTTCGGGCCATTGGTGCTGGCCCGGCCGCTGTGGGCGTTGATTCTGTGGCACGGCTGGGACGTGATCGGTCGCGGCCGTCGCAGCGCCTGGTTCTCGCTGTCGATCGAGATCGGCCTGCTGCTGCTGACGACCGTCGCAGCCCCGGCGCTACTGTTGCTGCTGGTCGGCTTCGCGCTCGCCACGCCGCGCGGCCGCCGTGCGTTGATGTCGCTCGATCCGCTGTTCGCGCTGCTCGTCGTCGCCGTTTTGGTGCTGCCTTATGGCATCTGGCTGCTCCGCGCCGATCTGTTTGCATTGCCGGCGCTGCCGGCCACGCAGGACGGCGGCGCACGCGCGCTGCTCGCCGCGGAATTGTTCGGCGGGCTGCTGCTTGCAATCGGCGGCGTCGCGCTGCTGGCGCTGCTCAATACGCGGCGGTTCGATCCGCGGCCGGACGATTCCCCGTCGGTGGTTCGCGCCCCGGTCGATCCGCTGGCGCGGCAATACGTCTATGTCTTCGCGCTGGCGCCGGCGCTGCTCGGCTGCATCGCGGCCGGCGTGTTTGGGCTGACGCATGTGCTCGGCGGCGCCGGGATCGCGCTGCTGATGGTCGGGCTCGCGGTGGTGATGGCGACCGGCGACGTCATTCATCTGCGCCGCCAGCGGGTGCTGCGCACCGCCTGGGCCGCTGTGGTGGCGGCGCCTGCCGCGGTGGTGATGCTGAGCGCGCTGGTTCAGCCCTGGCTCAGCCCGACCAGCCTGCCGACCTCGCTGCCGGCCAAGGAGATCGCGCGCTATTTCGGCGACAGCTTCGAGCGCCGCACCGGCCGGCCGCTGCCCGCCGTCGCGGGCGACCCTGAACTCGCCGGGCTGATCGCGATGGGCGCCTCGCGGCCGCATCTGTTTCTCGACGTCACTCCGGCGCGGACACCGTGGGTGACGGCCGAAAGGTTCCGGGAGCAGGGCGGCATCGTCGTCTGGCGCGCGGCCGACACCGCCGGCAGACCGCCACCGGAGATCGCCGCGCGGTTTCCCGATATCGTCCCCGAACTGCCACGCGCCTTCGACCGCATGATCTCCGGCCGCCAGCCGCTGCTGCGCATCGGCTGGGCGATCGTCCGGCCGCGCGGGCGGTGAGCGGCCCTAGAGTTCGACGTCCAGCGACAGCAGATAAACCCGCGGCGTGCCGAGCGCGAAAGTGCCGAACGAGGCGACGCTGGCCCAGTAATCGGTACCAGCCACATTCTGCACCGTACCGCGGACGGTGGTCTTACGACCTTGGATAATCGTCACGTAGCGCGCGCCGAGATCGACGCGGGTCCAGGCGGGCAGCATCTGCGTGTTGCTGCCGTTGACGTACTGCCGTCCCGTGTGAATCACAGTACCGGTCAGCGTGGTGCCCGCCAGTATCGGCAGATCCCATTCGCCCGTCATGTTGATCTGCACGCTCGGCACGCCGATCGGCGTCTTGCCGATGTTGGCGACAGTCGCGGTCTGCGTCACCTCGCCATCAAACAGCGTCACGCCGCCGACGGTGCGGACCCCGGGCGCGATCTCGCCGAACAGGCTGAGCTCGGTGCCGCGCACGCGCTGCTCGCCGCCGGCCGAATAGATGCCGTTGTTGAGCTCGCCATTCGGCTTGGTGATCTGGAAGAACGCCAGCGTCGCGCCGATCCGGCCGAGGTCGAGCTTGGCGCCGGTCTCGTATTGCCTGGTGCGGTACGGCGCCAGGACTTCGCCGGAATTGCTGGCGGTGATCGGCGCGATATCGCCGCGGCTGAGGCCTTCGATGAAGTTCGCATACAGCGACAGATGCTCGATCGGCCGCACCACGATCCCGGCCATCGGCGTGGTCGCAGACTTGTCGTAGGACGAGGTCTGCGCTCCCGTGGTGGTCGAGAAGTTGTGCGCGATCACCTGCTGCTGCCGGACGCCGAGCGTCAGCAGGACGCTGTCATTCAGCATCGACATCGTGTCGGCCAGCGCCACGCCGTTCAGTGTGGTGTCGGACAGGCGCGGCTTGAACGACGGGATGGTGTAGCTCTGTTCCGGCCGCAGCACCGGGGCGTAAATGTTGGACGTGTAGGCCTTGCCGGCCGGGAAGGCGCGATACTGTTCGTCCTGATAGCGCGACGCCTGCAGCGTTACGGCATGCTGCACGACGCCGGTGTCGAACTTGGCACGCACGCCGGCGTCGACCGTGAAGCGGTTGACGTCGAGATTGTAATATTGCGACGTCGTCGACGTGTCGCCGCGCGCATTCGTGATGTTCGGCAGGCCGAAGAACCGCTCCGCATTGGTGTTCGAGCCGCCGACATTGCCGAACGCCATGATGCTCTCGCTCACGTCGAATTCGTTTTTCCACAGCACCGAGGATTCGCGAATGTTCGACCATTCCCACGGCTGGGTGACGTTGTTGGTCGCGTTCGGCGCCGGCGGGATCAGCAGCCCGCTGGAGATCGTGAAGGGCCGCACCGGCGCCTTGATGTGCTCGTTCTGGGTGAAGCCGTACAGCCAGGTGCGATAGCGTTCGCCCTGGTAGTCAAACGCCAGCGAGCCGACCTGCAGGCGGTCGGCTTGACGGTCGATCGCGGTATCGCCGCCGCCGATGCGGCCGTTGAAGCGCAGACCGAATTCGCGGTGATCGCCGAACCGACGCGCGACATCCATATTGGTGCTGACGAAGCCGTTCGACACATAGCCGACGCCGATGCGGCTGAGATCGGCCTCGGCGCGCTTCGGCACCACGTTGATGACGCCGCCTACGCCGCCGTTCGGCGACACGCCGGACAGCATCGCGGCCGGACCCTTGAAGACTTCGATCCGCTCGACATAATCGTTGAAGGTGCGGAAGTTCGGCGCGATTCCGTAGACACCGTCGAAGGCCACTTCGCCCGCGGTGCCTTCGGCGATCGGAAAGCCGCGGATGTAAAACGAATCGATCATGCCGCCGAACGGACTGGTCACCCGCACCGATGGATCGAGCAGCAGGGCGTCCGCGACGGTCGAGGCCTGCTGATTGCGGATCGCATCGTTGGTGTAGCTCGCCGTGGCGAACGGCGATCTGAACGTGTCGGCATTGCCGAGCATGCCGAGCCTGCTGCCGCGCGCCACTTGGCCGCCCGCGAAGGCAGCCGGCCTGTTGGCGTCGGAGGCGACGCTGGGCTGAACGGCCGCAGCGGCTGGCAACCGAGCCGGGGGCGGGGCGACGCGGCTGGCTTGCCGCCGCGCGGTGGCGGCGCTGCTGCGGCGGGCCACGGCCGGCTTGGCCCGCGTCGGACGCGGCGCGTCGACCGACACTGGTGGCAGCATCTGGCCGGACGGCGGCGCGGTTTGGGCGCGTGACAAAGACGGCGCGGCTGTCAGCGATGCGAACAAGACAAGCAGGCTCACGCCGCCAAGCGCTCGGCAACGATACATGGGCAATCCTGATAGTGGCCGGAGCCGTTGGGACGAAACTCAATCGATAGCTGCGGTCGATGGCGCCGCTATCGGGCGAAAGTTGGCGGTGACGGCCGTCACCTCTTCACCATGGCGCCGCGCTCATCACGCGCCCGAACAAGTGGTCGGGCGTTGGCGATGCTGATCAGCAAGGACACTCTGCAGCGGTGGCCTCGAACGAACCGACACCTGGATCCGGTGAAACCAGGGCCCGCGCTAGCCGCTTCACTCGTCGTCCGACGAACTCATCGTTGCTCCAGCCCCGCAGCCTTGATGCGGTAGCAAGGTACGATCGTCAATTAGTTGGAACTCAGACTAGATAATTTCTATCTTTTGAGACTGGCAGAGTGGCCCCATCCTTCGAGACGCCCGGCTCGGCCAGGCTGCTCAGAGCCTGGCCGGAAATTCGATCCGTGAAATGCGGCCTCGAATGTTGTCATTGCGAGGAGCGAAGCGACGAAGCAATCCAGGGCTCCGTGCTCGGCGCTTATGGATTGCTTCGCTTCGCTCGCAATGACGGAAAACGCAGGCTGATTTTGGGTCGGGCGATATCGCTTCGATGAAGAAATCGAGCAGCCCTAGTTCGCCGCCTTGCCGGGCAATGCTTCGAGCGCTTGCGCCACTGCGCGCAGGTCCATCCAGGTCATGCGCTTATACGCCGGCGAGCGGAGCAGATAGGCGGGGTGGAAGGTCGCGATCGCCCGGATGGTGCGCGTGCCGGTGTTGTAGTCGGTCCAGCGGCCACGCGACTTCATGATGCCGTCGCGGGTCTGCAACAGCGTCTGCGTCGCCGGGTTGCCGAGCGTCAGCACGATGTCCGGATCGACCAGCTCGATCTGGCGCTGGATGAAGGGCAGGCAGATCTGGATCTCCTGCGGCGTCGGCGTGCGGTTGCCCGGCGGCCGCCAGGGGATCACGTTGGCGATGTAGACCTTGCTGCGGTCGAGCCCGATCGCCGCCAGCATCAGATCGAGCAGCTTGCCGGAGCGGCCGACGAACGGCAGTCCTTCGATGTCCTCGTCGCGGCCCGGCGCTTCGCCGACCAGCATCAGCCGGGCCTGCGGGTTGCCGTCGGCGAACACCAGCCGGGTCGCCGTCGATCGGAGCGCGCAGCCGTCGAACTGTTCCATCAGTGCGCGCAGGGCCTCGAGCGTCGGCGCGGTTGCCGCTGCCGCCCGGGCCGACGCGATCGCCGCCTCGGGCGAGGGCGGCGCGGCGCCCGGTCGCTGCACCGGAGCGGGTGCGCGCTTGATCTCCGCGCGCGCGGCAGGCGCTTCACGCGGCTGCGGCTCGGCAGGCGCGACGATCTCGTCGTCGAGCAGCCGGTTCACCGGCTCGTCGTTGAGCGCGCAGTCGACCCCGGCATCGAGATAGAACGCCAGCAATTGTCGCAGGCTCGGCGCGGATTCTGGCGTCATGATTCAGCGATCGAAGCGGAAAGGGGACCGGGCGCGCAGCGCCGAAGGTTTCGCACAGCGAACTGTGCCTGAGAAAATGGCGGCATGAAAGCCGGAACGATCGCCTGGCAGGTACATTTGGGTGGTTGTCCTTCCCGGAAAAATAAGAAAGAACACCGGCTGGAAACGTTCAAGACTGTCCCTGCGAGAAAATAGATGAGCGACGAAACGCTGCCGCCCCGCGAATCCATGGAATTCGACGTCGTGATCGTGGGTGCAGGTCCCTCGGGATTGTCTTCGGCGATCCGCCTCAAACAGCTCAACCCGGAGCTCTCGATCGTCGTGGTCGAAAAGGGTTCGGAAGTCGGGGCGCACATTCTCTCGGGTGCGGTGATCGACGTGTCGGCGCTCGACAAGCTGATGCCGAGCTGGCGCGAGGACGACAGCTGCCCGCTCAAGACCCAGGTGGTGGACGACCATTTCTACGTGATGACCTCGGACAAGGCCTTCAAGGTCCCCGAGATCATGGTCCCGCCGATGCTCAACAACCACAAGAACTTCATCGGCTCGCTCGGCGATCTGTGCCGCTGGCTCGGCCCGAAGGCCGAAGAACTCGGCGTCGAAATTTATCCGGGCTTCGCCGCCACCGAGGTGCTGTACGGCGACAATGGCGAAGTGCGCGGCATCGCCACCGGCGACATGGGCATCGGCCGCGACGGCAAGCCCAAGGACTCCTTCACCCGCGGCATGGAACTGCTCGGCAAGTACACGCTGTTCGCCGAAGGCGCGCGGGGCAGCCTGTCGAAGCAACTGATCGCCAAATACAAGCTCGACAAGGACAGCGATCCGCCGAAATTCGGCATCGGCCTGAAGGAAGTCTGGGAGATCGATCCGGCCAAGCACCGCAAGGGCCAGATCGCGCACTCGTTCGGCTGGCCGCTCAGCAACAATGTCGGCGGCGGCTCGTTTCTGTATCACTACGGCACCAACCTGGTGGCGGTCGGCTTCGTGGTGCATCTCAACTACGACGATCCTTATCTGTCGCCATTCGATCAGTTCCAGAAATTCAAAACCCACAAATCGATCGCGCCGCTGTTCGAAGGCGGCAAGCGCATCTCCTATGGGGCGCGCGCCATCACCGAAGGCGGCTGGCAATCGGTGCCGCGGCTGACGTTCCCGGGAGGCGCGCTGATCGGCTGCGCTGCGGGCTTCGTCAACGTGCCGCGCATCAAGGGCGTCCACAATGCGATCGGCTCCGGCATGCTGGCGGCCGAACATGTCGCCGCCGCGCTGGCGGCAGGGCGCAGCAACGACGAGGTGGTGAGCTACGAAGAGTCGTGGCGCGATTCCGCGATCGGACGCGATCTGTTCAAGATCCGCAACGTCAAGCCGCTGTGGTCGAAGTTCGGCACCGCGGTCGGCGTGGTGCTGGCCGGCTTCGAGATGTGGTGCTCCACTCTCGGCTTCTCGGTGTTCGGCACGCTGTCGCATGGCAAGCCGGACAAATCGACGCTCGATCCCGCCAAGTCGCATCAGCCGCATCCCGGTCCGAGGCCGGACGGCAAGCTGACCTTCGATCGGCTATCCTCGGTGTTCCTGTCGAACACCAATCACGAGGAAGATCAGCCGGTGCACCTCAAGGTCGCCGACATGGAACTGCAGAAGAAGTCGGAGCACGACGTATTCGCCGGTCCGTCGGGGCGCTACTGCCCGGCCGCGGTGTACGAATGGGTCGAAGAACCGACCGGCCCCCGCTTCGTGATCAACGCGCAGAACTGCGTCCACTGCAAAACCTGCGACATCAAGGATCCGAACGGCAATATCACCTGGGTCCCGCCGGAGGGCGGCGGCGGTCCAAATTACCAGGGGATGTGAGCGGTCTCTGACCACGAGGACGTGAGCGGCCGAGGCGTATGCAGCCTGCGCCGGTCACGATCCTGCCATGTTGCCACCGTCTCAATCTGGACCAAGGCCGTGCCGCGACACTATGCGGGACGGTTGGCCTGATGTGCGCCGGGGCCGATCCTTGCGGTTGGTCGTCAAAACCGGCATTGTCGTCGGTCAGACGCTGCCGGCTCGGCGGCCGGGACATCCGAGCCCTTTCCTGGAGCTAGGCAACTTTGATGCTTCTTCATCGATTCCGTCGCTCGATGGCCGTCGCCCTCACCTTGGCGGCGCTGCCGCTGGCCGGACCCGCGCTGGCGCAGACGCCGGATCATCCGGCGGACAATTCCGCGCAGTTTCCGACCAATCAAGACCTGCGGTCGATGACCACGGCCGGCAGCTATCTGGCGGCCCGCCACGCCAGCGTCGAGCGTGACGCGGCGTCCGCTGCGGCGTTCTATCGCTCGGCGCTGCGCACCGATCCGAAGAACAACGAGTTGCTCGACCGCGCCTTCATCTCCTCGCTTGCCGAAGGCAATATTGAGGAGGCGGTGAAGCTCGCCGACCGCATTCTCAAGGTCGACAAGACCAATCGCGTCGCGCGCCTGGTGCTCGGCGTCCGCGACCTCAAGACGAAGAAATACGCCTCTGCGATTCAGAACGTGAACCTGTCGGTGCGCGGGCCGATCACCGATCTGGTCGCGACGCTGCTCGCCAGCTGGGCGATGGAAGGCGCCGGCGACGTCAAGGGCGCGGTCGCCAACATCGACAAGCTTGCAGGCCCGGAGTGGTATCCGATCTTCAAGGATCTGCATTCCGGCATGATCCTCGAACTCGCGGGCAAGCAGAAGGACGCCGGGCCGCGGTTCGAGCGCGCCTACAAGCTCGACGATTCGGCGCTGCGGGTGATGGACGCCTATGCACGCTGGCTGTCGCGCAACAAGGACGCCGCCGAGGCGACCGCGGTGTATGAGAATTTCGACAAGAAGCTGGCCCGCCACCCGCTGGTGATCGACGCGCTGCGCGACGTGCGCGCCGGCAAGAAGCTGCCGTCCTTGGTTGATAGCCCGCAGGCCGGCGCCGCCGAAGCGCTGTACGGCATCGGCGCGTCGCTGACGCGGCGCGGTGGCGAGGATCTGGCGCTGGTCTATCTGCAGCTCGCTCTGTATCTGAAGCCCGACCATTCGCTGGCGCTGCTCGCGCTCGGCGATCTGTACGAGTCGGTGAAGAAGCCGGCGATGGCCGTGAAGGTCTACGAGCGCGTGCCGGCGGATTCGCCACTCAAGCGTAACGCCCAGATCCAGCTCGCCACCGATCTCGACGCGGTCGAGCGCAGCGACGAGGCGATCAAGATCCTCAAGGACGTGATTGCCGAGGACGGCAAGGACCTCGAGGCCATCATGGCGCTCGGCAATATCGAGCGGGGTCGCAAGAAGTTCGCCGATTGCGCCGTGACCTATTCGCAGGGCATCGACGCGTTGACCGGCGCCGAGAAGAACAGCTGGGTGTACTACTACTTCCGCGGCATCTGCGAGGAGCGTTCCAAGCAGTGGGCGAAAGCCGAAGCCGACATGAAGAAGGCGCTGTCGATGCAGCCCGAGCAGCCGCACGTGCTGAACTATCTGGGCTATTCCTGGATCGACCAGGGCATCAATCTTGACGAAGCGATGAAGATGATCAAGCGCGCCGTCGACCAGCGTCCGGACGACGGCTACATCGTCGACTCGCTGGGCTGGGCTTACTACCGCATCGGCAATTACGAGGATGCGGTGAAGACGCTGGAGCGGGCGATCGACCTAAAGCCTGAAGATCCGACCATCAACGATCACCTCGGCGACGCCTATTGGCGCGTCGGCCGCACGCTCGAAGCGCGCTTCCAGTGGGCGCACGCCCGCGATCTCAAGCCGGATCCGGACGAACTGCCGAAGATCGAGGCCAAGCTTGCCAACGGCCTGCCGGACGACACCTCGTCGGCCGCCACGGCCGAGAAGAAGAAGGAAGACGACAAGGGCGGCTGAGCCGTCCTGTCGCAGGCGCGCGGCGATGGCCTTTGTCGTCGCCGGCGTGCCGGGTTGCGGTGATCCCTTCGGGCCTTGCACCCCGCTGGCCAAACGTCGCGGAATACGCATTCCCACAATGGGCGGTTGCGCCGTGCCGGCGGTTGTGCTCGGACATTCGGCGGACCGAGCCGGCAGGCAGCTGGAGCGTGTCGCGTCGTTGTCCGGTGTCGATGGGGTAGGGGCCTGTTGAGGTGAATGCAGCTTCGGTAGTCGCGCTGAGCGATGTAGCTCGCGCCAAGGTCAATCTGACGCTGCGTGTCGTCGGCCGCCGCGTCGACGGCTATCACGACCTCGAAAGCGTCGTGGCGTTCGCCGATTGCGCCGACCGCCTGACGCTGCATCCAGGCGACGAGCTCAGCCTCGTCACCACGGGGCCCGGCGCGCAGGATTGCGGCGACACCACTGACAATCTGGTGCTGAAGGCGACGCGGCTGCTCGCCGAGCGCGTGCCGGGGCTGCGCAGCGGCGCCTTCGTGCTCGACAAGCATCTGCCGGTCGCGGCCGGCATCGGCGGCGGCTCTGCCGACGCTGCGGCGGCGCTGCGCCTCTTGGTCCGCACCAACGATCTAGCCTTCGACGATCCACGCCTGATCGAGGCGGCACGGCTCACCGGCGCAGACGTGCCGGTGTGCCTGCCGTCGCAGCCCTGCGTGATGACCGGCGTCGGCGACAACCTGTCGCCGCTGCCGTTGCCGCGGCTGTCCGCCGTCATGGTCAATCCGCGCATGCCGGTCGCCACCAGGGACGTGTTCACGACGCTCGGCCTGCGCGCCGGCCAGCTCAATGTCGGCATCGCCGACGTGCTGGGGTCGACCGGCTGGCCGAAGCAGGACGCCTCCGCGTCCGACTGGATCGCCGCGGTCAAGCGCGGCCGCAACGACCTCGAGGCACCGGCGCTGAAGGTCGAACCGGTGGTCGGCACCGTGCTACAGGCGCTCGGCGCATTACCCGGCGTGCAACTCGCCCGCATGTCCGGCTCCGGCGCCACCTGCTTCGCGCTGTTCGCCAGCGATGAGGATGCGAAGGCCGGCGCCGAAGTGCTGAAAGCCGCTCACCCGGGTTGGTGGGTGCATGCGGGTAGCTTGAGCTGATCAGAAGCGACTGAGCTTGCGTTCGTCATTCCGATGCGCGCAGCGAAGCTGCGCGAACCCGGAATCCCGAGGTTGTCGAGCTTGGTCGAGATTCCGGGTTCGCTCGCAAGTGCGAGCGCCCCGGAATGACGAGAGGGCGGTGGAGCGACGCCCCGCGTTCAGTGCGACCGCGCCAAACAGAACGCCACCACCTGCTCCAGCGCCGTCTTCATCGGCGACGACGGGAACAGTGCCAGCGCGTCGACCGCCATTGCGCCGTAATGGTGGGCGCGCTGGATGGTGTCTTCGAGGGCGCGATGCTTGGCCATCAGGGCGATCGCCTGGTCGAGGTCGGCGTCGGTGATGTCGCCCTTCTCCAGCGCCCGCACCCAGAACTCGCGCTCGGCGTCGTTGCCGCGGCGGAATGCCAGCACCACCGGCAGCGTGATCTTGCCTTCGCGGAAATCGTCGCCGACGTTCTTGCCGAGCTTGGCGGCCTTGCCGCCGTAATCGAGCACGTCGTCGATCAGCTGGAAGGCGATGCCGAGATTCATGCCGAACGAGCGGCAGGCCGACTGCTCGGCCTTCGGCCGCTCGGCGATCGCCGGGCCGACCTCGCAGGCGGCGGCGAACAGCTCGGCGGTCTTGCCGCGGATCACCGCGAGATATTCGTCTTCGGTCGTTGCGGTATTCTTGGCGGCGGCGAGCTGCATCACTTCGCCCTCGGCGATCGTCGCCGACGCCGCGGAGAGAATGTCGAGCGCGCGCAGGCTGCCGACCTCGACCATCATGCGGAACGCCTGGCCGAGCAGGAAGTCGCCGACCAGCACGCTGGCCTCGTTGCCCCACAGCATCCGCGCCGACTTCTTGCCGCGGCGCATCTCGCTCTCGTCGACGACATCGTCATGCAGCAGCGTTGCGGTGTGCATGAACTCGACCGCGGCGGCGAGCTTGATATGGCCGTCGCCGGCGTAGCCGGTGAGATTCGCCATCGCCAGCGTCAGCATCGGCCGCAGCCGCTTGCCACCCGAGGAGATCAGATGATTGGCGACCTCCGGGATCATGGTGACGTCGGAGCCGGTCCGCGACAGGATGGTGGCGTTGACCCGCTCCATGTCGGCGGCGGCGAGCCCGACCAGCTGGTCGATCGACGCTGACGAAGGGCCTTCGAAGGGGACGATCACGGCCACGCTGGGTCTCCACAGTGACGGCGGTTTTCGGCACAGCGGGTCCGCGCGAAAACCTCCTCAATTTCGGTGCTCGGAGGCGAATTCGGGCGCCGGCGCGCAGCGGCCCGGCGATTTCGCTCTTCGACGTGGCTCCCTATAGCATGGGAGTGGACCGGCCGCGACGTGCCGCTCGCCCGCGACGATTGGGGGGAGCTATAATGCAGGGATCAGGGGAGGCGCAAGATTGCAGGAACTGGTGCGGACCAACGACGTGGTGCTGATTTCGGCGATCGGGGCGCTGCTCGACGGCGCCGGGATCGACTATTTGGTGATGGACCAGAACATGAGCGTGCTGGAGGGCTCGGTCGGGGTCATCCCGCGGCGCATTCTCGTCCATTCGGATGATGTCCGCAGTGCCCGTCAGGTCATGACCGACGCCGGCCTCGCCCATGAGCTGCGGGACATGGGGTGAGGCGGCCGATGACTGAATCGGCCACGATCCAGCCGGTGCCGACCTCCGAGGACGCCTTCCTTGGCGGGCGACTGCGGCTGCGGCAGCCGATCGCCGGCCATCGTGCCGGCCATGATGCCATCCTGCTGGCGGCGGCGACGGTTGCCCGGCCGGGCGACCGTGTGGTCGAATTCGGCGCCGGCGTCGGCGCCGCGGGCCTTGCGCTGGCCAGCCGGGTCGCCGGCCTCGATCTGGCGTTGGTCGAAATCGAGCCGCGTCTCGCCGCGCTGGCGGAGCTGAACGCGGCCGCCAACGGCTTTCCCGCCGAGGTGCTGGTGCTCGACGTCGCCGCTGGCGCCGCAGCCTACACGGCCGCCGGGCTTGTGCCGGACGACGCCGATGTCGTGCTGATGAACCCGCCATTCAATCATCCCGCCCGGCATCGCGGCTCGCCCGATGCGGCACGGCGGACCGCTCATGTCGCAAATCCGACCACGCTGGAGTGTTGGGTTCACGCCGCGCGGCGGACGCTGCGATCCGGCGGCGTGCTGAGTCTGATCTGGCGCGCCGATGGACTGGGCGAGGTGCTGGCGGCGCTCGGCCGCGGCTTCGGCGATATCGGTGTGATCCCGGTCTACGGCCGGCCGCAGGCGCCGGCGATCCGGGTTCTGGTGCAGGCGGTGAAGGGCAGCAGAGCGCCGCTGCAGATCCACCCGCCGCTGATGCTGAACGAGGCCGACGGACGCCCGACCGCGCAGGCAAAGAGCGTGCTGGATGGTGAGCAGATTTTGCCGGCGCCGGTCGGCCCGAACTAACTGATCGGCAAATACTGCAGCCCGGCGTGTGAACCTCGTCGGCAGGCAACTCCCGCCGGGACAACACGGCGCTGCGACACGATCACTAGGCGATGACTTTGGACGCGGCGCTGCGCGCTCTCGCCTGGAGCAAAATTATCCTAGTGCGGCAGCGTCTTGCGGTCGGGCGTCGCGGTGAAATGCACCGCCGCCAGGATCGCTCCGATCAGCAGCATGATTAGATAGATTTTCATGATCTTCTCCGCTGCGTCGCTGCAGCCAGCTTCCTATATGAACCCTGCATTGCAAAACGCGTTCCAGACCACGGCGAAATTCGACTATCGAATATGAGCAACATTAGGGTGACTGCATGAACGAACCGGCGGCTGATGGCCGCAGTCCTTCGGGGCTGCTGGGCATGCTCGGTAATCTCCTTCCCGCACGCTTTCGCTCGGACATTCCGGTAGTCCCGGTGGTGCGGCTGTCGGGCACCATCGGCGCGGTGACGCCGCTGCGGCCGGGCCTCAGTCTGGCGGGCGTCGCCAAGCTGCTCGACCGGGCGTTCTCCACCCGCAACGCCAAGGCGGTGGCGCTGGCGATCAATTCGCCGGGCGGCTCGCCGGTGCAGTCGCGGCTGATCTATCTGCGCATTCGCGCGCTGGCGGCCGAGAAGAAACTGCCGGTCTACGCGTTCGTCGAGGACGTCGCGGCGTCCGGCGGCTACATGATCGCGTGTGCGGCCGACGAGATCTATTGCGACCCGTCGTCGATCGTCGGCTCGATCGGCGTGGTCGGCGGCACCTTCGGCTTCACCGAACTGATCAAGAAGATCGGGGTGGAGCGGCGGCTGTACACCGCGGGCGAGCACAAGGCGCAGCTCGATCCGTTCCTGCCGGAAGATCCGGACGACGTCGCGCGGATCAAGGCGCTGCAGCGTGAGATCCACGCGCTGTTCATCTCGCTAGTGAAGGACAGCCGCGGCGCGCGGCTGAAGGGCGAAGAATCGAAGCTGTTCTCCGGCGAGTACTGGGCCGGCGCGACGTCGGTGGCGCTCGGCCTCAGCGACGCGATCGGCGACCTGCGTTCGGTGGTACGCGCGCGCTACGGCGACAAGGTGCGCACGCCGGTGATCGCGCCGCCGACCGGGTTGCTGTCGAACCTGATGCGCAAATCCTCGGGCGCCGGGACCGAGGTCGCGCTCGACGGCGTCGCCGCCTTGCCGGAGCAACTGATCTCGGCGCTGGAAGCCCGCGCGGTCTGGGCCAAATACGGCTTTTAGAAGGTGTTTGGCGCGCCGTTTCGCCCCGCCGGGCGGGATTGCGAGCCGGCAGCGAGTCAGCGAAACTGGCCTCGGGGCGTGACCTGAAGATGAGGATCGATCAATGCCGCCGCTGCTCGTACTCGCCGGGACGCTCGTGGGTATCGCTGCCGTGCGCTGGGCCTTCCGCACGGCCGGACGGATCAATCAGGAGCTCGACGAGGTGCGGACGGCGATCTTCGCCGAACCGCAACCGGCCGAAATTCCGACGCTGCGGCTGGATCCGGTGACCGGCGCGTATCGCCCCGGCTGAGCGCGCCTCGCCATCTAGCGGGCAATTCGGCGCCGGCCCCCGGGCGGGGCATCACCCGCAGGGCCGGCAGCAACCTTGGAGGTTGCGAAGGTTGCGGCGCGACGCGTTGGCCGCGCCGGAGCCGTCAATGCCGCCGGATCTGGCCGCCGAGCAGCGGCGCCACGGTGAGCGCCACCATCACGGCGCCAAGCATCTGAATTGTTGTCATTGAGCTCTCCCTTTCTTTCCCGCGCCCGGCCCCCCAGCCGGATGCGTCCCACCCCGGTATGGTTAGGTAGAGATTGCTAACGAAAGTTAATTGGCGTTAGGGACGTGCGGCACATGGTTAACCGCCGGTTAAGAGCGTAGCGCCGCCGCCGCTGGAGGCGCCTCAGGGCTTGATCTGGGCCGATCGCCTTGATTTGCCGGAGCCCTGTCGATACGGTCCGGCCGCTTTCCAAAAACCCTCGTGAATCCAAAGCCGATCATGGACTCGACGCCTCCTCACATGCGCCCGGAACGTTCCTTCCAGGGCCTGATCCTGACGCTGCAGCGGTTCTGGGCCGATTACGGCTGCGTGATCCTGCAGCCCTACGACATGGAGGTCGGCGCCGGCACCTTCCATCCGGCCACCACGCTGCGGGCGCTCGGCCCCAAGCGCTGGAACGCAGCTTACGTCCAGCCGTCGCGCCGCCCGAAAGACGGCCGCTATGGCGAGAACCCCAACCGGCTGCAGCACTACTACCAGTTCCAGGTGATCCTGAAGCCGTCGCCGCCGGACCTACAGGAGCTCTATCTGAAATCGCTGCAGGCGATCGGCGTCGACACCGCGCTGCACGACGTGCGCTTCGTCGAGGACGATTGGGAAAGCCCGACGCTGGGCGCCTGGGGGCTCGGCTGGGAGTGCTGGTGCGACGGCATGGAAGTCAGCCAGTTCACCTACTTCCAGCAGGTCGCCGGCGTCGAATGCGCGCCGGTCGCCGGTGAACTCACTTATGGCCTCGAGCGGCTGGCGATGTACGTCCAGGGTATCGACCGCGTCTACGACCTCAACTTCAACGGCCGAGACGGCGCCGACAAGGTCACCTATGGCGACGTCTTCCTGCAGGCCGAGAAGGAATACTCGAAGCACAATTTCGAGATCGCCGACACCGACATGCTGTTCGAGCAATTCAAGATGGCCGAAGCCGCCTGCAAGAAGTATCTCGAGGCCGGCTGGGTGATGTCGGCCGACGGCGCCAAGCGCGAAGCCCATGCCATGGCGCTGCCGGCCTACGACCAGTGCATCAAAGCCAGCCACGTCTTCAACCTGCTCGACGCCCGCGGCGTGATCTCGGTAACCGAACGCCAGAGCTACATCCTGCGCGTGCGTGAGCTCGCGAAGGCCTGCGGCGAGGCATGGTTGCATACGGAGGCGGGAAGGGCGGATTAGAGCGACTTTCTTCACCCTCCCCTGGAGGGGGAGGGTCGCCTGCCGAAGGCGGGCGGGGTGTACGATAACGAGGACGCCTCTGCTCCCCTCCCCCTTGCGGGGAGGGGTCGGGGGTGGGGGTCCACGGATGCTGAGTTCAATGTTCGGATCGCCAGCGATGACCAACGATCGCCAGCGTTACTTCGCGCACACGATGCGCCACAATCCGACCGATGCTGAGCGCGTGCTGTGGCAGCGCCTGCGGCACGATGTGATGCTGGCCAACTCGCACTTCCGCCGCCAGGCGGCGATTGGTCCGTTTATCGTCGACTTCGCCAGTCGTGGCGCCAGGCTGGTGATCGAACTCGACGGTGGTCAGCACGATCAGCAGCGCGACGCGGACCAGGCGCGTAGTCGCTTCATTGAAGCAGAGGGCTATCGCGTGCTTCGCTTCTGGAATCACGATGTCCTCGGCATTCTGGATGGTGTTCTCGCCGAGATTCAGTCCGCGTTGCCCCCCACCCCCGACCCCTCCCCGCAAGGGGGAGGGGAGCCAAAACCGCGCGCGCCGCGTAAGCCGCGCGGACGTCGTCGGGAGGCTCAGTGATTCTTGGTCTTCATGGACTCTGCCTTGGCGGAGTTGGCTCGTCTTTCCGGCACTGCCTCCTGCTCCCCTTCCCCTTGCGGGGAGGGGTCGGGGGTGGGGGTCCCCACGCACGGAATCCAATCTAAATGCCCGATCTCCTCCTCGAACTATTCTCCGAAGAAATCCCGGCGCGGATGCAGGCCAAGGCTGCTGATGATTTGAAGCGGCTGGTCACTGATAGGCTGGTCGGCGAAGGGCTCGTCTATGAAGGCGCCAAGGCGTTTGCGACGCCGCGGCGGCTCGCGCTGACGGTGCACGGCATTCCGGCGCGGCAGCCGGACCTCAAGGACGAGCGCAAGGGGCCGAAGGTCGGCGCGCCGGATGCGGCGGTGCAGGGCTTCCTCAAGGCCACCGGGCTCGGATCGCTCAATGAAGCCAAGATCCAGCGCGATCCGAAGAAGGGCGACTTCTACGTCGCGCTGATCGAGAAGCCGGGCCGGCCGGCGATCGAGGTGCTGGCCGAGATCCTGCCGGTGATCGTCCGCACCTTTCCGTGGCCGAAATCGATGCGCTGGGGCGAGCGATCGGCCAAGCCCGGCGCGCTGCAATGGGTGCGGCCGCTGCATTCGATCATCGCCACCTTCGGCATCGACACCGAGGAGCCGGACGTGGTGGCGTTCGACGTCAGCGGCATCAAGGCCGGGCAACTGACGCGCGGCCATCGCTTCATGGCGCCCGATGCGTTCGAAGTGCGCCGGTTCGAGGACTACGAGGCCAAGCTCGCCGCCGCCAAGGTCGTGCTCGATCCGCAGCGCCGCAAGGACATCATTTTGGCCGACGCCAAGACGCTGGCGCAGGCGCAGAACTACGCGCTGGTCGAGGACGCCGGCCTGCTCGACGAAGTCTCCGGCCTCGTCGAATGGCCGGTGCCGCTGATGGGCTCGTTCGACGAAGCCTTTTTGGCGATCCCCGACGAAGTGATCCGCGCCACCATCCGGGCCAACCAGAAGTGCTTCGTGGTCGCCGATCCGGCGACCGGCAAGCTCGCCAACAAATTCATCCTGACCGCCAACATCGAAGCCAGCGACGGCGGCGCCGCCATCACCGCCGGCAACGAGCGCGTCATCCGCGCGCGCCTCAGCGATGCGAAGTTTTTCTACGACACCGATCTGAAAACCCGGCTGGAAGACCGGCTGCCGAAGTTCAATCAGATCGTGTTTCATGAAAAGCTCGGGACGCAAGCCGAACGCATCGCGCGCATCGAACGCCTAGCTGCGGAGATCGCGCCGCTGGTCGGCGCGGATGTCGAGAAGGCCAAGCGTGCGGCGCGGCTGTGCAAGGCCGACTTGCTCACCGAAGTCGTCGGCGAATTCCCCGAGCTGCAGGGGCTGATGGGCAAGTACTACGCGCTGGCGCAAGGCGAAGACGCCAGCGTCGCCGCCGCCTGCGAGGAGCACTACAAGCCGCAAGGCCCGGCCGACCGCGTCCCGACCGACCCGGTCAGCATCGCGGTGGCGCTGGCCGACAAGCTCGACACGCTGGTCGGGTTCTGGGCGATCGACGAGAAGCCGACGGGGAGTAAGGACCCGTATGCGCTGCGAAGGGCGGCGCTGGGAGTGATCAGGCTGTTGCTGGATAACTCCCTGCGCCTGCGGTTGCTCGACTTGATAGCTGCACATTCGGCCGTCATGGCCGGGCTTGTCCCGGCCATCCACGCCTTGGCCAACGCCAAGAAAGGCGTGGATGCCCGCGACAAGCGCGGGCATGACGACGTCAGTGGCAGTCTCCTCTCTTTCTTCGCCGACCGCCTGAAAGTCCAACTCCGCGACCAGGGCGCCCGACACGATCTCGTCGATGCGGTGTTCGCGCTCGAGGGGCAGGACGACATCCTGATGATCGTCCGCCGCGTCGAGGCGCTCGCGGCGTTCCTTGCTACTGATGACGGCAAGAACCTGCTCGCCGGCACCAAACGCGCCGCCAATATTCTGCGCATCGAGGAGAAGAAGGACGGCCGCACGTTTGATGGTGCGCCGGATGCGTCGCTGTACACGCAGGACGAGGAGAAGGCGCTGGCCGCCGCGATCGATCGCGCCAAGGCGGAGGCTGGCGCGGCCGTCGCCAAGGAGGACTTCGCCGCGGCGATGACGGCGATGGCCGGGCTGCGTCCGGCGGTCGATGCGTTCTTCGACAAGGTCACGGTGAATGCCGACGACAAGGCCGTCCGCGAAAACCGGCTGAAGCTGCTCAACGAAATCCGCGCGGCGACGCGCGCGGTGGCAGATTTTTCGAAGATCCAGGACTAACGCCTCGGTCATTCGGGGCCCCGCGTAGCGGCGAGCCCGGAATCCATCATCACCGACGCTGGTGGTTGGGCACGGCAGGTCGGCGGCTGTGCGTAACCGCGCGTGCGGGGAGTCTGGAATCCGGGTTCACGAGCTTCGCTCGTGCCCCGGGATGACGCGAGGGTCTGGCTGGGGCTCTCGGAGCAGCATGGCGCGGCCCGCTGTTCTCCCCCGCCTTCATTGCCGGGCTTGACCCGGCAATCCATCCTCTTCGCAACGGCTTCTCAGGCGCGCTCACGCGCGCGATGGATGCGCGGGTCGAGCCCGCGCATGACGGTGGTTGATGGAGATGCCCATTGCCCCAAACCAGCGTGCGTAGTCGCCCGCCCCAGCAGTCCCCGCCATTTACGTTCCGTTAACCATGTCCTGAAAGGGTGGCGCTCGGTAAGGGTTCCTTAATTTCTTTGCGGACGGCGGGACGCGGCATGACGTCGATTTCCAACCAGGTGTCGGGCTACGCGCAATACGGCGCCTATGCGCGGACCGCAGGGGCGCAGTCTTCGTTGGCAAGCATCCTCAGCGGCACCAGTGACGACACGCTGCCGAGCGCCAGCAACGCGGCGACCAATTTGACGCTGTCGGCGCAGGCCAAGGCGCAACTCGCCAGCGCCACCGCCACCAAGGACTTCACCACCGTCATCAGCGACAGCCGCGCCGCGCTCGACAAGCTGTACAAGGCCGCAAATGTCAGCGCGCCGTACGATTCCAGCGGCAAGCCGACGATCGATCTGTCGTCGCTCGATCGCCGCGCGCTGTATGCGATCGCCTCGAACGCCGGCGGCAAGTTCAGCGACGCCGAGCAGACTCTCGCCGCGGTGACGCGGATCGCGGGCTTCAACGCGGCGCTGTCGCCGGCGACCCAGACCGCCAAGCTCACCGGCAACTACAATTCGGTCTACAAGGCGGCCGCCGACTATCTCGACGGCGCCAGCAGCGAGGAGAAGGCGACCGCAACCTGGCAGGCCGAGCGCGCCGCGGTCGGCAAGGGCATCACCGCGACGCAGGCCGATCCCAGCAAGATTCCGTCCGGCATCAGCAACGACCCGGTCGCCGCCTATCTGGCGCAGTATCCGTCGGGCAGCGCGATGCCGACGGAGGACTTCGCCAGCGTCGCCAAGTCGGCGCGCGCCGTGCTCGATGCGCAGGCCAAGGCCGCCTCGGCCGCCGGCAAGGAACTGGTGTACGATCCCGGCCGCAGGGTCGGCCAGCAGGCCGATCTCTCCGTGCTGAGCAACCGCGATCTGTCGGCGATCTCGCTCAACAAGGATAGCCTGTTCTCACTTGAAGAAACGACCGCGGCGAAGCGCGAACTCGACAGCCGCAACCGCGCCAGCATCCTCGGCGCGCTGAAGCAGAGCCAGACCTCCGGCAATCCGGCCGATTTCAGCCTCGGCCTGCTCAACGCCTATTCGGCGATGAGCGCCGAAGAGCGCACGGCGACCAACTGGACACCCGCGTTCCGCGATCATGCCGTGCAGAGCTACAAATCCACCACGACATTGCTGTCGCTGCTGAAGAGTAGTTGAGCCGAGCGCTGCGAAACACTCGGCGGACATCGCTGCGCTTTCCGTCATTGCGAGCGAAGCGAAGCAATCCAGCGCCGTGCACTGCGCTTCTGGATTGCTTCGTCGCTTCGCTCCTCGCAATGACGGCGTTGAAGGCCGCATTTCACACATCGAATTCCGGCCAGGCTGTGAGGCGCTCGCCCGCAGGTGAGCCGCGAAGGATGCGGCTGCGCGTGCGGCCTATCCCGACGCCTGCCACCAGCACATCCTCATGGGTAGGAGGCGCGCAGCGCCGTCTCGACCC
This sequence comes from Rhodopseudomonas palustris, assembly GCF_003591005.1. Lineage (GTDB taxonomy): Bacteria > Pseudomonadota > Alphaproteobacteria > Rhizobiales > Xanthobacteraceae > Rhodopseudomonas > Rhodopseudomonas palustris_K. The sequence continues at coordinate 68,537 of NZ_QYYD01000002.1, forward strand.
GTGGGCAACGCGCACTGCATGGCCCATCCTTCGAGACGCCCGGCTTCGCCGGGCTCCTCAGGATGAGGACTCAGTGCTTGTGGGGCGCGCGAATGGCAGCAGTCGCGCAACGCGCGAACATGCATACAACTGAACCCCAGACAGACGAACCCCGCCCGGGCGGGGGACGGGGCGGGGTTCTCTGTCCGGTCGCAACAGATGCGCCCGAACTTCGTTCAGTGACGAGGTCATCGGCCTGAACGATTATGTTGCGCGGTCGCACCATGCGATCCGATCCGCGCAGTCATGGAGAAAATGCCGACCGCGCAGCGATGTTCCGCAAAATTTTGTCGCAGGCAGATTGAATCTGCGCCAACGGAGCCGAAGCAGGGAACGTCTGGCGTCATGGCGCTTGATGAGGGGCCGGTATCGCTCGCGCTGCCACGCCGGTTACACACCCCGATGCGATCCTTTGCGATTCGATCCCGCCTTCTTCACCCGGAGACCTGCCATGACCATCACCACTGCCAACATTCCCGCCATTGTCGCGCTGATCGCCGGCATCCTGATCCTCGTGATGCCGCGCCTGCTGAATATCGTGGTGGCGGTCTACCTGATCTGCATCGGGCTGATCGGCATGGGCGTGCTGCGCTTCTTCCGTCTTTAGTCGGGCGCGCCGAGGCCATGGGCTGGCCGCCTTGCTTGCATCTGCCGAAACGTGGTGTATAGCGGCCAAAATCCCACTCCTCTTGCGGACCGTTGACAGCCATGGCCAAAGCCGCTTCCAAGACCACGAAGACCGCCGCCAAAACCAAATCTTCGGCGGCGAAGTCTTCAGCCGCGAAGCCCTCCGCCGCCAGGGCGGCGACCTTGCGCGGCAAGCCGGCTGCCAAACCAGCCTCCAAGGTTGCTGCGAAGGCTGCGCCGAAGGCCGGGAAGGTCGCCAAGCCGGTGGCCAAAGCCGCGGCGAAGAGCGTCGCGCGTGGCAAGCCGGTGACGAAGCCGGCCGGCAAGGCCTCTGCCAAAACTTCGACAGCCAGGACGTCGACCGTCAAAGCGCCGGTGACCAAGGCCGCGACTGCCGCCTCCGCGCCGAAGGCCGGCAAGTGGGTCTACACCTTCGGCGACGGCAAGGCCGAAGGCCGCTCGGAGATGCGCAATCTGCTCGGCGGCAAGGGCGCCAATCTGGCCGAGATGGCCAATCTCGGCCTGCCGGTGCCGCCCGGCTTCACGATTCCGACCTCGGTCTGCACCTATTTCTACGCCAACGACAAAACCTATCCGAAGGAGCTGAAGGCCCAGGTCGAGCGCGCGCTCGAGCACGTCGGCAAGCTCACCGGCAAGAAGTTCGGCGATCCGGCGAATCCGCTGCTGGTGTCGGTCCGCTCCGGCGCCCGCGCGTCGATGCCGGGCATGATGGACACCGTCCTCAACCTCGGCCTCAACGACGAGACCGTCGAGGCGCTGGCGAGCAAGTCGGGCGACCGGCGATTCGCCTATGACAGCTATCGCCGTTTCATCACGATGTATTCGGACGTGGTGCTCGGTTTCGATCACCACCACTTCGAAGAAATTCTCGACAGCTACAAGGACGCCAAGGGCTACACGCTCGACACCGACCTCGACTCCGACGATTGGGAGCAGCTGGTCGGCCAGTACAAGGAAGCGGTGGCGCGCGAGACCGGTTCGGACTTCCCGCAGGATCCGAACGACCAGCTGTGGGGCGCGATCGGCGCGGTGTTCTCGTCGTGGATGAACGCGCGCGCGATGACCTATCGGCGCCTGCACGACATTCCGGAGTCATGGGGCACTGCCGTCAACGTCCAGGCGATGGTGTTCGGCAACATGGGTGAGACCTCGGCGACCGGCGTCGCTTTCACCCGCAATCCCTCGACCGGCGAGAGCCGGCTATACGGCGAATTCCTGATCAACGCCCAGGGCGAGGACGTCGTCGCCGGCATCCGCACCCCGCAGGACATCACCGAGCACGCCCGCCTCGAATCCGGCTCCGACAAGCCGTCGATGGAAGTGGCGATGCCGGACGCCTATCAGGAGCTGACGCGGATCTACACGCTGCTGGAAAAGCACTACCGTGACATGCAGGACATGGAGTTCACGGTCGAGCAGGGCAAGCTGTGGATGCTGCAGACCCGCGGCGGCAAGCGCACCGCCAAGGCGGCGCTGCGCATCGCCGTCGAGCTCGCCCATGAGGGCCTGATCAGCAAGCAGGACGCGGTGACCCGGATCGAGCCCGGCTCCCTCGACCAGTTGCTGCACCCGACCATCGACCCGCAGGCCAAGCGCGACGTCATCGCCACCGGCCTGCCGGCGTCGCCGGGCGCCGCCTCGGGCGAGATCGTATTCTCGTCGGACGAGGCCGCCAAGTTGCAGGCCGACGGCCGCAAGGTCATTCTGGTCCGGATCGAGACCAGCCCCGAAGACATCCACGGCATGCACGCCTCGGAAGGCATCCTCACCACCCGCGGCGGCATGACCTCGCACGCCGCCGTGGTGGCGCGCGGCATGGGCAAGCCCTGCGTGTCGGGCTGCGGCTCGATCCGCGTCGATTACGGCCGCGGCACCATGACGGTCGGCAACCGCACCTTCAAGACCGGCGACATCATCACCATCGACGGTGCGATCGGCCAGGTGCTGGCCGGCCGCATGCCGATGATCGAGCCGGAGCTGTCGGGCGACTTCAACACGCTGATGAGCTGGGCCGACGACGTCCGCGCCCTCAAGGTTCGCGTCAACGTCGACACCCCGGTCGACGCCCGCACCGCCATCAAGTTCGGCGCCGAAGGCATCGGCCTGTGCCGCACCGAGCACATGTTCTTCGAAGAGACCCGCATCCGCACCGTGCGCGAGATGATTCTGGCCGAAGACGAGCAGGCGCGCCGCGCCGCGCTCGCCAAGCTGCTGCCGATGCAGCGTGCCGACTTCGTCGAGCTGTTCGAGATCATGAAGGGCCTGCCGGTCACCATCCGGCTGCTCGATCCGCCGCTGCACGAGTTCCTGCCGCACAGTCACGCCGAGATCGAGGAAGTCGCCCGCGCGATGAACGCCGATCCGCGGCGGCTGGCCGATCGCGCCCGCGACCTCGCCGAGTTCAACCCGATGCTCGGCTTCCGCGGCTGCCGCCTGGCGATCGCCTACCCGGAGATCGCCGAGATGCAGGCCCGCGCCATCTTCGAGGCCGCGGTCGAGGCCGAGAAGCGCACCGGCGAGCAGGTCGGTCTCGAAGTGATGGTGCCGCTGATCGCGACACGCGCCGAGTTCGATCTGGTCAAGGCCCGCATCGACGCCACCGCGCATGCGGTCAACCGCGAGACCGGCGCCAAGCTGAAGTATCAGGTCGGCACCATGATCGAGCTGCCGCGCGCCTGCCTGATGGCCGGCGACGTCGCCGAGAGCGCCGAATTCTTCTCGTTCGGCACCAACGACCTGACCCAGACCACCTTCGGCATCAGCCGCGACGACGCCGCCAGCTTCCTCGGCACCTATATCGAGAAGGGCATCTTCGCGGTCGACCCGTTCGTCTCGGTGGACCGCGACGGCGTCGGCGAACTGGTCAAGATCGGCGTCGAACGCGGCCGCAAGACCCGCCCCGACCTCAAGCTAGGCATCTGCGGCGAACACGGCGGCGACCCGGCCTCGGTCGCGTTCTGCCACGAGGTCGGCCTCAACTACGTCTCCTGCTCGCCCTACCGCGTGCCAATCGCGCGGCTCGCTGCTGCGCAGGCGGCGCTGGGCAAGGCAATCGCCAGTCAGGCGTAAGAGCGACGGCAGCTAGCACTAGCAACGAACGCCAACGGCCGGGCCCACGCCCGGCCGTTCGCATTCTGGACGGCATGAGTGCCGATCATTGCGCACACCGCCTCACCCCGTCATTGCGAGGAGCGCAGCGACGAAGCAATCCAGCGCAGTGCACAGCGCTGGATTGCTTCGCTTCGCTCGCAATGACGGGGTGAGGTTGGTCGCCCGGTCCAGCCGGGCGATGACCGCGGGGGTGGGGGATGCATGGAATAACGACGCACACTTTCGCGCTTGCCTCGCCCCAAGCACGTCATTCCGGGGCGCTCGCGCAGCGAGCGAACCCGGAATCTCGATGGGTTCTGCGACGCCGGCGCCTCCAAAACTTCGGGATTCCGGGTTCGCGCGCTAAGGGCGCGCGCCCCGGAATGACGCCGGGTGGGGCGGGGGGCAGATGCAACTGGCGGGCTCCCAGCTTCCCCATCATTGCACGTCCTCTCCCCTGACCACGATGACCCTCCCCGTCATTGCGAGCGAAGCGAAGCAATCCAGCGCCGCGCGCAGTGGCTGGATTGCTTCGTCGCGGCGCTCCTCGCAATGACGGGGAGAGGCGGTGCTCGGCCGAAATGCCTAGACTGAGTCGCCGCCCTCCGGTCGTCCCCGCATCTTCCGCACTGCCGCGAAATATGCGATCCTTTGGGCCGTGACCCTGTTCCTCGCCATACGCCGGCTGCTCGCGGCCGTGATGGTTGCCGGCCTCGTGCTGGCGCCATTGGCGCGGCCTGCGATGGCTGGCGCGCCGATGGTGACGCATGGCATGTCGGTGCAGGCGTCGGCGGATCACAGCATGGCGGATCACGCCATGGCCGGCCACGATGCGACCGCCGCGACGGACGCGATGTCCGCGGCCGGCTTCGACGAAATTGCCGAGATGCCGTGCTGTCCGACCGAGGCGCCGAAAGCGCCGGCCGATTGCGGCAAGTGTCTGTCGATGGCGGGCTGCTCGGCCAGCTTCCTCACCGGCATGCCGGGAGGGATCGCCGTCCCGCTGCCCATTCGGACCAACGGCACCGCCCTCGCGAGCGCTGACTTCGCCCGCGACGGCCTGGGCCATCCGCCGCCCGAATATCCACCTCGATCGCTGGTCTGAGCGGCGCCCAGCGCCGCGCATCGTCGCGTGACTGACGTCGCGCGGCGCGATTGCTGCCGCTTCCGCGGCCAGACTCCCTGATCAGAGGTTGCCTCACATGAAGACCGCATTTTCGCGCGCCCTGCGGGCCGCGCTCGTCGGCACTGCCGTGCTCGGCTTTGCCACGCCCTCCTTCGCCGACATCAAGGACTACGAATTCCGCCTCGCGCAGCCGACCGTCTCGGTCGGCCGCGACAAGCTCGTCACCGTGCAGCTCATCAACAAGGTCACCGGCAAGCCGGTGCCGGACGCGGTGATCTTTGCGATGCGGCTCGACATGGCGCCGGATGGCATGGCCGAGATGGCCACCAAGATCGTGCGCGAGCCGGGCGGCGAGCCTGGCACCTACCGGTTCAAGGCGGCGTTCGGCATGGAAGGCCGCTGGCTGCTGTCGCTCGGCGCAAAGGTGCAGGGCGAGACCGGCACGGTCGAAGGCAAGCTGGTCATCACGGCCAACAAGTGAGCCGCATCGGCCTCGCGGCCGCCGCCACCGCAGTGATTGCGGTGGCGGTGGGCGGCCTGCCGGGTGTGCGCGAGCACCTGCATCTTTCGACGTCGCTGATCGTGCCGGCTTCGGCGCAGCAGAGCAGCGACGAGCCGATCTATTACCAGGACCCCGACGGCAAGCCGGCGTATTCGCTGACGCCGCGCAAGACCGCCGACGGCCGCGACTTCCGGCCGGTGCCAGCCGGCGCGGATGTCAACTTCGACGACGACGCGCCGCAGATGCCGCCGCCGCCGCCGGTGTCGACGACCCGCAAGGCCAAGTTCTATCGCAACCCGATGGGGCTCGCCGACACCTCGCCGGTGCCGAAGAAGGACTCGATGGGGATGGACTACATCCCGGTCTACGAGGGCGAGGACGGTGACGACGGCGGCGTGAAGTTGTCGCCCGGCAAGATCCAGCGCAGCGGCGTCAGGTCCGAACCGGCGACGCGCCGGCAACTGCGCGTGGTGATCCGAGCGCCCGGCGTCATCCAGCTCGACGAGCGCCGCGTCTCGGTGATCGCGATGCGGGCGGAGAGTTTTGTGCAGAGCGTCGCCGACGTCACCACCGGCAGCCGCGTGCGCAAGGGCCAGCCGTTGATGCAGATCTACAGCTCGGCAATCGCGTCGGCCGCGGCCGACTACGTCTCGACGATCGGCTCCAGGACCACCAGCAGCGTGCCGCAATTCGGCCGCGGCTCGCGCCAACGCCTGATCAATCTCGACGTGCCGGAGGCGGCGATCGCCGCAATGGAGAAGGCCGGCGCCGCGCCGGTGACAATCGAATGGCAGGCGCCGCGCGACGGCGTGGTGCTGGAGCGCAGCGCGATCGAAGGCATGCGGGCGCAGCCCGGCGACGTGCTGTTCCGCATCGCCGACATCTCCAAGCTATGGGCGACGATCGAGATCGCCGAGCGCGACCTCGGCGCGGTGACGCCCGGCCAGATGGTGATGATCCGCGCGCGCTCGTTCCCGGGCCGCGTCTTCCATGGCGAGGTCAAGCTGATCTATCCGCAGCTCAACAAGGAGGCGCGCACCGCGCGGGTGCGGATCGAACTCGACAATCCGGATCTGGCGCTGCTGCCGGAGATGTATGTCGACGCCGAGATCGACGCGGGCAGCGCGGCGCTGGTGCTGGCGGTGCCGGACAGCGCGGTGCTGGATTCGGGCAGTAAGAAAGTCGTGTTCGTCGACAGAGGCGACGGCCGCTACGAGCCGCGCGAGGTGCACACCGGCCAGCGCGGCAGCGGCGCGGTCGAGATCCGCGACGGGCTCAGCGAGGGCGAGGCGGTGGTGACGTCCGCCAACTTCCTGATCGACGCCGAGAGCAATCTCAACGCGGCGCTCAAGACCTTCTCGGCCGACGGAGCGCAGCCATGATTGCCCGTCTGATTACCTGGTCGGCGCGCAATCTGTTGCTGGTGCTGTTCGGCGCCGGCTTCGCGGCTGCGGCCGGAATCTATGCGCTGAAGCACCTGCCGCTCGATGCGATCCCGGATCTCTCCGATACGCAAGTGATCGTCTACACCGACTATCCGGGGCAGGCGCCGCAGGTGATCGAGGATCAGGTCACTTATCCGCTGACCACCGCGATGCTCACCGTGCCGCGCTCCAAAGTGGTGCGCGGCTTCTCGTTCTTCGGCGTGTCGTTCGTGTATGTGATCTTCGAGGACGGCACTGACATTTATTGGGCGCGCTCGCGCGTGCTGGAGTTTCTCAACGGCGCGGCGTCGCGGCTGCCGAGCGGCGTGACGCCGACAATTGGGCCGGACGCCACCGGTGTCGGCTGGGTGTATCAATACGCGGTGATGTCGAAGGAGCTGAACCTCGCCGACACCCGCGCCATCCAGGACTGGAATCTGAAATTCGCGCTGGCCCGTGCCGAAGGCGTCGCCGAGGTCGCCAGCGTCGGCGGCTTCGTCCGGCAGTACAACGTCGTGCTCGACCCGCAGCGGATGCGCGACCTCGGCATCACCATGCCGAAGATTCGCGACGCCATCCGCGCCAGCAATGCCGACGTCGGCGGTCGCACCGTCGAGCTATCGGAGTTCGAATACGTCATCCGCGGCAAGGGCTATCTCAAGAGCATCAACGATCTCGGCAATATCGTGCTGAAGGTCGCCGGCGGCACGCCGGTGCTGCTGCGCGACGTCGCCCGCGTCGAACTCGGCCCCGACGAGCGGCGCGGTCTCACTGAACTGAACGGCGAGGGCGAGGTCGCCAGCGGCATCGTGCTGCAACGCTTCGGCGTCAACGCCCGCGACGTCATCGACGCCGTCAAGAAGCGCTTCGCCGAGATCGCCTCGAGCCTTCCCAAGTCGGTCGAGATCGTCCCGGTCTACGATCGCTCCCAACTGATCGACGCGGCGATCGCGACGCTGAAGAGCACGCTGGTCGAAGAAAGCATCGTGGTGGCGCTGGTGTGCATCGTGTTCCTGCTGCATGTGCGCAGCGCGCTGGTGGCGATCATCATGCTGCCGGTCGGCATCCTGATTGCATTCGGCGCGATGAAGCTGCTCGGCATCGGCGCCAATATCATGAGCCTCGGCGGCATTGCGATCGCGATCGGCGCCATGATCGACGCGGCGATCGTGATGATCGAGAACGCCCACAAGCATTTGGAGCGCGCACCGCCGGAGCGACCGCGCGTCGAGGTGCTGATCGAGGCCGCGGCCGAAGTCGGCCCGGCGCTGTTCTTCAGCCTGCTGATCATCACCGTGTCGTTCATGCCGATCTTCACGCTGGAGTCGCAGGAGGGGCGGCTGTTCAGCCCGCTGGCCTTCACCAAGACCTTCGCGATGGCGGCGGCGGCGCTGCTGTCGGTGACGCTGGTGCCGGCCCTGATGGTGATCTTCGTCCGCGGCCGCATCGTCCCCGAGCACAAGAACCCGATCAACCGCGTACTGATCGCGATCTATCGCCCGGTGATCGACGCGGTGCTCAAAGCCAAGCTGGTGGTGATCCTTGCCGCGGTGGCGATCCTTGCCGTCACGATCTGGCCGGCACGGCAGCTCGGCACCGAGTTCATGCCGAACCTCAACGAGGGCACGCTGCTGTATATGCCGACGACGCTGCCGGGCATTTCGATCACCAAGGCGGCGGAGCTGCTGCAGACCCAGGACCGCATCATCCGCTCGTTCCCGGAAGTCGCCTCAGTGTACGGCAAAGCCGGCCGCGCCGCGACCGCGACCGATCCGGCGCCGTCCGAGATGTTCGAGACCATCATCAATCTCAAGCCCAAGGCGGAGTGGCGCGCCGGCGTGACGCTGGAGAGCCTCACCGCCGAGATGGACCGCGCGCTACAATTCCCCGGCGTCTCCAACGCCTGGACGATGCCGATCAAGTCGCGCATCGACATGCTGTCGACCGGCATCCGCACCCCGCTCGGCATCAAGGTGATCGGCACGGATCTGGGCGAGATCGAAAAACTCGCCAAGCAGATCGAGCAGGTGCTGAAGAAAGTGCCGGGCACATCCTCGGCCTATGCGGAGCGCGCGCTCGGCGGTTACTATCTGGAGATCACGCCGGACCGCACCGCGATGGCGCGCTACGGCTTGTCGATCCAGGACGTGCAGGACGTGATCGCGACCGCGCTCGGCGGCCAGACCGTCACCACCACGGTGGAGGGCCGCCAGCGCTTCGGCGTCAACATGCGCTATCCGCGCGATCTGCGCGACAGCCCGCAGACGATCGCCAGCGAGGTGCTGGTGCCGATGCCGGCGGGCGGCGCGGTGCCGCTCGGCGAAGTCGCGAGTATCACGCCGGCGCGTGGGCCCACGTCCATTCGCACCGAGAATGGCCAGCTCGCGGTCTATATCTACATCGACATCCGCGATCGCGATCTTGGCGGCTACGTCACCGAGGCACGCGACACCGTGAAGGCCAGCGTCGCGTTCCCGCCCGGCGCTTACCTCGTCTGGAGCGGCCAATACGAATATCTCGAACGCGCCGCGGCGCGGCTCAAGATCGTGGTGCCGGTGACGCTGCTGATCATCTTCCTGCTGCTGTATCTCAACTTCCGCTCGGTGGCCGATACGTTGATCGTGATGCTGTCGCTGCCGTTTGCGTTGGTCGGCGGCATCTGGCTGATGTGGGCGCTCGGCTTCAATCTCTCGGTCGCCGTGGTGGTCGGCTTCATTGCGCTCGCCGGCGTCGCCGCCGAAACCGGCGTGGTGATGCTGATCTATCTCGAGCACGCGCTGGAGGATGTCCGCGCCCGCCGCGCCGCGGAGGGCAGGGCGATCGACCGCGCCGATCTCACGGAGGCGATCAAGCACGGCGCGGTCGAGCGGGTGCGGCCGAAGGTGATGACCGTGGTGGCGATCATGGCCGGCCTGCTGCCGATCCTGTGGAGCACCGGCACCGGCTCCGAAATCATGCAGCGCATCGCCGTGCCGATGATCGGCGGCATGGTGTCGTCGACGCTGCTGACCCTGATCGTGATCCCGGCGATCTACGCGCTGGTGAAGGGCGTGGCACTGCGGCGGACCATGCCGGCCGCAAAAGCTGCCGCCAGTTAGTTGCCTCCGCCTCTCAACGCGTCATGCCCGGCCTTGTGCCGGGCATCCACGCCTTGCGGCGTTAGCGATGCAGAAAGGCGTGGATGGCCGGGACAAGCCCGGCCATGACGGCGGTTGGGGTGATGTGAAGATGCCACCGTCAATCGCCGCATCGTTGACGGTCCGTTTACGTTTTTCCGAAAGCCCTCGTTTACCAGGCTGTTCGATCGCGCTCGGTCGATCACGAGGGCTGCTTGCCTGTGTCTTGCGCGCATCGGTGATTAACTCGCGAGCAACTTTAATTGGATATCACTAGGAACGATCAACTTGTCCGAAACGACAACGGATCTGAGTAAGCGTTGCGTGAGCGTACCGATGACAGTCATGCGTAACCGGCCGAAGGGCGCACGGATTGTGTCCTTCGGTCTCGGCCTCTGCGTCTTCGCGGGGATGCCGACCGAAATCGGCTATCAGGACATCGCGTCGCTGCTGGTGCGCCAGCCGGGCGTGACCGAACGCTGGCAGAAGCGCGTGTTCGCCTCGTCGGTCGGATCGGTTCAGGTCGCGACGTTTTCGTTCGGCCGCCCGATCGGCACTTGGGCGCCGCAGGGCTCGACCTATCAGCTCGCGAGTGTGGACGGCAGGTCCGGGTTGGGCGGCGCGCTGAGCCGCAATCGCCTGCTGCAGCCGCCGACGCCATACCAAGCCTCCGACTTCCCCGCGGTGGATCGCACCCTGAAGGGCGATCGGCTGGCGATCTTCAAGCCGGGCCAGGATGTGCCGGCGGACAGCACGTCAGAGCCCGCCGACATCAACGCGCCGAACGTCGCCGGCGCCAAGATGGCCGCGCAGGCGCCCGGCGCCGCGCCGCTCGATCCCGAACTCGCCGAAGCGCTGACCTCCGAGCCGTTGCCGCAATACGGCAATGAGCTCGACCCGTCGCACGACAAGGCCGCGGAGGGCGTCGTCACGCCCGGAGCGCCGTCGCGCGATCCGTTCACCGTCAAGACCTCGAGTCTGTTCTTCGGCACCGGCTCGCTCGGCGGCCTGGAGGAGACGCTCGAGCAATGGCAGCCCGGCGAAGAGCCGATGATCGTCACGCCGGGCGGCGAGTCGGACATGAAATCGCCGCTGCCGTCGGCTTCGCTCGATCCGGACGCCCCCGGCGAGACCATCGCCGGCAAGGGCGAGGTCAATGTCGATCACCACGTCCGCACCCCGGCCGAGCGGCTCGGCCTGACCGAGCCGAAGCTGCGCGCCAAGCACGAGAAGTGCCTCGCCGAAGCCGTGTACTTCGAGTCGCGCGGCGAGAAGGTGCGCGGTCAGATCGCGGTGGCCCAGGTTGTGCTCAACCGCGCCTTCTCCGGCTTCTATCCGAGCAATGTCTGCGGCGTGGTGTATCAGAACAAGCACCGCCGCTATGCCTGCCAGTTCACCTTCGCCTGCGACCGCGTCGCCGACGTGGTGCGCGAGCCGGAAATGTGGGACCGCGCCCGGCGCATCGCCGCGGCGATGCTGGACGGCAAGCTGTGGCTGCCGGAAGTCGCCAAGTCGACGCACTATCACGCTTACTGGGTGCGGCCGTCCTGGGTCCACGAGATGAAGAAGATGTACAAGACCGGCGTGCACACCTTCTATCGCCCGCGCAACTGGGGCGACGGCAGCGACGCCCCCAGCTGGGGCGACCCCGCCCAGACCGCCGCCATCTCCGAAGAACTCACCGAAGCCGCGAAGAGCTCGGCAGAGATCAACGCGAAGAACTAATCGCCCGCGACGACGCCGAAAGCACTGAACAGCGGCAGCGGCAGCGCGCTCCCTCTCCCGCTTGCGGGAGAGGGCTGGGGTGAGGGCGCCCCAGGCAGTGACTCAGCGACTCGCGGAGGGGAGGGCCCTCACCCGCCGCGCTACGCGCGTCGACCTCTCCCGCAAGCGGGAGAGGTGAGCGACTACGCGTCGATGTCCAGTGCCACGTCGAAGTTCGGTGCCGAATGCGTCAGGGCGCCGGAGGAGACGTAGTCGACGCCGGTGGCGGCGATGGCGCGGATCGATTGCAGGGTGACGCCGCCGGAAGCTTCCAGCACGACGCGGCCGGCGCTCATTGCCACGGCGTGCCGCAGCGTTTCCAGATCCATGTTGTCGAGCAGCACGACGTCGGCGAGGCCGGTGTCCAGCACCTCCTGCAACTGATTCAGTGTATCGACCTCGATCTCGACCTTGACCAGATGGCCGATCTTCGCCCGCGCGGCTTGCAGCACCGCGCGGATGCCGCCGGCGACGGCGATATGGTTGTCCTTGATCAGCACCGCATCATCCAGCCCGAAGCGATGGTTGAAGCCGCCGCCGCAGCGCACCGCGTATTTCTCCAGCGCGCGCAGGCCCGGCGTGGTCTTGCGCGTGCAGCACACCCGCAGCTTGGTGCCGGCGGTGTGGCGGACATAGTCGGCCGTCAGCGTCGCGATGCCGGACAGCCGGCCGACGAAATTCAGCGCGGTGCGCTCGGCCGTGAGGATCGCCCGCGCGGGGCCCGACAGCGTCAACAGATGCACGCCGGCCGCCACCGCATCGCCATCGCGGACATGCGCCGCGATATGAATGTCGGCCGACAGCTGATTGAGCGCTTCGATCGCCAGCGGCAGGCCGGCGATCACGCCTGCCTGCCGCGCCACCATGATGGCGTGCGCCTGCGTCGCCTCGGGAATGGTCGCGAGCGAGGTGATGTCGCCGGCGCGGCCGAGGTCCTCGTCGAGCGCGCGGCGCACCGCATCGGCGATGGCGAGCGGCGACAGGAACGCGTCGGGATGCAGCAAGGCGGTGGGTGTCATGAAGGCTGCTCCAGCAGGCGGATGAGGATGTCAGACCAGCGCGGTCTGCGGCTGGCTGGGAAACGGCAGGATGACGGCGCTGTCGGTCATCAGCGCGGCGGCGCGCCCGCGGGCCTCGGCGAGCGTGGTGAGCGTTCGCTTCGCCTGCGCCGGATCTTCGGCCGGATAGTCCGAGCGATAATGCGCGCCGCGGCTTTCGGTGCGCGCCAGTGCGGCGGTTGCGACCAGCAGCGCGGCGATCGCGCGGTTGGCGAGCGCAGGCGAGGCGGCGTCGCGCTCCAGCGCCGCCAGGGCGCGCACCGCGTCAATCAGTCCGCTACGCTCGCGGATCACTCCAACTTTGGCAGACATCAGCATGCGCAGGCCTTGCTCTTGCGCCGGATCATGCGCGCCGTCGCTCGCCAGCTGCGCGCAATCGAACGACGCTGGCGCGGCCCGGAGCTCGCGTCCCGCAAGATCCTCCGCGATCCGCGCCGCATACACCACCGCTTCGAGCAGTGAGTTCGACGCAAGCCGGTTGGCGCCGTGCGCGCCGGTCGACGACACTTCGCCCGCCGCCCACAGGCCATGCAGCGAACTGCGGCCGTGCTGATCCACCGCGATGCCGCCCATGTGGTAATGCGCCGCCGGCGCGATCGGGATCGGCTGCGTCGCCGGATCGATGCCGGCCGCGACGCAGCTTTGATACACGGTCGGAAATTCCTGCGCGAACTTTGCGCCGAGCGCCTGCGTGGCGTCGAGGAATGCGCCGCGGCCGGCGGCGACTTCGGCGAACACGCCGCGGGCGACGATGTCGCGCGGCGCCAGTTCGGCGAGCGGATGCAGCGCCGGCATGAAGCGCTCGCCGGCGCCGTTGATCAGCGTCGCGCCTTCGCCGCGCAGCGCCTCGGTGGCGAGCGGCGCCGGATCGCGGCCGACCATGATGGCGGTCGGATGAAACTGCACGAACTCCGGATCGGCGATCAGCGCGCCCGCGCGCGCCGCGATCGCCAGCCCCTGGCCGGAGGCTTCGGCCGGATTGGTGGTCACCGCATAAAGATGACCGATGCCGCCGGTGGCGAGCACCACGGCAGACGCGGCGATCAGCACCGGCGCGGACGGTGCGCCGACCTTGCGCAACTGCAGGCAGCTGACGGCGCCGCCGTCAGTCAGCAGCGCCTCGGCGCTCCAGCCTTCCAGCACGCGGATCGACGGCGTCGCGCGCACCGCCTGCGTCAGCGCGGTGATGATCGCTTGCCCGGCCATGTCGCCGCGCACATGCACGATGCGGCGCGCCGAATGCGCGGCTTCGCGTGCCACCGCGAGCCGGCCTTCGAGATCGCGGTCGAACGGCACGCCGTACTCCAGCAGATCGTGAATGCGCGGCGCCGCCTCGCGCGCCAGCCCGAGCGCGACGGCTTCATCGACGATGCCGGCACCGACCGCGATGGTGTCGGCGGCGTGCGATTCCGCGCTGTCGCCTTCGCCGACCGCGGCGGCGATGCCGCCTTGCGCCCAGGCGGTCGAGGCGCCTTCGCCAAGCGGTGCGGCGCTGATCACCGTCACCGGCCGCGGCGCCAGATTAAGCGCGCAGAACAGCCCGGCAAGGCCGCCGCCGACGATGACGATATCGCCGTGGCGGCCGAGCGATGCAAAATCGGGAGTGTTCCTCATCGGCGATCCAACTCTCACACGCTGTCTCGCGAACGCACTTGCGCGGACGACGGCCGGAGATCGCACAGAGGCGCCGTCGTCCGCTTCGCCGTGAGCTGCGGCGTCAGTTCTTCAAATTGATCATCCGCTTCACGGAGCGCCGCGCCGGCGCGATCAGCGTGGGATCGACCGTCACTTCCTCGCGCAGGTGCACCAGGCTGTCGAGAATCTTCGCCAGCGTGATCCGCTTCATGTGCGGGCACAGATTGCACGGCCGGACCATCTCGACATCGGGCAGCTCGGCCTGGACGTTGTCGGCCATCGAGCACTCGGTGATCATCACCACGCGCTTGGGGTGCTTGGTCTTCACCCAGTTGATCATATGCGCGGTCGAGCCGGTGAAGTCGGCCTCGGCCAGCACGTCCGGCGGGCATTCCGGATGCGCGATGATGCTCACGCTCGGATCGGCCTCGCGATAGACGCGCAGTTCGTCGCCGGTGAAGCGCTCGTGGACTTCGCAGGCGCCCTTCCAGGCGATGATCTTCACTTTCGTCTGCGACGCCACGTAGCGCGCGAGATATTGATCCGGCACCATGATGACGCGGTCGGCGCCGAGGCTCTCAACCACCTGCACGGCGTTGGACGAGGTGCAGCAGATATCGACCTCGGCCTTCACTTCCGCCGAGGTGTTGACGTACGCCACCACCGGCACGCCGGGGAATTTCTCACGCAACAAACGCACATCGGCGCCGGTGATGCTCGAGGCCAGCGAGCAGCCGGCGCGCGAATCCGGAATCAGCACGCGCTTCTCCGGGCTGAGGATCTTCGAGGTCTCGGCCATGAAGTGCACGCCGCACTGGATGATGGTCGAGGCCTTCACCTTGGTGGCTTCGATCGCCAGCTGCAGCGAGTCGCCGACGATGTCGGAGACGCAGTGGAAGATTTCAGGCGTCTGGTAGTTGTGCGCCAGGATCACGGCGTCGCGCTCGCGCTTCAGCTCGTTGATGGCCTTGACGTAGGGCGCCATGAACGGCCACTCGACCGGCGGGATCACATTCTGCACGCGCGCATACAGATGCGCGGTTGCGGCCTCGACCGCGGGCGTCCAGTCCAGCGAAGGCATCGGCAGCGCGCGCGCGGTCTCGGACGGCGTCGGAACGGCGCGGCGACGGAGAGCCTCACGGCCATGGGCCGGTTGGCTGAAGTTTTCGGGCCCGTATAATCCGGCAAGCGGCATCTCAGCCTCCCGCATGTCTAATATGCTCCAAATGAGCATATATATGTTCCGAGAAATCCGGCCACTGTGGGCCGGCATTGGCAGTCATCGGTTGGTATCCCGCAGCGTCCCGCCGCGGCAGTCCACTTATTCTCAGTTCGAGCAAATCAAATATAGCATGCAGTCGGGGGTTCCGCCAGTGGCCCAAAGGGCGAACGGGGCAGATTAGAACCCCAACTGCATCGCTGCGCTGCAACGCGCCCTTTACAGCAGGGCGCGGCTTTCTCTAACTCTGCCACCGGCAGCAAGAACAGTTTCAAGGGGAGCGACATGGCGACGTTCAAGGCGATCCGCATCGACAAGGCGGAGAAGGGGACCACGGCAGCGCTGACGCAGTTCGACGAGGCCGAGCTGATGGACGGCGACGTCACCGTCGCGGTCGAGTGGTCGACGGTGAACTACAAGGACGGCCTTGCCGTCACCGGCAAATCGCCGGTGGTGCGCCGCTTCCCGATGATTGCGGGCATCGACTTCGCCGGCACCGTGCTTGATAGCAGCCATCCGTCGTGGAAGGCCGGCGACAAGGTCGTCTGCAACGGCTGGGGTATGGGCGAGACCCATCTAGGCGCCTATGCGGAGAAGGCCCGGGTGAAGGGCGACTGGCTGGTGCGGCTGCCGGACGGCATCAGCGCGCGGCAGGCGATGGCGGTCGGCACCGCCGGCTACACCGCGATGCTCAGCGTGCTGGCGCTGGAGAAGCACGGGCTGTCACCCAAGGATGGCCCGATCGTGGTCACCGGCGCCGCCGGCGGCGTCGGCTCGGTGGCGATCGCGCTGTTGTCCAAGCTCGGCTATCAGGTCATCGCCTCGACCGGCCGCACTTCCGAAGAAGCCTATCTGCGCGAGCTCGGCGCCACCGAGATCATCGACCGCAACGAACTGTCCGCCCCCGGCAAGCCGCTCGGCAAGGAGCGCTGGGCCGGCGGCATCGACAGCGTCGGCTCGACCACGCTGGCCAATCTGCTGGCGATGACCAAGTATCGCGGCGCCATCGCGGCGTGCGGCCTCGCCGGCGGCATGGACCTGCCGGCGTCGGTGGCACCGTTCATTTTGCGCGGCGTGTGTCTTTACGGCATCGACTCTGTCATGTGCCCGCTGCCGGACCGTCAGCAGGCCTGGAGCCGGCTCGCCACCGACCTCGACCCCGCCAAACTCGAACAGATGACTCAGGAAATCGGCCTCGACCAGGTGATCGACACCGGCGCGAAAGTTCTGGCCGGCCAGGTCCGCGGCCGAATCGTGGTGAAAATTGCGTAGCGTTCAGACTTTACCAACCAAGCTGCGCCAATGTTGCCGCAGTTTGTATGGTAAGGAGCGGGTTAACGGCAGAAACCCCGCGCCAGTAGGAGTTCAGGCATGTTCGTGCGTTTCGTTTACGGAGCCCTGATGGCTGGCGCCACCGTTCTGCCGGCGATGGCAGGATCGATGAACGCGGACGAAGCGCGCAGGTTCGTCTCCGGCAAGGTATTCGCCTTCACCTGCTTTGACGGCACCCGCGGCGCCGGCCGTGTATTCGACGACGGCGGCGCTGCCGGCTCGGTGCAGTTTTCCGGCTCCGGGCCGAACCGCTTCATGCGGCTCCCCGGCAATACCCTGCAGGTGCGCGGACAGGCGATCTGCGCATCCATCAAGGGCATCCCGTTCGATCCCTGCTTCAATCTCGACAAGACCAGCGAGCGCAGCTTCCGCGGCTCGGTGTCCGGCATGGGCTTCGCCTATTGCGACTTCCGCCATCAGGGCACGGGCCAGATGATGATGGCCCGTGCGCTCGCCCGTCAGCCGCGCGCCCCGCGCCCGGCCCGCTCGGCCGATGCCACCCCGAAGGAAGTCGTCGCCAGCGTGCCGACGCCCCGTGTCGAAGCCACGCGTCTGGAAGCGCCGAAGGTCGAAGCCGCGCCCGAGCTGCGCCGCTCGACGGACTGAAGCAACAGCCGGCAATCCCATCCGCTTCACGTTTCAAAAGCCGACGGCCACGTTATTCCGATGGCTGCGAGGCGGTCCAATGCGCGGCTGAGTTCGGCGCGCGTCTCGGCTGCGGTCAGGCTGATGCGTATCCGAGCGGGCGCCTCGCGGGTGACCGCGAAGGTCGAGGCCGAGACGACATCGACGCCGACGGCTCGGCATGCGGCGATGGGATCCGCCATCTCCGGCGGCACCGCGAGCCACGCGTGCGGCGACGGCCTCGACGATACCGTTCGCCCGTTCGGCAACAGTCGGCAGGCGAGCCGGTGACGCACGGCCACCTCGTCGCGCTGCCATTTGGCGCGGCGCAGTGCGGTCCCGTCCTCGATCCAGCGGCATGCGATCTCCGCCATCAATGGCGCCAGCGGCCAGAGTGTCGACTGCGGCTCGGCCGCAACGGCCCGGGCGGCCGGCCCGGCACCCGCGATGAGTCCGAAGCGCAAGCCCGCGGCAACGGACTTCGAGAAGCTGGTAACCAGCGTGCACCGGCCGGGCAGCAACACTGCCATTGGCGGGGTCGCCGCCAGGGTGCCGTAGACATCGTCCTCGATGATCTGCAGATCGCGGCGCTCGGCGACCTGGGCGAGCTCCGCGCGCCGCGCCTCGCTCATGGTCGCGCCGGTCGGGTTCTGCAGCGCAGGCACCAGAACGGCAACGCGCGCCGAGGTCGCGCGTGCCACCCGGTCGAGCGCCTCGGGGATCATGCCCTGTGCGTCCATCGCGACGCCATGCAGCGGCAGGCCGAGCTGGCGGGCCAATGCCTTGATACCTGGAAAGGTCAATTCCTCGACCAGCACCGGTTCACCGGCGTTGCAGATCGTGAGCAGGACCGCGAGCAGGGCCTGCTGCGCGCCAGCGGTCGGCAGAATGTCCGTGGGACGCAGTTCAAGGCCGCGCGCGGCGATCCAACTGGCTGCGGTCACGCGGATGCGGGCGATCAAGGCTGGCGTGGGATGGCGGAGCGCGGAGGCAAGTCTGCCATGGCCGGCGATGTCCAGCAGCGCCAGATCGAGGTCCGTCGCTGCTGGGTCGGTCGCCGGAATATTCGTGGACAGGTCGATGACTTGCAGAGTGGAGTCATCGTTCGGCTCCTTCAGCGCGAACAGTGCCGCTTCGCGGCTTTCCGACAACACATAGGTCCCGCGGCCGACCTCGCCGGAAATCAGATGTCGGCGGGTGGCCTCGGCGTAGGCCCGCGAGACTGTGCTGACATTGACCTTGAGGGACCAGGCGAGGTCGCGGTGGGTCGGGAGCTGGTCGCCCGGCCGTAACACTCCGTCCGCGATCGCTGCGGCGAGAGCCTCGACGATGGCGACGTAGCGAACGGGGCTTCTGCCGGTAAGGTCTGGCGTCCACATTGTTTGCCATACAATGTTTCGATTGACCCAAACAATGCCGCTGCGGATGATACAAAGCAACCTCTGGTCGCAGTGTCGGTATCGACCAGGAAAAAGGTTGTGGTGAAGCCGTCGAGCAGGAGGTCGCATGACAACATCCTGGCCGTCTTCTGGCAGGGATCCGCCTGTCGCGCTCGGGGTCTCTCGGGAGACAGTCCCGGTCTGACTTGTCACTGACACGAACTCTCTGAGCGGTTCTGTTGGTCACGGACTCGGTGCTGACGATCGAGACTGCCACCAGCACAACCTCATGGTGAGCAGGCGCGTAGCGCCGTCTCGAATTATGGGCCGCATGGGATGCGTGGCGCCATCCGTCGAGACGCCCGACTTCGCCGGGCTCCTCAGGATGATGACTGAGTGCCGGCGGAAAGGTCGATCGCGTTTCGATCAAACGATGAAGCGCTCTAAGCGCTACGGCAATCGGAGCACGAAGTATCTCCGGCGGTGATCGCGGTTCTGCGCGACCTCGCCAGAGCACGGTTGTCGTTTGCCTGGAGACACCTGTCGCGTCGGAGCAGGGCCCGCTCTCTCCGGCTGACAGGCCCGAATGAGACGAAACGGGCGACCGCAGCCGCGGCGTCCGATCTCAATTTAATGCGATGGCTGGCCCATGACTTTGTTCGCAACCGCTTCCGCGACGATCACCAGTATTCGGATCGAAGCGATAAGATCTCGCGTCCCACTCGCGTTCGCCGGTCTTGTCGTGGCGGTCTGCTGCCTGGCCACCGGCGGCATATTCGTCAAGCTCAGCGCTGTTGATCCGATCGCGACCGGGGCGTGGCGCATCGGTCTGGCGCTGCCGTTGGCGTATGTGTGGCAGGCGTTGGAACGGCGAAGCGACCAAGCTGCAGACCGTCCGGTGAATGCCAACCAGATGATGCTGCTGTGGCTGGCGGGCGCCTGCCTTGGTCTCGATCTGGCGTTTTGGAATATCTCCTTTCACTACACGACCGTGGCGAACGCCAACTTGCTCGCCAATCTGGTCCCGTTCGTCGTCGTGCCCGCAGCGTGGCTCGCATATCGCGAGACGATCACCCGGCTATTCGTGATCGGGTTCGTGATCGCTCTATCCGGAGTCATCATGCTGTTGTCTCCCAAATTGGGCGCCGGCGCCGGATCGTTGTTCGGCGACATGCTGGCTCTGATGACGGCGTTGTTCTACGGCTCCTATCTGCTGTTAGTCAGCGGTCTGCGGCGCACGATCGCCCCCGGCCGGATCATGTATCTGACGAGCTTCGGGACGCTGTCCGTCCTCGTCCCGCTGGCGTTGATCTTCGAGCGCCGCCTGTCGCCTGTCTCCCTCCTCGAACTCTGGCCACTCCTCGGACTCGCGCTCCTCGCGCATCTCGGCGGACAGGGGCTGCTTGCCGCGTGCCTGCGCTACATTCCCGCCAGCCTGTCGTCGGTGCTGGTGTTGATGCAGCCCATCGTGGCGGCGCTGTTCGCCTGGCCACTGTTCGGCGAGACCATGGGACCTATCGAACTCCTCGGTGCAGCCGTCTGTCTGGCTGGGCTCTATGTCGCGAAACTCGGCCAGAAATGAGGTCAATCATGCGTGACCATTTGCTCAAGGTGGCGAACGATATCGCGGAGAAGGAGGTCGGCCTTGTCGTCGGGCCCTCCGCATTCGCCGCGCTCGCGGATGACCCTTCGCTACACAAGGACGCGCTGAGGCTCATCGTCGAAGATGGGATTGCGTACGAGTCCAAAGACCCTGCTTCTCGCGGTCGCCTCAACGTCATCATGACGAGCCGCCCCTCGTTCAAATGCATCATGTTTCACCGGATCGCGCACGCTCTGTTTCCCCGTTGGCGCGAGTTGGCCGAGAAGCTCTCATCGGCGGCATTCCTTGAAACGGGCATCGACATTCATCCGGCCGCCCATATCGGGCCGCGCTTTGTGCTCGATCACGGATGGGGGACGGTGATCGGCGAAACCACCATCATCGGTCAGGATTGCTATCTGCTCGGCTGCGCCATTCTGGGGGCGCGTGGCATCGCCAACAATGCATCCGGGAAGCGCCATCCGACGCTGGGTGACCGCGTCGAGGTCGGCGGCCATGCACGGATCTTGGGAAATGTCACGATCGGAGACGATTGCTTCATCGCTCCCTATTCTACCGTCACTCAGGACATTCCGGCCAACTCGAAGGTTGTGATCATCAATCAGCTGCAGATCTGTCAGCACAAGACGGATCATCTGCATGCCCGAGACAAATCCGCGGAGCCCCTCGTAGTTCGCGGCATCGTTCGTTATGGAAATATGCTCGTCTTGCAAACCAATGGTGCGGCGAAGCCTTCGCTGTCCGTGGTGACCGAGGACGACGAGGTGTTGGCGTCGCTGCCGATCCATCAGATCGGCCGAGATGGCGGTCTCCTCGTCTGGTCCGCGGACGCGCATGAGCTGGATGCCGTGCTGCGCCGAGTGCCGCGAGCTCACTTGCTGCTCGAAGACGGCGGCAAGCGCGCACTCGTATTGGATGTGCACCGGCTTCAACGTCCTGAGCCGATCTCGGCCGACTTGGCCAATGCACCATTATCGCCGACGAATCAGCATGAAGCAGATTGGACGCGCGACGCGGCATGGTCGTCTGCGAGGTGGTGGCAGGAAGCGAAGTCAGGCGGTGACAGTCAAAGAGTTGACTAAGCGATGCGGCGGCAACTCGCTGCGCCGTCCCTCGCGTGCGAATGCGCGACTGAGATGACGGCGTAGCAACGATGTTTGAGTGTATCACAGTGGTAATATTTTTTGGAGTGAACGCGACAATGCTGGAACTATCGGCCGCTCACTGCATTCGCGCACCCGCCGTCGTCGACAGCATCGCGGGACTTCTCGGTAACACGCCGACGGTCCGGCTCGATCGCTTGACAGCGAGCCATGGTTTGGCTGCCGCGGTGTTCATGAAGCTGGAATATTTCAACCCCGGCGGCAGCCACAAGGCGCGGATTGCCCTCGCCATGGTGATGGATGCCGAGAAACGGGGCGTACTCACCCGCGGGAGCGGCCAGACTATCGTGGAGGGGACCGGCGGGAATACCGGCATTGGACTTGCAATCGCAGCAAATCTGCTCGGCTATCGGCTGGTTCTCGCCGTTCCTGACAACTACAGCAAAGATAAAATCAAACTCCTTCGAGCCTATGGAGCCGACGTTCGTCTCTCCGATTCACGGCTGGGGCGCGACAGTCATTTCAGGCTGGCTCAAGAGCTGCTCGAGTGCAATCCGGGCTGGTTCATGCCGGATCAACTCACCAATCCGATCAATGTCCAGGCACACTACGAATCGACCGGTCGGGAGATCGTAGCCGCCTTTCGCCACGCCCCCATCGATGTCTTGGTCGCTGGTGCTGGCTCCGGCGGACATATCACGGGCATCGGGCGCGTGCTCAAAGAGGTTTGGCCGAACGTCGCGATCTGCCTCGTTCAGCCGGAGAGGTGTGACTTCCGCGCAAACGTCTTCAGCTCGCATCGCATTCAGGCCACTGCCATCGGGCGTGTGCCGAAAAATCTTGATCTCGGCATCGTCGATCACTTCGTCGACGTCTTCGACGAGGAGGCTTTGGCGAGTGTTCGGCTTCTTATGCAATACGAAGGGATCGGGGTGGGGTTGTCGAGCGGAGCGAACATCGCGGGCTGCCTCAAGATGGCGGCGACGTCTGAGCCCGGCACGCGGATCTTATGCATGGCTTATGATCATGTCTCCGACTACCTCGATGCAATTTGATCGCGAGTCGGCGGCATCGATGGAGTTCGACCGATCGGCTCGTCCCTGCAGCGCCGTGAAAACCGGCCGCCTGCATTTTCGCACAACGTGACCTTCGTCCGCAGCCGAGGCGCCATGACCATCGTCCCAACGATCAAGTTATACGAAAGCGATGCTTACGTTCGAGAAGTGGAAACCACCATCGTCGATCAGTCCGATGGGGCGGTATGTCTCGAGAAAACGATTTTCTACGCGGAAAGTGGCGGCCAGCCGGGTGATATCGGCGAACTCGTCCTGGACGGCGGCGCGCCGCTGCTGGTCACGAATACTCAGTACATCCCCGGCCGTCTCCGGATCGCCCATGTTCTCGCGACGCCGCCGGACCGGAGCTTGATCGGCGCCAAGGTGCTGGCCCGCATCGACTGGGAAAGACGATACCGGCTGATGTGTCTCCACACCTCGTTGCATCTGCTGTGCAGTCTCGTCGATGCGCCGGTGACGGGCTGCGCGATCTATCCGGAGTACGGCCGCCTGGATTTCGACCTCGAGACGTCCCTCGATCGTCAGGTCTCGACCGACCGTCTCAATGCGCTCGTCCGACGAGATTTGGAGGTCGAGATCCAGTACCAGACCGCGGACGAGCTGTTGGCCCAACCCTCGCTGGTGCGGACGGTGCAAGCGCCGCCCCCGCGTAACGACCGGCTGCTTCGATTGGTGAGCATCGGGGAGGTCGACCGGCAACCGTGCGGCGGCACCCATGTGCGATCGACGGGCGAGATCGCAGGTCTCGCGGTGACTAGCGTGGAGAAGAAGGGCCGACGCAACAGGCGGGTCAAGATTGCGCTCACCACTGCATCTGAGCGACCAACGGCGATCGCCGGTCGAAGCCGGGCGTCGATCGATCACAGCCAGGGCGGCTTTCCTGCTGGCGGTGGCTAGAGCCGTTCGTTGATTTGGCCCCGTGCCTCTCCACGCGTCATGGCCGGGCTTGTCCCGGCCATCCACGCCTTTTCTGCGTCGCCGTCAGCAAGGCGTGGATGCCCGGCACAAGGCCGGGCATGACGGGAAGAGGCTGCCGAGATAACGCAGGCTTGTTACTTCGCAGGCCTGTCACTCCGTCTGCATCTGCTGCGCCTGCGGCGCTGGTCGTGACCGAAACAGGATGCGCTGGTACAACCAGCCGATCGCGACGAGTACCAGTCCCAGGCCCATGAACGACAATGCCCGGTAGACGCCGGTCAATGTCGACATGTCGATCAGGAAGGCCTTGCAGATCGTCAGCCCGATGACCGCGGCCGACGCCAGCCGCGCGCGCTGCGAGTTGAACAGCAGTCCGGCGCCGAGCAGCAGCACGCCGCATATCAGCCACGCTACCGAGTAAGTGTATTGCTCGGCATCGCTGGTGTCGCCGACTGCCAGGATCGGGCCGTGATACACGCGCTGCACCTGCAGCGTAACGTAAGCCAGGCCGAGCAGCAGCGCGAGGCCCGCGAAGCTGTTGCCGTAAGCAGGGCGCCGCGCGCCGGCGACCGCGTAAGACAGCAGCAGCGCCAGCACGGCTGGCAGCGCGTAGCCGAGCAGCAGCAGGTTGATGATCAGTCCGCCGATATAGGTCGACCACAGTGCTGGATTGGCCCAAAGCAACAGACCGAACACGCTGCCAAGCGCGGCATAGATGCCGAGCAGTACCGCAGCGACGTTATGCACGATGCTGCGGCTGCGACGGCGCAGCCGCTCCAGACCGATCGCCATCGCAAGCGTTGCGCACACCTGCAGGGCGATCTCGGTGAGCCCGGCATTGTCGCGATAGACGTCGCCGCCATTCACCGCGTGCCGGATTTCCATGAACGTCAGCAGCACGGTGAACAGGATTGCGGCGGATTCGATCATGCGCAAGGGCACGTCGTCGCCGCGCCGGCGCAGCCAGAAGCTACCCAGCCAGAACGATGCCGCCGGCACGCCATAGCCCCACAGCAGCCAGTTGAAGATCGGCGTGGTGCCGACCGCATCGCCGACGATGCGCGGCTCCCAGCCGATCCGCGCCACCACGATGGCGGCGAGGATCGCGGCGAGCCAGCGCAGGAACGGGATCGGCCGCTGCAGCGAGATCCAGGCGGTGGCGGCGCTCATCAGCGCCAGCGCGATCGTCAACCAGCCCTTCTCCAGCGCGAAAGTCAGCGCCAGCGCCAAGGCGCCGAGCGTGCCGGTGGCGTAGAGCGCGGTGGAGATCGCGAGGCCGGGCCGCTGCGCGCGCTTGTTGAGCGCTTCGGTGGCGGCGCCGAAGGCGGCGGCGAGCAGCACCGCCACGATCGCGAACGGGATCGAGCGATCGAGATGCGCGATCCGTGCATACAGCGCGATCAGCAGCGCCAGCGGCGCGAAGACACCTGCCGCCGCCCACACCACCGGCACTGCGGCGTTGTTAGCTCGGCCTTGCGCCAGCAGGCCGGCGCCGCCGAAGCCGAGCGCGAACAACGCGGCCACGATCAAATGCGTCGTCACCGCACCGGCGAGCGGATCGGCGTCGATGCCGGGCAGCGGCGCGCCCTGCAGCACCAACAGTTCGGGCGCGCTTCGCGCCACCCACAGCAGGAACACCAGCGCGGCCAGCACCGCCGCCGCCGCGACCGCGCCAGTTGCGGACGCCGCGCGCCAAGCGATGCCGAGCGTGGCCGCGACCAGCAGCGCGAACACGATTATCGCCGGGTCGGAGTGGCCTTCGCCGACGACGACGAACGCTGTCGCCAGCAGGACGGCGCCGAGCGAGCCCGATGACACCGGCTCGATCCTGCCATCGTCCTGCGGCGGTCCGAACAACAGGCCGCCAACCACCAAGGTCGAGGCGAGCGCGAAGACGGCAATGACGTGGAAGGCAAGCGGTCCCAGCGGCGAGCCCGCGAGCCCCGCCAGCGTCCAGAACAATCCCAGTAAGCTCGTCGTGATCGCCAGCCAGCGCCACAACCGGATCCGCGCGAGGCCGAATGAAGCCGCAGTAAGCACTGCGAGATAGATGTAGAGGGCCCAGTAGTCCGGCTTGTCCGACGACACCAGGAGCGGCGTGACGAAGCCGGCGACGACGCCGAGCCCGGCCAGCGCCGGACCATGCAGCAGCGCCGCCGCGAGCGTGCCGAGCGCCACCAGGCCGAGCAGGATGAAGGCGCTGGCGGGCGCTAGGAAGTCGTACAATGCGTAGGCGGCATAGACGGTGGCGAATGCCACCGCAGTGCCGGCGGCGGTGAGGATCGCCGGGATGTTGGCGATTGGCAGCGCGCGGATGTTGGTGATGTCTTCCTTGCGCCGCGTCCACTCGCCGGCGCCGAGCAGCGCCAGCGCGAACAGGCCGCCGAGTAGCACGCGCACGCCGGGGCCGAGCAGTCCTTGCTCGATCGAGTAGCGCACCATGAAGAAGCCGCCGAGCGCCAGCGTCAGGCCGCCGACCCATACCACCCAGCGGGTGCCGATGCGTTCTTCGAAGCCGGGCCTGGCGACCGGCGCGCTCGCGGCCTCGGGCGGCATGGCAGCGGCGGCCGGTCGTTCGGTTGCCGACGGAGCTGGCTCGGCGGACGTCGCCGCAGCGGCCGCAATTAGTTCGGGCTGAAGCCCGGGCGCGGGCGGCGCTTCGCTGTGGACGGGGGCTTGCGCTGCCGGCGCCGCAGCAGCGGCGACGTCCGGTTTCGCCGTCAGCGGCTGGCCGGCCTGCAGCGCGTCGATCCGCGCCTGCAGAATGAGCGAGCGGGTGTTCGCCTTGCGTGCCAGCACCAGGGCGACGATGGCGATCACGAGCGACAGCAGTTCGAACATGGTCTCTCCAGGCGAGCGGCCCGGCCGCAGGGCAGGTCGCCGACGTTATATGATCTCAGCGGCGGCCGCGCACGCGCAGCCCGGGGGCGGGGCGCTCCTGCAGCACTTCGCGGCGGAAACGAAACAGCGCGGCGGGACGTCCGCCTGTTCGTGTCGACATCTCGCCGGTTGGTTCGACCAGCTTGGCGGCTTCGACCAGCCGCCGAAAATTCTGCTTGTGCAGATGGCGGCCGGAAATCGCCTCGACGGTGTGCTGCAATTCCGTGAGGGTGAATTCCGGCGGCAGCAGTTCGAACACCACCGGGCGATACTTCAGCTTGGCGCGCAGCCGCGCGATCGCGGTGGCGAGGATGCGGCGATGATCGAACCGCATCGCGACGCCGAGCGGCGGCAGCTTGGCGCGAGACAGCGCAGCCGGCCGGCCGTCGCGCCGCGCCTCTTCGATCAGGCCGGCTTCGTACAAGAGTTCATAGCGGTCGAGCACGCGCTCTTCGTCCCACTGCGCGCCGTCGACGCCGAAATACAGCCGGACCCGGTCCTTGCGGGCGAGTGCCCGCGCGGTGTCGGGCTGTTCGATCTGCGCGGCCCAGGCGGTGAGTTCGGGGATGATGTCGCGTTCGATAATCGCCGGCCGGTGCTCGCGCCAGTCTTCCCACGGAAAGAAGCGATACCACGGCTCGAAGGTCGCGCCGGCGGCCCGCGAGGCGTTGTCGACCGCGCGGGTCAGCGCCAGATAACCGATCGAGGCGACGTGGACCTCCGTATCGCCGATCCGCGCGTGGCGGCCGCGGTCGCCGAAGGTGTAGAGCTGCTCGACATAGCCGAGCCGCAGCCCGGTCTGCTCCTCGACCCAGGCGCGCAGCCCGATCTCCAGCGTCCGATGCGAGATCGCATCGAACGGGCCGTAGGGGAGGCCGAGGCCGCTGCTGCCGCCGGACGCCGTCAGGATCAGCGGCTCGTTGGCGTCCATCGCGACGATCGCGGCGGTTAGTCCGATCTCGATCGGGATCGGCGGGCTGTCGCCAGTAAGCTTGTCGACGCTCGACATCGTATCGCTCATGCGGCCCAGGTCATTCGAGGTCGACGCGGAATGGCCGGCCTTCGACGCCAAGATCGCCCGGTCCGATCGCGTCCAGCGCCCGCAGCATCCGGCCCTCGCGGCCGAGCGCGCGGTCGGCGAGCGTTACGATCAGCCGGTTCGGGAAGGCGCTTGGCGAGGCCTCGCGGATCTTTCGCGCGATCGTCAGTTCGTCGCGATGCGGGTTGAGCGCGCAGGCGGCCGCGAACGCGCTCGCAGTCGAGCGGCTGATGCCCGCATAGCAATGCACCACCAGCGGCGCCGCGCGGTCCCAGCCGCGGACGAAATTGAGCAGGTCGGCGACATGGGTTTCGTTCGGCGCGACGAAGCCTTCCATGTGCTCGGTGATGTCGTCCATCGAGATCCGCAGATGATTGACCTCAAGCACCGAAGCGGGCCGCTGCACCTGGCCGACATTGGCCATCACCGACAGAATATGGCTGGCGCCGGTCGCCGCGACGGTCGGGTGCAGGGCTGCGAGCGAGCAAACGTGGATCATGAGGCCTTCCGAAAGTTGCAGGCGATCTTAATCCTGCGCCGGTGGCGGTGAAAGCGCGATGACGCCAGCGGTCGCCGTCTGTGGACGCCGCCGGGAGCAGGTCGCGCAATTTAGCCGCGCAGCTTCGGCGTTAGCTGGTTGCCCCAGGTTTTCCGCAGAGCGATTCGAACCGCGCGAGGAAGCGCTTCTCGGCCTTTCCGGCCGACCACGGCGTCAGGTAATCGTCCTGCACGCTCGCCGGCAGCGCCGGATCATTGCCGAACAACCGTTTGGCCTCCGCCTTGGTGAATCCGGCGAGGCAAGTCGCCTCCAGATAGGCAGCGCCGCGATCGGCCGCCTTGATCTGCCGCTCGATCGACTCGTCGAGTACCGCCGGCAGCCCGAAGCGAATGTGAATAGCGCCCAGCAGCCGCTTTTCGACGCTCTTGTAGGACTCGCCGATCACCGCCTTGAACGGAGAAATCATGTCGCCGACGACATATTCGGGCGCATCGTGCAGCAGCGCAGCAAGGCGCAGCCGCGCGTCAATCCGCGGATTCTTCTGACGCATCACCGCCTCGACGAGCAGCGTATGCTGCGCCACCGAGAAGATATGTGTGCCGCTGGTCTGGCCGTTCCATCGGGCGACACGCGCAAGCCCATGGGCGATGTCGGCGATCTCGACATCGAGCGGCGAAGGCGCGAGCAGATCCAGCCGCCGTCCCGACAGCATCCGCTGCCAAACGCGCTCTTTTAAGGATTGGTTAACAGTCATGTGGCCATATATTAGAACTTAGTCGAACCAACAACCGATGACTGCATATAGGCAGCGTTGCCCCAACTAAGCCACGGTCAAGGCCCGGGTTTTGCACGATCCCATGATTAGCTCTGGGGCATGTGGGCGGGCGGTGTGTACGACAGGGGGAAGTCATGGAAATGACCGGTCGCCGTGCGGCGGAACGATCAGAGGCCAAGCACGGGTCTCCACAGGCTGTTACCAAGTCAACGATGCAGGTTCATGGTGCGAGTGTGCGTGATCTACAGCAGGAAAACGAGTCGCTGAGAGAGGTCATCGTGAGCCTTTCGGCGCTGGTGATGAAGCGGGTTGCCGAGCGCCGCTGAGACGGCTTGCCCGTGTCGGCGCCGTGGATCGCCTCGTCGGCTTTTTCATCTGCCCGCAGCGCGCGTGGCAGTGACAATCGACCAGATGATCGTTGACCATGCCGACCGCCTGCATGAAGGCGTAGACGATGGTCGGGCCGACGAACTTGAATCCGCGGGCTGCCAGATCCTTCGAGATCTTCACGGATAGCGGCGTCGAGGCCGGCACGCCAGCCGTGGTCTTGAAGGCGTTGACCTTCGGGGCGCCACCGACGAAGTCCCACAGCAGCTTCGAGAAGCCCGGGCCTTCCTCCTGGATCTTCAGCCAGGCCTTGGCGCTGCTGATCGTGCCTTCGATCTTGGCGCGGTTGCGCACGATACCGACGTCATTCATCAGCTCGGCGATTTTGCCCGCGTCGTAGCGGGCGATCTTGGCCGGGTCGAAATCATCGAAGGCGCGGCGGAAATTGTCGCGCTTGCGCAGGATGGTGATCCACGACAAGCCGGCCTGGAAACCGTCGAGGATCAGTTTCTCGAACAATGCGCGGTCGTCGTATTCCGGCACGCCCCACTCGGTGTCGTGATACGCGACATAGAGCGGATCTTCGCCCGGCCACGGGCAGCGGACGATGCCGTCGGCGCCGGTGCGCGGACCGCGGCTCATGTGCCGGTCCTGCGCTGCGCCGGCACGAGGTCGTTCGGATCGGCAATCAGCAACTTGGCGCCGCCGGCGCTGAGCGGCAGTCCAGCCTCGCGCGCCTCGGCGACGCGGTCGATCCGCAGCAGCGCCAGCCCGCGACCGTTCGCTGACGAGCCCATGGTGCCGACGATCTTGTCGCCGGCCGTGATGTCGCTGCCGGGCGGCGGGGCGGCGCCATCGGAGGTCACGCGGACGATGCGGGTTCGCGCTGTGCCGCGATGGTGCATCCGCGACACGACTTCCTGGCCGATGTAGCAACCCTTGGTGAAATCGACGCCGTGCAACCGGTCCATATTGGCTTCGTGCGGGAATGCATCAGCGTAGCCGAAATCGACACCGCCGGACGGGACGCCGCAAGCGATGCGATGCGCATCGTAGTCGGCCGTGGCGGCCATCTCGGCGCCGAGCGCTTCCGCCGTCGCGCCCGCCAGCAATTCCGGCACGATGATGCGCCAGCCGAGCCCCTCGGCCCGCGGATCGGCAAAGCCCATCTCCGGCGGCTGCGCCGGGACGCCGTCCCACAGCGCCAGCACGCCGAGCCGGTCGGAGAGGTTTTCGATCAGCGCCTTGGCGCGCAGCTTGTAGAATTTCAGCTTGGTGGCGAGCGGCTCGGCCAGCGTCTTCGGACAGTCGAGCAGGAAGCCGCCGTCATCTTCTGCCGTCATTTCGGTGATGAAGAAATCGGCGACGATCTTGCCCTGCGGCGTCAGCAGCGCGCCGAATCGGCCCTGCCCAGGCACGAGCTTGGTAAGGTCGGTTGTGACCAGGCCGTTGAGCAGGTGCCGTGCGTCGGGGCCGCTGATCTTGATCACGCCGCGATCGGGGAGAAATGTCGCCTTCATCGAAATTCCGGTCGGATTTGCCTGAAATGACGGCCAGGATCGCGCTTTGCGGAAGGCGCCCGGGCCGGCTATGACTGCCCAAGGTAAGCGGCCAGGCCGGGCGCAACAAGGCTTATGCAACAAGCCGTGCACAAGGCGTCGCCGACAAGCTTTCGAGGACCCATGACCGGCACGTTCGACACCATTCTCAAGAGCGGCACCATCGTTAATCAGGACGGCGCAAGCGTCGGCGACATCGGCATCAAGGACGGCCGGATCGCGGCGCTTGGTTCGTTCGACCCATCGCAGGCCGGCGAGACGATCGACTGCCGCGGCCTGCACGTGCTGCCGGGGGTGATCGACACCCAGGTGCATTTCCGCGAGCCGGGCCTGACCCACAAAGAAGACCTCGAGACCGGCTCGCGCAGCGCCGTGATGGGCGGCGTCACCGCGGTGTTCGAAATGCCGAACACCAATCCGCTGACAGTGACCGAAGAGACCTTCACCGACAAAGTCGCGCGCGCAGAGCATCGCATGCATTGCGACTTCGCGTTTTTCATCGGCGGCACCCGCGACAATGTCGAGGAATTGCCGAAGCTCGAGCGGGCCCGCGGCTGCGCCGGCGTCAAGGTGTTCATCGGCTCGTCGACCGGCAGCCTGCTGGTCGAAGACGATCCGAGCCTGAAGCGCATTCTGTCGGTGATTCAGCGCCGCGCCGCCTTCCACGCCGAGGATGAGTATCGTCTCAACGACCGCAAGGGTGAGCGCATCGAGGGCGATCCGCGCTCGCATCCGGTGTGGCGCGACGACGTCGCGGCGCTGCAGGCGACGCAGCGGCTGGTGGCGCTCGCGCGCGAGACCGGCAAACGCATCCACGTGCTGCACATCTCCACCCGTCAGGAGATGGAGTTTCTGCGCGACCACAAGGACGTCGCCTCGGTCGAAGTGACGCCGCATCACCTGACGCTGGTCGGGCCGGAATGCTACGAGCGGCTCGGCACCAAGGCGCAGATGAATCCGCCGGTGCGCGACGCCTGGCATCAGGAAGGCTTGTGGTACGGCCTGGCGCAGGGCGTGGTCGATGTGCTCGGCTCCGATCACGCGCCGCACACGCTCGAAGAGAAAGCCAAGACCTATCCGGCGTCGCCCTCGGGCATGACCGGCGTACAGACGTTGGTGCCGACCATGCTGGATCACGTCAACGCCGGCCGGCTGTCGCTGGCGCGCTTCGTCGATCTTACCAGCGCCGGCCCGGCGCGGCTGTTCAATATCGCCTGCAAGGGCCGCATCGCCGCCGGCTACGACGCCGACTTCACGGTGGTCGATCTCAAGCGCAGTGAAATCATCACCGACGACTGGGTCGCGTCGCGCGCCGGCTGGACGCCGTATCACGGCATGCAGGTGACAGGCTGGCCGGTCGGCACCTTCGTGCGCGGCGCCAAGGTGATGTGGCAGGGCGAACTGACCGCGCCCTCGACCGGCGAGCCGGTGCGCTTCCTGGAGACGCTTAAGTTCCAAGGCTGAGACCTACCCGAACGGCGTGGCCTCCGCAGCACAGCGGACACAATACCGCATCGGATTTTGCCTGCGACGTGGAACCGCAGTCCGGGATTCTGCGTATCCCCGCCGCGACCATCTTCAACGATGATCGCAGCACGATTCGGGACGCGCACCCCGAAGCGGGTTGGGAGCGTTGGTTAACAGCAAATCAACGAATGAGGCGCAGCCTTCCGAAGTCGCAACGATCGCCGGGTCGTCGAGTGACCGATACGCTTGAGGGAGATTCCAGATGGAAGCTCAAAAGACCGCGGTCGATGCCATTGTCGCCTTGACCGGATGTGATCGCACCGCCGTCACCGAATCAATTCGCCGGTTCTATCTGGCCGGTGTGAAGGATCCGAAACGGCTGACCTTCAAGGGCCTGCAGGCGTTCGCGCGCAACTAAGCGCTCTCCGCCGCGGGACCAAGTCGCCAGTGTGAAAACGGATGTCTGCCGACGCCGGCTACTGTTTGGCGAGCGCCACCGAAAACTCGCCGTTGCGTACACGTCCAGGCAGGCCTTCGACGAATTTGGCCACGGCGTCCTCGCCATAGGTGCCGACCAGTTCCGCAAAAGCGGTGAACAGGCTCGCCTGCGCCAGGCAGTCGCCGTCGACGCCGTCGTGAAGAGCCTCGGCCCAGGCTTCGCTCAGATAGCCCAGCGCCGTCTGCTTCTGCTCGCGGTCTGCCTGCAGGTCGTGATCGTGCGGATAAGTCGTGACGCTCATGAATCTCAACAAGGTAGGGCGCGACCCACTGCGGATCGGCGATCCCGAAATGCTATCACGCGCGTCGCCACGGGCTAAGGCAGTTCTTTAAGAAAGGTTAACGGCCTCGCAGAAACGCCGGGTGTCTCACCGGGTGTCTCAATTGGCGTAACGGGCCGTCAGGTCCCGCGAAATCTTGGAGCCCTCTTCCAGATAGCGTCGGATCGCCACCTTCGCGGCGGGCGTGCAGGTTCGATACGTCTGCTGGAACCCATTGTAACCGCGGTTGAATCCGGCGATCAGCCGGGTCCGGCGCTCGCCGGCGGGTGTTTCGGCATCGATCAGGGCCTGCATCTCGTTGCGCCATTTGGCGCCTTCGTTGCTGCCGCAGATTCCACGGAGATAATGCAGGGTCCCGAGGATTTCCGCGAAGCGTTGCAGATCGGCATCGAACGGCGCGGCGCCGTCCTGGGCACGTGCCGGGGCGAGGCCGCAGGTCGCGGCCACCAGAGCAATGGCGAGCAGGCGCTTGAGCATGAGGGGATCCCGTTGCGGCCTGATAGGCCGTTTCCGCCGCAGCGGCAAGCGAGCGGGACTCAGGCCTTGATCGCTGCCCACGCGGCCGCGACGATGGCCGGCAGGCCTTCGGTGACTTTGAATGTGCCGACGGCCTCCGGCGCGACCCAGACGGCGTCGTCGAGCTCGTCGTTGACCACCGGTTCGCCCGCAATCCAGCGCGCGGCGAACGACAGGATGACGTAGTGGCCGGCATTGGCCGGCCCCGGCACCACCTCGCGCCAGCCGGCGAGGCCGGCGATTTCGACCGTGAGCGCCGTCTCTTCGGCAATCTCGCGGAGCAGCGCGGCCTCGAGCGGCTCGCCATATTCGACTCGGCCGCCTGGCAGTGAGTAGAAGCCGCTTGCCGGTGATCGCGCGCGGCGCACCAGCAGCACGCGGTCCTCTCGAAAGATCGAGGCGCTGACGGCGAGTTGCGGATGACGCGGCGGGGCGGACGTCACGGGAGTTCAGTGCGACATGATGAAGTCGACGTCGGCGGCACTGCCCTGGCCGTTGATGATGCCGCCAGCGCGGCTGATCAGCGGTTTGATCCAGCCGACCGCTTGTTCGGCCAGCTTGGTTCGCGTCGTATCCTGCGTGGCGCCGCGCATCGCTTCGCCGATTGCCGAAAGGATCGCGGTCATGTTGTTGGTCACTTCGTCGAAGTCCTGGCGGATGCCGGGGTCGGCATGTTCGTAGGCATCGATTGCGAGATCGCGCGCCCTGAACTTCGAAAGCCTGAAGTGTTCCGCATAGGACAGCGGCTGCCAACCGAGGAAATCCTCCGAGCACTCTGGCATGTCCGGAATCATCTCGAGCAGCATGATGGCTTCGTTGAAGTGATTGAGATAGTCGGTGGCGAGGCCGGTCTTCGGATTGATATTGGCAGCCGACAGCTGCGCCGCGCGAGCTGCGGCATCTGCGCCGACTGAGGAACTGGGGCGCGGCGAGGGACTGGTTTGCATCGATGCCATCGATGGCATTGTTCGGATACCGGAGTTAATAGGCTCTGAAGAGGTCCCCTGGGAAAAATGCGCAATGTGCGGACGCTTTGTCATTACTTCGGCTCCTGCCGCCATCCGCGCGGCGTTCGCCTATGAGGATCAGCCTAATTTCCCCGCGCGCTACAACATCGCGCCGACCCAGCCGGTTCCCGTGGTGCTCGTCGACGGCGACGTGCGCCGGTTTCGGCTGATGCGTTGGGGCTTTCTGCCGTCCTGGGTGAAGGATCCGAAGGCTTTCGCATTGGTGATCAATGCCCGCGGCGAGACCGTGCTGGAGAAGCCGGCGTTTCGTAACGCGATCCGGCGACGGCGCTGTCTGGTGCCGAGCGACGGCTACTACGAGTGGAAGGCGGTCGGTTCGCGCAAGCAGCCGTATTTCATTCGTCCGCGGGACGACAGCCCGATCGGCTTCGCCGGCGTGTGGGAAACCTGGGTTGGGCCGAACGGCGAGGAACTCGACACGCTGGCGATCGTCACCACCGCGGCGGCCGGCGCGATGACCGAACTGCACGATCGCGTGCCGGTCACCATCGCACCGCAGGACTATGCGCGCTGGCTGGACAACGACGAGACCAATGTCGACGGCGCCGTCTCCTTGCTGCGCCCGCCACCGGAGGGGCAATTCGTCTGGTACCCGGTTTCGAGCGCCGTCAATCGCGTCGCCAACGACAACGCGCAACTGATCCTGCCGATCTCGGAGGAAGAGGCCGCCGCCACCCCGGCGCCCAAAGCCGCGCCCGCAAAACGTCCGGCGCGGACGAAGGCAGCGGCAGAGGATAGCGGGCAGGGCTCGTTGTTTTGAACGACAGACCTTGCATTTGATAGGGCCACCGCCGTCATCCTGAGGTGCCCGCTGTGCCGCGCTGTGCGCGGCGCTGCGGGCCTCGAAGGATGAGCCGCGAGCACCTTGGCCGCATCCTTCGAGGCGCGCTGCGCGCGCACCTCAGGATGACGACTCCGCACTTGAGGAAGCGTCGTCGTTTCGACTAATCGATCAAGCGCGCTACACCACCTTGCCCGGGTTCATGATGCCGTGCGGATCGAGCAGGGCCTTGATCGAACGCATCAGCTCCATCGCGGTCGGATCTTTTACGCCGGGGAGTTCGTCGCGCTTCAGCACGCCGATGCCGTGCTCGGCCGAGATCGAGCCGCCGTGGCGCAGCACGATGGCGAACACGACGTTGTTGACCTCGTGCCAGCGCGCCAGAAACTGCGCCTTGTCGGCGCCGATCGGCTGGCTGACATTGTAGTGGATATTGCCGTCGCCGAGATGGCCGAAAGGCACCGGCCGGATGCCGGGGATCAGGTCGGTCACCGCGGCGTTCGCCTCGGCGATGAACGCCGGCACCGCGGCAACCGGCACCGAGACGTCGTGTTTGATCGAGCCGCCTTCCGGCTTCTGCGCCGGCGAGATTTCCTCGCGCAGCTTCCAGAACGCTTCCTGCTGCTGCAGCGATGCCGCGATCGCAGCGTCGTCGACGATCCCTTCCTCGAGCCCGCGTTCCAGGATCGCTTCCAGTACGCCGCGCGCATCGTCACGCATCGAGGACAGCTCGATCAGCACGTACCACGGATAGCGCGCCTGCAACGGATCGCGGTTGTGGGCGTGGCGCACAGAATAATCGAGAGCGATTTCGGCGATCAGTTCGAAGCTGGTCAGGCTGCCGGCGGCTTCAGTGCGGGCGATGCCGAGAAGCTGCAGGGCTGCTTCGGGAGATTGCAGCCCGACAAAGGCGGTCTCGACCGCGCGCGGTTTGGGGAACAGCTTCAGCGTCGCCGCTGTGATGATGCCGAGCGTGCCCTCGGCGCCGATGAACAGGTCGCGCAGATCGTAGCCGGTGTTGTCCTTCTTCAGTTTCGACAGCAGATTCAGCACGCGACCGTCGGCGAGCACAACCTCGACCCCGAGCGCCATGTCGCGCGCCAGCCCGTAGGCGAGCGCTGCGGTGCCGCCCGCATTGGTCGAGAGGTTGCCGCCGATCGTGCAACTGCCCTGCGCGCCGAGCGACAGCGGGAACAGCCGGTCGACGCTCGCGGCGCGCTCCTGTGCGGTCTGCAGAATGACGCCGGCCTCGACCGTCATGGTGTTCGACGCGACGTCGATCTCGCGGATCGCGTCCATCCGCTTCAGCGAGATCACCACTTCGCCATTGTGTGGCGTCTGGCCGCCGACCAGCCCGGTGTTGCCGCCCTGCGGCACCAGCGCAACCCGTGCCTCGTGCGCCAGCTTGCAGATCGCGGCGATCTCCGCGGTCGAGCCGGGACGCAGCACCAGCGGCGAATGGCCGTGATACAGATTGCGCTCTTCGGTGACGTAGGCTTCGAGTTCGGCCGGGTCGGTCAGCGCGTGTTTTGCGCCGACGATCGCCGTGAAGCGCGCGATCAGTTCGGGTGACAACAGCGCGGGGGAGATCGGGGCGGCGATATTCATGGGGCGTCCTGTCAGCTCGTCGTCCGAGTTCAGCCGCGCGGCGCCGCGGCGCGGCGCAGGCGGTCGTTGATGGCTTCGCCGAGCCCGTCGCTCGGGATCGGCACCACGGCGATCGCGGCCGCACCGCAGCCGTCGAGCGCGCGCAGGAAACCGAACAGATGCGTCGCCGCCTCGGCGAGATCGCCGCCCGGCGACAGATTGCGGACAGCCACGGCGCTCTCGGCACCCGGCGGCAGGTCCGCTCCGAATGCCAGAAGCGCCTCGCCCGGCTGCACCGCGGTGGCGGCGAGCCGCACCATGGCCCGCGGTGCATAATGCGACGCCAGCATGCCCGGCGCCAGCGGGGCGGCGGCATGGCCGGCAGGGGCTCTCGGTGTGGTCAGCGGCCGGCCGAGCACCTGCTCGATCGCCTGCCGTGGAACCCCGCCGGGGCGCAGCAGCGCCGGTGCGCCGAGGCAGCCGACGATGGTCGATTCGACCCCGACCGTAACGGGACCGCCGTCGACGATCAGATCGATCCGGCCGTCGAGATCCGCGCGGACGTGAGCCGCGATCGTCGGAGACACGTGCCCGGAGCGATTGGCCGAGGGCGCCACCACGGCGCCGCCGAACGCCCGCAGGATCGCCAGCGCCACCGGATGCGCCGGCACCCGAATCGCCACCGTCTCGAGCCCGGCAGTGGCAAGGTCCGCCACCGGGCAGCCGGCTGCCTTAGGCAGCACCAGTGTCAGAGGGCCCGGCCAGAATGCCGCCGCCAGCCGTTCGGCGGTCGCGTCGAAGCGTGCGATCCGGCGCGCGGCAGCCAGATCGGCGATGTGCGCGATCAACGGATTGAAGGATGGACGGGCCTTGGCGGCGTAGAGCCGGGCGATCGCGGCTGCATTGGCCGCATCGGCGCCGAGGCCGTACACCGTTTCGGTCGGAAATCCGATCAAACCGCCCTGGCGCAGGCAGTCGGCGGCCCGTTCGGCCGCCTCGGCGCCTGCCGGGAGGGTCTGGGTTGTCAAATCGAGGGTCATCCTTCGTTCATAACCCAATTCGCGCGCTTGCGGAGTGCGAAGGTCGACGCTATAAGCCGGCCACCTTGTCGGAGTGTGGCTCAGCCCGGTAGAGCACTGCGTTCGGGACGCAGGGGTCGCAGGTTCGAATCCTGCCACTCCGACCAAGATTTCATTACGCTTTTTCTTTTGATCGGCGGTCCTTCCCGGTTGACCGCGGTCCCCCCGTCCAGCCGTCCATTCCGTCGATGACCACCGCCATATGCGGTGCTATGGTGCGGCGCAAGCAAGCGGCTCGCGGCCGCCGGTTGTACGACGGGGACTGAACTGCCACGGGATGTTGCTCCCGAATTCTCTGACCCCAGGGCGTTTCACATCCTTGCTCGGCGCATGGTCTGCATTTTGCATGCCGAGTCGGGGAATGGAAATTGGGCATGACGTGTGAGTACGGGCGCGGACAGCCAGCTGGAAACGCAAACGTCGGGGGCCGGATTATCCATCACGCTCAAGTGTGGGCGGACGATGCAGTGCCACTCGCAGTCGTCCCCCAGCGTGCCGCGCCGCAGAGGCTCGCCGCTGGCGAAATGCGGCCCGGTCGCCTCCTCGGCGCGCTCGCGAGAGCATCCACATGCTAACAGGTACGACAAACTCGGCATCTTTGTCATCGCGTCGCGCAGCGTGCCGGCGCGGCGCCACGCCTTCGCGATGCAGATGCTTGCCATCGCCACGCGTCACAATCATGTCACTTCAGTCGTCGATATCGGCTCGATCTACCTGCGGGCGCGAAGCGACCGGGATCAACCGGTGGCACAGAGCCGCCGCAATTCGCGGCGAATGGCGGCCTTGTGCGCAAAGTCAAAGCCGGCTCGAACGACGCGTCGTGATGAGAGTGCCTCACGATCTGGCCTGTGAGACATCAATGCAGTTCGACAAACAAGAGCGTGAAGATGGCTGACTTCCTCTCCAAGCTCGCTTCCGATGCGGGCCAGAAGAAACCGAAAACCAAGAAGAAACTCGGCAGCAAGGTGAATGCCAGAAGCTCGACTGACGCCGTAGTCGCCGACGGGCCGGCCATTGAAGACGGCCTGAATACTGTAGCCAGGACGATCGGATCCAGCAAAGGCATTACGGCCAATGTGGCGACCATCAGAAACTACCTGATCGCTCTCGGATTGTTCGATCAAGATTTTTACGTAACTACCTACTCCGACGAGTCGTGGTCGGACGGGGATCCCTTCGAGCATTTCTACCTCCATGGCTTCAAGGAGGGGCGCAAGCCAAACTCGATCTTCGATCCGATTTGGTACGTTACGACTTATCCTGATGTGCAGGAGGCGGGAATTCAGCCTCTTCTGCACTATGCGATGTTCGGCGAACGGGAGGGCCGTCGGCCCGGTCCATATTTCCAGCCGAGTTGGTACCGTGACAAATACGGCATCCCTGACGGTCAAAGTCCGCTGGCCCACTATATCAAGCATCGTGTGGGGCCCTTCAGCCCCATTCAGGAATTCGACGCGCAATACTATCTCGACAGCTATCCGGACATCGCGGCCGCGAAGGTCGATCCATTCGAGCACTTCATTTTCCATGGCTACAAGGAGGGGCGTAACCCTTCCGCCGATTTCGATACCCAGTTCTACATCCAACGCTACTTCAAAGGTAAGACCGATCAGAATCCCTTGCTGCACTATCTCGAGCACCGGCACGAGGAAGGCGTCTATCCGACGCCACCCGAGAACGAGGCGACCATCCCGGCCGAGATCAAGCGATTCACCAAGCCGAGTGCTCTGTTCGAGGAACTTCGGCCGCTGCCGCCGACGACGAAGACCAGAGCGAAAGTGCTGGCCTATTACCTGACGCAGTTTCACGCCTTTCCCGAGAACGACGAATGGTGGGGGACCGGCTTCACCGAATGGACCAACATCAGCCGAGGTTTGCCGCGCTTCAAGGATCACTACCAACCTCGCGTTCCTCGCGATCTCGGCTTCTATTCGCTTCTCGATATCCAAACGATGCGCAGGCAGGTCGAGCTCGCGAAGGCCTCGGGCGTATACGGGTTCGTCTACTACTATTACTGGTTCAACGGAAAACGGCTCATGGAAAAGCCGTTGGAGCAGTTTCTGAAAGCGCGCGACATCGACATGCCGTTCTGCCTGATGTGGGCGAATGAGAACTGGACGCGCCGCTGGGACGGACTGGAGAGCGAGGTCCTGATTTCACAGGACTATGTCGACGACGATGACGAGCGCCTGCTCGGTGACTTCTGCCGCCACTTCGCCGATCCTCGGTACATTCGCGTCCAGGGCCGCCCGCTCCTGATGATCTATCGTCCGCGGCTGATCCCGGATGCCGCGCGCGTGATCGCGCGTTGGCGATCGATCTTCCGGAACAAGTTTCGCGAAGATCCGATCATCGTCATGGGGCAGAGCTTCGATGACGTCGACCCGCGCCTGATGGGACTCGACGGCGCTATCGAGTTTCCGCCGCACAAGGTCACGAAGGCCACTTCGCTGATCAATCATGAAGTCAAGGTGTTGGACGACACCTTTTCCGGCCAGATCTTCAGCTACGATGACGTCGTCAAATGTTCTCTCGAAGAGCCGCGTCCGAAATTTCCGCTGATCAAGACCGTCGTGCCGAGTTGGGATAACGACGCGCGCAGGCAGGGGACGGGTCTCGTCATTCAGGGATCTACGCCGCAGAAATACGAGGCCTGGCTTTCGAAACTGGTCGAGGAGGCGCAGCGGCACACGTTCTTCGGCGAAGCCTTCGTTTGCGTCAACGCCTGGAACGAGTGGTGCGAAGGCGCTTATCTCGAGCCGGACCTGCATTTAGGTTCGGCCTATCTGAATGCGACGGGCCGTGCGGCGGCGGGACTGACGCGGGACCGGTCCCAGCCCAAGGTTCTGCTGGTCGGTCATGACGCCTTCCCGAGCGGCGCGCAGCATCTTCTGCTCAACATCGGGCGGACGCTGCGCAGCG
Source organism: Rhodopseudomonas palustris (assembly GCF_003591005.1). Classification (GTDB taxonomy): domain Bacteria; phylum Pseudomonadota; class Alphaproteobacteria; order Rhizobiales; family Xanthobacteraceae; genus Rhodopseudomonas; species Rhodopseudomonas palustris_K. The sequence goes on from NZ_QYYD01000002.1 coordinate 109,431, forward strand.
CTTTCAACATCGAGACCGAATACCTTCTGCTGGAAGGTGGGGCCATGGAGGCGCAGTATGCGGCCTCTGCGCCGCTCACGGTGCTGAGCAAGCCGAGCGAGCTTCCGGCCGCCTTGCAGAAATTTCGGGAAAAGGGCTTCCTCGCCGCAGTCGTCAACACCACCGCCTGTGGCCGCGCGGTGAAACTCCTGGCGGAGATGGGCTTTCGCACCGTTTCGCTGGTCCATGAGCTGCCACGCATCCTGCGGGAGAAGCGGCTGGAGGATCAGGCACGCATCGCGATCGGCCTTGCCGACCGCGTCGTCTTTGCCTCCGGGTTTGTCCGTGACAAGCTGGCCGAGGCGCTCGACCTCAGCCGGGACGACGACCGCTTCGTGATTCGTCCGCAGGGCAGCTACAAGCAGATCTTCGCGGCGCCGGACGAAGCACTCGCAATCCGCCGCGAGTTCGGCCTGGCGCGATCGGACAAATTGGTGCTCGGGGTCGGGTATGCCGATCTGCGCAAGGGCATCGATATGTTTCTTCAGCTTTGGAATCTCGTCGGACAGAACAGTCCCGAGGTGCATTTCTGCTGGGTCGGCGGCATCGATCCCTCCTTGGCCGAATGGTTGGGTCCCGAGATCCAACGCGCCAAGGCGAGCGGCCGCTTCCATTTTGCCGGCTTCCGGTCGGACATGCAGGGACTGTATTCGGCCTCCGACGTCTATGCGCTGACGTCGCGGGAGGATCCATTCCCGACCGTCGCGTTGGAAGCGCTCAGTGTTGGAGTGCCGGTCGTCGCCTTCGCCGACTCCGGCGGCATCCCGGGGCTTCTGATCGAGGAACGCGTCGGCGAGGTGGTGCCGTATTGCGACGTGCCGGCGATGGCCAAGGCCATACAGCGCTTGCTGCAGCGACCGCCGTCGGAGGCGGAGCGCGCGCGCATGGAGAGTCTCGTCGAGAGCAGGTTTCTCTTCCCGGACTACGTGCGCGACCTCGTCCGTCTGGCGGTGCCAGCGCTGCCGTCCGTCTCGGTCGCGGTGCCGAACTACAACTACGCGCACTGTCTGCCGGAGCGGCTCTACACGATCTTCGACCAGAATCACCCGGTCGAGGAAATTCTCGTGCTCGATGACTGCTCGGTCGACGACAGCGTGTCGGTCGTTTCCAGCCTGGCGGAGGAGCGGGAGCGCGATCTGACCATCATCGTCAATGAGCACAACTCCGGCTCGGTATTCGCACAGTGGGCCAAGGCGGCCGAGATGGCCAAGGGTGAATTTCTGTGGATCGCCGAGGCGGACGATCTGTCGGAGCCGAGCTTCCTGTCGAGCCTGCTCGCCCTGATGCAGAATGATGACCGCATTGCCTTTGGCTTCACCGATTCCAAGTCGATCGACGGCGAGGGGCAGCACGTCTATGAAAGCTACAAACCCTATTATGCCTCTCTGGAGCCCGGGGCTCTGTCGAAAACCGAGGTGTTCGACGGGCGAGACTTCGTCAGACGCTTTCTCGGGGTGAAGAACACGATCCTGAACGTGTCCTCCGTGCTGTGGCGGCGCGAGGTCTTGCTACGCGCGCTGGACGCCTGCCGCGAAGATCTCAAGGGGCTGCGGATGGCAGGTGACTGGCGGATCTACCTCGAATGCCTTTCTGCCCCCGGCGCGAGAATTGCTTACGTCGCCGATCCCTTGAATGTGCATCGCAGACACGCCGCAAGCGTCACCCACTCCCTCAACGCCCACAAGCATCTCGATGAGATCCAAAGCATGCACCGGGTCGCGCGCGATTTGTTTGGAGCTTCGAGCCGAGAGGCCGATGCTCAGACGCTCTATCTACACGAAATCGCTTCACAGCTGCTTGGTGCTTCAAACGTGGGTGCAGAACAGCCGGTCTGAAATCCACCGCCAACTGCAATCGCGAATCCCGATCGGAAGTAGTGAGAGTGGATCAAATGTTCGTACCTTCTGCCGAATCTCTGATGATCGCGTTGAAAATCGACAAGTCCGCTTTTGATGGGAAAGGGCAAGTGACGATACCGGCGGCTTTTTTCAAGCTGCTCTTACAAATTGCATTGGCTGAGTCTGATTTTGACGAGGCGCGCTATCTGAGAGAAAATCCAGACGTGGCTCGAGCGATGAAGAGAGGGGCGATCAAGAGTGCGCATATGCACTATGTTGGCTTTGGATATTTTGAGGGTCGGCAGGGAGGCGGGCCAGTTGTCGATTCTGAATGGTACCTGAACAAGTATTCCGACGTCGCGAGTGCCGTGAGCGATGGGCGAGTTGAATCGGCGGAATCGCATTTTCAATCCGTTGGGGGCGGAGAAGGGCGCAGTCCAGGTCCGGAGTATGAAGGCGACGCCGCATTGTGGAAATCGGCGATCCAAGGAACCGAACCTTGATGTCGGCGTGCCATATCAGCCTGTTTTCATAAAGTAGTTTTTGAGCGATCGAGTTGGTATTGTGTCGTTCTGAGTCTGGAGGAAGGCGACAAATCATATGTATGAATTGCTGGTGGCGCTTTCGGACGATCGAAAGCGCGATCCTTTGGTCGGGCGGCAGTTGCTAAGGGAGGATATTGAAGAGTTCATTGAGAAATTCTTCCCAGGGAACTCAAGGTCGCCTGTGGTCGAAACGAGCCTTAATTTTTTGTTCAATGAAGCTGAATTGAACGGAAGCTTGGGGGATGAACTCGATCGCGTGTATCTGGCCCACCTGAATGAAATTAAGAATGCCGTTCAACGGCCCAATGCCACCGCCGTGCCGTCCGCCATCTTGGAAAGCGGGCAGCAGGAGGATTGCCTAATTTCGGCGATCGACAAGTGGAGCCCACTCAAACTTATAAATTACCTCGCGCTCCAAGCGGTGCAGGCCTCCGATAAGCGAGCGATAGTCGCAACGGCTCGTGATGAGGGGCTCAGCATTCTGGAGTGGATTGCATATCATCGTTCCATCGGTTTCGATGCGTTCTTCATCTACACCAATGATAACACAGATGGATCGCTCGAACTTCTCGAGACCCTGGCGCGAAATCAGGTGATTACGCTCATCAAGAATGATGTTTCACCAAAAGTGTCACCACAGCAGAAATGCTATGAGCATTCTCTGTATCTGTTGCCCCAATTGCGAAACTATAGGTGGGTGTCATATTTGGATATTGATGAGTTCTTTCTTCCGTTGAATACTAATCCTCTGTCGTTGGATGGTGTATTCAAGCGCATCAGCGAGGAACGGCAGGGAGCGCCCGTCTCTTCCGTCTTCTTCAATTGGAGATGGTTCGGAAGTGGCCTTACTTTCGAAATGGAAGACCGGTTTGTTCTGGAGCGGTTTAGCGAAACCAGGACCGATCATCATGGCAAAAGCCTGTCGCGACTTAGCGATATCGTGTCGATGCGGCCGGTTCACTATCCGACACTTCTGCCAGGCTGCGAATTGTTGGACTCCGAGTTGCGGCCCATTGGTGATATCTCGGTCATGCATCCTGTCTACGGAATTGGGCAGGTCAATCATTACTGGAATAAGTCGTTCGAGGAGTTTGCTCTAAAGAAGCTCAGAGGATTACCTTCACTGGGGGTAGCGGGCAAACAGCGCGATTTTGAGCAGTTCTTTGCTTGGGACGCGAGGGCTGGAAAGGCCGCAATCGAGGTCGTCCCCGGAGAGGTGCTGAGAGCCATGCGGCACGAGTACGATGCTCTGCTCGATCTTCCAGGAATCGCCGAGCACCTTGCCAACATTAAGCGTAGCGTAGAGGGCAAGTTGCTGGAACTCGAGCGCCAGTTCGATCTAAGGGCTCTCTTCGAAAAGATGCGCTCGATGTTCAATCAATCGTAGTTGTGAGCGCTGAACGTAACGGAATGAGGTGAAAATTCGTGACGTCAGCGGGCAACTCTGCGACTTTGCCAGCCTGCTGTTCGCGACGATTTCCCTTAGAAGGGCTTGCTCTCTTCGCTAGGCCGGTTTCGTCTGGCGGGCTTTAGCTCCAACTGAGAGGAAAACTTAAGGGGGAAAACGCAGGTGACAGTTCGGGCGCGGTAGGCGGGCAAACTGCTCCACCGCCGTTTGCCATTCGAAACGTACAACCTCGTCGAGCCTCCCGAGCACAAAAACGCTCCTCCGGTGCTTCGCCGTGTCTGCAGCGCCGGTCGAGCCTTAGCGTTTGTTCTAGCGTAAGCTGCAGCTTGGCGGTGGCGATTCTGGAGCGGGCTTGAGTGCTCGACGTGCGTCTTCCAAATGTTTCGTGTTGCAGGGAAGCGTGGGGATTAGCCAGCCGCCTTCGTCGTTCTCATTCCAAGCATAAATAAGGATCGCGGGTGCCCGCAGATGGGGGGGCTGGCTTGCCACGAATTCGATTGCGTGTTTGATATGATCGCTGAGTTCGAGGCTGTTGGGTTGTCCATAATAGTAATCCATTCCGGCGTTGGGCTTTTGCGATGGCTCCCACGGCACTGGATGCTCCACACGAGGTCGGCGGTCGAGCCCTGCCATCACGGTTGGTATGAAGGCCAAGTTGTTGCGGCTCAGCGTGCGCCAGCGTTCCTCCACGGATCTCCTGAGCGACGAGTAGTCACCGCTTCCACGCGCGTCTCCCAAGGAGTACGCGCCGATCGCGTCGCCTCCCAAGGATGTCCAGCTATTCGCCTGGTCGAATGGTCCAGCCAGCACTATGTAAGGGTTGCCGACGCCGGCTTTGACGGCTTCGGAACGGAATTGGTCGAGGCGCTCGATTAGCCCGTGCGGCCCCCCCCATCTTTGCGTCAATAGACGCTTGTCGATGAATCCTAGAAAGTAGAGCGGTCTACCATCATTCACCCGAACGTATTCGGGACGTTTCATAAGCTCGATGTGCTCTCGAGCCAGGGTAGGCGGTTCGTGAGTGCTCCCCCATCGTGCGAGCTCTGTAAAGAAGCAGAACTTTACAAGGTGGCTCTTCTTGCTTGAGAGATAGTAGTGCAGCGCCGTCGACATCGGATTGCCGTTGCCGTAGGCGACGAATGCCCAGTAATCCAGGCCAGCGTACGATGCTTGCTCGATCTCAAGATCGATCAACTGTTGTGATGCTGGCGGGAGAGTAATCGAGGCTGTCGGGTCGCGCGGCGCTTTCGCAAAGAATGGGAGCCGCCATCGGTATTGAAGAGGACTCAACGTCCGTTCGACGGCAGAGGTGGCGGTTGTGCCTGGGGAATACCAAGCGTCCCATCGAATTGCTCCTACCAGCGGACGTCTCTCGTTCGCGCCTGCTCGGCGCGTTCCTATCAACGCGATGCTTGCGATCGAAGCTAGGAATGAGCGGCGGGAGAGTTGCATAGCGTTCCTGCGAAAGACGTCTCGATTTCGGGGACTGCTAAGTAGCTTGCCGCTCTTCCAAGCTCAGGCGTAAAGCCGCAGCAAAACATCCCGCGGCACAATCTATGAACTTGGGCGGTAGATGTGCAAGCGGGATAAGCCCGGCTTGCGGCAAGTCGCAGTGCAGGTTCCGCGTGTCGTTGATTGTGACGATTCGCGCTTAAATTGTGCGTACCGAGAGTCGCTCCACCGGCGGGCTCATCGGGCTCGTTCATCTGAGGGGATCGTCGAGAGCCGCAGTTCGACCGTTCTGAGCAGGTCGAGCAACTGCTCGACCGTGGCTTCACCAATGACCTGCTTCAGCTGCACGCTTTTTTGCGCCAGCGCGGTCGTCACGACCTCGACGTAGTCGGCGCCGCGTGCCGTGAGAATGACGCCGGTGAGCCGGCGATTGGTTTGTGACCGCACCAGGCGGATCAGTCCGGCCTGCTTCAGGTCTTTCAGGATCCGCAGCAGGCTCGGCATCAACAGCGCGGCGTGGTTCGTCAAGGTCGTCTTGTCCATCGGCTGAACGTCGTTCAGCGCGCGCAGGACGCGCCATTGCTGCTCGGTCGTGCCGTGCGCGCGCAGGATCGGCCGCATGTGCCGCATCACCGCTTCGCGCCCGCGCAGCAGGCCGACCGGCAGCGCGCGTTCGAACGGGATCGTCTCGGTTTCGACGGCACTGACGTGCGCTTTTGTCGGCTTGGCGGTGGCAGGCATCGGGCGGGGCACGCGTGGTCCTTCGTCTCAGGCGCGGCGGATTATGCCGCTGTCGGGTTGACGGCTCAAGTTAACATGTTAAGTAAAGTCAAAACGAGGCCTCGGCGGCAGCCGAAGGCGGGAGGAGAGTTCGAGTGCAGACGCCAAACCATCAGGCGGTCGCCCCGATCGTCCGGTCTGATCAACAGACGGGCGGAATGGCCCGCGTCGCAAGCGTTTTTTCGAAGACGTCGGTGCGCGAAACCCTCGCGACGATCGTCGTCGTGCTGATGCTGCTGGCCGCGATGGAGATCGCGAGCCGGTACGTTCCCGACTACATCATGCCGTCGCCCGAGCAGGTGTTCGGCGCGATCTGGCGGCTGGCATTCTCCGACTACACCCACGTTCTGGCGACGCTCGGCCGACTGGCCGCCGCGCTGACGTTTTCGCTGATCGTCGGCGTGCTGATCGGCCTGGTGATGGCGTTGTCGCCGCTACTGCGGCCGTTCGTGCGCGCGCTGGTGGTGATCGACACCGGCATCCCGGCGCTGTCGTGGATCCTGCTCGCGGTGTTCTGGTTCAAGAACCCGGAGACCCGGATCTTCTTTATTTTGATCATGATCCTGCTGCCGTTCTACGCGCTCAGCATCTATGACGGCTTCCGCGCGCTGCCGAAGGATCTGGTCGACATGATCGAGAGCTTCCGGCCGTCGCAGTGGCAGACGCTGCGCTATCTGGTCGTGCCGCATCTCGTTCCTTATGTCATCCTCACCACCAAGACGGTGATCGGCTATGCGACCCGCATGGTGATCTTTGCCGAACTGGTAGCCGCCGCGGTCGGCGTTGGTTCGCGCATGGGGCTGGCGCAATCGACCTTCCATATCGACGAGGTGCTGGCCTGGACGTTCTTCCTGGTGATCCTCAACATCGTGCTGCAGCTCCTGGTCACGGCGGTCGAGAAGGCGGTGCTGGGCTGGCGTCCGGATACAGCGGTGCGATGACCATGCAGGCCTCAACCAACCAGGCCGCTGCGGCCGACTCCGTGATTTCGCTGCGCGGCGTGCGCAAGCAGTTCGGCAGCCATCGCGTCGTCGACGATCTGTCGTTCGACGTGCGGCGCGGCGAGATTGTCACCTTGCTCGGCCGCACCGGCGCCGGCAAGACCACGGTGCTCAACATGATCATGGGCACGACACGCGCCGACGCCGGCGCTGTGCAGGTCGCAGGCTTCGACCCGTTCAAGCAGTTCGAGGCGCTCAAGGGCAGGCTGGCGGTTGCGTTCCAGACCGACCGATTGCTGCCGTGGCGGACCGCAGTTCAGAATGCCGAACTTGGCCTGCTGATCCTCGGCGAGGGGCGCGACAGCGCCCGTGCCAAGGCGATCGCCGCGCTGGCCAGCGTCAATCTCGCCGGCGCCGAGGACAAGTACCCGCACGAACTGTCCGGCGGCATGCGGCAGCGCGTCTCGCTGGCGCGGGCGCTCGCCGTCGATCCCGAGCTGATCCTGCTCGACGAATCTTTCAGCCAGCTCGACCACGTCACCTCGCGCACGCTGCGGCAGGACTTCTGCAAGGTGGCGCGTGAGTCCCGCAAGACCTGTCTGATCGTCACGCACCGCATCGACGACGCGCTGGAGATGGCCGATCGCGTCATCGTGCTCGGTCCCGGCGCCGAGATCATGCTGGAGATGCCGCTGGCGGAAGCTCGTGTCGACGAAGCCTCGCGCGATCGCTGCCGCGCGCAGATCGAAGCCGCCCTGGGAGGAAAAGACGATGACGAAGAAGCTTGAAAGCTCGCATGTGTCGCGCCGGACTGTTCTCGGCGTCGCGCTCACCGCCGGCGCCGGCCTGGTCGCCGGGCCCAGCATTCTGCGTGCGCAGACCAAGCCCGAAATCCGCTGCGCCACCGCGACGCCCGGCTTCACCACGGTGTTCTACGACGTCATTCGCGACCGCAAGCTCGACGACAAGCACGGCTTCAAACTCGGCGATCCGGTGCTCAATGCCTCGATCGGCACGCTGTTCAACGACTTCGTCGCCAACGGCTCGGACCTGATCATCGCCAGTTGGGATCCGATCCTGACCCGCTATCACGGCGGCGTGCCGTGCCGCCTGCTGTGCACGTTGATGACCGCCGACATGATCGGCATCGTTGCGGCGAAGAACGGCCCGAAGTCGATCGCCGACCTCAAGGGCAAGACCATCGCGGCGCCGCAGCAGTCCGGCGTCTATCGGATGACCCGCGCGATGATCAAGGACATCGACGGCACCGACATCGAGACCGTGGCGCAGGTGCAGAATGCCGACAATCCGGCGCAGGGCGTCACGCTGGTGATCGCCGACCGCGCCGATGCCGCGGTGGCCTGGGAGCCGATGATCAGCAACGGCATGCAGCGCCGCCCCGATCTCGGCGTGATCTACAGCGCCGGCGAAGCGTTCCGCAGCAAGACCGGAGCGGACCTGCCGTACTTCTGCGTCAACGTCCGGCAGGAGATTTTGGCGGCCAATCCCGGGCTCGCGACCAATCTCAACGCCGCGTTCGCGGAAGCCGCGGCGCTGATCGACGCCGAGTTCGACGCCATCGCGGCGAAATACGCCGCCCGCACCAAGATCGATGTCGAGACCTTGAAAGTGGCGCGCAGCTCTGGCCGTTTCAAATTGTCCTACGGCGCGGCGAGCGATCCGAAGATCCAGCAGACCGTCACGACGGCGTCGGAAATTCTGGCGCGGCAGGGCGTGCTGGCGCGCAAGGCTGAGCCCGGCTTCTTCGCCGCCTGATCTGCGCCCTTACTCAGTCTCGAGAGGTTTCCAATGCTTGGTTCTCGACGCCAATTTCTTCAGGCCGTTGCCGGCACGGCGGCAAGTGCGGCGCTGCCGCCCTTGGCGCACGCGCAGGAGCTGCCGAAGCTGAGCTGGGCGACGTTTACGCCGGGCTTCGTGCCGGCGTTCATGGAGCGCACCATCGCCCAGGGTTTTGATCGCAGGCACGGCGTCGAGCTGGCGCCGCCGATCCCGTATTCATCGCTGACGACGTATTACGGCGACTTCGTCGCCGGCTCGTTCGACATGTGCTTCGGCAATTGGGACACTTTTGCGGTGCGATCCTTCGCTGGCGTGCCGGTGAAGTATCTGTGCGGCATCAATCCGGGCAGCCTGCTCAATCTCGTCACCATGTCGGACAGCATCCGCACGATCGAGGATCTGCGCGGCAAGACGCTGGCGGCGCCGACCTCGTCCGGCACCTTCCGCCTGATGAAGTCGATGGTGCGGGCGTTCTACGGCTTCGATCTCGAGAAGGAAATGTCGGTGCAAACCGTCGATCATCCGCTCGGCGGGGTCACGCTGGTGCTGGCCGAGCGCGCCGATGCGGCGCTGACGTGGGAGCCGAGCGTCACCATCGGCATGACCAAGAACCCCAAGCTGCGCGTGCTGCTCAACATGGGCGAAGCCTATGAGAAACACGAAGGCGCGGTGATGCCGTTCCTCGGCCTCGCGATCCGGCAGGCGGCGCTCGACAAATATCCCGGCATCGCCGCCAAGCTCGACAAGGTGTTCGCCGATGGCGCGGCTTCGATGGAGGCCGATCCGCAGGCGGCCTACGCCGCTGCCGAGAAGGACACCAAGCTGCCCGCGGCGACGCTGGTCAGCGCCACCCAGTCGGGCCGGCTCAAATATCTGTTCCAGTCGATGTCCGATCCGAAGGCTCGGCAGGCGCTGATCCGCAGCAGCGAGATTCTGGTGGCCCAGAAGGATCTGCCCAAGGCGATCGACGACAGCTTCTTCGCGAGCTGACCACAGACCACACCGGGCGCCGTGCAGCGGTGCCGCAACACGAGTTTCGTATGACCGATCAGGCCGACACCGCCACCGCCGCTCCCGCCATCAGCCGCAGCTACAACATCCCGATCGCGCACGAAGCCGACGTCGTCGTCGTCGGTGGCGGGCCGGGCGGGTTTGCTGCGGCATTGCAAGCGGCGCGGATGGGCGCGCGCACCATCATGATCGAGCGCTTCGACATGCCGGGCGGCGTACACACCGCCGGCCTGCAGGGCGCGGCCGACAGCGGCGTCGGCGGCATTCACACCGAACTGATGGAGCGCTTCGCCGCCGAAGGCCACATCTACACCGCCACCGAGAGCACGCACCCGGGCTGGGCCGGCAACCCGTTGTCGCATTACGAGCGCAAGAAGCCGCAGGGCAGCGACTTCCGCCGGATGTCGTTCAACCCGGAAGGCGCGGGCTGTGTGATGGCGACGATGCTGAAGGAGGCCGGCGTCACCGCGCTCTACGGCACCACCTTCCTCGACGCTATCGTCGACACTGACGGCCCCGGCGACGGCACCATCAAGGCGATCCTGGTCGAGAACGCCAGCGGCCTGCAGGCGATCGCCGGCAAGATCTTCATCGAGGGCAGCGGCACCGGCGAATTGGTGGCGCGCGCCGGCGCGCCGTTCGTGCGCGGCGGCGGCCCGCAGCCGAAGGGCGCCGATTGGGACGGCGTCGAGCGCCCCATCCCCGGCGGTCTGTTGTGGATGATGACCGGCATCGATCTGAAGCGGCTGATCGCGCATCAGGAGACCGCGAAGGATCCCGAACTGCAGAAGGTGATGGCCGAGGCTTCGGCGGCCGGCGATCTGCCGCAAGGCGTGTATCGGCCGCGCATGACCGGTGCCAATGTCTACGGCGAAGCCTATATCGGCCACCCGACGCTCGACATGAGCCCGATCGCCGGCAACGGCACCTACGTGCTGTGGCAGAACGTGCCCTATGAATGGGCGCTGCACATGGACGACAACATCACCGACCACACCAGGGCCAAGCGCGAGCTGCGCGGCTTCATCAATGCCGAGGCGCAGTTCCTCAACAAATACGTGCCGGGCTTCGAGACCGCGAACATCGCCAATATCGGCCGCTTCGTCGGCATCCGCGACGGCCGCCACCCGATCGGCGAATACGTCGTCAACATCGAGGACGTTCGCGCCGGCCGCCGTTTTCGCGACGCGATCAGCAGGCCGATGAACAAGACGTTCTTCTGGGAAGGTTTCCAGAAGCACGACTTCGAGGTGCCGTTCCGCAGCTTCCTGCCGAAGAAGATCGACAACATGATCCTCACCGGCGCGTCGCTGTCGTTCGAGTATCGCACGCTGTTCATGGTGATGCGCAACTTCCCGTGGTGTACCCAGACCGGCGAGATCGCCGGTTTCGCCGCCGCGCGCTGCATCGAGCAGAAGATCAAGCCGAAAGAGCTGGAGTGGACGCAGCCGTATTTCTAGACTAGTTGCACTCAGTCCTCAGCGCCTGCCTGGAAGTGAAGGCAGCAAAATCAGCATTGTGTTTCGTCATTGCGAGCGAAGCGAAGCAATCCAGCGCCGTGCACTGAGCGGGATTGCTTCGTCGCTTCGCTCCTCGCAATGACGACATGCAAGGTCGCATTTCACGGATCGAACTTCCGGCCAAGGCTCTCAGAGCCTGCCTCAAAACGCGGGCCAGAGTTCACGGCCATTCTTCAATCCGCTCGATTTTCCAAAAAACTCCGTCATGGCCGGGCTTGTCCCGGCCATCCACGCCTTCTCTGCATCTCCGTCAGCAAGGCGTGGATGCCCGGCACAAGGCCGGGCATGACGTGTGGAGGCGGAAGTGCCCGATTGCAAAGGGCGCATGTCCTGCCACGATTCTCTGAAGACGCGTCCTCAGAGATAGCTGTTCTGAATGACCGGTGAGCTGCGCAGCGTCTGCGCGTCGCCCTGCAGCGTGATTTCGCCGAGATCGAGCACGTAGCCGTATTCGGCGACGTCGAGCGCCATGGCGGCGTTCTGTTCGACCAGCAGCACCGCCGTGCCGTCGCTGCTGATCTGGCGGATGATGGTGAAGATTTCTTCAACGATCTTGGGCGCCAGGCCCAGCGACGGTTCGTCGAGCAGCAGCACGGAAGGCTTGCCCATCAGCGCGCGGGCGATCGCCAGCATCTGCTGCTCGCCGCCGGACAGCGTCCGAGCCGGTTGCGATGCGCGTTCGCGCAGCCGCGGAAAAATCGTCAGCAGCCGCTCGTAGTCGGCGTCGATCTCGCGCGTCTGCCGGCGCAGAAAGCTGCCGAGGCGCAGATTGTCGGCGACGCTGAGGCTAAGGAACAGCTCGCGCTGTTCAGGCACCAGCGAGACGCCGGCCTTCAGCGCGCGGTCGGGCGTCTTGTTGGGCAGCGGTTTGTCGTTGATGGTGACGGTGCCGGAGGTCGGCTGCAGCAGGCCGACGATCGATTTCAGCAGCGTCGACTTGCCGGCGCCGTTGGCGCCGAGCAGCGTCACCACCGCGCCGCGCGGCACGTCCAGGCTGACGCCGCGCAGCACCGACTTGGCGCCGTAGCCGGCGTGGATATCACGCACCGAAAGCATGGGCCGCCTTCTCTCCCAGATAGGCCGCGATCACTTCCGGCGAGCCGCGCACCGTCTGCGGCGTGCCCTCCGCGATCTTGCGGCCGAAATTCAGCACCGTGATCCAGTCCGACACCGCCATCACCAGCGGCATGACGTGATCGATCAGCAGGATCGAAATGCCGCGCTGCGACCGCAGGTCGAGCAGAATGCGGTTGAGCGCGTCGATCTCGGCGGCGCGCAGTCCTGCGGCAGGCTCGTCGAGTAGCAACAGCCGTGGCCGTGTGGCGAGCGCGCGGGCGATCTCGAGCCGGCGCTGTTTGCCGAACGGCAGCGCCGCCGCTGCGGTGTGCTCGTCGCCGGCGAGCCCGACCAGCGCCAGCAACTGCTCGGCCTCGCCACGCGCCGTCTTTTCGATGTCACGATAGCGGCGGCCCTGCCAGGCGGCGGTGATGCCGCCATAGGCATAATAGCGATCGAGCCCGATCAGCACGTTCTCCAGCGCGCTCATCTCGCCGAACAGCTCGGTGTTCTGGAAGGTGCGGGCGATGCCGCGGCGGTTGATGGCGTGCGGCGAGGCGCCGTCGAGCCGCTCGCCTTCGAACAGGATGCCGCCGTCGGACGCGGTGTAGATACCGGTGACGACATTGAGCAGCGTGCTCTTGCCGGCGCCGTTCGGGCCGATCACCGCCTGGATCGCGCCGGGCGCCAGATCGAGCGCGACAGAATCCAGCGCTACCAGTCCGCCGAAGCGGACGCTGACGTTCTGAATGCTGAGCAGGGGGGCGGTCATGGCCGGGGCCTCACGGCGCCCTGCAGCGCAGTGCTGATCTGGCGCAGCCAGGGCAGGCTCGCGAGTCCATTCGGCCGCAGCACGATGAAGCCGAGCAGCAGCAGCGCGAATACCAGGCCGAGATAGGATTGGAACGCCTGCAGATAGTTCGGCAGCAGCACGAACACCGCGCTGCCGATCACCGCGCCGACCGGCGACAGCATGCCGCCCACCACCGCGATGGCGAGGAAGTACACCGCATAGGTGATCCCGAATTGCGCCGGATCGAGATAGCTCGACAGCGGCGCCAGCAGGCCGCCGGCGACCGCGCCGAGAAACGCGCTGGCGGCGAACGCCGCGGCCTTGTAGCGCAGCACATCAAGTCCCATCGCCTGCGCCGCGGTCTCGCTCTGGCGGATCGCCGTCAGGGCGCGGCCGAAGCGTGAGGTCGCGAGGTTTTGGGTGATCAGGATGAACAGCGCCGTCACCGGCAGGATGACGTAGTACAGCTCGCGGCCGCTGCCCAGCGTGCGGCCGAAGATCTCGAACGGCGGCACCGCCATGCCGGCGGCGCCGCCGGTGAGCGCGTCGCCATGGACCAGCGCCAGCTGCACGATCGCCGTCACCGCCAGCGTGGCGAGTGCCAGATAGTGGCCGGCGACGCGCAGCGTCATCTGGCCGAGCACGAAGCCGAAGGCGGCGACGACGATCGCTACCAGCGGAATGCCGGCCCACAGCGGCACGCCCCACGACGTCGCCAGGATCGAAGCGCCGTAGCCGCCGAGCGCCACGAACGCCGATTGCGCCAGCGAGATCTGCCCGGCCATGCCGGTCACCACCACCAGCCCCAGCACCGCCAGCGAGGTGCCGGCGATCAGGCAAAGCTCGAACAGATGAAACTCGGCGAGCACGTGCGGCGCGATGAAGAAGAGCGCGACGGCGATCACCCACAGCATCAAGCGAAGCGACATGCTACACCTTCTTGACCAGCAGGCCGCCGAGCAAACCCTGCGGCCGGATGAGGATGACGGCGATCAGGATGCCGTAGCTGATCATGTCCTTGAGCGCGCTGGAGATGTAGGTGCCGACCAGCGCCTCGACGACGCCCAGCGTGATGCCGCCGATCACCGCTCCGGGCAGGCTGTTGAAGCCGCCGAGCACGGCCGCGGTGAAGCCCTTGATGCCGATCAGCCCCATGTCGGGTGACAGCGTCAGCAGCGGCGCGACCAGCACGCCGGCAACAGTGGCGAGCACCGAGGCCAGCATCCAGATCATCAGGAATACGGTCGACGTGCGCACGCCGATCAGGCTGGCGCCGATGCGATTGTCGCACGCCGCCATGATGGCTTTGCCGTACAGCGTTTTTTCGAACAGCACGAACAGCAGTGCGAGCAGGCCGAGCGAGATTCCGACGATCGCCAGATTGGCCGGCACCACCAGCACGCCGCCGATCGGGATGGCGTTCTGCGACAGCAGGAACGGAAACGGCCAGGCGTTCGGCCCCATATAGGCGCGGACGAATTCGCGCAGCACGGTGCCGAGCGCCAGGCTGGCAATAATTTGGGCGAGCAGCGAGGCGCGCCGCAGCGGCCACATGAAGCCGCCATAGATCAGCGCGCCGAGCAGCGCCGACAGCAGCAGTGCGCAGGCGACGGCGGGCCAGAACGGCAGCCCGACCGTCATCTGGGCGATCAGCACCAGGTAGGCCCCGAAGGTGACCTGGTCGCCGTATCCGAAATGGACGACGCCGGTGCCCTTGTGGATCAGCACGAAGCCGAGCGCGATCAGCGCGTAGACCGCGCCGGCCGTGATCGAACTGACGAGGACCTGTGCCAGCATGGGATCAGAGTGCCGCGATGCCCTTGATTTCGATCAGCGCGTCGGGGCGGATCAGCCCGCTGACGACAACGCCAGTGGCGGCCGGCCAGGGCGGACCCTTGAACAGCTCGCGGCGCAGCTCGGCGGTCTTGTTGTAGTCCTCGAGCGACAGGAAGTAATCGGTGGTCTCGACGATGTTGCTGAGGTCGCCGCCGACGCTCTTGAGGATGATCTCGAACTTTTCGAAGATCCGCCGGGTCTGGGTGACGATATCGCCGGGGCCGATGATCTTGCCCTTGTCGTCGGTAGCGGTGGTGCCCGACAGGAACACGAGATTGCCGACGCGCACTGCGGGCGAGAACGTGAAGCGGGCAGGCCAGCTGCTGTTCGGGAGGATCGGTTGATAGCTCGACATAGGGGCTCCTGTCGTCAGCGTTGCCGCAAGGCGAAGCGTTGGATCTTGCCGGTCTCGGTCTTCGGAAGCGCGGCGACGTATTCGATCAGCCGCGGATATTGATGCCGGCCGACTGTGGACTTGACTGTGGTCACCAGTTCGCCGGACAGCTCCTCGCTGCCGGTGAAGCCGGGGCGCAGCACTACGAAGGCCTTGACGATCTGGCCGCGCATGTCGTCGGGCGTGCCGATCACGGCGGCTTCGGCGACTGCCGGATGCTTGAGCAATGCGCTTTCGACCTCGAACGGACCGATGCGATAGCCGGCGCTCTTGATCATGTCGTCGGCGCGGCCTTCGAACCAGAAGTAGCCGTCGTCGTCGCGGCGGCCGAGATCGCCGGTGACGATCCAGCCGTTGCGCAGCAGGCCGCGGGTCGCGGCCGGGTCGTTCCAATATTCGAGCCAGTAGCGGCAATCCGGATTGGCCTGCTTGGCGATCAGCCCGGTCTCGCCGGCGGGCAGTTCGCGGCCGTCATCGTCCACGATCGCCATCCGATAGCCCGGCGCCGGCAACCCCATCGACCCCGGCTTCACCGCCATGGCGATGGCGTTGTGATTGCCGATCGGCAGCGCGTATTCGGTGGCGCCGAAATGATCCATCGGCGTCAGGCCCCAGATCCGCTGGAAGGACTCGACGACCTTGGAATTGAGCGGCTCGCCGCAGCTCGAGATCGCGTGCAGCCGGATCTGCCGCGCCTTCAGTTCGGCCTCGTCCATCACCAGCACGCCGCGCAGCAGCGTGGGCGTGGTGGCGAGGTTAGTGACTCCGTAGCGCTCCAGGATCGACAGGAACACTTCAGGCGTCGGGTTGGATTCGACCGTCACCACGGTGCCGCCGATCGCGAGCGCGCCGAGATAGCAGACGAAGCCGTAACCCCAGCCGGGATCGCCGGTCGGCCACAGCACATCGTCGGATCGCAGATCGAGCCCATAGCTGATGTAAGGCGAGATCGCCGCGAGGAAGTTCACCGCGATCGCGCCGCCTTTCGGCTGGCCGGTCGAGCCCGAGGTGTAGATCAGCGCCGCCGGATCGTCGCGGTCGCGGCTCACGGACGCGAACGACGTCGATTGCTGCGCCAGTTCCGGCGCCAGATCGATCCAGCCGCTGCGCAGTACGCGCCCCGGCTGCGTCACGCACAGCACGGTGGCCGTCGTATCAGCCGGCACCTGCGCCGCGACGGCGGCGTGAGTCACCAGCACCTTGGCGCCGCAATGATCGAGCCGGAATTTGACGGCATCGGGTCCGAAGCCGGTGAACACCGGCACATAAACCGCTCCGACTTTCAGCGCGCCGAGGATCGCGATGACGACATCGGGACCGCGCGGCATCAGGCCGGCCACGCGGTCGCCCGGGACGACGCCGAAATTGCGCAGCAGGTTGGCGAAGCGGTTGCTCGCTTCCGACAACTCGCGATAGCCGAAGCGGCGCTCGCCGCCGGCGGCATCGATGGCGATCAGCGCGACGCGGTCGCTGCCGATGTGGCGGTCGACGATGGCGTGGCCGAGCGACACCGGGCCCTCGTCGACCCAGCCGAGCGCTGCCCGCACTTTGCCCCAATCGAAATTCGCCACGGCGTGCTGATAGGTCTCAGCCGGCATTGGAGGTCCCTTGCGCGCCGGCCTTGCACAGCAGCAGATAGCGATGGTGACCGCTCAGCACGGCGTCGCCGGCGCTGTTGATGAGTTCGACGTCGAACTGCACCACAGCCGTCTTCCCGCCGGGCTTCGGTTCGACCGACGAGACGGTGAAGCGGCTGGTCAGGACATCGCCGACGAACACCGGCTTGAGGAATTTGGCGTCCTGGCCGAGGAACGCGACCATGCAATCGGCGAAGCGGCGCGACATCGCGGTGGCGCCGAACGCCGTCATCGCCATCAGCAGCAGCCCGTGCGCCAGCCGCTTTCCGAACCGCGTCTTTGCCGCATAGGCATCGTCGTAGTGAATCGGATGGTGATCGCCAGTGAGCTCGGCGAACGCCTTGAAGGCGGCGTCGCCGATCTCGCGCGGCTCGCCGCCGAAGCTCTGACCGACGGTCAGATCATCAGCGAACAGCTGCGTGTTGGAGTCGTGGCTCACTTGGCGGTCTCACCGTCCGCGCTGACCACTACCGGCAGCAGCTTGCGGCTGAGGTCGGGCTGGATCTCGACGATCCTGGCGGCCTGGTTACCCTCTCGTTCGGTCGCGCTGAACGTCGTCGGCAGCGTCAGCTCAGTCTCGAAGTTCTTCAGCGACTCGAGCGCCTTGATGAAGCCGGCCTGAGTCGGCGCGGCACCGGTTCGCTTCAGGCCTTCGATGAACACTTGCGCACCGCCATAGCCGAGCACGTCGCCGAGATCCGGCCGGCCCTGGCGGGCGAGGTCGGGGAAGCGCTTTTCGAACGCCGCGCGGAACTTCACGGCGGCGGGATCGTCGCCCTCCGGCAGCACCTTGAGGGTGACGATGTTCTGCGTGCCGGCGGCGGCTTCGCCGACGATCTCCGGATATTTACGGCTGCCCGCGGAGTTGGCGCCCATCACCGTGGCCTTGAGGCCGAGCTGCTTGGCCTGCCGCGTGATGATCGCCGACGGGTTCGGATAGCCATAGACGATCAGCACGTCCGGCGCCGCCTGATTGATGCGCGACAGCTGCGCGGTGAAGTCGGTGTCGGCGATGTTGAAGCTCTCGTCGGCCACGAGGCTGAGCTTGCGTTCGGTCAGGCGGGCGCTGACGCTCTCGCCGCCGCGCTTGCCGTATTCGTCCGACTGCCGGATGAGCGCGATCTTCTTGGCCTTGAGATGATCGACCACGTAGTTGGCGATCGCTGTGCCCTGCTGGCGATCGTTCATCGGTCCGGTGCGAAACACCACCGGGATCGGCGGCTCGGTGACGGCGGGAGTCGAGAACACCGAGATAAACGTTGGAGTCTTTGATTGCTTGAAGGTCGGCACCAGCGCCTGGCCGACCGCGCTGGCGGCGGGGCCGAACACGGCGAAAACCTGCTCCTGATCGACCAGCTTCTTATAAGCGGCGATGCCCTTGGGCGGTGAGGATTCGTCATCGAGCGAGACCCACTCGATGGTGCGGCCGTTGATGCCGCCGGCTGCATTGGCCTCTTCGAACGCCATGGTGGCGCCGGCCAGATTGCCGGTGCCGAACACGGCGAGCGGTCCGGTGAGGCTGCCGAGCACGCCGATCTTGATGGTCTTCTCCGCCACGCCGGGCTCGGCGGCTCGGGCCGGATTGGCCACGGCCAGCAGCGCAAGACTACAGGTGGCGAAGATGGCCCCCTTCATGACGTGGCGGCGAGTGCTCGAGACGCTCATCAACTCCTCCATATTTCCAATAATCGGAAAGAAATCTTGATTATCGAAAAGGCTATGAGTAGTAATTTGCAAAGTCAATGCGACAAGGCAGGCAAATCATGACGAAAACTTCGGCACAGCCCGCGGACGACTCGCCGTTGGAGCGCTACTTCAAAGTGCTGGAGTCGGTGGCGATTTCCGGCGAGGGCGCCATCGTCACGGAGATTGCAACGAACTGCCAGTTGCCGCTGGGCACGGCGCACCGGCTGCTGCAGAACCTGCTTCGCACCGGGCTGCTCACCAACAAAGAGGGCCGCCGCAAGGACTACCAACTCGGCGAGCGACTGTTGCGGCTGCTGCATGCCGGCACCGACTCGGCGCGGCTGGCGATTGCAGTGCAGCCGATTCTCGACCAGCTCGCCAATCAGTTCGACGAAACCTGTTATCTTGCACGCCTTGTCGGCCACCAGGTCGTCTCGGTGGCGTGGGCGGCGCCGAACGGCGGACTGCGCGGTCACGTCGTGCCCGGTCATATCCTGGCGCCCCATGTCGCCGCGTCCGCCAAGGCGATCCTGGCGTTTCAGTCCGACGTGCTGATCGACCGCATTCTGTCGGAGCCGCTGCCGCAACTCACGCCGGAGACGAAGGTGGCGCGCGGCGATGTCGAACGCGACTACGCGCAGGTCCGCGACAATCAGTTCGCGACCTGCTGGAACGAAATGGAAGTCGGCTTCGGCGCCATCGCGGTGCCGATTCCAATTCCGGACATTGGGGTGATCTACAGCGTCGGCACTGCCGGCTTCACCGAGCGCCTGAGCCGGCGGCCGGTCGCCGACTTCGTCGGGCAGTTGCAGAAGGCGGTCGAGCCGCTGGTGCGGGCGCTGCGCGAGCCGTCGGCACAGCGATAGGACAACGTCGTCGAGCCCGGTCACTTGTGGCAAACCGTGACCTCTCGCGGCGAGACTTCCGGCTCCCTGCAACTTCAATCGTCGCGACATTGATCACCAGCGGCTGCAGCCGGACTGTTCGATCGCGAACCGCGTCGACGCCGGCACATTGGGTGCATCAGACCCAAGCCCGATAGGAACGCGGCGGCCAGCCGACGATTACGTGCTCAAACGGGTGGCGACCGCGGTCGTTCACCACCGTGCTGCTTTGGTCAACGAGGTCTCCGATGTTGTTCGTCTCGATTGCGATCTGGGCGTCTTTGTCGTTCTGGTTGATGAGTATCCAATATACGTCGCAGCTCACCTGGGTCGTAGCGCTGGCGCTGGGGGCAGGACTGTTCGCCTTGGTGGTGCGCCGGCTGACGGGAGAGCTTCGCGCGTTCCGGGAATCGCGCAATCATCCGAGGCCCTGGTAGCTGCGGCAAGCGCGACAGGACACCACGACGTCGATCCGGTTTGCAGGACCCGCGCGGCGTGATAGATCGCCGAAGCCGCGATGGGCGGCGCAGGTGGACCGGCGAATTGGCCAAGGCGAAGACAACGAAGCGGGCCGTGAAGACAACGAAGCGGGCCGTCACGTGGCAGCGCGATCCGGAAGGAATGCGGCTGCGCATCCTCGAGGCCGCCAAGAAGGAGTTTGCGGCTCACGGGCTTGCGGGCGCGCGCGTCGATCGCATTGCCGCCGCTGCCGGCGCCAACAAGCGCATGTTGTACTACCACGTCGGCAACAAGGACGATCTCTATCTCGCCGTGCTCGAAGGCGCCTATGAGAAGATCAGGACCGAAGAGCGCGGGCTCGAGCTCGAGCATCTCGAGCCGTGTGCGGCCATCGAGCGATTGATCGAATTCACCTGGCACTACTTCATTCGCAATCCCGAGTTCCTGGCTCTGCTCAACACCGAGAACGTCGCCGGCGCCAAGAACCTGAAGCGATCGACAAAGGTGAAGTCGATGCACTCGCCGTTCGTCGAGATGATCCGGACGGTGGTGGATCGCGGCGTCAAGCGCGGTGATTTCCCGGTCGCGGTCGATCCGGTGCAACTCTACATCTCGATTGCCGGCATGAGCTTCTTCTATCTCGGTAACAGCGCCACGCTCAGCGTCATTTTCGGCCGTGACCTCTTGAAGAAAGACGCCCGCGACGCGCGGCTGTCCCACATGGTGGCGCTGGTGTTGGCGGCGCTGACCGGGCGCTCGGTCGCCGATTTTGCCGCGGGCGCGACGTCCCGCAGCGCAGCAGCTGAAATTCGCACAATCTGAATCCGCGGAAATTCCGTAAGGCGGGGGGCTGGACAGTATTTATCCAACGGGTTAATTTCGACGCCAACAATCGTTTGGGAGAGAGCGCGTGACGGAGAAGGTCGAGGGCAGCGCCATGTCGCGCATGCTCAATGCCGCATGGCTGCGGCCGCTGTTGTTCCTCGTCATGATCATCGCGGCGTGGGATCTGGCGATCCGGATCTTTCAGATTCCCGCCTATCAGGTGCCGTCGCCCGGCGAGGTCATCGTGGTGCTGTGGCAATCGTGGCCGGAACTGCTGAGTCAGACCTGGCCGACGACCTACGCGACCGTCGCGGGCTTCCTGCTGTCGGCGCTGTTCGGCATTCCGGTGGCGATGCTGATCGCCGGCTCCAAGACAATCGAGAGCTACGTCTATCCGCTGCTGGTGTTTTCGCAGTCGATCCCCAAAGTGGCGATCGCACCGCTGTTTGTGGTGTGGTTTGGCTTCGGTCTGCTGCCGAAAGTGATCTCGGCATTTCTGCTCGGGTTCTTCCCGGTCGTGGTCTCGGCCGTGCAGGGCTTCAAGTCGGTCGATCCCGACATGGTCGATCTGGCGCGGGCCATGAAGGGAAGCCGCTTTCAGGTGTTTTGCGCCGTAAATCTGCCGCATGCGCTGCCGGCGATCTTCTCCGGTCTCAAGGTTTCGGTGACGCTCGCCGTGGTGGGCGCAGTGGTGGGCGAATTCGTCGGCTCCAATTCCGGCATCGGCTACGTGCTGCAGCGCTCGATCGGCACGTTCGATCTGCCGACCATGTTCGCCGCGCTGGTGATCCTGGCGCTGCTCGGCGTCGTGCTGTTCTGGATCGTCGACCGTATCGAACGGCTGGTGATCCCGTGGCACGTCAGCCAGCGCAGCGACATCGTCGTCGCGGCCTGATTGCGACAATCCAACAGCGGCCGACACAAGGCCGCGGCAACTTGAGCGGAGGAAGCTTGATATGATGCGGTTTGTGACGGCGCTATCGGCGGTGGTGGTGTGGAGCGCGATGGCGGTGCTGCCGGCGTCGGCGGCCGACAAGGTCGTGCTGATGCTTAACTGGTACGTCTATGGCGAGCACGCGCCGTTCTACTACGGCAAGGCCAAGGGCATCTACGCAGCCGAAGGCATCGATCTCGACATTCAGGAAGGCCGCGGTTCGGCCGCGACCACGCAGGCTGTCGCCGCCAAGACGGCGAATTTCGGTTATGTCGACGTGCCGACCATGATGCGCGCCGCCGTCAAGGGCGCGCCCGTCATTTCGACAGGGGTGCTGCTGCAGACCACCGCGATGTCGGCGATGGGCTTCGCCGACAAGAACATCCGCAAGCCGGAGGACATCAAGGGCAAGACCGTGGCGATCACGCCGGCGGATTCGATCACCCAGATCTGGCCGCTGTTCCTGAAGAAGACCGGCCTGAAGGAAAGCGACTTCAAGACCGTGCAGGGGGATGCCCAGACCAAGCTTAACGCGGTGATCAACGGGCAGGCTGATCTGCTACTCGGCTATGTGATGGACCAGTCGATGAAGATCAAGGATGCGACCGGCAAGGACGTTTATCCGATCAAGTTCGCCGATTCCGGCATTCACTTGGTGTCGTCCGGCATCATCGCCAACACCGACTACATCAAGGCCAATGAGGATCTGGTGAAGCGCTTCATGTCGGCGACCACCAAGGCCGTCGAAGCTGCTACCAAGGATCCCAAGGGCGTGGCGCAGGCGATCCTCGACGCCAACCCGAAGGGCGGCAAGATCGACACGCTGACCCAGGGCTTCGAACTCACCATTCCGTTCTACACCACGCCCGAGACCAAGGATAAGCGCCCCTTCCAGGTCACCGATCAGAACATGAAGGAGAGCGTCGAGCTGATGGTCGAATATGGCGGCCTCGACGCCAAGGCCAAGGACAATCCGAAGGCGTTCTACACCAACGACTATCTGCCGAAATGAGGGGCGGGCCGGCTTTGAGCATCGTGTCGAACAGCGCCGACGCGCC
The DNA here is from genome assembly GCF_003591005.1 of Rhodopseudomonas palustris. Lineage (GTDB taxonomy): Bacteria > Pseudomonadota > Alphaproteobacteria > Rhizobiales > Xanthobacteraceae > Rhodopseudomonas > Rhodopseudomonas palustris_K. The sequence continues at coordinate 132,327 of NZ_QYYD01000002.1, forward strand.
GGACAGCCACCTCCGGGTGGTGTCCGAGGCGCCGGCCGCGGCGTCGGGCATCCGGTTGTCGGGCGTGTCGAAGACCTATCGGACGCGCGAGGGCGATGTGCCCTCGCTGCGCCCGCTCGACTTCCAGATCAACGACGGCGAATTCTTCGTCGTTGTCGGCCCGTCCGGCTGCGGCAAGTCCACGTTGCTCAAGATGATCTCGGGCCTGCTGCCGCCATCGACCGGCGAGATTTTCGTCGACGGCGAAAAGGTCACCGAGCCGCACGGCAACGCCGGCATCGTGTTCCAGCACGCGCTGCTGCTGCCGTGGCGCACGGTGCTCGGCAACGTGATGCTGCCGATCGAGATGAAGAAACTGCCGCGCGCCGAGTATTTGCCGCGCGCCAAAAAGCTGCTCGAAATGGTCGGGCTCGGCGGGTTCGAGAACAAGCTTCCATGGCAGTTGTCGGGCGGCATGCAGCAGCGCGCGTCGATCTGCCGGGCGCTGGTGCACGATCCCAAGATCATGATGATGGACGAGCCGTTCGGCGCGCTCGACGCGATGACGCGCGAGCGCATGAACGTCGAGCTGCGCCGGATCCAGCGCGCAACCGGCAAGACCATTCTGCTGATCACCCACTCGATCCCCGAAGCGGTGTTCCTCGCCGACCGCGTGCTGGTGATGACCGAACGCCCCGGTTCGATCGCGGCGATCTACGACGTGCCGCTCGGCGCGGATCGAACGCTCGACATGATGGCCGGGCCGGTGTTCGCCGAATTGGTGGCGCGGATCCGCAAGCATTTCTCCACTCAAAGCGCGCTCGATTGAGATCACGATGACGCCGCGCATCGCCGTCCGCGACATAGCGCTGTTCGAACGGCGCATCCCGTTCGCGCGGCCGTTCCGGTTCGGCGCGGTGACGATCGAGGCGGCGGGGCAGGCCTTCGTGCGGGTCGAGATCGCGTTCGAGAACGGCGAGACGGCGATCGGCGCCAGCGCCGAGATGATCGTGCCGAAATGGTTCGACAAACGTCCGGACCGCACGCCGGAACGCACCGCCGACGATCTGCGGCGCTCGCTGGCGATCGCGCGCGACTTGTATTTGTCCGCCGTCGGCTTCGACACCGCGTTCGGCCTGCACGCGTCGCGCTACGCCGCACAACTCGAGGCCTGCGCGCGCGAAGACATCCCGCCACTGGCGGCCGGATATGGACCGGCCGAGATCGACAAGGCGATCTTCGACGCGGTGCTGTGCGGCTCGGACCGCAACGTCTTCGACGGTCTGGCAGCGAACATCGTCGGGCTCGACGCCCGCCTGACGCCGGACCTGACGGACGACGCGATCACGCGCTTTCTGTCGGCACGGCGTCGCGGCAAGCACGTCGCGATCCGCCATACGGTGGGCATGGACGACAAGGTTGATGGCGAGGGCGGCATTGCCGATCCGCGCGAGACCTCCGGCGCGCGTTACTACAAGCTCAAGCTCGGCGGTGATCCGGACAAGGATGCGGCGCGGCTGATCACGATCGGTCGCGAACTGCAGAAGCTGCCGACCGTGGACGGCATCTCGCTCGACGCCAACGAACAATATGCCGACCCGGCCGCGCTGCAGGCGCTGTGCGAGCGACTCGACCGCGACCCGGCGCTGGCGTCAATTTCCGGCAAGCTGCTCTACATCGAGCAGCCGATGCCGCGCGAGCGCACCATGCAGACGCCGCTCGGCGCGCTGGCGTCCCGCGATTTCATCATCGACGAAGCCGACGACGGCTACGACGCGTTCCCCGCTGCGCGAAGCCTCGGCTATCGGGGCGTGTCACTGAAATCGTGCAAGGGCATCTACAAGGCGCTGCTCAACGCCGCGCGCGCGGCGCAGGCCACAGCGAATGACGAACGCTGCTTCGTCACCGCCGAGGATCTAACGTGTCAGGCCGGGCTTGGCGTGCAGCAGGATCTGGCGCTCGGCGCCTTCGTCGGCGTCACCCATGCCGAGCGCAACGGGCATCACTACGTCGACGGCTTTTCCTCCGCGCCGGTCCACGAGGCGCGGGCTTTCCTCGCCGCGCATCCTGATCTCTACCGCAGCGACGACGGCGCCATCCGCCTCGCCATTCACGACGGCGCGTTGTCGACCGCGTCGCTGGGCGCGCCCGGCTTTGCTGCCGCGGCGCAGCCGGATTGGGCGTCGCTGTCGCCGCTCGTCCTTCCAACACCCGATCTCACCAAGGAGCATACGTAATGGCCACCAAACGCCTCGGCGTCATCATGAACGGCGTCACCGGACGCATGGGGCTCAATCAGCATCTGATCCGCTCGATCATCGCGATCCGAAATCAGGGCGGCGTGGTGCTGAAGAACGGCGACCGCATGCTGCCGGATCCGATCCTGGTCGGCCGCAGCGCCGACAAGATCGAGCGCCTCGCCAAGCAGTTCGGCATCGAGCGCTGGACCACCGATCTCGACAAGGCGATGGAGAACAAGGACGACGACATCTTCTTCGACGCCGCGACCACGCAGGCGCGGCCCGGGCTGTTGAGCAAGGCGGTGGACGCCGGCAAGCACATCTATTGCGAGAAGCCGATCGCCACCAACCTCAAGGAAGCCGTCGAGGTGGTGAAGCGCGCCAATGCCAAGGGCATCAAGCACGGCACCGTGCAGGACAAGCTGTTCCTGCCCGGCCTGAAGAAGTTGGCGATGCTGCGTGACTCGGGCTTCTTCGGCCGCATGCTGTCGGTGCGCGGCGAGTTTGGCTACTGGGTGTTCGAAGGCGACTGGCAGGAGGCGCAGCGCCCTTCTTGGAATTATCGCAGCGAAGACGGCGGCGGCATCATCCTCGACATGGTCTGCCACTGGCGCTACGTGCTCGACAATCTGTTCGGCGAGGTCGAGAGCCTGACTTGCATGGGCAGCACGGACATCCCGGAGCGTTGGGACGAACAGGGCAAGAAGTACAAGGCGACCGCCGATGATTCCGCCTACGCGACCTTCAAGCTGAAGGGCGGCGTGATCGCCCACATGAACATGTCGTGGGTGACGCGGGTGTATCGCGACGACCTCGTCACCTTCCAGGTCGACGGCACCCACGGTTCGGCAGTCGCCGGCCTCACCGAGTGCATGATCCAGGCGCGCCAGGCGACGCCGCGGCCGGTGTGGAATCCGGATGAGAAGCGCACCCACGATTTCTACGCCGACTGGCAGAAGGTGCCGGACAACGTCTCCTACGACAACGGCTTCAAGGAACAATGGGAGATGTTCATCCGCCACGTCTATGAAGACGCGCCCTACAAGTACACGCTGCTCGAAGGCGCCAAGGGCGTGCAGTTGGTCGAATGCGCGCTGCAGAGCTGGAAGGAGCGCCGCTGGATCGACGTTCCCGCCATTCAGGTGTGAGGACCCCATGAACAAACCAGTCCTGTCCCTGTCGTCGCAGACGCTGCGGCTGCCCAAGGCCGATCGGTCGATCGAGACCTATCGGCTCGCCGCCTCGCGCAGCTTTCCCGCCAAGCTGAGCGGCACGCTGAACCGTGTCGCGTTCTCGGCCGCGCATGTCGTGGTCGATCCGTTCGCGGACGTCGATCCGTGGCTGTCGACGGCGATCGATTGGGATCGCACCATTGCATTCCGCGAGCACATCTGGGACCTCGGTCTCGGCGTCGCCGAGGCGATGGACACGGCGCAGCGCGGCATGGGGCTGGACTGGCCGACCTCGCTCGAACTGATCCAGCGCTCCGTCGCCGCCGCGAAGGCGCGCGGCGGAGCGCTGGTGTTCTCCGGCGCCGGCACGGATCATCTGCCTGTCGAAGATGCCAGATCGCTGGACGACGTGATCGCCGCCTATGAGCAGCAGATCGAAGCAATCGAACAGGCCGGCGGCCGCATCATCCTGATGGCGTCGCGCGCGCTCGCCAAGCTTGGTAAGTCTCCGGACGACTACGCCAAGGTGTATGACCGCGTGCTCGGCCAGGTGCGCGAGCCGGTGATCATCCATTGGCTCGGTGACATGTTCGATCCGGCGCTGGCCGGCTATTGGGGCGCGTCCAATCTCGATACTGCGATGGACGTCGCGGTCGACATCGTCAACCGCGACGCCGCCAAGATCGACGGCATCAAGATCTCGCTGCTCGACAAGCAGCGCGAGATCGACATGCGCCGCCGGCTCGATCCAAAGGTGAAGATGTACACCGGCGACGACTTCAATTACGCCGAACTGATCGCCGGCGACGCGCAGGGCTATTCGCATGCGCTGCTCGGCATTTTCGACGCCATCGCGCCGGCCGCGTCCTACGCGCTGTCGCGGCTCGCCGCCGGCGATGAGGCCGGCTTCCACGACGTGCTCGGCCCGACCGTGCCGCTGTCCCGGCACATCTTCAAGGCGCCAACGCGGTTCTACAAGACCGGCATCGTGTTCATGGCCTGGCTCAACGGCCATCAGGATCACTTCACCATGGTGGGCGGGCAAGAAAGCACGCGCTCGACGCTGCATTTCGCCGAGCTGTTCCGGCTCGCCGACAAGGCCGGGCTGCTTGCGAATCCGGAGCTCGCGACGCAGCGCATGAAATCACTGCTCGCTACCCGCGGCATCGAAGCCTGAGATGCGCGACTTCTCGAATGATCATCGCTGGCTGTCGCTGAATACGGCCACGGTCCGCAAGCAGGGCGATCTCGCCGCGATCATCGACGCCTGCGCTCGCGCCGGCATCCGCGCCATCGATCCGTGGCGCGATCAGGTGGCGGCGATCGGCCTCGACCGCGCGGTGCGGCTGGTCAAGGATGCCGGGCTCGAGCTGTCGGGCTATTGCCGCGGCGGCATGTTCACCGCCGACGAGGCGCATCGCCCTGCAATGCGCGACGACAACCGCCGAGCGGTCGACGAGGCGGCTGCGCTCGGCGCGTCGTGCCTGGTGCTGGTGGTCGGCGGTCTGCCGCAATATTCGCGGCCCGGCAGCGCCGCGTCGAAGGACATCATCGCGGCCCGCGCGCAAGTGCACGATGCACTGGCCGATCTGCTGGACTACGCCAGGCAGGCGAAGATGCCGCTGGCGATCGAGCCGCTGCATCCGGCCTATGCGGCCGACCGCGCCTGCGTCAACACGACGAAGCAGGCGCTGGACCTCTGCGACGCGCTCGACCCATCACGCAGCGGCGCGCTCGGCGTGGCGCTTGACGTCTATCACATCTGGTGGGACCCGGAGCTACTGCCGCAGATCGCCCGCGCCGGGCAGGACCGCCTGATGGCGTTCCATGTCTGCGACTGGCTGGTGCCGACCAAAGACCTGCTCAACGACCGCGGCATGATGGGCGACGGCGTCATCGACATCCGCAGCATCCGTGCCGCCGTCGAAGCCCAGGGCTTCGCCGGCTACTCGGAGATCGAGATCTTCTCCGAAGACTGGTGGGGGCGCTCGATGGACGAGGTGATCGCCACCTGCATCGACCGGCATCGCAGCGTGGTGTGACGGTCTGTTTGTCCGGCCACATCAGCCCCATCGTCATTGCGAGCGAAGCGAAGCAATCCAGCGCCCTGCACTGAGCCTCTGGATTGCTTCGCTTCGCTCGCAATGACGGGGAGAGGTCGGGGAGCAAAGCGATGCAAAATGCCGCCGCCTCCCGCCTACTTCTTCACCGTCACCTTGGTGGCGTCCATCTTGATCGCGGTATCGAGCATCTTGGTCGAGAACGCGGTGTCGACCTCGAACGGCTTTTCCATGCCGAGATAAGTCTGGACCAGCTCGTAGTCCTTCTTCATCCGTTCGCCGTCGATCCAGCCCAGCGCCTTGGTGGTGGTGAACTCGTCGGTCATCAAGTACTTGATGCGCTCCCACTGCCGCTGCTGGTTTTCCTTGTCGAGGCCGGAGGCATTGTCGAGCAGCGCCTTGAGGCAGGGATCGACATCGGCGACGCAGGCCGCGAATGCTTTCTGGCTGACGGTGACGAAGTCGTGCGCCAGCTTCGGGTTCTTGGCCAGATAGGCGCCGTTGACGATCAGCGAGTTGCCGTAGGGATTGAGGCCGATGTCCTTCCAGTTGACGTAGCCGAGGTCGTCGCCGAACTCGATCACCTTGCGGTCGTGCTCGTTGTAGAAGTCGCTGATGATATCGACGCTGTGGCCCTTCAGCGCCGCGATCTTGGCGGTCGGGCCGACATTGACGAAGTTCACCGAGTCGGCCGCAATACCAGCCGCCTTGGCGAAGGCCGGCCACATCACGCGCGACGCGTCGCCGGGCGGATTGCCGATCTTGTGACTCGGGAAATCCTTCGGCCCGTTCACCCCGTAGCTCTTCAGCCAGTAGAAGGTCTGCCCGGTGTTGGCGTAGATGCTCATCAGCGCGACGACATCGGCACCCTTGCTTTTGGACACCAGCATGGTGCCGAGATCGGCGATGCCGAACGCCGAGCCGCCCGAGCCGACCTTGAGCGACGACACGCCCGAGCCCTTGCCGGATTCGATGGTGAGGTCGATGCCGGCCTTCTCGTACCAGCCCTGCGCCTTGGCGTAGTAGAACGGCGAATGGTCGGCGGTCGGCGTCCAGTTCAGGATCAGGTTCACCGCTTCGGCGGCGCTCGCCGGAAGGGAAGGGCTCGCCAGCGCCATCGCGACACCCGCTGCGGCAAGACGGAAGTAGTTCATCGAACAGCTCTCCTGTTGTCGCGAGGCGTCGGTGCACCCGCAGGCTTGCAATTCCGGCGCCCGCCATGCAACAGATCGTCATCCGAATTGTCAACCATCTGGTTGAAAATGAGCAGAGCCAAGGCTGACCTTACGAAGAGCGATCCTACCAAGCGCGACGACGCCAAGCAGCGGCGCGATCCCGCGGCGACCCGGCAGAAGCTGCTCAGCGCGGCGCGCCAAGAATTCGCGGCGCGCGGGCTTGCCGGAGCACGGGTCGACGAGATCGCGGCCCGCGCCGGCGTCAACAAGCAGCTGGTCTATCACTATTTCGGCGACAAGGACGCGCTGTATCTCGGCGTGCTCGAATGGGTCTATGAGGAACTGCGCAGCCACGAGCGCAGCCTGAACCTCGACGGCCTGCCGCCGGAGCGGGCGATCCGCAAGCTGATCGAATTCTCGTTCGATCATCTCGCCGGTCACCCGGACTTTATCGTCCTGCTGAATGACGAGAACCGCGGCGGTGCGTCACACGTGCGCGGTTCCGGCCGGCTCGAGGCGATGCATTCGCCGCTCGTCAGCCTGGTGTCGAAGATTCTCAAGGAGGGCATCGCCGAGGGCGTTTTCCGCAAGGGCGTCAACCCGGTGCAATTGTACATCTCGATCGCCGGGCTGAGCTACTTCTACTTCTCCAACAACCCGACGCTGTCGGCGATCTTCGGCCGCGACCTCAACACCCCCCGCGAGCGCGCCGCCCGCCGCCGTCACGTCGTCGACCTGGTATTGCGTTCGCTGCGGCCGTAATTCGATTTTTGGCAACATCCCGAACGCTCGCCATGTCCGAGACCTCCGTCATGGCCGGGCTTGTCCCGGCCATCCACGCCTTTGCTTGCGGTGAGGACGGAAGGCGTGGATGCCCGGCACAGGGCCGGGCATGACGCGCGGATAGGAAAGTGCCTGATTTGAAGTGGCGCATTTCCGGCCAGGCTTTCAGGATGACGGGCAGTGCCTGTAGAAGCACCGCCCTAGCCCGCACCTTAATCAACCAGATGGTTGAAACATAGCTCGCCGCGGTCTAGGCTGCGGCATCGCTAACCGGGTTCCAGGAACGCTCGTGTCGGAAGCAACTCGCCAATCGGTGCGGTCGGCCGCGATCATCGTGCTGGTGCACGCCGCGGTGATCGTGCTGTGGCAGGTGCTGGTCGACGTCTTCCAGGTGCCGAAATTCGTGCTGCCGTCGCCGCTCGACACCATCAAGACGCTCGGTTCGGCGCAATACGCCTGGGTGTCGAATTCGCTGGTGACGGCCGCCGAGATCCTCGGCGGCTTCGCGCTGGGCTCGGTCGTCGGCGTCGCGCTCGCGGTGATGTTCACCTGGTCGCCGCTGGTCAGCGCGATCCTGCTGCCCTTGTTCGTCACCCTTAACATGATCCCCAAGGTGGCGCTCGGGCCGCTGATCATCGTGTGGTTCTCCTACGGCATCGTGCCGAACATCCTGATCGCCTTCAGCATCTGCTTCTTTCCGATTCTGCTGACGACGGCGCGAGGGCTCAGCGAAGTCGAGCCGGATCTACTCGATCTCGTCAAATCGCTGCGCGGCTCGCGCTGGACGCTGTTCCGCAAGATCCAGCTGCCGGGCTCGCTGCCTTACGTGTTCTCCGGCATGAAGGTCGGCGCCATTCTGGCCGTCGCCGGCGCCATCGTTGGCGAGTTCATCGCCTCCGAGCGCGGGCTCGGCTATCTGATGATCCAGGTGCAGTCCGCGCTCGACACGCCCGCGATGGTGATGGCGGTGGTGCTGCTGACGCTGCTCGGCGTGCTGCTGTATGGCCTGGTGCTGCTGCTCGAACGCCTCGTCGTTGTGCGCGACGTCAGGCAGACCTAATCAATCAAGGATCCATGATGCTGCTCAGCCGCGACACGCTGCCCAAGACCATTCCCGACATCGCCGCGCTCGATGACCTGTTGTGCCGGCCGACTCAGGCGCTGATCGACGATCTCGCCAAGGTCGACGGCGACCTGATGGTGCTGGGCGTCGCCGGCAAGATGGGGCCGACGCTCGCCGGACTTGCCAAAGCGGCGTCGCCGAACCGCCGCGTCATCGGCGTCGCGCGGTTCAGCGATCCGGCGTCGAAGGCCGCGCTGGAAGCGCGCGGCGTCGAGACCATCGCGTGCGATTTACTTGACGAGGCGCAGATCGCCAAGCTGCCGAAATCGCCCAACGTCGTGTTCATGGCGGGCCGCAAGTTCGGCGCCGAGGGCGATCTGGCGCTGACCTGGGCGATGAATGCCTACGTCCCGGCGATGATCGCGCAGGAATTCCGGCAGTCGCGCATCGTGGCGTTCTCGACCGGCTGCGTTTATCCGTTCGTGCCGGTGGACAGCGGCGGTTCGCCGGAAGAGATGCCGCCGGACCCGCCCGGCGAATACGCGCAGTCCTGCGTGGGGCGCGAGCGGCTGCTCGAATATTTCTCGGCCAAGTATCAGACGCCGGGCCGGCTGTTCCGGCTCAACTACGCGATCGATATGCGCTACGGGGTACTCTACGACATCGCCAGCAAGGTGTGGCAGGGCAAGCCAATCGACGTCGGCATCGGCCACGTCAATTTCCTGTGGCAGGGCGATGCCTCGGCGCAGGCGCTGCGTTGCCTCGCGCATTGCACCACGCCGACCACGCCGATCAACGTCTCCGGCCACGAGACGCTGCTGGTGCGCGATCTCGCCGCCCGATTCGGCAAGCTGTTCGGCCGCGAGCCGGTGATCGTCGGCGAGGAGCAGCCGACCGCGTGGCTGACTGACACCAGCCAGGCCGTGAAGCTGTTCGGCCACGCCGTGGTCGACACCGATCAGCTGGTGGCGTGGACCGCCGACTGGGTCGCGCGCGAAATGCCGAACATCGGCAAGCCGACCAAATACGAGGTGCGCGATGGCCGTTACTGAGGCGGACAACGTGGTCCGGCTCGGTGACGATGACGCCGCCGCCGGTCTCACATTGTCCACCGAAGCGCATTGGAACCAGAGCGAGGCCGATTGGCGGTTCTTCCTCCGCCGTGGTCAGACCTTCGGCGTGCGCGAAGACTGCCAGCTGGTGGCGACCGCGGCGCTGCTGCCGCACGATGCGACTAACGCCTGGATCAGCATGGTGCTGGTGACGCAAAGCTGCCGCCGCCGCGGCTTGGCGACGCGGCTGGTCGATCGCTGCCTCGCCGAGGCGGGCAGACTGAAGCTGACGACCTGGCTCGACGCCACGCCCGACGGAGCGAGGGTCTACGAGCCGCTGGGCTTTTCCGGCGTGCTCGAACTCCGCCGGCTGCGGCTCACCGAGCGCGCTCCCGATGCGAAAGCTGCGCCGCTGAACGCGGGCCAACTGACCGACCTGATCGCCAGCGACCGCGCTGCGCTCGGTTTCGATCGCACCGATCTGCTCACCGAACTCAGCACCCGCGAAGGAACGCGCCTGCTTGAATCGAACGGCGCCATTGCGCTGGTGCGCAGTGGTCGCGTCGCGCAGCATATCGGGCCGCTGTACGCGCCGGACGTATCGTCCGCGCTGGCGCTGGTCGATGCCATTGTAGCTCGTGAGACGGCGCCGATCCTGCTCGATGCCGTCGCGGGCCCCTCGGGCTTCGTCGACGCGCTGCAGCAACGCGGCTGGGCGATCGAGCGGCCATTCCTGCGCATGCGCCACGGCGCGGCCGCGCGGCCGCCCGGCGCATTGCCGTTCGCCGTCGCCGGCCCGGAATACGGTTAGGACCACACCATGCACCACAGCGACATGAACTCCGACGTCCGCCGCCTGATCGCAGGCGGCACCGTCATCCCGGCGCATCCGCTGGCGCTCGATGCGGCCCGCAAGCTCGACCCGCGGCATCAGCGCGCGCTGACGCGCTACTACATCGACGCCGGCGCCGGCGGGCTCGCGGTCGGTGTCCACACCACGCAATTCGCGATCCGCGACGTCGGGCTGTATCGGCCGGTGCTGGAATCGGCGGCGGAGACGGCTGCCGCGTGGACCAAACGTCCGCTCGCATTAGTGGCCGGCCTTGCCGGCCCCACCAGGCAGGCGATCGGCGAGGCGCAGACCGCGCGGTCGATCGGCTACCACGCCGGGCTGCTCAGCCTCGCGGCGATGAAGGCATCGTCCGAAGCGGAGATCCTGGAGCACTGCCGGGCGGTGGCGCAGGAGATTCCGCTGGTCGGCTTCTATCTGCAGCCGGCGGTCGGCGGCCTGGCGCTGAGCTCGAATTTCTGGCGCGACTTCGCCTCCATCGACAACGTCGTCGCCATCAAGGTGGCGCCGTTCAACCGCTATCGCACGCTCGACGTGCTACGCGGCGTCGCGTCCGCCGGCGCGCTCGACCGGGTGGCGCTGTACACCGGCAACGACGACCACATTCTGCTCGACCTGATGCTGCCGTTCGATCTGCGCGACCAGGGTGTCACCACCCGCGCTTACTTCAAAGGCGGGTTGCTCGGCCACTGGTCGGTGTGGACGCAAGCCGCCATCAAGCAGTTCGAGGGCTGCAAGGCCGCGCGCGGCCAGGACAGGCTGCCGGCGGATCTGCTGGCGCTCGACGCCCGCGTCACCGATTGCAACAGCGCGTTCTTCGACGTCGCCAACAATTTCCACGGCTGCATCGCCGGCTGCCACGAAGTGTTGCGCCGTCAGGGCCTGCTGCAAGGCATCTGGTGCCTCGATCCGAACGAAGGATTGAGTAACGGGCAGGGCGCCGAGATCGACCGCGTTTGCCGCGAGCATGCCGACCTCAGCGACGACGCCTTCGTCGCCGCCAATCTGGAGCGCTGGCTGGCATGAGCGACACCGCGCCGTTCATCAGCCTGCGCAACGTCCGCAAAGTGTATCGCAGCGGCGGCAGCGAGTTTCTTGCGGTGTCCGACGTCACGATGGACGTGCAGGAAGGTGAACTGGTGGCGCTGGTCGGCCCGTCCGGCTGCGGCAAGACCACGGTACTGAAAATCCTCGCCGGCCTGCACGGCGCCGATGGCGGCACGGTCAGTATCGGCAATGCGACCACGCCATTCGATCCGGCGCGCGACGTCGGCATGGTGTTCCAGCAGGCGCTGCTGCTGAAATGGCGGACCATTCTGGAGAACGTGCTGCTGCCGGCCGAGATCGTCGGCCTGCCGATGAAAGCCGCGCGGTCGCGTGCGCGTGACCTGTTGGCGCTGGTCGGGCTCGCCGGCTACGAGGACAAGTATCCGCAGCAACTCTCCGGCGGCATGCAGCAGCGCGCCGCGATCGCCCGCGCCTTCGTCCACGACCCCAAGCTGATCCTGATGGACGAGCCGTTCGGCGCGCTCGATGCGTTGACGCGCGAGCAAATGAACCTGGAGATGCTGCGGATCTGGCGCGAGAGCGCCAAGACCATCCTGTTCGTCACCCACAGCATCCAGGAAGCGGTGTTCCTCGGCTCGCATTGCGCGGTGCTGACGGCGCGGCCGGCGCGGATGGCCGAGTACTTCCCGATCGACCTGCCGATGCCGCGCGATCTCGCGATCAAGACCGACGACGCCTTCGGTGCCTATGTGCGGCGGATTTATGCGGGACTCGGCATGGCGGGGCCGGGTGGGGCGGCGCGGGAGTAGCAGCGGCTTTCCAAGGCACTTCGCCTCATCCTGAAAGCCTGGCCGAAAATGCGGCCTTTGAAATTAGGCACTCTCCTATCCAAGCGTCATGCCCGGCCTTGTGCCGGGCATCCACGCCTTGCTGAAGGAAATGCAGAAAAGGCGTGGATGGCCGGGACGAGCCCGGCCATAACGGAGCGGGTGTGGTTGACGCTTACTTCAGCCGCTCCAGCAGCGCCAGAAACTGCACGCGTTCGTCTTTCGCCAGCGGCGACAGCGTTTCCTTGGTGACGTCGTGCGCCACTGGGATCGAGCGCTCGGTCAGCGCCTTGCCGTCGGGCGTCAGCGACACCACCAGTCGGCGGCCGTCTTCCGGATCGGCGGCGGTCTCGACCAGGCCGCGCTTCACCAGGCGCTCCACCACGCCCTTGATGGTGGCCGCGTCCATCGCGGTGGCGCGGCCGAGGAGGTTTTGGGAGCAGGGGCCCTTCTCGAACAGTTTCGCCAGCGCGGCCCATTGCGTCATCGTCAAATCTTCGCCCATGCGGCTGACGAAAATCGTGGCGTGACGCTGCAGCACCTGGCGCAGCGTGAAACCGACCTGCGCGTCCAGCAGATAGGATGGGGCGCTCTTGGTCTTGCGGCGCGGCTTGTCCAACACTTTGCTCTTACCCGAATCTGAAGCCAATTTGCGTCACACCGCGAGGTAAGCGTCCCGGATTTCCGGATGCGCCTCGAGTTCGTCGATCGTGCCGGAGAAACGCATGCGGCCCTTCTCGATGATATAGGCGCGATCGCAGATCAGCTTGGCGAAATGCAAATTCTGCTCCGAAATGATGATGCCGAGCCCCTCGCGCTTCATCGCCAGGATGGCATCGGCCATTTGCTCTACGATCTTCGGCGCCAGCCCTTCGGACGGCTCATCGAGGAGTACGAGTGACGGGTTGCCCATCAGGGTGCGGCCGATGCTCAGCATCTGCTGCTCGCCGCCGCTCATGTCGCCGCCGAGCCGCTTTCGCATCTCGCCGAGGTTCGGAAACAGCTTGTAGATCCGGTCCGGCGTCCATTCGGCGACGCCGGGGCGCGGCTTCTGCTTTCCGACCTCGAAGTTTTCCTCGACGGTCAGCTCGGTGAAGATCCGCCGGTCCTCCGGCACGTAGCCGAGGCCGCGGCGCACGATCTCGTAGGACGGTAGCCGCGAAATGTCCTCGCCCTCGAACGTCACCTTGCCGCTGCGCCGCTGTACCAGCCCGACCACCGAGCGGAAGCTGGTGCTCTTGCCGGCGCCGTTGCGGCCCAGCATGGCGACCACTTCGCCTTCGCCGACCGCGAAGCCGACGTCGAACAGGATGTGGGCCGGGCCGTAGTGGCTGTTCAGTTCGGAGACTTCGAGCTTCATGACAGCGCCTCCGCGCGGTGCTTGGCGTCGTAGAGCAGGCCTTCGCCGAGATAGATCGCCTGCACCTGACGGTCCTGGCGGACCTGCTGGGGCGTGCCGCGCGCGATCAGCTGGCCGCGGTTCAACACCATCACCTCGTCGGCATGTTCGAACACCACGTCCATGTCGTGCTCGGTGAACAGCACGCCGATGTTTTTCGCTCGTGCGATGCCGGCGGTCAGCCGCATCAACTCGACGCGTTCCTTCGGCGCCATGCCGGCGGTCGGCTCGTCCATCAGCAGCAGCCGCGGCTGGTTGGCGAGCGCGATCGCCAGCTCGAGCCGCTTGAGGTCGCCATAAGCCAGCTCGCCGCACGGCCGCTCGGCCTGTTCGCTCATGCCGACCAGCGCGAGCAGCTCATCGGCCTCGGCGCGGTGTTGCGCGCCAGCATAGCCGATCATCGACCACAGCCGGTGATGAAACGACAGCAGCGCCACCTGCACGTTCTCGCGCACCGTCATCGACGCGAAGGTCGCGGTGATCTGGAAGGTTCGGCCGACGCCGCGGCGCCACACCGTGCGCGGCGGCAGGCCGACAATCTCGTCGCCGGCGAGCTTGATCGAGCCCGCGTCGGGCTTGATCTGGCCGTTGAGCATGTTGAAGCAGGTGCTCTTGCCGGCGCCGTTGGGTCCGATCAGGGCCAGGATCTCGCCGGCTTTCACCGTGAAGCTGACGTCACGCACCGCGTGGACGCCCGCATAGGACTTCACCAGCCCCTGGACTTCGAGCAGCGTGGTCATTCCGCGGCCTCCATCTTGGCGACAGCGAGGGCATCGGGTTTGCCGTTCTTCGGCCGTGGCCCGCGGTGGCGCCAATCTTCGATGAAGCCGACGATGCCCTTGGGCGCCGCCACCACCAGCAGCACGATGATCGCGCCGAGTACCAGCTTGGAGAGGTCGGTCTGGCTCATCAGCCAGATCGCCAGCGCCTTGTAGACGATGGCGCCAATCACCGCGCCCGACACCGTCTCGATGCCGCCGAGCAGCACCATCACCAGGCCGTCGACCGAGATCGGGATGGCAAGTGACTCCGGAAACACCGAGCCCTTGAGGAAGGCGAACAGCGCGCCCGCGACGCCCGCGAACGTGCCGGCGACCAGCAGCGCCGCCCATTGCGTGGATTTGCGGTCGATGCCGATCGCATCGGCGCGCAGCGTGTTGTCGCGGGTGGCGCGGAGGCCGAAGCCGTAGGGCGAGAACACCAGCATGCGCAGCAGCGCGACGCCGACCACCGCGACGCCGAGCGTCAGCCAGAAGAAGCCCTGCGGACTGGAGGCCCAGGCCGATGGCCAGATGCCCAAAATGCCGTTGTCACCGCCGGTGACCTCGACCCACTGGAACGCCACCGACCAGATGATCTGCGCGAACGCCAGCGTCAGCATGGCGAAGTACACGCCCGACAGCCGCACGCAGAACCAGCCAGCGACCAGCGCGCCCATCAGGCCGAACGCCGGGCCGACCAAGAGCGCCAATTCCATCGGCGCGCCGAGAAACTTCACCGCGAATGCCGCGCCGTAAGCGCCGAGGCCGAAATACGCGGCGTGGCCGAACGAGGCGAGGCCGCCGACCGTCATCATGAAATGCAGGCTGGCGGCGAACAGCACGAACACCAGGATCTCGGAGCCGACGCTGAGCAGATAGTTGCCGGCGAACAGCGGGAGCAGCGCCGCGATCACCACCAGCGCGGCGACGCCGCCGCGCTCCAGCAGCGTCATCGGCTTCCACGGCCGGAACGAGATGCCGGTGCTGGACCGCGTGCCGCGCTCCGCCTTGCCGAGCAGCCCATAGGGCCGCACCACCAGCACCACCGCCATCACCAGGAACACGGCGATCAGCGAAATCTTCGGCAGCACCAGAATGCCGAGCGCGTTGAGCTCGGAGACCAGCACCGCCGCGATGAAGGCGCCGGTCACCGAGCCGAGCCCGCCGATCACCACCACGACGAACACTTCGACGATGATCGACAGGTCCATCGCGTGCGACACCGTGGTGCGCGGGATCTGCAGCGCGCCGCCGAGCGCAGCGAGGAACACGCCGAGCGCGAACACGCTGGTGAATAGCCATTTCTGATTGACACCGAGGCAGGCGACCATGTCGCGGTCCTGCGTCGCGGCGCGTACCAGCACGCCCCAGCGGGTGCCGTGAAACAGCAGCCAGAGCAGGCCGAGCACCGCTGGGCCGAGCACGATCAGCAGCAGGTCATAGGTCGGGATCATTCGGCCGAACAGGCTGAAGGCGCCGCTGAAGCCGGGTGCGCGCGGGCCCATCAGATCGTCCGGGCCCCAGATCAGCACCACGAGATCCTGCACCATCAGCGTCACGCCGAAGGTGGCGAGCAGCTGGAACAACTCTGGCGCCTGATAGATCCGGCGCAGCAGCACCATCTCCATCAGCGCGCCGAGCACCGCGACGATCAGGCTGGCGACGAGCAGGCCGCCCCAGAACCCGAAGGCGCCGCTGAACCGGTCGGTCAACGTGAATGCCATGTAGGCGCCCAGCATGTAGAACGCGCCGTGAGCGAAGTTCACGATGCGGGTGACGCCGAAGATGATCGACAGGCCCGACGCGACCAGAAACAGCGACGCGGCGCTGGCGAGACCACTGAGAGCCTGGACTACGATCAGTTCCACGGCGGCGCCTTTCGTTCAGGTTGCAAGTCGTCGAAGAGCTGGGAGGATGCCGCCGCTGAGATCAGCGGCGGCGATTGTCGAAAAAGGAACTCAGTTCGCCGGACGAAGCTTGGCGGCTTCGGCCTCGGGCGGCAGATAGTCGGCGCCCTTCTTGAACTTGACGTCGACCATGATGCCCTTGCCGTCCTTCTGGGTGGTCTTGCCGACGAAGGCGCCCATCGTCGACTGATGGTCGCCGGCGCGGTACACGACCGGTCCAAACGGGGTGTCGACCTTGAGGTTCTTCATCGCCTTCATCAGGCTCTCGGTCGAGGTGTCGTCAGCAGCGTTCAGCACGGCGGCGACGCTCTTGACGGTCGAGTAACCGACCACCGAGCCGAGCCGCGGGTAGTCATTGTTCGCCGCCTGATAGGCGTCGAGGAAGGCTTTGTGCTCCGGTGTATCGATCGAGTACCAGGGATAGCCGGTGACGATCCAGCCTTCCGGCGTCTCGGTCTTCAGCGGATCGAGATATTCGGGTTCACCAGTCAAATACGACACCACGACGCGGTCCTTGAACACACCGCGGGTGTTGCCCTCGCGCACCAGCTTCACGAGGTCGCCCGCGAAGGTGGCGTTGAGGATGGCGTCGGGCTTGGCGGCGTCGATCGCCTGCAGCACCGGGCCGGCGTCGATCTTGCCCAGCGGCGGCCACTGCTCGGCGACGAATTCGACGTCGGGCCGCTTCTTGGTGAGGATCTCCTTGAACGCGGCGACGAAGGACTGGCCGTATTCGTAGTTCGGCGCGATTGTCGCCCACTTCTTGGCCGGCAGCTTGGCGGCTTCTTCGGCCAGCATCGAGGCCTGCATGAAGTTCGAGGCGCGCAGCCGGAAGGTGTAGTCGTTGCCCTTCGACCAGACGATGGCGTCGGTCAACGGCTCGGCGGCGATGTACAGCACCTTCTTCTGCTTGGCGAAGTCGGACAGCGCCAGACCGATATTGGACAGGAAGCCGCCGGCAATCATCACCACGCCGTCGCGCGCCACCAGCTCGTTGGCGGCGGTCAGCGCGTCGCCGGGCTTGCCGCCGTCGTCCTTGGTGATGACCACCAGCTTCTTGCCCTTGATGCCGCCGGCATCGTTGATCTGCTTGACGGCGAGCTCCAGGCCCTTCCGATAAGGCTCGGTGAAGCCGGGCAGGGACGAATAGGAGTTGATCTCGCCCACCTTGATTTCGCCCTGCTGGGCGTATGCCGCCCCGGACGTCAACAACAATGCCGTCAATGCCAGTCTTGCTATCTGCTTCATACGCTCTTGCCCTCTTCTGGTGATACTCAGCCTGGTTCAGCGTAGTCCGTCTTCGCCCTTGATCTCGGCGGTCGTCAGCCCGCCCACCCGCGGCAGCGGGCGGCCGGAATCCGTCACCGCCACAGCGACGACGATCTCATTGGCGCGTGGCGCATCGCCGACGCTCACCTGCATGCCGTCGAAATGGCTGCGTACGAAGGCGGCGTCCTTGTGGCCGAGCGGAATGTCGACCTCGGCGCCGAGCCCGCCGCGGCGCTTCGACGACGGGATCAGCGCCGCGCCCTTGCCCAGCACCTTGCGCACTGGCGCGCCCATCTTCGGATGCAGCAGCGCGGCGGCGTGTTCGAGTTCGCCGTTCTCGCCGACCAAAGCGGCCTTGCCGTAGCTCTCCGCCTTGCTGCCTTCGATGCCGAGCGCCGCCACGGCCTTCTCGGTCAAGACGCCGCCGAGTTCCTCGCCGATCGCGATAAGTTCGGACAGATCCTCGACATAGCGGCCGGCGAACGGATTCTCGATCACCGCGATCGCGGCGGCCCGGCGGGTGGCCGGGCTGACCGGCCGGCCCATCTCGGTCACCGTCTCTTCGACGACGACGACGATCTTGCGGATCTTGGCGCTCATCGCAGTCCGTCCTCGCCCTTGATGTCCTTGGCGGCAAGCCCGCCGACGCGCGCATGAATGCGCGGGCCGCAGCTCATCACCAGCACCAGCGCGATCTCATTGGCCTTTGGCGCGTCGGTGACGCCGACTTCCATCGCGTCGAAATGGCTGCGCACGTAGGAGGCGTTGACGTGGGTGACAGGCACGTCGAGCTTGGTGCCCGGGCCGCCGACCTTCTTGGTCGAGGGCACGATCGCCTTGGCGTCGCCGAGGATTTCGCGCATCGCATAGCCGCCGGGCACGTGCCACAGCGCGCCGTGTTCGAGTTCGCCGGCGGCGCCGACGATCGCGCCCTTGCCGTAGCCGTCGATCGCCTTGGCGTCGCCGCCGAGCGCCTGCAGCAGTTCGCCCGCCAGCGCGACGCCGAGCGGCGTCAGATCGTCCATGAAGCCGGCGATCTCCGGCTCGTAGCGGCCGGCGAACGGGTTCTCGATCACGGCGATGATGGCGCCGCGCTTGCGCGGAGTCGCCGCCACCGGGCCGCCTTCGTGGAAGACCTCCTCGGTGATCAGCAGCTTCTTGCGGACTTTGACCTCAGGCATTGGGACGCTCTTGTTGTGAGTGCGAGGAAAGAAGGGCGGCATCGCCGGTGCTGACGGTCTCACCCTGCAAATGCAGCGCCGCGGACGCGACCAAGCCACGCGACATCAGGTCGCGCGCGACGGCGAGGCCGGCAGACAGCGCCTGCGCGCGCTCGGCGGCGGACAGCAACGGCACGTCACGCGTGACGCGACGATCGCCGAGATCGTTGTCGGGCTGAATGTCGCGCGCGGCGACGCGGACGACGCCGCGACTGTCCGGCAGATCGACCGCATTGGCGACGACGGTCGCCGCCGCATCCGCCATCGCGGAGGTCGGCGCCAGGATCGTGACTGCATCCGCAATGCCAAGCGAGAAGCTGCGCCCGCGCCAGCCGCTGGTGGCGACGCCGCGGATCGGACTATCGGCGGGGATTTCGGCCGAGCCGATCAGCCGCGGCCGGTCGGGGCGATCGACCAGTCCGACCGTATAGGTCGCGCCCTGCGCCAGATGCAGCGCGATGTCGCCGCCATTGTTGACATAGGCGCGGGTGATGCCGGGGCAGAGCAGCGCCTTCAGTATCTCATCCGCCACCGCGCCTGCGACCGCCGCCATCGGCGTGATGAACATCGCATCGGCGAACGGCGCCACTGCCGCGGCCATGCGCTGCGCGACCGGATGAATCAGCGCCGGCGCGTTGCCGCCTGTCGGCGCACGCAGCGCTGATAGTTCTGCGCACAGCGCGTCGAGCAAGCCGGTGAAGCGCCGCACGGCAGCGTCGTAGGCGTGGCGCACCGCCTCGGGTTCGCCGGTCGCCTCGATGATCAGGTCGATCGGGCCGTCCTGCAGATGCAGGCGGCGGCCATCGGCCAGCAGCGCCGCCTGGATGGGCCGTCCTCGAACCGGCGAGATGGGTTGCGGGGCGGCCATGCGATCAGCCGAAGTAACGTTTGACGGCGTTGGGCGCCAGCGGCCACGGATTGTCCGCATGCGGCGCGACCGGGCGCCGCCCGTCGTCGAGCGTGATCGACGACACCGGGCGAACCTCCGCCATGTGGCCTCCGAGTTCCTGATAGTCCGACAGCCGCAGCGTAAATTCGATCGGCGCCACCAGCGCCGGCGTCGGTACATAGCCGAACGCATTCTCCGGCATCTTGGTAACGTCCACCATGATGGTGATGCCACCACCCGGATAGACATAGACCGGCGCGCCGCCGCAGGTGACGTAGGTCAGCGCGTCCTTGACCGAATCGGTGAGGCGCACCGGATTTTCCGTCACGCCGGCGCGCAGCGAACCGCCGGCGCCCGCCATGAACAGCACGGTCGACAGCGCCGGTTCGCAATTGTCCTTCACCCGCTGCGACAGCATCGCCAGCTCCGCCGGCATCTCCTTCTCGCGCGGGATGAGCCCGTCGTCGAGTTCGAAGTACGCGGCGTGCTCGCCGGTGGTCGAGATAAAATACAGCCGCAGCCCGGGCCAGGCGACCTTGCGGTCGAACGGGCCGAGGATCGACAGCGGGTCGGAAATATTGGTGCCGCCCCAGCCGGTGCCGGGCTCGGCGACCTGGAAGTAGCGGCCCGGCGTCGAGCGCCGGCCCTTGATCTTGATGCCGGTGTCGGGAATGCCCAGAACCTTGCCGGCCTGATGTTCCGACAGCACGCCGGTGATGTGATCGTCGACCACCACGACGTCGTCAACCAAACCCAGCCACTGCTTGGCGAACATGCCGATCGTCGCCGAGCCGCAGCCGACGCGCATCCGCTCTTCCTTGACGCCGTTGACGATGGGCGCCTGGCCGGCCTGCACCATCACGGTGGAGCCGCCGTCGATCGTCAGTTCGACCGGCTTGCCGTTGCATAGATCGAGCAGCGCCTCGCAGGTGATGCGGCCTTCCTTCTTGCTGCCGCCGGTGAGGTGATGCACGCCGCCGAGCGACAGCATCTGCGAGCCGTATTCGGAGGTGGTGACATGGCCGATCGCTTCGCCGCCGGCCCGCACGGTTGCCTGCTCGGGGCCGAGGAAGCGGTCGGTGTCGATCTTCACCTTGACGCCGCAGTAGCTGAAGATGCCCTCGGTGACGACCGTGACCATGTCGACGCCGCCCACTTCGGACGACACGATGAACGGCGCAGGCTTGTAGTCCGGATAGGTGGTGCCGGCGCCGATCGCGGTGATGAACGTCTCGGGTGGAGAAATCAGCGTCCCGTCCCACGAGCCGTCGCGATGGAACGGCACTACCGCGGCGCCATGCGCCAGCGCGCGGTCGAGCACGACATGCGGATCGACGCGGACCAGTTCGCCGTTATGGTTGGCGTAGCGATCGCAAGCGCCGCTGGCGCCCGGCTTGATGTAGCACATCACCGGGCACGCATCGCAGCGGATCTTGTCGTCGCTCGGCGTCTGCGCCGCAGGATTGCTGTCGCTCATGGGACTGATGGCTCCAGGCCGTCGGCGCGTGGCGATCCGGCGCTGCCTCATTTCATATGTATACTAATGAAAAAGGAGGGCTGCCTTGAAGTCAAGCATAAGGAATGGGCAGCACATGCACAAACATTGTCGCAGTGCACACGCGCTTGACGGAATTCATTGGTGTAGAAACAATCGTCCGAGCAACTTGCAACGGCGGTGGAGCCCGAATGCCCGCTACTCATCACAGTGCAGCGTCGTTTATTGCGGTGCACGCTCCGCGTTGCTTGCGGTGCAAGGCCGCATCTGCAAGGCGGCGCCGATGAGTTCGGCGGGGCCCGTCAATTTGATCGTCAACGGAACCGAGCACGTCTTCGACCTGCCGCGCGACACCAAATTGATCTACGTGCTGCGCAACGATCTCGGCCTCAACGGCCCGAAGTTCGGCTGCGGCCTCGGCGAGTGCGGGACCTGCACGGTTCTGATCGACGGCGTCCCGGCGCGGTCGTGTGTGGTGACGCTGAAGACGGCCGAGGGCCGAACTGTTACCACGCTGGAAGGGCTCGGCACCCGCGATGCGCTGCACCCGGTGCAGGCCGCGTTCATCGACGCACAGGCGGCGCAATGCGGTTACTGCCTCAACGGCATGATCATGTCGGCGACCGCGCTGCTGGCGCGCAACCCGACGCCCAGCGTCAGCGAGATCCGAGAGGCGCTGCGCTACAATTTGTGCCGCTGCGGCACGCATGTGGAAATCGTCCGTGCCGTGATGATCGCGGCGGGCGTAGCCCCGGAGGCGACGCTCGCTGAGGCGGCCCCGTCATGAGCGAGCGCCAAGTGACCGAGCCGACGCCGGACACAGCGGATCTGCTGACTCGTGCCGGCACGCTCGCGGTGCTGCGGCCGTCGCAGCATGTGAAGGGATTAGTTGCCACCGCGCCGCCGCCCGACGGCGCGCTCGATCTATTTCTGTTTGTCGACGATAGCGGGCAGGCGCTCGCTTTCAGCGGCCACGTCGATCTCGGCACCGGCATTCGCACCGCGCTGGCCCAGATCGTCGCCGAAGAACTCGACGTGCCGTTCGGTGCCGTCACCATGGTGATGGGCCACACCTCGGGCACGCCCAATCAGGGCGCCACCATCGCCAGCGACAGCATTCAGGTCAGCGCCGTGCCGCTGCGCAAGGCGGCGGCGCAGGCGCGGCATCATCTCGTCGCGCTCGCCGCGCAGGAGCTGGAGTTGCCGGCCGATCAACTCGCCGTCACCGACGGCATCGTGCATCCGCGCGATGCCTCCAATCGCGGCGTCTCCTTCGCATCGCTGCTGCGTGGCCGCAGCGATCGGCTGATGCTGGCCGACGATGTCGCGATCAAGCCGGTCAGCGAGCATCGCATCGTCGGCCGCCGCGTTGCGCGCGCGGATATTCCGGCGAAGGCCACCGGCGATTTCGTCTATGTGCACGATGTCCGCGTGCCCGGCATGCTGCATGGCCGCGTGGTGCGGCCGCCTTATGCGGGCATCGACGCCGGCGATTTCATCGGCAACAGCCTGCTTGGCGTCGATGAGTCCTCGATCGCGCATCTTCCAGGCGTGGTGGCGGTCGTCACCATGGGCGATTTCGTCGGTGTGGTCGCCGAACGCGAGGAGCAGGCCATCGAAGCCGCGCGTGTGCTCGACGTTCAATGGAAGCCGCCACCGCCGCTGCCGAAGCTCGACGATCTCGCCACTGCGCTGCGCGCCAATCCGGCGACGACGCGCACGCTGCTCGACAAGGGCGACGTCGAAGCCGCGCGTAGTTCTGCGACTGTGCCGATGGATCGCACCTACGTCTGGCCGTATCAGATGCACGGCTCGATCGGCCCGTCCTGCGGCGTTGCCGATGTCAGTAACGGCTTCGCGCGGATCTGGTCCGGTACGCAGAACCCGTATCCGCTGCGGCTGGATATTTCGATCCTGCTTGGCATCCCTGAAGCCGACGTCGAAATCCTCCGCTTCGAGGCCGCCGGCTGCTACGGCCGCAATTGCGCCGACGATGTCTGTGCCGACGCCGCATTGTTATCACGTGCAGTGGGGCGGCCGGTTCGCGTGCAGTTGACGCGCGAGCAGGAGCATGCCTGGGAGCCGAAGGGCGCGGCGCAGCTGATGGAGATCTCCGGTGGGCTCACCGCCGACGGCAGCCCGGCCGCCTACGACTTCGCCACGCGCTATCCGTCGAACGCCGCCGTCACGCTGGCGCTGCTGCTGACGGGGCGCGTGCCGGCCAACAATCCGGTGTTCGAAATGGGCGATCGCACCGCGATCCCGCCTTACGCCTACGATAACCTCCGCGTCCGCGTGCACGACATGGCGCCGATCGTTCGCGCGGCCTGGCTGCGCGGCGTTTCGGCGCTGCCGAATTCGTTCGCGCATGAGAGTTACATCGACGAACTTGCCGCCGCGGCCGGTGTCGATCCGCTGGAATATCGGCTGCGCTATCTGCACGATCCACGCGCCGTCGATCTCGTCAAGGAAGTCGCCGCGCGGGCTAACTGGGCGCATCGCACCGGGCCGCGCCGCGAGATCGTCGAAGGCGACGTGGTGCGGGGACAGGGGCTCGCCTACGCGCTCTACGTGCACTCCAAATTTCCCGGCTACGGTGCCGCCTGGTCGGCCTGGGTCGCCGATGTCGAGGTGAATACCAGGACCGGCGACGTCGCGGTGAAGCGCGTCGTGGTCGGCCAGGACTCCGGGCTCATGATCAACCCGGCCGGGATCGAGCATCAGATCCACGGCAACGTCATCCAGTCGACCAGCCGCGCGCTGAAGGAGAGCGTCAGCTTTACCGACACCGCGGTCGCCGACAAGGAGTGGGGCGCCTATCCGATCCTCACTTTCCCCGAAGTGCCGGTGATCGACGTGGTGTTGATGCCGCGGCCGAACGATCCGCCGCTCGGCAGCGGCGAGTCCGCCTCCGTGCCGTCCGCCGCGGCGATCGCCAACGCCATTTTCGACGCGACCGGGGTGCGGCTGCGCGAGCCGCCGTTCACGCCGGACCGCGTCCGCGCTGCCTTGGGTTTGCCACAGCCCGAGCAGCCCGCCGCGCCGCCGCCGCGGAAGCGCTCATGGTTTGCAATGGCGGGCGCTGCGTTACTCGGCGCGTTCGGCATGGCGGCGGTGGCGCTGCCGATCCGCGGCGCGCTCGCCCCGATCACGCCGCCCGATCCCGCGACCTTCTCGGCCGACATGATCGCCCGCGGCCGGCAACTCGCCGCCCTCGGCGGCTGCGCCACCTGTCACACCGCCCCCGGCGGCATAGCCAATGCCGGCGGCCGCGCGATGCAGACGCCATTCGGCACGGTGTACGCGACCAATCTTACGCCCGATCCCGAGACCGGCCTCGGCGCGTGGTCCTACGCGGCGTTCGAACGGGCGATGCGCGAAGGCATCGCACGCGACGGCAGCCACCTCTACCCGGCGTTCCCCTATACGTCGTTCACCCGTAGCAGCGACACCGACCTGCAGGCGCTGTACGCCTATCTGATGTCGCAGCCGCCGATGAAAGCAGAGACGCCGGTGGCCAAGATGGCGTTTCCATTCAACATCCGGCCCCTGATGGCCGGCTGGAATCTGCTGTTCCTGCGGCCGGGCCCAATGCAGGCCGATCCGGCCCGCGCCGCGCAATGGAACCGCGGCGCCTATCTGGTCGAAAGCCTCGGCCATTGCGGCGCCTGCCATACGCCACGCAATGCGCTGGGCGCCGAGAAGGCCAAGACCGACTATCTTGCCGGTGGCGAGGTCGATGGCTGGCACGCCCCGGCGCTGACCGCGCTGTCGCGCGCGCCGATCCCGTGGACCGAGGCCGAACTGTTCGCCTATCTGCGCAGCGGCTTCTCGCGCTTCCACGGCACGGCGGCGGGGCCGATGGCCGCGGTGGTCGAACAACTTGGACCGCTGCCCGACGCCGATATCCGCGCGATGGCGACCTATCTGGCCTCATTGGCACCGGCGGCCGAGCCCGATCCGGAGCAACGCGCCGCGGCGCTGCAGGCCGAGGCGGCATCTGCACTTCGACCGCTCGATACACTTGGCGGCCGGCTCTACGAAGGGGCCTGTGCGTCCTGCCACGCCGAGAGCGGCCCGACGCTATTCGGGGTCCGCCCGGCGCTGGCGCTCAACACCAATGTCCACGCCGACAACCCAGACAACCTGATTAGGGTCATTCTAGACGGAATACCTAGTCCGGCAGCGGCCGAACTGGGCGATATGCCCGGGTTCCGCCACAGTTTCGACGATAACCAGATCGCGGCGCTGGTGAAATATCTGCGCGCCTCCTTCGCCCCGCAGGCGCCCGCCTGGGGCGGCGTGGAACAAGCGGTGGCGCGCCTGCGCGCCCACCAAGGCTCCCACTGATCGATGCCTTTCCCTTCAGGTTGCCCGATAAATCGGCGCGCGATGCCTGAAATGTCCGCGCGGCACGGGCGTTCGCCGCGTTGACAGGGGGCGGGGTGCGATCTTATTTTCATTCGTGTACAAACAATCTGTCGGGCTGACGCCTCATGCCATCGCGTCCCGGCCGATCAACACCAACTCCGGAGTTCTGCCGTGAGCAATCTGATGGAAGAGCGCGTTCTCTCCGTTCGTCATTGGACCGATCGTTTGTTCAGCTTCACCACCACTCGCGATTCCGGCTTCCGGTTCCGCAATGGTGAGTTCACCATGACGGGCATCAAGGTCGACGGCAAACCGCTGCTGCGCGCCTACTCGGTCGCCAGCCCGAACTACGAAGAGACGCTGGAGTTCTACTCCATCAAGGTGCCGTACGGCCCGCTGACCTCGCGGATGCAGCACCTCAAGGAGGGCGACACCATCATCGTCGGCCGCAAGGCGACCGGCACGCTGGTGATCGACAATCTGCGCGAGGGCAAGAATCTGTACTTGCTCGCGACCGGCACCGGCGTCGCGCCGTTCCTGTCGATCATCCGCGATCCCGAGACCTACGAGCGGTTCGAGAAGATTGTGCTGGTTCACGGCTGCCGGCAGATTGCCGAGCTAGCGTACGGCGAGTCGATGGTGACGGCGCTGCAGGAGCACGAATTCCTCGCCGACGAGGTCAAGGACAAGCTGATCTACTACCCGACCGTGACCCGCGAGCCGTTCGTCCACGAAGGCCGGATTTCGAAGCTGATCGACAATGGCCAGCTGTTCTCCGACATCGGCCTGCCGCCGCTCGACAAGGTGCAGGACCGCGTGATGCTGTGCGGCTCGACCCAGATGATGGTGGACCTCAAGAGCCGGCTCGTTGCTCTCGGCTTCGAGGAAGGTAATCACGGCGAAGCCGGTGACTTCGTGCTCGAGAAAGCTTTCGCCGAAAGGTGACCTGCGTTCGCCGCGTAGCAATCATCGTTGCGCGGCGCCGCCGAGTTCGTATGCTGACAAACAAACAGCCGCTCGGCCCCGTGGGTCGATGAGTGAGGGAGAGAGCTAGATGGCCCATGACGCGCCCGCCCCGCAGGGGCCCACCAAGCTGGTGGTCCGCAACATCGGGCTGATGCTCAGCGGCGATCTCAATCAGCCGATCCTCGAAGCCGATACGATCGTGGCCGAGAACGGCCGCATCACAGCGATCGGCCGGCTCAAGGATGTCGACACCGAAGGCGCGACGACGACCGTCGACGCCGGTGGGGCGGCAGTAACTCCCGGCCTGATCGACAGCCACGTGCATCCGGTCGCCGGCGACTGGACGCCGCGGCAGAGCCAGCTCAACTGGATCGACTCGTCGCTGCACGGCGGCGTCACTACGATGATTTCGGCCGGCGAAGTGCACTATCCGGGCCGGCCGCGCGACGTCATCGGCATCAAGGCGCTGGCGATCACGGCGCAGCGCAGCTTCTCGGCGTTCCGCGCCAGCGGCGTCAAGATGCATGCCGGCGCGCCGGTGATCGAACACGAGATGGAAGAGAACGACTTCAAAGAGCTCGCCGCCGCCGGCGTCAAGCTGCTCGGCGAGATCGGTCTCGGCGGGGTCAAGGACGGCCCCACCGCCAGGAAGATGGTGGAGTGGGCGCGCAAATACGGGATCCAGTCGACCATCCACACCGGCGGTCCGTCGATCGCCGGCTCCGGGTTGATCGACAAGGACGTCGTGCTCGAAGCCGGCACCGACGTGGTCGGTCACATCAACGGCGGCCACACCGCGCTGCCCGATGATCAGATCCGCTGTATCTGCGAAGGCTGCAAGGCCGGGCTCGAACTCGTCCACAATGGCAACGAGCGTTCGGCGCTGTACACGCTGCGCATCGCGCGCGAGATGGGCGATCTCCATCGCGTCATTCTCGGTACCGACGGTCCCGCCGGCTCCGGCGTGCAGCCGCTCGGCATTCTGCGCATGGTGTCGCTGCTGTCGTCGCTCGGCGATCTGCCGGCAGAGCAGGCGTTCTGCCTCGCCACCGGCAACACCGCGCGGATGCGCGAGCTCGACTGCGGCCTGATCGAAGTCGGCCGCGCCGCCGATCTCGTCATCATGGACGTGGCGCAGCACTCCGGCGGCGCGACGCTGCTCGAGAGCGTGCGGCTTGGCGACCTGCCGGGCATCGGCATGACCATCATCGACGGCATCGTCCGTTCCGAACGCTCGCGCAACACGCCGCCGGCGAAGCGCGTCCCCTCGATCGTCAAGAGCTGAAGTCAGCGCCCGGCGCTTACCACATCGTCTCGGCGGCGCGCTGCGGCCAGGCGCGGTCGTAGTCGTCGCCGCCGACCCGACCTTCCGTCATCGACGCCAGGATCTGGCCGGGCGTCGGCAGGGTCGCAGGATCAACCTGCTTGGCGGGATTCCACAGCTCGGAGCGGATCAGTGCCCGGCCACACTGGAAGTAGATCTCCTCCACCGTCATCACCATCACGCTGCGCGGCGCCTTGCCCTCGACGCGAAACGTCTCCAGCAGCCCTGCATCGGCGCTGATGATGGCGCGGCCGTTGATGCGCAGCGCGTTGAGTGAGCCGGGGATCAGCAGCATCAAGGCGACGCGCGGATCGCGCACGATGTTGCGCAGCGAGTCGATGCGGTTGTTGCCGCGCCGGTCGGGCAGCATCAGCGTCGTGTCGTCGTGGATATGGATGAAGCCCGGAAGGTCGCCGCGCGGCGAGCAGTCGATGCCCTCCGGGCCGACGGTGGCCAGCGCCGCGAACGGTGAGCGTTCGATCAGCGTGCGATAGGCCGAGGTGATTTGGTGCGCGACCTTCTCGGTCGAGGCATCGTTCGGCACGCCGTAGAACTGCTCGAGTTCGGCGACGGACGTAATCGATGAAATTGTCATCGCGCTGTGCTCCTGGAGGCGGCCGGCTCATGACGGATGATCGCCAGCAATTCGCGGGCGTGATCCTCGGGATTGGCCACGTTCATGATCGTGAAATCAGCCTCGCTGCCGTTCACGGCGCGATTGACGCGGTCCGAACTCATCGCGTCGCTGCTGCGTGCGCGCAGCGCGATGCGCCGCGCCAGCACATCAGGTGGAGCGGTGATCAGCACCACGTCGACGTTGGCGTATGTGTGTCGGGCCTGCGCGATCACGGTGCGCGACACATTCGCCACCACCGTGCGGCCGGCGCGGATGTCGGTGTCGATGCTGCGCAGCAGACCGTAGGCGTGGCCGTGCGCCTGCCAGTGCAGCGCGAACTCGTCGGCTGCGATCATGGCGCGGAACGCCTCGGGCGTGCTCTGCAGATTGTTCTCGGCCGGCGAGGGCTCGCGCGTCACCACACGCCGCGCGAAGGTGACGCTGCTGTCTCCGAGGCAGGCGGCCTTGGCGATCTCCAGCAGCGTGTCCTTTCCGGCGCCGCTCGGTCCGACGACCAGCACCAGACGGCCCGGTCCGATCCGGCTGTGCGGTGGGGCGATCGGCGCGGGCTCGGTCATGCCACCCGGTGTCCTTCGCGCCAGACGCTGCGCACCGCCGGCACGTCGTGCGCGACATGCACGCGGATCAGATCGGCGCGCTTGCCGACGGCGATCTCGCCGCGGTCGGGAAGACCGACCGCTTCGGCCGGCGCCTTGGTGACGGTGCGCACCGCCGCCGGCAGATCGATCGCCGGCGCGCGCAGCGGCAGCTGCAGCGCCGCCATCAGCAGGCTGGACGGGATGTAGTCCGACGACAGGATGTCCAACAGGCCCTCGCGCGCGAGATCGATCGCCGCGATATTGCCCGAGTGCGAGCCGCCGCGCACCACGTTCGGCGCGCCCATCAGGATGTCGATGCCGGCCTCGTGCAGGCTGCGCGCGGCTTCCAGCGTGGTCGGGAATTCGGCGACCGCGACCTTGTCACGGATTGCCTCGACGACGTTCTCCGCGGTGGTGTCGTCGTGGCTCGCCAGGGGGATGGCGTGCTGATGCGCCAGCGCGACGATCGCCCGCATATTGGCGTCGGCGTAATTCTCCTTGCAATACAGCCGGCGCGCGAACATCACGTCGAGTTCGGCGTCAGTCATACCGGCGCCCTTGCCGCGATAGTAATCGCGCAGCTTGGCCTCGTCGCGGAATTGCCGCTGCCCCGGCGTGTGGTCCATCAGCGACATCAGCCGGATATCGGGACGGTCGATCAGCTCCTTGGCCTCGTCCACCACATTGGGCATCGGGATTTCGCAGCGCAGATGCAGGAAATGCTCGGCGCGCAGCAGATGGGCATCGCGCGCCGCCGAGATCGCTTCGGCGAGCACGATCGCCTGGCCGTCGACATCCTCGGCGCCTTCCTCGCGCCACACACGCAGCGAGTCCAGCACGGTGGTGATGCCGCAGGTGGCGAGTTGGCCGTCGTAGGAAACCACGGCCGCCACCGGATTCCACTGCACTTTGGGGCGCGGCATGTAGTGCGCCTCGAGATGATCGGTGTGCAGCTCGATCAGGCCGGGGATCAGCAGATCGCCGCCCATGTCGAGAGCGCCGGCGGGTACGCCGCTGTCGCCGATCTCGGCGATGCGGCCATCCGCGACCGCCAGCCAGCCGTGCTCGATGACGCGGTCGGCCAGCACGATGCGGGCATTGCGAAGCAGGAAGTCAGAGTCCGTCATCACTGTCTCTCTCGTCAGGCGGCGGCGGCGAAGCTGGTGACGTCGATCAGCCGGTCGGCAATCCGGGCGCGCACCTCGTCGTCGTGCACGATGGCGATCATCGCCACGCCGTCGCGTTTCTTCTCGGCGACCAGGTCCATCACCACGGCGCGGTTGGCGGCGTCGAGCGACGCGGTCGGCTCGTCCAGCAACAGGATCGGAACATGCGCGATGAAGCCACGCGCGATATTGACGCGCTGCTGCTCGCCGCCCGAGAAGGTCGCGGGCGGCAGCGTCCACAGCCGCTCGGCGATGTTCAGCCGTCTCAAGAGTTCGCCAGCGCGCGCGCGGGCTTCATCTTTCGCCACGCCGCTGGCGAGCAGCGGCTCGGCGACGACGTCGATCGCCGCGACGCGCGGTACCGCGCGCAAAAACTGGCTGACATAGCCGAGCGTGAAGCGGCGCAGCTCCAGCACCTGGCGCGGCTCGGCGCTCGCAAGGTCGATCGTCGCGCCGCGATGCAGGATGTCGATCCGGCCGCCGTCGCAGCGATAATTGCCGAAGATCATCTTCAGGATCGACGACTTGCCGGCGCCCGACGGCCCGGCCAGCACCACGCATTCGCCGGCACCGACCTCGAACGAGACGCCGCGCACCACCGGCAAGCGGAGGCCGCCCTGCAGGTGCATCACGAACGACTTCTGGGCATTGCTGAGTTGGATCATCGCGGTCATGGGCGGGCTCATGCGGGCAGGATCGAAGCGACGAGGAGCTGGGTGTAAGGCTCGTGCGGATCGTCGAGCACCTGGTCGGTGAGTCCCGTTTCGATCACGCGGCCACCCTGCATCACCATCACCCGATGCGACAACAGCCGCGCCACCGCGAGGTCGTGAGTGACGACGACGGCGGCGAGGCCGAGTTCGGTGACGAGGCCGCGCAACAGATCGAGCAGCCGTGCCTGCACCGAGACGTCGAGGCCGCCGGTCGGCTCGTCCATGAACATCAGCCGCGGTTCGGTGACGAGATTGCGCGCGATCTGCAGCCGCTGCCGCATGCCGCCCGAATAGGTGCGCGGCGCATCGTCGATACGATCCTGCGCGATCTCGACGCGGGACAGCCAGGACGACGCGGTGTCGCGGATCTGGCCGTAGTGATTCCAGCCGACCGCCATCAGCCGCTCGCCGACATTGGCGCCGGCCGACACCGCCATGCGCAGGCCCTGCGCCGGGTCCTGATGCACGTAGCCCCAATCGGTGCGAAACAGAAAGCGCCGCTCCGCCTCGCCGAGCGCGGCGAGGTCACGCAGCACGCCGTCGCGCATCCGGTAGGAGACGGTGCCGGTGCTCGGCGCGAGCTGCGCCGACAGCATCTGCAGCAGCGTCGATTTGCCCGAGCCGGACTCACCGACGATCGCCAGCACCTCGCCGGGATACAGCTTGAACGAGATGTCGCGGCAGGCCTGCAGCCGGCCGTAGGATTTCGACAGATGCTCGGCGACGAGCAGCGGCTGATCGGCCGGGACGGCAGTGCGGTCAAGCATCGGCGTGCTCCTGATGCGGCGCGCTTTCGCTGCCGCGATGGCCCTGCGCCTGGCGGGTCTCACAATAATCGGTGTCGGAGCAGACGAACATCCGCCCGCCACGATCGTCGGTGACGATTTCGTCGAGATAGGATTCAGTCGAGCCGCACAGCGCACACGGCGCATCCTGCCGATAGCGCGTGAACGGGTGGTCCTCGAAATCGAGCGACACCACCTGCGTGTAGGGCGGGATCGCGTAGATCCGCTTCTCGCGGCCGGCGCCGAACAATTGCAGCGCCGCGCAATCGTCCATCTTCGGGTTGTCGAATTTCGGCGTAGGCGACGGGTCCATCACGTAGCGCGCATTGACCTTCACCGGATAGGCGTAGGACGTGGCGATGTGGCCGAACTTGGCGATATCCTCGTACAGCTTGACGTGCATCAGCCCGTATTCGGCGAGCGCGTGCATCCGCCGCGTCTCGGTCTCGCGCGGTTCGAGGAAGCGCAGCGGCTCGGGGATCGGCACCTGATACACCAGCACTTGCCCCTCGTGCAGCGGCGCCTCGGGAATGCGATGCCGCGTCTGGATCACGGTTGCGTCGCCCGTATTGGTGGTGGTGGCGACGCCGGCGGTCTTGGCGAAGAATTTGCGGATCGAGATCGCGTTGGTGGTGTCGTCGCTACCCTGGTCGATCACCTTGAGCACGTCGGTGCGGCCGAGGATCGCGGCCGTCACCTGCACGCCGCCGGTGCCCCAGCCGTAGGGCATCGGCATCTCGCGGCTGGCGAACGGCACCTGATAGCCGGGGATCGCGATGGCTTTCAGGATGGCGCGGCGGATCATCCGCTTGGTCTGTTCGTCCAAGTAAGCGAAGTTGTAGTCGGGCGCGTTCATTCCGCAGCCTCCGGCAGTGCGTCGGGTTGTTCGGCGGCATCGGCGAAATCCTGCCGCAGCCGGCGGATCAGCCCGAGTTCGGACTGGAAGTCGACATAGTGCGGCAGCTTCAGATGCTCGACGAAGCCGGTGGCCTGCACGTTGTCGGAATGCGACAGCACGAACTCCTCGTCCTGCGCCGGCGCCAGCGCTTCCTCGCCGAGTTCGCGCGCCCGCAGCGCACGATCGACCAGCGCCATCGCCATGGTCTTGCGTTCGCTCTGGCCGAAGGCGAGGCCGTAGCCGCGGGTGAAGCAGGGCGGCTCGGTAGCCGAGCCCTTGAACTGATTGACCATCTGGCATTCGGTCAGTGCGATGCTGCCGAGCGGCACCGCGAAGCCGGCATCCTCGGCGACGAACTCGAGTTCGACTTCGCCGAACCGGATTTCGCCGGCGAACGGATGCGAGCGGCCGTAGCCGCGCTGCGTCGAATAGCCGAGCGCGAGCAGAAAACCCTCATCGCCGCGCGCGAGATTCTGCAGTCGCAAATCGCGATCGGCCGGAAAGCTGAGCGGCTCGCGCGTGAGATCGCCGACTGGCGCATCGGGCTCCGGCTTCACGGTCGGCTCGATCAGGCCGTCGCGGCCGAGGATGTCAGTGACGCGCGGCATCGCTTCGGTGTGTGCAGGCGCGCTCGCCGGCTGCTCAGGCTCGCCGCCGGCGGCGAGTTGCGGGTCGAGCAGGCGATGCGTGTAGTCGAAGGTCGGGCCGAGAATCTGGCCGCCGGGAATGTCCTTGAAGGTCGACGACACCCGCCGCCGCACCGCCATCACGCCGGTGTCGAGCGGCTCGGTGGCGCCGAACCGCGGCAGCGTGGCGCGGAACGCGCGCAGCAGGAAGATCGCCTCGATCATATCGCCGCGCGCCTGCTTGATCGCCAGCGCGGCCAGCTCGCGATCATACAGCGAGCCTTCGGCCATCACCCGATCGACGCCGAGCGCGAGCTGTTCGGAGATTTGCGCCAGCGTGACTTCGGGGACGTCACGATCGCCGCGGCGTTCGTGGGCCAGCAGCCGGTGAGCATTGTCGATGGCGCGCTCGCCACCTTTGACGGCGACATACATCAGTTGTCTCCTTGAGCGACGAGCCGCGTGGTGCGCGGGATCGCGACGATCGCATCGCCGGCCGCGAGGATGAGGTCGAGACCGCGCGGAAACAGCGGCGCCAGCGCGTCGCGCTGCGCCAGCAGGTCGGCGGGGAGCGGCGCGCGCAGCGTCGTCGTGCCTCGAATGCCGGGGCCGCTCAGGTCGAACGCCGGCCTCTTATCGAGGCTGGCGAGTTGCAGGATCAGCGTGGTCGAGCGATCCGGATAGTCGTTGCTGCCGAGCGCGAAACCTTGCAGCGACGGCATCGCCTGCGGATCGGCGATCAGCGCGAACGCCGCGGCGTCCGGCTCATTTACGAGCGGCGCCGAGGTGTGGAAACGCAGCCATTGCGTCACCACCGCGACGTGCGTGGCTTGGTCGAGCCACAGCGGCGTGTCGTGATCGAACAGCGTCAGCGCGATCGCAGCCGTGGCCGCGGTGAGCGGGGCGGGGACCTGCTGCAAGCCAGTCTCCAGCCGCTGCACCGTGCCGGGCCGCGCCATCGCCTGCATCACCGCGCGGAAGGTCGTCTGCGCGGAGGTGACCTTGTCGGCGAAGCCGGCGGAGAGTTCGAAAGCCATGCTCATCGTCAGCCCTCGCCTCGCACCAGCGTGTAGAAATCGACCTTGGTGGCGGCGGTCTGCTCGGCCTTGCGCCGCCGCTCCGCGGCCTGCTCGGCGCGCAGCGGCGCCAGTACGTTCGCTTCAATCGTTGTTGCGTAGTCGCGGCGTTGGATCAGCGCGTCGCACAGCGCGATCAGCCGGGCCTTTCCCTTGTCACGGCCAAGCGTGTAGCCGAAGCCGCATTCGCCGCTGGCGAGCCGCACCGCGGCGCGGGTCACCGTCGCTTCGCCGAGATTGAACGGCGCGCCGTCGCCGCCGACGCGGCCGCGCACCATCACCAGGCCGTTCTCCGGCGCGCGCAGGGCTTCGCTCGCGGGCAACTCGATAGCGGCGAGCCGCGCCGCGATGTCGTCGGCGTGGGCATGAACCAGCACCGCCATCGCGGCCTGTCGGGTCTGCGTGCTGGTCTCGAAGGGCGTCGCCATCTTGCCTCTGGCCTATCTCAAGTTGTCTGTGATATTAGACAACTTCATATCGGCGCGCCATGACCTTTTGATGACGAGGTCGTGAAATGCTGGACCGGCCGGCGCGGTCGGAGCGAAGGACAAGATGTCGGCACTGCAGTCGGATTCCGGAGTCACGTTGTGGCGCAAGGTGGCGGACTCGATCGAGCGCGAGATCGCCCAGGGCGGCTATCCGGCGGGCGAAAAGCTGCCGGGCGAGGTCGAACTCGCGACGGCGCACCGCGTCAATCGCCACACCGTGCGGCGCGCGTTGGCGGCGCTTGCCGAGCGCGGCCTGGTGCGGGCGGAGCGTGGCAGCGGCACTTATGTGGAGCCTGGCCGCATCGCCTATCCGCTGCGCTCACGCACGCGGTTTTCCGAAATCGTCGGCGCCGGCGGCCGCGAGCCGCGGGCGCAATTGCTGGGAGCGAGCCGCGAGGAGGCGACGCGCGAGCTGGCGCGCGAGCTCGATCTGCCGGTCGGCGCGCCGCTGATCCGGATCGACGGGTTGCGGCTGGCCGACCGCGCGCCGATCTGCGTCGGCAGCACCTGGCTGTCCGCCGAGCGTTTTCCCGACGCGGAGGAGCTGTATCGCCGCTTCGGCTCGATGACCAAGCTGCTGGCGCATCACGGCATCCGCGACTATCGCCGCGCCTCGACGCGGATCACCGCGGCGATCGCCGACGCCGGCGACGCCGCGCGGCTGGACCTCGGCATCGGCCGCCCGGTGCTGATCGTCGAAGGCCTCGACGTCGACGCCAAAGGCCGCCCGCTGCTGTCGATCCGCGCGCGATTTGCGGCGGAGCGCGTGCAGTTCGTGGTGGAGACGGAGTAGCCGATCCGCTATGCGATCGCCCGTTTGCCGATGATCGCGAACCGCAGCCGCGTCGAGATCCAGTCGATCGCCGCGACCGCGACGAGGATCATCAGGATCAGGAACGACACCTTCTGCCATTCCAGCACGCGGATCTGCTCGGCGAGTTGCAGGCCGATGCCGCCGGCGCCGACGATGCCGATGATGGTGGCCGAGCGGGTGTTGGATTCGATGAAGTACAGCACCTGACCGGCGATCACCGGCAGCACCTGCGGCATCAGGCCGAAGCGGATCTCGTGCAGCGGCGAGCCGCCGGAGGCGCGGACGCCTTCGACCTGCCTGCGGTCGGCGGTCTCGATCGCCTCGGAGAACAGCTTGCCGAATGCGCCGAAGTCCGACACCGCGATCGCCAGCACGCCGGCGAACGGACCGAGCCCGACGACGTTGATCCACACCAGCGCCCAGATCAGCGTATCGATGCCCCGCACCCCGTCGAGAAAGCGCCGCACCGGGAAGCGAATGAACTGCGTCGGAATGATGTTGCGCGCGGCGAGCAGGCTGACGGGCAGCGCCATCAGCGCCGCCAGCGTGGTGCCGAGCAGCGCGATCGACAAGGTCTCGCCCATCGCGGAGAGATAAGCAGGCAACGACGAGCCTGGGTCCGGCGGGATCATCAGCAGCGCAAACCAACCGAGCTGGCTCAGCCCGGAGATGATCCGCTGCGGCGAGAAGTCGAGCTCGACCAGGCCGAAGATGAATAGCGCCAGTGCCGCGAGCGCGATCGCGGGGACGCCGAGCCGCGCCGCGGCGGGGCGTTCGAACAAATGCGGGTGGCGCGCCTTCAGGTCCGCAAGGTCGGTCTGCGCGTGGGCGGTCATGCCCGGCCTCCGGTCAGGCGGCCGCGAATCCAGCCGGTGGAAATGTCGATGACGAACACGGTGACGATGATCAGCAACAGGATCGCGCTGACGTCCGAATAATAGAACTTGCGGATCGACACGATCAGTTCCTGCCCGATGCCGCCGGCGCCGACGAAGCCCATCACCGACGCGCCGCGGACGTTGATCTCGAACCGCAGCAGCGCGTAGCTGGCGAAGCCGGACATCACCTGCGGCAGCACGGCGAAGCGCATGCAGGCGATCCAGCCGGCGCCGGTGGAGCGCACTCCCTCGACCGGCTTCATGTCGATATTTTCGACGATCTCGGAGAACAGCTTGCCGAGCGCGCCGGTGGAGTGGATCGCGATCGCCAGCACGCCGGCCATCGGGCCGAGCCCGAACGCGATCACGAACACCAGCGCGAACACAATGTCAGGCACCGTGCGGCAGACTTCCATGAAGCGCCGCGTCACGAACAGCAGCCACGGCTGCGGCGCGGTGTTGCGAGCGGCGAAGAAGTTCAGCGCCACCGCCAGTACGGCGCCGGCGAGGGTGCCGACATAGCTGATCAGCAGCGTTTCGCCGAGTAGCCCGAGCCATTTATGCCATCCCCAGAACCATTCGGCCGGATCGGTCCACACCCGGGCGCCGCTGTCGAGCCGGAAGATGCGATCGAAATAGCTGAAGAAATTGCCGATCTTGGCAATGAAGGTGCCGAGATCGACCTCGGCGCCGATCGCCGCGAGGGCGAGCGCGGCAATCGCGATGGCGAAGCCGACGAGCGTGCGCCAGCGCCGCCGCGCAATCGAGTTCTGATAGGCCGCGTTCAGCGCGTCGAGCTGAGACTCGGGAAGCAGCGATACGGCCAGGGCCATGCGGGGAGGGCTCTCGATGGGCAAAAAACAAGGCCGGATCCCGAAGGATCCGGCCCGTGGGACGAGATGAAACTCAGGACGCCTTCTTCTTACGCAGGGCGTCGACGAACTTGATCAGTTCGATCGTGCCGTCCCAATCCTTGGTGGTCGCGGCGTGGAAACCCTTCTTCTGGCCGTCGGAGAGACGGTCGAACGCCGCCTTGTCCTTGCTCGGCGCATCCATGAAGGCCTTGGCGATCGCCGCCTTGAGGTCTTCCGGCAGGTCGGAGTTGTACGCATAGGGGCCGTTGATGATCGGCGCCGACTTGTGGACGATGCGGAAGTCTTCCTTCTTCATCGCGCTCCCGTCGGCATTCTTCAGCATGCCCTTATGCAGCATCTGCTGCAGCGTCGAGTCGTTGTCGTTGGTCCACTGGTTGGCCGCGACGTCGACCGTGCCCTGCGCCAGCGCCAGGATGGCGTTCTCATGGCTGCCGGTGAAGACGACCTTGCCGAAATAGCCCTCGGCATCCGAGATGCCGAGCTTGTCGAGTTCGAAGCGCGGCACGTTGTTGCCCGACGTGGAGTTCGGATCGACCAGGCCGAGGTTCTTGCCCTTGAGTTCGTCGATCGATTTGTACGGGCTCGCCGCCTTGACGAAGAACACGGAATAGTAGCCGGTCGAGCCGTCGGCGTTGATGTCGTTGGCGAAGGCGACGGTCTTCACGCCGGTGAGGCGGGCGCGGGCGAACGAGGCCGAGCCGTAGCTGGCGATCTGGATGTTGCCGGCGCGCTGGCCTTCGATCACAGCCGCGTAGTCGTTGGCGATGCGCAGGTTCACCTTGACGCCGAGTTCCTTCGAAAGATACGCGACGAATGGTGTCCAGCGCTCAGTGACGCCCGAAGCGTTCTCGGCCGGCACCACGGCGAAGGTCAGCTCCGGATATTTCGTCTTGTAGTCCTGCGCCAGCGCGGTGGACGCCGCGAACGCCAGCGTGGCAGCGGCGAGCAGAATGGATCGGCGATCGATGGTCATCGTGACATCCCTGTCGGTTGATGCGGGTTTGGCCCGCGAACGCCGCGGGCTTCAGTGTCGGGCGCGCGGCGTTAGGCTGCGACGGTGCCGAGTTCGGGAACCAGGCCCTTCGCCGGCACGTGCGCCGGCGCGGCGCCCATCACCTCGTTGGCCTCGAGGTCGTAGAGTTCGCGGGCGATGCCGTCGGTCAGCGCCGCCGGCACGTCGTCGAACACGATGCGGCCGTTCGCCATGCCGATCAGCCGGTCGCAATAGCTGCGGGCGAGATCGAGCGAGTGCAGATTGCACAGCACGGTGATGCCGAAATGCTTGTTGATCCGCAGCAGGGCGTCCATCACCACCTTGGTGTTGCGCGGGTCGAGCGAGGCGATCGGCTCGTCGGCGAGGATCAGCTCGGGCTCCTGCACCAGCGCGCGGGCGATGGCGACGCGCTGCTGCTGGCCGCCGGAGAGCTGATCGGCGCGCTGCGCGGCGAGCGGCGCGATATCGAATTGATCGAGCGCCGACATCGCCAGCGCGCGGTCCTTCTCCGGCCAGGCCTGCGCCAACGAGCGCCAGGCCGGAACATGAGCGAGGCGGCCCATCAGGACGTTGGTCATCACATCGAGACGGCCGACGAGGTTGAATTGCTGAAAGATCATCGCCGAGCGGGCCCGCCATTGCCGCAGTTCGCGGCCCTGCAGCGCGGTGACGTCGGTGCCTTCGAACAGGATGCGTCCCTCGCTCGGATCGGCAAGGCGGTTCAGCATCCGTAGCAGCGTCGACTTGCCGGCACCGGAGCGGCCGATCACGCCGACGAAACTGCCGCGCTCGACGGAGAACGACGCGTTGTCCACGGCAGCCTTGCTGCCGAAGCAACAGGTGAGTCCTTCAACAACCAGCATCCGCCGCTCCCGAGAAATGGTTGCTCTATCGCTAACGCTGGTATTTTGCAGGCATATGACAGTCGCGTAGTTATAGACTTGTGCACAGGCGCCGTCCGTCATCTGCGCGTCACGACGCCGTCATCAAGAGTGTCGAAGAACCTCTTCCCCGCTTATCAAGTGACGGAACTCATGGTCGTAAAATCACTCTCGGTCGAACCCACCGTCGATCCATCCGCCCGCCTGCACGACACCAAGCTCGGTGCCTATTGCGAAGTCGGCGCGCGGACCATTCTGCACGAAGTGGCGATGGACGATTACTCCTACGTCGTCAACGACTCGCAGATTACCTACACCAGCATCGGCAAATTCTGCTCGATCGCGGCGATGACGCGTATCAATCCCGGCAACCATCCGATGCAGCGCGCCACCCAGGCGCATTTCACCTATCGGGCCAGCGCTTACTTCCCGGGCGAAGCCGATGATGCCGAGTTTTTCGACTGGCGCCGCGCGCATCATGTCAACATCGGCCATGACGTCTGGATCGGCCACGGCGCCATCGTGCTGCCGGGTCGCAGCATCGGCACCGGCGCGGTGATCGCGGCCGGCGCGATCGTGACGCGCGACGTGCCGGACTACACCATCGTGGCGGGCAATCCGGCGCGCGTGATCAAGCGCCGATTTTCCGAGGAGGTCGCGGGCCGCCTGGTGAATCTGGCATGGTGGGAGTGGGATCACGACACGCTGCGCCGCGCGCTGCCGGATTTCCGCAGGCTGCCGGTCGAGGCGTTTCTCGACACATACGAAGCCGCACAGGCCTGACGCGCCGCAACGGGAGAACGAGATGATGGATATCCTGATCGAAGGCGGCCGGGTGCTGCTGCAGGACGAACTGGCCGAGACGTCGCTGACGGTGGCGGGCGGGGTGATCGACAGCACGGGCGCAAGCGGGGGTCACGGCGCGATGCAGATCAATGCGGCCGGCCTGCTGGTGCTGCCGGGCATCGTCGATCTGCACGGCGATGCCTTCGAGCGCCAGATGATGCCGCGGCCCGGCGTCGACTTTCCGATCGACGTGGCGCTGGCGGACAGTGACCGGCAGGCGATCGCCAACGGCATCACCACGATGTTCCACGCTGTCACCTGGTCGTGGGAGCCTGGCTTGCGCAGCGCTGCGAATGCCCGCCGCATGCTCGATGCGATCGACCTGACGCGGCCGCGGCTCGCCGTCGATACCCGCATTCATCTGCGCCACGAGACCTTCAATCTCGACGCCGTCGACGAGATTGCGCAATGGATCGGCGAGCTCCGCGTCGATCTGTTCGCCTTCAACGATCACATGGATTCGACCCTGCGCGATTTGTCGCGTCCGCACCGCCGCAGCCGCATGGTCGAGCGCACCGGCTTGTCCGGCGAGGAATTCGACCGCTTGGTCGAGCGCGTCGCCTCGCGGACCGCGGAAGTGCCGGACTCCATCGCGCGGCTCGCCGCCTGCGCCCGCGATGCCGGGCTGCCGATGCTGTCGCACGACGACGATACGCCACAGATGCGCCAGGGCTATCGGGAACTCGGCGTGCGCATCGCCGAATTCCCCACCACCGAGGAAACCGCGCGCGCCGCGGCGGCAGCCGGCGACTTCATCGTGTTCGGCGCGCCCAACGTGGTGCGCGGCGGCAGCCACACCGGCTGGACCAAGGCGGCCGACATGATCGCCAAGGGCCTGTGTTCGGTGCTGGCGTCGGACTATTACTATCCGGCGCCGCTGCTGGCGGCGTTCCGGCTGGTGCATGACGGCATCCTGCCGCTGCCGCAGGCCTGGAAGCTCATCTCGGAGGGGCCGGCCCGCGCCGCGGGTCTGTCCGATCGCGGCGTGCTCGGCGCCGGCAAACGCGCCGACATCCTGATCGTCGACGACCGCGTCGCGCTGCGGCCGCGGCTGGTGGCAGCGATCGCCGGCGGTCGGTTGGTGCATATCGACGAGCCGGAGCGCTTCGTGATGTCGCACAACGTGCGGCATGCCGCGGTTGCGGCGCCCTGACACGGGGTTATGCTGCAGACGATGTCGAATTTTCCCCGTTATGCCATCTACTATCTGCCGCCGCCCGGCAGCGCGCTCGACCAGTTCGGCGCAGCGCTGCTGGGCTACGACGTATTCTCGGGCGAGGACGTGCCGTTTCCGCCCAAAATGCTCGAAGCCGTTCCGGATTGGGCCGACGTCACCACCGATCCGCGCAAGTATGGCTTCCACGCCACGCTGAAGGCGCCGACTGCGCTCGTGCCCGGGCTCACCGAGGCCGAGCTGCTGTGGGCTTGCGCGACTTTCGCCGAAACGCCGCGCGCGATTCCGGTGATTGAACCTGTCGTGCAGGCGATCGGCAGCTTCATCGCGCTGATGCCGGCGACCGCATCGGCCGAATTGGAGCAGCTCGCCGCCGACTGCGTGCGCAGCTTCGACAATTTCCGCGCCCCGCTGTCGGCCGACGACCGCGCCCGCCGCAAGCCCGCGCAATTGTCGCCGCGGCAGGTGCAGTACCTCGACCAGTGGGGCTATCCCTACGTCATGGAAGAGTTTCGTTTCCACATGACGCTGACCGGATCGCTGCCGCGCGGCCGGCAAGACGATCTGCTTGGCCCGCTGCGCGAGCAGTTCGCCGCGCTGGATCTTCAAACGCTGGCGATCGATCGCATCACGGCGTGCCGGCAGGACGGCCCGGGCGATCGATTCCGCAGCATCGGCCAGTTTCAACTCCGGCCGATGCTGTAAACACGCGCGAGGCTCAGCTCACGCGGCGTTCGCGATTGTCCCAATAGGGCTGGCGCAGCTCGCGTTTCAGGATCTTGCCGGCGCCGGACAGCGGCAGCGGCGTTTCGGTGATCTCGACGCTGCGCGGGCACTTGTAGCCGGCGATCAGCGCCTTGCAGTGGGCGATCAGCTCGTCGGCCGTCACGCTGGCGCCGGCCTTGGTGACCACCACGGCGTGGACCTGTTCGCCCCAGGCGTCGTGCGGAATGCCGATCACGGCGCATTGCGCCACCGCCGGATGCTGCGCCACCGCGTTCTCGACCTCGACCGAGTACACATTCTCGCCGCCCGAGATGATCATGTCCTTGACGCGGTCAACGACGAAGACAAAACCGTGCTCGTCCATGTAGCCGCCGTCGCCGGTATGCATCCAGCCGCCGGCCAGCGCCCGCGCGGTTTCTTCGGGCCGCTCCCAATAGCCCATCATCACGTTGTCGCCGCGCACGCAGATCTCGCCGACCGTGCCGTACGGCAGCGGCTTGTCGTCGGCGTCGACAATGCGCACCTCGCAGCCGAGCGTGGCGCGGCCGGCGGCGCGCTGGCGACCCTTGGCCTTGCCGTCGCCGATATGCTCCTTCCAGTGCAGCAGCGTGGCGATGGGAGACAGTTCGGTCATGCCGTAGGCCTGGGTGAACTGCACATGCGGCAGCGCGGCGCTGGCGCGCGCCAGCACGGCTTCGCTGATCGGCGAGGCGCCGTAGACGATGTTCTTCAGCGACGACAGGTCGTAGTTCTTCAGCGCCGGATGATCGACCAGCATCTGGATCATGGTCGGCACCAGCAAAACGTCGGTGACGCGCTCGGTCTGCATCGCTTGCATCACGCCCTCCGGCGTGAACGACGGGATCATCACGTTGGAGCCGCCGGACAGCAGCAGCGAATACATCGCCGCGCCGTTGGCGAGGTGGAACATCGGCGCGGCGTGCAGATACACCGAGCTGCCGGGAAACAGGCCTTCGCCGAGCGCATTCAGCGCGTTGGCCATCAGGTTGCCGTGGCTCAGCATCACGCCCTTGG
Organism: Rhodopseudomonas palustris; assembly: GCF_003591005.1. GTDB lineage: Bacteria > Pseudomonadota > Alphaproteobacteria > Rhizobiales > Xanthobacteraceae > Rhodopseudomonas > Rhodopseudomonas palustris_K. The sequence continues at coordinate 175,327 of NZ_QYYD01000002.1, forward strand.
AGCGGCCGGTGGTGCCGCCGGTGTAGAAGATGCCGGCGAGATCATCGGCCTTCCGCATCGCGTCCGGGATCGGCTCGTGCGCCGCGATGACGTCTTCGTAGCTCCGCATGCCCTCTGGCACATCGCCGTCGTCGGCATAGATCATCGCCATGCCGGGGATTGCTTTCGCCAGCGTCACGCCGGTCGCGGCGAACGCCTTGTCGACCACCAGCGCGACGGCGCGGCAGTCTTTCAGCGCGTCCTCGTTCTCAAGCGCGCTCCAGCGGATGTTGAGCGGCACGATCACGCCGCCGCACCAGCCGGCGGCCAGATACATTTCGAGGTAGCGGTCGGAGTTCATCGCCAGAATAGCGACGCGTTCGCCTTCGCCGACACCGAGCGCGCGCAGGCCGCTCGCGAGCCGCGCGACGCGGTCGCCGATTTCGCGCCAGTTGCGCTTGCGGCTGCCAAACACGGTGGCGGGGCCGTCCGCATTGATCTGCAGCGCCCGCCGCAGGCCGTGAGTGATGTTCATAAAGTCCTCCCTTGGTCTGTTTCTTGAGATTATTTCTTCTTGCGTGAGGTGGGCGCCTTGGCGGTGCTCTTCTTGGTCTTGGTAGCAGATGTTCTCCCGGCTGGTCGTTTGCTCGTGGCTGCCGCAAGTCCTTCGGTCAGCCTCTCGGCGAAATCATCGGCGATCGCATCCGGCGTCAGTTCGCCGCCGCGCTGGTACCAATGCCCGATCCAGTTCAGCGACCCGGCGATGGCGAACGCCGCCATCTTCGGATCGCACGGCTTGATCGAGCCGTCGGCGATGCCCTCGGTGATGTAGCGGCGGAAGCTCTGGTCGATGCCGCGCTTGGCGGCCCGCACGGTTCTGGCATTGGCGGGGCTGAGATCGCGCGGATCGAACCGCACCAGGCTGGCGCCGAAATCCGTCGCCATCGTCTCCGCGTAGGAATGCACCAGCGCGCGCAGCTTGCCGAGGCCGTTCTGCCGGCTGCCGTCGATCGCGGCGATGAAGCCGTCGACCTGCTCCTGCCCCAGCGCCCAGCATTCGAACAGGATGTCCTCCTTGCTGCGAAAGTAGTTGTACAGCGCCGGCTTGGTGATGTTCAGCCGCTCGGCGACCTCATTGAGCGTGGCGCGATGATAGCCCTGCTCGAGAAACAATTGCACGGCCGTGCGCAGCACCGCCTCGCGCTTTTCGTCGCGGGCGCGTCTGCGGTTCTCGAATGTCATCCAGGGAGAGGTCTGATCGTTGGCGGGGCGTCCGTCCATCATGCATCCGTCAAGCGGCCGCCGGTTGACTCCGGCGACGGTGACTTATATTACTCACGGGTAAGAAAAAGTCCAACGAGTAAGATTGGGAGAGATCAGATGGCTGCACCCGTCTATGTCGCCGGCGTCGGCATGATTCCGTTCATGAAGCCGGGCGCCAGCGAGCCCTATCACCTGATGGGTGCCGAGGCGGCGCGCCGCGCGCTCAGCGATGCTGGTGTCGGTTACGACGCCATCGAGCAGGCCTTCGTCGGCTACGTCTACGGCGACTCTACCTGCGGCCAGCGCGCGCTGTATCAGGTCGGCATGACCGGCGTGCCGATCGTCAACGTCAACAACAACTGCTCGACCGGCTCCACCGCTTTGTATCTGGCGCGGCAGGCGATCGCATCCGGCGCGGCGGATTGCGTGCTGGCGCTCGGCTTCGAGCAGATGAAGCCCGGCGCGCTCGGCACCGTGTTCGCCGACCGCCCCAGCGCGTTCGAGGATTTCGACGCTGCCGCCGATCGGCTGATCGATGCGCCCGGCATTCCGCTGGCGCTGCGCTACTTCGGCGGCGCCGGCCTCAGCCACATGCAGAAGCACGGCACGCCGCTGTCGTCTTTCGCCAAGGTGCGCGCCAAGGCGAGCCGCCACGCGGCGAAGAACCCGCTGGCGTTGTTCCGCAAGGAAGTCACCGCCGACGACGTACTCGGCGATCAGGTGATCTGGCCGGGCGTGATGACACGGCTGATGGCCTGCCCGCCGACCTGCGGCGGCGCCGCCGCGGTGCTGGTGTCGGAAGCCTTCGCCAAGAAGCACGGCCTCGCTACCAACGTCCGCATCGCCGCGCAGGCGATGACCACCGATACGTCCTCGACCTTCGATGCGGGCGACATGATGCGGGTGGTCGGCTACGACATGGCGCGCGCCGCAGCCAACAAGGTCTACGAGCAGGCCGGCGTCGGCCCCAGCGACATCGACGTCGTCGAGCTGCACGATTGCTTCGCGCATAACGAGCTGATCACCTACGAGGCGCTCGGCCTCTGCCCCGAAGGCGGCGCCGAGAAGTTCATCGACGACGGCGACAACACCTATGGCGGCAAGTTTGTCACCAATCCGTCGGGAGGTCTGCTGTCGAAGGGGCATCCGCTCGGCGCCACTGGCCTCGCGCAGTGCTACGAATTGACGCGGCAGCTGCGCGGCACCGCGGAAGCCACCCAGGTCGAAGGCGCCAAGCGCGCCCTGCAGCACAATCTCGGCCTCGGCGGCGCCTGCGTCGTCACGCTGTACGAACGCGCCTGAGCGTCATCATGGTCGATCAATCCGCTGTCGGTCACCGGTTCACGCCGGTGACCGCCGATGTCGAGCCGGGCCGTCTGCGCTACTTCTTCGAGACGCTCGGCGAGAGCAATTTGGTGTATCGCGACGCCGCCGCGGCCGAGGCCGCCGGCTACAAGGGCATCCCGATTCCGCCGACCTATCTGTTCTGTCTGGAGATGCTCGACAACGACAAGCCGTTCGAATTCCTGACGGCGCTCGATATCGATCTCGGCAAGGTGCTGCACGGTGAGCAGAGCTTTACCTATCACGCCCCCGTCGTGGTCGGCGACAAGCTGACCTTTCAGTCGAGCGTAGCCAGCGTCGCTGACAAGAAAGGCGGCGCCATGACGCTGATCGTGGTCGAGACCGCGGTCACCAATCAGCACGGCGTCCATGTGGCCGACACGGCCCGGACGATCGTCGTTCGTAACGGGTGAACGCGATGACTGGTACCAACACAGCGGCGGTCGGCGACCGCGTGGTGCACAAGCAGTTTCCGGCGATCAGCCGGCATCGGCTGGCGTTGTATTGCGGCGCCTCGGGCGACCACAATCCGATCCATGTCGATATCGACTTCGCCGAGGCGTCTGGGTTTCCCGACGTATTCAGCCACGGCATGCTGGTGATGGGCTATCTCGGCCAGTCGCTGAGCGACGCGTTTCCGCCGGACCGGATCCGCGCCTTCTCGACGCGCTTTGCGGCGATCACCCAGGTCGGGGCCGAGCTGACCTGCGAGGGCACAATCGCTGAGCTGTTCGAAGCCGGCGGCGAACGCCGCGCCCGCATCGCGCTCACTACCAAAGACCAGCACGGCGAGACCAAGCTCGCCGGCGAGGCCGTGGTGGCTCTTTAGTACCGATCATCCGTCATGGCCGGGCTCGTCCCGGCCATCCACGCCTTCTCTTGTGACATCGGCCGCAAGGCGTGGATGCCCGGGCCTTCGCCGCGCCGAAGCGGCTTCGGCCGCGCAGGCGGGACAAGCCCGGCCATGACGACACACTCATAAATCCCTGAACCAGGATCTGAAGGAAATCAGATGTCCAAACTGCAAGGCAAGGTGGCGCTGGTCACCGGATCGGGCCGCGGCATCGGCCGCGCCATTGCGCTCAAGCTCGCCAGCGAAGGCGCGCGCGTCGTCGTCAACGATCTCGACGATGCGCCGGGCGACGCTGTCGCAGCCGAGATCAAGGCCGCCGCCGGTCAGGCGATCGCCATCAATGGCAGCGTGTCGGAGCCGGGCTTCGCCGACCGCTTCGTCGGCGCGGCGGTGGAGCAGTTCGGCGGCCTCGACATCATCGTCAACAATGCCGGCTACACCTGGGACTCGACGATCCAGAAAATGACCGACGAGCAGTTCCAGGCGATGCTCGACGTGCATCTGGTGGCACCGTTCCGCATCCTGCGCGCTGCCGCGGAGCCGATCCGCATCTTCGCCAAGAAGGAAGCCGAGGCAGGGCAGGAGGTGTTCCGTAAGGTGGTCAACATCTCCTCGATCGCCGGGCTCTACGGCAACGCCGGCCAGGCCAGCTACTCGTCGGCGAAAGCGTCGCTGATCGGGCTGACGCGGACGCTGTGCAAGGAGTGGGGCCGCTACAAGGTCAACGTCAATTGCGTCGCCTTCGGCTTAATCGCCACCCGCCTGACGCAGCCGATCGAAGCGCAGCAGAAGACCATCGACGTCGCCGGCCGCGACATCAAGGTCGGCGTGCAGCCGCAACTGCTCGACGCCATGGCGCGGATGATCCCGCTCGGCCGCGGCGGTACGCCGGAAGAAGCGGCCGACGCCGTTTATCTGTTCTGCAGCCCGGAATCGAACTACATCAGTGGGCAGGTCGTCGTCTGTGGCGGCGGACTTATTCTGTAGCGAGGAAAAATGCAGTACCGATCGCCCTGGATGACCGAGGAGCTGGAGGCGTTCCGCCACCAGTTTCGCAAGTTCTTGGAAAAGGACCTGGCGCCGCACGCCGAGAAATGGCGCAAGCAGAAGATGGTCGATCGCTCCGCCTGGCTGAAGCTCGGCGAGATGGGCGCGCTGGTGCCGAGCGTGCCGGAAGAGTATGGCGGGCTCGGCGCGAGCTTCGCCTATGACGCGGCGATCTTCGAGGACATGGAGTCGATCGTGCCGGAAGTGCTGTCCGGCGTCACCGTGTCGAGCGGCATCGTCGCGCACTACATCCTGAACTACGGCTCGGAAGCGCAGAAGCAGCGCTGGCTGCCGGCGATGGCGCGCGGCGAACTGATCGGCGGCATCGCCATGACCGAGCCCGGCACCGGCTCGGACCTGCAGAGCGTGCGCACCACCGCCAAGCTCGACGGCGACACTTACGTCATCAACGGCCAGAAGACCTTCATCACCAACGGCCAGAACGCCGATCTGATCATCGTGGTGGCGCGCACCGGCGGGCCGGGCGCCAAGGGGCTGTCGCTGATCGCGATGGAGACCAAGGACAATCCCGGCTTCAAGCGCGGCCGTAACCTCGACAAGATCGGCCTGCACGCCTCCGACACGTCCGAGCTGTTCTTCGAAAACGCCGTCGCGCCGAAGGAGAACCTGCTCGGCGGCGAGGAGGGCAAAGGCTTCGTCCAGTTGATGCAGCAACTGCCGCAGGAGCGGCTGATCATCGCGGTCGGCGCGGTGGCGGCGATGGAGCGCGCGGTCAAGCTGACCACGGACTACACGCGCGAGCGCAAGGCGTTCGGCCAGCCGATCCTCGACTTCCAGAACACCGCCTTTAAGCTCGCCGAGCGCAAGACCGAAGCGTTCATCGCCCGCGTGTTCGTCGATTTCTGCATCGAGCGACTGATCGCCGGCGATCTGGATGCAGTGACAGCGTCGATGGCGAAGTGGTGGACGACGCAGAAGCAGGTCGAGACCGTCGACGAATGCCTGCAACTGCATGGCGGCTACGGCTACATGCAGGAGTATCCGATCGGCCGGATGTTCGTTGATTCACGCATCCAGAAGATCTACGGCGGCACCAACGAAGTGATGAAGCTGCTGATCGCGCGGTCGCTGTAAGCAAGCGTGGGCACAGGGCAGGGAGAGACGGCATGGCGTGGGTGAAGTCGGAGACGCGCGGCGCGGTCGCGGTGCTGACGCTCGATAATCCCGAGCAGTACAACGCGATGCGCCCCGGCCTGCTCGCCGATCTCAACGCGGCGCTGGACGCCGCGCTGGCGGATGCGTCGGTGCGGGCGCTGCTGCTCACCGGCGCCGGCAAAGGCTTCTGCGCCGGCGCGCAGCTCGGCGGCGAGACCTTCGATGCCGGTGCCAATGTCGCGCCATGGATGCGCGCCGAGCTCAGCCCATTGCTGGAGAAGATGCGCGGCGCGAACAAGCCGATCGTCGTTGCCGTCAACGGCCCGGCCGCCGGTGCCGGTGTCGGCCTCGCGCTTGCCGGCGATATCGTGCTGGCGGCGCGGTCGGCGAAGTTTGTGCTCAGCTTCGTCAAGCTCGGCGCTGCGCTCGATGCCGGCACCTCGCTGTTCCTGCAGCGCTCGATCGGTGTGGCGCGCGCCCGCGCGCTGGCGCTACTCGGTCGGCCGCTGAGCGCCGAGCAGGCGGCGGAGTGGGGGCTGATCTTCCAGACCGTCGATGACGCCGCGCTGATGACCGAGGCAATGGCGATCGCCGAGCAACTGGCGAGCGGCCCGCCGATCAGCATCGGCCTGATCAAGGCGCAGATCGAACGCGCCTGGGACGCGTCCTTGGCGGACACGCTCGACGACGAGGCCGAGCGCCAGGGCCAGGCCTTCGTCACCGCTGACCTCCGCGAAGGCGCCGCCGCCTTCGTCGAAAAACGCGCGGCGCGGTTCACCGGGCGATAGCTCGCCCGGCACTTCATCTCCACTCGTCATGCCCGGCCTCGTGCCGGGCATCCACGCCTTGCTGACGGAGATGCAACAAAGGCGTGGATGGCCGGGACAAGCCCGGCCATGACGGAGTTTGCGGCGAACTAAGCGACCTGAACTGACGCTGCGGATTTGTTCGCTTGCGAAGGAAGACTGCGTTAGGCGTCTGCCGTCTCCCGTGTCAGAAACCGCTCGCGTAGCGTCGGCTTGTGCACCTTGCCGGTGGCGTTGCGGGGCAGGGCTTCGACGAAGATCACGCGCTGCGGGCATTTGAAGCGCGCCAGCCGCTCGCGGCAATGTGCGTGCAGCGTCGTCTCGGGTAATTCGTGGCCGCTTTTCACCGCGATGATCGCCACGCCGGTTTCGCCCCATTGCGGATCCGGCGCCCCGATAACAGCCGCTTCGGCGATCTCGGACAGCTGATACAGCACGTCCTCGACCTCGGCCGGATAGACGTTCTCGCCACCCGAGATGTACATGTCCTTGGTGCGGTCGACGATGTAGTAGAAGCCTTCCTCATCGACGCGCGCCGCGTCGCCGGTGTGCAGCCAGCCGTCGGTGAAGCTGGTGCGGTTGGCGTCAGGGCGATTCCAATAGCCGGGCGTAATGTTCGGGCCCTTGACCCAGAGTTCGCCCATCTCGCCGGGCGCGACCAACTCACCGTCCGGCCCGACAATCTTCAACTCCGCATGGAGCACCGGCTTGCCGGCCGAGCCGGCCTTGCGCGCGGCGTCGTCGGCATCCAGCATCAGCACGGCCGGGCTGGTCTCGGTCATGCCGTAGCCCTGCATCAGCACGCAGCCGCGGTCTTGCCAGATCTTCAAGAGCGGCACCGGCATCGGCGCGCCGCCGACGCCGGCAACCTGCAGTCGCGACAAGTCGGTGCTGGCGAACGCCGGATGCTGACACATGAATTGATAGATCGATGGCACGCCGAAGAAATGCGTCAGGCCGATGCTGGCATCGCCGATCAGTCGCAGCGTTTCGGCGGGATCGAACGCGCGCATCAGCAACACCGTGCCGCCGGCGTGCAGCACCGGATTGGTGTAGCAGTTCAGCCCGCCGGTGTGGAACAGCGGCATCACGCAGAGAAACACGGTGCGCTGCGAGATGAAGGTCGGGATGCCGAGATTGACCGCGTTGATGAAGGTCATGCCGTGCGTGATCATGGCGCCCTTCGGTTTGCCGGTGGTACCGGACGTGTACATGATGGTCGAGACGTCATCGAGCGTCACCGCTTCGGTACGAGCGAGCCGGGGCGAGGCGGCGAGCGCGGCCTCATACGGCGCGCCGAATTGCAGCAGACGCGGAATGCTGCACTTGCCCTGCAGCTCGCCGGCCATCGCGACGAAATCATTGTCGTGCGCCAGCACGCGCGGCGCGGCATCGCCGACGATGAAAGCGAGTTCGTGCACCGTCAGCCGCACATTCAGCGGCACGAAGATCGCACCTAAGCGGAAGCAGGCGAACTGCACTTCGAGCGTATCGGAAGTGTTGGCGGCCAGCACCGCGACGCGGTCGCCGCGGCCGACTCCAAGCGTTTGGAGATGCGCAGCGAGCCGATCGACGCGCTCGTCGAGAGCACCGTAACTGTGCCGGCGCTGCGTCGCCAGATCCACCACAGCGGTGCGATCCGGCCGGACCTCGGCATGGTGAGCGATCCAGTCGTAATAGGCGAATGCCATTTCGTGTCCTCCCTCGGCGCCGCCGGCTCTTCTGGCTGGCTGGCTGTTCGCAAGTGAAGTCGGGCGCTTGTGATAAGTCAATCAGCGCCTCCGTCGCTGCAGTGCGGAAACAGCACCGCAGTGTCGGCACATATACCGTCCCCGACAGCTCATTTGATTCGAATATGTGCAGAATGAGTCAGCCACGGCGGTCCGTTCAGTTGCTGATCTGGCGAATAGGCAACGCAAGTTAGTCCGACGTGTGTGGATAAGTGACGGGTGACTGGATTTTGCTGTAGAACCGCCGATACTTTGCCGAAGTGAGTCGGGGTGTCGGTTGTGTCAGTGCATGTGGCGATCTTGAAGGTCTTATCGACCTATCCTGACGGCCTGGCGGCACCCGCGGCCTTGAACGCCGATTTGGCGGTGCTGTCCGGGAGTGTCGATTGGACCAGCCGGATGCGTAGCTATGCGGCTCGGATGCCCGGCCTCGACATCTTTACGCAAGGGCTGGTGGTGCGAGACGGACGTGGTTGGCAGATCACCGCTGCGGGCCGCGCCGTGCTTGATGAGCTCGAAGGCCGGTATCCGGCCAACGCACAGCTCGCTGAGCGAGAGCGGGATCACCAACCGGCGGCCGGGTCCACGCCGCTCGAGCCGGATCAGCACCAGCTCGAATTGGCAGCGGTCACGCAGCCGCGGCCGCAACTGACGGTCATCCAGGGTGGGCGAGTCCAGCTACGCAAAGATCTGGCTGCCGGAAAAGGCAGCCTGCCGAAGGGGGCTGCGCTGCGGCCCTAGCTGGATGCAGGCGGTGCGAGGCCGCAGCGTTCTGGCATGAAGATCGCGCCTGCTACTTCCTACGAAGCCTCGACGGCCGGGCAAGCGGACGCGCGACGCGGTCCGGGCTGCGTCACCTCGCCGCAGTCTCAATCGTCATCGTTAGCCAGATGCGAGCTGAGCTTTTCAATTGCGCTGGTCGTGGGCGGTAAACCCTGAAATTCACGAATTGCCTGCGCCAACTCGTAGTCCGACATCGGCTTGACCGGCTGTTTGAGCCGGCCCTGCGCCAGGGAATCGGCGATCAGATCGAGATGTTCGCTCGGCCCGTCGAACAGGCGGCGAATGCGGTCGAGGAATTGGCGATAGGGCAACGAGCGGTCTCCATCGTGGCGTATGAAAGTCGGCTGTCTCCAGGCCAACTTCTGTTGGCGACAAGCTCGGCCTCATGAAACCCGCTCACGTTCCAGGAGTTTAGTGCTGCAGAGCACTCATCGACGTATCAAATGATACTGTTCTGCAACGGAGACATGCGTGGAGCGCATCCATCGGATCCTGATCGACAAACTCAGGGAGCATAGCCAGATCAGCGACGAGGATGCAGTCGCGATTCAGTCGCTGAGTTTCACGGTCTGCGAGCTGGGCCGTAACGAAGACTTCATCCACCAGGGTGACGCTGCCAAGGTCTCGGCGCTTGTCGTCGAAGGCATGGTGGCGCGCTATCACCTGCTGACGAACGGCCGCCGCCAATACCTCTCGTTTCATCTTGCTGGCGACATGCCGGACTCGCAGACGCTATTTCTCGACCGGATGGATCACGCCGTATGTTCGATCGGCTCTGCCGTGGTGGCATCGATCCCGCACAAGCAGCTGACGCGACTGTTCGAGACCCACCCTCAGGTCGGTTTCGCGGTGTGGCGGGAAACGCTGATCGACGCCGCAATCTTCCGCGAGGCCATCACCAACAACAGCTCGCGCGACATGGCCGCCCGAATGGCTCACCTGTTCTGCGAGCTCTTCTACCGCGCTCAGGCGTCACGGCTGACGCGCGGAAACGTGATGTCGCTGCCGATTGGCCTGGCGCAGCTCGGCGAGACGCTGGGCATGGCGATTGCGACGGTCAACCGTACCCTTGCCGAGCTCCGGAACGCTCAGGCGATTGAATTCCGCGGCGGCGAGCTCGAGGTGCTGGACTGGCCCCGTCTGGCGCAGATCGGCCAGTTCGACCCCAGCTATCTGCATCTGGTGAAAGTGCCGGAGGTGACGACGGACGCTTGAGGCTAACTCCGCCGTGGTCTGCTGCGATTTCCGCTGCAGCGCAGCATTGCGCGCAGGCCATTGAGGGGCCGACCGTTCTCAAGTAAGGCTGTTGCCAGATCATCATGGCAACGGTTCGTCCTCTCGGGTGTTGACCGCAATTGCGGCCCCGAGCTGATGGCGAACATCTCACGGACATTTTTCTCATGCCTGCGTATCGATCCCGAACGACGACCCACGGCCGCAACATGGCCGGCGCACGCGGCCTGTGGCGCGCCACCGGCATGAAGGACAGCGATTTCGGCAAGCCGATCATCGCGGTGGTCAATTCGTTCACGCAGTTCGTGCCTGGCCACGTCCATCTCAAGGACCTTGGCCAGCTGGTCGCGCGCGAGATCGAAGCGGCCGGCGGCGTCGCCAAGGAGTTCAACACCATCGCGGTCGACGACGGCATCGCGATGGGCCACGACGGCATGCTGTATTCGCTGCCGTCGCGCGAACTGATCGCCGACAGCGTCGAGTACATGGTCAATGCGCACTGCGCCGACGCGATGGTGTGCATCTCCAACTGCGACAAGATCACCCCCGGCATGCTGATGGCCGCGATGCGGCTCAACATCCCCGCCGTGTTCGTCTCCGGCGGCCCGATGGAAGCCGGCAAGGTGGTGCTGAAGGGCAAGACTCATTCGGTCGACCTGATCGACGCCATGGTCGCCGCTGCCGACAGCAGCATGAGCGACGAAGACGTGCAGACGATGGAGCGCGGGGCGTGCCCGACCTGCGGCTCGTGCTCGGGCATGTTCACCGCCAATTCGATGAACTGCCTCACTGAGGCGCTCGGCCTGTCGCTGCCCGGTAACGGTTCGGTGCTCGCCACCCACGCCGACCGCAAGCGGCTGTTCGTCGAGGCCGGCCACACCATCGTCGATCTGGCGCGCCGCTATTACGAGAACGACGACGCCTCGGTGCTGCCGCGTAACATCGCGAGCTTCAAGGCGTTCGAGAACGCCATGACGCTCGACATCGCGATGGGCGGCTCGACCAACACGGTGCTGCATCTGCTCGCCGCGGCGCGCGAGGCCGAACTCGACTTCTCGATGAGCGACATCGACCGGCTGTCGCGCCGGGTGCCGTGTCTGAGCAAGATCGCGCCCTCGGTGTCCGACGTGCACATGGAAGACGTGCACCGCGCCGGCGGCATCATGGCGATCCTCGGCGAGCTCGACCGCGCCGGCCTGCTCGACACGTCATGCCCGACCGTGCACAGCGAGACGCTCGGCGCCGCGCTGGCGCGCTGGGACATCCGCCAGAGCAACAGCGAGGCGGTGCGCACCTTCTTCCGCGCCGCGCCGGGCGGCGTGCCGAGCCAGACCGCGTTCAGCCAGGACCGCCGCTACGACGAGCTCGACCTCGACCGCCAGAACGGCGTGATCCGCGACGCCGAGCACGCCTTCAGCAAGGACGGCGGTCTCGCGGTGCTGTACGGCAATATCGCGCTCGACGGCTCGATCGTGAAAACGGCCGGCGTCGATGCGTCGGTGCTGGTGTTCTCGGGGCCCGCCAAGGTGTTCGAAAGCCAGGACGACGCGGTGTCGGCGATCCTGACCAACAAGATCGTTGCCGGCGACGTCGTGGTGATCCGCTACGAAGGTCCGCGTGGCGGCCCGGGCATGCAGGAGATGCTGTATCCGACCAGCTACCTGAAATCGAAGGGCCTCGGCAAAGCCTGCGCGCTGATCACCGACGGCCGCTTCTCCGGCGGCACCTCGGGCCTGTCGATCGGCCACGTCTCGCCGGAAGCGGCGGAGGGCGGCCTGATCGGCCTGGTACGCAATGGTGATCGGATCTCGATCGACATCCCGAACCGCAGCATCTCGCTCGACGTCTCCGACGCCGAGCTCGCTAAGCGCGCCGAGGAAGAGAACGCCCGCGGCGATGCCGCCTGGACGCCGAAGGATCGCAAGCGCGTCGTCTCCGCCGCGCTGCAGGCCTACGCGGCCCTCACCACCAGCGCCGCCAACGGCGCCGTCCGCGACGTCAGCCGCAGGCTGGGACGGAAGTAACAACGGCCCGAGTTGACGGGCTTTTGCAGTGTTTCAAGTCCTGATGAGTTGCGTCATGGCCGGGCTTGTCCCGGCCATCCACGCCTGTTCCGCGTTCCCCTCAGCAAGGCGTGGATGCCCGGCACGAGGCCGGGCATGACGGGTTGAGGCGTCAGTGTCCCAAGTCAGTGGCCGCAGTGTCGGTCAGACTGTCGGGATGACGATGCTGCGCGCGAATCGAAATCGGTGTCGCGAGTTCACCCCGACTTCCGCAAACTCACCGGCTGATTGCGGCTCGTCTGATACGCGCGCAGCGCTTCGCCGAAGGCGAGGAAGATGGCGCGGTTGATCGGGTTGTGCTGCGGATCGTATTCGGCATGCCATTGCACGCCCAGCGCGAAGCCGGGCGCACCCTCGATCCGGATCGCCTCGATGGTGCCGTCCTCGGCGATGCCTTCGATCACCACCCGGCCGCCGGGCTCGAGGATGCCCTGGCCGTGCAGGGAATTCACCCGGACAACGTCGCGGCCGAACAGCCTGGAGAACACGCCGTCGGGCTTGAGCTGAACGTCGTGGCGATCGGCGAACACCACGGTGGCGTCGGGGTGGATCTCGCCGTTTTCCAGCCGCGGCATGCGGTGGTTCATCCGGCCCGGGATCTCGCGGATTTCCGGATGCAGCGAACCGCCGAACGCGACGTTCATCTCCTGCAGGCCGCGGCAGATGCCGAGCAGCGGGATGCCGCGCTCGACGCAGGTCCGCACCAGCTGCAGCGCCAGCCCGTCCCGGGCCTCGTCATACGGCTCGTGCTTCGGGTTGGGCTCGGTGTTGAAATGAGTCGGATGGACGTTGGCGCGCCCGCCGGTGAGCAGGACGCCGTCGACGATCTCGAGCAGTTCCTCGATCTCGGTGATCTCCGGACAGCCGGCGAACATCAGCGGCAGCGCGTTGGCGACTTCCGAGACGGCGCGCAGATTGCGCTCGCCGACGTGCTGGACTGCAAACCGATTATCGACGAGATGGGCGTTGCCGATCACGCCGACCACCGCTCTGCGCCTCATTCCAGTCCTCCTCGCCATATGTCTGGACCATACAGCCAAAGTCACGAAAATCGAACACAAGGGTGGTGCCGAATTCGGTGGCCTGCTCTGCGCTGGGCAAGACTTGGGCCAATGCGTAGAACCGGGCCGCGCCCGCCGCACGTCGGCTCCCTACGGCGTGCGCCTTCATTCTATCACTATGCCCGAACAGGTGTGGCTCGCGTCATGTTGGAGGAGCTCGTGTCGGACGGGGGCGATCGGTGAGCGTGGGGTCCGGTGCGGAGGCGCAGGCTGCCGGTGCGCCCGCGCCTGCAGCCAGCGGGGCGTGGCGGCTGCCGGCCGGCTTCCGGAATTTCGTCCGGACCCGCGAAGTCGGGCTGGTGCTGGTCGCGGTGGTGATCGGGCTGTTGTCGGGCCTGCTGGTCGCGATCATCTGGCGTGCCAGTGAATTCGCCCACGCCATCCTGTTCAGCATCCCATACGGCACGCGGCTCAGCGCCAACGGCGTCATCCCCTGGCAGCGCATCGTGCTGGTGCCGCTGTGCGGTGGCCTGTTGCTGGCGGTGATCAGCGCGTTCTATGTGCAGCGCTTCAAGGGTCAGCTCGCCGACGCCATCGAAGCCAACGCGCTGTATGGCGGGCGGGTGTCGATGCGCGGCAGCCTGCTGATCTCGCTGCAAACGCTGCTGTCCAACGGCTGCGGCGCGTCGGTCGGTCTGGAAGCGGGCTACACCCAGATCTGTGCGGCGTTCAGCTCGCAGATCGGCAAGCGTCTGGCTGCGCGCCGCGCCGACATGCGGCTGCTGGTGGCCTGCGGCGCGGCCGGTGCGATCAGCGCGGCCTTCACGGCGCCGCTCGCCGGTGCGTTTTTCGCGTTCGAGGTCGTGCTCGGCGCCTACACGTCAGCCAGCCTCGTGCCGGTGATCGCCAGCTCGGTTGCGGCCTGGCTGGTGATGCGTCAGCTGGTGCATCCGTCGTTTCTGGTCGTGCCCGGCGTGCCGTCGCCGGTTTCGGTCGAGATGATCGGGCAGATGATGGTGATTGGCGTGCTGGGCGCGCTGTTCAGCATCGTGGTGATGCTGGCGGTGGCGTTCTCCGAGCGCGCCTTCCAGCGGCTCACCGCGCTGCGGGGGGCGCTGCGCTTCGTGGTCGGAGCGCTGCTGCTGAGCGGGCTCGCGATGCTGACTCCGACCGTCCTCGGCTCCGGCCATGGCGCCATGCAGATCCTGTTGCTGAGCAACCCCACCTGGCTGATGCTTGCCACCACTTTGCTGCTGAAGACCGCCGCCTCGGCGATCTCGCTCGGTGCCGGCTATCGCGGCGGACTGTTCTTCGCTTCGCTGATGCTGGGCGCATTGATCGGCCAGCTTTACAGCACCGTGCTCGGCCCGATCTTTCCGACGTTCGCCCTGCAGCCCGGCACTGCTGCGGTTGCCGGCATGGTCGCGGTGGCGACCGGCGTGCTCGGCGCGCCGTTCAGCATGATCTGTCTGGCGCTCGAACTCACCGGCGATTTCTCCGTCACGGTCGGCGGCGTCGTCGCGGCGTCGGTCAGCGCGATGATCGTGCGCGAGCTGTTCGGCTACAGCTTCGCGACCTGGCGCTTCCATCTACGCGGCGAGGCGATCCGGGGGCCGCAGGATGTCGGCTGGGTCGATCAGATATTTGCGGCAACGTTGATGCGGACGGATTTCGACACGGCCCGCGCCGACCTGCCGATGGCCGAGGCGCAGAAGCTGTTTCCGCCGGGACGCGTCAAGCACCTGGTGCTGCTCGACGCCGACGGCCGCTATGCCGGCGTGGTCGGTTCGCCGGACGTCCACGACATCGACGCGACGGAAGGCGCCACGCTGGCGGGCGTCGCGCAGCAGCACGATCAGTTCCTGTTTCCCAGCAGTAGCATCCGCGACATGCTCGCGGCGTTCGATCGCGGCGAAGTCGACATTCTCGTGGTGATCGACAACGCAGAGGATCGCCGTGTCGTCGGCACCGTCAGCGAGGCGCACGTGCTGCGCACCTATTCCAATGAACTCGAGCGGCGCAATCAGGAATTGTATTTCCGCTGAAGCTGTGACGAATTGATAGGATAACTAACAGCCTTGTCATGCGCTCGCGATTTCGTGCGCAGGGTGCCGAGGCGCCGCCTTACTCGTGACCGATCTCTCGCCTAGCTCTGCAGCGCGCCCGCGGTGGGCGCTCTACGGAGAAAATGATGCCGCACCACGACGAAATCGCCCTCTCGGGCGTGATCCAGCACGTCTTCGCTCACCGGTTTACGCTGCAAGCACACGGCGAAACCCATCTCGCAGACCTCGGCCCAAAAGGCGCCGAAGCGTTTCCGCTCAGCGCCGGACTTGAAGTGAAGCTGGAGGGCGAACGCCGCCCCTCCGAAATCAAAGTGACGCGAATTGCGGCGCAGGGCCGGGATGCCGTGCTCATCCATCACAAGAAGCCGCATCACCCGCCGGGTCATCGTCACCCGGACCTGCCGGCCGATCCGCACCGTGTGCTTGTGGTCGTCGAGGAAGCCGGCTGGAGCCCGAAGGGGCAGCCGCAGCGCAAGCCGAAACACTTCGAAGTCCTGGCGCGGCAGGGCCGCGGTCCGTGGACCGAGCTGCACGTCGACTTCGCCGGCACGATCTACAAGCAGAAGCCGGCCGACGCGGCCAAGTGGTCGCTGTGAGCTGAGTAAATCTCGGGGCAGCGCACTGGCGGTTCTATTTCTATAAGACTTAGAGCCGGCACAAGTGGCGTCGCCACAAGCACAAACCTCATGGCGAGGATCCTCAGAGCCTGACCGAAATTTGCCCCTTTCGGTTTCAGCCAGTTCCGTCTCCACGCGTCATGCCCGGCCTTGTGCCGGGCATCCACGCCTTGCTGACGGGGACGCAGGAAAGGCGTGGATGGCCGGGACAAGCCCGGCCATGACGGAGTCTGTGAGCAAATCAAGCGAATTGGAAATTGACTGTGATCTCGGCCCGAGTTTCCGGCCAGGCTCCCGGGATGACCACCCAATGCAGGTGGGGATGCCAGGAGCGCCTCGATCGATCGATGAACCGCGCTAAGCGCTGCCCGTTAGCTTGCTAACAATGTGATTACCCCACCTTGGCGAGATCCGCCATATAGGCGCGCCAGCCGCCGAAATGCGTGATGTCTCGCGCGCCGTCCAGCGCCGCTGGTTCCACCAGGAAGCCTTTGACCATCGTGCCGTCGGCGAGCGTGATCGTGCCGATCGACAGCGGCTGCGGAATTGCGGCGACGAAGCGGCCGAATGCGGCCGGCGACAGCGTCCAGACTTCCACCGCGATCGCCGCGCCTGCGCCCGTAGCAACGCGCAGCATGCCGGGCTTCGGCGGCACCGTGCCTTTCAGGGCATACAGCTTGTAGTCGGCTGCAGTCTCGGTGGCGCTCATCAATGTGCCGTCGAGATTCGTCAGTTCGCTGTTGAGCGCCATGCCGGAGAGATGTGCGCCGACCACCGCGATGTTGATGCCCTCGGCGGTGGGCGCGGCTTTGACGGCCGCCAGCGCCGGCTGCGGCTTTCCCGTCGCGCCGAGCGGCAGGGCGGTGTCGGCATGGAAGATGCGGCCGATACTGGCGAGCTCCGCATCGCGTCCGCCCGGCGCCAACAGCGTGATGCCGAATGGTAACCCGTTCGCACCGATAGATGCCGGCACCGCGAGACCGCAGAGATCGAGCAGGTTGACGAAGTTGGTGTACGTCCCCAGCCGACTGTTGAGCGTGATCGGATCTGCCAGCACCTGGTCGACCGTGTAGATTGTCGGCGCGGTGGGCAACACCAGCGCGTCGAAACCCGCGAAGGTCTGGTCCGCGATCTTGCGCAAGGCCTGCAAGCGATAAAGGGCGGCGAACGTATCAGCCGCGCTGACGGTCTTGCCGCCGAGCGTGATTTGGCGCGTCACCGGATGTAGGGCGTCGGGGGTCGAGTCGATCAGCTCGCGGATCGCCAGATAGCGTTCCGCCACCCAAGGTCCTTCATAGAGCAGCCGTGCAGTCTCATAGAGCGGCTCGATATCAACCTCGATCAACTCGGCCCCGAGCCTCGTCCAGCGCTGCAGCGCGGCCGCGTAGGCCGCCTCAGCCTGCTGATCGCCGAAGAACTGCAACTGGCCGCTGCGCGGAACGCCGAGCTTCAGCCTGTCCGGCTTCGTCGTCAGCGGCGCAACCGGCCGCTCGCGCGAATAGGCATCGTTGGGATCAGGATAACCCAGCACGCGCAACGCCGCGACGGCATCGTCGACCGTCAGCGCGAAGATCGAGATGCAATCCAGCGTGCGGCAGGCCGGCACCAGGCCAGTGCTCGAAATCAGTCCGAGGCTCGGCTTGAGGCCGACGATGTTGTTCAGCATCGCCGGCACGCGGCCGGAGCCGGCGGTGTCGGTGCCGAGCGACAGCGGCACCAGGCCGGCGCCGACAGCGACCGCCGAGCCCGAACTCGATCCGCCGGGCACCAGATCGGCGCGCATCGCATTGCGCGGGATGCCGTAAGGCGAGCGCACGCCGACCAGGCCGGTGGCGAACTGATCGAGATTGGTCTTGCCGATCACGATCGCGCCGGCTGCACGCAGCCGCGCCACCGCAGTGGAGTCCTGCGCCGGCTGATACGCGAAGGCCGGGCAGGCGGCGGTGGTCGGCAGGCCGGCGACGTCGATATTGTCCTTCACCGCGACCGGCACGCCGTACAGCGGCAGCGACGGATCCTTGGCGGCGAGGGCGACCGCTTCGGCGATCGCGTCGGCTTCGTCGCGCAGCGTGATGAAGATCGCCGGGTCGCCGTGGGCGCGGATGCGTTGATAGCAGCGTGCGACGGTCTGCGCCGGCGTGGCGGTGCCGGCGCGATGCGCGGCGACGATTTCGGCGATGGTTTCGGTCACGTCATTCTCCGCTTACACCGACACGGCGTAGATTTCGTATTCGTCGCGTACCAGCTCGATGTGGCTGCGCATCGCCGCCGCCGCGCCGGCCCGATCGCCGCGCATGATCGCGACGACGACGCGGTCGTGCTCGGCATGCGATTTCGCCAATCGGCCGAGATTGCGGAACTGCGCCCGCCGGAACGGCTGCACGCGCACCCGCGTCGCCAGCGTGATCTCGGCGATGTAGTCGTTGTGCGAGCCGGCGTAGATCGCGTTGTGAAAGTTTTGGTTGACTTCGTGAAAGCGCTCGGGATTGCCGTGGTGGCTGAGCTGGCGCAATTCGGCGTGGATCGCTTCGAGATCACGTCGCTCCAGCGGCGACATCCGCTCGGCCGCAAAGCCGGCGCACATCGCTTCCAGTTCAGCCATCGCCTCGAACATGCCGGTGAGCCGTTCGAACGAGGGGCGTGCGACCACCGCGCCGTGATGCGGTCGCGATTCGACGAGGCCGCTGGCAACGAGCTGCCGCAGCGCCTCGCGCACCGGCGTGCGCGAGACCTTGAAGCGGGCGGCGATCTCGGTCTCGTCGAGCGGAGCGCCGGGCGCCAGTGTGCCGCGGACGATTTCGTCGGCGAGTTGCAGGCGCAGCTCTTCGGCACGCGTCGTCTTGCCGATCACCGCGGCCGGCCTCTTGGCTACGGTCGTGCCTGGCGGTTGTACGGCGATACGAGGCAGGGGGAGCGGATCGAGGCTCATGACGTTGCCGGCGGCTCGTCGATGACGCTGACATGAGCGGCGACGATGCGCCAGCCTTCGGGGAAGCGGATCCAGGTCTGCATCTGCCGACCGACCTTGCCGGGCGCGTTGTCCCGATAGAACAAGGTGGACGCCACCGCGGTGTCGCGACCGTAGGAACTGATCACCGTGCGCGCGGTGCGGCGCATCAGCCCGACCGGCGAGCGCCCGGAACGAAAATTCTGGATCTCGTCATAGCCGTAGAGGTTCTCGCCCATGCCGTAGCGCAGCGTGCGCGGATCATTGCGGAACAGCTCGCCGAGAACGGCGACGTCGTTGGTCACCAGCGCAGTCTCGTAGCGGGCGAAGGCCTCGCCGACTTCGGCGAGTACGTCGGGCAGATCGATGTCCATCTCAGAATCCATTCAGAAGGTTTGCGGGCGTAGCGCGCGGGCGACGCCGGTTTGTTCGAGCGCATGCGCGACGCGCAGCGCGATATCTTCGCGCCACGGCGCGGCGATGATCTGCACGCCGATCGGCAGCGGCTCGAGCGGGATCGGCACCGCCACCACGGGCAGGCCGATGAACGAGATCGGCTGGGTGTGAATGCCGATATTGGCGCGCACCGGCAGCTCGACGCCGTCGAGCACAAAGGTTTGCTGTCCGAGCTTCGGCGCCGTGCAGGGCGTCGCCGGCGCGATGATGACGTCGACGTCCTTGAACAGTTCGAGCACACGCGCGCGATACCAGCGGCGGAATTTCTGGGCGCGGTCGACCAGCGGCGCCGGGATCATCGCGCCGGCGATCAGCCGGTCGCGGACCGCCGGATCGAAATCATTCGGCCGCTGCCGAAGTCGGTCGAGATGCAGCGAAGCGCCTTCGACCGTGGTGATGACGAACGCCGCGGCGCGGGCGCGCGCCGCTTCCGGCAGCTCGACGGTGGTGGTGATCGAGAGGGCTTTGGCGACGCGGTCGATGGCCTCGCGCGCTTCGGGAAACAGGTTCTGGGCGAAGTAACCGCCGGCACGGGCGATGCGCAGGCCATCCAGGCCTTGCGCCAGCGAAGCGGAGACGGGCTGAAGCAGGCGCTCCGCGCAGCCGGCATCGCCGGCGTCGTGGCCCTGCATGGCGTCGTAAGCCAGAGCGAGGTCCGCGGTGCTGCGCGCGAACGGACCGAGATGATCGAAGCTGGCGACGAACGGAAAGCTGCGGCTGCGCGGCAGTCGTCCATAGGTCGGCTTCAGCCCGAAGATGCCGCAGAACGACGACGGCACGCGGATCGAGCCGTTGGTATCGGAGCCGAGCGCCAGCGGCACCTCGCCGCCGCCGACCGCGGCGCCGGAGCCGCCGGAGGAGCCCCCGGTCATCCGCGTCGGGTCGTGCGGATTGCGCGACGGACCGTCGTGGACGTTCTCGCCGGTGAAGTCGTAGGCGTATTCGCCCATGTTGAGCGCCCCGATCAGCACGGCGCCCGCGGCTTCCAGCCGCTCGATCAGCACGGCGTCGCGGGGTGCGGGCGGTAGGTCGCGATTAATCTTCGAACCGGCGCGCGTCGGTAGCCCCTCGACATCGAACAAATTCTTCACCGCGAACGGCACGCCGGCGAGCGGGCCGACGCTGTCGCCACTGGCAAGCGCGGTGTCGATCGCGGAAGCACGCTTGCGCGCTCGCTCGGCGACGATATCGGTGAAGGCGTTGAGTGTGCCATCCGCCTTGCCGATCCGCGCCAGCGCGGCCTCGGTGGCGGCGAGCGCGGTGAGCGTCTTTGCCTTGACGGCAGCGGCGATCTCGGCGGCGGTCATCCAGTCGCTGGACATCGAAGGTTTCACCTCAGGCACTGAACACGCTCGCCGGCTCGGTCTCGTCGGGCAGCGCGAACTCATCGACCTGCCGCGCCAGCTTCAGCGAGATTTCGAGATTGCCGCGCACGGCGGGCTTCCAGGCCGGGTCGATGGCCAGGCCGAGGGCGGAGCCGACGGCGTCGATGTAGCTATCAAGAGAGTCAGTCAAAGCGAGCCTCGTCAAGATCATCAGCGTTTGTCATTCCGGGGCCGCTCCGCGGCGAGCCCGGAATCCATAACCACCGACAGTGAGTATGGATTCCGGGCCCGCGCCAAGGGGCGCGTCCCGGAATGACGTGGATAGGGTGGGGAAAGATCATCACGTCACCGGCAGCGGCGGGTGCGGGATGGCGGTGAGGAGTTCGCGGGTGTAGGCGTCCTGCGGATCGCCGAGCACTTGTTCGCTGGTGCCCTTTTCGACGATGCGCCCGGCGCGCATCACGATGACGCGGTCGCACAGCAGCCGCACGACGTTGAGGTCGTGCGACACGAACAGATAGCTCATCCCCATCGACTGCTTGAG
The DNA here is from genome assembly GCF_003591005.1 of Rhodopseudomonas palustris. Lineage (GTDB taxonomy): Bacteria > Pseudomonadota > Alphaproteobacteria > Rhizobiales > Xanthobacteraceae > Rhodopseudomonas > Rhodopseudomonas palustris_K. The sequence continues at coordinate 196,500 of NZ_QYYD01000002.1, forward strand.
ATCCTGCAGCAGGTTGAGCACCACGGCCTGCACCGACACGTCGAGCGCCGCGGTCGGCTCGTCGAGGATGATCAGCTTCGGCCGCAGCGCGATGGCGCGGGCGATGCCGACGCGGGCTTTCTGGCCGCCGGAGAGCTGATGCGGGAAGCGGTCGAGCAGATCGAGCGGCAGCCCGACCTGGGTGGCCAGCTCCTCGCAGCGCGCCCGCAGCGCCGCGCGGCCCTTGACGTCGCCGAGTTGCAGGATCGGATCGGCGATGGCACGCGCGGCGGTGAAGCGCGGGTTGAGGCTGTCGGTCGGATCCTGAAACACCATCTGGATCGCCTTGCGCTGCGGCAGCCGCGCGAACCGTTGCGGCAGGATCGCACCGATCTCCTCGCCGTCGAAGGTGATCCGCCCCGAGGTCTGGTCCAGCAGCCGCATCACCATCATCGAGGTCGTCGACTTGCCGCAGCCGGACTCGCCGACCAGTCCGACGCTCTCACCATGGCCGACCTGAAAGCTGATGCCGTCAACGGCGCGGAAGGCCTCCGGCTCGACAGCAGGGCCGCGCGAAAACAACCGGCTCAACGTCGCGGTGGCGCCCTGGCGGGGATATTCCTTGACCAGCTTTTCGACGACGAGGAGGGGGGCGGAAGTCTTCGAAGTGTCGGCGTCACCCTTTGCACGCTTGCCACTCACACCGTCGTCACCCCCGGGCTTGACCCGGGGGTCCATCACTCTTGGCGAAGATTCGTCCGAAGCGGGATGGATGGCCGGGTCAAGCCCGGCCATGACGGCAACGTTTGCGGCCGCCGCGGTGCTCTCTCCCTCGGGCAGCAAATCCCGCAGCCCGACGCCGAGCCGCGGCGTCGCGCGCATCAGCTTCTTCGTGTATGGATGCTGCGGGTTGGCGAAGATGTCGGCGGCGAGCGCGGTCTCGACGACGCGGCCCTTTTCCATCACCACCACGCGGTCGCAGTAGGCAGCCGCGAGGCCGAGGTCGTGGGTGATCAGGATGGTCGACAGGCCGCGGCTCCGCGTCAGCTCGACGATCAAATCCATCACCGCCTTCTGGGTGGTGACGTCGAGCCCGGTGGTCGGCTCGTCGGCGATGAGTAGCTGCGGATTGCAGGCGAGCGCCAGCGCGATCACCACGCGCTGGCACATGCCGCCGGACAGCTGAAACGGATAAGCGTGGTAGCGCTCTCGCGGCCGCGCGATTTTCACCGCTTCCAGCGCCGCGATCGCCTTCTCGCCGCGATCCGTGGAGGTCGATTGCACGTGCTGGCGCAGCACGTCCTCGATCTGGTCGCCGACCTTGCGGATCGGGTTGAGCGCGGCGCGCGGGTTCTGGAAGATCATCGAGATCTCGCGGCCGCGCAGGTCGCGCATCTGCTGCTCGCTGGCAGCCTTGATGTCGATGCCGCCGAACATCACCGAGCCCTCGGCGATCCTGCCGGCCCGATCAAGAATCCGCATCACCGCGTAGGACGTCACCGACTTGCCGGACCCGGATTCACCGACGATCGCCAGCGTCTCGCCCTTGCCGACGGTGATATCGACATGCTGCACCGCCTTGACGATGCCGCGCCGGGTGGCGAATTCGACGGTGAGGTCGCGGACTTCGAGCAGGGGCCGGGTGGTCATCGAACGCTCCACGTCTCGGTCTGTCGTCCCCGCGAAGGCGGGGACCCATAACCCCTGGTCTCGCGATCGAATGAAGGTGCCGCTATCATCGCAGAACAGTCTCGCTGCGGCGTATGGGTCCCCGCCTTCGCGGGGATGACGAACGTAAGCTCGGGATAGCTCGGCATCACGTCCTCCGCTGCGGGTCAAAGATGTCGCGCAGGCCGTCGCCGAGCAGGTTGAAGCAGAACACGGCGATCATCAGCGCGAGGCCGGGGAATAGCGCGATCCACCATTCGCCCGACACCATGAAGCTCGCGCCTTCCGCGACCATGATGCCCCATTCGGCGGTCGGTGGGCGGACGCCGAGGCCGATGAACGACAGGCCGGCGGCGTTGAGGATGGCGTAGCCCATGGTCAGCGACATCTGCACGATCATGATCGGCATGATGTTGGGCAGGATGTGCACCAGCAGGATGCGCATCTCGCTGTTGCCGGACAGCCGCGCGGCCATCACGAAGCCGGCCTCGCGGCGCACATTGGCCTCGGCGCGGGCGACGCGGGCGTAGAGCGGGAAGTTGACGATCGCGGTGGCGATGATGATGTTCTGCACGGTGTTGCCGAGCGCCGCGACGATGCCCATCGCCAGCACGAACAGCGGGAATGCCATGATGGTGTCGGCGATGCGGCCGACGATGCGGTCGGTCCAGCCGCCGAAGTAACCGGCCGCGATGCCGGCGAGGCCGCCCATCAGGAATACCAGCGCCACCGAGGCCACCGAGATGAACAAATCGAGCCGGGTGGCGACCACGACGCGGCTGAAGATGTCGCGGCCGAGCTGGTCGGTGCCGAACCAGTTGGTCGCCGACGGCGGCTTCAGCGCCTGCGCAGTGTTGCTGGCCAGCGGGTCATAGGGCACGAGGTACGGCCCGAACAGCGCGGCGAACACGATCACCACCAGGAGGCCGAACGCGAAAGCGGTGACGCGATTGTCGCCGAGCACGTAGCGGGTGTGCGCCAGCATATCTCGGAGCGCCGAGCGGCGCACCGGTTTGGCGGCCGAGGTTTCGCCGAGGGGAGGGGCGACGCTGGTCATGGTCATGCTCCTAGCCTTCCAGCCGCACGCGCGGGTCGATCACGCCGTAGAGAATATCGATCACCAGATTGAGCAGCACGTACATCACCGCCATGGTGAGCACGAAGCCCTGCACCGGTGCGAAGTCCGACGCGATCAGCGCCTCGACCGCGTAGGAGCCGATGCCGGGCCAGGCGTAAACTTTCTCGACCAGCACGTTGGCGCCGAGCAGGAACGAGAACACCATGCTGAGCGTCGTGATCACCGGCAGCATCGCGTTGCGGAACGCGTAGGTCATCGTCACCTTGCGCGGCGACAGGCCGCTGGCGCGCGCGGTGCGGACGAAATCCGACGCCAGGATCGCCAGCATCGAAGCGCGCGTCATGCGGGCGATCGGCGCCAGCGAAAAGATCGCCAGCGTCGCGGCCGGCAGCAGCAATTGGCTCAGCGCCGAGCGGAAGGTCTCGAAGTCGCGCGCGATCAGGCTGTCGATTAGATAGAAGCCGGTGACGGTGGTCGGCGCGCTGTAGAACACGTCGAGTCGACCGAGCGGCGCCGGCGCCCAGCCGAGCTTGAAATAGAAGACGTAGACCAGCAGCAGTCCGGTGAAGAACACCGGCAGCGACACGCCCGCGGTGGTGGTGACGCGGCACAGATGATCGATCCACGACCCCGGCCGCGTCGCCGCCATGATGCCGAGCGGGATGGCGATGACGATGGCGATGACGAGACCGAGCAGCGTCAGCTCGGCGGAGGCGGGCAGGCGGTTGCGGATCTCGGTAGCCACCGGTTGGCCGGTGGTGAGCGACTGGCCGAGATCGCCTTGCGCCAGCTCGGTGGTGTAGCGGACGAACTGCTCCGGCAGCGATTTGTCGAGCCCGAGCTTACTGCGGATCTGCTCGATCGCTTCCTTGCTGGCGGCGGGGCCGGCGAAGTAAGCGGCCGGATCGCCGGGGAGGGCGCGGGTCAGCAGGAACGTCACGATCACCACGCCGATCAGGCTCGGGATCGCGAACATCAGGCGCTTGCCGATGAGAGTCAGCATTGATCACTTACTCCAAGTACGCACGGCGCCCGCCGCGCAGCGAAGCTTGCTCCCTCCCCCTTGCGGGGAGGGGTCGGGGGTGGGGGTCCCCAGGCGCTGTGCCTGCGTCGCCCTCACCCCGGCCCTCTCGCGCGAGCGGGAGAGGGGGAAGGAGAGCGCCCACCTCAAACTCAGCCCTTCACCATCGTCCGGTAGTCGAGACGGCGGTGGAACCAATAGGCGAAGCCGCTGACGTTCTTCTGCATCGCGACGTTGAGGTAGGGCTGGTACAGCGGCACGCGCGGGATGTCGGTGAAGGCGAGGTCGACGAAGCCCTTGACGTCGCGGTCGTAGGTAGCGGTGTCGCCGGTCGCGGCGGCGATGCGGCTGCTGTCGATCAGCTTGTCCATCTCGGGCGAGTCGTAGCCCATGGTGTTGAAGATCGACTTGCCGGAGTGATAGCACCAGTAGAAGAAGTATTCCGGATAGTCGAGCCAGCCCGAGAAGATGTTGACGTAGAGCGGCATCACCTTCTTGTTCAGCTCGGTGCGCCAGTTGGCGCCCGGGATCTTGTTGATGGTGCAGCGGATGCCGATCTGCGCCAGGCTCTCCTGGATCAGGATGCACATCGGCTCGTTGACGCCGGCGAAGCCGAGGTCGAAGGAGAGAGTCGTGTCGAACCCGTTCGCGTAGCCGGCCTCGGCCATCAGCGCTTTGGCCTTGGCCATGTCGGTGTTGTACTTGGTCGGCTGCGGCCACTTCACTTCGGTCGGCTTGTCGGCCGCGGCGCCGAACATCGGATTGGCGAGGCCGAACATCACCGCGTCGATGATCTTCTGATACGGCACCGCATAGGCCACCGCTTCGCGTACCTTCGGATTGTTGAACGGCGGCTGGGTGACGTTCATGCCGAGATACTGGATGCCGTTGCTGATCGGCAGCGACACCACGTTGACCTTGCCGTCGCGCTTCATCTCGGCGAAGTCCTGGTTCGGCAATTCATACGAGATGTCGGCGTCGCCGCGCTCCAGCAGCGCACGGCGGTTGCCGGCCTGCGGCACCATGCGCCAGATCACGCGCTTGATCTTCGGCAGCGGGCCGCCGACCCATTTGTCGTTGCGCTCCATGATCACTTCAGTGCCAGCGGTCCACTTCACCACGCGATAGGCGCCCGAGCCGGCGGTGTTCTGCTTGGTGTATTCGAGACCCCAAGGGTCCTTCTCGCTGGCGTTCTTCTTCACCAGTTCGGAATTGACGACGCACGGCACGATCACCGCGAGATCCGGGATCGTCAGCCTGTCCTTGGTGAGAAAGTCGACCCGCACGGTGTGGTCGTCGACGATGACGAACTGCTCGGGCTTGGTGAGCGAGCCGGCGCTCATCTGGAAGGTCGGGAAGCCGCCGACGCTGACCGAGCGGTCGAGCGACCACTTGACGTCCTTGGCGGTGACCGGCGTGCCGTCCTGGAAGGTGGCGTTCTTCTTCAGCTTGAAGGTCGCCGACATGTCGCCGACCACCATGTCTTCGGCGAGTTCGCCCTTGAACTTGTCCTTATCGTAATACGGAACGCCGCCGGGGCCTTCCTTCATCTCGTGGGTGATCAGGCGGTCGTAGCAATTCCAGGACACCTCGTAGCCCGGCACATTGGTGCCGACGCCGTGAATGTCGAGATTGTTCGGGCCGCTCTCCGACACCACCAGAAGCGATTCCGATCGGGCGTCTGCCTTGGCGGCAGACCAGATCGCCGGCGCGGGCACCATGGCGCCGGCGGCAAGGGCGGTGGCGGATTTCAGGAAGTCGCGACGCTTCATACGGGGCTCCGAGGCACAAGGGCTAAGCTCGGAGAAGCGTTCGCAAGGTTCGTGCCAGCTGCTCGCAGGAGCAGGCCACGCTGGCTAAGCGTCGGATCCGACTACCCGAATTGTCGAAATTGGGACCAGAGCGAGCCGCGGCAGGCCGGAGGCTCATTGCATACAATCGAAGAATTATGCCAAAAAATTAAGCAATTATCGACGCGCGCCCAAATTTGTCGATGCCATCCCTGCAGGCGACGGCGAGCGGAGCCGCCATCGCCTGCGAGATCGTTTGGCGCGAGTTTCAGTTGAATTGAGCCGGCTCAACTTGCGGAGCGGCGGTGTAGATCACCTTGTCGGGCGCCGGCTTGGATTCGATGGCACCGGCCGGCCGCACCAGCGGACGCTGGCTGCGGTAGACCTCGAAGGCGTACCAGGCAGCGACCGCTGCGGCGACCAGGCCGACCTGTCCGGCCGGCAGGATCAACGACAGGGCGATCAGGGCGACCGCAATGGTCCCGGCCTTGACGACGCTCTCGCCGTCGGCGAACAGCGCGTTGAACCGCTCCCAGTTCTCGCCCTTCCAGAACGGCGCGGTAAAGCGGTCGAGTCCGAACCGCGTCCACGCGCCGGCGAAGCCGAGTTTGCGAGCCCACATCAGGTACAAGGAGCCCGCGAAGGCGAGCAGCGAAATGGCGGCGCCGACAGGGCCGGCCGCATAGCCAATGACCACGACGAGCGCGGCTGTAAATGCAATGATCCAGTATTGCATCGGGATACCCTTTCACCCGCGTTGCAGGTGCCTTTCCAATTGATTCGTGAGGCGGCATGAGCCGCTGCAAGTATGTGCTGAAATCTGTGAATTCGCCGCAAAAATCTTGACTGCTAATCGATGTGCTGAACTAGCACTTCGGCTAGAGGTAATCGGATATAGTATCAGCGTAATAATGGTGTGCGGCAGGGCGACAACCTGACGCATCGATCGCTGATTTTTATCAGCAATCTTGACGAGCGCGCAGCCGATCAACGCTCCGACGGCGCCGCCTGGGCGCGTAGCGGAGTACTCTCGGCAGCAGCGATCTTGGCGTCGCGCAATCGTTTGACGTCGCGGCTCGCCATGAACGGCATGCCAAGCTTGCGCGCCTTCACCTGGACGGACGAGCGGGCGCGCTTCAAGGCAGCAGCGGCGCGCACCGCCGACGCGCCGCTGGCGATCAATTCTTTGAGCCGCTCGACCTGTTCGTCGTCCCACGGCCGGCACGCATTGGTCTTGGCTGACATCGGCATAAAACATCCCCTCGCTGTGGCTGTGGTGCTGCGGCACCGCGACCGAGAAGCCCGCCTCAATTCGCGGCCAGCATGTCGGGCGGCCAAACTGCCGCAGTCGCGCGACTCATAGCCGCGCCGGCGGGCGTATCTTCAGGGTCCGAAAACAATTTCGAGCGTGATCGAAAGTTCCCCAGCAGTCTGAACTGATTTCTCATCGGTTGGGCGCTGAAGGCATTCTGGTATGTCGCAAACCTGTCATCTGCCGCCGATAGGTGAAGCCGGTGCGGCGGGGGACCTCCTTTCGCGCGCCTGCTCATCGGGGATGATCATGAAGTTTGCTGGTTTCGCCGCGGCGCTGCTGTCGCTGGTCGGTGTCGTCGCGCCCGCCAGGGCTGCGGATGTGATCTGCTATAATTGCCCGCCGCAATGGGCCGACTGGGCCTCGATGCTGAAGTCGGTCAAGACGGACCTCGGCTTCGATATCCCGTTCGACAACAAGAATTCGGGCCAGGCGCTGTCGCAGCTGCTCGCCGAAAGGAGCAACCCGATCGCCGACATCGGCTATTTCGGCGTCAACTTCGGCATCAAGGCGAAGGCGCAGGGTGTTACCCAGCCCTACAAGCCGCAGCATTGGAACGAGGTGCCGGCCGGCCTCAAGGATCCGGACGGCGGCTGGACCGCGATCCACTCCGGCACGCTCGGGCTGTTCGTCAATGTCGATGCGCTCGGCGGCAAGCCGGTGCCGGCGTGCTGGAAAGATCTGTTGAAGCCCGACTACAGGGGCATGGTCGGTTATCTCGATCCGCCCTCCGCGGCGGTCGGCTTTGTCGGCGCGGTGGCAGTCAACCTCGCGCTCGGCGGCAGCGAGACGAATTTTGCCCCGGCGATCGACTTCTTCAAATCGCTGCATGGCAACGACGCGATCGTGCCGAAGCAGACGTCCTATGCGCGCGTCGTGTCCGGCGAAATCCCGATCCTGTTCGACTACGACTTCAACGCCTATCGGGCCAAATACACCGAGAAGGGTAACTTCGCGTTCGTGATCCCGTGCGAGGGATCGGTAGTGTTTCCCTATGTGGTGTCGTTGGTGAAGGACGCGCCGAACGCCGACAAGGCCAGGAAGGTGATGGACTATCTGTTGTCCGACAAGGGCCAGGCGATCTGGACCAACGCTTACTTGCGTCCGGCCCGGCCGATCGATTTGCCCGCCGAGGTCAAGGCGAAGTTCCTGCCGGACAGCGACTACGCCCGTGCCAAGAGCGTCGATTGGGCCAGGATGGAAGCGGGCCAGAAGTCGTTTACCGATCGCTATCTGGCCGAGGTGCGTTGACGCCATCGCAGCAAGATTCGTCAGGCCCAGGCTTGTCCCGCGGCGCCTCCACGCCTTGCAGCGGCCGCGGCGCTGAAGCCGTGCGAACGAGACGTGGATCGCCGGGACAAGCGCGGCCATGGCGAGTCCTCTGAAACCGTCGAAGTCCTCATACGCATCGAACCAAGGCCCAATGTCGCAACGCTCATTCTCGCTGGCCTGCATGTCGCCGCTGCTGGTGCTCACTGCGGCGTTCTTCGTGCTGCCGATGGCACGGCTGGTCGTGGTCGGTGCCGAGGGGCCGCAGGGCGTGGCCGGCTATCTGGCGATCGTGCTGGAGCCGCGCTATCGCGCGACGCTGATCAACACCGTGCTGCTCGCCACGGCGACCACGCTGGCGACGCTGGTGATCGCCACCATCGCGGCGATCTTCCTGCAGCGTCATCGTTTCCCGGGGCGCGCCGTGCTGGTGGCGATGCTGACCTTTCCGCTGGCGTTTCCGGGCGTGGTGATCGGCTTCCTGATCATCCTGCTCGCCGGTCGGCAGGGCGTGATCGGCGACCTGACGCGGCTCGTCACCGGCAGCAAGCTGGTGTTCGCCTATTCGATCTGGGGGCTGTTTCTCGGCTATCTGTATTTTTCGATCCCGCGCGTGATCCTCACCATCATGGCGGCGGTGCAGAAGCTCGACCGCGGCCTCGAGGAGGCGGCGCGCTCGCTCGGCGCCAGCCCCTGGGCGGTGCAGCGCGACGTGGTGCTGCCGGCACTCATGCCGGCGTTCGTCGCATCCGGCGCGATCGCGTTTGCGACGGCCATGGGCGCGTTCGGCACCGCGTTTACGCTGGCGACCAATATCGACGTGCTGCCGATGCTGATCTACACCGAGTTCACTTTGGCAGCCAACTTCGCCACCGCCGCGTCGCTGTCGGTCGGGCTCGGACTGATTTCCTGGGCGATCCTGGCGCTGGCGCGCGCGCTCAGCGGCGGCACAGTCGCGGCGACCGGCTAGGCGATGCAGGGTCGGCTGATCTTCACGGCTCAATTGCTGTTCACGCTGCTGGTCGCGGCGTTCCTGGTGGTGCCGGTGCTGCTGTCGATCACGGCCGGCGTCACCGTGAACTACTTCCGCGGCATCTCGTCGGGACTGACGCTGCAGTGGGTGGCGCAGGTCTGGGATCTTTATGCCGACACCATCGGGCTGTCGTTCATGATCGCGCTCGCGACGCTCGCAGTGACATTGGTAGTCGGCGTGCCGGCCGCCTATGCGCTGCATGTCCGCGGCGGCCGGCTGTCCCGGCTGATCGAGGAAGTGATCACGCTGCCGCTGGCCGTTCCGGGCCTCGCCATAGCCCTGGCGCTGCTGCTGAGCTATGGCGGCGTCGGCAGTTTCCGGCGCTCCTGGCTGTTCATTCTCGCCGGCCATGTCGTGTTCACGATTCCGTTCATGGTGCGCTCGGTGATGGCGGTGTTCGCCACCATCGACATCCGCACGCTCGACGAAGGCGCGGCCTCGCTCGGCGCCTCGCCGCCGCGGCGTTTCGTCGAGGTGATCGTGCCGAACGCGATGCCGGGCATTCTGGCCGGTGCGCTGATGGTGGTGACGCTGTCGCTCGGCGAGTTCAATCTTACCTGGATGCTGCACACACCGCTGACCAAGACGCTGCCGGTCGGCCTCGCCGACAGCTACGCGTCGATGCGGCTCGAGGTGGCGTCCGCCTATACGCTGATCTTCTTCATCATGATCGTCCCGCTGCTGGTGGCGATGCAGCTCCTGGCCGGGCGGGGACCAAAGTCATGACCATCGATACCGGACACGGCGTGTCGGTGCGGATCGAGACCTGCGGCAAGACCTTTGCCGATGGCAGCCGAGCGCTGCAGCCCGCAACGCTGGACATCGCGCGCGGTGAGACGCTGGTGCTGCTCGGTCCCTCCGGCTGCGGCAAGACCACGATGCTGCGGATCATCGCCGGGCTCGAGCAGCCGGACCGTGGCGGCCGGGTGCTGTTTGACGGCGCCGATGTGACGTCGGTTCCGATCGAGAAACGCAATGTCGGCATGGTGTTTCAGTCCTACGCGCTGTTTCCCAACATGACCGTCGCCGAAAACATCGGTTACGGGCTGAAAATCCGCGGTGTCGCCAGGCGCGAGCGTGACATCCGCGTCGCCGAACTGGTGGCGCTGACCAACATCGCCGGGCTGGAGCATCGCCGGATCGATCAGCTTTCCGGGGGCCAGCGCCAACGCGTTGCGCTGGCACGCGCGGTCGCGATACGGCCGGCCGTGCTGCTGCTCGACGAGCCCCTGACCGCGCTGGACGCAGCGCTGCGCGATCGGCTGCGCGGCGAGCTCGATCGGCTGCTGCGCTCGCTCGGCATCACCACCATCTACGTCACGCACGATCAGGCCGAGGCGATGGCGCTCGGCGACCGCATCGTGGTGATGAGCAAGGGCGAGATTGCCCAGGTCGGCGCGCCGCGTGAGATCTACTTCCGGCCGGTCAGCCGCTTCGTCGCCGAGTTCGTCGGCGCGGCCAATATCCTCGAGGCCGAGATCGCGCAGGGCCGGCTGCGCCTGCCGGGCGGCAGCCTCGCAGTCATTGGCGCAGAATCGCAGCCGCGCGCGGTGGCGATGATCCGGCCCGAAACTATCAGCGTGGTGCCCCCGGATCGCGCGATGCTCAGAGGCCGCGTCGACAGTGTCAGCTTCATCGGCGATCGTCTGCGCCTGGCGATTGTCGGCGCAGCCGAAAAGGCGCTGACGATCGAGGCGCCCAACAATCTCGAGATTCGCGCTGGCGACACGGTCGGCCTCGCTGTCGCACCCGAGGCGATCCGGCTGCTGCAAGACGCGATGTGAACAGGACTGATAGGGAAAGACGATGACGCAGAAGCCGATTCTGATCGCGCAAATCTCCGATCTGCATATCAAGGCGCCCGGCAGCCTCGCTTACGGCAAGGTCGACACCGCCAAGGCTTTGGAGCGCTGCGTGGCGACGCTGAACGCGCTGACGCCGCGGCCCGACCTCGTGGTGATCTCGGGCGATCTGGCGGATACGCCGAGCGAGGAGGAATACGCGCATTTGGCTCGGCTGCTGGCGCCGCTGCAGATTCCGATTGTCGCCATCCCGGGCAATCACGATTCGCGCGAGCTGATGCGGGGCTGCTTTCCTCAGCCGCTGTTTCCGGCGGAGGGGCCGCTCAATCAGCTGCAGCCGGTCGGCGATCTCGATATCGTGCTGCTGGATTCCAGCGTGCCGGGACAGCCGCATGGCGAACTCGACGCAGCGACGCTGCAATGGCTCGACGCCATCCTGTCCTGCTCCGATCAGCGCCCGGCGCTGCTGTTTCTGCATCATCCGCCTTTCCGCACCGGCATCGGGCACATGGACCGGCAGAACCTGCGCAACGCGGCCGAGTTCGCCACCATCGTCGAGCGTTATCCGTGGGTGCGGCTGATCGCGGCCGGCCACGTCCACCGCGCAACGCTGACCCAATTTGCCGGCGTGCCGGCCACGATCTGCCCGGCGCCCAACCATGCTGTGGCGCTCGACCTCGGGGGGACTCTGCCGCCGTCGTTCCGGGTCGAGCCGCCGGCTCTGCATCTGCACGCCTGGTTTGCCGGCGGCAGCTTCGGCGATTTGGTCACTCACCAGGTGCCGATCGGAGCCTTTGACGGGCCGCATCCATTCTTCGGCCCGGATGGCAAACTGCTGTGATCACGCGCGGGCTCGTGGCTGCTGATCACTTCGCCCAAACACTCGTGGAGATCACTCCAAAAGCGAACAAGTTCCCGGAACGAAAGTCGCGCCCGACCCTTGATTGATCTCTGAACGAGGTCAAGGATGCCGAATGTGGTGAGCACCAAGCCGGTCGTGCTGGTCGTCGAGGACGAAGCGCTGCTGCGGATGAATGCCGTCGATATCGTGCATCAAGCGGGGTTTGCCGTGATAGAGGCGAGCAACGCCGACGAAGCTATCGAGATATTGGAAGCGCGTGACGACATTCGCGTGGTCTTCACGGACATCCAGATTCCGGGCTCGATGGACGGGCTGAAGCTCGCGCAAGCCGTCAGGGGCCGGTGGCCGCCGATCCAGATCATCGCGACATCGGGACGGGTGAAAGTCGCGGAGAAGGACCTGCCGGAAGGCGGGCGCTTCCTGCCAAAGCCCTACACCACCCATCAGGTGACACGGCTGCTGCTGGAAATGACTTCGTAACCTCGAAAGAGATCATTCGAAGATTTCGCACTGCAGCGATGCCGGCTGTCGAAAATTTAATCTATCTCATTCTAATCGATCATCTTTCCGGGCTAGTGTGACATCCCAAATGGAGTAGTGGGATAGGGCGCCGCAGGGATACTCGATGAAGCGACCGTTAACCGTCTTTGTGGGACTGAGCGCCGTGGCGGCTGTGGCGTATTTTTCGTTCAGCCACTGGGCGATCCGACACGAGAACATCAGCTTTTACGACGAGGTGCGGCAGCGCCCGATCGCGGTCGATCTGGCCGTGCGCCGCGACACCGAGATGAAGGCCGAAGCCGGCATGACGATGCTGCCGGTCGCGATCGTCAGCCACGGTAACACCGTGAAGAACACCGAATACTCGTTCCTAGCGAACGTGCTAGCGGCGCGCGGCTTTCTGGTGGCCAGCATTCAGCACGATCTACCGACCGACGCGCCGCTGATGACGACGCAGGGCTCGCTCTACGTCGGCCGGCTGAAGGTCTACGAGCGCGGCGAGAAGAACATCATTTTCACGATCGATCAGCTCAAGAAGCGGATTCCCTACGCCGACTACGACCACCTGACGCTGCTCGGACATTCCAACGGCGGCGACATATCGATGTTCTTCGCCCAGCAGCATCCGGAGCTGGTGCGACGCGTCGTGACGCTCGACAACCTGCGGGTGCCGTTTGTCACCTCCGGCGCGGCGAAAATCCTGTCGTTCCGATCCGAGGATCCACACTTCAAGACCGATCCCGGAGTGCTGCCCGATTCCAAGATCGCCAAGCAGGCCGGCATCGAGATCATCGACACCGGCGCTCAGCACAACGAGCTGAGCGATCGCGGACCGGAGAGCGTCAAGTCGCGGATCCAGGCGACGCTGGACCAGTTTTTGTCCGAGCCGACCAACAGCAAGGTCAGCCCGATCGATCCGAGGATCCTGCACAACGACCCGCGCGCGATGGGGCCTTGAAGCCCGACTCAAGGTTCGCAGCGAGGTCTGACCTCCTCCCTCACTGCCTTCGTTTGCCAACGAATTCCGTCGTGGCCGGGCTCGTCCCGATGTCCGGCACAAAGGCCGGGCATGACGCGCGGAAGCGAAAGTGCCCGATTTGGGGACTCATTTCCGGTCAGGCTCACAGGAGGCCACTAACCCTTGACGGCGGACTCGTGGCGGGCGAGGGATCGGTCTGGTTCGCGTGATGGAGTGCGCAATGGCTGCGGAAGTCAGTCCGCTGGCGGGCAAGCCCGTCGATCCCGACAAGCTGGTCAACGTGCCGCGGCTGGTGACCGCCTATTTCGCCGGAAAGCCCGACCCGAGCGTGCCCGGCGAGCGCGTCGCCTTCGGTACCTCCGGGCATCGCGGCTCGGCCTTCAACAACGCCTTCAACGAGGACCACATCGTCGCGGTGAGCCAGGCGGTGTGCGATCATCGTCGCGGCGCCGGCATCGACGGGCCGCTATTCATCGGCATCGATACCCACGCGCTGGCCGAGCCGGCGCTGGTGAGCGCGCTCGAAGTGTTCGCCGCCAATGGCGTCGAGGTGATGATCGACGCGCACGGCGGCTACACGCCGACCCCGGTGATCTCGCACGCGATCCTCACCTACAACCGCAGCCGCAGCAGCGGTCTCGCCGACGGCGTCGTGGTCACGCCGTCACACAATCCGCCCGAAGACGGCGGCTTCAAATATAATCCGCCGAACGGCGGCCCGGCCGACACCGACATCACCTCGGTGGTCGAGAAAGCGGCCAATGCGCTGCTCGCCGACGGGCTGAAAGGCGTCAAGCGCATCCCTTATGCGCGCGCCCTCAAGGCTTCGAACGTTCACCGGCGGGACTACGTCACCCCCTATGTCGAAGACCTTGCCAATGTGGTCGACATGGAGGCGATCCGCGCCTCCGGCGTGAAGATCGGCATCGATCCGCTCGGCGGCGCGGCGGTGCATTACTGGCAGCCGATCATCGAGCGCTACAAGATCGACGCCGCCATCGTCAGCAAGGCGGTCGATCCGACCTTCCGCTTCATGACCGCGGATTGGGACGGCAAGGTCCGGATGGACTGCTCGTCGCCTTACGCGATGGCGCGGCTGATCGGGATGCGCGACGATTTCGACGTCGCCTTCGCCAACGACACCGACGCCGACCGCCACGGCATCGTCACCCGCTCCAGCGGGCTGCTGAACCCCAACCACTATCTGGCGGTCGCGATCTCCTATCTGTTCGCGCATCGGCCGGAGTGGGGCGCGCAGGCCGCGATCGGCAAGACCGCGGTGTCGAGCGCGATGATCGACCGCGTCGCGGCCAAGATCGGCCGGCAGGTGGTCGAGACCCCGGTCGGCTTCAAATGGTTCGTCGACGGCCTGATCGGCGGCAGCTTCGGCTTTGCCGGTGAGGAAAGCGCCGGCGCCTCGTTCCTGCGCCGCGACGGCACGGTGTGGACCACCGACAAGGACGGCGTCATCCTCGGCCTGCTGGCGGCCGAGATCACTGCGGTGATGAAGGCCGATCCGGGCGAGATCTATCAGCGTCTGACCGCCGAACTCGGCGCCCCGTTCTACGCCCGCATCGACGCGCCGGCCAATCCCGCGCAGAAGGCGCTGTTCAAGACGCTGACCGCCGACAAGCTCGGCATCAAAGAGCTCGCCGGCGAGCCGGTGACCGCGACGCTGACCAAGGCGCCGGGCAACAATCAGCCGATCGGCGGCGTCAAGGTGACGACCGCCAACGGCTGGTTCGCCGCGCGCCCGTCCGGCACCGAGGACGTCTACAAGATCTACGCCGAGAGCTTCGTCAGCGCGGAGCATCTTCGACAGATTCAAGACGAAGCCCAGGCCGCCCTGAGCGCGATGTTCGCCGCAGGTTGATCTGCGACAACGCCGGAACCGGGATGGCGATCGATCGTCGGCGAGCAAAACGTCTCTCCGTCATTGCGAGCGAAGCGAAGCAATCCAGCTCCATGCACTGAGCTGGATTGCTTCGTCGCTTCGCTCCTCGCAATGACGAGCCGCGAGGCAACACGTGGGCATCCCTCTTGACCGGCTGGACTGAATTCGTCGCCGCCTTCGCGCTGTTCCTGCTCAGCCACGCGCTGCCGGCACGGCCGGCAGTGCGGGCGAAATTGGTCGGCGCGCTCGGCGAGGGCGGCTTCCTCTTTGCGTACAGCATCGAGTCCCTGCTCGTGCTGGCCTGGCTGATCGTCGCCGCAGCACGCGCGCCGTTCGTCGAACTGTGGCCGTTCGAGCGCTGGCAGATGCTCGTGCCCAATCTCGCGCTGCCGCTGGCGTGCCAGCTCACCGCCTTTGGCGTCGGCGCCGCCAATCCGCTGTCGTTCGGCGGCGATCCGCGCAAGCGCTTCGACTCCGATCATCCGGGCATCGTCGGCGTCGTCAGGCATCCGCTGCTGGCTGCGATCGGCCTGTGGGCCGCGGCGCATGCGGTGCCGAACGGCGACCTCGCGCATGTCGCGCTGTTCGGCTTTTTCGCGCTGATCGCGCTGTTCGGGATGGTGATCATCGACCGCCGCAAGCGCCGGCAACTCGGTGCTGAGACATGGGCGCGCCTCGCCGCCCGCACCTCATTCTGGCCATTCGCCGCCCTGATCACCGGCCGCTTCCGCCCGGATCTCCGCAAGATCAGCCTGCTGCGCGTCGGCGTCGGCTTAGCCGCGTGGCTGTCGCTGCTGTGGCTGCATCCCATCGTGATCGGCGTCTCGCCGCTGCCGTAACGCTCCGTCATTGCGAGGAGCGAAGCGACGAAGCAATCTAGACCGGTGCACTGGGCTGGATTGCTTCGCTTCGCTCGCAATGACGCTAAGGGGATGCTCCTCGCCAATCGTTCGCGAGTTTGTGCTGGCACAACCAGTCCGGTGGGCGGCGGCTTACACAGGAGAAGCCGGCGGAAGGTCGCCGGTCGATCCGGTGAACGCCATGAGCAGCACGACAGTCCAATCCTCCACTGCGCCGAAGCGCAAGCCGGTGCCGCGTACCCGGTCGCATAGCGGCTGGACCGTGCTGTCCGCCGGCTTCCGCCCGTTCTTCATGCTCGGCGCGCTGTTTGCGGCGGTCGCGGTGCTGCTGTGGCTGCCGGTGTATCACGGCGAGCTGACGCTGCAGACCGCGTTCGCGCCGCGCGACTGGCACGTCCACGAGATGCTGTACGGCTATCTGCCGGCGGTCATCACCGGCTTCCTGCTCACCGCGATCCCGAATTGGACCGGCCGGCTCCCGCTGCAGGGAAGGCCGCTGCTGACGCTGGTGCTGATCTGGCTCGCCGGCCGGCTGTGCGTGACGTTCTCGGCCGACACCGGCTGGCTGATCGCGTTGCTGGTCGATGCCGGCTTTTTGCTCGCGGTGGCGCTCGCTGCCACCCGCGAGATCGTCGCCGGCAAGAACTGGCGCAACCTCAACGTCGTCGCGCTGCTGTCGCTGCTGCTGATCGGCAACGTCGCGTTCCATCTCGAGGCGCATTTCAATGGCGCGGCCGACTACGGCATTCGCGCCGGCATCGCCGTGGTGATCATGCTGATCGCGCTGATCGGCGGCCGCATCACGCCCAGCTTCA
Source organism: Rhodopseudomonas palustris (assembly GCF_003591005.1). Lineage (GTDB taxonomy): Bacteria > Pseudomonadota > Alphaproteobacteria > Rhizobiales > Xanthobacteraceae > Rhodopseudomonas > Rhodopseudomonas palustris_K. The sequence continues at coordinate 213,363 of NZ_QYYD01000002.1, forward strand.
CCCGCAACTGGCTGGTGCGCGAGAATCCCGGCCGGCTGCCGGTGCCGTTCAACAAGGTCGACATGGTGATCCTCGCCTTCACGGCCGCGACGCTGCTGCTGTGGATCGTGCAGCCGGCGGGCGCGGTCACCGGAACGGCGCTGGCGATGGCCGGTGGGCTGCATCTGGTGCGGCTGGCGCGCTGGGCCGGCGACCGTACGCTGCGCGATCGGCTGCTGCTGGTGCTGCATGTTGGCTACGTGTTCGTGCCGGTCGGCTTCCTGCTTGGCGCCTGCGCGGCGTTCGGCTTGGCGCCCGCCAGCGCCGGCCTGCATGCCTGGATGGTCGGCGGAGCCGGCGTCATGACGCTGGCGGTGATGACCCGCGCCTCGCTCGGCCACACCGGGCAGAAGCTGCACGCTTCAGCGGCGACCCAGGTCGTGTATCTCGCCGCGCTGCTCGCAGTGGCGGCGCGGATCGGCGCCGCGCTGGCGCCGGCCTGGGGCGATCCGCTGCTGCACGTCGCGGCGCTCGGCTGGTCCGTCGCCTTCCTCGGCTTCGCCGTGAGCTACGGCCCGACGCTGCTCGCGCGAGGCAAACCGCACTGAATTCGAATTGCTTCCAACCGCAAAAGGACCACCGACCATGACCGAAGCCGCGACCGCCGAACGTGTCCTCGACGTCCGCCAGATCCCGCATCAGCAGCGCCACGAGATCATCCCGCGCCTGTTCGACAGCCTGTCTCCGGGGCAGGGCCTGCAGATCGTGGTCGACCACGACCCGCGACCATTGAAGTACTTCTTTCAAGCGGTGCATGGTGACGATTGCCAGTGGACCTATCTGGAAGAAGGCCCCGACTTGTGGCGGGTGCAATTGCGCCGGGCGGCTTAGCTCTCGATCATCGCCGGCACACCGAAAGCCCCGATCCTCGACCTCTCCCCGTCATGCCCGGCCTTGTGCCGGGCATCCACGCCTTGCTGACGAAACTCGGTGAAGGCGTGCATGGCCGGGACGAGCCCCGGGCGTGACGGAGGCAAAGCTAACTATCTTGCGCACAATCCACCGGCACGCCGAGCAATCTCAGCGCATCTTATCCAACGCCGAGCGCGGCTAATTCATCGGCAGAATAGCCAGCATCGGCGAGCACCGCGCGGGTATGCTGGCCGAGGGTGGCGACCCTCGGCGTCGGCGCCGGATTGCCTCCCGACAGCCGGAACGGCTGGTTGAGCACCTTGAACGTGCCGCCGCCGTCTTCGACGTCTGCAAAGGCTTGCCGATGCGCGGTCTGCGGGTCGGCCATCGCTTCGGCCACGGTGCGATAGGCCGAGCACGGCACGCCATGCCGGTCGAGCGCGGCGAGGCACTGCTGCGAGGTCAGCGTCCGCGACCAGGTCTCCATGATGTCCATCAGCTCGGCCCAGTGCTCGCGGCGGTGATGATACTCGGCGAAGCGCGGATCGCTGATCAGTTCGGGATGGCCGCCGGCCTGCATGAAGCTGCGGAACGACTTCTCGCTGGCGATCGCGATCATCACATAGCCGTCGGCGGTCTCGACCGGGCCGAATTGCGGCCGCGTCTGCTTCTTGACCGGAAACTGCGCGCTCTGCAGCTCATTCAGCGTCAGGCTGAGCATCGATTCCAGCATCGATACGTCGATGTGCTGGCCTTCGCCGGTGGTTCTGCGCTGATACAGCGCCGAGGCGATCGCGCCATAGGCGTAGATGCCGGACACGACGTCGGCCAAGTAGATGCCGCAATAGTCCGGCTGGTGACGATTGGGCTGGTAAGCGAGATGCGCCAGATCGTAACCGGACGCCGCATGGATCGCCGGCGCATAGGCCGGCAGCTCGGCGGACGGGCCGGTCTGGCCGTAGCCGGAGATCGAGCAGTAGATCAGTTTCGGGTTGAGGCCGCGCAACGATGCGTTGTCCAGCTTCAGCCGCCGCATCACGCCGGGGCGGAAATTCTCCACCAGCACATCGGCGGTCGTCACCAGCCGCCGCACCGCCTCGCGCCCCTCGGCGGATTTCAGGTCCAGCACGATGCTCTTCTTGCCGACGTTGAGCTGGCCGAACGCCGTGCTGTAGCCGTCCCGCACCGGCGGGCGGTTGCGCATCGTGTCGCCGTCGGACGATTCGATCTTGATCACCTCGGCGCCCATGTCGGCGAGCATCCGGGTGCAGTGCGGGCCGGCAATCGTGGTGGAGAAGTCGAGGACGCGAAGACCGGCAAAGGCATTGGCGCGCGATGGTCCGGTCCGCTGATCGGCAGTCATTCAATTCCTCCCACTCTTCGTCCTGTCGTCTGCGACGACGTCGCGTGCAGGACTTCGGTTCGGCGGGAGGCTAGCGGCTCGCGCGGGCGCGGGCAAACGCGGGGAGCGCGAACTCCTATGGGTCGGACAGCCAGCCCATGCTGAGCGCGAACCGCACCACCTCGACGCGGTTGTGGAAGCCGAGCTTGGCCATGCCGCGCGCCTTGTAGGTCTCGACGCTCTTGGCGCCGATCTGCAGCTTGGCAGCGATGGTCTTGTTGCTGTGGCCGACCGCGGCGAGCCGCAGCACTTCGATCTCGCGGGTGGAGAGTTCCGACACGGCGCTGTGCTCGTCGCCATTCTGAACGTGCGGCGCGGTGCGGCCGATGGCGCGGCCGGCGATGGCGGGATCGAGATAGATGCCGCCGGTGCCGACCGCATGGATGCCGCGGATCAGCTCGTCGGTGGCCGAGCGCTTCAGCACGTAGCCGGATACGCCGAGATCGAGCAACTGCCGCAAGTAAGCGCCGTCCTCGTGCACGGTGAGCACCAGCACGCGGCATTCGGGGCAGGCGGCGAGAAACTTGCGCGCCACCTCGATGCCGTTGAGCCCGGGCATCGACAGATCGAGCACGGCGACGTCCGGCTTCAGCTCGATCGCGCGGCGCAGCGCGTTCGGTCCGTCATTGGCTTCGCCGACGACCTCGATGGCCGGATCGCCGGCAACAAGGGCCTTCATGCCGCTGAGCACGACCGGGTGATCGTCGGCGAGGAATACGCGCAATCGGGGAGGGGCCTGCTGGTCCATGAATGTGCTTCCCTGCTTACAACGGAATACGTGCGTACAAAGCGGTGCCCTTGCCGGGCGCGGATTCGATTTCGAGCGAGCCGCCGACCAGCGTCAGCCGCTCGCGGATGCCGAGCAGGCCGAGCCGCTCCGGCGGGCGGTCGACGTCGGGATTGACGAAGCCGCGGCCGTCGTCCTCGACCACCATCATCACCTGCTGGTCGGTCAATCGCAGAATGACGCTGACATGCGTCGCGGCGGCGTGGCGGACGATGTTGGTCAGCGCTTCCTGCAGCACGCGATACAACGTCGTCTCGATCGCGGCGGGCAGACGGCGGTCACCGAGCGTCATGTGCAGATCGAATTGCACCTGGGCTTTTTCGCTCCAGGCGTCGAGCAGATGCTGGATCGCGGTCTGAATTCCGAGATCGTCGAGCGCGGTCGGCCGGATCTCCCACGCCAGCCGGTTCACCTGCCGGCCGATATCGGCGGTGAGCGTCTTCATGCCGCTGATGCGGCCCTGAAGGTCGGCATTGTCCGGGGCGGCCTGGCCGATGGTTTCGAAGCCGAGCTGCAGCAAAGTGAGCGATTGGCCGAGCGTGTCGTGCAGTTCGCGGGCGATCCGCAGCCGCTCGGCTTCCTGATCTTCCACGGTCCGCCGCAGCACCTGCGACAGATCGGCCTCGACCGAGACGCGTCGGCGGGTCTCCTCCTGCAGGGTCTGCGCCACGTCCTGCGAGCGGCGCAGCCCGAATTCGACCTCGCGCATCAGCTGCTCCTGCAGCAGCCGCGCCGATTTGCGTTCGCGCGCGATGCCGTCGATCCGGTGCAGCACGACTTCGAGCAGCGACACCCGCAGTCGGTGCCCGGCTTCGATCTCGGAGACGAGCCATGGCTCGGCGTGCAGCCGCACCGAGTCCTGCCAGGCCGCGAAGCTTCGCCGCGGCGTCAGAAATTCTCCGCCGGGGCCGACGCCGACCGGCTTGTGCGGATTGCCGGCCCAGGTGACGGTGCGCACCACTTCGGGCCGAAACCACAGCACGTAGTCCCGCGGCGACTTCGACAGCGACAACGCGAGCAGTCCGCTGGCGCGATCCGCGAAAGCGTTGGCCGGCGGATAGAGCAGCGGCAGGCTGTCGGTGTGGAAGATCCCCTCGTTCGAGGTCGCGCCGAGCCAGCCGATCAGCGCTTCGGTCTGCGCCGCGTCCGGCGTGACGCCGATCCCGGTGAAGTGGCCGTCGATCCACAGCCCGACGCCGGTTGCCGGGATGAAGTCGAGCAGATTGGGATGAAACCGGATCAGCCCTTCGGCCAGATCGGATTCCTGGCTCATCCGCGTCACCAGCTCTTCGTGGATCCGCGTGCTGCGCAGCCGCGCCGCGAGTTGCTCGGCGCCGACCTTGGCCTCGAGCTGCGACGAGGCCATCTCGGCGAACATCTCGCAGGCTTCGCGCAGCCGGTAGGGCAGATAGCGCGGCGAGCCGTGATGGCAGGCGATCAGTCCCCACAGCTTGCCGTGCTGGATGATCGACAACGACATCGACGCAACGACGCCCATATGCGCAAGGTACAGACGGTGTGCCGGCGAGACGCTGCGGATCACGCTCTGGCTGAGATCGAGCGGCTGTCCGGTTTGCGGGTCCGCGGCCGGCACGATCGGCGCCGGCGCGTAGCGCGCATCGGGAATCGCGCGCATCCAATTCGCCAGATACAGCGCCCGCGCCTGCTGCGGGATGTCGGAGGCTGGGTAGCGCAGGCCGAGGAAGCTTTCGATCCCCGCTGCGCGCGATTCGGCGATCACTTCGCCACTGCTGTCGGAAGCGAAGCGGTACACCATCACCCGTTCGAAGCCGGTGACGGCGCGGACTTCCTCGGCTACGGCGTTGCAGAACGCCTGTACGCCGTCGGCGCGTTGCACGTGGCGGATCATCGATTGCACCAGCGCCAGCGAATTCTCCGGCGCTGCTTCCCGGCGCGGGTCGAACTCCAGGACCAGCAGCCCGGACGCCTGATGCACGACGACGTCGACCGCAACGGCGTCGGAGCAGTTCACCTCTGGCGTAGTCAGCACGAAGGCGTGCAGCGGTCGTTCGAGCTTGCGGCCAGGTCCCAGCAGGGCGCGGACTTTGCTGATCCGATCGGCGGAGAGCAGCGTCGCGACCGAAGTCCCGGGAAGCCTGTCGGCGGGTACGCCGAACAGCGGCGCCGTATCCCCGGCGGCGTGAACGACGTGCAGATCGTCCGGAGCCAGCGCCAGCAGCGCACCATGGGGCTGGATCGATCCAGGCAGATGAATGGCTTCGCGATCGCAGAAATTCTGGCTGTCACCACCAAAATTCGTGCTTCTCAATTCCGAAAAACTGTCAATGCCAATCTGCATCACATTTCTCTCAATTTTCCGTGTCCGGGACTCGGCGGACCGGTTTGAGGATGTCCGGTATGACACGGACACCCCTGAGTGTCATGTTAAATTGACAAAGATGTGTGTCAGGATCATCTTACAATCACTCGGATGTGATCGAAAGGGCGATGAGCCTGACCGCACCCGGGATTGGACGAGCCCCGCATCGGTCCCGCGTTCAGGCGCAAGCTGACGGCGCGGACGGGTGACGAGGCGAACATCAAAATTGCTGAGACCACACGAACTCTGTTCGGCGTAGCAGCGAAACTACCTCCGTGCGGGTTCAGCACGAAACTGATCGAAAGTCTCTTAGGAGGTTTTTACTATGGCAGACGATCCCAACAAGGTCTGGCCGACTGGCCTGACGATCGCGGAATCGGAAGAGCTCCACAAGCACGTCATCGACGGCACGCGCATTTTCGGCGCGATCGCGATCGTCGCGCACTTCCTGGCGTATGTTTACTCGCCCTGGCTGCACTAAGGAGTATCTAAGATGAATCAAGGTCGCATTTGGACTGTCGTGAAGCCGACCGTCGGCCTGCCGCTCCTGCTCGGCAGCGTCACCGTGATCGCCATCCTCGTTCACTACGCCGTGCTGTCGCACACCACCTGGTTCCCGAAGTACTGGAACGGTAAGACTGCGGCGATCGAGAGCTCGGTCACCATCGGCTAATTGCAGCTTCTTTCGAAGCTGTGTGGCTGGACCGGGATCCACGGGTCCCGGTCGCTTGCTTTGTAGCCGAGGTGATCGCGCCGGCGGTTTGATCTGCCGCAGTTCATCTCCGGGCGCAAAGTGGTGCTGTTCGTTCGGGTCGTCCGTTCGGTCATGCTGATCTCCATCACGCTGATCAACGTCGCCGGCCTCTTGCAAGCTGGATTTGCTGGACGATGAACACAGTCAGCCAAAAGATGATGAAGGTCTGGGCCTCGCTGGGGCCTCGCTTTCTGCCTTTCGCGGATGCGGCGACGCCGGATCTGCCTCTGTCCCGGTTACTCCGCCTGTCGCTGTTTCAAGTCGCGGTCGGCATGTCGCTGGTGCTGCTGGTCGGCACCCTGAACCGGGTGATGATCGTCGAACTCAACGTGCCGGCCTCGATCGTCGGCGTGATGGTTTCGCTCCCTCTGATCTTCGCGCCGTTTCGGGCGCTGATCGGCTTCAAATCCGACGTCCACAAATCCGTGCTGGGCTGGCGCCGCGTGCCGTTCCTCTACAAGGGGACGCTGGTGCAGTTCGGTGGCCTGGCGATCCTGCCGTTCGCGCTGCTGGTGCTGTCCGGCGGCGGCGAGGCCGGGCACGCGCCGGTGTGGATCGGTCAGGTCGGCGCCGCGCTGGCGTTTCTGCTGATCGGTGCCGGCGTGCACACCACGCAGACCGTCGGTCTCGCGCTCGCCACAGATCTCGCCGCGCCCGAGACGCGGCCGAAGGTCGTCGGCCTGATGTACACCATGCTGATGTTCGGCATGATCGCGAGCGCGATCATCTTCGGCATGCTGCTCGCTGATTTCTCGCCCGGCCGCCTCATTCAGGTGATTCAGGGGTCGGCCGTCGTCACCATCGTGCTCAACGCGGTCGCCTCCTGGAAGATGGAGGCGCGTCGCCGGACCGGCGGCGAGGTGGCCACCGCTCATCCCGGCGCGCCGGCCGGCGGCTTCCGGCAATCGTGGGATGCCTTCATCTCCGGCGACAACGCGATGCGCCGGCTGGTCGCGGTCGGTTTCGGCACCATGGCGTTCAGCATGGAAGACGTGCTGCTCGAGCCCTATGGCGGGCAGATCCTGCATCTGTCGGTCGGGGACACCACTAAGCTCACTGCCGCGCTGGCGGTCGGCGGTCTGTTCGGCTTCGGTCTCGCCTCGCGCGTGCTGAGCCGCGGCGCCGACCCGTTCCGGATGGCGAGCGCCGGCGCGCTGGTCGGTATCCCGGCATTCCTGCTGGTGATCTTCGCGGCGGAGCTGCAGGGCGCTGCCTCGGCGCTGATGTTCGGCTTCGGCACGCTGCTGATCGGTTTCGGTGCCGGTCTGTTCGGCCACGGCACGCTGACGGCGACGATGAACGCTGCCCCGAAGGACCAGGCTGGGCTTGCGCTCGGCGCCTGGGGTGCGGTGCAGGCCTCGGCGGCCGGCGTCGCGATCGCGCTCGGCGGCATTCTGCGGGACGCGGTGACGGCGCTGGCGCCGCAGCTCGGACCGGCAGCCGGCTACAATTTCGTCTACTGCCTCGAACTGCTGCTGCTGTTCGCGACGCTCGTCACGATGGTCCCGCTGATCAGGCGACGGGACACCCTATTGATGCAGGGCCAACCCTCGCGGTCCTGAGACTAGAACGGAGCCACCATGACGCAAATCATCACCCGGTTGTATGATTCCAGCAGCAAGCTCGCGGCGCTGGAAGCCGACCTGAAGAACGCCAGCTATCGCTACTCGATTGTCACCGGTTACCAAAGCGGCAAATCCAGCTCGGTGGACGACATCATTGCGGCGCTCGGCAAGGCTTACGTTCCCAGCGGCGAAGCACGCCTCTATGCGGACTACGTCAAGAAGGGCGCCGTCGTGGTCGCGGTGAAGGCCGAGTTCGGCTTCGCCGCCAAGGCCGCGGAGATCCTCGACCGCTACGGTCCCAACAAGATCAGCATTCAGAAATCGTCGTCGGCGACCGCCGAACAGAGCGAAGCGACGCCGTTCTCGAACATGCTGCATCTCAGCACGCTGCTCGACACCTCGGGCAAGTACAAATCCTATTCCGGCGACTGGCTGCTCGTCGACAGCGACAAGACCTTCTCGGGGACGCCGCTCGTCATCAGCAGCAAGGGCCCATATCAGTCGTTCTCCGGAACGCCGTTGCTGCTCGACAGCAGCGGTCCCTACAAGTCCTTTTCCGGGACTCCCCTGTTGCTGGACAGCAGCGGTCCGTACAAATCCTATTCGGGCGAGCCGCTGCTGATCAACAATCCGACCATCTTCTCCTCCTGGCTGGGCCTGCCAGTGCTCTCTAAGTAAAGGAATTGATCATGAGCGAATACAAAGGACACTCCGGTACTCCGCTGATTCTCGAGCAGAAGGGCGAGTACGAAGGTTATTCCGGCACCCCGCTGATCCTGAAGCAGGAAGGCGAGTACAAGAGCTTCTCGGGCACGCCGCTGCTGCTGAAGCAGGAAGGGGAGTACCAGAGCTTCTCCGGTACGCCGCTGCTGCTGAAGCAGGAGGGCGAGTATCAGTCGTTCTCGGGCACGCCGCTGCTGCTGAAGCAGGAAGGCGAGTACAAGTCGTTCTCGGGCTATCCGCTGCTGCTCAACATCTGAGCCAGCCAGCGGCCTCTAGGCCTCAACGCGCCGCGGGCAGCGATGCCCGCGGCGTTTTGCATTTCAGGCAGCATCGCAGCTGACAAAGTGAGTCTTTCGCGCGGCGAAAAATTCGCAATCGGGGCGCGCTTTGCGGTGCTGCGCAAGCTCGGCTTCGCCGCAGAAAATGCTGGGCAAAGCGCGTCGCAGGCGGCAATCTGTTTCCAACGACAAAAAAGTCGAGGAAACATGACCCAGTCTGCCGAAGCCGCTGCCCCGCGCGTCAGGCCCTCTGCTCACGCGGCGGAGTCTTCCGATCACTTGGCCGGTCGTTCGCCTGATCTCCTGCCCGACCATGTCGACGTGCTGATCGTCGGCGCCGGCATTTCCGGCATCGGCGGCGCCTATCATCTGACCCGGCAATGCGCCGGCACCAGCTTCGCGGTGCTCGAAGCACAGGACAGCTTCGGCGGCACCTGGTTGACGCATCGCTATCCGGGCATTCGTTCCGACAGCGATCTCTACACCTTTGGCTATCGCTTCAAGCCGTGGACCGGCAAGCCGATCGCGACCGCGGCGGAGATCCGCGACTATCTCGGCGAAGTAATCGAGGAGAACGATCTCGGTCGCCACATCCATTAGGGCCATCGCATCCAGTCGGCGAGCTGGTCGAGCGCCGAGCGGTGCTGGACCATCGTGGCCGAGCGCACCGCCACCGGCGAACAGGTCCGCGTCACCGCGAACTTCCTCTGGATGTGCCAGGGCTATTATCGCCACAGCGAAGGTTACACGCCCGAATGGGACGGCATGGCCGAGTTCAAAGGCCGCATCGTGCATCCGCAGACCTGGCCCGATGACCTCGATTGCAGCGGCAAGAAGGTGGTGGTGATCGGCTCGGGCGCGACCGCCGCCACACTGGTGCCGTCGCTGGCGCCGGGGTGTGCCCACGTCACCGTGCTGCAGCGCTCGCCGACCTATTTCATTCCCGGCCGCAACAAGATCGAGATCGCCGATACGCTGCGCGAACTCGGCGTTTCCGAGGAGTGGATCCACGAGATCGTTCGCCGCAAGATTCTGTTCGATCAGGCGACCTTCACGCGGCGCTCGATGAGCGAGCCGGAGGTGGTGAAGCAGGAACTGCTCGCCGGCGTCCGCGCGCATCTCGGGCCGGACTACAATCTCGACCCGCATTTCATGCCGAGCTACCGGCCGTGGCGGCAGCGTATCGCCTTCGTGCCGGACGGCGACCTGTTCAAGGGCATCGCCTCCGGCAAGGCGTCGGTGGTCACTGACGAGATCGAACGCTTTACCGAGACCGGGATCAAGCTGCAGTCCGGCGACACGCTCGAGGCCGACATCGTCGTCACCGCGACCGGCTTCAACCTCAACGTGCTCGGCGACATCGCCTTCAGCATCGACGGCCAGCCGCTGAACTTCGCCGACACCGTCACCTATCGCGGCATGATGTTCACCGGCGTGCCCAACATGGCCTGGGTGTTCGGCTATTTCCGCGCCAGCTGGACGCTGCGGGCGGATCTGGTCGCCGATTTCGTCTGCCGCCTGCTGACCCACATGAAGCAGCACGGCCACCGCAGTGTCGTGCCGGCGCTGCGGCCCGAAGATGCCGGCATGGAACTGCTGCCCTGGATCGATCCAGAGAACTTCAACCCAGGCTATCTGATGCGCGGCATGCACCTGTTGCCGAAGCGCGGCACTAAGCCCGAATGGCAGCACAGCCAGGACTATTGGACCGAAAAAGACGAACTGCCGAAGATCGACCTCGACGATCCTGCGTTTGTCTACGCCCGCTGAGCCAGGTCAGGTCCCGAATCGCGCCGCAGGCCCAGCTCGCGCATCGGGAGGTCCGCCGTTCCCGCTATGAGGGTAAAGCCGGCCCGCGCCTGACGGATCGGGGGTGGTTGCAGGCAGCACCATGAGGCTGCATCCATCACAACGCGTTGAGAGCGGGGAACTCAAGTCTCGCTCACGACAGCGTGAATCTTAAAAGTCGATCCAAATCAAATAGTTGCTATAGCTGTGACATTGCGCCGCCGGCGTTTAATGTTGTGCCGCACCAATTCAAACTTAATTTCCGTTCATCAGACGCCTGTAGCAATGCGCAGGTGCAGCGCCGCGTGCCTTCAGCACGCGTGTCGCGATGCCGGCAGCTTGCCGGGCGGTTTTTCAAGAGGTTTGTTCGATGCGGGGAATGATCAAGTTTGCCTTCACGGCGACGGCACTGATGTGTCTGGCGCCGGTGCTGGCCGGCTGCAACGAACCCAAGGTGGCCAATGCGGCCGTGCCGGACAAGCCCGAGGTCAGCACCATCACCGTCAAGGCGCACGCCCGCGCGATCGTTCGCGAACTTCCGGGCCGAATCGCGCCGGTGCGCGTCGCCGATGTTCGCTCGCGCGTGTCCGGCATCGTCACCAAGCGCTCGTTCCAGCAGGGCAGCGAGGTGAAGGCCGGCGATCCGCTGTATCAGGTCGATCCGCGTCCGTTCGAAGTCGATCTCAAGGCGGCCGAAGCCGCGCTCGCCAAGGCGACTGCCGCGCGTGAGCAGGCTGAACTGAATGCGAAGCGCGTCGCCGCGCTGGCGCGCGATCAGGCCGCCTCCAAGGCGCAGAACGAAGTCGCGGCCAGCAACTCCCGCCAGGCCGAGGCCGAAGTTGCGGCGCGCGAGGCCGAGGTCGCCCGTGCCAGGCTCAATCTCGAATACGCCACCATCCGGGCGCCGATCAGCGGCCGCATCGGTGCCGCGCTGGTCAGCGAAGGCGCGCTGGTGGTGCAGAACGACGCCACCAACCTCGCCACCATTCAGCAACTCGACCACGTTTATGCCGACTTCACCCAGCCGGTTGCCGAAATGGTGCGGCTGCGCCGCGCCTTCGAGTCCGGCGAACTCGACCAGATCGCGCCGGACGCGGCGCGCGCTCGTCTCGTGCTCGACGACGGCTCGGTCTATCCGATTGCCGGCAAGCTGCTGTTCTCTGAAGCCAAGGTGGACGCCTACACCGGCCAGGTGACGCTGCGCGCCGAATTCGACAATCCCAACCGCGAACTGTTGCCGGGCATGTACGTCCGGGTGCGGATCGAGCAGGGCTACGACGCCGACGCGATCGCGGTGCCCGACCAGGCGATCCAGCGCAATGCCGGCGGCGGCAGTGAAGTGTTCGTCGTCAAGGACGACAACCGGGTCGCGGTGCAGCCGGTGCGCGTCGGCTCCCAGCAGGACGGCCAATGGCTGATCCTCGATGGTCTGAAGCCGGGCGCCAAGGTTGTGGTCGAGGGCTTTCAGAAGTTCGCGGCCGGCGACGCCGTGGTGCCGGTGAGTGCCGAAGAGACCAAGGCCGCGGCGTCGCAGCCCGCCCAGACCGCCACGACCCAGCCCGCCGGACCGACCAAGAAGGTGCAATAAGCGCCGATGCCCGCCTTTTTTATCGACAGGCCGATTTTCGCCTGGGTCGTTGCGCTGTTCATCTGTCTGCTCGGCGTCATCTCGATTCCGTTTCTGCCGATCGCGCAGTATCCGATCATCGCGCCGCCCTCGATTTCGGTGTCGACGCAATATCCAGGCGCGTCGCCTGAGAACCTGTACAACAGCGTCACCCGGCTGATCGAAGAAGAGCTGAACGGCGCCAACGGCATTCTCAACTTCGAATCGACCTCGGACTCGCTCGGGCAGGTCGAGATCATCGCCAACTTCGAGCCCGGCACCGACACCGAGATGGCGTCGGTCAACGTGCAGAACCGCATCAAGCGCATCGAGGCGCGGCTGCCGCGCGCGGTGCTGCAGCAGGGCATCCTGGTCGAGGAAGCCTCGAGCGCGGTGCTGCAGATCATCACGCTGAGTTCGACCGACGGCTCGCTCGACGAAGTCGGCCTCGGCGACTTCATGATCCGCAACGTGCTCGGCGAAATCCGCCGCATCCCCGGCGTCGGCCGCGCCACGCTGTACTCGACCGAGCGCGCGCTCCGCATCTGGATCGATCCCGACAAGCTGGTCGGCTACAATCTCACCGCCGCCGAGGTGACCAAGGCGATCGAGGCCCAGAACGCCCAGGTCGCCTCCGGCGCCATCGGCGCCGAGCCCAGCGACAAGGGCCAGAAGATTTCGGTGCTGGTGCTGGTCAAGGGCCAGCTCTCCTCCGCCGACGAGTTCGGCGCCATCGTGCTGCGCGCCAATCCGGACGGCTCGACGGTGCGGCTGCGCGACGTCGCGCGCATCGAGATCGGCGGCTTCTCCTATCAGTTCAACACCCGTCTCAACGGCAAGCCGGTCGCCGGCCTGTCGGTGCTGATGTCGCCGACCGGCAACGCGCTCGCCACCGCGAGCGCGGTCGAGGCCAAGATGAAGGAGCTGTCGCGCTTCTTCCCGGCCAATATCAAATACGAGATCCCCTACAACATCACGCCGGTGGTCGAGGCCTCGATCACCAAGGTGGTGCACACGCTGCTCGAAGCGGTGGTGCTGGTGTTCGTGGTGATGTTCCTGTTCCTGCAGAACATCCGCTACACCATCATTCCGACCATCGTGGTGCCGGTGGCGCTGCTCGGCACCTGCGTGTCGCTGCTGCTGTTCGGCTATTCGATCAACATGCTGACGATGTTCGGCATGGTGCTGGCGATCGGCATCCTGGTCGACGACGCCATCGTGGTGGTTGAAAACGTCGAACGCATCATGGCCGAGGAGGGGCTGCCGCCCAAGGAAGCCACCCGCAAGGCGATGTCGCAGATCACCAGCGCCATCGTCGGCATCACCGCGGTGCTGATCGCGGTGTTCGTGCCGATGGCGTTCTTCCCGGGCTCGGTCGGCATCATCTATCGGCAGTTCTCCGTGACCATGGTGTCGGCGATCGCGTTCTCGGCGCTGCTGGCGCTGTCGTTGACGCCGGCGCTGTGCGCGACGCTGCTGAAGCCGGTGGTGAAGGGTCACGCCCACGCCGAACGCGGCTTCTTCGGCCGCTTCAATCGCATCCTCGACAGCACCCGCGAACGCTATTCCAGCGTGGTCCGCTGGAATCTCGGCCGCACCGGGCGGCTGATGATCCTGTACGCGGTGCTGGTCGGCGTGCTCGGCTGGGGCCTGGTGCGGATGCCCGGCGGCTTTCTGCCGATCGACGACCAGGGCTTCATCACCGTCGACCTGCAGACCCCGTCTGAATCGTCCTACAACCGGACCTACGACGTCATCAAGAAGGTCGAGGACTATCTGCTCAAGCGCGAGGGCGTCGAGAACGTCACGTTCCTCACCGGCTTCAGCTTCCTCGGCCAGGGCATGAACGCCGCGCAGGCCTTCGTCACGCTGAAGGACTGGTCGGAGCGCGATGCCAATTCGTCCGCGGCCGCGATTGTCGCCGAGGCCAACAAGACACTCGGCTCGGTGCGTGACGCGCGTATCGCGGCGCAGCAGCCGCCGCCGATCGACAACCTCGGCAACTCCTCGGGCTTCAGCTTCCGCCTGCAGGACCGCGGCCAGAAGGGCTATGAGGCGCTGGTGCAGGCCAGCCAGCAACTCGTCACCTCCGCCAATGCCAGCCCGGTTCTGCAGAACGTCTATGTCGAAGGTCTGCCGCCGGCCCCGGTCATCAACCTGGTGATCGACCGCGAAAAGGCCAGCGCCTTCGGCGTCACCTTCGAGGACATCAACAACACCATCTCGACCAATCTCGGCTCGGCGTATGTCAACGACTTCCCGAATCGCGGCCGTATGCAGCGCGTCATCGTGCAGGCGGACATTCCCGACCGGATGAAAGCCGACGATATCCTGACCTACAACGTCAAGAACAGCCGCGGCCAGCTGGTGCCACTGTCGTCCTTCGCCACCATCGAATGGTCGAAGGGCCCGACCCAGGTCGTCGGCTTCAACTACTATCCGGCCATCCGCATGAGCGGCGAGGCGAGGCCCGGCTTCACCACCGGCGATGCGATCGCCGAGATGGAGCGGCTCGCCGGACAGCTGCCGCGCGGCTTCGGCTACGACTGGACCGGCCAGTCGCTGCAGGAAAAGCTGTCGGGCTCGCAGGCGCCGTTCCTGCTGGGGCTGTCGGCGCTCGTCGTGTTCCTGGTGCTCGCTGCGCTGTACGAAAGCTGGACCATTCCGGTCGCGGTGCTGCTCACGGTGCCGCTCGGCATCACCGGCGCGGTGATCGCGGCGATGATGCGTTCGCTGCCGAACGACGTGTACTTCACGGTGGGTCTGATCACCATCATCGGACTGGCCGCAAAGGACGCGATCCTGATCGTCGAATTCGCCAAGGACCTCCGCAAGGAGGGCAAGTCGCTGCGCGACGCCACTATGGAAGCCTGTCATCTGCGCTTCCGGCCGATCCTGATGACCGGCCTCGCCTTCGTCTGCGGCGTGCTGCCGATGGCGATCGCCACGGGCGCCGGCGGCAAGAGCCAGCAGGCGCTCGGCACCAGCGTGATGGGCGGCATGATCGCGGTGGTGATCCTGGCGCTGCTGATGGTGCCGGTGTTCTACGTCGTAGTGCAGCGCGTGCTCGGCCGCGACAAGTCCGATGATCCTGTGGTGCAGCCCCACGATGTGCCGCTGCACGCGCAGCTTCCCAAGGACGCTGTTTAGAGCGTTGTCGAGCGACGTGGATACCGGTTCGCGTGAAGACGCGTCTAAGGAAGCCCTAGAGCTCCGGTTCTGATTCGATCAGTACCGAAAAAGCTCTCGTTCGACCCCGCTGGTTCGATTCCAGCGGAGCATCTCAGGCGTCATTCGCCGCAGGCCGGCACTGGCCGGCGTTGGAACCTTTGAGAAAACCTCCGGTTGTCAGTCGACAGGTGACATTCGAGTGTTCAACCCATTTGACGGAGATTTTCATGAACGGTGACCAACCCATTAGCTGGCTGATGTTCTTCACGCTGGCGGCCGGAATCGCGATCGTCGGCTTCGCGTTCCTCAACTTCATCAAGTCGCGCTCGAACCGCGCGGTCGCGGCCGATACGCTGGAAGGCAACGGCAACGGTCGTGGTGCCGCGCCGGACGGTGCCCTGCCGGAACTGATCGGCATCACCGTGTTCGCGCTGATTGCCATGGGCCTGCTGGCCACCGGTGTCAGCTCGCGCAACGACACCCAGACCGCGCAAGTAACGGCTCCGGCCGCGACCAGCGGCACCACCGGCATGGCGCAGCCCAAGAACATCCAGAACGAGCCGAAGCAGTATCAGCCGGCCAATCCCGGCACCGACACCCGCGTCGCCCCGACCGGCTCCGACGCCGGCGTCGGCAACTCCCCGGGCAACACCGGCACGCTGACCAAGTAAGCGCGATATCTGATCAGTACGACAAACGGGGGCCTTTCGGCCCCCGTTTGCTTGTGCTCTCGGCAAATCGACCAGCGGAAGCTATTGCCTTGAGAGATCCCACATCCCGTCCGTCATGGCCGGGCTCGTCCCGGCCATCCACGCCTTTTTCGCCGCGATCTCAGCGAGGCGTGGATGCCCGGGACAAGCCCGGGCATGACGAGGAGAGCGGTTGACTGGTAGCAGATGAGCATCGTCGCGAGGGCGACAGTGCTCCAACTACGCCTTCGCGGCCTCGTAGGCGGCGTTCTGCTGCTCCATTAGGGTGATCTTGTCCTGGATCTTGCTGCGCTGCGCTGTGAGTGTCGGCAGCACGGTGGCGTCGGCGCCGGCGGCCGCGATCGCGTCGTCGTATTTCGAGACGTTGCGCTTCTCGCCATCGATCAGCCCGGGCAGCACGCTGCCGTCGAGGCCGTCGAACAGCGAACGCACGCTCATGATGGTCCTGTGCACCACGCTCATGAACGAGCCGCTGTCGTCGGCTTGTTCGCCGGCGCCGATCAGCAACGCGGCGAGTTCATCGGCATTGGAGTGATGCAACGCGATCATGTCACGAAACAGCGACGTCAGCCCTTTGCCCTCGGCGTCTTCGAGCGCTTCCTGGTAACCGTTGCGGGCGTCGATCGCGGCGGTGTGCAGCGTTTTCAAGTGATCGAGAATGTTGGTATCCAAGTAAGCCTCCATCGGGTGATTGCGGACGCGCGCTTGAGGCGCGGTTCCGTGCGCAAACAACCGGGAGGGCGGAGCGTGGTTCTGTCCGGATTATGCCGGACGCCTCAGGGCCTATCCGATTACCAACGCCTCTGGGTTTGTCGGTCAT
This sequence comes from Rhodopseudomonas palustris, assembly GCF_003591005.1. Lineage (GTDB taxonomy): Bacteria > Pseudomonadota > Alphaproteobacteria > Rhizobiales > Xanthobacteraceae > Rhodopseudomonas > Rhodopseudomonas palustris_K. Next base: position 230,199 of record NZ_QYYD01000002.1, read on the forward strand.
GGCCAAGCTTGTGCTGCGTCATTGCGAGCCACCGGGTCGGCGCACTGCGCCGCCCGATGACAGGCTCCGCGAAGCAATCCGGGCGCCGTGCACTGAGCCTCTGGATTGCTTCGTCGCTTCGCTCCTCGAAATGACGTCGGAACTCAATAGTGGCCTCCTCCGAACCGCCCGCGGAGTTCTCCATTTCGCCTCCGCAGGCAGACGCCCAGCCGCTGCGAAGTTACTTGCGCTGTTCGCCGTCTTGGGGCGTCAGTCCATACGGCTTCACCAACGCCCAGACATGCGCGGGCACCATGTTCTTGATCTTGTGCTTGTAGGCCCGGCGCAGATGCAGCACGGTTTCAACCGCCTTCATCTCGACCCGGGCGCGGGCGAATTCCAGGCCGCGCGGGCCGACCTTCGGCATCAGCCAGCCCATCAACGGCCGCAGCCAGTTCGGCATGCCGCGCACCGGTAGGCCGCCAGCGGCAAGCTCGGTGTTCTTGAGGAAGCCCTTCACCGGCGCGGCGCGCTTGCCGGCGCTGGTCGGTTCGCTGAGCCGGACCTCGTCGCCGAGCAGGCGAAGCAATTCCTCGCCGCGCTGGTTGCGTACCAGCAGCCACTGCTCGCCGCGTCCGGCCATGTAGCCGACCGTGATGTCGGCCAGAGTGTTGGTGTAGTCGACGCAGGTGCGGCAGGTGATCGGGAAGAAGTCGGACGGCAGTTTGGAGATCGGAAGCAGCAGAAACGGGATCTCCTCCACGCGGCCGTCGTCGAAGCGCAGCTCGACATGATAGTCGGCGCGAAACTCCAGATAGGTGATGGTCTCGGGCTTGTCCGACAGCAGCTCGAGGAAGCCGTGAAACGCTTCGGTGGTGGTGTTGTCGGAGCAGGGCGTGCCGATCACATACAGCCGCTCGAAGCCGAGCGTCTGCTCCAGCGAGCGCAGCGCATAGATCTGGCAGGGGATGCCGATTACAGCGAGGCGCTTGTAGCCGGCGGCGCGCGCCGGCTCGAGCAGCGCCAGCGACGGCGCGTAGCCCATCCGCATGCCGCGGCATTGCGCCATGTCCTCGGCGCGGGTCACCAGCACCGGCCGCGGCTTCCATTTGTCGTCCGGGTCGGCCGCCATCGTCAGCACCGCGTCGACCGCGCCGGTTTCCAGCAGCCGCTCCCCGATCCTGGTGGTGATGCCGGTCCACTGCGCGCCGTCGCGTGGCCGTTTCATCGCCGCCTGCAGCATGCGGCGGTAGGGGCCGAAGAACGCTTCGTCCGGTTTGCCGGCATCGCGCGTGCGGCCGTGGACCGTGTGCTCCATGGCCGGATAGTTCGGCTTGATGAACTGGCACGCCTGGCCGCACTGCTTGGGGTCGCTCATCCGCGACACGCCGCAATCGGTGCACAATTCGCGCGGCGCCGGCGCGTTGAGCGGTGGGGTGATCAGCTGATCGGGAACGACGCGGCTGTCCATGCACATTCCTTCGCCGCGGCACGTTGCGGCGCCTTCGCGTGCCGATGCGGCCGTTCTAAAAGAGCGCTGCACAGCCTCGCCATTCGCCATAAGTCAGGCGTCAGCGATCAATAGAGCCAAAGCCGGACCACCGATAGATCTGCATCAAACGCCCGCCCGATCGCCACCAGCCCGACCCGCCGCAGCCGGGCCGGCACGAAGGGCGTCTCGATGCGATGCGGCTGGAATTCCGCGAACGGCAGCCGCAGCACCGTTGGATGCGGCGGCGCCACAAAGGCGTGGCGATAGGATTGCTGCGGCCGGACCATATCGGTGGTGCGCAGATGCGCGCCGTAGGTCTCGCCATTGCCGAAGACTTCGAGTCCGATGCCCGTGAAGGCGCTGGCGTCGAATGCGCCGCCGTCCGGCTGAAGGTCCAGCGCGATCTGAATGAAGCCGCCATTGTTCTCGGTCGACACCGCGCCGCGCATCCGCACCGGTGCGTGCTCTCCGGCGCTCGGCGCGTGCAGCGTGCCTTGCGACACGCCGCCCATCACCATGTCGGTGATCAGGCGCCAGCGCCGTCGGCCCGCATCCGGCCACAGCTCGATCTCCGTCATCGGATCACCATCGGGAATGTCACCGCGATCGCCCAGGCGAACAGGATGGCGTTCGCCAGTGCGCCCGGCAATGGATGGTTGGTGGCCTTGTAGGTCCAGTTGCTGATCAGGCCGAAGGCGACGAACAGAAGCAGGATTGCCGGCACGATGATGATCAGGAAGAACAGCTTGTGCAGATTGAGCGCCACCGCGGCGGCGAGCGAGGCGAGAAAGCAGAATTTCGCCAGCGCATAGGCGCCGCGCCGCGCGCCTTCGCCGTGCGCCATCCATTCGGCGGTGACGAAATACGGGATGGTGCCGCAGGCGACCGCTGCGATCAGGTGCACGCGCGGTTCGATCGGCATGAAGGAGAACAGATAGGTATCGAGCGGCCAGCCGAAGCCGATGATGTTATAGGCGATCGCAACTGTCGCCGCGATGATCAGAGCGGCGATCGAGGTCCGTGGATGCGCCGGGTCCGGCAGCGATTCCAGCCGCGCAAGGCTGTGGCCGGCGTGGTGCGGCGGATGCGTCGCCGCCTTGCGCTGGCGTAGCCGGATGAGCCAGAGAATCGCGGCGGTCAGCGCGCCATACAGCAGGAAATGCAGCGTCAGGTAATCGCCGAGCAGGATGATCAGAAAGTCGGTGGGCGCCTTCCACAGCAGCAGCGGTGTCAGCACCGCGGGCGCGATGGCTGCGATCAGCAGCGGCTTCCAGGCGAGGCTGGCGCCCATCGGCACCGGCGCGGCTTGCGGCAGCAGCGCCGACAGCGGCCACGCCAGCGCGATCAGTCCACCGAACAGTAGCGCCAGCCAGATCGGCCTTCGGTCGATCCAGCCGCTGCTGGTGCGGCCGAAGGAGTCGTTCATCCAGGCGAGCGCCTCGCGCAGTGAGTCCTGGCTGTACAGCACGCCGATATGTTCGACTCCGGAGGACAGCGCCAGCCGCCGTGCGGTACCCTTGTCGAATTCGCCATAGGTGCGGCCGGCAACGGCGCCGCCGCCGGTCGACAGATTGACGATGCGCAGGCCCTCGTCGATCAGCATCTGCGGCTCGAGCGCGCCGACGATCACCAGCAGATTGCGCGGGCTCGTCGCGGTTGCGACCCGGGTGAACACCGACACTGCGACGGTCGCGACGATCTCCGGGTGCGCCATCGCGTAGCGCACCACGATGTCCGAGGCCATCGAATGGCCGAGCACGGCAGCGCGGCCGTCGCTCTGCGGCAGCGCTCGCGCGTAGTCGGTGACGCGCGCCAGATCGTCGACCAGCACGCCGGTGATCCTGGTCGGCTCGTCGACGTCGCCCTTCATCGTTACCGGATTGCGGCCATGGCCGGTGAAATCGAAGGTGACGGCGATGTAGCCGTTGCGTGCCATGGTCTGGGCGAACGGCTGCATCAATTGCTGCGAGCCGGCGAAGCCGTGAGCGATTACCACGACGGGCGCGCGCGTGGTGGTCGGAGCGCGAAACACCGTCAGCGGCGTATCGCCGACGGTCGCATGGGCGACGATCAGGTCACCCTTGCCGCGCTGCAGCTGCCACAGTGCCAGCGCTACCGCGATTACCGCCAGCAACGCGACGACGATGCGGACGGCGCCGAAGCTGTGGCCGGACTTCATCAGTCCTCACCCGCGATGTGTTTCCTGCGGATGCTGCGCACCGTCCACCAGATCGAGAGCGCTGCGATCGGCACGAAGCCTGCTGTAACCAGATTAGGGTCGACCTTGATCTGACCGGCCTCGTGCAGGCCTTTCACCAGGTAGCCGAACAGCCCGACCACGTAGTAGGTGATCGCCGCGGTCGACAGGCCTTCGACGGTGGTCTGCAGCCGCAACTGCAGCCGGGTCCGCGCGTTCATCGATTTCAGCAGTTCCTGGTTCTGCTGTTCGAGTTCGACATCGACGCGGGTGCGCAACAGATTGGCGGCGCGCGCGAGCTTGAGCGATAGGTCCGACTGCCGCGCCTCGGTGGTGGCGCAGGTGCGCATTGCCGGCTTCATCCGGCGCGCCAGAAACGACGACCAGGTCGGAAGGCCGCCGACCTTGCGTTCGCCGAGCGTGGCGAGGCGGCCGGTCATGATTTCCTCATAGGCGCGGCTGGCGCTGAACCGGCCGAGGCTGGCGGCGGCGCCGGCCTCGACTTCCGCCGCGAGTTCGGTGAGCTCCCGCAACAGGCGGTTGTTGATTTCGAGGTCGCCGGCCCTGCGCATCTCGGCGGTGACTTCGGCGAGGCGACGTTCGGCATTGCTGATCGATGGGCCGAGCCGCTGCGCTTCCGGCAGGCCGAGCAGCGCCAGCGTCCGGTAGGTTTCGATTTCAAGCACGCGTTGCACCAGCGCGCCGGCGCGCTCAGGCGCCATGCCGCGGTCGACCACCAGCACCCGCACAAACCCCGACGGGCCCGGCTGGAAGTCGGTCGCGTACAACGCCGCGCCATCGGAGTTTTCCGCCACTGCCAGGCTGGCGCGATTGAACAGCCGCTCCGGCGCGGTCACCGGCGGGTTGTCGGCGAGCACGTGCAGGTCCACCGCCACCAGCAACGGACCAGGTTGCGGCAGCAGCCGCATCGGCGAGGCGAGGGACGACGCATCGGGATGAAACGGTGTCGTGGTCGCGTCGGCGGTGAACTCCCAGGTGTAGGTGGTGAATTCCGAGTGCTGCTCCCAGCGCAGCGTCGTCGTTCCGAAGCTGGCGCGATGGTGCTTCTCGCCGATCGTCGGCCCCTGCAGTCCGCGCGACTCGCAGAAGCGCGTCATGGCCGCGCGGTCGGCTGCCGCCCTGTCACTCGTAGTATCGAACGCGAAGTGCAGCACGCGCGCCGGCACCGAGAGGGCCGTGAAAGGGCGCGCGTGAACCTCGCCGAGTACGACCGCCCGCAATGGATGCGGCGAAAGTCTACCATCGCCGTCACCGATCCGAACTTCTGCCGTCATGGGTATTTTGACCTTGCTCAACATTGCGCCGATTGACTTGAGTAGCATTGTGGCGCGATGGACAGAAGCCGAAAGGTTTTACCTGCACAGGCAGTGTAAGGCCGTCGCTGGCGCCCGAATTGTTCGAGATCAACGACCGCGGCACCCCGCCCGGTCTTACGAAAAATCCGGTAGTCATCTGTTTGCAATTTGGCCCGGACTGGTATTGTTCGGCCGTCAATCGCCGCGGGCCCTTCGCGGTCGTCGAATGGAGCGTGTGGTGAAAATTCCAGTCCGCATTGGGACGCGCAAGAGCGTGATGGCGCTTGCCCAGACCGAGGACATCGCCAAGCAGTTGCGTGCAGCCGCGAGCGAACTTGACGTCGAGATCGTGAAGTTCGAGACCGTCGGCGACAGTGATCAGGTCAGCAAGCTGCTGCCGCACGGCGGCAAGGGCGGGGCGTTCGTGGCGGAGATCCGCGCCGCGATGCTGCGCGGCGAGTTGCAGTGCGCCATGCACTCGCTCAAGGACATGCCGGCCAATGAAGAGACACCCGGGCTGATCGTCGCCGCCACCCTGGCGCGCGATCCGGCCAACGACTCGCTGGTGCTGCGCAAGGGCCTGACGCTGGACGAATTGAAGGCCTCGCGCGGCAAGGGCTACACCATCGGCACTAACGCGGTGCGCCGCGCCGCTTACGCCAGGCGGCTGTTCCCCGAGGTCAACGTCATTCACTTCCGCGGCGCCGCCGATACACGCCTGCGCAAGCTCGACAATGGCGAGAAGCAGCGGCTGCCGGACGGCGGCGAGGTCGGTCCCGCCGATGCGCTGATCATGGCGCGCTCCGGTCTCGAGCGCGTCGGCTTTGCCGATCGCATCGCGCACGACTTCACGCCGGACGAGATGCTGCCATCGGCCGGGCAGGGCATCGTTGCGGTCGAGTGTCCGATCAATGACTGGCAGACCCGCAAATATCTGGCGCTGATCGACGATCCCAAAGCGCGGCTTTGTTGCGATGCGGAACGTGAAGTCTTGTGGGTGCTGGACGGCCATTGCAACTCGCCGATGGCCGCTTACTCCACCATCAACGGCTCGGAGATGACGCTGAGCGCCTCGGTGCTCGATCAGGAAGGCGGGCTGTTCATCGAAGCCACCCGCACCGGGCGAGCCGATCGCCCGCGCGAGCTCGGCCGCAGTGTCGGCCTCGATCTGCTCGGCAAGGGCGCCGCCGCGATCATCGAAAAAACGCGGCCGGAGTAACTCATCCCATGGCGATCGTATTCCCGTTCTCCGCCATCGTCGGCCAGGAAGAGATGAAGCTCGCCCTGCTGATCGCGGCGGTCGATCAGAAGGTCGGCGGCGTGCTGGCGTTCGGCGACCGCGGCGCCGGCAAGTCGACCGCGGTGCGCGCGCTCGCCGCGCTGCTGCCGAAGATGAAGACGGTCGTCGGCTGCCGTTATAATTGCGATCCGGATCAGCCCGATCGCTATTGCGACGAGTGCAAGGACAAGCTCAAGCACGGCAAGGTCAAGACCGCGCAGGTGCCCGTGCCGGTGGTCGATCTGCCGCTCGGCGCCACCGAGGACCGCGTTGTCGGCGCGCTCGATCTGGAGCGCGCGCTCGCCAAGGGCGAGAAGGCGTTCGAACCGGGGCTGCTCGCCCGCGCGCATCGTGGCTTCCTGTATATCGACGAAGCCAATTTGCTCGAGGATCATCTCGTCGACCTGCTGCTCGACGTTGCCGCTTCCGGTGAGAACGTGGTCGAGCGCGAAGGCCTTAGCATCCGCCACCCGGCGCGCTTCGTGCTGGTTGGCACCGGCAACCCGGAAGAGGGCGAACTGCGTCCGCAACTGCTCGACCGCTTCGGCATGTCGGTGGAAGTCAAGACGCCGGATACGTTGCCGGAACGCATCGAAGTCGTGCGTCGCCGCGATACGTTCGAGAACGATCCCGGCGCCTTCATCGAGACGTGGACCAAGGAAGAAGGCAAGCTCCGTCGCAAGATTTCGCAGGCCAAGGAGCGGCTACCGGACGTGACCGTGCCCGACTCGGCGCTGGAGCGCGCAGCGAAACTTTGCATGACGCTCGGCACCGATGGGCTGCGCGGTGAGCTCACGCTGATGCGCGCCGCCCGCGCGCTTGCGGCGCTGGAGCACGACAAAACCGTCACCGACGATCACCTCAAGCGCATCGCGCCGTCGGCGCTGCGGCATCGGCTGCGCCGCAATCCGCTGGACGACGCAGGGTCGAGCGTGCGTGTCGATCGGGCGCTCGCTGAAATCTTCGGATGAGCATCTCGCCCGCATGGTCCGATGCGGTGACCGCGGCGCAGTTGTTCGCGGTGGATCCGGTCGGCACCGGCGGCGTGCTGCTGCGCTCGCGCGCCGGCCCGGTGCGCGACCGCTGGATGGCGCTGCTGCGCGCCGCGCTGCCACCGGATCAGCCGTATCGGAATCTGCCCCTGCATATCGCCGACGGCCGCCTGCTCGGCGGACTGGACCTGTCGGCGACGCTGCTCGCCGGTCGCCCGGTCGCCGAGCGTGGCCTCTTGGCGGAAGCCGACGGCGGCGTGCTGGTGGTGGCGATGGCCGAGCGGCTGCAGTCCTCTACCAACGTGTATCTCACCGCGGCGATGGACGCGCAGGAAACCGCGGTGGAGCGCGACGGCCTGTCGCTGCGGATGCCGGCGCGGTTCGGTGTCGTCGCGCTCGACGAGGGCATCGACGACGAGTTCGCGCCGGCTGGGCTGCGCGACCGGCTCGGCTTTCATCTCGATCTCGATCAGTTCGCCTGGCGCGACACCGAGGATTTTCCGGTCGAACTCGACGCCATCATGGCGGCGCGCGAACGTCTCGCCGGCATCAAGGTCGAGAGCGAGCAGATCGAGGCGATCTGCACCGCAGCGGCCGCGCTCGGCATCGTGTCGCTGCGCGCGCCGCTACTTGCGATCCGCGCCGCCAAGGCGAGCGCCGCTCTGTTCGATCGCCGCACCATCGAGCAGGACGACATCACGCTCGCCGCGCGCCTTGTGCTGGCACCGCGCGCGACGGTGTTCCCGCAGCAGGATCAGCCAGATCAGGCCGACGAGCCGCCGCCGCCCGAGCCGCCGCCGCCGGATGATAACAAGGACAACGACGATCAGCAGGAGCCGCCGACGCCGGATTTGGACAAGGCGCTCGACGAAGTCATCCTCGCCGCGGTGAAGGCCGCGATGCCGCCCGGTGTGTTAGAGGCGCTGCGCGCCTCCGCCGGCCGCTCGCGGTCGCGCTCCGCCGGCAAGGCGGGCGAGCTGCAGAAGTCGAAGAAGCGTGGCCGTCCCGCCGGCTCGCTGCGCGGCGAGCTGCGCGACGGCTCCAAGCTCAACGTCATCGAAACGCTGCGCGCCGCCGCGCCGTGGCAGCCGCTGCGCCGGCGCCAGGCCGAGACGCGTCCCGGCACCAAGCCGCGCGTGCTGGTGGAAAAGGACGACTTCCGCATCGCGCGCTTCAAGCAGCGCACCGAGACCATCACCATCTTCGTGGTCGACGCCTCGGGCTCGGCGGCGCTGCATCGTCTCGCCGAAGCCAAGGGCGCGGTCGAGTTGTTACTCGCTGATTGCTACGTGCGCCGCGATCAGGTTGCGATGGTGTCGTTCCGTGGCACGATTGCCGAAGTGCTGCTGCCGCCGACGCGGTCGCTGGCGCGCGCCAAGCGCAGCCTCGCCGGCCTGCCGGGCGGCGGCGGCACGCCGCTCGCGGCCGGGCTCGACACCGCCTTCATGATGGCCGACTCGATCAAGCGCAAAGGCCAGACCCCGACCGTCATCGTGCTCACCGACGGCCGCGCCAACATCGCCCGAGACGGCGCGCCGGGCCGGCCGCAGGCCGAGGAAGACGCCAAGACCTCGGCCCGTCAATTCCGCGTCGCCGGCATCAATTCGGTGGTGATCGACATGTCGCCGCGCCCGGGCCCGCAAGCCGAAGCCTTCGCCAAGGAAATGGACGCCCGCTATTTGCCGCTGCCGCACGCGGATGCAACGGTGCTGGCACAAGCGGTGACCGCCGCGGCGCGGGCGGGCTGATCGACGCGGCGCTTAGTTCATTCGGCACCACACCTCCCCACGTCATGCCCGGGCTCGTCCCGGGCATCCACGCCTTGCTGAAGGAAATGCCGGAAAGGCGTGGATGGCCGGGACAAGCCCGGCCATGACGGAGTAACAGGTATTACCTGCGTGCCAAGTCACAGGGTCACGATGCCAACAAAAAAGCCGGCGCTTGCGCACCGGCTTTGGTTTGTTGAACGAGAGCGGCTCAACCTTTGAACGCCCGCACCCGCTTCACCATCTGTTCGACATGAGCGGTCGACGCATCCGGGGTGATGCCGTGGCCGAGGTTGAAGATGTGGCGGCCGGCGGAGAAGTTCTTCAGGACGTCGTCGACGCCTTCGTCGAGCGCCGCGCCGCCGGCGATGAGCAGCAGCGGATCGAGATTGCCCTGCACCGCGACCTTGGTCTGCACCTGCTCGCGGATCAGCTTCGGCTCGGCGGTCCAGTCGATGCTCACCGCGTCGACGCCGGTGCGCTCGATGAAGGCCGGCAGCAACGCGCCGGCGCCGCGCGGGAAGCCGATGATCTTGGCGCCCGGCACCTGCTTGCGCACGCCCTCGACGATGCGCCGCGTCGGTTCGATCACCCAGCGTTCGAATTCGCGCGGCGGCAAAATGCCGCCCCAGGTGTCGAACAGCTGCAGCACGTCGGCGCCGGCTTCGAGTTGCTTCAACAGATACGCGATCGAGCTCTCGACCAGCACGTCGATGATCTTGGCGAAGGCGCCGGGGTGCTGATACGCCATCAGCCGCGCCGGAGCCTGATCCGGCGTGCCATGGCCGGCCACCATGTAGGTGGCGACCGTGAACGGCGAGCCGCAGAAGCCGATCAGCGTAGTTTCCTTCGGCAGTTCGCTGCGCACGATGCGCAGCGCCTCGAACACCGGCTCGAGCTTGGTCAGATCGATCGCGCCGTTCAGCGTGCCGACCAGGTCCGGTGAATTCAACGGATCGAGCCGCGGGCCTTCACCGGCTTCGAACCGCACCGAGCGGCCGAGCGCGTAGGGCACCACCAGAATGTCCGAGAAGATGATCGCGGCGTCGAAGCCGAAGCGCCGGATCGGCTGCAGCGTGACCTCGGCGGCGAGCTTGGCGTTGAAGCACAGATCGAGGAAGCTGCCGGCCTCGGCGCGCGTGGCGCGGTATTCCGGAAGATAGCGACCGGCCTGCCGCATCATCCACATCGGGGGAGAAGCCTGCCGGTTGCCGGAAAGCACTTCCATGAACGGTTTCGTCACCAGATTCTGTGTCAAGAGATCTACCCACTGTTTTACGACAAGCGACCTTGACGGTCTGATACACTGCGAACACCGTCTTGACCACGCCGACCTGCGGCGGAGGCCGCCGCGAATAGGAATTTCGAGATGAGCGAAACTGCGACCACCCCAGCATCCCCCACACCCCCCGAAACCCGCCGCCAAGAGCCGGCGCTGCCGCCGCCGGTGCCGGGCGAAAAGCACGACATCGACAGTTTCGGCGGACGGCTGACCTATTGGTCGGCCGCGCCGGCCGAGCCGTCCTCGGAGCCGCCGCTGCTGCTGATTCACAGCATCAACGCCGCCGGTTCGGCCTATGAGGTCCGGCCGATCTTCACGCACTACGCAGCCAGGCGCCCGGTCTACGCGGTGGAATTGCCCGGGTTTGGACATTCGTCGCGTACCAAGCGTCAATACACCATTCGGATGATGACGGATGCGATACATTCCGTAGTTGCCGAAATTCAGAAGGCGCATCCGGATCAAAAGATTGACGCGCTGGCGCTGTCGCTCGGCAGTGAGTTTCTCGCCCGTGCGGCGAGCGAAACGCCGGCCGCGTTTCGCACGCTCGCGCTGGTGGCGCCGACCGGCTTCGACAAGAAGAACCAGCGCTGGAGCCGCGGCTCGCGCGCGATTCCGTGGCTGCATTCGTTTTTCGAGAATCCGCTGTGGAGCGAGAGCATCTTCAAGGCGCTTACCGCCAAGCCGGTGATCGCCTGGTTTCTGAAGAAGGCGTTCGGCTCGCCCAACATCGATCAGGGCATGCTCGACTACGACTATCTGACGACGCATCAGCCCGGCGCCCAGCACGCGCCTTATTACTTCGTCTCGGGCTTCCTGTTCAGCCAGGACATCCTGCGAATCTATCAGGACCTGCCGATGCCGGTGTGGTTCAGCCACGGCGTGCGCGGCGATTTCGTCGATTACGGCTTCAAGAACACGGTCGAAGGCCGGCCGAACTGGACCATCACCGTGTTCCAGACCGGTGCGATGCCGCATTTTGAAGTGCCGAGCGAATTCATGCGCGCCTACGACGAATTCCTCGCGCGCGTGACCGGGCCGAGCGTGGTGACGCTGTAGCGGCGATGGCGATGAGACGCCCCAACAGCGATTGGGCACGACCTCTCCCCACGTCATGCCCGGGCTTGTCCCGCCTGCGCGGCCGTAGCCGCTTCGGCGCGGCGAAGGCCCGGGCATCCACGCCTTGGGGCCTCGCCGCGCGGCAAGGCGTGGATGGCCGGGACAAGCCCGGCCATGACGGAGTTGAGCGCCGAACCAGAAATCGACCGCAACAAGCCGGCACGGCTGCTCACTCCGCGTCGGAGTTCGCGCCATGAGCGACCTCGTCTGGAGCCGCGACGGCGCCGACTGGCCGCATCGCGAGGCGAGCCGGTTCGTCGAGGCCGGCGGCTTCCGCTGGCATGTGCAGCAGATGGGGCCGGCGGGGGCGCCGGTGCTGCTGCTGATCCACGGCACCGGCGCCGCGACGCATTCCTGGCGCGGCCTGATGCCGCTGCTGGCCAAGGACTATCAGGTGATCGCGCCGGATCTGCCCGGCCACGGCTTCACCCAGTCGCCGCGCGCGCACCGGCTGTCGCTGCCCGGCATGGCGGCCGATCTCGCGGCGCTGCTGCGCGTGCTGAACGTCTCGCCGCAGATCGTGGTCGGTCACTCGGCCGGCGCCGCGATCGCCGCGCGGATGTGCCTCGACGGCGCCATCGCGCCGAAGCTGCTGATCAGCCTCAACGGCGCCTTCCTGCCTTACGGCGGGCCTGCGGCGAACTTCTTCTCGCCGCTCGCCAAGATGCTGGTGCTGAATCCGTTCGTGCCCAGCCTGTTCGCCTGGCAGGCCGGCTCGCGCGGCGCGGTCGAGCGCCTGATCGGCAATACCGGCTCGACGCTCGACGCGCAGGGACTGAAGCTCTACGGCAAGCTCGTCGGCAATTCCGGCCACGTCGCCGCCGCGTTGCGGATGATGGCGAACTGGGACCTGGAGCCGCTGCTGCGCGCGCTCCCCCAATTGAAGCCGCAACTCGTTCTGGTCGCGGCCGAAGGCGACCGCGCAATTCCGCCGTCGGTCGCCCGTCAGGTGCAGGAAATCCAGCGCAAAGCCGTCATCGAGCGGATCCCGCGGCTGGGCCATCTGGCGCATGAGGAGCAGCCGCAGTTGATCGCCGACCTGATTGCGCGATTTTCGCGCCTGACCGCGCAAAATGTCGAATAGATCAAAGACGGGACTGTAAGTTTCGCATTACACATTTAGACTGGTTCGGCTGTCAATTTTTCGTTACAGTGGTCCCCATGCTCGATCCCGGTCCCAAACCCGCGCCCCGTACCCCTGATGATCGTGCCCCGCATGCGGTGGTGATCGGCTCCGGCTTTGGCGGCCTGGCCGCTGCGGTCCGGCTCGGCGCCAAAGGGTATCGCGTCACCGTCCTGGAAAAGCTCGATCAGCCCGGTGGCCGGGCTTATGTCCACAAACAGGACGGCTTCTCGTTCGACGCCGGCCCGACCATCGTCACTGCGCCATACCTGTTCGAGGAGCTGTGGAAGCTGTGCGGCAAGCGGATGTCGGACGACATCACGCTGAAGCCGATGTCGCCGTTCTACCGGATCCGCTTCGACGACGGCACGTTCTTCGACTACTCCGACGACCGCAACGCGGTGCTCGACCAGATCGCCAGGTTCTGCCCGGACGACGTGCCGGCCTATGACCGCTTCATGGCGGCGTCGCACGAGATCTTCAAGGTCGGCTTCGAGCAGCTCGGTGACCAGCCGTTCAGCCGCTTCACCGACATGCTGAAGATCGCCCCGGCGATGCTGCGGCTGGAGAGCTATCGCAGCGTCTACAGCCTCGTCGCCAAGCACTTCAAGGATCCGAAGCTGCGGCAGGTGTTCAGCTTCCATCCGCTCTTGATCGGCGGCAACCCGTTCATGTCGAGCTCGGTGTATTGCCTGATCACTTACCTCGAAAAGCAGTGGGGCGTGCATTCGGCGATGGGCGGCACCGGCGCGCTGGTCGCCGGCCTCGCCAAACTGATCGCAGGGCAGGGCAATCGCATCCTGTACAATCAGGACGTTCGCCAGATCGTCGTCGAGCACGGCGCGGCGACCGGCGTCAAGCTCGCTGACGGCGAAGTCATCAAGGCCGACATCGTCGTGTCCAATGCCGATTCGGCCTCGACCTATCGCTATCTGCTGGCGCCCGAGGCGCGCAGGCGCTGGACTGACGCCAAGATCGAGCGCTCGCGCTACTCGATGAGCCTGTTCGTCTGGTACTTCGGCACCAAGCGGCGCTACGAGGACGTCAAGCACCACACCATCCTGCTCGGGCCGCGCTATCGCGAGCTGATCAGCGACATTTTCGGCCGCAAGGTGCTGGCCGACGATTTCAGCCTGTATCTGCATCGCCCGACCGCGACCGATCCGTCGCTGGCGCCGCCCGGCTGCGATACGTTCTACGTACTGTCGCCGGTGCCGAATCTGCTCGGCGATATCGACTGGCACAGCAAGGCCGAGCCGTATCGCGCGTCGATCGCCAAGATGCTGGGAGCGACCGTGCTGCCGGGTCTCGAGGAGCAGGTGGTGAGTTCGAAGATCACCACGCCGCTGGATTTTCAGGACCGGCTGTCGTCGTTCCGCGGCGCAGCGTTCGGGCTGGAGCCGGTGCTGTGGCAGAGCGCCTGGTTCAGGCCGCACAACCAGAGCGAAGACGTCAAGAATTTGTATCTGGTCGGCGCGGGCACCCATCCCGGCGCCGGGCTGCCTGGTGTGCTGTCCTCCGCGCGCGTGCTCGATTCCCTGGTCCCCGAGGCCAACAGTCTGGTGACGTCATGAGTTTGCAATCCGATCTGCTGGCCCAATCCGACATGCTGGCCTGCCGCGAGATGATCAAGGAAGGCTCGCACACCTTCCACGCGGCTTCCAAGGTGCTGCCGCGGCGGATCAGCGATCCGGCGATCGCGCTCTATGCGTTCTGCCGCGTCGCCGACGACGCCGTCGATCTCGGCCTCGACCGCGCCGCCGCGGTCGACGTGCTGAAGGACCGGCTCGATCGCGCCTGCCGCGGCCTGCCGCGCGCTTATCCGTCCGACCGCGCCTTCGCGGACGTGATCGCGCGCTTCTCGATTCCGCCGGCGATTCCCGAGGCGCTGATCGAAGGCCTCGAATGGGATTCGCAGGGCCGCCGCTTCGAGACGCTGTCCGATCTGTACGCTTACTGCGCGCGCGTCGCCGGCACCGTCGGCGTGATGATGACGCTGGTGATGGGCCAGCGCCGGCCGGACATCGTCGCCCGCGCCTGCGACCTCGGCTGCGCGATGCAGCTCACCAACATCGCCCGTGACATCGGCGAGGACGCCCGCAACGGCCGCATCTACATGCCGCTGCAATGGATGCGCGAGGCCGGTCTCGATCCGGAGAGCTGGCTCGCCGATCCAAAATTCACGCCGGAGATCGCCGGCATCGTCAAGCGGCTGATCGACACCGCGGACGCGCTGTACGATCGCGCCACGCTCGGCATCGCCCACCTGCCGCGCTCGTGCCGGCCCGGCATCTTCGCGGCGCGTGCGCTGTACGCCGAGATCGGCCGCGAGGTCGAACGAAGCGGCCTCGACTCGGTGTCGAGCCGCGCCGTGGTCTCGACCGGCCGCAAGCTCGCGGTGCTGGCGCGCTTGCTCGCGTTCCAGGAAACCGAATGGGCGCCGGCGAAGTATCTGCCGGCGAAATTCGGCGACATGGAAGAGACCCGCTTCCTGATCGACGCGGTAATTGCCCACCCGGTCCGTGAAATGCCGGCGCGTCCCAAGGTCAAGCCGCTCGAACAGAAAGTCGCCTGGCTGGTCGAGCTGTTCACCAAGCTCGAACGCCGAGACCAGATGCTGCAACGCAGCCGGGTGTAGTTAGCTAATAGGTTCAATAAGGTCGTCATGCCCGGGCTCGTCCCGGGCATCCACGCCTTGCTGAGCAGAGGCGAAGGCGTGGATGGCCGGGACAAGCCCGGCTATGACGTCCGGGATAGGCTGTGGCCTAACACCGAGCGCGGTAGCCGCCACCCGTTTGCAAAAACTCTCGAAGCCGCCACACTGGCGTGGTACCGATGCTCACTTGCAACGGATCATCGCCATGACCATCGACGCCGACCTCGACCGCAACCCAGCAACTTCGGACGACCCGGTGGAAGCGCGCCGCACCCGCGCGCGGGCCTGGTTTGAAGGCCTGCGCGACCGGATCTGTGCCGAGATCGAAACGCTCGAGCGCGAGGCGCCGGCCGAGCTGTTTCCCGGCGAACCCGCGACCTTCAGCTACAAGCCGTGGCAGCGCAAGACCGGCGCCGGCGGCGGCGTCGGCGGCTTTCTGTCGAACGGCCGGCTGTTCGAAAAGATCGGCATCCACACCTCGTCGGCCAACGGCCGGCTGACGCCGGAGATGGCGAAGAACCTGCCGGGCGACGGCGTCACGCTGGACTACGTCTCGACCAGCATCAGCCTGATCATGCATCCGCGCAGTCCGCGGGTGCCGACCGTGCACATGAACACGCGCTTCCTCTCCACGTCGCAGGGCTGGTTCGGCGGCGGCGCGGATTTGACGCCGATGCTGCCGGAGCAGCGCAGCCAGGACGCCGAGGACGCGGCGATCTTTCACGCCGCCATGAAGGCCGCCTGCGACGCGCACGATCCGACCTACTACGCGAAATTCAAGCCGTGGGCCGACACCTACTTCTTCCTGCCGCATCGCGGCACGGCGCGCGGCGTCGGCGGCATTTTCTACGATCACCTCAATAGCGGCGATTTCGAACGCGACTTCGCCTTCACCCGCGACGTCGGCTCGGCGCTGCTCGACATCTACCCGAAGATCGTCCGCAAGCGCATGGTCGAACCCTGGACCGACGCGGAGCGCGCCCAGCAGCTCGCCTGCCGCGGCCTGTATGTCGAGTTCAATCTTCTGTACGACAAGGGCACGATGTTCGGCCTGCAGACCGGCGGCAACACCGAAACTATCATGAGCTCGATGCCGCCGCTGGTGAGCTGGAGCTGAGTACACAGTCAACCGCGCATCGCGGGAGGCGGCGATGGAAGACTATTACGGACTGATCGAACTTGCCGCCGTGTTCGTCTGCCTGATCGCCGGCTGGCTGATCCTCGAACGCCAGGGCAAGCGCCTCGATCGCGCTCGCGCCGAGCGCGACAAGCCGCGCCATGAATAGCGACAGCGCCTTCAATTACTTCGAGATCCTGATGCTCGGGATGTTCGCCGCGGGCTGGTTGGTGCTGGAATGGCAAGGCAAGCGGTTGGACAGGAAGCGCGAGGCGGAGAAGGCGCGGAGTGAGGCGCGCTCAGACCAACGCTGACGCCGCTCAAATCTTCAAGTTACGATACACCGACACTTCACGTTCGCGCGCCAGCCTGGCGTCGTCGCCGGCGCGGATGCCGCGCCAGACGTCGAACAGCATGACGATGGTGGTGATCAGTCCGGTGATCTTGCCGATCAGGAAGCCGAACGGGAAGATCAGCCGCTCCGGCGGCAGGATGAATTGCGAGCCGAGGAAGATCAGCAGCGCGTTGCCGAAATACGCGGTGCGGTACAGCGTCTTCTCTTTCCAGGCGCTGCGCGCGTAAGGCTTCGAACTCTTCTTCACCGCCTTGTTGTAGCGCGGGTTGCGCAGCAGGCCCCACATCCGCCGTTTGTTCGGCAGCGCCCGCGGCCCGGCCAGCAGCGCGCGGAAATGCGCGCGCATCTGCAGGTGCGCCAGCAACGCCAGCAGCAGATTGCCGATCACCAGCGCGGCCTTCAGCTCCCACAGCGAGAGCAGCAGCTGTGCGCCGATGTCGACGAACAACAGATGCGTCGCGGCGTTGAGCACGAAGGCGGAGCGGTGAAACGCGGCGCGGTTGATGTCGCCGACCTTCTCGTCGATGAACGCCGCGCCCGGCTTGGCGGCGCCGAGCTGCAGCAGCGCGGCGCGCTGCGGCTCGGTCAGCGGCCAGCTCTTGCCGAGTTCCGCGATCGTCAGTTCCGGCGATCCGCGCCGGATCCGGAACGTCGCCTTGGCGGCCCAGCCGGAGACGCGCGCCAGCCAGCGCCGGGTCACGGCGAAGCGTGAGGCCGGCACGATTTCGACGAGCGGGTGCGGTTCTGGCTGCATCGAGTCCTATTGGCGTTGCCGTGGGCGGTCCCGATTCACGACAAGACCATGCGGCATGACAACGAGCCGAAGCCGCGCGGTCAATCCCCGAAAATCGGCGTCTCCGCCAGCCGCCGGGCGGCCTTCAGCGCCGCCTTGAGCTGAGCGTCACGAGCGTCGCCGCCGCCGGATGCCAAATCCTCGGCCGCGTCAGCCGCTGGCCTGGCGTGGCCACCCGCCTTGGCGCCGCGCGATTTGTTCGCAACGCGGCTCGCCAGGTCGCGTTGTACCGCTGCGTCGTTCAGCGCGCCGAGGGCGTCGAGCAGCTTCTTCAGCCGCTTGCTGAATTTCGCCAGGTGCTTGCCGCTGTTGCGTCCGGCAAACAGGCTCTCGAAGAAGCCGGCCGTGTAGTACAGCTTCTTGGCGGCGATGCGCACCCGGTGGCGTTGTTCGTCGCTCAGCTCATCCAGCCGGTCGAGCTTGCCGATCAGCCGTTTGGCGCGGCGCTTCAGCGTGCGCTTGGCGAAGGTCTTGGCCTTCGCCGGAACATCCTGCGCGGTCTGTGCCCGTTCGCCGGCATCGGCCCAGCGCTGCAAATCGGCCAGCAGCTTGTCGAACCGCTCGTCGGCGACGGCGCGGCCGGCGGTCGTGAACGCGCTGGCGCGATCGGTTGCGACGCGCTTGCGGAAGGCGTTCGAACTGGCGCTGCTGGTCTCCTGCAGCTTGAGGTCCATCAGATGCAGGTCGCGCGCCGGGCCGAGCCGGCCGGTCAGCCATTTCAGCTCGCGCTTCAACCGCTCGGTCTCGGGGCCGTGCACCAATGCGGCGAAGATCGTGATCATCACCCGGGTGCGCCGCAGCGCGATCCGCATCTGGTGCACGCCGGTCGGGTCGCGCTGCTCGACGGCGGGGCGTAGCGATGCGATCCGCGCGATCAGTGCGGCCGCAATCGACTTGAACGCGTCGGTTGTGGTGCTCGCGGCAGGAAGAACAATCGCCTCGGAGACCGCCCGGCGTGCCGATGATCGGGCGCTTTTCACAGCCGTCCTGCGCTCCGCGCTGCGTGGAGCGACCACAGCTTTCTTGACAACTCGACGCATCTCAACCTGCAGCGGCACCCATCCGCGGGGACAATGTAGCAGCTTTGGAGCCGAATTGTGTGTCACGCAGGAACGCCGCGGCGCGAAAAATCGTCGCGCGCGCGACGGAGCGCTAGGCGCGCTGCAGAACCTGCAGCGGATAGCCGATCAGCTTCGCCGCTGCGTAAGCGATGGCCATGCCGATCAGCGCCGCGACCGCCTGCCCGCCGTAGAACCAGACCAGCGAATCCGGATCGGGATTGAGGCGCACCGCGAGGTCGAGGCACCACAGGATCGCCGCGACACCCACCACCAGCACAATGAAGAGTTGCACGCGCTGCACGGCGGCTTCGATCCGGGCCATGCGGGCTTCGACGTGTTTGTCGGGGACCGTCGTCATTGCGTCCTCACTACCAACCAAAGTTCAACCAGCGATCGCCTTGCGATCGATTCCTGATTAGCACGGAGCTGCGCTGCAAGTGCACTGCTGATACTCCAGCACAAATCATCGTGGACGACGATTAGTCCGTGGTCGTAGTGATCATCATGATCGCCGCGGCCGTTGACTTAGCGCAAATACGACGGAAGGTAAATTTGGGAAACAGGGCCCCTTTACAGCAGTTCTAATCGCCGCGATGGCGTTCGCTGGGGGGAGCTCTCGATGCATACACCTTGGCAAGCCGCGACGGCGCTGGAGGGCGGGCCGAAGGAGCTGCGCCCCCTGACCGGCAACGAGGCGATCGCCCGTGCGGCGTGGGAAGCCGGCGTCCGCGTCGCCGCCGCTTATCCCGGCACGCCCAGCACCGAGATCCTCGAAAGCCTCGGCAGTTATCCGGCCGAAGATCTGCACGCGCAATGGTCGACCAACGAGAAGGTCGCGCTCGATGTGGCGATCGGCGCATCGTTCGCCGGCAGCCGCGCGCTGTGCGCGATGAAGCATGTCGGTCTCAACGTCGCCGCCGACGCGCTGATGTCGTTCGCCTATATCGGCGTCAATGGCGGGCTGGTGCTGATCGTCTGCGACGATCCCGGCATCCACTCGTCGCAGAACGAGCAGGACAGCCGGATCTACGGCCTGCTCGGCACGCTGCCGATCCTCGAGCCGTCCGACGCGCAGGAGGCGTACGAGTTCACCAAGCTGGCTTTCGATATTTCCGAACAGTTCGACACGCCGGTGATCGTGCGCAGCACCACGCGGCTGTCGCACACCCGCAGCACCGTCTCGGTCGGGCTGCGCTGCGAGGTGTCGGCGCGGGTGTTCCTGGAGCAGCCTTCGAAGAACGTGATGATTCCGGCGCATGCGCGCGGCCGTCACGTCGCGGTGCTGGAGCGCGAGGCCAGGCTGAAAGATTACTTCGCGGTCTCGGGTCTCACGCAGTGGGAAAAGGGTGATCCCGCCTTCGGCATCGTCACCGCCGGCACCTGCTATCCGTATGTGCGCGAGGTGCTGCCGAATGCCACCGTGCTGAAGCTCGGCGCGTCCTGGCCGCTGCCGGAACAGTTATTGCGCGACTTCTGCGGCTCGGTCGAGCGCGTGTTCGTGGTCGAGGAACTGGAGCCGGTCATCGAAAAGGAGATCGCGGCGCTCGGTATCAAAGTCGAGGGCAAGCGCTTGTTTCCGCGCGCCGGCGAATTCTCGCCCGAGGTGGTGCGCGCCGGGCTGGTGCAGGCCGGCATTCTGCCGGCGCCGCCATCGCTCAACGTCTGGGTGCCGGAGCCGGTGGTGCGGCCGCCGGTGCTGTGCGCCGGCTGTCCGCATACCTCGAGCTTCATGGCGGTGCGCGCCTCGGGCGCCCGCGTCGCCGGCGACATCGGCTGCTACACGCTGGCGGTGCTCGATCCCTTGCGCGGCATCGACACCTGCGTGGCGATGGGCTCGTCGATCGGCAACGCGATCGGCATGGCCAAGGCCGGCGAGACCAAGCCCATCGTCGCCACCATCGGAGACAGCACCTTCCTGCATGCCGGCATCCCGGCGCTGATCGATGCGGTCTATAACCAGGCCAACATCGCCGTGATGCTGCTCGACAACCACATCACCGCAATGACCGGCGGCCAGCAGCATCCCGGCACGGGCAAGACCCTGCGCGGCGATCCGGCGCCGCAGATCGACTACGAAGTGCTGATCCGCGCCTGCGGCGTGCAATGGGTCAAGACGGTCGACAGCTACGATCTCGCCGCGACGCATCAGGCGCTGCGCGAGGCGATCGCGTATCGCGGCGTCGCGGTGCTGATCTCCAATCGGCCCTGCGTGCTCGACCCGATCAAGATCAAGGGCCCGCCGCTGGAAGTCGTCACCAGCCAGTGCACAGCGTGTCAGTCCTGCATGAATCTCGGCTGCCCGGCGCTGACCTGGAGCGACGAATGGTTCGAGGGCCGGCACCGGGTCAAGATCGATCCGGCGCTGTGCATCGGCTGCACGCTGTGCGCCCAGGTCTGCACTATCGACTGCATCAAGATCGCAACGCCGGTGACGCCATGAACGAGCAAAGCAACATCGCGGTGAATGCGGACAGCGAGCCGGTCGCCTTCAACGCGGCGCTGGCCGAGCCGTTCAACGTGCTGATCGTCGGCGTCGGCGGGCAGGGCGTCATCATGGTGTCGAAGGTGCTGGCGTCGCTGGCGCAGGCGCACGGCTTCGAGGTCAAGCAGAGCGAAGTCCACGGCATGGCCAAGCGCGGCGGCATCGTGTTCAGCCACGTCCGGTTCGGGCCGAAAGTGTGGTCGCCGACCATTCCCAAGGGCGAGGCCGACGTGCTGATCGCGCTGGAATGGGCCGAGGGTCTGCGCTGGCTGCCGCATCTGAAGCGCGACACCGGCGTGTTCATCTGCGACACCAAGCGCATCGTGCCGCCGTTCGCCTGCCGCAGCCGCAAGCCTGGCGCAGTGATGCGCTATGCGACCGAGACCGCCGAGCAGGTCTCGGCCTACGTCTCCGAAGCCTACGCGATCGATGCGACCCGGATGGCCGAAGAACTCGGCAACGACCGCGCCGCCAACGTGGTGCTACTTGGCGCGCTGTCGACGGTGCTGGAATTCTCGCTGCCGGAATGGGAGCGGACGGTCACCAGCTTCGTGCCGAAGAAGACCATCGCGGTGAACAGTGCGGCGTTCGAGCTCGGCCGCGCCTGGATCGCGGAGGCGAAGACTTCGTCGCCCACCGGCGACGTCGCGGCGACGCCGGCGCCGACTCATACGCCCTATACGGCGCGGCTGGAGATCACCGAGGCCTGGTGCAAAAGCTGCGAGATTTGCGTGAAGCTGTGCCCCGAGCGCTGCCTGACGCTCGACGCCGATCGCATCGCCAAGCTGATCGCGCCGGAGAAATGCACTGGCTGCCGGCTCTGCGAGTGGCTGTGTCCCGACTTCGCGATCCGCGCCCATCTCGACACCGAAGCCGCGGTGATGGAGGCCGCGCGATGAACGCGCCCGATCGTTCGCACGCCAAGCCCGCCGCCGCCAAGCTGCTATCCGGCAACGCCGCCTGCGCCCAGGGCGCGATCGACGCCGGCTGCACATTTTTCGCCGGCTATCCGATCACGCCGTCCTCGGAGATCGCCGAGCGGCTGTCGGTGCTGCTGCCGAAGGCCGGTGGCGTGTTCATCCAGATGGAAGACGAAATCGCCGCGATGGCCGCCGTGGTCGGCGCCTCGATGGGCGGCGTCAAAGCACTGACCGCCACCTCCGGCCCGGGCTTCTCGCTGAAGCAGGAGAATATCGGCTACGCCGCCGGCGCGGAAATTCCCTGCGTCGTCGTCAATGTGATGCGGGGCGGCCCGTCGACCGGCATGCCGACGCGGCCTTCGCAGGCCGACATCTATCAGACGCGCTATGGCAGCCACGGCGACTATCCGATCATCGTGCTGGCCCCGGCCTCGGCGCGAGAAATCTATAGCGAGACCATCCGCGCCTTCGATCTCGCCGAGACCTGCCGCACGCCAGTCGTGCTGCTTTATGACCAAGTCATCGCACAGTCGTCCGAGACGGTCACGCTCGGCGGCCGGCCGCTGGTGCATGCCACCCGCAAATGGGCGAGCGGCCCGCGCGACAGCTACAAGCCCTATGCGGCAGACGCCGACGGCGTGCCGCCGATGCCGCGGCCCGGCGATGGCTATCGCACCCACACCACCGGTCTGACGCACAGCGAGAGCGGTTTCCCGTCGCAGGATCCGGAAACGGTCACGCGCAATCTCGGCCGGCTCTACGCCAAGCTGGATCACTTCCGCGATCTGATCGACAGCTTTGAGGCGGTGCGCTGCGAGGACGCCGAAGTGGTGATCGTCGCCATCGGCATCAGCGCCCGCGCCGCGCGACGCGCCGTCGATGCCTGCCGCGCCGAGGGCCACAAGGTCGGCTTGTTCAGGCCGATCACGCTGTGGCCGTTCCCGGAGATCGCGCTGCGCGAGGCGACAAAGCACGCCCGTGCGATCCTGGTGCCCGAGCTCAACATCGGCCAGCTGCGGCTCGAGATCGAGCGATTACTCCGCGATCGCCGCGTCGAGGGGCTGCATCTGATCAGCGGCGAGCCGATCACGCCGGCGCAGATCGCCGCCGCCGCGTCCAAGCTCGCCACGGAGGCCTGAGATGTTTCGCGACGCGCCGCATTTCGACGTCCGCGATTATCTCCGCAAGGAGATGATGCCGCATTTTCTCTGCCCCGGCTGTGGCCACGGCATGGCGCTGCGCGCGCTGCTGTGGGCGCTGCATGAACTCAAGATCGACCGCGACAAGCTCGCCGTCGTGTCGGGCATCGGCTGCGCCGGCCGGCTGTCGGCCTATATCGACGCCAACACCTTTCATACGACGCACGGCCGGCCGCTGGCCTATGCGACCGGGCTCGCTTTGGCGCGGCCGGACCTGCATGTCGTGGTGATCACCGGGGACGGTGATTGCCTGGCGATCGGCGGCAATCATCTGATCCACGCCTGCCGGCGCAATCTCAAGCTGACCTGCCTGATGCTCAACAACGAGATCTACGGCATGACCGGCGGCCAGGTGTCGCCGACCACTTCCGAGACGCGGCTGACCACTACGACGCCGCACGGCAACACCGAGCCGAACTTCGACGCCTGCGCGCTGGCGATCGCCGCCGGCGCCGGCTTCGTCGGCCGCGAGGTGACGCGCCACGTGCCGAAGATGAAGGAGCTGATCAAGGACGCCCTGCAGCATCCCGGCTTTGCCTTCGTCGAGGTGCTGTCGGACTGCACCGAGGTGTACGGCCGCAAGAACGACATGGGCTCGTCATCCGAGATGGTGCTGCGGCAGAAGAGCGAAATGCGCCCCTCGGCCTATCGCGACAGCGTCGACGAGCCGTTCCGCTCCACAGACTTGCCGACGGGCATTCTGGCTCGCAACACACGGCCCGAATACGGCGCGGCACTGCGCGCCGCGGCGGCCGCGCGCGCCGCCAAGTAACAGGAGCGAGACGATGCCGAAATCCCGGATCGAATTGCGCTTCGGCGGCACCGGCGGGCAGGGGCTGGTGCTCAGCGCCAAGCTGCTCGCCGACGCGCTGGCGCTGGAAGGCCGCCACGTCGCGCAGTCGCAGACCTACGAGCCGACCTCGCGCGGCGGCTTCTGCAACGCCGATCTGGTGGTGGCGAGCGGCGAGGTCGACTACCCGCTGCCGGTGGCGTTCGACTATCTGGTGCTGCTCGACACCATCGCGATGAAGCCGTCCTGGCCGAAGCTGAAAACCGGCGCGCTGGTGATCGCGGATTCGCGGCTGTGCCCGGAGCTGCCGGACGGCGCCGGCAAAACATTGTCGCTGCCACTCAGCCGCACCGCGATCGAACTCGGCAGCGAACGCGTCACCAACATCGTCGCGCTCGGCGCACTGCTGGAGACGACGGCGCTGTGCAAGCGCAAGTCGGTCGAGCAGGTGATCCGCGCCAACTCGCCGCGCGGATTCCTCGACCTCAACCTGGACGCGCTCGCCGCCGGCGCCGAGCTCGCCAAAGCGCCCGTCGCCGCGGCAGCGTCGTGACATCGGCTTTTCACCAGGCACAGCGCCAACCTCTCCCCGCGCGCGGGGAGAGGTCGGTCCGCATCGCTAGATGCGGGCCGGGTGAGGGGGCGTCTCCGCGAGGCCGAGCCTCAGTGCCTGGGGCGCCCTCATCCCAACCCTCTCCCGCAAGCGGGAGAGGGAGCTCGCCGCATGCGGGGCGACTGCATCGTTTTGCATCGACGGATACTGACAAAGGATTGTTTCGATGAGCGCCCAGCCCGCCTTGCGTGAACCCGTCGTCGCCATGCACGACCGCGCCGTCGAGACGATGCCGCGGCCGCAGCTCGCGGCATTGCAGTTCGACCGGCTGCGCAGGATGCTGGAGCGGGCCTATCGCGACGTGCCGCATTATCGCCGCAGCTTCGACGAAGCCGGCGTCAAGCCGAGCGACCTCGCCTCGCTCGCCGATCTCGCGCGGTTTCCCTTCACCAAGAAGACCGACCTGCGCGACAACTATCCGTTCGGGATGTTCGCGGTACCGCGCACCCAGCTGCCGCGCATCCACGCCTCGTCCGGCACCACCGGCAAGCCGACCGTGGTCGGCTATACGCGCAACGATCTCGACGTCTGGGCCGATCTGATGGCGCGCTCGATGGTGAGTGCCGGCATCTCGCCCGACGACATTGTGCACAACGCCTATGGTTACGGCCTGTTTACCGGCGGTCTCGGCGCGCATTACGGCGCCGAGCGGCTCGGCTGCACCGTGGTGCCGGCGTCGGGCGGAGGGACCGAGCGGCAGGTGCAGCTGATCGCCGATTTCGGCGCCCACGCGCTGTGCTGCACGCCGAGCTACGCGCTGAACATCGCCGAGGTCGCGGAGCAGATGGGCGTGAACCTGCGCGACGCGCCGCTGCGCGTCGGCCTGTTCGGCGCCGAGCCGTGGTCTGATGCGATGCGCCGCGACCTCGAGGCGCGGCTCGGCATCAAGGCGGTCGACGTCTACGGCCTGTCGGAGATCATGGGCCCCGGCGTCGCCTGCGAATGCGCGGTGGCGCAGAACGGCCTGCACGGCTGGGAGGATCACTTCCTGTTCGAGACCATCGATCCGGAGACGCTGCAGGTGCTGCCGATGGGCTCGGTCGGCGAGCTGGTGATCACCACGCTGACCAAGGAAGCGCTGCCGATGATCCGGTATCGCACCCGCGATATCACCAGCCTCTGCACCGAGCCGTGCGCCTGCGGCCGCAGCCACGTCCGCATCATGCGCGTCACCGGCCGCGACGACGACATGCTGATCATCCGCGGCGTCAACGTCTACCCGTCGCAGGTCGAGTCGGTGCTGATCGGTTTCCCCGGCATCGCGCCGCACTACCAGATCGTGCTGACGCGCGACAAGGCGCTCGACGCCATGACGGTGGAGGTCGAGATCGCCCCGGACACGCCGCGCGACGAGGCGGCGCTGGCGAAGAAGGCCGCCGAAGTCACCCACCACATCAAGTCGCTGATCGGCGTCACCTGCAAGGTGGTGGTGAAGTCCCCGGGCGACGTGCCGCGCTCGCAGGGCAAGGCCGTGCGAGTCAAGGATCAGCGGAGTATCTGACGGCCCGCTCCCCGTCATTGCGAGCGAAGCGAAGCAATCCAGCGCCGCGCGCGGGACGTGGATTGCTTCGTCGCTGCGCTCCTCGCAATGACGGGAAAGCCTACAACCCCAGCACCAGCTTGCTGATGATGTCGCGCTGAATCTCCGAAGTGCCGCCGAAGATGGTGTAGGCGCGGCCGTTGAGATGCGTCGGCATCACGGCGAGTTCGTCTTCGGGAATCGCCGGCGGGGCGTTGAGGCGGTGCAGCGGGCGGGTCGGTTCGACATAGAGGCCGTCATTGCCGATGACGTCGACGCCGAGCCGGCTCACCGCCTGGTAGATCTCGCTGGTGCGCAGCTTCAGGATCGACGACACCGCCCCGGGGTTCTGGCCGTTCTGCAGCGCCGACAGCACCCGCAACTCGGTCATTTCCAGCGCGTCGATATCGACCTCGGCCTCCGACATCCGGATCGCGATCTCCGGATCCTCGATCGCCCGGCCGGTCGCTTCCGACTCGGCGAACGCCGCCGTCCGGTTCAGCGCCTTGCGCAGCTTGGCCGAGGCGATGCCGGAGCCGCGCTCGAATTCCAACAAGTACTTGCCGTAGGTCCAGCCCTTGCCTTCCTCGCCGACCAGGTTAGACGCCGGAATCCGGACGTCGTCGAAGAACACCTGGTTGACCTCGTGGTCGCCGCCGATCGTCAGGATCGGCCGGATGGTGATGCCGGGGCTCTTCATGTCGATCAGCACGAAGCTGATGCCGTCCTGCTGCCGCGGCTCGTCGCTGGTGCGCACCAGCGCGAACATCATGTTGGCGTTGTGCGCGTGGGTGGTCCAGATCTTGGTGCCGTTGATGACGTAGTCGTCGCCGTCGCGCACCGCGCGGGTCTTGAGCGACGACAGGTCCGAGCCCGACCCCGGCTCGGAATAGCCCTGGCACCAATAATCCTCGCAGGACAGGATCCGCGGCAGGAAGTAGTTCTTCTGCTCCTTTGAGCCGAAGCCGATGATCACCGGCCCGACCATCTTGACGCCCATCGGCGTCGGCGTCGGCACGCCGGCGTGGGCGCATTCGGTCTCGAAGATCCAGCGCTGCGCTGGCGTCCAGCCGGTGCCGCCATATTCGACCGGCCAGCCCGGCGCGCCCCAGCCCTTGGCGTTGAGGGCGCGCTGCCACGGCACGCCGGTCTCCGGCTCGGAGAACACCGACGGGTTGAGCGACTCCGCCCGCTTCATGTCGGGCGTCAGATTGGCCGCGATGAAGTCGCGGACTTCCTGCTGGAAGGCGAGCTCGGCTTCGCCGAAGGTCATGTCCATGTCGATGCCTCGCTTGGGTTAGACAGGCCGGCCGCTGAGCGCGGCGTGGCGGCGATAGTGATGCGTGCTGCCGCCGAACAGCGTCTCGAACGCCAGCAGGCGCTTGAAATACGCGCCGACGTCGAGCTCTTCGGTGACGCCCATGCCGCCGTGCAGCTGCACGGACTGCTCGGCGACGAAGCGGGCGCCCTTGCCGATCTTGGCCTTGGCGCCGGAGGCGGCGCGGCCGCGCTCGGCAGCGTCCGCGTCGGCCTTCAGCGCCGCCCGCAGCGCCATCGAGCGGGCTTCATCGACCTGCACCGACATGTCGGTGAGCCGATGCCGCACCACCTGATTGGCGGCGAGGGGCCGGCCGAACTGCTTGCGCACCTTGGTGTAGTCCAGCGTCTTGTCGGTCAGCGTCTGCATCATGCCGACCGCTTCGGCCGACATCGCCGCCAGTGCGCGATCCACAACGGCCTCGACCGCCGGATATGCATCGGCATCTGCCCCGAGCATCGCGTCGGCCGGCACCCGCACGTCTTCCAGCGTCAGATTGCAGGCGCGGCCGCCGCCGAGCCGCGGATAGTCCGCGAGCGTCAGCCCGGCCGCATCGCGCGGCACCAGGAACAGCCGCAGCGAGCCGCTGCCATTGTTCGCCAGCCGCGCCGAGACGATCAGCTGATCGGCCGACGCGCCGTCCAGCACTGCGACCTTGGCGCCATTCAGCACGTAGCTGTCGCCGTCCTTGCGCGCCGTGGTATCGACGCGGGACAGATCCGCCCGCGCCGCGCGTTCGGCATGCGCGAAGGCGAGCCGCAGCGTGCCCTCGGCGATCTGCGGCAGCAGCACTGCCTGCTGCTCGTCGCGGCCGTGTTCGGCGACAAGGCCGGCGCCGAGCACCACGGTCGACAGATACGGCTCGCTGACCAGGCCGCGGCCGAACGCTTCCATCAGGATGCCGACCTCGATCGCGCCGCCGCCGATCCCGCCATGCGCTTCCGGCAGCGGCAGCGCCAGCCAGCCGAGCTCGGCGAACTGCTTCCAGATCGCCTCGCTGAAGCCGAACGGCTCCCTGCCGTTGTGCTCGCGCAGCTTGGCCGTGTAGGTCTCGTTGATGAAGCGGTCGGCGCTTTCGCGCAGCAGCCGCTGTTCGTCACTCGGCGTCAGATCCATCGCCTACACCTTCACCTGCTTGCGCACCGACGGATGCAGTCCCGACGGATCGACGATCATTCCAAACTCCTGCAGATTGTGAGCGTGACACAGCTGATGCAGCGCGAACGCCTGGTCGATCGCGGCCGGCTGCCCCATGATATCAACCGAGCGGTTGACCGCCTCTTTGGTCATCTTCAGCGCGAAAGCCGGCTTGGCGGCAATGCGCTGCGCCAGCGCCATCGTGAAAGTCGTTAGTTCAGCGGCCGGCACCACGTGATTGACCATGCCGAGCCGGTACGCGTCTTGCGCGCTCCAGCTGTCGGCGGTGAACAGCAGCTCCTTGGCCTTGCGCGGGCCGAGCTCCCACGGATGCACGAACCATTCGACGCCGCACACGCCCATCGTCACCACCGGGTCGCAGAACTCGGCGGTATCGGCGGCGACGATCAGGTCGCAGGCCCAGGCCAGCATCAGCCCGCCGGCGATGCACTTGCCGTGCACTTCGGCAATGGTCGGCTTGGCAAGATTGCGCCAGCGCCGCGTGATCTGCAGATAGATCTCCTGCTCGCGCGCCATGCGGCCGTGCGCGCCCGGCTCGCGAAACCCGCCCCAGGCGCCGACCGGTGGAAAATCGATGCCGGCTTCGTTTTTGCTGGTGGCGCGCAGATCGTGGCCGGCGGAGAAATGCGGGCCGTTGCCCGCCAGGATGATCACCTTGACCGCATCGTCCTGCACCGCGTCGTCGAACGCGGCGTTGAGGTCGTAAGTCATCTGCAGATTTTGCGCGTTGCGCGCCTCCGGCCGGTTCATCACGATCCGGGCGACCGCCGGATCGGGACGTTCGACCACGAGCGTCTCATAGCCGCCCATGCATCCTCCCGTTTCTTGTTGTCCGGCATGCGCCGGGTGTTGTTCCGGATAGTCTGGCAGGTCGCCGCCGCGACCGCAAATCCGATCTGCGGCGCTAATTCCGCACGGCGGCGCGGCGGCGCCGACATTCGAAACTTTCACCGTTCGCTCACAACCTCCGTCATGGCCGGGCTTGTCCCGGCCATCCACGCCTTTGGTACATTTCCGTCAGCAAGGCGTGGATGCCCGGCACGAGGCCGGGCATGACGCGTGGGGACGAAAGTGCCTGACTTGAGAGGCTGCATTTTCGGTCAGGCCCGCAGGGTGAGAACAGCGCCTTTGGGCGCCGCATCGTCCGATCCACGATCACCCGACCCCGCTTTGAGGCAGAACAATCCGTGCGCCGCGCGATTGTGCAACAGGCATCGGTCTAAGCGGCCAAGCGCCGGCCAGAATTGATTTTTTCGACGCGCCGATCCGTGCGATAGGTCGCGGCCCTGTCGTTTGTACCGAAAGTGGAAGATGCCGCAGCTCCGAGTTCCCTCGATGATCCGCAGCGCTGCCACGCTCGGCCTGATGGCCGCGGCGCTGCTGCTGATCGGGCCGGGCGCGCAGGCGGCGGCCACGCTGGCGACGCTGCCGCGCGATCTGTCGCCGTGGGGCATGTTCACCGCCGCCGATATCGTCGTGAAGGCCGTGATGGTCGGCCTCGCGCTCGCCTCGCTGGCGACCTGGACGGTGTGGCTGTCGAAGACCATTGAGCTCAGCCGCGAGACCGCGCGCGCCCGCGCCGCGCTGGCGCAGCTCGAGGCCGATACCACGCTGGCCGAGCTGCGCGGCGCCGAGGCGCAGGACGGCGTCGGCCAATTGATCCAGACCGCGGCGCGCGAAGCGCAGCTATCCGGCTGGACGTTCGACGACTATTTCAAGGAGCGCGTCGCGCTGCGGCTGGAGCGCGCTGAAGCCGCGATGGCGCGCAAGATCGCGCGCGGCACCGGCATCCTCGCCACCATCGGCGCCGTCGCCCCGTTCGTCGGCCTGTTCGGCACGGTGTGGGGCATCATGAACGCCTTCATCGGCATCTCCGAGGCGCACACCACGAATCTGGCCGTGGTGGCGCCGGGCATCGCCGAAGCGCTGCTCGCCACCGCGCTCGGCCTCGTCGCCGCGGTGCCGGCGGTGGTGATCTACAACTACCTGGTCCGGCAGATCGCCAATTATCGCGCGCTGCTCGGCGACGCCTCGGCGCAGGTGCTGCTCTTGGTCAGCCGCGATCGCGGCCGCTCGGCGCGGCTGATGGCGCGGGCCGCGGAGTAGGGCATGGGCGTGCGGCTCGGACGGCGGCAGGCCGCGGACGACGATCTCGCGCTCGCGCACGAGATCAACGTCACGCCGTTCATCGACGTCATGCTGGTGCTGCTGATCATCTTCATGGTCGCGGCGCCGCTCGCCACCGTCGATCTCGGCGTCGATTTGCCGGCGAGCACGGCCGCGCCGCAGCCGCGCCCGGACAAGCCGGTGTATCTGACGCTGCAGTCCGACTTGACGCTGGCGATCGGCGAGACCGCGGTGGTGCGCGAGGCGCTGAGCGACGCGCTGGCGAGTGCGACAAGTAACAACAAAGACGAGCGCATCTTCCTGCGCGCCGACAAGGCGGTCAGCTATGGCGAGCTGATGGCGGTGATGAACCTCTTGCGCGACGCCGGCTATCTCAAGGTGGCGCTGGTCGGCCTCGACGGGCGCGACACGCCATGAACGAGCCGGCCAATGCCTACGCGCTGCACGATGCGCCCGGCCATAGCCGCGCCTCGCAATGGCTGGCGTCGGCGATCGCCATCGTCGCGGCGCATCTGGCGCTGATCGCCGCCGCGCTCGCCTGGTATCAGCAAGCTCCGCCGCCCGGCGTCGAGATGCCGACCATCCTGGTCGATCTGTCGCCGGCGCCCGCCGCGCCGGCGGTGCAGCCGCAGGATCTGGCGCCCGGGCCGACGATGCAGCAGGCGCCGGAGCCGGCCGAGCGGGAGAAACTCACTGACGAGCCGGAGCGGCGGCAGGCCGAGGTGCAGCCACAGCTGCAGCCACAAGTTCAGCCAGAGCCGCAGCCTGTGCCAGTCGCGCCGGCGCCTGAGGTCGCGCTGCCGCCGCCAGCCAAACCGGTCGAGCACGCCAAGCCAGCCGAGCCGACGAAGTCGGTTTCCAAACCCAAGCCGGAACCGAAGCGCGTCGCCCGCGACGAGCCAAAGCGCAAGCGCGCGGAGGCGAAGCCGGACTCGCGCGAGCCGCCGGCGCCGCGCACCACTGCCGCGCCGCGCGCCGAGCGCCAGGCCTCGCTGCAGTCCGCCGCGCAGGCCGGCCGTGCCGCGGCCGCCGCCGCGCTGCCATCCTACCGCGATCGCCTTGCCGCACATCTCGCGCGCTACAAGCAATACCCCTCCGCCTCGAAATCCGCCGGGGAGCAGGGCACCGCGCTGCTCAGCTTCACCGTCGGCCGCAGCGGCCAGGTCCTCGCCAGCCGCCTCGCCCGCTCCTCCGGCCACCCCGCGCTCGACGCCGAAACCCTGGCGATGATCCGCCGCGCCCAGCCGCTGCCGTCGTTCCCGCCGGAGATGACCCAAGCCTCGCTGAGCTTCACCGTCCCGGTCAACTTCTCACTGCGCTGACAATGTCTGCAAGCCGAAGCCGACGCCTCGCGCCCAGCGCGCTCCCTCTCCCGCTTGCGGGAGAGGGCTGGGGTGAGGGCGACGCGGGCAGGGAGTCCGCTCAGATCCAAGGATCGACAACCGCGGCGCCGGCCCGCTTGAACTCGCTGGTGTCGCGCGTCACGACTGTCAGCCCATGATGCAGCGCGGTGGCGGCGATCAGCAGGTCCGGCTGCGAGAACGTGTGGCGCGCCTTGCGCCCCTGCGACGAGCAATCGCCACTTCAGCATCACGTCCTCTGACACCTCAAGCACCCGCTGATCGAACATTGGGCGCACGCGGTGGGTAAGCCAATCGTTCAAGTCAGCACGGCGGGACGCGTCCCCGACCTGCTCGATGCCGAAACGCAGCTCGGCTAGCGTGACGACGCTGACATAGAGCAAGTCGAGCGGCTGTGCCGAGACGAAGGCGACCACCTTGCGCTCCGGCTTCGGCCGGCGAAGCTCGGACAACACGTTGGTGTCAAGCAGCCACCCGGCCACGACCCGCGGCTACAGATCGACGTCGCGAACCGGCATCCGCGCACGCTTCGGGGCCAGTTCAAGCTTGCGGTGCGGCGAAGCCTGCATCGCTTCGACCAGCGCCGCGCCGCTACGGCTGCCGCTCAGCCGGCGATAATGGTCCGCCGCGATGATCACGACCTCGTCGTGGCCATGCACCGTCACGATCTGCGGCCCCTCATCGCGCGCCGACCGAACCACCTCACTGAACCGCGCTTTGGCATCCTGGAGCTGCCAGCGGCCGGTTCGATCAGGAAACTGAGGTGGGGTCGATCTGGTCATGCTGACCAGATTAGGCCGGCGCCGCCGTTTGGCAAGGGGAGGCCATCGCGTCGCCCGATCGCCAAGTGGGGAACGCGAGCATCCCCGAGCCGCAGCGCCCCCTCTGCCGCTTGCGGGAGAGGGCTGGGGTGACGGCGACGGGGGCAGTGAGTCTAACACGGAGCACATCGTTGGGCGGGTTAGCCGAAGGCGTAACCTGCCGATACGCGCCGTCAATGAAGGCGGCGGATTACGCTGCGCTAATCTGTCCTACGAGCTAATCATCGCCCACGCCCCGCGCCGCAGCGCGCTCCCTCTCCCGCTTGCGGGAGAGGGCTGGGGTGAGGGCGACGCGAGCAGTGAGGTTCGTTCGGACTAACTCATCAGCGGGTTAGCCGAATGCAGGCCGCGGAGATCGGCGGGTTACGCCTTCGGCTAACCCGCCCTACGTGCTACATGCTTTAAGATTAGCGGCGGATTACGCTGTGCTAATCCGCCCTCCGGGCCTGGGCAGCGATGGGTAAAAGAGGATTCTTCATGTTAGTCGAACCGCAAGAGGGCCGCATTGCTGTCGCTTTAGAAGGGCAGGAATTTGATCTTGAAGATGCCTGCGATGCTTTTCCGTTGGGTGGGGGAGCAGTTCAAGTTTGTCGAATCGTCATCTCACCGAGCGAAAAGTATGTGTTGTTGTCCGAGGTGCTTAACGAGCTTAAGGACGAGTCTGAGTTAGCTCGAATGTCACAGCGGCTAATTGACCTCGTGAACGGCGTGCTCTTTATCGATAACCCGGTACGACAGCCAATACGGCACCAAGGCATACATCACCGCCAATCTGCGAACGGCAATTGGGGCGTTACGATCAACGTGCCTACGGCCTTCGCTCGTGGGAGAGCTGGAAAGATAAGCTTCGCGCAAAAGACCGCTCCCACGGAGCAACAATCTCAAATTTGTCTAGCGCTCTCTGATGAAGTCGTCATGGAGGTGCTTACCTATTTACGCGACACGCCTGATTGGCTTGATCTCTATAAGGCCCACGAGACAATGCAGGCGGACTTATCAGTCCGCTTTGGCCCAGAAGGAAAGAAGATCGTCGGGTGGCCTTCAAAGAAGATCAAGATCTTTACCGAGGTCGCGAACGGTGCGCGCCATGGCGAGAAGAGCGAGAGAGTTCGAGAAAAGCGCCAGCGGAAGGGTGAGTCGGTTATGTCGCTGTCGGAGGCACGGCAGTTCGTCCGAGAGCTGTGCCAGCTTTGGCTTAAGAGCATCGGCGTCCAAAATGGCGGTTGACATTCTGGTAGAATCTAGATTATATTCCTAACCACTCCGCCCCATCGAGGGGCGCGTTGCCGGGACGCTGGTCGTCGCGGGGCGGGGTGTGGCGCCTGCGGGTGTGGGGTGGACGTCGCCCTGTACCTCCGGGAGGCTGAGGGTCGCCGTCCGCCGCTACTACGAGCGGCCGCCGCGACAGAGGCTG
This sequence comes from Rhodopseudomonas palustris, assembly GCF_003591005.1. GTDB lineage: Bacteria > Pseudomonadota > Alphaproteobacteria > Rhizobiales > Xanthobacteraceae > Rhodopseudomonas > Rhodopseudomonas palustris_K. Next base: position 264,448 of record NZ_QYYD01000002.1, read on the forward strand.
GACGGGTACGGTAGAGGCCGGGGAAAGCCCGCAAGCTCGCTGTGTCCCGGAAGCACGGTCCTTCAGCCAAAAGTCGCCACGGTGGAGCGTCGAAAGACGTTTCCGCGGCGCTCGCGCTTCGGCGATCCGAAGCCTGAGACCGCGGCACTACCAAAGGCGCGTCTTTCGGCGCTCCGCCTCCCTCGGCCCGATGGCCGACCGGAGGCCCCCTGAACCCACCACTCACGCAAGGCTTTTGCGGGCAACGCCGCCGCACGCGCGCACGCCCGCTGGTATCAGCATCAGGAGGGAGCGATGCGGATTGTACCCACCACAGCGGTCGATTGGGACCAGGCGCGGCTCACCGCGCTCGATCTCCACGCCGAGGCGGAGCGGCTGGCGACGCGGGCCGAGATGGACAACATCGCGGCGCGTCGAACGCTGCAGCGCGCGATCGCTGATGTCGTGCAGGCGCACAAGCGCTGCCCGGTGAAGGAGTGTCGCCGCGCCCGCGCCTGTTGCACGCCGCAGATCTGCGCCGCGCAGCCGATGGAGCGGCCGACCGAGCGGCAGTGGCAGATCATCGACGCGCTCTACGCCGACATCCAGCGCCGCCGCCGCGACGCGGCGCTGGCGTTGTGCGGCGGTGGCGATCAGGCGGGACCGCGGGCGTCGGGGAAGGTGAGATGAGTGTGCGGAGGGCGCCGCAGGCGGCACGTGGCGATGCGCAAGCGTTGGCGCAGCGGCGTCGGGGTGCGCGGCGATGGGTTTCGCTGCGCTCAACCCATCCTACGAGCTGCGAACGAGGTGCGCCCCTGGTCTCCAGCGCGGCGCCTGCGCTCCCTCGCCCCGCTCTTGGCGGGGAGAGGGGTGGGGTGAGGGGCATGGCACGGCAATGGTCCGCGCCGCGGGCCGTCGGAGGAAACGATGTGGGAAGAGCTGTGCAGCCGGAGAGGCTGCCGATGGTGAGAGCCTGTGCCGGGCCCCTCACCCGGATTGCTGCGCAATCCGACCTCTCCCCGCTATGCGGGGGAGAGGTTAGGCTGCGGCTTGCCGCAATCGATCGTGTTGAGCTCCAGGCGCGGCGCGCCGGCCGGGCTTCCTCAGAGGCCGTCTTCGTCCTCGTCGTCGTGCTTCTTGCCGCCGATGGTCTTGAGCTTGGCGAACACGGCGTCGACGTTGAGGTCGTCTTCGCTCTTGCCCGACGACGGCTCGTACTCGTCCTTGCGGGTGGTCTCGGAGGCCGGCAGCAGCGTGGCGCCGCCGTATTGCTGGTCGGCGGGCTTCTCCTTGGCGGCGCGCTGCACCTCGAAGTCGAGGTCGAGCTGCGAGCACAGGCCGAGCGTCACCGGGTCCATCGGGGTCAGCGTCGCGGCGTTCCAGTGGGTGCGGTCGCGCACCGAGGCGATGGTGGTCTTGGTGGTGCCGACCAGGCGCATGATCTGCGCGTCCTTGAGTTCCGGATGGTTGCGCACCAGCCACAGGATCGCGCTCGGGCGCTCGTGGCGGCGCGACACCGGGGTGTAGCGCGGGCCCTTCTTCTTGCTGGCCTGCGGCAGAACGACCTTGCTCTCGGCGAGCTTGAGGCGGTGCTCGGGGTCCTTCTCGCCCTTCTCGATCTCGTCGCGGGTCAATTGACCGGACGAAATCGGGTCCATGCCCTTGATGCCTTGGGCGCTATCGCCGTCGGCGATCGCCTGGATCTCGAGCGGGTGCATCTTGGTGAAGTCGGCGACCTGGTCGAACGACAACGCCGTGTTGTCGAGCAGCCAGACGGCGGTGGCCTTCGGCATCAGCGGTGCGTTGCTCATGGCAAATCTCCTTTATCCCTTGCCCCTGGGACTTCTGAGGCAAGGCGGGTCATCGGTGATGACGGGAATTGGCGCTTATATATGCCGTTCGGGCCCTGCGGCGCAATGGTGCTGCGAAAGTGCAGCGGCGATCGGCCTTGACAGAGCCGCATTGCCGTCCCAATTCCTTGGATCAGGACGAACCACTCGTAAGGTCCCCAGGGGCCGCCAGGTTATCGTTCGTCGCCGCCGTTTTTCGGCCTGTGGGCAAGCTTCCCGGAACGCGCAAATATGCTGGCCAAACCGCCTCTGAAGATCGTCCTGTGCTCGCCGCGCGGCTTCTGTGCCGGCGTGGTGCGGGCGATCGACACCGTCGAGCGCGCGCTGGCGCTGTACGGCGCCCCGGTCTATGTCCGCCACGAGATCGTGCACAACAAATATGTGGTGGACAGCCTGCGCGCCAAGGGCGCGATCTTCGTCGAGGAACTCGAGGAGATCCCGGAGACCTCGGCGCCTGTCGTGTTCTCCGCCCACGGCGTGCCGAAGTCGGTGCCGGAAGATGCCATCAAGCGGAATTTCTTCTCGGTCGACGCCACCTGTCCGCTGGTCACCAAGGTGCACCGCGAGGCGGCGATTCACTTCAAGCGCGGCCGCGAGATCCTGCTGATCGGCCATTCGCATCACCCCGAGGTGGTCGGCACCGTCGGCCAGCTGCCGGCCGGCGCCGTGACGCTGATCGAGACCGCCGCGGACGCCGCGACCTTCACGCCGAAGGACCCGAACAATCTCGCCTTCGTGACGCAGACCACGCTGTCGATCGACGACACAGCCGGCATCGTGGCGATCCTGCGCGAGCGCTTCCCGAACATCTCCGGGCCGCACAAGGAAGACATCTGCTACGCCACCACCAACCGCCAGGCGGCGGTGAAGAAGGTGGCGCCGGTGGTCGACGCCATGATCGTGGTCGGCGCGCCGAATTCGTCGAACTCGCAGCGGCTGCGCGAAGTCGCCGAGCGCGAGGGCTGCCGGGTCTCGGTGCTGGCGCAGCGCGCCTCGGATATCGACTGGGCGCAGTTCGAGGGCATCACCAGCCTCGGCCTCACCGCCGGCGCTTCGGCCCCCGAGGTGATCGTCGAGGAGATCATGGGCGCCTTCGCCGAGCGTTTCGAGCTCAGCGTCGAGACGGTGTCGGCCGCCGAGGAGAACGAGTTCTTCCCGCTGCCGCGCGTGCTGCGCCCGGACGCCGCCGCCGAGTAGCGCGGCGAGGGGCCTGGCTCCGGCGGCCCGGCCTTTCAAAGCCGGCCGCATTGGTCTACCAAACCGCCACGATTCCTCGCGCACCGGGACACGCCATGGCGGTCTACACCGACGTCGCCGCCGACGACCTCGCCGCATTTCTGGCGCCCTACGATCTCGGCGACCTGCTGTCCTACAAGGGCATCGCCGAAGGCGTCGAGAATACCAACTTCCTGCTGCACACCACGCGCGGCAGCTTCATCCTGACGCTGTACGAAAAGCGCGTCGCCGAGGACGATCTGCCGTACTTCCTGGCGCTGATGGCGCATCTGGCGGCGCGCGGCGTCAGCTGCCCGCAGCCGGCCAAGACTCGCGACGGCACGATCTGCGGCACGCTGTCGGGCAGGCCGGCTGTCATCATCAATTTCCTCGAAGGCGTCTGGCCGCGCCGCCCCGGCGTCGTGCACTGCGCCGGCGTCGGCGAAGCGCTGGCCCGGATGCACCTCGCCGGTCTCGATTTTCCGCATTACCGCAGAAACCCGCTGTCGGTCTCCGGCTGGCGGCCGCTGTTCAACATGGCCGCGCCGCGCGCCGACGAGATCCAGCCCGGCCTGCGCGATTTCATCGCCGCCGAACTGGACTATCTGGAAGCCTCCTGGCCGCAGCAACTGCCGACCGGTGTGATCCACGCCGATCTGTTTCCCGACAACGTGTTCTTCATCGGCGACAAGCTGTCGGGACTGATCGACTTTCCGTTCTCCTGCAACGACATCCTGGCCTACGACGTGGCGATCTGCCTGAACGCCTGGTGCTTCGAGCCGGACCTGGCGTTCAACGCCACCAAGGCGCGGGCGCTGCTCAGCGCGTATCAGCGCGCCCGGCCGCTGAGCGAGGCCGAGCAGGCCGCGCTGCCGCTGCTGGCGCGCGGCGCCGCGCTGCGCTTTCTGCTGACCCGGCTGGTGGATTTCCTCGACGTGCCTGAGGGTGCGCTGGTCAAGCCGAAGGATCCGATGGAATACGTCCGCAAGCTGCGCTTCCAGCAAACTGTTGCCACCATCCGCGATTACGGTGTCGAAGCTGCGGGAGCGGTGGCATGAGCGACGAGGCGAAGCCCGTCATCATCCACACCGACGGCGCCTGCTCCGCCAACCCCGGCCCCGGGGGGTGGGGGGCCATCCTGAAATTCGGCGACGTCGAAAAAGAGCTCAAGGGCGGCGAACCGCAAACGACAAACAATCGCATGGAGCTGCTCGCGGCGATTTCGGCGCTGGAAGCGCTGAAGAAGCCGTGCTCGGTGGATCTTTATACCGACAGCCAATACGTCAAGAACGGTATCGGCAGCTGGATCCACAACTGGAAGCGCAACGGCTGGAAAACCGCCGACAAGAAGCCGGTCAAAAACGTCGACCTCTGGCAACGCCTCGACGCCGCGCTGAAGAGCCACAGCATTCGCTGGCACTGGGTCAAAGGCCATGCCGGCCACGCGGAAAACGAGCGAGCCGATCAGCTGGCGCGCGACGGCTTGGCGGAGAATCGGTTGAAGGCGCGGATTAGTTAGCCGCGCTTACTACGCACTGCGCGTCGTCATCCTGAGGAGCGAGCGTAGCGAGCCTCGAAGGATGCGGCTACGAATGCGTGCGGCTCATCCTTCGAGGCGCGCGTTGCGCGCGCACCTCAGGATGACGTTTACCGCGTCGTTAGTTCAGCTCACAGCTGCCCGAGCAGCGTGTCGCCGCCGGAGACTTCGACCTTGCCGGGGTTCGGCTCGAGGTTGAACGTTTTCACCACGCCGTCCTCCACCAGCATCGAATAGCGTTTCGAGCGGATGCCGAGGCCGAAACCGGAACCGTCCATTTCCATGCCGATCGCCTTGGTGAAGTCGGCATTGCCGTCGGCCAGGAAGATCGCCTCGTCGCGCTGGTCAGTGTCGCGCTTCCAGGCGTTCATCACGAAGGCGTCGTTGACCGAGATGATCGCAACGGTGTCGATGCCCTTGTCCTTCATCGCGTAGGCGTTGAGGAAGATGCTCGGCAGATGCATCTTGTGGCAGGTTCCGGTGTAAGCGCCGGGCACGGCGAACAGCGCGACCTTCTTGCCCTTGAAGATGTCGTCGGTGGTCTTGGTCTGAACGCCGTCCTCGGTCATGACGCGGAACGTCGCGCCGGGCAAACTGTCGCCTACCTTGATGGTCATCTGCGGTCTCTCCCTGAAAAGGTGCGACCGGTTCTAACCTGCGGGAATGGTACTGACAACAATCGGACGGCGGCGGGCGTCGCGAAGCTTGCTTGCTCCGCGCCTTCGTCATCGTGGGTGGAGCACAGCCTCAAAGTTCGTCATTCCGGGGCGCTCGCCCTTTGGCGAGCGAACCCGGAATCTCGGCCTCTCGGAGAGGCATCATCGCAGAACGCTTCTGGATTCCGGGTTCGCGCGAAGACGCGCGCCCCGGAATGACGTGCTTGGGGCTAAGCCGCCGCCTGATCCTTCTTCTCGTCGCGCAGTTCGCGGCGCAGGATCTTGCCGACATTGGTCTTCGGCAGCGTGGTGCGGAATTCGATCTTGCGTGGCACCTTGTAGTTCGTCAGCTCGGTGTGACAGAACTTGATGATGTCTTCCGCGGTGACGTCCGGATCCTTCTTCACCACGAAGGCTTTGACGGACTCGCCGGTGCGCTCGTCCGGAACGCCGATCACCGCGCATTCCAGCACGCCGGGATGGCTGGCGATCACTTCCTCGACTTCGTTGGGATAGACGTTGAAGCCCGAGACCAGGATCATATCCTTCTTGCGGTCAACGATCTTGGTGAAGCCGTCCGGGTTCATGATGCCGACATCGCCGGTGCGGAAATATCCGTCGGCGGTCATCACCAGCGCGGTCTCATCCGGGCGATTCCAATAGCCCGACATCACCTGCGGGCCCTTGGCGCAGATTTCGCCGGCCGTTCCGAACGGCACTTCGTTGCCCTCGTCGTCGCGGATCGACAGATAGGTCGACGGCACCGGAATTCCGATCGTGCCATTGAACTCGGTGACGGTCGCCGGATTGCAGGTCAGCACCGGCGCGGTCTCGGACAGGCCATAGCCTTCGGCGATCGGGCAGCCGGTCATCTTCAGCCACGCTTCGGCGACCGGACGTTGCACCGCCATGCCGCCGCCGTTGGAGATCTTGAGCTTGGAGAAGTCGAGCTTGTCGAAGCCCGGGGCGTGCAGCAGGCCGTTGTACAGCGTGTTGACGGCGGGGAAGCTGTTGACCTGATATTTCGACAGCTCCTTGATAAAGCCCGGAATGTCGCGCGGGTTGGGGATCAACAGGTTGACGCCGCCGGCGCGCAGGCCGAGCAGGTAGCAGGCCGTCAGCGCGAAGATGTGATACAGCGGCAGCGCGCAGACGATGAACAGCTGGTCGACATGCGGCGGCTTGGCGAGCGCGGGCTGCAGCCAGGCGTCGTTCTGCAGCACGTTGGCGACGACGTTGCTGTGCAGCAGCGTCGCACCCTTGGAGACGCCCGTTGTGCCGCCGGTGTATTGCAGGAAGGCGACGTCGTTCGGCCCGATCACCGGCTTGGTGAACTTCTGTCCGCGTCCGGCCGCGACGGCGTCGTTGTAGCTGACCGCGCCGGGCAGCGAGAACGCCGGCACCATCTTCTTGATCCTGCGCACCACGAGATTGACGATGATGCCCTTGAGGCCGAGCAGGTCGCCCATCGTGGCGACGACGACGTGCTTGACGGCGGTCCTGCTGATCACCTGTTCGACGGTGTGGGCGAAGTTCTCCAGCACGATGATGGCCTCGGCGCCGGAATCCTTCAGCTGATGCTCGAGTTCGCGCGGCGTATACAGCGGGTTGACGTTGACGACGGCGAAACCGGCGCGCAGCACGGCGGCGATCGCCACCGGATATTGCAGCACGTTGGGCATCATCAGCGCGACGCGCGCGCCCTTCTTCAGCCCCTTGCCCTGCAGATAGGCGCCGAGCGCGACCGACATCTCGTCGAGCTCACGGTAGGTGATGGCCTTGTCCATGCAGATGAAGGCTTTGCGGTCGCCGAAGCTCTTGAAGCTCTCCTCGAACAGCTCGACCAGCGACGGATAGCGCGTGACGTCGATGTCGGCCGGAATGCCCGGCGGATAATGCTTGAGCCAGACCCGCTCCATGGTGTTTTCCTCACATCGCCGGGGAGCGTGCAGCTCCGCCTTGTTGATTGTCGCACACCGCTTCGCCGCAGCGAATTCGCCGAAAGGCGCGGCAGGTCAAGCGTGGCGATGACGCGGGGAGTATTGAGGGAAGCGGCGCCCGAACGCAAGCTGACCGGCCGCCGCAGATCGGCGGGTGCAAAGCTCAGTTAACACCGCAGCGGCAAGGCGGATCGGCGGACGGTCAGGTGCCGGGCTTGGCAGGCTTGCTGTCGCTCGCGGCGTTAGCTGCGGGCTTGGCGGCGGGCTTCGGTTTCGGCTTCGCCGTCGTCGGCTTGTCGGCCGCGTCGGGCTTTGCAGCGTCCGACTTGGCGGCAGCATGCCTGGGTGCTGCGGGTTTGGCCGCGGATGGCTTGGCGGCGCTCTTGGCCTTGGGCTTGGCCGAGGTGTCGATCGTCACCGAGGTGCGGCCGTTGGATTTCTCGGTTGCGACGGCCTCCTTGGCGTCGTCCTTGGACTTGGGGCCCTTCTTCTTCGCAACGGTCTTTTTCTTGTGGCTTTCGGCCGTCTGCTGATCGGCGTCCTGCGCCGCCGTGGCGATCAGCGCTGCGCCGGTTCGGGTCGGGCCGGTGTAGACGATCACGGGTTCGGTCGGCGCCGGCGCGGCGGCGATCATATCGACCGGGCGCAGCACCGGCGGCGAGAACATCGACAGCGCGGTCTCGCCATTGGCAATCACGCTGGCGACCTGCTCGTCTTCGTCGCTGGCCGGGCGCTTGCGCTTCGGCCCGCACATCTCGTCGCGCAAATTGGGGGGCGTCGCGTCGATCGGCGCCAGGTTGTCCACGGTGCCGAGCGACGGCGTCAGCCACGCCAGCGTGTTGGCCGAAAAGCCGCGCTCGAGCAGCTGCGCGGCCTTGACGGCGCGATCCTGGCCCGAATTGGCGCCGAGCACCACGGCGATCAGCCGGCGGCCGTTGCGGGTGGCGCTGGCGACCAGATTGTAGCCCGAGGCGCAGATGAAGCCGGTCTTGAAACCGTCGGCGCCCGGATAGCGACCGATCAGCTTGTTGAAATTGTGGGTGACGCGCTTGCCGAAGCGGATTGCCGGAATGTGGACGAAGTACTCGTATTCGGGCAGGTCGCGGATCATCGCGCGGGCCAGAATCGCGAGGTCGCGCGCCGAGGTCACTTGCTCTTCGGCCGGCAGCCCGTTCGGATTGACGTAGTGGGTCTGCGTCATGCCGAGCCGCTGCGCGGTTGCGTTCATCTGCTCGGAGAAGCCGTCGATCGAGCCGCCGACGCCTTCGGCCAGCACGACCGCCATGTCGTTGGCCGACTTCACCATCATCATCTTCAACGCGTTATCGACGGTGAGCTGCGTGCCAGGGCGAAAGCCCATCTTCGACGGTGACTGCGCGGCTGCGGTCGGCGACACCGTCAGCAGGGTGTCGAGCGTCAGCTTGCCTTCCTTCACCGCCTTCAGCGTGACGTAGGCGGTCATGATCTTGGTGACCGAGGCCGGATGCCAGGGATACGTCGCGTTCTCCGCCTGCAGCACCTTGCCGCTATCGGCTTCGACCAGCAGCAGCGCCTCAGCGGCGGCGAGCCGCGGCAACGCCGTCAGCGCGATCAAGGCGGCGAGGAAAGTCCAGACGACCGGCGATTTGCGAGGCTGCGCGGTGAAGAAGTGCACTATCCGATTCCGGTCCTTGAGATCCGTCCGGAGGACGAGGTCTTTACGGGTTGACGTTCGGGTTTCAGGCGTTGGCCCAGCAGACCCGACCCTATACCGGCTCATGCTCGTCGAACAGAGTGAGGCTGCGGTTAATCGGGGATGAAAGGGGCCGAAATTCGGCGGTGCTCAGGTCTGCGCGGCTGTGTCGCCGGCCGCTGTCGCGACGGCGGCGCGCGCGTCGTCCTGGATCATGAATTGCGCCCGCGCCAGCTCGGCGAAATGGCCGCGCTGAGCGACGAGTTCATCAAAGGTTCCGCTTTCGATCACCTTTCCGTTCTCGAACACCAGGATGCGGGTGGCGTGGCGGATGGTCGACAGCCTGTGCGCGATCACGAAGGTAGTGCGGCCCTTCATCAGCTCGTCGAGCGCCAGATTGACCTTGGCCTCGGTGACGGCGTCGAGCGCCGAGGTCGCCTCGTCGAGGATCAGGATCGGCGGATCCTTGAGCAGCGCGCGGGCGATCGACAGCCGCTGGCGTTCGCCGCCGGACAGCATCCGGCCGCGTTCGCCCGCGTTGGTGTCGAAGCCGCGCTCGCTGCGCTCGATGAACTGCAGCGCCTGCGCGCGCTCGGCAGCCCGGCGCAGCTCCTCGTCGGTGGCGTCGGGTTTGCCGACCCGCAGATTGTCGGCAATCGAGCGGTCGAACAGCAGCGCCTCCTGAAACACCACACCGATGTTGCGGCGAAGCCCGGCCAGCGTCAGGCCGCGCACGTCCATGCCGTCGACTTTCACCGTGCCGGACTGTGGATCGAACGCGCGATGCAGCAGCGCGATCGCGGTGGACTTGCCGGCGCCGGTGGCGCCGACCAGCGCGATGGTCTGGCCCGGCAGCGCGGTCAGCGTCAGGTCTTCGACCGCCGGCCGCTTGCCGTCGTAGGAGAACGAGACGTCGTCGAACTCCACCAGGCCCGCGACTCGGCCAGGGTCGATCGCATCGGGCCGATCGCGCACCGCCGGCACGGCGTCGAACACCGTGATGAATTCCTGCAGCCGTGGCGCTTCCATCATCAGGGTGTTGATGAAGCTCACCACCTGTTCGAGCCGCTGGATCAGCAGCGTCGCGAACGACACGAACATCACGATCTCGCCGACGCTGGTGAGGCCCTGCTGATTGAGCCAGATGCCGAGCGCGAAGATCGCCAGCACCGTGATGGTGGTGGAGGCTTTGGTGATCACGGTCACCAGCGCCCACCATGACAGCACCGGCATCTGCGCGGCGAGCAGCTTGTCGGCGACGAAGCGCAGTCCCTGCACCTCGGCGTCGATCCGCACGAAGCTCTGCACCAGCGCGACGTTGCCGACCGCGTCGGAGGCGCGGGCGGAGAGGTCGCTGTACTGCTGCTCAACCTCGTTCTGCATGCCGTAGGTCTTGCGCACCACCAGCGTGGTCAGCACCGTGAAGACGCCGCACAGGACGAACAGCAGCAACGCCAGCCGCCAGTTGATGGTCAGCGACAGCGGCAACAGCACGAGCAGCGACAGCACCGCGGCGAAATGCTCGCGGAAGAAGCCGAGCCACACGCGCCACAGCGCATCTGTCCCCTGCAGCATCACCTTCATCAGCCGGCCCGAATGCGTGCCGGTGTGGAAGGTCAGCGGCAACTGCAGGATGTGTTCGAAATAGCTGGTGAGGATCACCTGGCGCTGGCGATGCGCCAGCCGGTCGGCGTGCAGCGAGACGGCGGCGGAGCAGACGATGGTGAACAGCCCGAACAACGCCCAGGCGGCGAGCAGCGGCCAGGGCGAGCGGCTCTCCGGCACCAGCGCGCCGGTGGCGAGATTGCCGCTCATGACGTCGACGATCCGGCCGAACAGCACCGGCTCGGCGAATTGCGCGACCGCCAGCAGCAGGTTGGCGACGGCCAGCGCCCAGCCGAGTCGCGCCTCCTTGCCGAGCAGCCCGAGCACACGGGTGTAGAGACGTAGCAGCGACATCGACCGCCCCCGAACGATGAAGCCGTAGGATTAGATGATTTGCCGCCGCAGCGGAATGTACGTGGCGAACGAAGCTGTGCAGGGACGCGGCGACGCCCGGCGGAGAAGCGGCAGGTCGATCGAACCGGGCGGCATGGTGCCGCAGTCTGCGCGCGATTCGATCCAAGCGCCGCCGGCTCCGAGGCTGCCGCGCTCAGAAAGCACTGCGCGGCAGCCTTTTCGACGAATTTTACCGCTCGCCAAGCTTTGGAAATCGAACCGGGATTTCTCAACCGCGCGGGTCGGACCTTGATCGGCGTCAACAGTCATTGACGCTCCGGATGACATGGTGACGATGCATCGCGGCCCAGGCCCTGCGCCTGGAGTCCGCCTGCGTCCCTGCCGTTCAAAAAGGAGCCAGCGGTGAGCGAGCTGATCTTCCCGATCGATCCGGGCGCCGCGCTCGCCATCCACGTGGCGTTGTCGGCCGGGATCGTCGCCGCGATCATGCTGGTTGCCGCCTGGCTGCGCGAGAAACGCTCGGGCGCCCGCGCTGACGTTCCTTATGAGGGCGGCGTTCTGCCAGCGGCGCCGCAGCAGGGGCCCGTTAACGCGCCGTACTTCCTGATCGCGGCGCTGTTCGTGATTTTCGACATGGAAGCCGCCATCCTGTTCGCTTGGGCGGTTGCGGCGCGCGACACCGGCTGGTTCGGGCTGATCGAGGCTGCGGTGTTCATCGGCGTGCTGCTGCTGGCGCTGGTGTATCTGTGGGCCGACGGCGCGCTCGACTGGCACAAGGAGCGCAAGCGATGACGCTCACGCCGAATCCGCTCTCGCCCGCCGAGCCGGTCTCGGTCGAAGAGCATATGGCGCTATCGAGCCTGTTCACCACGCTCGAGGACCTCACCGCGTGGTCGCGCAAGCACAGCCTGTGGCCGTTCAATTTCGGGCTGTCGTGCTGCTACGTCGAACAGGTGACGGTGCTGACGCCGGTCTATGATCAGGCGCGCTTCGGCGCCGAAGTGATCCGCGCTTCGCCGCGGCAGGCCGACCTGCTGGTCGTGTCCGGCACCGTGTTTCACAAGATGGCAGCACCGCTGCTGCGGCTCTACGAGCAGATGCGCGCGCCGCGATGGGTGATCGCGATGGGCGCCTGCGCCTGTTCGGGCGGCATGTACGACATCTATTCGGTGGTGCAGGGCGTCGACCGCTTCATTCCGGTCGACGTCTACATCCCCGGCTGTCCGCCGCGGCCGGAGGCGATGCTCGATGCGCTGATCATGCTGCAGCAGCAGATCGGCAGCGAACGACGCCCGCTCGGCGTCACCATCGGCAACACCGCCGGCCTCGGATTCGATGCGCCGCGTCGGCGCGACCAGCGCCACGACGAACGCATGGCGCAGACCCTTCTCGATCCTCCGGAGCGATTGTGAGCACGTCGAAACTCGTCGGCGAGCTCAGTGCGCGGTTTGGAGACGCGGTGCTGGGCGAGCAGATCACGCGCGATCATTTCCCGACGGTGTGGATCCGTCCGGAAGCGACGATCGCCGTGCATCGTTATTTGAAGGACGAGATCGAACAGCCATTCAAAATGTTGGTCGATCTCTGGGCGATCGACGAAACCGCGCGAAAGCACCGCGAGGGGCAGCCGCCGAGCGGTATCACCATCGCCAGCCATCTGCTGTCGCACGACCGCAACGCCGACATCCGGATCAAGACCCCACTCGACGCAGAGTATCCGCGCGCCAAGTCGATCGGCACCGTGTTTCCCAACGCGCTGTGGTACGAGCGCGAAGCCTACGACATGTTCGGCGTCGAGTTCGAGCTGCAGCCGCATTCGCTGCGCATTCTGCTGCCGCCCGGCTGGGAAGGCCATCCGATGCGCAAGACCCAGCCGGGTCGCGCCACCGAGCGGCCGTTGTTCAACATGACGGCGGCGCTGTTCGACGCCAAGGAGCACGCGCTCGCGGCCGACCCGGAGAAATTCGGCCTGCCGACGCATCGCGACGGCGTCGAACTGATGATCCTCAACTACGGCCCGCATTCGATGGCGACCCACGGCGTGTTTCGCATCGTGCTGGCGCTCGACGGCGAGGAGATCGTTGCAGCGCGCCCCGACATCGGCTTTCACCATCGCGGCGCCGAGAAGATGGCCGAGCGCCAGACCTGGCACAACTTCCTGCCCTACACCGACCGCGTCGATTACCTCGGCGGCGTAATGGGCGAGATGCCGTATCTACAGGCGGTGGAGAAGGCCTGCGGCATCACGGTGCCGGATCGCGCGCTGACGGTGCGGATCATGCTGTCGGAAATGTTCCGCATCATGAACCACCTCTTGTTCTACGGCACCATGGCGCAGGACACCGGTGCGATGTCGCCGGTGTTCTACATGTTCACCGACCGCGAGCGCGGCTATCGCGTCATCGAGTCGATCACCGGCGCGCGAATGCATCCCGGTTACTTCCGCATCGGCGGCCTGTCGATGGATCTGCCGGACGGCTGGGACAAGCTTGTCCGCGAATTTCTCGATTGGATGCCGTCGCGGCTCGACGACTACGAAGGCATGGTGCTGCGCAACGAAATCTTCCGCGCCCGCACCAAGGGCGTGGCGGCTTACGACACCGCGATGGCGCATGATTGGGGCGTCACCGGGCCGGGGCTGCGCGCGACCGGTCAGGCTTGGGACGTGCGCAAGGCGCGGCCTTACGCCGGCTTCGAGCATTTCGAGTTCGAGATTCCGACGGGCGTCAACGGCGATTGCTTCGATCGCACGGTGGTCCGCGTCGAGGAGATCCGGCAGTCGCTGAAGATTATCCGCCAATGCGTCGACAACATGCCGCCCGGCCCGATCAAGGCCGATCATCCGCTGACCACGCCGCCGCCGCGCGAGCGCATGCTGCACGACATCGAGACCATGATCCATCACTTCGTCGGCGCGAGCTGGGGACCGGTGCTGCCGCCCGGCGAAACCACCGGTCAGGTCGAGACCGTGCGCGGGTTGACGCAGTTTGCGCTGATCTCCGACGGCGAGCCGTCGAGCTATCGCACCCGCATCCGCACGCCGTCGTTCCCGCATCTGCAGATGATCTCCGCGGTGGCGCCCGGCATGATGGTGGCCGATCTCGTCGCTTACCTCGGCAGCATCGACTACGTGATGTCGGACGTCGACCGATGAGCCTCAGCCCCCCGATCAAGACCGCGATCGCGCAGGCCGCCGCTGCCCACGGCGGCAAGGCCGCGATGCTCGACGCGCTGAAGCTGGTGCAGGAAGCCGAAGGCTGGGTGTCGGACAAGCATCTGGCGGAGGCCGCGCGCACGCTCGGCGTCACCACCGCCGAGATCGAGAGTCTCGCCACGTTCTACAGCCAGATCTTCCGCCGCCCAGTCGGCGACACCGTGATCCTGCTGTGCGACGGGTTGAGTTGCTATCTGTGCGGCGGCGACGCGGTGCGCGATGCGGTGATGCAGAAGCTCGGCATCGGCTTCGGCGAAACTACGCCCGACGGCAAATTCACGCTGATCAACATTTGCTGCGTCGGCGGCTGCGACCGTGCGCCGGTGGCGCTGGTCGGGCCTGAGCGCAAATTAGTTGGACCGCTGACGCCGGATGCTATCGACGCGCTAATCGGAGGTGCGCGATGAGCGACAAGCCGCTCACCGGCCGCGCCCGCGCCGATCGTCAGCCACACAGCCTCGCCGCCTGGCGTGGGCTCGGTGGTTACGCGGCGGCATCGCAGGCGCTGAAGCGCCACAGTCCCGAGGCGATCATCGCGATGGTCGAGGCCGCCGGCCTGCGCGGCCGCGGCGGCGCGGGTTTTCCGACCGCGAATAAATGGCGCTTCATGCGTAGCGGCGCCGAGAAGGCAGGACCCGGGCCGCGCTATCTGTGCGTCAATGGCGACGAGACCGAGCCGGGCTCATTCAAGGATCGCCTGCTGATGGAGGCGCTGCCGCATCAGCTGGTCGAAGGCGCGCTGATCGCCGCCTACGCGATCGGCGCGAGCGAAGTGATCATCCTGGTGCGCGACGAATATCGCGCGGCGGCAGCGGCGCTGACGCGGGCGATCGCCGAGGCCGAAGGCGCTGGGCTGCTCGGCCGCGATATCCTCGGCTCGGGCTTCGATCTGGCGATGCGGGTGCACGCGTCGGCGGGCCGCTACATCGTTGGTGAAGAAACCGCGCTGATCGCGGCGCTCGAAGGCGAGCGCCCGGTGCCGCGGCATCGGCCGCCTTATCCGGCGGTGAGTGGGCTGTGGGGACGGCCGACCACGGTCAACAATGTCGAGACGCTGTCGGCGATGCCGTCGATTATCGCGAACGGCGCCGACTGGTATCGCTCGCTCGCGCGCAGTGAGGAGGGCGGCACCAAACTGTACGGCATCTCCGGCTGCGTGACGCGGCCGCAACTCATCGAAGCGCCGATGGGGACGACCGCGCGCGAATTGCTCGAGTTGTGCGGCGGCATTCGCCAGGGGCGCTCGCTGCTGGCCTTCCAGCCCGGCGGCGGCGCTACGGCGTTTCTCGAAGCCGCCGATCTCGACGTGCCGCTCGACTTCGCCCACACCAAGAAAGCTGGCTCTTCGCTCGGTACCGGCGCGCTGATCGTGCTCGACGACCACGCCTGTCCCGTCGCCGCGATCGGGCGGCATCTGCGCTTCTACGCGCGCGAGAGCTGCGGGCTATGCACGCCGTGCCGCGACGGCCTGCCGTGGGTGGCGAAGCTGCTCGACGCGCTCGAGGCCGGCAAGGGTACGCGCGCCGACATCGACGTGCTGCATCAGCACGTCGCGCTGTCGGGTCCATCCGGCCGCAGCTACTGCGATCTCAACACCGGCGCGCTGACGCCGTTGCGCAGCGGCCTCGAACGCTTCGGCGATATTTTCACTGCCCACCTTGCGGGACATTGTCCGGTGGGCCGCGCATGACCAGGAAGCTCGACATCGACGGCCGCATCATCGAAGCCAAGGACGGCGACGACCTGCTGTCGGCGTGCCTGGCGCACGGCATCGACGTGCCGTATTTCTGCTGGCACGGCGCGCTCGGCTCGGTCGGCGCTTGCCGGCAGTGCGCCGTGAAGGTGTATGCCGGGCCGGAAGACAAAGACGGCCGCATCGTGATGAGCTGCATGACGCCGGTGGCCGATGTCGAGCGCGTCTCAATCAGCGATCCCGAAGCGGTGGCATTCCGCGCGCAGGTGATCGAGTGGCTGATGGTCAACCATCCGCACGATTGCCCGGTGTGCGAAGAGGCCGGCTCCTGCCATCTGCAGGACATGACGATCGCCACCGGCCACAATGTCCGCCGCTATCGCTTCGACAAACGCACGCACCGAAATCAGGATCTCGGCCCGCTGCTGACGCACGAGATGAACCGCTGCATCGCCTGCTATCGCTGCACGCGGTTTTATCGCGATTATGCTGGCGGGCGCGATCTCGACGCTTTCGGCGCGCACGATAACGTGTATTTCGGCCGCGCCGAGGACGGCGCGCTGCAGAGCCCGTTCGCCGGCAATCTCGCCGAAGTCTGTCCGACCGGCGTGTTCAACGACAAGGGCTGGTCGCAGGACTATGCGCGCAAATGGGACATGCGGGCCACGCCGTCCGTCTGCCCGCATTGTTCGCTCGGCTGCAACATCCTGGTCGACCAGCGCGGCGGGCGGGTGCGCCGGGTGCAGAACCGTTATCACGGCGCACTCAACGGCTATTTCATCTGCGACCGCGGCCGCTACGGCCCGCTGCACGTCGTGTCGAAGCAGCGGCTGCGCGAGCCACTGCTGAACGGCGAGCCGGCGAGCATGCATGACGCCTGCGCGGCGGCGCATGCGGCAGTGGCTGAGGGCGCCATCGGCATCGGCTCGCCGCGCGCGTCGCTGGAAGCCAACTACGCGCTGCAGCGGCTGGTGGGGCCGGAGCGTTTCTTCGCTGGCGTCTCGGATGCCGAAGCGCGGCTGGTGCGGCGCATCGTCGAGATTGTCCGCGCCGGGCCCGCCAAGGTGGCGTCGCTGGCCGAGGTCGAACGCGCCGATGCGGTGCTGGTGCTCGGCGAGGATCTCACCAACGCGTCGCCGCGTCTGGCGCTGGCGCTGCGCCAGGCCGCGCGCGGCGCCGAGCGTGAGCTCGCTGCACAGAAGGGCGTGCCGCCATGGCTCGATCCGGCCGTGCGCACCGCAGGCGAAGGCCGCCGGTCGCCGATCATGCTGGTTACGCCGCTCGCTGATGACCTCGACGACATCGCGACGCTGGCCCTACGCCGCGATCCGCTGGCGATCGCGACATTCGGAGCCGCTGTGGCCGATGCGTTCGGCGGCAAGCCAGCGAGCGGCACGGACGCGCACCGTGTGGCCGAAATCCTCGCGGTCGCGCAGCGCCCGCTGATCATCGCCGGCTGCTCGCTGATGTCCCCCGAGATCGTCGAAGCTGCAGCTACCATTGCCGCAGCGATCGGCGACAAGGTGCATATTGCGTTGCTGCCGCCGGAGGCCAACAGTATCGGTCTGGCGCTGCTCGGTGGCGACGGCATCGAGAGCGCCGCGGCGTTGCTCGAGCGCGGCGCGGCCAAGACCGCGATCGTGCTCGAAGCCGACCTGTTCGACCGCGCCCTGCGCGCCAGCGTCGAGCGGCTGTTGGTGGCCGCCAAAGCCGTGGTCGCGCTGGATGCGATGGCGAGCGAGACGACCGCGCGGGCGTCGGTCGCGCTGCCGGTCGCCGCCTTCACCGAATGCACCGGCACCTACGTCAACTACGAAGGTCGCGCTCAGCGCTTCATCGCCGCGCTGCCGCCATCGGAAACGGCGCCGTCGTCGTGGCGACGACTGGATGCGTTCGGGGCCGGCGATTGGCATAGCCTGGATGCGCTGATCGGCGACCTGATTGTCGAGCGGCCCGATCTGGTCGGCGTCGCCGATGCCGCGCCGGATGCCGACTTCATGATGGCCTACGGGCAGGTGACGCGTGCGCCGCGGCCCTATTCAGGCCGGACCGCGGACGACCGCGCCGGGCAGTTCGCCGATGCGGCGCCGCCGCTCGATCCGGATTCGCCGCTGACCTTCGGCATCAAGGGCGCGCGCGGCACCGCCGTGCCGCCGCCGCTGATTACCAGCTACAAGACCGCGGGCCAGCACTCGGCCAACAACGTCACGCGGTTCGTCGAGGAGATCGGCGGCCCGCTGCGCGGCGGCGACCCCGGCGCGATGCTGCTGAAAGCGGGCGAAGCATCCTTGCCGAATGCGGCAGCGCCCGCGCCAGTTGAAGGCGACGGGCTGCTGCTGATCCCGCTGCACAATGCCTTCACCGGCTTCGATCTCAGCCGCGCTGGCCCGCTGTTGACGGCGCGGCGGCCGCAGCCGCGCTTGCTGTTGCATCCCGATGACGCCGCAACACTCCGCCTCGCAGACGGCGCAGCTGTACTGATCGACGGCCAGCCCTGTGCCGTGCCTGTCTCGCTCGACGCCTCGCTGCCGCGCGGCTGCGTCGCGATCAGCGCGGGCCTCGTCGTGCCGCGCGGGCCGCTGCACCGGTTGCGGGTGGAGGCGGCGCCATGATCGGGACGATGCTCACCGCGGCCATCTCGGTGGCGCTGATCATGGCGCTGCTGGTGATCGCCGGCACCTTCACCTGGGTCGAGCGGCGGCTGCTCGGCTTCGTGCAGGAGCGCTACGGTCCGAACCGTGTCGGGCCGTTCGGCTCGCTGCAATGGGTTGCCGACACGGTGAAGATCCTCACCAAGGAAGACGTTCCGCCGCCCGGCGCTGACAAATTCACCTACATTTTGGCGCCGGCCGTCGCTGCGACGCCGGTACTGATCGGCTTTGGTGTGGTGGCGATCGGCGACGGGCTGGCGTTGGCGCCGGTCGATGTCGGCGTGCTGTTTCTGCTCGGCATGCTGGGGCTCACCGCCTATGCGGTGCTGCTCGGCGCCTGGGGTTCGCACAACCGTTTTTCGCTGATGGGCGGCATGCGCGCTGCCGCGCAGATGCTGGCCTACGAAGTGTTCCTCGGCCTGTCGCTGATGGGCGTCGTGATGATCGCTGGCTCGCTGTCGCTGAGCGAGATTGTCGAGGCGCAGCGCGGTGTCTGGTTCGTCGCCCTGCAGCCGCTCGGCGCGGCGCTGTTCACCATCGCGGGCGTCGCCGCCGCGCACCGGCTGCCGTTCGATCTGCCGGAATCGGAAAACGACCTCGTCGCCGGATTTATCACCGAATACACCGGCATGTCGTTCGGCCTGTTTTTCCTCGGCGAGTATCTCGCGGTGCTGCTGGTGTCGGCTTTCGCGGTCACGCTGTTCTTCGGCGGCTGGCTCGGGCCGTGGCTGCCGGGCCCGGTGTGGTTCGGCATCAAGACCGGGGTGATCGCGGTCGTGTTCGTCTGGCTGCGCGCGACACTGCCGCGGCCGCGCTACGATCAGTTGCTCGGCTTCGCCTGGAAGATCGCGCTGCCGTTGTCGCTGCTCAATCTGCTGCTCACCGGCATCGTCGTGGTGGCGAGGAGCGCGTCATGATCGGATGGCTGGAAGCCCTGCTGCGGGTCGGCCGCAAGCTGTTCGTCAAACCGGAGACGCAGCTCTATCCGGAGGAGAAGCCGAAGCTGTATCCGCGCAGCCGCGGCCGCATCGTGCTGACCCGCGATCCGGACGGGCAGGAGCGCTGCGTCGCCTGCAATCTCTGCGCGGCGGTGTGCCCGGTCGGCTGCATCGATCTTTCCAAGGCGGTGGCCGAGGACGGTCGTTGGTACCCCGAACATTTCCGCATCAATTTCGCGCGCTGCATCTTCTGCGGTTTCTGCGAGGAAGCGTGCCCGACGTCGGCGATCCAGCTGACGCCGGATTTCGAGCTCGGCGAATGGCGGCGCGATGCGCTGGTGTACGAGAAGCACGATCTCCTGATTGCCGGCGAGGGCAAGGTGCGCGGCACTCGCTACTGGTCGGTGGCCGGCAAGGCGATCGCCGGCAAGGACAAGGGCGAGGCGGAGCACGAAGCGCCGCCTGTGGACCTGAAAGGGCTGCTGCCATGAGTCTCGTGCTCGTGCTCTATGCCGGTGCCTTCGCGCTCGTCTCCGCCGGGCTCGCGGTGACGCGGCCCAATGCGGTGCATGCGCTGCTGTATCTGGTGGTGACGCTGCTGGCGCTGGCCGTGTGCTTCTTTGCGCTCGGCGCGGCGTTCGCGGCCGTGCTGCTGATCATGATCTATGCGGGCGCCATCGTCGTGCTGTTCGTGTTCGTAGTGATGACGCTGCCGACCTCGCCGCAAGCGAGTGCGCGCGAGCGGCTGGCGCTGCGCGGCGCCTGGCCGGTGCCGCTGGCGATGTCGGTGTTGGTGATCGCGCCGTTCCTGTTCGGCCAGTTCGGCATCGCCGCGAACACGGCCGCGGCGCCGGTGTCGGCGCAGCAGGTCGGCCGATTGCTGTTCGGGCCATGGGCGGTCGCGATCGAACTCGCCTCGCTGCTGCTGCTCGCCGGCCTGATCGGCGTCCGCCATATCGGCCGCAGCGATCGCAGCCCGAGGAGCGGATCATGACCGGCTCCGATCTGATCGGCCTGATGATCCTCGCCGCCGGCCTGTTCGCCACCGGCGTGTTCGGCGTGCTGGCAAGGCGCGGCATCATGTTTCAGCTCGTCGCGCTGGAAGTCGCGCTCAGCGGCCCGGCGCTCGCCTTCGTGGCCGCCGGCGCGTATCACGCCGATCCGCAGGGGCAGGGCATGTTCATCCTCGTGCTGACGCTCGCCGCCGCCGAGGTCGCGGTCGGCCTCGCGCTGCTGCTGCGCATCCGCCGTGTCGCGGGCAGCGACGACAGCGATCTGATCAGCGGCATGAAGGGGTGAGCATGGCGCATCTGCTTCCCTTCGTCCCGGCTCCGGCGCTGCTCGGCTTCATCGTGTTGTCGCTGCTGCCGATCGGGCTGTCGCGTGCGGCGGTGATCGCGCTCGGCGTCGGCGCCGCAGTGCTGCCGGCGTTGCTGTTCGTGCCGGTGGCGCTGAGCTGCCTCGACGGCGGCTGCGTGGCAGGCGCGGTCGTGCCGATCCTGTCGATCGACACCGGCGTGTTCGTCGCGCAGATCGCGATGTCGATGGACCCGCTCAGCATGGTGACCGGCGGCACCGTGGTGCTGGTCGGCGCGCTGGTGCTGATTTACTCAGGCGCCTACATGGCGTCCGAGCCGGTGCCGGATTTGCGCCGCTTCTTCGCGGTGATGAACCTGTTTCTCGCCGGCATGCTGGCGGTGGTGTTCGCCGGGGATGTGATCCTGTTGTTCCTCGGCTGGGAAACCATCGGGCTGTGCAGCTTCATGCTGATCGCATTCTACGATCAGTTGCCCAAAGCCGTCGCGGCCGGCCGCAAGGCGCTGATCACCACGCGCATCGCCGACAGCCTGCTGCTCGCCGGCCTGATGCTGCTATTTCTGCCCGCCGGCACCACGCGGCTCGACGGCATGCTGGCTGTGGTCCCGACGATGGACTCGTGGCGGTTGGCGGCCGTTGCCGGCCTGATCGCGCTCGGAGCGCTCGGCAAATCGGCGCAGTTTCCGTTTCACACCTGGCTGCCGAGCGCGATGGCCGGCCCGACGCCGGTGTCGGCCCTGCTGCATTCCGCCACCATGGTGGCGGCCGGCGTGATCCTGCTGGCGCGACTCGCCCCGCTTTTCGCGGCTGCGCCAGAAATCTCCGCGATGGTGGCGATGCTCGGCATCGTCACCGCGGCGGGCGGCGCGCTGATCGCGGTGATCCAGACTGATGTGAAGAAGCTGCTGGCGTTCTCGACGATGAGCCAGATCGGCTTCATGGTGTTGGCGCTCGGGCTCGGCGCGCCGGCGGTGGCGCTGGCGCATTTCGCCATCCATGCGGCGTTCAAGTCGCTGCTGTTTCTCAGTGCTGGCGTGATGAGTCACGCCTCCGGCGGCTCGACCGCGATCGAAGCGCTGCGCGGGGCGCGCTATCGCCAGCCCTGGGCGTTCTGGACCTTCGCGATCGGCGCTGCTTCTCTCGCCGGCCTGCCGGTGATCACTGCCGGCTGGTACTCGAAAGAAGCGGTGCTCGCCGCGGTGTGGAGCAGCGGGCCGTGGGGCGTGCCGCTGTGGTTGCTCGCCGCGACCGCCGCGATGCTGACCGGCGCCTACGCGTTTCGTGTTGTGTTCGTCGCCGGCAGTCAGTCCGCCGATCTCGCCGCGCCGCCTTGGGGTGGAGCGGCGGTGATGATTCCGCTGGTCGTGCTCACCGCCGTCGCGGTGGTCGGCGGCCTGTCGGTCGGCGCGCTGATCGGCTTCACGGGTGGCACGCCGGATCATCTTCCGCTGCTGCCGACACTGCTCGGTGCCGCGGCGCCGATCCTCGGCGTGGGGCTGGCGCGGCAATTGGTGCGGCATCCGCGCGAACTCGAACGCGTCGCGCATCGGCTGCGCCACGTCCGCATCTTCCGCGTCGACGTGTTGTACTACTACTACATCGTCCGTCGCTTCCGCCGCGTCGCCAGCGTGCTCGGCAATGCTGAGGGCACCGAAGCCTTCGCGCGCGCCGCGGAGCTACGCCGCGAGGGCGTCGAGGTGCCCGGCCTGCCGGCGGACGATCTGTTGGCAAGAGACAGAGCGCCAGCGGTGCCGAGCGATTTTCTGACGCGGGCGACCGAAGGCCAAACGCCGGTGGTGCGGCTGGTGTCGGGCGATCCGGTCGGCCGATTCGTCGTCGCCGCGGCGCGGCTGTTCGTCAGCGGCTTCGTCGCGCGGTTTCGACCCGATGCGATCGACCGCGCCTGGATGGGCTTTGCGGGCAGCTTCGAGCTCGCCTGGGCGCAGGCGCGCCGGGTGCAGACCGGCCGCGTCCGCGATCATTCACTGTGGATAGCGCTCGGCTGCGCCGCGCTATTGTTATTTGCCTGGGGGACATCATGGCGCTGATTGCGCTCATCCTGCTGCCGGCCTTTGGTGGCCTCGTCGCATTCCTGGTCGCCGGCAAAAGCGAACGCGAACGCTGGGTGTCGATCGCGACCTTCGCGCTGATGCTGGTGCTGCTGGTCGCGATCGTCGCCGCTGCGCCGGAGGGGCGTTGGTATGCCAAGGTCAGCTATCCGTGGGTGCCGTCGTTCGGCATCGCGCTCGACTTTGCGTTGGACGGGCTGTCGGCGGCACTGATCGCCATCGCGGCCGGGCTCGGCATCATCTCGGTGATGGCATCGTGGTCGGAGATCCGGACGCAATCCGGCCTGTTTCACGCCAGCCTGTGCTGGACCGTGGCGGCGACCGTCGGCGTCTTCATCTCGTTCGACCTTCTGATCTTCGCGTTCTTCTGGGAGGCGATGCTGGTGCCGGCTTTCATGCTGATCGCCGTATGGGGCCATGGCGACAAGGAAGGCGCGGCGCTGAAATTCCTGATCTTCAACGCGGTCGCCGGCTTTGGCCTCTTGGCGGCGTCATTCGCGCTTGCGGCGATGGCCGATCACATGACCTTCAGCGCCTTCGAACTCGCCGAGATGAAGCTCTCCACCTCCGCGCAGGTGTGGATGCTGCTCGGCTTCTCGCTCGCCTTCATGGTCAAGCTGTCGGTGCCGCCGTTCCACGCCTGGCTGCCGGAGGCGCACACGCTGGCGCCGACCGCCGGCTCGATCCTGCTCGCCGGCATTCTGCTGAAGACCGGTGCTTATGGCCTATTCCGTTTCGCCCCGATGCTGTTTCCGGACGGCCTCGCCGCCGTCGCGCCCTACGGCATCGCGCTCGGCGCGGCCGGTGCGCTGTATGGTGGCCTCGTCGCCTGCGGCCAGAACGACGCCAAGCGGCTGGTCGCCTACACGTCGATCGCCCACATGGCGATCGTGCTGATGGGTATCTCGGCCGGCGTACACTACGCGATGGCCGGTGCCGCCGTGGAGATGATCGCGCATTCGTTCTCCGCTTCAGCGCTGTTTCTGCTGATCGGCGCGCTGTACGAGCGCACGCATACGCGCGACCTGCGCCAGCTCGGGGGCCTGCAGCAGGTCGCGCCGAAATTCGCCGCGGCGTTCGCGCTGTTCTGCTCGGCGCTGCTGGCGCTGCCCGGCACGGCGAATTTCGTCGGCGAGGCGCTGGTGGTGGTCGGCATCTTCCAGGTCAACTGGGTGTTCGCGCTGCTGGCGCTGTCGACGCTGATCGTCTCGGTGATCTACGCGACGCGGCTGCTGAAGGGACTGGTGTTCGGTCTGCCGAAGCCGGCCGGGCCGCTCGCCGATCTGAGCTGGCGCGAGTACGCGCCTGTGGTGGTGATGGGTCTCGCCACGTTGGTGATTGGCCTCTACCCGCAGAGCCTGCTGGCGCTGCTCGAGCCGGCCATCAAGGCCGCGCTGCCGCACACGCCGTGATCGCCGCACCATGACCGCAGCCCAGTTCGCCGCGCTTTTGCCGCTCATCGTGCTGGCCGTCGCCGCCATCGCGGCGATGATGCTGGTGCCATTGGCGCGCATCGAAGCCGCGCAGGCCGCCGCCGCCGCGGGACTTGCTGCGGCCGGGGCGCTGGTGCTGGTCCGCATCGGCGCGCCGGCGGCGCCCACGGGCGCGCTGTTCACCGACGATGCGATCGCGCGATTCGGCATCGTCTACATCTGCCTGGCTTCGCTCGGTGCACTGGTGTTTCTGCGCACCGGCCATCCGGCCAAGGAAGCGCCGTCGCTGCTGGTGCTGGTGGCGATCGGCGCGGTGACGCTTGCGGGCGCTGGCCATGCCGCGACGCTGTTTCTCGGCATCGAGATCGTCAGCCTGTCGCTGATCGCGCTGTTCGCCTATCGGCTGTCACGGCAGGGGCTGGAGGCCGCCTACAAGTTTCTGGTGATGAGCGGGCTGGCGTCATCGGCGCTGCTGCTCGGCGTCGCGCTGATCTACGCGGAGACCGGCGCGCTCGATTTCGCCGGCTGGACCGGCCACGGCGCGCTGGCGGCGCTCGGCACCGCGCTGCTGCTCGCCGGGCTCGGCTTCAAGTTTTCGCTGGTGCCGTTCCATATGTGGACGCCTGATGCGTTCGAGGCATCGCCGGCCAGCGCCGCGGTGCTGGCCGGCGTTGTGTCGAAAGCCGCGATGACCATCGTCATCCTGCGCTTGGTGCTCACCGCGCATCTGCCGGAGCCGGTGTGGAGCAGCGGGCTTGCGGCACTTGGCGCCGCATCCGTGATTGTCGGCAATCTGCTGGCGCTGCGGCAGAAGCAATTGCAGCGCATGCTCGGCTATTCGACTATCGCACACTCAGGCTATGTCGCGCTGATCCTGGCATCGGGGCAGCCGCTCGCCGGCGAGGCGGCGCTGTTCTATCTCGGCGCCTATGCGCCGGCGATGCTGGCTGCGTTGTGTGTCGCCGGGCTGCTCGGCCACGCGCCGACGCTGCCCGATCTGCACGGGCTGGTGAAGCGGCGGCCGCTGCAAGCGATCGCGCTGTCGCTGTCGATGCTATCACTCGCCGGTCTACCCGTCGCCGGCGGATTCATCGCGAAGCTGTATCTGCTGCGCGTACTGGTCGACGGCGGCTTGTGGACGCTGCTGGCTATCGTCGTCGCCGGCTCGTCGCTGGGCTTCTTCTACTACGCGCGATTCTTTACGGCGCCACTGGTCGGCAAGTGCCCTCAGGAAGCCGAGCCGCTACCTGCACTCGACCGTGGTCTACTGGTCATCTGTTGCGCGCTAATCCTGTTGTTCGGCGTTGCGCCGATGATGTTGATCGGATTACTGCCGGGGATCACCCCGTGACGGCTGCTGCTTCTTCGTCATGGCCGGGCTTGTCCCGGCCATCCACGCCTTCTCTCCCACGCCTTTTCTTGATTTCCGTCAGCAAGGCGTGGATGCCCGGCACAAGGCCGGGCATGACGTGTGGAGACGAAAAATGCCTTCAGCGAGTGTCGGATTGGTTCAATGGCATCATGAACGGCTTCAGCTCACCGAACTCGCGCCGGCATCCTTCATCGCGGCTTTGATCACGCTGGCATCGCCGCCGGAGACCGAGACTTCGATCACGTCGTTCAATTCCGGATCGCCGTGCTTCTCCTCGCCCGGGTGGCCGCTCTCGCGGTCCGCGCCGGCGGGTTTGGTGCCGGCGCTGTTGTCCTGGCCGCGGGCCTGCACGACGACCTGCTTGCGGTCGACACCGTGTTCCTGCACCAAACGCTCGACCGCAAGTTCGGCGGCCCGTCTGGTGGAAAATTCGCCCGTGATCTTCTGCATGTCGCCTCCGGTCAGTCATCGAACACTGTTCGGCGACAACCGGAGGCAGGCAGCGAGGTTCCTTAGGCGGCGCGGGCGAGGCGTCCTGCCGCAAGGCCGCGTTCAAGATCGACGATGATGTCGTCGATGTGCTCAAGGCCGATCGAGAGCCGCACATAGCCGTCCGAGACGCCGGTCGCGAGCTGGTCTTCGGTCGACAGCTGGGAGTGTGTGGTGGTCGCCGGGTGAATCGCCAGGCTGCGGGCGTCGCCGATATTGGCGACGTGGTAGAGCAGCTGCAGCGCGTCGATGAACTTGCGCCCGGCCTCGAGGCCACCGGCGAGTTCGAAGCCGACCAGGCCGCCGAACTTGCCTTTCAGATATTTGTCGGCTCGTTCACGGGCGATGCCGCTCTGTTTCGAGGGGTGGATCACCTTGGTGACTTCCGGGCGGGTCGAAAGATAGTCGGCGACCGCCTGGGCGTTCTGCACGTGTCGTTCAATCCGCAGCGGCAGCGTCTCCAGTCCTTGCAGGATCTGGAACGCGTTGAACGGCGACAGCGCGGCGCCGAGATCGCGCAACAGCGTCGTGCGAGCCTTGATGATGTAGGCGATTGGTCCGAGCGGCTTCACGGCCTCGACCCAAACCGCGCCGTGATAGCTGGCGTCGGGTGTGTTCAGGGCCGGCTGCCGCTGCGGAAACTTCTCCCAGTCGAAATTGCCGCCGTCGACGATCAGGCCGCCGATCGAGGTGCCGTGGCCGCCGAGATATTTGGTCGCCGAATACACGACGATGGCGGCGCCGTGTTCAAGCGGCTTCACCAGCAGCGGCGCCGCGGTGTTGTCGACGATCAGCGGGATGCCGAACTTGCGGCCGATTGCGGCGACTTCGGCGATCGGGAACACCGCAAGCTTGGGATTCGGCAGCGTCTCGGCGTAGTAGGCGCGGGTGCGATCGTCGGTGGCGCGCTCGAACGCGTCCGGATCGGACGGATCGACAAAGCGGACTTCGATGCCCTGGTCCTTCAGCGTGTTGGCGAACAGATTCCAGGTGCCGCCATAGAGGTCGGTCGAGCTGACGACGTTGTCGCCGGCGCGCGCGAGATTTTGCAGCGCGAACGCCGAGGCGGCCTGACCTGAAGCAACGGCGAGCGCAGCGACGCCGCCTTCCAGCGCCGCGACGCGCTTCTCCAGCACGTCGGTGGTCGGGTTACCGATGCGGGTGTAGATGTTGCCGAGCTCCTTCAGCGCAAACAGATTCGCAGCGTGCTCGGTGTTGTTGAACTGGTACGACGTGGTTTGAAAGATCGGCACGGCGACCGAGCCGGTCGACGGATCGGCGCGCCAGCCGGCATGCAGCGCGAGGGTCTCGGGGTGAAGCTTCTCGGTCATGGCAAAATCCCTGCGACGATGAGGGCGAACCGCCGCTGCGTGTCCGCGCAGAGGTTCACCGGGACGTCCATCAGGTCGGGCAGGGGCCGCCAAGTCAATCAAGTATGGGAAATAAAAATCTGCGAACTGGCGAAACGCACGTGGGCGACGCGTTCGTTCTCCCATGAAATGAGTTCGTGAGAGAAAAATCTTCTGAGCTTACTCCTCTTTCGCGCAGTCCACCCCGCGAACTCGGCCCGCTCTTCTGACCTCTCCTCAAACGAAAAGTGCCGACCCGCGAGGGCCGGCACTCTCGATCCGATCCGAACAAGGTGAGCGCGTTACGCGTCCAGATTGCGAAGTTGTTGGCGGTTGCGCAGTTCGATCTGGCGGGCGCCGGAAAAGCCGAGGATGCCCTGGCTCTGCAGCTGCGACAGCGCGCGCGACACGGTTTCGAGAGTGAGGCCGAGATAGTCGCCGATGTCGCGGCGGCACATCGGCAGAGCCATCATGCCGGCGACCGCGAGGCGGCGATCCATCTCCAGCAGGAAGTTGGCCACTCGCTCCATTGCGTTCTTGCGACCGAGCAACAGCATGTGGTCTTCGGCGTGGCGCAGCTCGCCGGCGGTCATCGACCACAGGCTGCGGGCGACGTGGACGTCGGTGGCGGCGGCCTGTTCGAGGCTGCGACGCTTCAGCAGGCGGACGGTGGTGTCGACGATCGCTTCGGCGGTGAGGCGGTGGGTCGGTCCCGACTCCAGCCCGAACACGTCACCCGGAAGATAGAAGGCGCCGATCTGGCGGCGGCCATCGGAGAGGAGCTTGTAGCTGCGGACGGCGCCGGACACGACCTGGTAGACGTACTCGGATGGCTCATCCTCGCCGTAGATTTCCTCTTCTTTCTTATAGGTGAATTCGGAGGCGATCAGTCCGGCGTGACCGGTGGTTGCAAAGAACTGATCAGCCGGTGAACGGGAAGGGTCCACCGGAGCCTTAGCGACGGTCGGGGCCCTAAGCGACTGGTTCAGCATTTTGCCATCTCCTGCGGGTATCTGGATCGGATGGCGTTGTTGTAGTGAAGAACTCAGGGGGCGAATATTTCGCCCCTTATCTTAGGGTGGGTTCCCTAAGTGGTTTTACGGAGCTGGGCCGCCGATCCGCGCCGGTCGTCCGGGGGGCAATCAATCGAATCAGTGGCTTAGGAGCTTAGGCTGTGGGGGTATAAGCCGGTGCTGCGGCATTCTGAAGGGCGTCGCGGATGTGGAACGCGAGGCTTTCTTCCAGATGCGGCTTCAACACGACATGGCGGACGCCTACGGCGGCAGCACGGCTGGAGATGGTTTCGTCCGGGTAGCCGGTGATCATCAGCACCGGGGTTTCGACCTTCAGGTCACGCAACCGCTGCGCGAGATCGACGCCGTTCATTCCCGGCATCTTGTAATCGATCACGATGCAGTCTGCGCGGCCGTCGCCCAGCGAGTCGAGCAGCGCCGGTCCGCTGCGAAAGGTACGAACCTCGAAACCGTCTGTTTCCAGCAGGAACCGCAGCGATCCGAGCACGCCCTGATCGTCGTCGACAACGTAAACAACAATTTTTGCGGGCGCGCAGCTCATCACTTGCTCCTACGCACCCAGCCCGGCTGTAGTAAACTTCATGCGCGGAAAGATAGCTGCGATCACCAGTGGCAGATTGATCTGCCTCAAACGCTTCAATCCTTGATGACGCCGCCGCGCATCGCCATCCGGACGAGTTCCGACAAGCTGGACGCCTGCATCTTGGTCATGACGTTGGCGCGATACACCTCGATGGTGCGCGGACTGATGTCGAATTCGCGGGCGATCACCTTGTTGGACATGCCGGCGATCAGTCCGTCCATCACCTGGCGTTCGCGCGGACTGAGCGACTGGATCCGTGCGACAATATCCTGCGACAGCGCCTCGGTGCGGGCTTCATCGACGGCCTGCTTCAACGCGGTCTCGATCAGGCCGATCAGTCGGTCGTCGTCGAACGGCTTCTCGATGAAGTCGATCGCACCGAGCTTCATCGCCTCGACCGCCAGTGGTACGTCGCCGTGGCCGGTCATGATCACCACCGGCAGCCGGCTGCGCCCGGCCTTCAGCCGCTTCAACAAATCGAGCCCGTCGATGCCCGGCATCCGGACGTCGGATAGCACGCAGCCGAACGCGATTTCGCTCAGCGAGTCCAGAAACGCGGCGGCGGATTCGAACAAGCGGACGTCGTAGTCGGCGGCGGCGAGAAGAAAGTCGATCGACTCCCGCATCGCCTGGTCGTCGTCGATCACATAGACAATGCCTTTACGCGCCATCGTTCAGGTCCTCGCCCGGTGCGATCGGCAGCGTAAAACGAAAAGTTGCGCCGCCCGCGCTGTTGGTCTCCGCCCACATCCGCCCGCCATGGGCTTCGATGATCGAGCGACTGATCGACAGTCCAACGCCCATTCCGGTGTCCTTGGTGGTGAAAAAGGTTTGAAACAACTTCGCCTTGATGTCGTCCGGGATGCCGGCACCGGTGTCCGAGACGGTGACCTCGATCATGTCGTCGGCGACCCGCGTGTTCGAGATCGACAGCTCCTTGCGCGGCGCATTCGACATCGCCTCCAGCGCGTTGCGGAACAGATTGACCATTACCTGCTGGATCTGCACGCGATCGACCAGTACCGAATCGTTCGAGGGGTCCATCCGGAATCGCAACACCACGCCCTGCTCGCGGGCACCGGTGAGGCCCAGGGCGCCGGCTTCCTCCACCAGTTTGGCGAGGCTCTCGACGCGCTTTTCGGATTCGCCGCGGGCGACGAAGTCGCGCAGCCGGCGGATGATCTGGCCGGCACGCAACGCCTGCTCGGCGGCGCGCTCCATCGCATTTTCGATCTTCGACGTATTGGGATCGCGGCTGCCGGCGAGCAGGCGGCGCGAGCCCTTCATGTAGTTGCTGATCGCTGACAGCGGCTGGTTGAGCTCGTGCGCCAGCGCCGACGCCATCTCGCCCATCGCAGTCAGCCGCGAGACGTGCACCAGCTCGGCCTGCAATTCATGCAGCCGCGCCTGGGTCTGCTGATACTCGGTGAGGTCACGAATGAAGCCGGTGAAGTAGCGCTCGCCGCCGGATTCCATTTCGCCGATCGACAAGTGGATCGGGAACGTCGAACCGTTCTTGCGCTGGCCGGTAACGATGCGCCCGATGCCGATGATGTGTCGCTCGCCGGTGGAGTTGTAGCGGCTGATGTAGTTGTCGTGGCGGGTGGCGTCCGGTCGCGGCATCAGGATGCTGATGTTCTGGCCGATCGCTTCCTTTTCCGTCAGTCCGAACATCCGCTCGGCGGCGCTCGAGAAGAAACGCATGATGCCGCGGCCATCGATCAGGATCATCGCGTCCGGCACGGTGTCGAGAATCGAGCGAAGCTGGCTCTGCTGCAGCCGTAATTCCTGTTCGAGCACCTTCTGTTGATCGACGTCAAGCACGATGCCGCACAGATAGCCGGCACCGCCGTCTTCCTTGACCAGGCCGCCACGCGAGCGCAGCCAGTGGCTCGGCTGGCGGTCCGCGACCCGATACATCAAGTCGAGGTTGTCACCATGATCGATCGCGCGCTGGATTGCCTGCGCGACGCGCTCACGGTCCTCCAGATCGATCAGCGACAGAAACGTATCGAAATTCACCGGCGCATCCGGGGCAACCCCGAACAGGCGCCGAGCCGTCACCGACCACGATAATTCCCGGGTGGCGAGATTGAGCTCCCAGCTCCCCACACCGTATTGATCGATGCCCTGCTGCAGCCGGCGGTCGCGCGCAAGGGCCTCCGATGATTGAGCTTGATCGGTCACGCAGTACCTTCGGAACTTATAGGATTGGTCTTATCATACAGGTGTTCTGATCCGCAACGGACGCTATGGCGCAGCAAAAAACCGATGGGCAAACGCCTTTGGTTTGCCGCATCGGTTGAGGGTGTCAAGTCCCGGAGCGCGGAGACGCGTGGCTCTCAAGCCGTCTTCTTGGCGGAACGGTCGTCCTCGGGCGAATTGAGATAGAAGCCCGACATTGTATCAACCCAGCACAAATGATCGTGCACCTCTTTGACCCCGCAGACATTCTCGGCGACGACGATCACCGCCTGCCGCGAACTCTCCTCGGTGATCACGCCGTTGAGATGGACCACGCCGTCGCGCACTACGACGCTGAGCC
Source organism: Rhodopseudomonas palustris (assembly GCF_003591005.1). GTDB lineage: Bacteria > Pseudomonadota > Alphaproteobacteria > Rhizobiales > Xanthobacteraceae > Rhodopseudomonas > Rhodopseudomonas palustris_K. The sequence goes on from NZ_QYYD01000002.1 coordinate 295,943, forward strand.
CAAACGGGCGCCAGTCGTTGCGTTCGATTTCCGCGATGATCCTGTCCCGGATCTTGTCGTCAGCGGTCGATGGGTCCGGAATTTCGCGGGCGAGCTGGGCGACCGCGCGCAGCAGGTTCTTGCGGGTGACGATGCCGACCAGCCTGTCGCCTCGCATCACGGGCAATCGTTTGACGTGATGCTTTTCCATTGTGCGCACGATTGTCTCGACCGGCGTATCTTCGGTGATCGTGTGCGGGTGGTGGGTCATGACTTCGCCGACCTTGCGGCCGTGCTCGTGGACGAAATCATCAGCGCAGGTGCTCGGACCGAGCAGCATCCGCAGCCAGCGGCCGCGCTTGTGCTGGGTGCCGAGTTCGGCGCGGCGGATGAAGTCGCCTTCCGAGATGATCCCGACCAGCCGGTCGTATCCGTCCAGGACCGGCAGGCCGCTGACGTGGTGGTCGAGCATCGCATTCGCCGCCTCGACGATCGAGGCTTCCGGACTGATCGTCACCACCGGTGACGTCATGATCTGACTTGCACGCATGTCGCAATCCCCTCCGGCACATCGGTGCCGCCTTCGAAGAATGCCGCCCGCGATGCGGACGGCGGTGTTCAGTGCGAGATCAGGGCCGGCAGCGTCAGCGACTTGAAGATGCCGCGGGTAACACCGCCGAGAATGAATTCGCGCAGTCGTGAATGGCCATAGCCGCCCATCACCAGCAGGTCGGCGCCGCTGTCTGCGGCCATCGACAGGATCGTGTTGTGAACGTTGCCGGGCGGGGCCGTGAAGTGGTGCGCGGCGGCAGCGAGGTCGTGGCGCAGCAGATGCGCCACCAGCGCGGCGGTGGTGGCCTGGCCGATGTCCTGGGCGTCTTCGTTCACTGCCAGGATGTCGATAGTTTTGGCGCGGCGCAGGAACGGCATGGCGTCCTGCACGGCGCGTGCGGCGGGCCGGCTACCGTCCCAGCAGATCGGCACGCGGTCCAGACACAGCGGTCCCTTGTGGATGTAAGGCACCATCAGCATCGGCTTGCCGGAGTTGAACAAGATGCTCTCCGGCAGCGGATCCTGGTGGCCCGGCTTGGCGCGATCCGGCTGCGGCACGATGCTGAGATCGTATAGCCGAGAGATTTCCGACAGCGATTCGTTCGCCAGCACCGGCGTATCGCAGACGCTGCGAGCGCCGTGAGTGATGCCCGCGCCGCGTGCCGTGATCTCGAACTGGTCGAGCCGGGCCGCGGCTTCGTCATTGTCGGTGTTGTACTGGTTGACGGCCGCATAGTACGCGGTCGAAGCCCCGACCACGATGGCCGGATTGATCGGCTGATAGGTGCAGACGAAGCCGTCCAGATGCGCCTCGAACGTCTGGGCGACCGAGACCGCGCAGTCGACGAGCCCGTCTGCCGGCCGGTCGGCTGGAATGTGCACGACGACATCGTTCAGCATGGAAAAGCCCCGATCACGTATGGTGCGTTGTCGCGAACTTTATCCGGCTTGGGCGGTGATACCTTGATCTAGCTCATCGTGTCGCACCGTCGTGTCGGACAAACATCGCTCAACTGCAGCAACAAGGGTGTCCGGTCTGGCGTCACATCAGGGCGCCGGAACAGGGGAGGTGGCGATGCCGTATTCGACCGTGATGGTCGCTCTGTCGTGCGATCAGCCGAATGCGGGTCCCTTGGGAATCGCGCGGGAACTGGCCGAGCGGTTCGAGGCTCGGCTGATCGGAGTCGCCGCGTCCGATCTCACCCCACCGCTTTACTATACGTCGGGTGACGTCGCCGAGCGGTTGCTGGAGCAGGGCAGGGCGGCGGTCCGACGCCGGCTTGCGGAGCTTGAAACCGAGTTTCGAGACGCGATGCGTGGTCACGCCCGCGAATTGCATTGGCGGTGCTCGATCGCTCAGCCGGCGAGATACATCGTGCAGCAGGCCCGCGCGGCCGACGTCGTGGTGATGGGTAGCGGCGGTGCCGGGCAGCTCACGGATCCTTTCACGGAAGCCGATCCAGCCGACCTGGTGATGCGCGTCGGCCGTCCGTTGCTGGTCGTACCGGCAGGCATTTCGCGGGTCGATCTGTCGAGCGTGATGGTGGCATGGAAAGACAATCCCGAAGCCCGCCGCGTGGTGGTCGACGCGCTGCCGCTGCTGCGTCAGGCGAGTTGCGTAACCGTCGTCGAGATCGTCGAGGAAGACGGCGATCGGAGCGAGGCGTTGGCGGGGGTGCATGACGTCGCCGACTGGTTGTCGCGACATCACATCCATGCCGTCGCCGAAGTCCCGGCCGAAGTCGGCGACGTGTCCGCGCAGCTCGAGCGGGTGGCCCACCACGCAGGAGCAGGTGTCATCATTGCTGGCGCATATGGTCATTCACGATTTAGGGAATGGATTCTCGGCGGCGTCACTCAGCACCTGCTGGAGCAGACGGAGCGTTGTGCCTTCCTGGCGCGATGAAGTCGTCGGGCGGCGGCAACAAGATGGCCTCTTAGAATACCGGATTGAGAGCGGCGGACGCGACCGGCACATGCCATGGAAGGTCGTACATACCTTTGGTCCACCTGCTTTAACCGTCGAGCAAGGCCGTCTGCACGTCACTGGCGCATGACAATGCGATGACGCTGCCATCATCCTATTTGTCGACGGCGGAGCGCCGCCAGCGCCAGTACGACTTTCACGTCGAATCGACGTGCAATCAGATGAGGCGAAGATGCTGCAAAAACAGGTCCAAGGAAGCTCCATCGAGCCTCCTTCGTCGCAGCCGGTCACGACATCCCGTGCGCGTGACAGTGATCGCGCCTTGCACGCGACCCTGGCACCGCTGACGGGTGGGCTGTCGCCGACCGCCTTGTTGCTTTCCTACGCCGACTGGTGGTCGCATCTGTTCTGGTCGCCGGCACGCCGGCTCGAGCTCGCGCATGACGCGCTGGGACGCGCATCGCGGTTGACGGAAGCAGCGCTGTTTCCTGCGGCACCGTGGTCACTGATCGCCCCACAGCCGCAGGATCGCCGCTTCAGCGCGCCTGAATGGCGGCAGGCTCCCTTCAACCTGATGGCGCAGAGTTTTTTGCTGGCCGAGGAGTGGTGGCACGGCGCCACCACCGGCAACCGCGGCGTGTCGCGGCAGAACGAAAAGATTGTCGAATTCGCCACGCGTCAAATGCTCGACGTGTTCGCCCCGTCGAACTTCGCCGCCACCAATCCGGAGGTCATCCAACAGACGCTGGCCACTGCAGGCCGCAATGTTTCGGCCGGACTACATAATTGGTGGGAAGATCTGCTGCACACCGTCTCCAACGAGGTCGAGCCGAACGCGGACTTTCAGGTCGGGCGCGACGTCGCGGTGACGCCCGGCAAGGTGGTGTACAGCAATGATCTGATCGAGTTGATCCAGTACGCGCCGGCGACCAGCGAAGTCCGCCCGGAGCCGATCCTGATCGTGCCGGCCTGGATCATGAAATACTATATCCTCGATCTGTCGCCCCACAATTCGCTGGTCAAGTACCTGACCGAGCAGGGCTTCACCGTTTTCATGGTGTCGTGGCGAAATCCGACCGCGAAGGAGCGCGATGTCTCTCTGGACGACTATCGGCGACTTGGAGTCATGGCTGCGCTCGATACGGTCGGGGCGATCGTGCCGGGCCAGCGGGTTCATGCGGCCGGCTATTGCCTTGGCGGCACGTTGCTGTCGATCGCCGCGGCCGCGATGTCGCGCGACGGCGACGACCGCCTGAAGTCGATCACGCTGTTCGCGGCGCAGACGGACTTCACCGAAGCCGGCGAGCTTACGCTGTTCATCAATGAGAGCCAGGTGGCGTTCCTGGAAGACGTGATGTGGAAGCGGGGCGTGCTTGACACCACGCAGATGGCCGGTGCGTTTCAGATTCTGCGGTCGAACGACCTTGTGTGGTCGCGGATGGTCCGGGAATATCTGATGGGCGAGCGTTCCACGTCCAACGATTTGATGGCGTGGAACGCAGACGCGACCCGGATGCCTTACCGGATGCATTCCGAGTATTTGCGCAAGCTGTTCCTTAACAACGACCTTGCCGAAGGCCGCTATATCGTCGAAGGCAAGGCGATTGCCCTGTCCGACATTCACACCCCGATCTTCGTGGTCGGCACCGTGCGTGACCATGTCGCGCCGTGGCGCTCGACCTACAAGATCCATTTGCTGGCAGACGCTGAAATCACCTTTTGCCTCACCGGTGGCGGCCATAATGCCGGTATCGTTTCGCCTCCGTCACCGACAGCACGGGGTTATCAGGTGATGGTGAAGGAGGCCGATGGTCCGTATGTCGGGCCCGATGTCTGGCTCGCGGAGGCACCGCACGCCGAGGGCTCGTGGTGGACCGAGTGGGTGCATTGGCTCGCGGCACGGTCCGGTGATGCGGCGCTCCCGCCGCGCATGGGACTGCCCGACGCCAACCCTGCAGCGCTACCGGATGCGCCAGGGGACTACGTGCTTCAGCGCTGATCGCGGAGCTTCAACGCCGAAACGGCGCGGTTGAACGTCTGTTCGGGCGATCCCGAGGCGTCGATCGTGATCCACTCGATCGTGCCCGTATCGTACGCCTGCTGCTGGCGGACAATCTCCGGCGTGGCGTCGGAGGCGTCGTCGACGCGGGTCGCGACCCGGGCAATCCGGGTTTGCAGATCTGCGACCAGATAAAGTCCGGCGATGTCGACGCTCGTCACGCGAGCCGCGGCAGCGATTGCGGCGCGCTCGTCGGCCTTTGCAAACACCGCGTCGACGATCGCCGAATGCCCCTGTGCCAACACGCGGGCGGCGCGCTCGCCGAGGCGACGATAGACTTCGGCGGTCGCTTCCGGAGCATAGGCCTTGACGGGCAGCCGCTCGGTTTCGGCGGCATTGAACAGCTGCTTGCGGATCACGTCGGAGCGTAGGACCACGGCGCCTGGTAGGGGCGGCACGCGCCCCGCGAGCGCCCGCGCAAGCATCGATTTGCCGGTCCCGGACAAGCCGCCGACTGCGATCAGGCGCGCCGGCGGCGGCGCGATGAGCCGCCCGGCAAGTGCAAAATAGGACTCCGCGGTGCATCGATGGCGCCGCGCCGCTTCGCTGTCATTGCTGACCCGCGACAGTGTCACCTTGGCACGGACAGCGGCGCGTAGCGACATCAGCAAAGGAAGCGTGCCGAGAGCATCGAGATGGGCATCCTCGCCGGTGACGAGATAGCGGTTCAGCAATTCCGCCGCAGCCTCGCTGCGGCCATGATGGAGCAGGTCCATCATCGGAAAAGTGAGATCGTACAGCACATCGACAGAGGCGAACGCCGGATCGAATTCGATCGCGTCGAACAGCACGGGGCGGTCATCGATCAGCACGATGTTGGCGAGGTGCAGATCGCCGTGACACCAGCGCACGAAGCCCTGCGCGCCGCGTTGCTCGAGCAAGGGACGGGCGTGTTCGAAGGCGGATCTGGTGGCGCCGTCGAGCGCAGCAACCGCGTCGGCCGGGAAGTTCGCGGCTTTGAAGGCTGACGTGTTGTCGTCGATGATCGGCAACAGCGATGCGATCCAGGTCGCGGTGTCGGCTTTCGGGGCGGCGGCATGAGACGCAGTGATGGCGTCCGCAATCGCGTCGACCAGATCGGAGGCGAGCGGCCGCTCGCTCGCCAGGTGGTCGACGGTGCGGCTTTCGTCGAAGCGTTGCATTTCGACCGCCCACTCGAGCGGTTTCCCTGCGCCGCCGATCTCGAGCTTTCCCTCGGCAGAGCGCGTGATCGGCACGACACGGTGATAGATTTGCGGCGCGAAGCGGCGATTGACTTCGAGTTCCTGATCGCAGGCCGCCTTGCGACGCGCCAGGGTCGAATAGTCGAGAAAGGGAAACCGGACGGCCCGCTTGATCTTCAATGCGCGGTCACCCACCAGAAATACGGCGGCGCCGTGCGTATCGATCCGCTTGACCGGGGCGCCGCCATGGCTCGCAGAGGCCGCGATGAAACGAAAGACCTCTTCCTGGCGAGCGCGCTCGGAAACGAAGATTGGATCATTCATGGCGGAACCAGACAACAGCGGACCGTCGAATGACGGATCAGGATCGCATCGCATTTTGCGCGCTTTTTAACCTGGGTCACAAGTCGTCCGGGAAAACCGCAGCCGATTGACCTTGATCAATTTAATTCCGCAAAGCTGCGGTCAATTTGCCCGAAAGGGCGAGTAGCAGGTGTGTGTGTATATTTGTTCGCCCGACGTGACGCGCAGGCGATTGGAATCTGCTCTTGTATAAATTTCTCGAGGCAACCGTTGCCGACCACATGACCCGCTCGGTGAAATCCGTGTCGCGGGACATGACGATGCGCGAGCTTGAAGACCAATTCGAACGCGACGACTACAATGCCTATCCGGTGGTCGAAAATGCTCGCGCGATCGGCTTGGTGACCAAATACGACTTCCTGCGATGCTTCGCGTTCCATCCGACGCAGATGCTGCCGCATTACGACGATCTGATGAACCGCACCATCGGTGACATCATGACGCCCGACTTCATCTATGTTCGTGCCGACACCAAACTGACTCGCGTGCTGCAATTGATGGTCGAGCACCAAACGCGCAGCATTCCGGTGTTGGAAGACGACCGGAAGCTCGACGGCATCATCTCTCGCGAGGACGTCATCAAGGCGCTGGCCAGTTTCACCAAGGCGGCGCGATAGTCGCAGCGCCAGCATCCTCGCAGCGCCAGCATCGTCGCGGCGCTCAGTCGCGGCGAGGAGAATTGGAAACCCACGCGTATCTGTACTACATAGTTTGCGGGCGTCGGGATTCCAACCGCAGATGCAGGCCTCCGGCGCCCGGTGCCGAGGTCAGATGTCGACTTACCGATTGAGCAGTCTGTTGGCGCCTGCTGCAGTGGCGGTGGTCGGCGCCAGCCCGCGTCCGGCATCGCTCGGTCGCGCCGTCCTCGAAAATCTACGCAGCGCCGGCTTCAAGGGCGAGATCGGCGTGGTCAATCCACGCTATGCAGAAATCGGCGGGTTCACGACCGTCCGCACGCTTGCGGATCTGCCGTTCGTGCCGGACTTGATTGTCATCACCGCGCCGTCGCGCTTCGTGGCCAGAATCGTCGCCGACGCCGGCGAACGAGGGGTGGCCGGCGCGATCATCATCAGCGCCGAAATGGGCCGGGGCAAAGGCTCCTACGCGGAGGCGGCGAACGCGGCCGCGCGCAAATCGGGCATTCGGCTGATCGGCCCGAATTGTCTCGGTCTGATGGTGCCATCCTCAAACCTCAACGCCAGCTTTGCGGCCCATATGCCGCGCCGGGGGCACCTGGCGCTGATCTCGCAATCGGGAGCCATCGCGGCCGGCATGGTGGACTGGGCGGCCGTCAAGGACATCGGCTTCTCGGGCATCGTATCGATCGGCGATCAGCTCGACGTCGACATCGCCGACATGCTCGACTACTACGCGGCCGATCTCGAGACCCGTGCGATCCTGCTCTACATCGAGGCGATCACCGACGCCCGCAAGTTCATGTCAGCGGCCCGCGCCGCGGCGCGCGTCAAGCCGGTGGTCGTGGTGAAGTCGGGACGCCTGGCTCACGGCGCCCAGGCCGCGGAGACCCACACCGGCGCGTTTGCCGGGGCGGATGCGGTGTATGACGCCGCGTTCCGCCGCGCCGGCATGCTGCGGGTGTTCGATCTGCGCGAATTGTTCGATTGCGCCGAGACGCTCGGCCGCGTCAGCGCCCCACGCGGCAAGCGCGTCGCGATCCTCACCAATGGAGGTGGCATCGGCGTGCTGGCCGTCGATCGGCTCGCCGAACTCGGCGGCATCCCGGCGACGCTGTCGAAGGAGGTTTGCGACAAGCTCAACGCCACGATGCCGCCGAGCTGGTCGGGCTCCAACCCCGTCGATATCACCGGCGACGCCGACGCCGAGCGCTACGCGACGGCGTTGTCGATACTGCTTGCCGACCCGGACAATGACGCAGTGCTGGTGATGAACGTCCAGACCGCGATGGCGTCACCCAGCGAGATCGCCAAGGCGGTGATCCGGCTGGCTGGAGAAGAGCGCGCGCGCCGAACCTTCTTCAAGCCGGTGTTCGCCGTTTGGGTCGGTGCCGAAGAATCTATCGCCCACGCGTTCGACGCCGCTGGAATTCCGAACTACCCCACCGAGGACGACGCCGTCCGCAGCATCATGAATTTGGTGCGCTACCGTGAGGCGGCGCAGCTTCTCACCGAAGTGCCGCCGAGCCTGCCAAAGGAGTTCGATCCGGACACCGAGGCGGCCCGACTGGTGATCGAGAAGGCGCTTCGGGAAGGACGGTCGTGGCTCGATCCGATCGAGGTCGGCGCGCTGCTCGCGGCCTATCAGATCCCGATGGTGCCGACACTCGCGGCGCCGAATGCCGACGCCGCGGTGGCGTGGGCCGAGCCGTTTCTGGCTCAGGGCGTCACCGTGGTGGTCAAGGTGATGTCGCGCGACATCACGCACAAATCCGACGTCGGCGGTGTCGTTCTGAACCTCACCAGCGCAGAGGCGGTGCGTTCGGCGGTTGTCGAGATACTTGGCCGGGCAGCGAAACTGCGCCCGACCGCGCGGATCGACGGCGTCATTGTGCAGCCGATGATCATCCGCCCGAAGGCGCGGGAGCTCACCGTCGGCATCGCGGACGATCCCACCTTCGGACCGGTGATCGCCTTCGGTCACGGCGGCACTGGCGTCGAGATCATCGACGACCGCTCGCTGGCCCTGCCGCCGCTCGACCTGCCGCTCGCCAATTCGCTGATCGCCCGCACCCGCGTCTCGAAGCTGCTGCAAGCCTATCGTGACGTGCCAGCCGTCAAGGAAGGGGTGGTGGCGCTGACGCTGGTCAAGCTGTCGCAGATGGCGGCGGACTTTCCCGAAATCCACGAGCTCGACATCAATCCTCTGCTGGCCGATGAGAGCGGCGTGGTGGTGATCGATGCACGGGTCATGGTTCGCCCGGCGCAGCGCAAATTCGCCGGTCTTGGCAACACCACCTTTGCGGTGAAGCCGTATCCGTCGCAATGGGAGCGTCATCTGCAGTTAAAGGACGGCTGGCGCGTGCTGGCGCGACCGCTACGGCCCGACGACGAGCCGGCGATTCACGCCTTTCTCAAGCACGTCACGCCGGAGGATCTGCGGCTGCGGTTCTTCGCGGCAATGAAGGAGTTCAGCCACGCCTTCATCGCCCGCCTCACCCAGATCGACTATGCCCGTGCCATGGCGTTTATCGCGATCGACGAGGCCACCGGCGAGACGCTCGGCGTGGTGCGCATTCACTCGGACTCGATCTACGAGAGCGGCGAATACGCAATTCTGCTGCGCTCCGATCTCAAGGGCAAGGGTCTGGGATGGGCGCTGATGAAGCTGATCATCGAGTATGCGCGTGCCGAAGGGCTGAAATACGTCTGCGGCCAGGTGCTGCGCGAGAACATGGCGATGCTGCGGATGTGCCGCCACCTCGGCTTCGACGTCAAGGCGGATCCCTCCGAGCCGGACATCCTGAACGTGACGCTGGCGCTGACCGACGAAACGGCTCGCGCCGCGGCGCAGGCCTGACCGGGCAAACGTCTGGCGTGGAAGCCGACGGGAAGCTGCTACAGCCGGCTGACCGACACGACGCGGAACGTATGCATGTCGCCTTCTTCGCGGATCGACACGTATTCGCCCTGCACGAAACGCTCGTCGCCAAAATGATACCCGGTCTCATCCGGTATCGCCGCATCGGCGTCGTACTGAAACGCCCACGAACCGCCGGGGCGATGGACCAGATGACCAAGGCTGTCGGCCTGCTGCGGCCGTTGCCGCGCGACGCGGCAGGCCTCGCGATGGCTGCGCCAGGTCTCCGCGTCGATGTGGTCGTTCTCGTCCAGCGGCGCGACAATCACATAGGCGATCTGCGACGCGCCTTCCGGGTGCCCGGGCTCGCGCGCAAGTTCGAGCCGAATCTGGCGGAAGCGAGCGGGCAGCGATGTGTTGAGAATAGCGGACGGAGAGCCCTTGGTCATCGGATCGATCCTGTCGTCCTCGTTGCGCAAAGCTTACGCAGCGGTCCGATGCCATAATTGATTTGCATCAATCGCTGGTCGCGACGCAAGCTGTCGTCTCGAGAGACCGCGCGGCTGCGGTCGATTCGTATCGGAGCAGGACATGACGGCGTTGGAGATCGGGGCAGAATGGCCGTGAGTCCTGCGCCCGTATTGAACACCGCGACTGATGGCGACGTGCTCGAATTGCATCCGGGCGGTGCGTGGATTGCAACTCATTCGGCCGCGCTGGAGCGGCTGTTCGCCGGGATCGCCTCACAGGTTGCCGCCGCAAGGTCGCTCAAGATCGACTTGAGCGACGTTGCCGAGATCGACACGGTCGGAGCGTGGCTGCTCGAGAAGGTCTCGCGCGAGGCCGCGCAGGCGGGGCGTACCGCTTTGTTCGTCGGCGTCGGCGATCGCTATGCGGGGTTGATCGAGGAAGTACGTCAGGTCAACCGCCGCGAACCGACGCCGCGGCCCGCGGTCAATCCGATCATCGCGCGGCTCGATCAGCTCGGCCGTTCCGCCTACAGCGCCACCCAGGACCTCTCGGTGTTCCTCGACATGCTGGGCGCGCTGGCAATGGCGCTGCTCGGGGTGCTGCGGCGGCCGCGGTCGCTACGCCTGACGTCACTGACCTACCAGGTCTACCGGGTCGGCTGGCAGGCGATCCCGATCGTGGTGCTGATCACCTTCCTGATCGGCGCCATCATCGCCCAACAGGGCATCTTCCACTTCCGCAAGTTCGGCGCCGAATCGTATGTCGTCGACATGGTCGGCATTCTGGTGCTGCGCGAGATCGGCGTGCTGATCGTCGCCATCATGGTGGCGGGCCGTTCCGGCAGCGCCTACACGGCCGAGCTCGGCTCGATGAAAATGCGCGAGGAGATCGACGCGCTGTCCACCATGGGGCTCGACCCGGTGGAGGTGCTGATCCTGCCGCGGATCATCGCGCTGGTGATCGCGCTGCCGATCCTGACCTTCATCGGTTCGATGGCGGCGCTGTATGGCGGCCTGCTGACGGCGTGGTTCTACGGCGGCATGCTGCCGGCCGTGTATATCGCCCGGCTGCACGAGGCGGTGTCGCTCAACAGCTTCGAAGTCGGGATGTGGAAGGCGCCGTTCATGGCGCTGGTGATCGGCATCGTCGCCTGCAGCGAGGGCCTGCGGGTTCAGGGCAGCGCCGAGTCGCTCGGCTTGCAGACCACCACCTCGGTGGTGAAGTCGATCTTTCTGGTGATCGTGCTCGACGGTCTGTTCGCCGTGTTCTTCGCATCGATCGGGATGTGACGATGGACGCGCTCGCCGAACTTTACGCCATCCGCGTCTCCGACCTCGTGGTCGGCTTCGGCCGTCAGATTGTGCTCGATCATCTATCGCTCGACGTGCGCCGCGGTGAGATTCTGGGTCTCGTTGGTGCCTCCGGCGGTGGCAAGTCGGTGCTGATGCGCACCATCATCGGGCTGATCCCCAGGCAAAGCGGCCATATCGAAGTGATGGGGCGAACGACCGATCGCGGATTTGGACAGGCTGGCGCGTCCGTGGCGGCGACCTGGGGCATTCTGTTTCAGCAGGGCGCGCTGTTCTCGTCGCTGACGGCACGGCAGAATGTGCAGTTTCCCCTGCGTGAGATCCTCACCATGTCGGAAAAGCTGCAGGATGAGATCGCCACCGCCAAGCTCGAGATGGTGGGCCTCGGCCCCGACGACTGGGACAAATACCCGGCGCAGCTGTCCGGCGGCATGACCAAGCGTGTCGCGCTGGCCCGCGCGCTGGCGCTCGATCCCGGCATCGTGTTTCTCGATGAGCCGACCTCCGGCCTCGATCCGATCGCGGCCGGCGACTTCGACCAACTGATCAAGACGCTGCAGACCACGCTGGGGCTCACCGTATTCATGGTGACGCACGATCTCGCCAGTCTCAACGTGGTCTGCGACCGCGTCGCGGCGCTGGCCGACGGCAAGATCGTCGCGATCGGCCCGATGCACGATTTGCTGCAATCCGAGCATCCATGGGTGCGCGCCTATTGCCATGGCAAGCGCTCGGCGATGCTGCAGCCTAAGCAGGACTAGGACGCCCATGGAAACCCGAGCTCCCTTTGTCGTCGTCGGTGCGTTCGTGCTCGCAGCCATCCTGGCGGTGTTCGGCTTTGTGTTCTGGCTGCACAACACCAGCGGCATCGGGGCGCGCACCAGCTATCACATCCAGTTCCGCGATCCGGTCCCCGGGCTGCTGGTCGGCGCCGCGGTGCTGTTCAACGGCATTCGCGTCGGCGAGGTCACGGCGCTGAGTCTGGCGACCGACGATCCGCGCCGCGTGAATGCGACTATCGCCGTCGCCACGGATACGCCGGTGCGGCCGGACACCAAGGTCGGGCTCGACTTCCAGGGGCTGACCGGCGTGCCGGTGGTGGCGCTGGAAGGCGGCAAGGATCTCACCGGCTCCGCCATCGCCACCACGCTGGTCGCCGAGCCGGGGGCTGGCCTCAGCATGACCCAGGCCGCGCGCGAGGCGCTACGCAAGGTCGACACCGTGCTCGGCGAAAATGCTCAGCCACTCAAGGACACCATCGGCAATCTGAAGACCTTCTCGGAATGGCTCTCCAGCAAAACCGGGGCACTTGATGGCATTCTCGGAGGCGTCGAACGGATGACCGGCGCCAACGAGCCGGTGGTCAAGAAGGTCGTGTACGACCTGCAGCCTGCGTCCGGGTTCTCAGCCCCGACCGGCGCACCCCGGGGTCAACTCACCATTCCGGAGCCGACCACGGTGGTGCTGTTCGACAGCCAGAAGATGCTGGTCGCGCCCAACCTGGATCTGCCGGCCTTCGCTGGTGCGCAGTGGAGCGACAGCATCCCCAAAATGGTGCAGGAGAAGCTGATCCAGAGCTTCGAGAACTACGACATCGCTCATCCGCCGCTGCGGCCCAACGATGCGGTGACCCCGGACTACCAGCTGCTGATCGATATTCGAAACTTTCAGGTGACGGGAGAAGCGGATCCTGTGGCCGACGTGAGCTTCGGCGCAAAGATCATCGACAAGGCCGGCAAGATAGTCGCGGCGCGGTTGTTTCAGCATGCCGTGAAGCTCGAGAAGCCCGAGCCGGCGGCGGCCGTCAAGGCGTTCGATGCATCGTTCGACACGGTCGCCAAGGAGCTAATTCCATGGACCGTGAATACCTTGGCGGGAAGTTCGGGCGACGCGAAGCCGCTCAGTCCAGTGTCTTCAGGTACGACAAAAGGTCGTTGATCTGGTCCGGATCGAGTTCGAACTCCGGCATTTTCGAATGGCCGGTGTAGATGCCTTCCGCGAAGGCCTCCGCCAGGGTCTCGACCGGATAGCGGGTGTGCAGAGTACGAAATGGCGGCGCCGGCTTCAGCCGACTGGTATCGCTGCGGCCGATCGCATGGCACTTGGCGCAGTGGGCCTTCGCAAATGCGAAGCCACGATGCTCCGCACGAGTCATCGCCGACGCCGAACTCACCGTCAGGAGCGTTGCGGACATCCAAGCGGCAATGATTCGCATCAGACGCTCGATCACAGGAGGCGACCTCTTCGAGGACCTTTCGCTGTGCAGCGCAGCGCGGCCTTGATCTGTGTCAAGCAGTCTTGACGATTTGGCGACATATTCGCTTTCCGGCATCGTGCGCGATGAATCGACGGCAGTGCGCGGCCCTTGAGTTTGACCCGACGTGTAGACCTGACGACGTATGGAGTGATGGATGCCGCACCTCGCTTTTCCGAACTCGACCTGCGACGGTTTTCGCTGCGCGACGCATTGTTCGGTCCGTCCGCTCGCGATTTGCGGCGAACTGGAGCAACTCGAGCACGAGGAATTTGAACGCCTCGCTCAGCACGTTCGCTACGGACCGAAAGAGGCGCTGTTCTCCGAAGACGAAGTCGCCGACGCGGTCTACAGCTTGGTCGAAGGCATCGCTCGACTGTACAAGCTGTTGCCCGACGGTCGCCGACAGATCATCGGCTTCGCGCTGCCGGGAGATTTCCTCGGCATGGCGCCATCGCCCCGCTACTCGTTCTCGGCGGACTCGATCGGCGGCGTGACCGTCTGTAAGTTCTTCCGCGGTCCTTTCCTGCGCTTCATTGAGAACCGCCCGCAAATGCTGCTGCGCATGAACGAGTTCGCGACTCGCGAACTCAGTTTGGCGCAGGATCAGATGCTGCTGCTCGGCCGCCGCTCTGCTGAAGAAAAGGTCGCGGCCTTCCTGGTCGGCTGGCGCGACCGCCTGGCGCGGCTGGAAGGCGTCACCAAAACGGTCAGCCTACCGATGGGGCGGCAGGACATCGCTGATTTCCTGGGCCTGACCATCGAAACCGTGAGCCGCACCTTCACCAAGCTGGAGCGGGAAAAATTGATCGTGATCGTTCCCGACGGAGTACGCGTTCTGGATCCGAAGCGATTCGACGCACTCGCCGCGGCTTAATTCAAAGTCTGTGACCCCGGTTGTCCAGAATCCTGCCGGTCTTTCCAGCTCACACCACCGGCCTTCTCAGCATGCCCTTTCGTTCAAGGCCTGCTGAGTGAACCGCACCGCAAGGTCTGGCGTCTTGTCACCCCTCGCGCCTTCGATCAAAAGTCAGGCCCGATCTGTCTTCGAGCTGCCTTTGCTTTTCGGCTTCATTGGGAACCCGCCGGGCGAGGCTAGCCTCTTCTGCACTGCGATGTCTTCCAGCAGGCGAGCCGCCAGATCCGCGTAAGAACTGCCCGCGGGCAGCCCGAAGTCGCCGTGCAAATTATCCGGTAGCACTGCCGTCTCGTCCCGGAGTGCCAGCGCCGTGCTCCACCACCACGCCGCAGCCGGCGCTCGGTCGTCCTCGGAAACTGCACGCCAAGCGGCGTATTCCTTCGCCAGCCGCTCGATTTCGAAGAGTTTGGCCGAATTCACATGCTGCCCGATCTGTGGTCAGCGGGCTCAACTGCGCAGCCGCTGAGAAGTTGCAAGCGGCGAACGAATTCGGTCGAACGAACAGCATGGGGGTTGCGGCAGGGCAGGCGTTCTCAAAGGTGGTGTTACGTGATAATAGCTCGCAAATGACCTCGCTCGCGAAGATCGCTATTCATCACTCGACGTGCCCGCATGATTGTCCCTCGGCCTGCGCCCTCGATGTCGAAGTGATCGACGGGTCGACCATCGGTCGGCTGCGCGGCTCAAAGCAGCAGACCTACACGGCGGGGGTCATTTGCGCCAAGGTCGCGCGCTACGCCGAGCGGATCCACCATCCGGATCGCCTCACTCATCCCCTGCGCCGGTCCGGTCCGAAGGGCTCGGGCCAGTTTGTCCGCATCGGTTGGGACGAGGCGCTGGATGAGATCGCGGCCCGTTTCAACGCGGCCGAAGCTGAATTCGGCGCGGAAGCCGTTTGGCCGTATTACTACGCCGGCACCATGGGGCTGGTGATGCGGGACGGCATCAACCGGCTCGCCAACGCCAAGAAGTACTCCCGCTTCTATTCGACGATCTGCTCCAACATCGCCTGGTCGGGCTATGCGGCCGGTACAGGCAAGGTTGCCGGCGTCGATCCGCGGGAGATGGCAAAATCCGATCTGATCGTGATCTGGGGTACCAACCCGGTGTCGACCCAGGTCAACGTGATGACGCATGCCGCCCGAGCCCGCAAGGAGCGCGGCGCGCGGATCGCGGCCGTCGACATCTACGACAACGAAACGATGAAGCAGGCTGATATCCGGATCATCCTGCGGCCGGGCACCGACGGCGCCTTCGCCTGCGGCGTCATGCACGTGTTGTTTCGCGACGGCTACGCCGATCGCGCTTATCTCGATCGTTACACCGACTGCCCGGCCGAGCTCGAGGCGCACCTTGCGACCCGCACGCCGCAGTGGGCGTCCGACATCTGCGGTGTGCCGGTGCCGGAGATCGAAGCCTTCGCGCGCGCCGTCGGCGAGACCCAGCGCAGCTTCTTTCGGCTCGGCTATGGCTTCACCCGCAGTCGCAACGGCGCGGCTCAGATGCACGCGGCATTGTGTATCCCCGCAGTGACGGGCGCCTGGCAGCACGAGGGCGGCGGCGCTTTCTTCAACAACGGCGCAATCTTCGGCTTCGACAAGACGCTGATCGAAGGCCTCGATACGCTGGATCCCGCGACCCGGGTCCTCGATCAGTCGAAGATCGGGCGTATCCTGACGGGTGACGCAGAAGCGCTTCGCGGCGGTGCGCCCGTCAAGGCGATGCTGATCCAGAATACGAATCCGATGACTGTCGCGCCGGAGCAAGCCCTGGTCCGGGCTGGGTTCGCCCGCGAGGACCTGTTCGTCGCGGTCCATGAGCAGTTCATGACCGAAACGGCGTTGATGGCCGATCTGGTCTTGCCGGCCACGATGTTTCTCGAACACGACGACGTGTATTACGGCGGCGGCCATCAGCATATTTCGGTCGGCGCCCGTCTGGTCGATCCACCAGGCGAATGCCGGTCAAACCACGAGGTACTGCAAGGGCTTGCGGCGCGGCTGGGGGTGACGCATCGGGCGTTTGCGATGACGCCGCGCGAAGTGATCGACGCGACGCTGAAGAAGAGCGGCCGCGGCTCGATCGAGCAGCTGGAGGCAGACCTGTGGCGAGATCTGCAGCCTGATTTCAGGACGGCGCACTTCCTTGACGGCTTCGCTCACCCGGACGGTAAGTTCCACTTCCGGGCGGATTGGGGCAACGTCAAAGTCCCGCGGCAGTTGAAATTTGGTCCGTGGCAGCAGATGCCGAGCTTGCCTGACCACTGGGCGATTACCGAACAGGTCGACGACGAGCACCCGTTCCGGTTGGCGACCAGTCCGGCGCGAAGCTTTCTGAATACCACTTTCAACGAGACGCCGTCCTCGCGCGCGCGCGAAGGCGCGCCATCGGTGCTGATCCATCCGGCGGACGCGGCATCGATCGGAGTGGAGGAAGGGGATCTGGTCACCCTCGGCAATATCCGGGGCGAAACCATGCTGACGGCCCGACTTGATCATGGCCTGCGTCGCGGTGTGCTGATCGCCGAATCGGTGTTTCCAAACAGCGCGCACGCGGGCGGGCGCGGAATCAACGTGCTGACCAGCGCGGATTCCGTTGCGCCGCACGGTGGTGCGGCGTTTCACGACAATAAAGTGTGGGCGAGGAAGACGTTACAGCCGCTCGCGAAGCGCGACTGAGACCCGAAAGGGCGGCGGGGAGCCGCCGATCGGCAGTCGTGATGCGCTTCGCGAAGCGGTTGTCGCAGTCTCAGCGCTGGTGGCCGAGGCCGATACCGAGCTTCAGCGCCTTCTGACGCAGCGAGCCGACGGTCCGCTTGGTCAGCTTGGCGATTTCGGAGACCGGGGTCCGCGCCTTCGAGTGCGCGCGCAACTCCTTGATGTCTTCCTTGGTATATTCGCGCCGAGTGATCTTCGTCTTCTTGGCGGGCTTCGCAGCAGACTTGGCTACGGTCTTCGCCTTCTTCGGCGACTTTGCTGCAGTCTTTGCAGTCTTGGCGGTCTTGGCTTTAGCTTTCTTTGCCACGCGTAGGCTCCTTTAGTGAAGCGCCCTTCTACTACACTCATTTCGTGTCGACAATTCTGAATTTCAAGAAATCTAACTCACCACAAGTCGGCGGTTATCATTCGCTTAAGTATGCTTAGTTGGGATTCGGGCGAAAATCAGCACCGCTTAGGTAGTAAATACTGGGCTTACGTGGCTGGTAGAATGCTGGAAGGACGCGATTGCGGCTTTCGATGGCTGTCTGCGGCGCGAGGTGCGCTGATTCGTCACGATGGTGCGCAGATAGCATCAGAGCTCGGCCAAACGCCCACTTTGCGGGATATCGGTCCAACCAAAGACGTAGTGCGACTAATGGGGAGGTCCCGCGTGTCAGCGGCGCGGCTTCAGCGGCTTGGACAACAGGGATCGTGTACGGCCGAGTTCTGCATTGTAGTACGTTTCACGCTCGTGCCGCAGTCTGACCTGCAAATTCCGGAACGCAGCAATGCGTTCGGCGAGTTCGAGGCGCTCGGCATCGGCGTGCGGTGCATTCTGAGGTGTGGTGTGTTCCGCGGGCTTCACTTGCACGACAGCTGCGGCCGGTGCGGTGCGTGGGGGCGCTGGTGCAGTCGCGCTTTGTCCCGTCGTGCTCAAGGGACCGTCTGATAGCATTGGTGCGGGCTGCTCAGTCCGATCTTGAGACTTTTGACCGAGCGGTTGAGCACTTGTGGGCACTAGAGGCGGTGTGAGTTGGTTGTTCGGCGGTTCTGTTGCAGTCATTACGATCCTCGACCGGCTTGTTTGAGTCCGGTGCAGCCCGGGCGTCAATCCGAATAAGTCTTTGACCGCTGCGGCAGTGGATAAGTCTCGCTGATGCGAGACATCAAGGTGGTCCCGGCGGACAATTCTCTCCGCCTCGTGCCAAAGACCGCTCGACGTCAGAGCATCGGATCAGCCGCCGCATCACGTTGGTGCGCACCAAACGCGAACAAGGCGTGTCGGGCGGGGGGAGCGTCCCAACGTGGCGATCGCACCGGCACACTGGCGAATGTTCGGGAGACTTGATCGTGCGGCAGTGATCTCGTCGCGTGGCCGCTCGAGGCCGACCCATCAATCGGGCATCAGTGCTACGATCACGCGTGGCGCTGGACCGGAAGCCGGACTGGTCCGCTATTTGGACGACCAGCGGCTTGCAATCCGTTGCTGCATCGTTCTTATTCGCACCGTCCCCGGCGGTGTCAGCTTTTCTTGACGCTGCCATATGCCGGCAAGCCATTGTAGCGGGAGAACCTTATGTCAGCTCATCACGGTCCTCTGCGTGTCGGCATCGGCGGCCCGGTCGGCTCCGGCAAGACCGCGCTGATGGACCTGCTCTGCAAGTCGATGCGTGAGCGCTACGACATTGCGGCGATCACCAACGATATCTACACCAAATGGGACGCCGAGTTTCTGGTGCGATCGGGATCGTTGACGCCGGATCGCATCGCCGGCGTCGAGACCGGCGGCTGCCCGCATACCGCGATCCGCGAAGACGCCTCGATGAACCTCGCAGCCGTCGCGGATATGCGCAGCAAATTCCCCGGGCTCGATCTGGTGCTGATCGAATCGGGCGGCGACAACCTGGCGGCCACATTCTCGCCCGAACTCGCTGACCTGACGATCTATGTCATCGACGTGTCGGCCGGAGATAAGATTCCCTCTAAAGGCGGTCCCGGTATCACGCGTTCGGACCTGCTGGTGATCAACAAGATCGATCTCGCCCCATACGTCGGGGCCTCGCTGGAGAAGATGGACACCGATGCGCGGCGCATGCGCGGCGAACGGCCTTTCATCATGACCAATCTCAAGGCTCAGCAGGGGCTGGATCGCATCATCAGCTTTATCGAAACCAGAGGTGGCTTGATGCCGAGTTCGGCCGTTGCCACAACTACGATCTAACCTGTTGGCCTCGCGAACCCTGTCTGGACCGGAACCATCCGGTGATGATTTTGTTGCGCCTCTTCGGACCCGGACAGTCTCACTGTAAACGCAGGATGTCAGCAGCAATGGTCCGAGTGGATTGCGGTCCCTGTTTGTTCACGATGGCCGCAATCGACATGTCTGATCCGGGGGTACCATTGCCTCCTTCGTTGATCGAGTTGAAGCGTTGATACGGCTGGGTTTCATCATCGCGTTGGTGGCGATCGTCGGGATTCTGCTTTCCGGCTTTGCGGCCTTTCGCATCTATGACCAGGAGGCGGCTGTCGAGCGCATCGCGCTCGGCCGTGCCATTGACGTTCATGCCAGTCAGGTTCAGGACCGGTTGACCGAGCGCGAATTGCTCGGCCGTGTCGCCTCAGGATTGTTTCGCACGCCTGCCGTGATCAAGGCCGACATGCTGAAGCCGCTGCGCTCCTCGATCTACGCCTTCAAGACAGACTTCCTGCTGGCAAGCTGGGTCGTGCGGCTGAAGGGCAACGATTTTGCAGCGGCCGAGGCGGAACTCGCGAGCGCAGGCTATAAAGACATCAAGATCCGGCATTCGGACGGCAGCCTGATCGATCCCGCGACGCAGACAGAGCCGCTCGACGTGGTGCTGGATATCGAGCCGCGAAATCCCGAGACGACAGCGCTGCTGGGCCGCTCCCTGGATGATCATCCGGTGCTCGGCCGGATGTTCGCCAAGTCATTGGCGGACGGTAAGCCCGAGGCGTCCGATCCGGCCCGCCTGCAGGTGCCGGGAAATCCGCTCGGTATCGTGTTAGCGGCACCGGTGATGAACGAGGATACCTCGCAGGCCGTCGGCTTCATCACCTTCTCGTACGATCTGTCGGCCCTGATGCTCACCAACGACGACATGTCGTTGTTTTCCGTGGTTTTGAAGGACCCCCGCCAGCCGGACGTTGAGCTCGTCGCCGACGACCGAGGCAAGATCAGCGAACGGCCGGTCGGTCGCGATCAACCGCCCCCAACCATCGTCAGAACCGTCACCTTCGGCGATCGGGATTGGTCGCTGGCTTACTACGCGAAGGTGAGCCCGTTTGTGCGCGCTCAGCAGGTTGCGGCAATCGTGGCGGCCACCGGACTGGCACTCACATTCATCATTTGTGGCTTGTTCGGTTACGTCAGCAACAGCAACGTCCGGCTGCGCCGCGAGATTGAAATGCGGATCGGCTTCGAGCGTCGCCTGACGGCGGTGATCGACGAACTGAACCATCGGGTGAAAAACATCCTGGCAGTGATCCAGTCCATCGTGACCCGGACATTGCGGCACGGCGCCGATATGGACGTTGCACGCGAACTCCTGATCGGACGTATTCACGCGATGTCCAACGTGGTCTCGTTGTTGAGCGAGAGCCAGTGGCAGGGCGTGATGCTGAAGGGATTGTTCGAGGCGCGCGCCATTCCCCATGCCGATCGGATCGCGGTGAACGGCCCGGACATCGCCGTCAGCGCGCGAGCCGCGCAAAGCTTGTCCCTGTTGTTTTTCGAACTGGCGTCGCACTCCGATGAGGGATTGTCGCTGGTCGGCAAGCATCCGCATATCGTCGCGACGTGGGAAGTCACCGGCGAGGGCGCCGACTCCGTCTTCAACTTCCGCTGGGAAGAGTTCAACACCAGCGAGGCGACTCGGCGTCCGGAGAGCGAATTCGGGGTGATCCTGCTCGAGCGCGTCGCACCGGAAGCGCTCGGCGGGACGGCCAAGCGCTATTTCACCGACGTCAGCTACGTGTACGAACTCATCGCACCGATGGAGACGGTCGTAGACATGAACGAGCGCGACCGCACCGGTCAGATTTCGGCGCCGCTTCGGCGCAGTTGACCGCCATCCGCCGCGCCGCCCTTGGCCGCAGCGGCGCGACGCCGTGGTGTCGCCCAGCACGAGCTTGGCGAAAATTCGGTCGATGGGTGCACGCCAGATTTTCCCGTGTCCCGCCCAGGATTGGGCCGTGATCTTCACTCTGTCGAGCGGAGTATTGCAGACGCCTGGGACTAGCCCGGCAATGACGAGGAGGACGACGGCTTCGGTGGTGCCGTCAATCTCCACGACCCAACCATCAGACGCAAAGAAGCGGCCCGCGGGCCGCTCCTGTCGTATTCGCCGAGGTGCAAAGATCAGCCGTTGCTGCCGATCACAGCTCGTACCGTATCGTCCGGGCCGAAGTCCTCGGCGCCATCCACGTAGAGCAATGCGCTCAGCTTGGAGCGTGCGCGATTGACGCGGCTCTTGATCGTGCCGACGGCGCAGCCGCAGATCGCAGCGGCGTCCTCATAAGAGAATCCCGACGCGCCCACCAGGATCAAGGCTTCGCGCTGATCCTGCGGAAGCTTGTCGAGTGCGCTGCGGAATTCTTCGAACTCCAGATGAGCGTTCTGGCCCGGCTGCGACTTCAGCGTCTTGGCGTAGCTGCCATCGGCGTCTTCCACTTCCCGGCGTCGCTTGCGATAATCGGAGCGAAACAGATTGCGCAAGATCGTGAACAGCCAGGCCGGCAAATTCGATCCCGGCTGGAAGGAGTCGATGTTGGCGAGCGCACGCAGCAGCGTTTCCTGGACCAGGTCGTCGGCCCGATCGCCGTTGCCGCTCAGCGAGATCGCGAAAGCGCGCAGACTGGGCACCGCCGCCAAAATGTCGTCCCGAAGGGAATCAGTGAGAGGCATTAGTCCCTCCTCTCGCTATCGGCCGCCGCGGCACCGGCACTCGGTTGCTCGGCCTCTTCAAGCCGCTTGATCAGGTCCGCAAAACGATCTGGCACCCCTTGCCGGACGACGTCGTCGTACATGGCTCGCAACTGGTGGCCGATCCGGGCCTGGATCTCCTGGTTCAACCCGCCTTTGCTTCCAGGCGCCGACTTCTTCATGGTGTTAGCCTTGAATTCTGCCATGACTGATCCAATGTTTTCCCCATGGTCAAGTCCCCCCAATCGCTAGGGTTTTGCTTGATTTTTGAAGGTTTTGACGTGTCACTTGGGAGCCTAATTCGGTAGCGTCACCAAAGTTCCCGGGCGCGATGGAACTTTCAGATCGGTTCGGCGTAGTCAGTGCTGCAGGGGAGCCCGGCCGCCCCGAGGGATCATGGGCCGAGACAAGCTTCGAGATTGGAGTGGGGATGTCGAGATCGCAATTGGTTGCTGAGCATTTACCGTTGCT
The DNA here is from genome assembly GCF_003591005.1 of Rhodopseudomonas palustris. Taxonomy (GTDB): domain Bacteria; phylum Pseudomonadota; class Alphaproteobacteria; order Rhizobiales; family Xanthobacteraceae; genus Rhodopseudomonas; species Rhodopseudomonas palustris_K. Next base: position 318,547 of record NZ_QYYD01000002.1, read on the forward strand.
GCGCCGTTACGCGCGAGCGTTGACCGGAAGCCAGGCTTCGGGTGACGCCTATGTGGCGGCAATGCTTGAAGCGCTGCTGCAGGACCCGAGCCTGCTGGACGAGCGGCATGGACCGCGCGCGGCGCTGTTTCGCCTGTTTGCCCAGATCTGGAATTCGGTTGCGCTCAACGACGACTCCGAGGTCAGATCACTGCCGATGCCCCCCGAGCGGCGGCTGTCGGCGATCACTCCGCTCCCGCGTCAGGCCTTCCTGCTGCTGTCCCTGGAAGGCTTCTCCGAGGAGGAGGTGGCCTTCGTCCTCAACACCGACGTCAGCGAAGTTCGGCAGCTCGCCGACGCTGCAGGCCGGGAGATGGCCGAAGAAATCGCGACCGATGTGCTGATCATCGAAGACGAGACCTTCATCGCGATGGATCTCGAGAGCCTGGTCAAGAACCTGGGCCACAACGTCATCGGCGTCGCCCGGACGCACTCCGACGCGATTGCGTTGGCGCGGACCCAGAAGCCGGGCCTGATCCTCGCCGACATTCAGCTTGCCGACGGTAGTTCGGGACTTGATGCGGTGAACGAGCTGCTGAAGACCTTCGAAGTGCCGGTGGTGTTCATCACGGCCTATCCCGAGCGCTTCCTTACCGGTGAGCGCCCGGAGCCGGCGTTCCTGATCTCGAAGCCGTTTCAGCCTGCAATGGTATCGGCCGTGGCCAGTCAGGCGCTGTTTTTCCAGCGCAACTCGCGCAATCGGGCGCCCAACGCAGCCGTTTCCTAAGTCCGCTGGCTTCATCGATCGAGCCGCTCGCGCCTGGCGCGGGCGGCTTTTTCGTGCGTGGCGGACACCCGTCGGGTTCACCAAAAAGAACAGGGCGCAGCTGGCATCACCACAGCTGCGCCCTGTATCGCCGGTTAATTGGGGCAGGGGGGACTAACCGGCCCACATGCAACACTCTCGCACCAGAATTCGTTCCGGGCGCTCAGCGACATTTCTCACACACTTAGTTGATCAACCAATTTCGAACCGATTTGCGGCTCGGACGATTAATTTGTACGACGGGTATTGACAATCCGTCGCAAACAAGATGCGGCGATGGTGCCGCGAGTTGTAGATTAGCGGCGGGTGGCCATGTCACACATCTTGCGGGGTATTTTCGGCATCCTTGCGGTTGCGGGCTCCTTGGGCGTTGCGCAACTTGCGGTCGGCGGCGATCTGGGCCAGCACGCGCGCTTGCAGAGCGACGGCTCCGCAGTCGTTCAGAACGTCAACCGAAGCGGAAAGGCCGACCGCGGCCTGGCCTCCCAAGGCGCACTTCCGAGCCAGACCTATGGTGTGACCCTGGTCGGCCAGTCCGTCCTGGTCCGCGTCCCCGATGCGCAAGTCGGTCAGGCCCTGCGTCCCGCGGCACAGCGCCCGACCGCAGCTCCGCGCCGGATTGTGGCCTGTGAGCCGGTGGTGAGTGTCCTAACCGAGGTGGCGAAGAACCTCGAGCCCGGCCGGTGCGTGACCTAAGCGCCCGCTTGAATCGTAACCAGGACCCAATCACGCTTAGAATGGCCCGGCCCGAAAAGCCGGGCATTTTGCCGTTCGGGAGCAGCTATCTGTAACTCCGCGCCGGCGACGGCTTAGAGCAGTTGTGCATTTTCTGGAATCGCCACCGTCATCCTGAGAGTCTGACTCAAAACTAAAGCCGACTTATCAGCCACATTTTGCGGTCGGCTAATTTGGTCACAAACTCCGTCATGGCCGGGCTTGTCCCGGCCATACACTCCTTTGCTGCATTTTGCTTCAGCGAGGCGTGGATGCCCGGCACAAGGCCGGGCATGACGCGGGGATAGGAAAGTGAAGCAGTCTCTCCGAGGCGTGCCGCCCGGGTCGATCAGCCACCGGCGCGGTCTACTCGGTGTCTTTCGTGCCGGGCAGATGCGGCGCATCGGCCGGCATCAGGTGCTCCTTCACGACCAGCCCGACGATTAGCAGCGGCGACGCCAGGAAGCCGCCCATCGGGCCCCACAGCCACGTCCAGAACGCGAGCGCGACGAAAACGGCAAGCGCGTTGAGCTCCAGCCGGCGGCCGATGATCGTCGGCGTGATGAAGTGCCCCTCGACGAAGGTCAACAACGCGAAGCCGAGCGGCCCGATCAGCGCTTCTCCGAGCGTCGGCATGGCGACGACACCCACCAGGGCCAGGATGATGAACATCACCGAGGGGCCGATGATCGGGATGAAGTTGAGGATCGCTGCGAGAGCACCGAGGGCGGCCGGATTGGGCATCCCGGCCAGCGCGCAGATCACCCCAGTGGCTGCCCCGTAGCACAGGTTGATAGTCGTCACCGTCAGCAGATAGCCGCCGAGGCTCATCTCGATCTCGTTCAGGATCCGCAATGTTCGCAGGCGCGCATCGCGGTCGCCGAAATTCATCACCAGCGCGCGGCGCAGATCCTTCCAGCTGGCGACAAACAGCACCAGGGTGACGAGAAACAGCAGGAATTCGGTGATGGTCGGCGAAACGAATTCAAGCGTCGGCTGCATCCAGTCGATCTGCGGCATCTGGATCGGCGTCGACGCTGTCGATTCCGAGCCGCCGATCGACGTCTGTAATTGCCGCCAAAACCCCATGGGCTTTTCAAGGAAGCTCAGCTTTTCCTTCAAAAGCCCGCCGAGCTCGGGCAGGCGGCCGCTCCATTCGACCACCGGTGCCGAAATCAGAGCCACCATGAAGCCGACGGTGGTCAGAGCGAGGCCGACGATCACCACCGCACACACCGGCCGCGGCAATCGCCAGCGCTCCAGAAAGGTTGCGGCAGGCGACAGCATGGTGCCGACCACAAACGCAGTCACGATCGGCAGGAAAAACGGCTTGGCGACATAAAGCAGGCCGGTGCCAACGATGATCAGCAGAGCCACCAGGGCGAAAGCGACGACTTCCGTGCGCCTGATCAGCGGCGGCCTTTCTTCCGTACTGTCAGGAAGCGGCGTGCCGGCAGGCTCGACGGGAACAATGCGCACAGGACCCCACCAGCTTCTGCGTTCGAAATCGCGTTGAGGATGCGGCGCGCGAGGTGCCGGTTGTACGGCCGGAAAAACCACGCGGCAGCTCGCAGCTTCAACAGAAAGTCGGATGGAAAGTTCCGGAAGGGGGCGCCCGCTGATCCAGGTAGTTCATCGGCCGACGCCGAAGAGCCGGAACAGTTATGAGGCGATCGCGTTGCTCAGCAGCATCGCAGAAGATGCGGCGACAATGCGGGGACATTCCGATGATTACTACCACGATCGCATCGCGGCGCAACCTGGTGACGCGGCCGCTATTGGCTGTCGCCGCCGCGCTCCTGCTGACGACCGCAATCCCCGGCGCGGCTTCGGCGCAGATGCTGGGCTACGCCGCGGCGCCGCAAGCCGGCCCCTTCAGCGGCGAAGACGAGGTGCTGGCAGCCCCGCCTTCGGTCGAGCCTGGCGATGCGATGACTGACGAGGACGCGCAGCTGTCCGACCGGCTGCGCCGTCAGATCGTCCGCTACGACAGCAATCAGCCTGTCGGCACCATCGTGATCGATACTGCCAACACTTATTTGTACTACGTGCTCGGCGGTGGCCGCGCGATCCGCTACGGGGTCGGCGTCGGCCGGGAAGGTTTCACCTGGGCCGGCACCCAGACGATCACCCGCAAGGCGGAATGGCCCGATTGGCATCCGCCGGCCCGGATGATTTCTCGCCAGCCGTACCTGCCGCGTTTCATGGCCGGCGGTCCGGGCAATCCGCTTGGCGCCCGTGCGATGTATCTCGGCTCCACCGAGTACCGCATTCACGGCACCAACGATCCGTCGACGATCGGCAAGTTCGTGTCCTCCGGCTGTATCCGATTGACCAATGAAGACGTCGAGGACCTGTTCAGCCGTGCCCGCATCGGCACGCGCGTGGTGGTGCTGCCCAAATCCTCTCCCAACCTCGAGGCCCGCAAGAACCGACCCGAGCGGCAGGCCCTGAACGTTTCGATCTCCTCGGTCGACTAACCCGGACGACGGAGGTCCAGATGATCCGCTTTGCAGCAAGTTTTGCCACCGGCGCCGTCGCTGTGACGATTGCTATGGGGTTCAGCGCCAGCGCCTCTGCGCAGGATTTTTTCTCGGCTCTGTTCCATGGCTATCAGGCTCCGGCTGCTTATGCGCCGGAGCGGGCACTTCCTTATGCCAGCGAAGGCTACATTCCGCGTCGTGCGCGTCCGGTTAAGCGCTCCTACGCCAGCAGCGGCGGTGGCGGTGGTCAAGCCTTCTGCGTGCGCACGTGTGACGGTCGTTATTTCCCGATTTCGGCCACCGGCGATGCGTCCAAGGAAGCGACCTGCAACAGCTTCTGCCCGGCCAGCGAAACCAAGGTCGTCTACGGCTCGACGATCGACGGCGCCCGCACCTCGGGCGGCAAGCCGTATTCGGAGCAGCCGAACGCCTTCAAGTTTCGGGCTCAGATCGTCGATGGCTGCACCTGCAACGGAAAGGACCATTTCGGCCTTGCAAAGGTGAAGGTCGAGGACGATCCGACGCTTCGCCGCGGTGACATCGTCGCCAACGAAGACGGCCTGAAGGTCGCAAGCAGCATCGACCGCCGCGAAGGCGCGGTCAACTATTCGCCAGTGTCGGCAGCATCGATGCGGGCCGCATTCGGCAAGATGCCGGTGGTCGCGTCGAACTAAGTCGTCAACCGTGAACAAAACCGAGGCCGGCGTCAGCCGGCCTCTTTGTTTTTGCTGCGACCAAACCGACCTGTGCGACCGGATATAAACCCCAGTTCCTCTATTGGAACTCTACGGACGGGAGGTCGTTGTTGGTGGCGGGCGGGCCGCGGGTTGAAAGGAATCTATGATGTTGATCGGTGTTCTGATTACCTTCCTGGTCGTCATTCTGGTGCTGTACCTGATCAATCTGCTGCCGCTTGACGGTCGGGCGAAACAGATCGCCCGCGTGGTGGTGATCATCATCGGCATCATCTCGCTGCTGAAGTATCTGGCGGTATTCTAGCTACAGCCGCGATGACCATACGAAAGGGGGGGCGGGCCCATAAGCGCGGCCGGTTTGGTTTACGGGGGGGGGCGGGCGGGGGTGGGGGGGGGACCCCGGGGTTGATTTTTTTGGACGGGGGGGGGGGGGAGGGGCGGCGGGCGGGGGGTGGGCGCGCGCCGGGGGGG
>NZ_QYYD01000030.1 GCF_003591005.1 Rhodopseudomonas palustris
CCCGCGCGCGCGGCGGGCTGCTGTTCTTCTCACCGTTCAGCTGCCCAAAAAACACCCCCCCCCCCCCCCCCCCCCCCCCCGGGGGCCCCCCCCCCGGGGGGGGGGGGGGGGGGGGGGGGCGGCCCCCCCCACGCAGGCACAGTGCCCGGGGACCCCCACCCCCAACCCCTCCCCGCAAAGGGGAGGGGAGTAGGGCACTGCGCGCTCCCTCTCCCGCGTGCGGGAGAGGGCTGGGGTGAGGGCGCCCCAAGCACTGCGCCCGCAGAACAGCATCCTTCGAGGCCGCCGCTACGCGGCGGCGCCTCAGGATGACGGTGGAGGGTGGGGCTGACGCTGCACGGGGCTGTGCTCACCCCGTTTTCCCCGTTGCGAGCCGCGCCTTGGTCGCGTATTTGCTGCCCATGACAGCCCCCAGCACACCTTCCGCCTCCGTGGTCCCCTCCGGGGCCGACACCTCGCCGCATGTCGCGGCGATCCATGAGAAAATCCTGATCGTCGATTTCGGCTCGCAGGTCACCCAGCTGATCGCCCGCCGCGTCCGCGAGGAGGGCGTCTATTCCGAGATCGTGCCGTTCCAGAAGGCCGAGGCCGCCTTCGCCGAGATGCAGCCCAAGGCCGTGATTCTGTCAGGCGGCCCGGCTTCGGTGCTCGACGACAATGCCCCCGCCGCGCCGCTGTCGATCCTCGAGGCCGGCGTGCCGGTGCTCGGCATCTGCTACGGCGAGCAGACCATGGCGCAGCAGCTCGGCGGCACCGTCGAGGCCGGTCATCACCGCGAATTCGGCCGCGCCCAGATCGAGATCACCGACGACTGCGCGCTGTTCGACGGCGTCTGGCAGAAGGGCGGCCAGTACGACGTCTGGATGAGCCATGGCGACCGCGTCACCAAGCTGCCCGACGGCTTTCGCGGCGTCGCCAAGGCGCCGGGCTCGCCGATCTCGGTGATCGCCGACGACACACGCAAGTTCTACGCGATGCAGTTCCACCCCGAGGTGGTGCACACGCCGGACGGCGCCAAACTGCTGCGCAACTTCGTCCGCAAGGTCGCAGGCCTGACCGGCGACTGGACGATGCGCGCCTTCCGCGAGGAGGCGATCGACAAGATCCGCGCCCAGGTCGGCAAGGGCAAGGTGATCTGCGGCCTCAGCGGCGGCGTCGACTCGGCGGTCGCTGCGGTGCTGATCCATGAGGCGATCGGCGATCAGCTCACCTGCGTGTTCGTCGACCACGGCATGCTGCGCAAGGACGAAGCCAAGACCGTCGTCGACCTGTTCCGCCACCACTACAACATCCCGCTGGTGCATGTGGACGCGTCGGAGACCTTCCTCGGCGCGCTCAAGGGCGTCACCGATCCGGAGCAGAAGCGCAAGATCATCGGCAAGCTGTTCATCGATGTGTTCGACGCCGAGGCCAAGGTGGTCGGCGGCGCCGATTTCCTGGCGCAGGGCACGCTGTATCCTGACGTGATCGAGAGCGTGTCGTTCACCGGCGGCCCGTCGGTGACGATCAAGTCGCACCACAATGTCGGCGGCCTGCCCGAACGCATGAACATGAAGCTGGTCGAGCCGCTGCGCGAACTGTTCAAGGACGAGGTGAGGGCGCTCGGCCGCGAACTCGGCCTGCCCGAGGTGTTCGTCGGCCGCCACCCGTTCCCCGGCCCCGGCCTCGCCATCCGCTGCCCCGGCGAAATCACCGCCGAAAAACTCGACATCCTGCGCAACGCCGACGCCGTCTACATCGACCAGATCCGCAAAGCCGGCCTCTACGACCAGATCTGGCAGGCTTTTGCCGTGCTACTTCCGGTCAAGACAGTCGGCGTCATGGGCGACGGGCGGACCTACGAGTACGTGGTCGGCCTGCGCGCGGTGACGTCGACCGACGGCATGACGGCGGACTTCTACCCGTTCGAGATGGCGTTCCTGGGCGCGACGGCGACGCGGATCATCAACGAGGTGAAGGGCGTCAATCGGGTGGTGTACGACGTGACGTCGAAGCCGCCAGGGACGATTGAGTGGGAGTGAGGGTGTAGTGCCGGCTACTGGGGGATACGACATCGTCGAAATGGCAGCTTAGACGATCTAATAGATCTCAACCGACGTCGGAAGCATCGCGGAGGCCGGTCTTTAGAGCTTTGGGCTTTCGTACCCCGTCGCTGCATCATATCGCTCCGCGTATTGGATTGACGACTTTAATCCCGACGAAGTCCTTTTCGTTATCAGTCACCACGATACATTCGTTCGCGCCGGCGACGGCGGCGATGATCATGTCGAGGCCGCTTCGCGGCTTACCGGCCCTCGTGCCTTCAGCCATCAGGCGCGCCCAAATCAGCGCAGCCTTGTCGTCGAACGATAGTATACGACCCGCAAAGAGCGCCTGGGGCCCTTCAGGTCCGGAGAACCACCGGTCGAGTGCGTCGCGCTTTTTGCCGCGCGGCTTCTCCAAAATCCCGCGGCGTATTTCTGCAACGGTCAGCGAAGCAAGAAACAAATCCTCGTCGCGTCGGGTCGACATCCAGGAGAGGAGAGACTCCGATGGCTGAGGTTTGACGACGTTGCTGATGATATTGGTGTCGAGGAGATAGCGTGTCACAGGTCGACCTTCCGCCCCTTTTCACGTGGCCGGGAAAGATCGAGATCGGCACCTACGAGCGGCGAACGACGCAATGCAGCAACAATCCCGCCCGGCTTGGGCGGCTCGCCAGCGATAGACTTGCTCATGGTGGCGCGAAGCTCAGACGCTTCTGGCGTATCCTCCGAGAGGCGTCTGGCGACCGATCGGATAAGATCGCGGTCGGTATCTCGACCCAGCACCTCGAAACGTGCCAGGCCGCGCTCGCCGAGGCGGGATCGATAATTCTGGATGGCGCGCTTCTGCGAATTGTCCATCATGACCTCCGGCATATATCCAGTAATATAGCCAGAAAAAACGACTCCCACAACATGGTTCGCAGACTTCGTTGCAGACGCAGCGATCACGAGAGGGGCGCCGCAGCAAGCGCAATTACCGAGCAACCCCTCGTTTGGCAGGTGCGCGTGCCATGTCGATCAACGCTTTGAACGCGGCCGAGGGATGTCGTCGGCTGGGATAGTAGAGACACAAGGGCGCTAGCAAAGGCGTCCAATCCTTCAAGACCCGAACGAGGCGCCCTGCCTCGATGTCTTGTCGCACATCGGACTCCATGAAGTAGCCGATGCCGACATGATCGAGTACCGCGATGCGCGCCAGGCTCGCCTCATCCAGCGTGATCGGTCCTTGGACATCGATCTGCACGGGCTGACCGTCCTTTTCGAATTGCCAGCGATGCAGTGCGCCATTCGGCAGCCGGATGCGCAGGCATGCATGGCGCAGCAGGTCGGGGGGCACGCGGGGCTTGCCATTGGCTTTGAAATATTCCGGCGACGCGACCACCGCGAAGCTGCGGGCAGGGCCAACGGGAACGGCAATCATGTCGCTCGGCACGAGGTCTGCGTTCCTCAGGCCAAGATCGAATCCTGCGGCAACGATGTCCACGATTCGGCCCTCGGTGACGAGGTCGATGTGAACGTTTGGGTAGCGTCGCAAGAACTGCAACAGCAGCGGACTCAGCACCTCTCGCGCACCTGTCGCGAACGCATTGATCCGAAGCGTCCCGGACGGGGTTTGCTGCTGCGAGCGGGCGGCGCCCATGGCGTCGTGAAGTGTCTGCACCGCAGGCCCGACATGGCTGACGAAATTCTGCCCTGCGTCCGTCAGCGAAACGCTACGCGTGGTGCGGTTGAACAGCCGGACGCCGAGCTGGCGCTCCAGCTTGCTCACGACGTTGCTCAGCGCGGTGGTTGACAGGCCGAGTTCAAGCGCCGCTGCCCGGAACGTCCCGCGTCGCGCGATCGCAAGAACAGCATGAAATTCGGTCAGGCCGTATTTTGCCATTGTCCCGCTTTCCGCAACGTGACGTGCCGGTTTGCACCGATTATCGTGAGGGATGCCGATCGCTAAATCAAGCTTCGCCACGTCAAGGAGCCGACCGATGTCGATCGAACTACCCAAACCCATCGCCGACTATGTCGATGCGAATGCACGGCTGGAGCTGGACGGCATGCTGAAGCCTTTCGCCGCCGATGCTGTCCTGTTGGACAACGGAAAACGCCTCGAGGGTCATGCTCAGCTGAAAACCTTGTTTGAAGACGAGGTGATCGCAGTCAAGGCGATCTTCACGCCGGACACCGTTCGCCACGACAACGGTCAGGTCGTCGTGGAGGGGCCTGCCCATGGTGACTTCAAAGGCAGCCCGATTCGTTTCACCTACCGCTTCACGCTCGAAGGCGACGTGATCAAAGCCCTGGAGATCACGGCATGACCGTCAAGGCCGATCCTGCCGAGTTCGCCGGCAGACCCGTACTGATTAGCGGCGGCACCAAGGGGCTGGGCCGCGCCACCGTCGAGCGCTTCCTGGCCGGCGGCGCCCGCGTCATCACCGCGGCCCGCGGAACGCTGGAGCCGATTGACGGCGTCGACTACGTCCAGCCGGACTTGGCGACGGCCGTAGGCGGCGAAACTCTGGCCAAGGCGGCGATCGAGCGTCTTGGCGGAGTGGACATTCTGGCTCACGTGTTCGGCGGTTCGTGAGCGGCGTGCCTCCGGCTTTTGTGAAGCGCGCGACCGCGGCGTCGATGTCGTCGGTGGAGAGCGCGACGTGCGTGATCCCGAAGTCGCTGGACCGGCTGGACCTGTTCGGGGCCGTGCCTGAGCCTTTCGAAGTCGCGATCATGATCGCTTTCTAGACCGGCGGCTTCGTGCAACGGCGGCGTTCCTGATTGTGCGACGCGGTGGGCGGTCCTTAAGGCTATCCCCGCGGCGCGTGGACTGGTAGGTCGGATGGGACGGCGTGTCCGCGCCGCCGCGCGCCGGATCGCGCCCAACCCCGACGGCAGCCGAGTATCGCCATGACTTGTCGCAACGCTTCAACTTCACTGCCGAACTGATGGCAGAAGCGAGTCTGGCGCAGACGATCGGGCCCGCTGTCGTGTTGATGGCTGCCGCGGTCGTGGCGGTGCCTCTGTTCCGGCGGATCGGGCTGGGGTCGGTGCTCGGCTATTTCGCGGCGGGCGTCCTGGTCGGGCCGTCGGTGTTCGGCCTGATCACCAATGCGCAGTCGATTCTGCATTTCTCCGAGCTCGGCGTCGTGATGTTTCTGTTCGTGATCGGACTGGAATTGCGCCCGCAGAAGCTGTGGGCGATGCGCGGCCAGATTTTCGGACTGGGCCTCGTCCAGGTTGCCGTCGCAATCGCAGCGCTGTCGGGGACCGCGGTCGTGCTGTTCGGTTTGTCCGGCCCGGTCGCGTTCATCGCCGGGGCGGGCTTCGTGCTGTCGTCGACCGCGGTGATCATGTCGGTGCTGCAGGATCGCGGCGAGATTGCCAGCGCCGAGGGCCAGAAGTCGGTCTCGATTCTGCTGTTCGAGGATCTGATGATCGTGCCGCTGCTCGCGGTCGTTGCTTTTCTGTCGCCGCTGTCGCACAGGCAGGCGGGGTGGACGCAGGTTGCGGTGGCGCTGGCCGCGCTGCTGCTGTTGCTCGGCGTGGCGCGCTGGGCACTGAATCCATTCTTCGCGCTGCTGGCGCGGGCGCGTACCCGCGAAGTGCTGACGGCGGGCGCGCTGCTGGTGGTTCTGGCCGCCGCGCTATTGATGGACGTCGCCGGCCTGTCGATGGCGATGGGTGCGTTCCTTGCCGGGGTGATGCTGTCGAGCTCGAGCTATCGGCATCAGATCGAGAGCGATATCGAGCCGTTCCGCGGCCTGCTGATGGGTCTGTTCTTCCTCGCGGTCGGCATGTCGCTCGACCTGTCGATCGTCGCGGCGGAATGGATGTTTTTGCTGGCGATGCTGGCCGCATTCACGGTGGTCAAGGGCGTCGTGGTGTTCGGTGTCGCCCGGCTGTTCGGCGCTTCCAACCGTCAGGCGTTGCACCGCTCGTCAATGTTCCTGCAGGGCGGCGAGTTCGCCTTCGTGCTCTACGCCGCGGCGGCCGCGGGCGGTGTGATCGACGCGCGGTCCAACGCTTTGTTCGCCACGGTGGTGATCCTGTCGATGGCGCTGACGCCGCTGCTGATGCTGGTGACCGATCGCCTGTTGCGCACCGAGGCGTCGATGGACGGCATCGACGTCGCGCGCGACTTGAAGGGACGGATCTTGCTGATCGGGTTCGGCCGCTTCGGTCAGATCGCGTCGCAGGCGCTGCTGTCGCGCGGCGTCGAGTTGTCCGTGATCGACCGCGATCCCGACCGGATTCGCGACGCGGGCCGCTACGGCTTCAAGGTGTTTTTCGGCGACGGTGTCCGGCTCGATACGCTGCGGCATTCGGGAGCCGGGGAGGCCGACGCCATCATGGTCTGCGTCGAAGATCCCAAGGCCGCGCTGCAGATCGTGGAATTGGCGCAGCACGCGTTTCCCCTGGCCAAGCTGCTGGTGCGGAGCTACGACCGCGCCCACGCGGTGGACCTGATCCGCGCTGGCGTCGACTACCAGATCCGCGAAACGGTCGAATCCGCGTATCTGATGGGCGCTGAGGGGCTGCGCGTGTTGGGCTTTTCCGAGGCCGACATCGAGGAAGCGGCGGCCGACATCCGCCAGCGCGACGAGGAACGTTTGCGCGAGCAGGTGCAGGGCGACGCGATGTCGGGGCTCGACCGGCTGCACCGCAGGCCAGTCCCGGAGCCGCTTACCAGGGTCTCCGTGTCGAAGTAGGGGTAGGGCAAGGCGCGCAGGCCGGGCTCGCCGTGAAAGAGCGCTGAGAAACGCCTTCTCAGCGGCTCCGAACGAAGCATCTGGTCGGGCCTGATATCAGGCGCCGGGTCGCGTTCTTCCGCGCGTCCAGCGCGCATCCGTCCGTTTGCTTGCCTGCGTCGACGGCGGCAGGCTCGCGCGAATAGGCAAAATGAAGACCACGGACGGCCGTCGTCATGCTGAATTATCTTCGCTTTCTAAAGGATGGCGGCAGGGAGCGATATGCGGACTACCTCACCGTGGCGGGGCTGATCGGGGCGCGAGTTGGGGCAGAGATCGTCTATACCGAGTTTCGATCGCTCTGCGCGGACTGCCTTGCCTCGTCATAACGGCCCGCCATCGCCCGCGCGAGCTCCGCGATCGTTGCGCGTAGATCCACCGGTGCCAGAACTTCGGCTTCGGGGCCGAGGCGCAGCAGCTCGGCGGCGGCGTGCCAGGATGTTGTGCCGACCGGAATCCTTGCGACCCGCCAGCCGTCAGCGTCCGCAGTATCGTCGATTTGCGTGCGGGCTTTGACGTAGGGCTGACTGAGAGCGTTCAGCAACTGGATGCCGAGTGGGGATAGCCGAACCGTGGCCACGTTGGGATGTAGTTCGGCTTCCATGCGCAGCGTTGCGCTTTGCCAATAGGCGGCGAGATCGAAATCGGCCGGACGGGTGAAGCGGTCGTCGAGCGGCACGCACTCGAGCACGCGGGCAATGCGATAGGTTCGAACGCTGCCGTCGACCTGGCCCGCCAGATACCAGCTTCCCCCTTTCAGCACGAGGCCGAGCGGCGCGATCCGACGCTGCTTCTCGGCGCGCCAGCTCTGGTAGCGGATATCGATCCAGGTGCCGCGCAGCACGGCGCCGGCAATGGCCCGCAAGTGCGTGGGTTCCTCGGCCGCGGCGAACCAGCCGGGCGCGTCGAGGTAGAAACGCTCCTGCATCCGCCCAGCATCCTCGCGCAAATTCGCGGGCAGCGCGGCCATCAGCTTGTTCTGGCCGGCGATCATCGCTGCATCGAGCCCCAGCGCGGCGGCGGGGCCGGGAAGGCCGGCGAGGAACAGCGCGCCGGCTTCGCTCTGCGACAGGCCGTTCAGCCGCACGCGATAGCCGTCGAGCAGGCGATAGCCGCCCTCTGCCCCCCGGTCGGCATAGACCGGCACACCGGATGCGGCGAGCGCGTCGATGTCGCGATAGATCGTGCGCACCGAGACCTCGCAGGCCTCGGCGAGTTCCGGCGCGGTGGCGCGTCCCCTGGCCTGTAGGGTGGTGAGGATCGACAGCATTCGGCTCGCGCGCATGATTCACTCAACCATACCTGACACAGGATGTCAGGTATGGTTCGCTAGAAGGGTCCTTATTGCCAACGCGCTGATGGAGGCCACCCGTGACCGATCCAGACCGACTGACCCTGTTCTATTCGCCGCAAACCCGGGCAACCGGGACGCGCGTCCTGCTCGAGGAGCTCGGCGAGCCCTACGATCTGCATGTGCTGAACATGAAGACCGGCGAGCAGCGCCAGTCCGGCTATCTCGCCGTCAATCCGCTCGGCAAGGTACCGGCGATCCGCCGCGGCGACGCGCTGGTCACCGAACAGGTGGCGATCACCATCTATCTCGCAGACTTGTTTCCGCAGGCGGGCCTCGCGCCATCGATCGACGATCCGTTGCGTGGCCCGTATCTGCGCTGGATCGCGTACTACGGTTCGTCGTTCGAACCGGCCGTCGTCGACAAGTTCATGCAACGCGAGCCGGCGCCGGTGGCGATGTCGCCCTATGCCGACTACGAGACGATGCTCAGCGCGCTGGAAGCGCAACTCGCGGCCGGACCGTATCTGCTCGGCGATCGCCTCACCGCCGCGGACATGTTGTGGGGAATCGCTCTCGATTGGACCATGAATTTCGGCCTGGTGCCGAAGCGAGACGTCTTCGTGCGCTACGCCGAGCGGATCAGAACACGCCCCGCGTTTCAACGGGTCACTGCAGCTGATGCCGAACTGGCCGCGCATCACGCCGCTGGGACTGCGGGCTGATCTGCGCCCCGGATCGCCGCGCCGTGCTGGCCGACCGGCACCGCGACCGTCAGCACCTCTCGATTAGTCTAGCGAAGTCTTCCCGCGGCTATTTCCGATCCCGTCGAGGCTTCAACCATGTCGTTCGCACCTCGCCGACGTCGCGATTGCAGCCGAGCGTGGAGAGATCGTTGGTCGATCGATGAAGCCTGGTGCCGCGCTGTCGCGCGGGGCATTGGCAGAGCCGAGTTGCGAGCCTCATGACCTGCCGACGAAGCTTGCGAGTTCGTCCGGGGTACCCGCCGGGAATGACTGCTTGAGATGATCGAGGAAGGCCGAGACGCGCGCGCTGAGTAAACGTCGCGACGGATACAGGGTCCACAGGGTGATCTCGGGGGCGTCGATGTCGCCCCATGTCACCAGCGTGCCATCGGCGAGATCGTGACTCACCAGTGACAGCGGCAACCGGCCGGCACCGACCCCGGCCCGCACGGCATCGCGCGCCATGATCAGCGACGACATCGCCAGAACTGGTTCGACCGCAAGGATCATAGGCCCGGTCGGGGTCTTCAGCGTCCAGCCCTGGCGATCGCCGGCCGAGCGCACGACAGCCGGAACGGGGCGTTCGCCGTCCGGTCGGGCCAAGGTGGGACTGGCAACCGCGACCAGCCGGTCGCGCAGGAAGATGCGTCCGACCAGAGCGTCGTCCGGATCGGGATTGACGCGGATCACCAGGTCGAACCCTTCCTCGATCATATCGACCGGCCGGTCTTCGGTGGTCACCTCGAGTCGCACCTCCGGATATTTCAGCGCGAAGCCGGCTGCGATCTTGCCCATCGCGGTTTGCGAAATCAGCAGCGGCGCGCTGATCCGCAGCCGGCCGCGCGGTGTCTCACCGCCCGAGGCTATCGAGGCGGCGGTGTGTTCGAGTTCGGTCAGCAGTTGGCCGGCACGCTCGGACAGCGCGCGGCCTTCTTCGGTGAGTTTGAGCTCGCGCGCGCCGCGTTCGAACAGCCGCAGGTCGAGCGCCGCCTCCAGCTCCGCGACCCGGCGGGACAGCGTCGCCTTCGGGCGGGCAGTGGCGCGGGCGGCGCGGCCGAAGCCGCCGTGACGCGCCACGAGGACGAAATCAGCCAGGGCGAGAAGGTCCATGTCGTTCCACCGGTGAGACGATGTGTTCAGATATAGCGGCTATCTGGCCGAATGTGGATCGATCATTTTCGGGAGGTCTTCAGACAGCAACCCACGGAGAGATCCCATGACCATCCTCGTCACAGGCGCCACCGGCCGGATCGGACGCCACCTGGTTCAGCAACTCGTCTCCCGCGGCGCCAGCGTGCGCGCGCTGGTCCGCGACCCGAGCAAGGCCGATCTGCCGGCGGGCGTCGAAATCGTGAAGGGCGACATGCTCGACATCGACTCGCTGCGCGCCGCCTTCACCGGCATGCGGACGCTGTTTCTGCTCAATGCGGTGAGCGGCGACGAATTCACCCAGGCGCTGATCGTGCTTAATATCGCACGCGAGCAGGGCATCGAAAGCGTCGTGTATCTGTCGGTGATCCACGCCGATCGCTTCGTCAACGTGCCGCACTTTGCGGTGAAGTTCGGCGGCGAGCGGATGCTGACGCAGATGGGATTCGGCGCCACCATCCTGCGGCCGGCCTACTTCATCGACAACGAACTGATGATCAAGGACGTCGTCCTCAATCACGGGGTCTACCCGATGCCGATCGGCAGCAAAGGCATCGCCATGGTCGACGCCCGCGACATCGCCGAGGTCGCAGCGTTCGAACTGATGCGCCGCGATCAGGCACCGGGCAAGCTGCCGATCGAGACCATCAATCTGGTCGGCCCCGACACGCTGACCGGCGCCAGCGCCGCCGCGATCTGGTCGGAGGTGGTCGGCCGACCGATCGTGTACGGCGGCGACAATCCTTCCGGCTTCGAGCAAAATTTCGCGACCTTCATGCCGAAATGGATGGCCTACGAGATGCGGCTGATGGCAGAGCGCTTTGTCAGCGACGGCATGGTACCTGACGCCGGCGACGCCGAGCGGCTGACCAAGTTGCTCGGCCGGCCGCTGCACTCCTATCGCGAGTTCGCAAGCGCAATTGCGGCGGCTGCCTGACAGCTCGATCAGAAATGCGAACTTTAAGCTTGGGCACTTTCGTCTTCACGCGTCATGCCCGGCCCTGTGCCGGGCGTCCACGCCTTGCCGCCGGAAATGTAGAAAAGGCGTGGGTAGCCGGGGACAAGCCCGGCCATGACGGAGCTTGCGTTAGGCCAGGTGATCTACAGCTAACGCTGAGAACTCGGTTCGAATATTGAGTGAGGCCCTGAAATTTCGACGGCGATCGAATGTTTCACGTCGATGTCATCAAGAGCGGATCTGCTGTAGTCTATCGGCGCGCCTTCTTCTCCGTCTAAGTCCTCATGGATCCAACCTCTGCCATCATCGCCTTCTCGATCGCCGCTGCGCTGCTGACGATCACGCCCGGACTCGACACGGCGCTGGTGCTACGCACGGCGACAGTCGAGGACGCCCGCTCGGCGATGGCCGCGGGGGCCGGGGTGTCGGCCGGCGTGCTGGCGTGGGGACTGCTGGTGTCGCTCGGGCTCGGCGCGCTGCTGGCGGTGTCGGAGATTGGCTACCGCGTGTTGCAGATCGCCGGCGCGATCTATCTGCTTTGGCTTGGCGTCCAGATGATCCGCGCAGCGCTACGGCCCGGCCGCGCGCCGCAGCCGCAGCTTGACGCGGTCGATGACGAGGCGCCGCGCGCGTCGCCGCCGCGCTGGTTTTGGCGCGGCATGCTAACCAATCTGCTCAACCCGAAAGTCGGCGTGTTCTACGTCAGCTTCCTGCCGCAGTTCATTCCGGCTGACGTTCCGGTGGTGGCGTTCAGCGTCGGGCTCGCGGCGTTGCACGGCACGATGGGGCTGCTGTGGTTCGCGGCGCTCACCGCAGCGACGCGGCCGCTGGCGCGGCTGCTGCGCCGCCCCGGCTTCACGCGGAGCATCGACGGCCTGACCGGCGCGGTGCTGATCGGCTTCGGGCTGCGGCTCGCGCTGGAGCGAAAGGGCTGAGCCACGGCCGTCAGGCCTGCGCCAAGGCAAATCCATACAGGATCATGCAGGCGCCTTGTGGGCGCTGCGTCGAAAGCCGTTCGGCGATCTCAACGACCGTGCCGTGCATCACCCGCATCTCCGGCGAGCCGAGGCTTTCGACGATTGCCGCGGGCGTCGCCGGATCGAGGCCGCGCGCTAGCAGGCGCTGCACCAGTGCCGGGAAGGTCGCCTTGCCCATGTAGATGCAGGTGGTTGCGGCCGGATCGGCCAGCGCCGCGATGTCGAGATCACCGGGCAGGCGGCCGTCGACATCGTGGCCGGTGACGAGCTGCACGCGGCGGGCGACGCCGCGTTTGGTCAACGACGCGCCGAGCGCGGCCGCCGCTGCGGTCGCGGTGGTGATGCCGGGCACGATTTCGACCGCGATGCCGGCCTCGCGCAGTGCGCGGAGTTCTTCGTCCGACCTTGCGAACACGGTCGGATCGCCGGCCTTCAGCCGCACCACGCGCTTGCCGGCGCGCGCATAGGCGACCAGCAGCCGGCTGACTTCGTCCTGTCGCGGCGACGGATGGCCGGCGCGCTTGCCGACCGCGACGAGCTCCGCGTCAGGGCCGACGAACGCCATGAAATCCTCGCCGGCGAGATCGTCGTACAGCACGACCTCGGCCGCCTGCAGCCGCTGCATGGCGCGCAGCGTCAAGAGGTCGGCATCGCCGGGTCCGGCGCCGACCAGCGCGACGCTGCCGGGCGCGAAGCTTGAGGGAGGTGGTGTCGGGATCACGCGGCAAGCTCCGTCGCGCGGTCGATCATGTGAAAAAACGTGCCGGTGACATGGCCGCGGCGGCTGCCAGTCTCGGCCGTCGTCCCGCCCGCGGCATCGCAGATGCTGGCGAGCGGCTCGTCGGCCGCGGAAAGTACGCGCGCATAGTGATACTCGTGGCCGCGTAGCACAGTCCCGGCGGGGTGGCCGGCGGCGGGCGCGTGCAGCGTCGCGATGCGATAGCCGAGATGTAGCTTGCGCTGCGCGAAGTCGGTTTCCAGACCCAACAGCCCGGCCATGGCGTGGCGCGTGCCGTCGGCATCGATCAGGCCGGCGCCGAGCGTCATGTAGCCGCCGCACTCACCGTGGACGGGACGTGTCGCGGCGAAGGCGCGTAGTCCAGCCATGAAGCGCGACGCAGCGGCAAGCCGGCCTGCGTGCAGTTCGGGATAGCCGCCGGGGAGCCAGGCCGCGTCGCAACTGTCTTCGGGCGCCTCGTCGGCGAGCGGCGAGAACGGCAAGATCTCGGCGCCGGCGGAGCGCCAGCCGGCAAGCAGATGCGGATAGATGAAGGAAAACGCGTCGTCGCTGGCAAGCGCGATGCGCTGGCCGGGTGGTGTGAAGGTTGGCGTCGCCGCCGTATCGAACTGTGACGGCTGCGCCAACTCCTCGAGCGCGGTAAGATCGATGCCTTGCTCGGCGAGCGTCGCCAGCGCCTCGAGCCGTTCGGTGAGTTGCGCGTGCTCGCGCGCTTGCACCAGCCCGAGGTGACGGTTCTTGATCGACTGGCTGGCGTGGCGCGCCAGCGTGCCGAGCACGGGGATCGGATGCGCCGCGAAGCCGGCGCGGACCAGCGTTTCGTGCCGCGAACTGGCGACGTTGTTGAGGATGACGCCGGCGACGGTGACGTCGGGCCGATAGCGCGCGAAGCCGAGCGCGACCGCGGCGGCGGATTGCGACTGGCCGGCGACGTCGATCACCAGCACCACCGGCCAGCCGGCGGCGGCTGCGATATCGGCGGTCGCGCCATGGCCCCAGGCGCCGGCATCGCTGCCGCCGTCGAACAGGCCCATCACGCCTTCGGCGATACACAGCTCGGCATCTGATCCGGCTTGCAGCAGTGCGGCGACGCGGCCACGACTGAACGCCCAGGAGTCGAGATTGTAGCAGGGCCGGCCCGCCGCCGCGGCATGGAACGCCGGGTCGATGTAATCCGGCCCGCATTTGTAGGGCTGCACTACGCGGCCGCGCCGGCGCAGCGCGGCGAGCAGCGCCAGCGTCACGGTAGTCTTGCCGCTGCTGGTCGACGGCGCGGCGATAATCAGTCCGCGCGGATGATTAGTCACGGCTGCCGCCGTCCTGCGCCGCGCGGCGATAGCGCCGGTCGTAGCCGGCATCGTACAGCGCGCTGTCGCGGAAGTTCGTTGCCGCGAGCGCAGGGCCGACCAGGATCAGCGCGGTGCGATCGATCCCGGCCGCGGCGACCTGCGCGGCGATCGACGCCAGCGTGCCGCGGATAATCTGCTCCTCCGGCCAGCTCGCGCGCACCACCACCGCAACCGCGCAGCCGTCGCCGTAATGCGGTCGCAGCGTCGCGACGACCTTGTCGAGCACATGCACCGACAGATGAATCGCCAGCGTCGCTCCGGTCGCCGCATAGGCGTCGAGCGTCTCTCGCGGCGGCATCGCCGAGGCGCGGCCGGAGGTGCGCGTCAGCACCACGGTCTGCGCGACTTCGGGCAGCGTCAGTTCGCGGCCGAGGGCCGCCGCCGCTGCGGCGAAGGACGGCACCCCGGGTGTCACCGTGTAGGCGATGCCGTGCGCTTCCAGCCGGCGAATCTGCTCGCCCATCGCGCTCCACACCGACAGATCGCCGGAATGCAGCCGTGCGACGTCGTGGCCGGCCGCGTTGGCCGCCACGAACTCCGCCGTGATGGCGTCGAGATCGAGCGGCGCGGTGTCGACGATGCGCGCGTTCGGCGGGCACTGCGCGATGATCTCGCGCGGCACCAGCGAGCCGGCATAGAGGCAGACCGGGCAGCGCTGCACCAGATCTTGCCCACGCACAGTAATCAGGTCCGGCGCGCCCGGGCCGGCGCCGATGAAGTGGACGGTCATCAATGGGTCTCCTCGATCGCGACCGCGGCGGTGGCCTGGCGGTCGCGCGACACGAAGCGGGATACGGCGAGGCGCGCTGTGGGGCCGGCCGCGGCCAGCGCCGCGGCTTCGCAGACGCTGCCGACGCCGCGGGCGCGGGCGACGCGCGCCGAATGCGTGGTGATCCGCGCCGCAGCCTGCTGCAGCGCCGGCTCGTCGATGGCGAGGCAGGGCAGCGCAGCGGCCTCGGCCGCAGCGATCAGCGGCGGGTAACTACTCTTGTCGGCGGGTGTCGCCAGCAGCGTCGGACGCGCCGGCGCAGCGACGTTCCGCGCGGCGTCGATCACTTCGGCGATCGACGCCTGCGGCGCCGCCGCGCGAAAGCCGAGACCGATCACCACGCGCGTCATTTGCGGACGCTCCATTGCACCACCGGGATCGCGGCGCGCCACGCGGTGAGGCCGCCGACCGGCGCAGCGCGTTCGACGCCCAGTCGCAGCAACTCGCCGCCGTAGCGGGCGTGCCAGGCGATCAGCAGCGCTTCGCTCTCTAAGGTCACCGAGTTGACGACCAGCCGACCGCCTTGCGGCAGGGCCTGCCACACCGCCTCAAGCACGCCGGGCCGGCTGGCGCCGCCGCCGATGAACACCGCGTCGGGCATTGGCAGATCAGCAAGCGCTTCCGGCGCTTCGCCGAGCCGCAGATCGAACTGCGGCACGCCGAGCGCTTCGGCATTGGCGCGCGCGTTCGCCAGCCGGTCGGCGCGCGCTTCGATGCCGATTGCGCGATTACTGCGCGCGGCGAGCAGCCATTCGATGCCGATCGATCCCGAGCCGGCGCCGATGTCCCACAGCAATTCGCCGCCGCTCGGCGCGAGGCTCGACAGCGTCACCGCGCGCACCTCGCGCTTGGTGAGTTGGCCGTCGGTCTGGAATAGCGCATCGCGCAGCCCCGCCGTGATGGGGATGATCGCAGCGTCGGGCTCGGCCGCGACTCCGATGCCGAGCGCGACCGGCGCGGTGATATCGCTGAAGGCGAGGGCGGAGGCGCTCGCTTGGCGGACGCGTTCGCGCGGACCGCCCAGCGCTTCGAGCACGGTGAACTGCGAGCCGCCGAATTTCGCTGTCGTCAGATAGGCCGCGATCTGCGCAACCGCGGCGCCATCGCGAACCAGCACGATCAGTTGCGCCTTCGGCCGCAAATAGGACCGCAGCGCCGCGAGTGGCTGCGCATGCAGGCCGAGCGTGATGGTGTTCTCCAGCCGCCACCCGAGCCGCGCCGCCGCCCACGCGAAGGTCGAGGGCGCGGGGAGCGCGGTCCATTCGCCCGGGGCGAGATGATCGGCCAGCACCGCGCCGGCGCCGTGCCAGAACGGATCGCCCGAGCACAGCACGACCACCTTGCGGCCACGCTGCGCCAGCACCTCAGGCAGCGTCTCCGCGAACGGCACGCGCCACGGCAGCGCCGGTTTGCCGAGCGCGCTCACCATCGTCAGATGGCGCTCGCCGCCGATCACCAGTTCGGCCTGCGTCAGCAGCGCGCGCGCCTTCGCGGAAAGGCCATCTAGTCCGTCCTCGCCGATTCCGACGATGGACAGCCACGGCGTCGCTATGTCATCGCTGAGCGCCATGATGCCTCGCTCCGACCAGCCTTTGCGCCTGTTGATCCTCGGCGGCACTGCCGATGCGAACCGTTTGGCCGCAGCCATCGCGGCCGAGCCGCGGATCGATGCCGTACTGTCGTTCGCCGGGCGCACCGAGGCGCCGAAGCTGCCGCCGATCCTGTCGCGCATCGGGGGCTTCGGCGGCGTCGCTGGCCTCGTCGATTACTTGCGCGCGGAGCGGATCGACCGCGTCGTCGACGCCACGCATCCCTTCGCTGCGCAGATGAGCCGCAACGCGGTGGAGGCCTGCGCTGCCGCCCGCGTGCCGCTGCTGGCGCTCGAACGCGCGCCGTGGCAGGCGCAGCGCGGCGATTGCTGGACCGAGGTCGATGATCTGCCGGCGGCTGCTGCCGCGCTCGGCGCCGCGCCGCGCCGTGTCTTTCTCGGCATCGGACGGCAGAACCTCGACCTGTTCGCCAAGGCTCCACAGCATAGCTATCTGGTGCGGCTGGTCGACCCGCCGCGCGGGCGGCTGCCGCTGCAGCAGGTCGAGATCGTCATCGCGCGCGGGCCGTTCGACCGCGCCAGCGATCGCGCGCTGCTCGAAGCGCATCGCGTCGACATCGTTGTCGCCAAGAATGCCGGCGGCGACGCCGCGGTGGCCAAGATTGAGGCCGCGCGTGATCTCGGGCTGCCGGTGGTGATGGTGCGCCGGCCGGCGATCCCGCCGCGCCGAACTGTTAGCAGCGTCGCCGAGGTGATGGATTGGCTCGCTCACGACAGCACTCCGACCGAGCGCGGCGTGTAGACGAAGCGCGTGCCGTTGCCGCGTTCGATGATGCGGGTCTGCGACGAGCCAATCATCACTACGGTGCGCATGTCGGCGCGCTCTGGTTGCGCTTCGCCGAGCGGCACGACGTCGATGCGCTGCTGCGGCGCGCTGACCGCTGTGGCGAAGATCACCGGGACCGAAGCAGGATGGATGCTTCGCAGCAGCGTGAAGGCGGCTTCGAGCTGCCACTGCCGCGCCTTCGAGATCGGATTGTACAGCGCGATGACGAAGTCGGCTTCGGCCGCGGCGCGCAGCCGCTTCTCGACCGTCTCCCATGGCTTGAGATTGTCCGACAAATTGATCGCGCAGAAGTCGTGGCCGAGCGGCGCGCCGATCCGCGCAGCGGCGGCGAACATCGCGCTGACGCCGGGCAGCACGCGGATCTCGAGATCGCGCCACGCCGGCTCGCCGGCCTCGACCGCCTCGAACAGCGCCGCCGCCATCGCGAACACGCCGGGGTCGCCCGAGGAAACGATAACGACGCGTCGGCCTTCTGCAGCCAGCTTCAGGGCGAACGCAGCGCGGTCGATCTCCTCGCGGTTGTCCGACACATGCCGGCAAACTTCTGGCCCGGCGTCAACGCGTGCCACGTAGGGTGCGTAGCCAACCAGGTCGGTCGCGGCGGCGAGGGCGGCGGTGACTTCCGGCGTGATCAGGTCCGGCGCGCCGGGCCCGAGGCCGACGACGATCAGCGAGCCGGTCATGGCCGTCGCCCCTGGCCGTGGACGAGGATCATCGAGAAGTAAGGCGCGTCATCGGTCGGCTTGTCGGCAAGGCGTAGTACCGTCTCGCCGGCCATCGCGCCGCGCTCGACATAGATCGCGCGATCGAGCAGGCCGACGTCCTGCAGGATACGCCGCACCTTCGGCAGATTGCGGCCGAGCTTCATGATCACCACCGCGTCGCCGGTGCGCACCACCTCGGCGAGCCGCTCCGCGCGCAGTGTCGCAGGGACCACGCACAGCACGTCGTCGCCGTAAGTAATCGGCGTGCCACTGGCGGTCCAGCACGCCGCCATGCCGGAAATCCCCGGCACCACGACGACCGGCACAGCGCCGACCAAGCGGTGATAGAGATGCATAAACGAGCCGTACAGAAACGGGTCGCCTTCACATAGCACGATGACGTCGCGGCCGTCTGCGACATGCGCGGCCAGCCGTGCGACACATTGTTCGTAGAAGCTGCGCAGCGTCGCCGCATAGGCCGGATCGTCGAGCGGAATCTCGGTCGTCACCGGATAGTCGAGCGGCTCTTCGACGACGTCGCTCGCGAGCAATCCGTCGACGATGGTGCGCGCATGGCCGGCGCGACCCGCTTTACGGAAGTACGCGACGACTTTGGCGGCGCCGACCAGGCGAGCCGCGCGCACGCTCATCAGGTCCGGATCGCCGGGGCCGACGCCCACGCCGTAGACGGTCGGCTTGCTCATTCGCGTTCGCTCGCCAGCGCGTTGATCGCCGCCGCCGCCATCGCGCTGCCGCCGCGGCGGCCGCGGACCACGACGCAGGGCACGGGCGCAGCTTCGAGCAGCGCCTCTTTGGACTCCGCGGCGCCGACGAAGCCGACCGGAATGCCGATGATCGCGGCGGGCTTCGGCGCGCCGGGCTCGGCCAAGATTTCGAGCAGGCGAAACAGCGCCGTCGGCGCGTTGCCGATCGCCACCACGGCGCCGTCCAGCCGCGCGCGCCATAGTTCGAGCGCGGCGGCCGAGCGCGTCGTGTTCATTGCGGCGGCGAGCGCGGGCACGCGCGGGTCGCTCAGCGTGCAGATCACCTCGTTGTCGGCCGGCAGTCGTTTGCGGGTCACGCCATTCGCCACCATCTGCGCATCGCACAGGATCGGCGCGCCGGCCCGCAGCGCGGCGCGGCCGGCGGCGACGAAGTCACCGCTGAACACGATGTCGTCGGCGACATCGACCATGCCGCTGGCATGAATGATCCGCACGGCGATGATTTCGGCATCGGGCGCGAAGCGTTCGAGCCTGGCCTCGGCGCGGATAATGGCAAAGGACTGCCGATAGATCGCGTCGCCGTTCGTCTCGTAGGCGTAATTCATCGCGCTTCTCCGCGGATTGGTTCGAGGACCGCGGCCGGCCCGTCGAGCCATGGCTCGATCGACAGGCCGGCAGACAGCGACAATTGGGTGAGCACCGCGCGGGCGGAGCGCGCATCCGGACGGCGGCAGAGCGCGCCGAGCCGGCGCAGCGTGGTGCGCGGCATGTTCGACAAGCCCTCCAACGCCGGATCGGTTTGGTCCGCACTGCCGACGATCGCGAGCGCGACATTGCGCGCCCGGGCCAGCTCGGCGAGGGGCGCGATGTCGCTCTGTCCGTCGCTTATGTCCGGCGGCAGGTGGATCAGAACACCGCGCGCAATGCCGATCGCGGCGCTGAGCTGCCCGATTTGATACGGCGAGAGGCGCCGCAGGTTGGCCATATACAGACCGGGCAGGTTGCGGCCTGCGCCGTGCCATGCCTGCGCATAGCGGGCCAGTTCGGCATCGGAACCGGCGATCACCACGAGATCGGCAGGGCGCGCAGTCGCGGACGCCGGATCGCATCCGCCGTGCTCGTCCGAGCTGACAATCGAGAGCGGCATCACGCCGTGTCCGTCGGTTGATCACCGCGCGTTGCGATGATGCGAAACCGGCGAACGGACCTGCACTCCGAACGGCCGAACTTCACCCCGGAACACCCCGCCCGGAATGGCGTCAATCAGCAGGCGACGGCAGGTCTCCTGGCTCACGGGTCGTCGCCAGCGCAGCCTTCCCGGAGAAATCCAGTGGCATGTTGCGATGGCTCGCCGTTCACAGTTGCGGGGGCAGCTTCGGCGCGCCGCATCCAGGCTGGATGGCGGCTTCCGATATTCCCTCTTAGTCCCGTCCGAAGACAGGAACCGTCGGCGCAGCGATGTTTGATCTGAAAACCGCAGGGTGTCAATCGAGCTTCGGATCGAGGCCGCGACCGCGACGTCTCGATTTTTTCGACCGCGCTTGCGATGGATCAAGACGAGCGTGGCAATCGCCAATCAGTCGCGGCGTTTGCCGGGAAGTCGCTTGGCCGCTTGTGCCTCGGCCGCGGCGCGCAGCAGCGCGGCTGCCCTGAACGGCGCGTGGATCGCCTTGGTGAACGGCAGCGCCATGAAGAAGCCAAACACCAGACCCAGATGCAGGATCAGCAGCCCGCCCATCGCCGCCGTGTCGCGCAGCCCCAGCAGGGCGAGCCCGCTGAGCGTGACGACGCCCAGCAGGATCAGGAACGCGACGTTGAGCTGCACTTCGTGGGGATCAGACGGCTGCTTGTCGGCACGGCGCTCGATCGTCAGCAGGCCGCCGATCCCGGCCAACATCGCGATGCCGCCGCCCGTGCCGAGCAGCACCGGCAGACTCGTCAATGGGTAGGGCGCGAGCCAGCCAAAGCTGTGGTGGTAGATCGATGCGGTGATGGTCGACAGCACGGTGCCGAGGAAGCCGGCGACCATGACGTGGTGGGCGATCCGGCGTTGCTGCGATGGGCGCTCGTCAACATCGTTGCAGCCCGGTCCGCCGCCGCCGAGATGGCGCAGCGTGACAATATCGCTCAGCGCCGGACGCAATGCGCGCAGGATCGCGCCCGCCGGCAGCGGCGGTGCGATCCCGCGCCAGTAGCGTAGCGTCGCCAGCGCGATGCACAGCACCGCCCACAGCAGCGACAGGCCGGCGGCGCCGGCCATCAACGGCCACGGCAGCACGCGATAAAACGCGCCCGGGCTGCCATCGCCGGTGAGCAACGCAGCGGGTGAGGTCGATAGCAAGACGGCGGTCAGCGTGAACAGCAGGGCCATGCCGACGACGAGGACGATGCTCAACATCGGCCGGAGGAAGGCGCGGCCCAGCGCAGAAGGCCACAGGTAGTCCGCGTAGGATTGCTGTCGTACCGCGGCCAGCGTCGCCGGCAGATTGATGGCGAAGGGATGCGGCGGCGCGTATTGGCAGGCGCTCCAGCAGCCGCGGCAGTTGTGGCAGAGATTGGACAGATAGCTCAGATCGCTGAGCTCGAAGCGATGCTGATTGTCGATCGCCGGGAACACCGGACACAGGCCGTCGCAATACATGCAGGCGGTGCAGATCCGCAGCTGCCGTTGGGCTTCCGCGGTGAGATCAACGGATGACATGGCGCGCGGCCTCCTCTCCGGCGAGGCGGCCGATCACGGCTGCCAGCGTAAGGCCGAGCCCGGCGAGATAGCCTCGGCGCAGCACGTTGGCGGCCATGATCATGCCGGCGGCGAACAGGGTGTCGTTGGTGCGACCATCAGTCCACACGACACGCAGCCGGTCGTCCACTGCGACGCCATGATGGACGAAAGTGATGCCGGCCCGCATCGGATAGGCGGCGAACGGCGCACGCGTGACCGGGCGCGCGCTGGTGGTCGGAGCGGCGTTGAACTCTGCCACCGCCGCTTCGAGCGTCGCCGGATTGCAGTCGAGCGCGGCGGCGAGAGCCGCGATCGACTTGGCCTCGATCGGCGCAAAGGCCTGCGGCGCGGCGCGTTGCAGCCCGTCGGCATCGAGGATGAGGTAAGCGGTCTGTCGATCGCACGCCGCGATCCGCGGGCCCCAGCGGGCATAGTGCGTCGGCTTCTGGCCGGCGCCGGCGGCGTCGATGCGCGCGCCGGAGGCGTCCACCACCATGCCATGGGGGATCGCGGTGATGCGGGTGACGATGCCGCCATCAAACCGCGGACCGCGCGCGTCGACGGCCACCATATGACACACGGTCGGATCGCCGGACGCCTGAGCGCCCATCGCAAGGAGACGATCGAGCAACCGGCCATCGGCATAACGCGTACCGCGGATCATAAGGCCGTCGCCCGCCGCGCCGTAATGCGTTGTGAGCCACGCGGGATCGGCGCCGGGACTGCCGGCGCAAACGATCACGCGGCGAGCCTGGATCGTCGCAGCATTTTCCCCGCCGCTGCCGAGATCGACTCTCCATCCGCTGGTGCTTTCGCGCAGGGCGGTGACAGAAGTGTCGTTGCTGATCATGATCCCCAATGCGGCTGCCGTCCGATACAGCGCGTTGATCATCGCCTTGCCGCCGCCAAGCGGAAACACGGTGCGACGCGAATAGGGCACGACGCCGAGCGACGGCGTTTGCATCGTCACGCCATTCTCCATCAGCCACGGCACCAGCGTTTCGGAGCCGGCGACCAGGCGTTCTGCCAAGGTGCGGTCGCCGACGCCCCCGGCGACGCCATCGAGTTCGGCGAGGAATTCGGCCGACTGATAGCTGCCGGGTGCGAACGGCGTCGGTTCGGGATGAACCACGCGGAAGTTCCGGGCGTGGCGCGCGTTCCCGCCACGCAGAGCGGCAGGCGCATTGTCGAGCAGGTGCACCGACGCCCCGATGCGCCTTGCAGCGATCGCCGCACACAGCCCGGCGATGCCGCCGCCGACGACCACGATCTGGTTCTCAGAATTCACCGCGCCCTCGGATGCCCCATTGAGCTGCGCATCGCTGGCGGGCCGCCGGACGAGGTTCCGCGGCAAACTGATGCTGAATATCGTCTTAGGACGCGCATTCGCCGACTTGTCAATCCGCGAAGGTAATCAGATCTTTTGTCCGAAGGTGGATAGCGGGGCCGGCAATCGGCCTTGCTGCGCGCCATTGAAGAATAGCGACCACCGAGAAATTGCGCCGCTCGACAGTTGACGATCTGCAATTTCGTTTAGATCGATGGCCGCCGGTGAACCCGACTCCGAGCCCATCGGTCGAGATCAACGTCGCTGGTATCGACGTATGCCGCCTGCACTTGGAATGGCGGGCGGTGGTACTTTCGTGTGGTGGGCCAGGATAGTTTTGAATTAGTCAATCACTAAGCTGAGTATTCTTTGCGCAGATGATAGTTATTTGAGTTTGAGGCGGTGGGTTCGCGACATTAGCGTTCGAGTACTTCATCACGAACAGATGGCGAAGCAGCCATGCCCATGCCGGCTGTCGTATTTTTTGCGAGCACCAGAGACCCATGAGCGTCAACGTTATTTTCGGTTCCGATGCCGGAACCACCAAGGCGGTCGCGAACCGCATCGCCAAGCACACCAATGGCCGTGCCATCGACATCAAGGCAGCGAGCCCTGCCGACTTCGAAAATTGTTCACTGCTGATCCTCGGGACGCCGACCTACGGCGCCGGCGATCTGCAGGCGGATTGGGAGGCGCATCTCGACAAGCTCACCGGAGCTCGGCTGGGCGGGAAGAAGGTGGCGCTGTTCGGTACGGGCGATCAGGTGAGCTATCCGGATTGTTTTGTCGATGCGATGGGCGTGCTGTACGATTTGGTCGTCGAGCAAGGAGCCACGATCGTCGGCTTTACCCCAACGTCGGGCTACGATCACACGGGGTCGAAGGCGGAACGCGATGGCCAGTTCGTCGGCTTGCCGCTGGATCAGGACAACCAGTCATCGAAAACCGAAAAGAGGATCACGGCATGGGTCAGCGGGCTGATCTGAGCAGCCCGGTGCTGCAGATCTTCAATCACCATCTTTACGAGCTTTCGAAAGGGATGCGCCCGCTGGCGTTGATGACGATGACGGTCGAGGCGGCAGCGCCGGTGATTGCCCGCCTTCAGAGCCGGGGCATCGCCCACCATGTCCATGAGGCATGCCCCGACCGCGTCAATGTCGTGTTCGGGAGCCGATTGGCGGTCCAGGTGGTAAGCAGCTTCATGGTCGGACCGTTATGCGGCTTGTCCGCCGAGCATGATTTTATGCTCGGCGTTCTGCTCGGTTATGATCGGGAGATGCAGTGCGTGCGTTTTCTCGAACGGCGAAGTGATCGCGCGGAGCCGGAAGACGCTTCGATGCGGTCGCTCGCGCAGACGTTCACCCTGCTCGAGGAGCCGAGGAGTCTAGCGCTCTAAGGGGGCCGGGTTGCGGCCGGCGCTTTTCAACCCAGGCGGCACGTCCGACTCCACCGCCGGATGCAAGCTTTCCCAGGCTGCCATTGGGCAAGTGGCGTCCGGCGCCATGGTGCAGCTGTCAGCCCCAGCTCTGCAGCTTGCGCAGCTGCGGCGTCTTCTTGTGCTGGTGGATGGCCATGCGGCCGAGCAGATTGTCGAGCTCGGTGATCGCCTTGAACAGATAAGGGCCCTTGTTGAGCATCACGCATTCGGCACGCGCCGCCATCGCGGCGTCGGTCATTTCGCCGCGCGATGGCGTGCCTTTCTTGACGAGCTGCTCGAGCACCTGCGTGGCCCAGATCACCGGGACGTGCGCGGCTTCGCCGATCCACAGGATCTCCTCCTGCATCTCGGCGAGGCGAGCGAAGCCGATCTCGACCGCGAGATCGCCGCGCGCGATCATCACCGCGGTCGGCTGCTGACCGGCGGCCTGCACCAGAATGTCGGGCAGGTTGGCGACGGCTTCCGGCGTCTCGATCTTCAGCACCAGCGCCAGCTTGCGCCAATCGTCGGGGCGGCGTTCGGCGAGAGCGGCCTGCAGCGTCTCGACATCGGCGACCGACTGCACGAACGAAAACTCGATGCCATCGGCGTGCTCGGCGACGAAATCGAGATCGTCGCGGTCCTTGGCGGTGAGGGCCGGAATGTCGAGCAGCGTGTCGGGGAAGTTGAGGCCCTTCTCCGGCTTCAGTCGCAGCCCCTTGTCGGAGGTGGAGGTGACGCGTCCGATCAGGCCCCATGCGGTTTTGCGTTCGATCCGGATGCACAGCTTGCCGTCGTCGACGAACACCCGGGCGCCGACCGCGCTGTTGATCAAGGGATCGCTCAGGGTGCATTCGATCGCGAAATGCTCCTCGGCGAGATCGATGCGGTGGAATGAGCCTTCAGCCACGATGGCGATCAGGTCGCCGGTGAGGATGCGCTCGCGGCCCTCTGGAACGCGCGCCGCACCGGTGCGGATTTTCGGGCCTGCGATGTCCATCAGGATCTTCATCCGGTGCCCGGTGGCTTCCTCGGCAACGTGGAGATGGTTGATCATGCGCTGCCACGCCGCGGCGTCGTCATGGGCGCAATTGATCCGCACCGCCTCCACCTTGCGTTCGGCGAGACGGAGCATGAAAGACGGGTCGTCGGCGGCCTCGCTCGGGCATGTGACCAGCAGGGCGGTGGAGCGGCCACTGGCCGGCGCGCCGAACAGTTCCTCGCTGCGCTGGGCCAGTTCGTGCTCACCGGCGAAGAATTGCCGTGGCGAGGGGCGCACCGTTTGAGGCTCGCCGCAGAGCTGGCTGAGCGTGGCGCGGACGGCATGCAGCGTCGGCATCACCCGGCTCTCCAGCCGGCCGAGCGACGACAGGCCGAGCGCCGCAAGCGAGCGCTGCAGAGGCCGTACATCGTGGCGGCGCAGCGCAAGATAATGCGCCAGATTGGCGGCGCTGGAGCCGAAACCCTGCCGCGTGATCTTGTCGGCCCAGGCTTCGATCCGCGGGCGGCTGTCCGCCTCGACGTCGGCGATCAGCCGGTCGAGCTTCTGCTTGAGGTGATCGATTTCGGTCGACATGGCGGGCTCGCTTGATCGGGCGCGGCCGGAACGAACCGCGTCAGCCCGCTCTAGGAGCCGTCGATGTAACGCCTGTGACAGCGAGACGGCCCGGGTCTGCGACCTTATGCGCAAGGCAACTGGCGCTGCTGCGGCTCCGTCCACAGCCGCCCGGGCTGCCACGC
The DNA here is from genome assembly GCF_003591005.1 of Rhodopseudomonas palustris. Taxonomy (GTDB): domain Bacteria; phylum Pseudomonadota; class Alphaproteobacteria; order Rhizobiales; family Xanthobacteraceae; genus Rhodopseudomonas; species Rhodopseudomonas palustris_K. The sequence continues at coordinate 25,773 of NZ_QYYD01000030.1, forward strand.
TTGACGGCGATGGCGCAGGTGGCCTGAATGCGCCATCCCTGTGAACCCAAGGCGCTCGCTTTGTCCGTCACCATATTCGGCATCAAGAATTGCGACACCATGAAGAAGGCGCGTGCCTGGCTCGACGCCCACGGCATCGCGTACGACTTCCACGACTACAAGACAGCCGGGATCGACAAGGCGCACCTGACGCGCTGGGCCGAGCAAGTCGGTTGGGAGACGTTGCTCAATCGCGCCGGCACTACCTTCCGCAAGCTGCCCGACGCCGACAAGGACGGGCTGACGGCGGCCAAGGCGATTGCCCTGATGCTGGCGCAACCGTCGATGATCAAGCGCCCCGTGCTGCAGAAGGGCACGAAGCTATTGGTGGGGTTCCGGCCGGACGCCTACGCCGAGGTGTTCAGCTAGGGCTTGATTTTGCGCCGGATTGGCGCATTTTTGTCGCCATGAGCAAACGTGAGACAGAGTCCGGAAAGTACGTGCGGTTCGTCGCGCCTACGCGGTCCAACCAGGCCGCGACCAAGGTTACGATCCTGCAGCCGAAGAAGCGGCCGACGTCTGCGTCCTTGAGCGAAATCCGCAAGGCAGTGCGCGAAGTTCATGGCGCGACGCGCAAATAGTCGTTTTGCCGACTACGACGCGAGCGTTTTCGTCAATTGCCCGTTTGATGCCAGTTATCGGCCGCTATTCGACGGCATCGTCTTCACGGTTATCCTGTGCGGGTTTCGGGCTCGCTGTGCCCTCGAAATCGACGACGGCAGCCAGACGCGCATCGACAAGATATTCGCGATCATCGAAGAGTGTCGCTACGGCGTGCACGATCTCTCTCGCACCGAGCTGGATGCGGTCTCTGGACTGCCGCGCTTCAACATGCCCCTGGAGTTGGGCATGTTCCTCGGAGTTAAGCGCAGCGGCCTCGACATCCAGAAGCGCAAGATCTGCTTGGTCTGCGACACCGAGCCGTATCGCTATCAGAAGTTCGTATCGGACATTGCCGGACAGGACATCCGTGCCCATGGCGGCGACGTCAAGAAGGTGATCCGCGCCGTGCGCGATTGGTTGCGGACCTGTTCGGGGAGGGCGCTGCCGGGCGGAGCGGAGGTGTATCGCCGCTATTGCCTGTTCGAGACTGCTTTACCAAAAATCTGCGTGAGCGCCGCAGTCGATCCTGCGGAACTCACCTTCGCCGACTTTAGCGTTTTCGTCGCCGAATGGCTAAAGCTCGACCTGGCCGAGAGAGCTTCGTGAGGCCCAACGGGAAGCTCAGCATAACCCCGGCGCTGGCCTGCATTGCATCTTGCGCACGGCTGGCGAATAGCGGCATAGTCCGCCGCAGATCGAGGGTCGGCGTGCCTGCCAGGGCGTGCGACACTCAACAGTAACAAGAATTCGGCCGCGGATGTGCCTCCGCCGCGTGACCGGGCAGGGGGAAGTGCTACTTGGCCGATGATATCATTCTCGAAACGCACGGGCTGACGAAGGAGTTTGCGGGCTTCTTTGCGGTTCGCGACGTCAATCTGCGCGTGCGCCGCGGGCATATCCACGCCTTGATCGGCCCCAACGGTGCCGGGAAGACGACGTGTTTCAATTTGCTCACCAAGTTCCTGCATCCGTCGGCGGGGAAGATTCTCTATAAGGGGCAGGACATCACCGCGACGGCGCCCGCCGACGTGGCGCGATTGGGGCTGGTCCGATCTTTCCAGATTTCGGCAGTGTTTCCGCATCTGACCGCGCTCGAGAACGTGCGCGTCGCGCTGCAGCGCCAGCACGGCCATTCGTTCGATTTCTGGCGCTCCAAGAGCGTGCTCGACCGCTACAATCAGCGCGCGCGCGAACTGCTCGACGACGTCGGCCTCAGCGAATTTTCAGACACGCCTGCGGTCGAAATGCCATACGGCCGCAAACGTGCGCTGGAGATCGCCACCACGCTGGCGCTCGATCCGGAGATGATGCTGCTCGACGAGCCGATGGCCGGCATGGGCCATGAGGACATCGACAAGATCGCCGCGCTGATCAAGCGGATCTCGGCGAAGTACACCATCCTGATGGTCGAACATAATCTCAGCGTCGTGGCCAATCTGTCCGACGTGATCACCGTGCTGACCCGCGGGCAGGTGCTGGCCGAAGGCCATTACAACGATCTGACCCAGGACGAGCGCGTCAAGGAAGCCTATCTCGGAGCGGGTCATGGTTGAGGCGACGACATTGGACCGGACCGCGCCCGCGGCCAGCGGCAACGTGCTGCTCAACGTGCGCGACCTGCAGGCGTGGTACGGCGAATCTCACATTCTGCATGGCATGAATTTCGAGGTGCGCACCGGCGAAGTGGTGACGCTGCTCGGCCGTAACGGCGCCGGCAAGACCACGACGCTGAAGTCGGTGATGGGCATCATCGGCAAGCGCACCGGCGAGATTACTTTCGACGGCCACGACATCAGTCGCGCCTCGTCCGACAGGATCGCCAAGCGGGGCATCGCGTTCTGTCCGGAGGAGAGGGGCATCTTCGCCAGCCTCGACGTGCGCGAAAACCTGATGCTGCCGCCGCAGGTGCGGCCGGGCGGATTGTCGCAGGATCAGATCTTCGAGCTGTTTCCCAATCTGCGCGAGCGGCTCAAGAGTCAGGGCACCAAGCTGTCGGGCGGCGAGCAGCAGATGCTGGCGATCGCCCGCATCCTGCGCACCGGCGCGCGCTTCCTGATGCTGGACGAGCCGACCGAAGGTCTGGCGCCGGTGATCATCCAGCAGATCGGCCACACCATCGCGCGGCTGAAGAAGGAAGGCTTCACGATCCTGCTGGTGGAGCAGAACTTCCGCTTCGCCTCCACGGTGGCTGACCGCTACTACGTGGTCGAGCACGGCAAGATCATCGATGGCTTCGCCAATTCGGAACTCGAAGCCAACATGGGCAAGCTGCACACCTATCTTGGCGTTTGACGCCGCTGACGTGACTTCTCGCTGAGAGCTGGAAAACCTATGTCGATCAATATCCAGGCCTTGTTGGCGCAGCTTCTGGTCGGGCTGATCAACGGCTCGTTCTATGCGCTGCTGAGTCTCGGCCTCGCCGTGATCTTCGGCATGCTGAACATCATCAACTTCGCCCATGGCGCGCTGTACATGATGGGCGCGTTCTGCGCCTATTTCCTGCTGAACCTGTTCGGTATCGGCTATTGGTGGGCGCTGATCCTGGCGCCGCTGATCGTCGGAGCGTTCGGCATGCTGATGGAGCGGACGCTGCTGCAATGGCTGTCGGGGCTGGACCATCTCTACGGCCTGCTGCTGACATTCGGCGTCGCGCTGATCATCCAGGGCCTGTTTCAGAATTATTTCGGCTCCTCCGGTCTGCCTTACGCGATCCCTGAAGAACTGCGCGGCGGCATCAATCTCGGCTTCATGTTCCTGCCGATCTACCGCGGCTGGGTCGTGGTGTTCTCGCTCGTGATCTGCCTGCTGACCTGGTACCTGATCGAGCGTACCCAACTCGGCGCCTATCTGCGCGCCGCCACCGAAAACCCGACGCTGGTGCGCGCTTTCGGCATCAACGTGCCGCGGATGATCACGCTGACCTACGGGCTCGGCGTCGGTCTCGCGGCCCTGGCCGGCGTGCTGTCGGCGCCGATCAACCAGGTCCGCCCGCTGATGGGCGCCGATCTGATCATCGTGGTGTTCGCGGTGGTGGTGATCGGCGGCATGGGTTCGATCATGGGCTCGATCATCACCGGCTTTGCGCTCGGCGTGATCGAAGGCCTGACCAAATATTTCTACCCCGAGGCCTCCAACACCGTGGTGTTCGTGCTGATGGTGCTGGTGCTGCTGGTGAAACCCTCGGGTCTGACGGGACGGACAACCTGACATGGCGACGATTACACAGACTTCCGTTCCCGCAACAACCCGCCGCCCGGTGCGCGACGAGATGATCGCCTTCGGCCTGATGACGGCCGTGCTGGTGATCGTGCCGTTCACGGGAGTGTATCCGTTCTTCGTGATGCAGGGGCTGTGCTTCGCGCTGCTGGCCTGCGCCTTCAACCTGCTGATCGGTTATGGCGGCCTGCTGTCGTTCGGCCACGCGATGTTCCTCGGCACGGCCGGCTATGTCACGGCCCATGCGCTGAAGGTGTGGGACCTGTCGCCGGAACTGGCCATCATCGTCGGCACCGCTGCCGCGTTTGCCCTTTCGATCGTTACCGGTCTGATCGCGATCCGCCGCCAGGGCATCTATTTCGCGATGATCACGCTGGCGCTGTCGCAGCTGCTCTACTTCATCTATCTGCAGGCGCCGTTCACCCACGGCGAAGACGGCATCCAGGGCATCCCGCAGGGCAAGATGTTCAAGGTCATCGACCTGCAGAACGCCACCACGCTGTATTTCGTGATCCTGGCGGGCTTCCTGCTCGGCTTCCTGATCATCTACCGGGCCATTAATTCGCCGTTCGGTGAGGTGCTCAAGGCGATCCGCGAGAACGAGCCGCGCGCGATCTCGCTCGGCTACAAGACCGACCACTACAAGTTGCTGGCGTTCATCCTCTCCGGCACGCTGGCAGGCTTTGCCGGCGCGCTGAAGGTGTTCGTAGCGCAGAACGCTTCGCTGACCGACGTGCACTGGTCGATGTCCGGCGAAATCGTGCTGATGACGCTGGTCGGCGGTCTCGGCACGATTTTCGGCCCCGTGATCGGCGCCTTCGTGATCATCGCCATGCAGCAATATCTCGCGGGCTTCGGCCAGTGGGTGACGGTGATCCAAGGCGTGATCTTCGTCGCCTGCGTGCTGACCTTCCGGCGCGGCATCGTCGGCGAGATCGGGCACTACTTTAAACGGTCGCTGTAAAGCGTTTTCGAGAACTGCGAACAGGCCGATCGCCACCACAATAAGCCGCCGCGCAACAGCATTGCGCGGCGGCCTTTGTTTGATCCGTGCCATGCGTGCCCGGAGCGCCTCGCCGATGGATTGAAGCGACGCCGTCTTCTCCACTGCGGAGCCGTTATCCCGAGCGGCGCGTAGCGCGTGTCGAAGGATCCGGCCAAGGTGCTTGCGGCTCATTCTTCGAGGTCCGCAGCGCGGCGCGGACCTCAGAGTCTGACTCAACACGCGAACTGAACGTTCAGGCTCTCTTTTTGATCGCTCAGTTTGCTGTCGACCTCCGTCATGGCCGGGCTTGTCCCGGCCATCCACGCCTTTTCCGGCGTTTCGTCAGTAAGGCATGGATGCCCGGCACAAGGCCGGGCATGACGCGTGGACGCGAAGGTGCCAGATTTCAAAGGACGCAATACCGGTCAGGCGCTTAAAGTGAAGGTGGTGCTCCTATCAATAGAACACCGCTGTCAGTCCTTCCGGGGCAGGGCCTCGACGGGACCTAGCTCGAGTGGTAGTTCCGCGTCGGCGATGTGCTCTGCGGCGACGGGAGCCTCGCGCCTTGGACGGGACGGCTTCTTTCGGGCCTTGGTAAGTTCGACGGCTTCGCTCATCAGCTTCTCGACGTCGGCGTTGTATTTCGGGGCCGGGCTGCCGGCCGCGGCCGGAGGAATGGCCTCATGTCTTGCATCATCGGGCGGCCGGTGGCTCTCGGAGACAGGTGTGCCGGACGCGAATCGCTCGGGAGCAGCGTCGCAGACGCTGGTTTGGTCTCGCTCCGGTCGGCCCCTTTCGGCAGTCGGGTTCGTGACCAGGGACAGCGACACAGCCGCTTGATCGGCCGCCATCGATGCGTTTTGACTCGGCGCATCTCCGGCCCGAGCCGGATCGAGCGCGACGGTCCGAAGCGGAGCGGCGTCGAGCGGATCCGTGGTGCGCGCCGAAGGTGCGCGCAGCGGCATCGTTGGCAGATCTAAGATCGGCGCCGCGTGGGCGGTCTGCTCGTCCTGGACCGAAGCGTCGACTCTGGTGTCCGCGAGAGGAGCCGGAGCTGGCTGATCGGAGAAAATCTCGTCAGTCGGCCGTTCGGCCACCGGCCGCGCCGCCGGCGGGCTGGTCTGGAGGCCGAGGTTGTCGCGGGTGCCTTCTTCATGCGGCGTCTCACGGCGGGGCGACCTGCGCCGCGGCATGATCAGATCGCGCACGTCGAGTTCGCCGGGGACGAAGTCGGGCTCGCCGCGAAGCTGCGCGGCATCATCGATCGCATAGTCCTGAGCAGCGAACCGGGCGCCGCGGGTCTGCGCCGATTCGTATCGCGGTGGTGCGTCGTACCGGGGCGGCTCATAGCGCGGAACGTCCTGGCGCCGCGCATAGTCCCGCCGATCCGGATGGCGGTAGTCGAAATCACCGTCATGGTCCCGGTCGAAATCATGACGCATGGCGGCGCGGCGGTCGCGATCGTCATAGCCGCGCCGAGCGTCGCGCGGGGCGATACGCCGCTCATAGCCTTCGCGCCGCGGATAGTCCTCGGCGTCACGCCGATCGAAGCGCGCGCCGTAACCGTCGCGGCGGTCGTCGCGCCAGTCATCATCATGTCCGCTGTCCGCGTGGCCAGCGGCATCGGCCGAAGCGGAAGAGGGGCGCGCTGTGCGGAGGTTCGCCTCGGGCTGCGGCGCGGGCTGTTTCATCGTCACCGCATCGAGGCTCATCGCCGGCAGCGTGATCGCCGCCATCGCTGGAGCGGGCGCCGGCGCGGCCGGCTTGTCGTCGTCGAGGTCCTCGTTGTTCTCGATCCGCTGCCGTGCGCGTTCGACCTGCGCCTGGATCTTCGCGGCGTAGACGCTGGGCGGCGAGAAGAAGATTTTGGCAACCACCGGAACGATTTCCAGGAAGATGATGAACAATCGCGTCATCCACGAGAACAGCGTCATGGTGGCGCCATCCCTGGGATCGTTCTTCAATTCCTGGTAGGCGGCGATCCGGGTCAGCGGATCGATGCGGTCCTTTCTTTCCTGGTAATAGGACTGCGCCAGCGCCTTCTGGCGGAAGTCGGCGACGTCCGCGGCCTTGGCCGCCTCGAACTGCTTGAGGTCGGCACGCGCGGCATCGATCCGCGTCTGCAGCGCATCAGCCTTGGCCTTGATGGCGACGCGCTCCTGATCGCGGACCGCAAGTGCCTCGCCGGCGACTTTCGCCTGCGCGGCGCGGAGTTCGTCGCGCTTGAGATGCAACTGGCCGATCTCGGCTTCGCGCGCGGCGCGCTGGGTGATGAAGGATTCCTTCTGCTTGCGGGCGTATTCGTATCGCGGCCCGGCGCCGGGCCGGCCCGAATTGTTCGGCGACGCCTTCAGGCCGAACTCCTCGGCGTTCATGTCGGCGATGTAGCGCTGAATGGTGCGGTCGATCTGTGCGATGTCGGCGCGGATATCGGCCTCGCGCTGGGCCAGCGCCTTCATTTGCTGCTCGATGTCGTCCGTGCGGGTTTGCAGCGTCGGTTCGGGCGCCGGTGCTTCGGTAAGGATTTCGCGGTGCAGCGCTTCCATCGCGTCGATGCCGGCCTGGCGGCGCGCCACCTCGGCGTTGAGCCCGGCCTCGTATTGCGCGATCTTGGCGTAGATCGGCTGATTGGCGGCGACGCGGTCGGCCTCGATCTTCTCGTTGATGGTGCCGGAGAAGATCGCGAGTTCGAGAAACATTGCGATCACCCAGGCGAGCCCGAACGATAGTAGCAGTCTGATACCGACCCGCACGAAACGCCATGCGGTCTGCCGCGCCTCGGTGCTCGAGACGATCGGCGCGGTATTCCACAGCGTGCCCTGGTAGAACCAGTCGGACTGGCACAGCGCGCGGTCGAACATCAGCACGGTGAGGCCGATCACTCCGGACACCAACAGCCGCGTCCACACATTGGCGATCATGTAGCCGGTGGCGTGAAACGACACGCCGACGACGACGATGAAGGACAGGCAGAGCGATGCGCCGAGATGCGCGGCCCACAGCTTGTCGGAGGCCGGGCAGGTGGACAGCGTTCTGCGGTCGACGCCGGCGATGACACCCAATGCGCTCTGAAGCATGGCCGCCCAATTCTGCGGTGAGTAGCGCCGCGGTTGGAAGTGACAGGTGCGCGCGAGTCTAACAGTTCGTTTACGATTTCAATACGCGCCGCGCAGCGCCGGCGCCGCGCACAAGTTCTCACGTCGGCTCAGCAAGTGCTGCTAAGTCGTGATCGTCAGAAGCAAAGTCGGAGCGGGCGCGGTGGCTGTGCGGGCTCCCGGCTGTCCTCAAAAAAATCCCGGGCGTGTGATCGCGGTCCGGCCGTACTTTCCCCTGTTACCGCTACTATGCGTGCCGGTGCGGCTGACGAGTCCCGGCCGGCGGCCAACTGATTCGCGGAGGCGGTGCAGGCGGCCGTGCTTGCTGCGATGCAAGCGCAACTGTCTCAGTTTCTGGGGACAGCCCCCGATCTGCCGGGGAGCCAGCTGGTTTCGCCTGGTCGGGGCCGATGCCGTGGCGCCCGGATCCGAACGGTTGCGATCCGATCGCTGTTCTGCGAAACGGCGGGTTGCCTGCCACCGCCCGAAGTGTTTTATGACGCTCCTGTGACGCGTCCGGCGCCCGGACCAGTGTCGTCAATCGGATAGCTTCCAATGCTGCGATACTTTCGAGCCTTTCTGCCGAAGGAGGAAAGGTTCTTCGACCTGTTCGCCCGGCATACCGAAACCGTGGTCCACGGCGCCCATGCGCTGCAGGACATGCTGCGGGGAGGCGACGAAACGCCGGTGCACTGCCAGCGGGTCAGTCATTTCGAGGCCGAGGCCGACGGCATCACCCGCGAGGTGCTGACCGCGGTGCGCCGCACCTTCATCACCCCGTTCGACCGCGTCGACATCAAGAACCTGATCACCTCGATGGACGACGCCATCGACCAGATGCAGCAGACCGCCAAGGCGGTGATCCTGTTCGAGGTCCGCGAGTTCGAGCCGCCGATGCGCGAGATCGGCTCGCTGCTGGTCGAGAGCGCCAATTTGGTCGGCAAGGCGCTGCCGCTGATGAAGTCGATCGGGCCGAACCTGCAGATGCTGACGGCGATGACCGAGGAGATCGGCAAGCTCGAGGGCCGGGTCGACGATCTGCACGATATCGGGCTCAAGGAGCTGTTCCTCAAGCATCGTAACGCCAACACCATGGACTACATCGTCGGCGCCGAGATCTACGACCATCTCGAAAAGGTCGCCGACCGGTTCGACGACGTCGCCAACGAGATCAACTCCATCGTCATCGAGCAGGTCTAGGGCCGCGCCGTGGACGCTTCGATCGGGCTGCCCATTCTGGTCGGATTGATCGCCGTCGCGCTGCTGTTCGACTTCCTGAACGGCCTGCACGACGCCGCCAATTCGATCGCCACCATCGTCTCGACCCGGGTGCTGCGGCCGCACTATGCGGTATTCTGGGCGGCGTTCTTCAACTTCATCGCGTTCCTGGTGTTCGGCCTGCACGTCGCCAACACCATCGGCACCGGCATCATCGAGCCGAGCGTGATCGATTCGGCGGTGATCTTCGCCGCGCTGATCGGCGCCATCGTCTGGAACATCGTCACCTGGGCGCTCGGCATCCCGTCGAGCTCGTCGCATGCGCTGATCGGCGGGCTGCTCGGCGCCGGCCTGGCGAAAGCCGGCTTGTCGGCTGCGGTGTGGAGCGGGGTTTCCAAGGCGCTGCTGGCGATCGTGCTGTCGCCGCTGGTGGGGTTCCTGCTGGCTCTGGTGCTGGTCGCGATCGTGTCCTGGGCGTCGGTGCGCTCGACGCCGTTCGCGGTCGACCGCGCCTTCCGCATCCTGCAATTCGCCTCGGCGTCGCTGTATTCGCTCGGCCATGGCGGCAACGACGCCCAGAAGACGATGGGCATCATCGCCGTGCTGCTGTACTCGCAGGGCTATCTCGGCAGCGAGTTCTCGGTGCCGTTCTGGGTGGTGATCTCGTGCCAGTCGGCGATGGCGCTCGGCACCCTGATGGGCGGCTGGCGGATCGTCCGCACCATGGGGCTGCGCATCACCAAGCTGACGCCGATGCAGGGTTTTTGCGCCGAAACCGGCGGCGCCGCGACGCTGTTCATGGCGACCTTCCTGGGCGTGCCGGTGTCGACCACTCACACCATCACCGGCGCCATCGTCGGCGTCGGCGCGGCGCGGCGGATGTCGGCGGTGCGCTGGAACGTGGCGAGCTCGATCGTCTACGCCTGGGTGATCACCATCCCGGCCTCGGCCCTGGTCGCCGCAGCGGCCTATTGGGCGACCAAGCTGCTGCCGTCGTTCTGACTGCGGAACTCCGAGGGCCTTTCGGCGTGACCGCCGGAACCAGCCGAACTCTCCGCGCTTTTCTCCGGTATCAATCGCTCAGGAAAGTTCGGCCCATGATGCTGAAGCAGCCCCGATTGCGCAGCATCGATGCGCCGCCGCCGAGGCCGCATGCGCCGCCGTGCGAACCCGGTGTGGTCGCGGCCAGCGTCTACGCGCACGGCCAGCTGGTCGCCGACATCACCATCGAGCAGGCAGGCGAGTGGGCCCGCAAGGACGGCCACGTCGTCTGGATCGGGCTGCACGAGCCGAGCAAGGATCTGCTGGCGCGGGTCGCCAGGCAGCTCAACCTCCACCCGCTGGCGATCGAGGACGCCACCAATGCCCGGCAGCCACCGAAGGTCGAGCAGTATGACGACGCCTTCTTCGTGGTCGCTCGCACCGCGCAAATGGAGCACGAGCGGATCGCGTTCGGCGAAACGCACATCTTTGTCGGCAAGGGCTATGTCGTGTCCGTGCGGCACGGGGCGTCATCCTCGTACAACGTCGTCAGGTCGCGTTGCGAGGCCAGTCCGAACTGGTTCGCCGAAGGCGAAGACTACATCCTTTACGCAATCCTCGATTTCATCGTCGACAACTATCGCCCGGTGATCGACCGGATCCAGGGCGACGTCGACAGTCTCGAGGAGGAGGTGCTGCGCCGTTCCCATCTCGGCCAGATGGACAATCTGTACCGGCTGCGGCGCGAACTGCTCAAGCTGAAGCGCGCGGTCGGCCCGATGGTCGACGTCTGCAAGCGGCTCGAGCACGCCGACCTGATCACGCTGGATGCGCCGCTGAAGCCGCTGTTCCGCGACATCCTCGACCACGTCAACCGCGCCGAGGAAGACATCGACCAGCTGCTGCAGATTCTGGCGTTCGTGTTCGAAGCCAGCATGATGGCCGGGCAGGCGCAGCAGACCGAGATCGCTCGGCGGCTCACCGCGTGGGCCGCCATCTTGGCCGTCCCGACCGCGATCGCCGGCATCTACGGGATGAATTTCGAGCACATACCGGAGCTGAAGTGGGAGTACGGCTACTACGCCGTGCTCGGCGTCATCGCCTGCGTCTGCGGGTTTCTGTACTACCGCTTCAAGCGCGTCGGCTGGCTGTGACGGCCTAAGGCCGCGGCCGTCGGGCTTCATTTGAGTCGTCATCCTGAGGAGCGCGCGCAGCGCGCCTCGAAGGATGCGGCCAAGGTGCTTGCGGCCATCCTTCGAGGCCCCCTGAGCCGCGCATCGCGCGGCCCAGTGGGCGCCTCAGGATGACGCCGTCGAGTAGATCAAACGCAGAGCCGCTTCAGCTCACCACCTTCAGTCCAATAATCCCGGCGACGATCAGGCCGATGCAGGCGATGCGGGCGAATGTGGCTGGATCGCCGAACAAGGCGATGCCGAGCGCCGCGGTGCCGACCGCGCCGATCCCGGTCCAGATCGCATAAGCGGTGCCGATCGGCAGCGTTTTCAAGGCGAGGCCGAGCAGCAGGATGCTGGCGGTCATCGCCGCCAGCGTCAGCACGGTCGGCACCAGCCGGGTGAAGCCTTCGGTGTATTTGAGACCGATCGCCCAGCCGATTTCCATCAGGCCGGCGATCAACAGATAGAACCAGGCCATCGGGCCTCCTTGCGCACAATCCGGTGTCACGGGAAATTCGTGAGGCCATCCAGCAGGATGGCGCCGGCGCTTGGCGCGGTTCGCGAGGAGGCCGGGTCGTCCCGGCCGAAAGGTGATTTTGAGGTCGTCCTCGAACCTCTATATGAGACACGCCGCTGCGCCGCGCAACCGGGCGCGCAGCGACCCGCCGGAAGCCCTTGATTGCGCCGGCTTTCCCTGCCACAGGCTGAGTATGTCCGACACCGCTGTTCCGGCCGACGCGCCGTCCTCGACCCCGTCTTCGCTCGCCCATGAAGTGGCGCGGCGGCGCACCTTCGCGATCATCTCGCATCCCGACGCCGGCAAGACCACGCTGACCGAAAAGCTGCTGCTGTTCGGCGGCGCCATCAATCTCGCCGGCCAGGTCAAGGCCAAGGGCGAGCGCCGCAACACGCGGTCGGACTGGATGAAGATCGAGCGCGACCGCGGCATCTCGGTGGTCACCTCGGTGATGACCTTCGAGTTCGACAACCTGGTCTTCAACCTGCTCGACACCCCGGGCCACGAAGACTTTTCGGAAGACACCTACCGGACGCTGACCGCGGTCGACTCGGCCGTGATGGTGATCGACGCGGCGAAGGGCATCGAGGCGCGGACGCGAAAACTGTTCGAGGTCTGCCGGCTGCGCGACATCCCGATCATCACCTTCATCAACAAGATGGACCGTGAGAGCCGCGACACCTTCGATATTCTGGACGAGATCGAGAAGACGCTGGCGCTCGACACCACGCCGATGACTTGGCCGGTCGGACGCGGTCGCGATTTCCTCGGCACCTACGACGTGCTCAGCGGCGGCATCCGCTTGTTGGAAGGCGGCGGCGCCAAGACCGGCGCGGCCGAGCAGATCACCATTGAGGACCTCGGCAAGCGCAACGCCAATCTCGACGTCGCCGCGGTGAAGGAGGAGCTCGAGCTCGCCACCGAGGCCTGCAAGCCGTTCGACCTCGAGGCGTTTCGCGAGGGCCATCTGACGCCGGTGTATTTCGGCTCGGCGCTGCGCAATTTCGGCGTCGGCGATCTCCTGGAAGGCCTCGGCCGCTACGCGCCGCCGCCGCGCGCCCAGGAATCCAACCTGCGTAAGGTCGAGGCCGACGAGGCCAAGATGAGCGCCTTCGTGTTCAAGATCCAGGCCAACATGGATCCCAACCACCGCGACCGCATCGCCTTCGCGCGGCTGTGCTCCGGCAAGCTGACGCGCGGCATGAAGGCCAAGCTGGTCCGCACCGGCAAGAACATGAGCCTGTCGGCGCCGCAGTTCTTCTTCGCGCAGGACCGCTCGGTGGCGGACGAAGCCTTCGCCGGCGACGTCGTCGGCATTCCCAACCATGGCACGCTGCGGATCGGCGACACGCTGACCGAGGGCGAGGACGTCACCTTCGTCGGCGTGCCGAGCTTTGCGCCGGAAATCGTCCGCCGCGTCCGGCTCGGCGATGCGATGAAGGCCAAGAAGCTGAAGGAAGCGCTGCAGCAGATGTCGGAGGAGGGCGTCGTTCAGGTGTTCCGCCCGCGCGACGGCGCGCCCGCTTTGGTCGGCGTCGTCGGGCCGCTGCAGCTCGACGTGCTGAAAGCGCGGCTCGAAGCCGAGTATCAGCTGCCGGTCGACTTCGAAGTCTCCGAATTCCAGCTCGCGCGCTGGATCTCCGCCGAGGACCGCAAGAAGCTGGACACCTTCATCACCGCCAACAACTCCTCGATCGCCGACGACGTCGACGGCGACCCGGTGTATCTCGCCAAGAACGAATTCTATCTCGGCTACACGCGGGATCGCGCCGAAGGCATCATCTTCTCGGAGATCAAGGACGTGAAGAAGCTGGCGTGAGGCCGCGTGCTACGCGCCATCACAATACGTCATTGCCGGGCTTGACCCGGCGTCCATCCCCTTCGTCAAAAGTCGCCATCACCATTGGTCCGCTGCGCGGACGATGGATGCGCGGGCCTTCGCCGCGCCGGAGGGGCTCCGGCCTCGCAGGCGGGTCAAGCCCGCGCATGACGGCTTTCGTGTAACCGACACTGTCAAACAGCCACGGCTCCGCAGCCTCGCGGCGCAACGCGCCCGAGCTTTGCCCGGAGGGCCGCCCCAAAAATGAGGGGCGGCGGCGCGCCGCAAGACGCGGCGTTGGTCGTGTCGCGATCCGGCCTTCGCCCGCGCGAGGAGCGAAGATCGCGAACCGCGCGTCGCCTTGCGGCGCGCCACCCCGGCGATTTTGGGTTGAAGGACCGCTCTTCCGGGACCGAGCGAGCTTGCGGGCTTTCCCCGGCCTCCACCCGACCCGTCCAGCCTCTGAAGCGGCGGCCGCTCGTAGTAGCGGCGGACGGTGACCCTCAACCTCCCGGGCGCGTGCTTGCGAGGCACGTCACGCAGGACGCCGTATCCCGCTCCGCCTCGCAAGCGCCCTCGAGAAGCGCCCCTCGCGAACGGGATGGATAGGAATATAAGCCGGAGTTGTGAGGTTGTCAACCGATCCGAATGCGCGTTTCCTGCACCGTCAGACTTGAATTCGTTTATATAATAATTTATATAGGTGCCCCGGTGTTCGATTATCCTCCGAAGCGCTTAGTCTGGATATCGTCCAGTCGTCGCGACATGCAGACTCTTCCGAAAAGTGTTCGCCGGAGTTTCGGCACGGCTCTATTTGCGGCGCAAATGGGGGTAGCGCCGCCCATCGCCAAAGTGCTGAGGGGATTCGGCGGCGCCGGCGTGTTGGAGTTGATTGAAGATGATCGAAGCGGGACCTACCGCGCGGTCTATACCGTTCGCTTCGCATCGGCCATCTACGTACTACACGTCTTTCAGAAGAAGTCGAAGCAGGGCAGCGCGACACCGCTGCGAGATATTGAGCTGGTCAGATCGCGATTGAAGTTCGCTGAAGAACTGCACAGGAAGGCGGACCATGAAAACTCATGAAATCAGCAGCGGCAACGTGTTCGCCGATCTCGGCTTTGCCGATTCCGAACAGGAACTGGTGAAGGCCCAACTGACCGTCCAGATCTACAAACTGCTCTCCGAGCGCGGCATGACTCAGGGTGCAGCTGCGAAGCTTCTCGGGACCACGCAGCCGCAAATCTCCGCGCTGATGCGCTGTCGGCCGACGTCGATTTCGATTGGTCGCTTGATGGAATTTCTCACTCTGCTGGGCCAAGACGTGCAGGTCACCGTGAAGCCCGCTCCGCGCCGGAAGGCGGCGGGCCGAGCGGGGCGGTTGTCGGTCGTGGTGCAGGCTTAGCGCCTGACCGAAAATTCGGTCTGGGAAATGCGGCCGTAATTTTCGTCATTGCGAGGAGCGAAGCGACGAAGCAATCCAGGATTGGCCAAATTTGCGGCCTCTGGATTGCTTCGCTTCGCTCGCAATGACGGAAAACGCGGCTCGTGTTTACTGCATAAGTTTCAGGTCAAGCTCTTGGGCGCGGTGCAGCTATCTAGTCTCCACAATCCTCTTGATATTCCCCAATCCCAGCTCCGCCTCCGCGCTCATCCGCTCGACCATCTCCGCGGTCGGTGGCTTCGGCCTGGCCGGGTTGCGGAGGATGCGGGTGAAGCGGGTGCGGCCATCGACCTGTTCGAACGTGTAGTGCACCACCACCGGGCCCATGAAGCTGGTGTAGGTCATGCCGATCCACAGCGTCGGGCGGTCGCAGGCGATGACCAGCCAGGCGAGGTCGACCGGGCCGGTGCGGGTCGACCAGTGTTCGTGGAAGGTGTCGCCGAAGCGCATCGGGCGGTTCTCGCATTCCAGCGCGTGCGAGGAGGGCAGCCATTCCGGCCACGACTTCGGATTGGTGACGTAGTCGAACACGGCCTCGATCGGCGCGGCGATGTTGATGGCGTGGCGGATCTCGAATGGATGCGTCGGGGGGGCGGTTTGCTGGGCGGGCATGGCGTTTCCTGGTGTCGTGTTGCGCGCGGAGGTTCGGATTGCACGGGCCTGTTGGACGCAGTCTAGAGCTGATCGGCTTCTGATGAAATCAAGCTGACCATCGAGGCGGATGCCACAACCACGGCCTCATGGTGAGGAGGAGCGTAGCGCCGTCTCGAACCATGGGCCAAGGGCGCCGCGTGGCCCCATCCTTCGAGACGCCCGGCTGCGCCGGGCTCCTCAGAACTTGGCCGGAAACTCGAGCCGCAAAATGCGACCTTGAATGTCGTCATTGCGAGGAGCGAAGCGACGAAGCAATCCAGAAGAGGCTCAATTCGCGGCCTCTGGATTGCTTCGCTTCGCTCGCAATGACGGAAACGCGGCCGATATTTTCCGACCAGGCTCTCAGGATGAGGACGCAGTGCATGTGGATCGTGCGACAGACGGCGCTTGCCCCCGTGCTCACTCCGCCAACTCCCGCATCACCTTGATCAAATCCGACTTGCCCTCGAAGCCGATGCCCGGCAGGTCGGGCATGGTGATGTGGCCGTTCTCGACCTTCACGCCGTCGGGGAAGCCGCCATAGGGCCGGAACAGGTCGGGGTAGCTCTCATTGCCGCCGAGGCCGAGGCCGGCGGCGATGTTGAGGGACATCTGGTGGCCGCCGTGCGGGATGCAGCGTGACGGCGACCAGCCGAATTGCTTCAGCACGTCGAGCGTGCGTAGATATTCGACCAGGCCGTAGGACAGCGCGCAGTCGAACTGCAGAAAGTCGCGGTCCGGCCGCATGCCGCCGTAGCGCAGCAGGTTGCGTGCGTCCTGATGCGAGAACAGGTTCTCGCCGGTGGCCATTGGGCCCGAGTAGAATTCGGACAGCGCCGCCTGCAGCGCGTAGTCGAGCGGGTCGCCGACTTCCTCGTACCAGAACAGCGGATACTGCCGCAGCATCTTGGCGTAAGCGATGCCGGTTTCCAGATCGAACCGGCCGTTGGCGTCGACTGCGAGCCGCGCGTCGCTGCCGATCTCGGCCAGCACCGCTTCGATGCGGCGCTGGTCGTCGGCGATCGGCGCGCCGCCGATCTTCATCTTGACGACATTGTAGCCGCGGTCGAGATAGCCGCGCATCTCGGCGCGCAGCGCACCGTCGTCCTTGCCGGGGTAGTAGTAGCCGCCGGCGGCGTAGACGAACACCCGCGGGTCGGCGTCGCGGCCGTGCTGTTCGGCGAGTAGCCGGAACAGCGGCTGGCCGGCGATCTTGGCGACGGCGTCCCAGATCGCCATGTCGAGCGTGCCGACCGCGACCGAGCGCTCGCCGTGGCCGCCGGGCTTCTCGTTGGTCATCATCGCGGCCCAGATCTTGTGCGGATCGAGATTGTCGCCGGCCTCGTTCAGCAGGCTGGCGGGCTCGGCCTCGAGGATGCGGCCGCGAAACCGTTCGCGGATCAGGCCGCCCTGGCCGTAGCGGCCGTTGGAGTTGAAGCCGTAGCCGACGACACGGCGGCCGTCGCGCTCGACGTCGGTCACCACCGCGACGAGGCTCGTCGTCATCTTGGAGAAGTCGATATAGGCGTTGCGGATCGGGGAGGCGATCGGCTTGGTGATCTCGCAGACGTCGACGATGCGCATCGATGGCTTCCTCATGGTGCGGCTGACGTGGTCGTACGCGGATCGCGTCCGGCCGGCCATCGCCAAATTCAGATCGGGCGATGCGTGGAGGGCATGGCGTCACCGCACCGCTGCGCTCTGCCAGACACGCGTCGAGTGGATCGGCGTTCGTGCCGCCCCCCTCGAGGACGGGCTTTCGACCGTGCCGGGATCTGAACGACGACGCTGCCGGACGCTGCTGACGCGGGCCGAGGCTGTGGCTCTCGTCATCGCCGTGCAGCCCACGGCTCTTGCGCAGGGCCTCGGCCAAGCCATGCAGCCGGGCGGGCGCGGAATCTCCGTCACAGAAATGGTCCGGCTCAGCACCAAGCGCGGCCCGACGGATGCTCAAATCCGCGCCGCGTTGTGTGATCTCGTTCGGTTTCAGGACAGGAGCGGCGTGTCCCGCGTGACACAAAAGCCACGACCGCGGGTAATCGCGCGGGGATGACGTAGAAAACGGTACCCTAGCACGAACGTTCTCAGCAAAATCCCGACCAATTAGCTCGTGCGACGAGCAATTGGTTTCGAGCACATTTGATTTCGGGGTGCTGCGTGACGTTACGAGCCACCATGTTGGGCCTGCTGGCGGCGTTGGGTGTCGCCGTGTCGGGCGCTTCCGCGCAGCAAAGCGCGGCCAAACCGGTGCCGGTGTCGGCGGTTCAGCCGGACTACGACGCGCTGTTCGCGCAGATGTATCAGCGGCCATCCGACCTCGACGTCAGCTTCAAATTCGCCCACGAGGCGGTGGCGCGCGGCGACTACGAGGCGGCGATCGGCGCGCTCGAGCGCATGCTGTTCTTCAATCCGGATCTGCCGCGGGTGAAGCTCGAACTCGGTGTCTTGTACTTCAAGCTGGCGTCCTACGAGATCGCGCGCGGCTATCTGCTCGACGCCATCAAGGGCAGCAACGTGCCGGCCGATATTCGCGCCCAGGTGATGGCGTATCTGTCGGAGATCGATCGGCGGCTGGCGCCTTACGAATACAGCGTGTTTATGCATTCCGGCATCCGCTACCAGACCAACGCCAATCTCGGCCCGAACGATCTGCAGGTGCGCGCGCTCGGCCAGGACGCCATCCTCGATCCGCGCTACGGCAAGAAGCCGGACTGGAACGCGTTCCAGTCGGTCGCGGCGGCTTATGCCTACAAGCTCAATCTGCGCGGCGACGCGATCGAGACGACCTTCCTGGGCCTGAACTCGCGGCAGATGACGCAGAGCCAGTTCAACCTCGGCTTCATCGAAGTCACCGCCGGTCATCGCGTCGGCCTCGGCCAGGACTCCTCGTTCAAGTACTACGCGATCGGCGACAAGGTCTGGCTCGGCGATTACAGCTACTTCAACGCGCTCGGCGGCGGTCTGTCGGCGCGGACGCAGATCGGCGGTCTCGGCCTGGTCGAGGGCTATGTCGAAACCCGTCATCGCCGCTTCAGCGACTCGAACTACTTCCCGACGGCCGGCGACCAGACCGGCGATCTTTTGACCGCCGCGATCCTGACGGATTTCCGCTGGGGCGGGCTGCACTGGACGACGCGCGCCGGCTTCGACAGCAACAAGGCGGTCGCCGACTACAACAGCTACAAGCGCTACTCGATCGACGTTGCGCTGCCGTTCGAATTCGTGCTGCCGGTGTTCGGCGCGCCGCGCGCCTTCGTGTTCGCACCGACGGCGGGTTTCAGCCAGGCCAATTACGACGCGCCGAACTTCATCGTCGATCCGACGATCGCGCGTCGCGACCAGGAATATCGTTACGGCGTGATCTTCGATGCGCAGCTGGTCGACAATATCGGCCTGCGCACCCAGGTGACCTACACCAAGATCGACTCCAACCTGCCGAACTACCGCACCGACAATCTGTCGGCCTCGGTCGGCCCGACGCTGCGGTTTTGAGGAGGGTGGTGATGCGCGAGATCGGATCAACTTCCCACCGCCGTCATTGCGAGGAGCGCAGCGACGAAGCAATCCAGGCCACGGCGCGCGGCGTCATGGATTGCTTCGCTTCGCTCGCAATGACGAGAGTCCGTGCTTGGGTTGGTCCAAGCTTGCTCGCCGCATTGACGGTCGCGCTGCTCGGGACGAGCGCGCTGGCGCAGGAGGTCGGCAAGGCTTCCGCGGTCAATCCGAACGCCACCGCGAATATGCGCACCATCTCCATCGGCGCCTCGATCACCCACAAGGAGCGGATTCAGACCACCTCGGCAGGGTCGGTGCAGCTGCTGTTCGTCGACAAGACGTCGATGACGATCGGCCCGAACAGCGATCTCACCATCGACGAATACGTCTATGACCCGAATGCCGGGCGCGGCAAGCTGGCGGCGACGCTGGGGAAGGGCGCGCTGCGCTTCGTCGGCGGCCAGATCAGCCACAGCGGCGACGCCGAGATCAAGACGGCGTCTGCCACCGTCGGCATCCGCGGCGGCGTGGCGCTGATCGGCACCGGCCACGTCTATGCCGGCTACGGCGCCCTGACGGTGTCGGCGGGCGGGGTCACGGTCTCGCTCAGTCCCGGCGAGTACACGGCCCTGCAACGCGGGCAGGCGCCATCACCACCCGGGCCGCCGCCGCCGAATTTCGTGCTGAGCCAGATCCAGCTGTTCCAGAGCGGCAGCGGGCAGAGCGGCGGCGTCGCGCGCGGCACGGCGTCGCCCGCCAATGTGCGGCGCGCCGAAGCCCGCGCCACCGGCACGCCCGGCGGCTCGGTGGCTGGTTCGCTGACGCCGGCACCGCCGCCGCCACCTCCGCCGCCGCCGGTCGCCTCGACGCTGACCCAAACGATCCAGACCTCGACCCAGCAGGCCGCGGTGCTGCAGGAGATCGAGCAACACCCGACGCCTCCGCCTCCGCCGCCACCCCCACCGCCACCGCCGCCACCACCGCCACCACCGCCGCCGCCGCCGCCACCGCCGCCACCACCGCCACCACCGCCGCCGCCGCCGCCATCGCTGTCATTGACCGGCTTCGTCACTGGTCTGATGAAGACGTTCGTGAATGATTTCGAAACTCGGTCTTCGACCGGTGTGATTGGCGGCACGGCGACGATTGCGCTCGATGGGGCGTCGGGACGGATGCAGGCCAATTTCAACGCTCAGGTCGCGCAACCGCCGGATTCGGCCTATCTGCCGTCCGACGTGTCCTATCAGTTCGGCTCGACCGATCCGTCGCTCGACCCGCAAAGCGCTTATGCCGACTACAACAATTTCGGCGGCAGTGCCGCCCACGACAAGACCGGCAAGCCGTTGTCGACCATCAACGGCATGGCGATCACCAACCACACGGGCGTCATGGTCACGGTGACTCAGCAGACCGCGCGGACGCTCGCCCCCGACAACGGCTCGACCACGACGAACTTCTGCGAGTGCGACTACACGCGCTGGGGCCTGTGGGGGAGCCAGAGCACGCAGCAGCAATATTACGACACGGCGCTCGGATTCTGGGTGGCGGGCCGGCCGACCACGGTCGGGGAGGTGCCGACGCAGGGCCAGGCGACTTACGGCGGTCACGTCATCGCCCATATCGAGAACAACGGCAGCAGCTACGTCGCCTCGGCCGATTTCAGCAATACGGTGAACTTCGGATCGCGAACCGGCCAAGTCACGGTGACCGGGCTGGACAACACCAACTACGCCGGCCAGGTGCAATTCATGCAGGACCCGCGCAATTTCACCGGGGCGCTGGCGGGCAACACCGGCGAACGGCAGATGGCGCTGACCGGCAGCTTCTTCCGCGGCGTCTCGAGCCCGGTCGGCGAAATGGGCGGGGCGGTCGGGCTCACCGGCACCAACTATCTCGGCTCCGGGATCTTCGCGGCGAAGATGAAGTAATCGCCGCGGCCGATCAGGGCGCGGCTCAGAACCGATGCGCCACCGGACTGGCCCGACCGGAGATCGCCGCGGCTTGCTGCCCGGCCGGCCGAACGCCGGGTGGCAAATAGCGGGCGGTCGCGGTTGCCTCGGCCTTGGTGGCGGGGTCGACGATTTCGATCGAGACCGACATCCGGTCCGCGGACGGCGTCACGGACCGGATCGTCGCGGAGCGATCGCCGATCGCGCGCCGGGCGGCCACCGAGGTGGCGGCCTGACGGCCGGCGGCGGTCGCGTGATCGCTGGCGGCGAGGGCATGAACACCAGCGATGGCGGCTTCGTCGGCGATCTGCTGCAGATGGGTATGGCCGTTCGCGCGCGTCGTCATGGCGTAGGTTGCGATCGCGGCCAGCGGCAACATCGCGAGAGCGATCAGCGAACCCAATCGCTCGCCACGGGATTCCCTGCGCAGCATCGCCTCGCCCCCTCATCGCTGCGTCGCGCCGGGAGGAGGGCCGTGGTCAGGCCGCGAAAGCAGTGGCCAGACCCGGCAGATCTTCCTAACATCGCGACGTCTATCGGTTCGGTCCGGATCATCCGGGCCGTATCTGCTGCCACAACGTTCGATCGCATGGACCGGTTCCGTCATCATCATCGCGCGTGGTCGCTCCCGCAGCGCGGTAGCCGGCCTGCCGAATCGAAGCGGGGCGCGCGATGCGGCGGCTAAGTCGCGGCGCGCATCCGGTGCGGAGCCGCGTCGCGACGGCGTGGTTGCGGCTGCGGCGGCTCGGCCGCAGCAAGTCGGTGAGGGCGGTCGCGGCGGCTCTGGCCACGTTGCTGCTGCTGACTGCGCTGCGCGCCTACGATCCGCGGCTCGTCAACGAGACCAAGGAGCGCGCCTTCGACGCGTATCAGCGGCTGTCGCCGCGGCCGGTCGCAGATCTGCCAGTGCGGATCGTCGACATCGACGAAGCCTCGCTGGCGGCGTTCGGGCAGTGGCCGTGGCCGCGGACGCGGCTGGCGGCGCTGACCAGGCGACTCGGCGAACTCGGCGCCGGTGTGGTCGCTTACGACATCGTCTTCTCCGAGCCCGATCGCACCACACCAGGGCGGCTCGCCAACGAACTCGGCACCGCCGATCTGCCCGATCGCGATCTCACGATCGCGCTGCTGAATAGCCTACCGGATCACGACGCGAGCTTCGCGCAGGCCATGCAGGCGACGCCGACCGTGCTGGGCTTCGTTGCGACCCGGGCGCCGAATGCGACGCGGCCGACGGTTAAGGCCGGGCTGGCGGTGGTCGGCGTGACGCCGACCCAGGTGCTGCCGCCGTTCCGCGGCGCGGTGTCCAATCTGCCGCTGCTGGATCAGGCCGCCGCCGGAACCGGCGCCATCAATCTGTCGGCGCGCGACGATTCCGGTGTGGTGCGGCGGCTGCCGATGCTGATGTCGGACGGCAAGCAGGTGTATCCGAGCCTGGCGATCGAGGCGCTGCGGGTGGCGCAGAACCAGAAGGGCATCGTGGTACGCGGCACCGGCGCCAGCGGCGACGCCGATACCGGCCGCGCCGCGCTGGTCGATATGCGGGTCGGCCAGTTCAAATTGCCGCTGACGCGCGACGGCGAGGTCTGGGTGTATTATCACCGCGAGCAGCCGGACCGCACCGTGTCGGTCAAGGACGTGCTCGACCCGGCGAAGGACGCGCAGATGCGCGAACAGCTCGAGGGCATGATCGTGCTGGTCGGCACCTCGGCCTCCGGTCTGCTCGACGCCCGCGCCACGCCGCTCGGCCAGGTCGTGCCGGGCGTGACGATTCACGCGCAACTGATCGAGCAGATCATCTCGCAGGACTTTCTCGAGCGGCCGGACTGGGCCGACGGTTTCGAGATCGTGCTGACGCTTCTGCTCGGCTCGCTGGTGACGGCGCTGCTGCTGGTCGCCGGCGCGCGGTTCTCGCTGATCGCCTGCGGCGTGGTGTTCCTCGGCGCGATCGGCGGCTCGTGGGTCGCGTTCTCGCATTTCCGGCTGCTGATCGATCCGGTGTATCCGTCGCTGGCCACGCTGGCGACCTATGTGGCGGTCGAGCGCGTGCTGCACGTCGCCTCGGTGCGCGAAAAGACCTTCGTCCGGCAGGCGTTCGGGCAGTACCTCGCGCCGGCACTGCTCGCCAAGCTCGAAACATCGACCGAGGCGATGCGGCTCGGCGGCGAGATGCGCGAGCTCAGCGTGATGTTCATGGACGTGCGCGGCTTCACGCCGATCTCCGAAACGTTGAGTGCGACCGAGCTGGTCGATTTCATCAACACGCTGCTGTCGCCGCTGTCGGATGCGATCCAGGACGAGCTCGGCACCATCGACAAATACATCGGCGACTCGATCATGGCGTTCTGGAACGCGCCGGTCGACGTGCCGGATCACGCCGCGCGCGCCTGCCGCGCCGCGCTGCAGATGCGCGCGGTGGTCGAGCGGCTCAACGATGCCGACGCGTTCGGCTTCGCGGCGAGGGGGCTTGCCGACCCGCTGGTGCGGATCGGGATCGGCATCAACACCGGCACCGCCTGCGTCGGCAATATGGGCTCGGCCAAGCGCTTTAACTACTCGGCGATGGGCGACGTGGTGAACGTCGCGGCGCGCATCGAGAGCGCCTCGAAGGAATTCCGCAGCGACATCCTGGTGTCCGACGACGTCGCCCGCGCAGCGCCCGGCCTGGCGCTGCTCGAAGCCGGCGAGATCATGCTGAAGGGCAAGTCCAAGCCGACGCGTCTCTACGCGCTCGCCGGCGACGAGACGCTGGCGACTACCTCGCGCTTCACAGCATTGAAGCAGAGCCACGCCGAACTGCTGACGGCGCTCGCGGCCGGCGACGCACACGCCGCGACAGCAGCGCTCGCCGCCTGCCGCGCGCAAGCCGGCCCGGCGCAGATCGGCCTATACGACCACTTCGCAGAGCGGATCGCCGAACTAACACCTCGGCGGGAGCGCGCCGAGTAGGAACAGACGTCACCACACGACGCGGTCGTCGTCGTGACAGTCGTCTTCAAATGCCCAGCTCAACCGATTTCAAACCGCTTAGTTGCTGACAACGTCCGTCATGGCCGGGCTTGTCCCGGCCATCCACGCCTTTTCGGCGTTTCCGTCAGCAAGGCGTGGATGCCCGTCACAAGAGCCTGTGCTCGGGCCGGCGAAGCCGGACCCGAGTGCCGGGCATGACGTGCGGAGACGTGAGTGCC
The DNA here is from genome assembly GCF_003591005.1 of Rhodopseudomonas palustris. Classification (GTDB taxonomy): domain Bacteria; phylum Pseudomonadota; class Alphaproteobacteria; order Rhizobiales; family Xanthobacteraceae; genus Rhodopseudomonas; species Rhodopseudomonas palustris_K. Next base: position 50,130 of record NZ_QYYD01000030.1, read on the forward strand.
AGATACTTCCGACTGAGTTTCCCGCGAAGCTGAGGGACGCAAGCAGCGAACCAGTGGGTTATCGCTTGACCTCTTCGTTCATCCCGCCGCGACGTCCACCGCTGGCACCGATTGCTGTTCCGCATCCGCCCGTGGCAGGGTGAAGCTGAACACGGTGCCGCCTTCCGGCAGTGTCGAGGCGGCGATCGAGCCGCCGTGGGCCTGGATGATGGTTTGCGAGATCGACAGGCCGATGCCCATGCCGTCGGTCTTGGTGGTGGCGAACGGCTGGAACATGCGTTCAGCGATCCGGGCATCGAGGCCCGGGCCGGTGTCGGCGACGACGATCTCGACCATGCTGCCCGCTGCCGGGTGGCTGGCGATGGTGAGGCGACGCTCCCGCTCGTCGCGCATCGCCTCGAAGGCGTTGCGGATCAGGTTGAGAAACACCTGCTGCACCTGGACCTTGTCGACCAGCACGCGGTCGGTTGCCGGGTCGAGCGTCAGCGACACGTCGACCGGACGGTCGCGGGTGACGACCGAGGCGAGCGCCAGCGCGTCCTCGGCGATCGCCCGCAGGCTCTCGACGCTCTTGTCGGTCTCGCCGCGGCCGACGAAGTCGCGCAGCCGCTGGATCACCGCGCCGGCGCGCAGCGTCTGCTGCGCCGCCTTGTCGAGCGCCGCGCCGATCCTGGCCTTGTCGGGATGGCTGCTGGCTTCGATCAGCCGGCGCGACCCCTGCACATAATTGGTGATGGCGCCGAGCGGCTGATTGAGTTCGTGCGCCAGCGCGCTGGACATTTCCCCCATGGTGCTGAGCCTTGCCACCCGCATCAGTTCGGCCTGCAAATCCTGCAGCCGCTGGTCGGCTTCCTGCTGCCGCGCTGCCGCGCGTTGATGCTCGAGCAGGAACGCCGCGATCGCGGCGCTGCCGACGGCGAGAATCAATAGGCAGGCGGTGATCAGCGCCGCCGCAAGGCTCTCGCGGTCGTGCTTGTGCATCCGCTCGGTCAGCAGCCCCTGTTCGACGCGGGTCAGCGTCGTCAAACTCGCTTCGACCCGCTCGGTCAGCTGATCGGTGCGCGCCTGTTCGAGAATATCCAGCGCCTCTCGCATCCGCTCCGGGCCGAGCTCGATAACGCGGCCGAGTTGAGCGGTGCGCATGTCCACGAACAGTCGCAATTCGTCGACGCGCGCCACATGGGCGGGATCGTCGCCCACCAACGCCCGCAGGCTGTCGAGCCGGGACCCGACCGCTTCATGGGCGCGGCGATAGCCTTCGTTGTAGCTCTCGATGCCGGTGAGCAGATAGCCGCGCTCGTTGGTTTCGGCTTCCAAAACGGCGCGCTGGATACCGGAGATCGCCAGCAGCACGTCGTTGGTGTGCTGCACCCAGGAGAAGCTGTCGCGCAGCCGCATCAGGTTCAGGAACAGCGCGCCCGCAATCACGATGAACAGCAGCAGGGTCGCGCCGAGCAGGAGCGGCGCGTGGGTGGCAGTTGCAATCGATTTGCGTGTCATCGGCATCAATAGGGACCAGTGCCCGACTACCCTAAGTCGAGCACTGATCAAGCTCAATGTGCGGCGCGGAGCCGGCCGCGCGCCCGACATCCGACAGCCGCTGTTCCGAAGCACCGTTGGATCCGTCTGCCGCTGGTGCCGCAGGCCCGGGTGCCCGAACCGCAGCCAAACGAAGCGTTACGCCCGGCACGTCCAATCGGGTGAAGCCGACGTCCGAACGGACGTCGGCCGCTTCAACGATCATTTGCGCGGCCCACCCAAAGATGACGAGCCGACAGAAAAGTTCGGCGCAACGACACGCCATTGCCCAGAAAGGCAAACGTCCATGTCAGGTATCGTCCTCTCCAATGCCGTCCGCCAGAACCTCTCGTCGCTTCAGGCCACGGCCGACTTGCTCGCCACCACGCAAAGCCGCCTGTCCTCCGGCAAGAAGGTGAACACGGCGCTCGACAATCCGACGAATTTCTTCACCGCGGCGTCGCTCGACTCGCGCGCCAGCGACATCAACAACCTGCTCGATGGCATCGGTAATGGCGTGCAGATCCTGCAGGCGGCCAACACCGGCATCACCTCGCTGACCAAGCTGGTCGACAGCGCCAAGTCGATCGCCAACCAGGCGCTGCAGACCACCTCGGGCTACGCCACCAAGTCGAACGTCTCGGCGACCATCTCGGGCGCGACCGCCGACGACCTGCGCGGCACCCAGAGCTTCAGCAACGCGGTCGCCAGCAGCAACGTGATCTTCGACGGCACCGCCGGCGGCGCCACCGCGGCGTCCGGGTCCGACACGCTCGGCGGCACGCTGGTCAGCATCGCCGGCTCGGCCAAGACGGTCGTCGCGGCGGCCGACAACAGCGGTCTCGCCGCCAACGGGCTGACGGTCGGCACCTCCGGCACCGCTGCGACCGGCGCCAACAAGATCAGCGAACTGACCAACGGCCTGACCGACACTGCTACCGGGCCGGCTGCCGGCGACGCGATCACCGTTAACGGCAAGACCATCACCTTCACCACCGCCGGTGCCGCGAAGGCGGATTCCGAAGGCAACTACACGATCGGCATCGACCAGACGTTGACGTCGTTGCTGAAGACGGTCGACACCATCAACAACAACGCCGGCGGTTCGACGGCGTCGACGGTGACGGGCGGCAAGCTCGAACTGCACTCGGGCACCAACAGCCCGCTGACGATCAGCGACAATGCCGGTGGCACCGTGATTGCCAAGCTGGGCCTGACCGCCGCAACCGGCAAGGTGGACACCGCGGCGTCGGCTTCGCCGGCGGCCAACATCACTGCGGACACCCAGCTGTTCAACAGCCATGGTGGCCTGTCGACGACGGCGATTGCCGACGGCACCCAGCTCACCGTCAACGGCAAGACCATCACCTTCAAGACCTCGGACGCACCGCAGGGCAACAATATTCCCAGCGGCACCGGTGTGCTGGGCCGCATCGGCACCGACGGCAACGGCAACTCGACGATCTACCTCGGCAACCAGGACAAGTTCACCAACGCCACCGTCGGTGACCTGCTGACCGCGATCGATCTTGCCAACGGCGTCAAGGCCGCGTCGATCTCGAACGGTGTGGCGACCATCTCCACCAACACCGCATCGGGTCAGACCGCGTCGGATGTCAGCGGTGGTATCGTCACCATCCGCAGTTCGACCGGCGCCGACCTCAACCTGACCGGCCCGACCGACCTGCTGGCCAATCTCGGCCTGACCACCGCGAGCGGCTCCGGTCCGCTGACCCTTACCAAGCAGCGCACCACCAATGGCAATTCGCTCGGCACGCTGATCCAGGATGGCTCGACGCTCAACGTCAACGGCCACACCATCACCTTCAAGAACGCCGCAGTGCCGACCGCATCGGCCTCGCACACCGGCATTTCCGGTAACGTCGAAACCGACGGCAACGGCAATTCGACGGTTTACCTGCAGAAGGGCGACCTCGACGACGTCATGAAGGCGATCGACCTGGCGACCGGCGTTCGCAAGGCGACGCTCGGCAATGCCGGCGCGGTGATCTCGACCGCCAATGGTGCGGCGAACTCGTCGATCGCCAGCGGCATGCTGAAGATCTCGACCGGCCTGCAGTCCGACCTCAGCATCACCGGCACCGGCAATGCGTTGGCGGCGCTGGGCCTGACCGGGCCGAGTGGCACCGACACGACGTTCACCGCGTCGCGCGGCGCCAGCGCCGGCAGCCTGAACGGCAAGTCGCTGACCTTCACGTCGTTCAACGGCGGCGCCGGCGTCAACGTCACCTTCGGCGACGGCACCAACGGCACCGTCAAGTCGCTGGCTCAGCTCAACGTCGCGCTGGCCGCCAACAACATGACGGCCGCAATCGACAACGCCACCGGCAAGCTGACGATCTCGACCTCGAACGACTATGCCTCGCACACGCTCGGCGGCAACGAGGGTGGCGTGCTCGGCGGTTCGGCGCTGGCCAATCTGACCTTCACAACGCCGCAAGCGCCGGTCGCCGACGTCAACGCGCAGAACACCCGCGCGGGGTTGGTCAAGCAGTTCAACGACATCCTGAACCAGATCAAGACCACGGCACAGGACGCCTCGTTCAACGGCGTCAACCTGCTCAACGGCGACACGCTGAAGTTGGTGTTCAACGAGACCGGCAAGTCGACGATTTCGATCCAGGGCGTCACCTTCGACCCGACCGGCCTCGGCCTGTCGAACCTGTCGTCGGGCGTCGACTTCATCGACAACAAGGCGACCAATGCGGTTCTCGACAAGCTGAGCGCCGCCTCGACCACGCTGCGGTCGCAGGCATCGGCGTTCGGTTCGAACCTGTCGGTGGTGCAGGCCCGTCAGGACTTCTCGAAGAGCCTGATCAACGTGCTGCAGACCGGCTCCGCCAACCTGACGCTGGCCGACACCAACGAGGAAGCAGCGAACAGCCAGGCGCTGTCGACCCGCCAGTCGATCGCGGTGTCGGCGCTGTCGCTGGCCAACCAGTCGCAGCAGGGCGTCCTGCAACTGCTGCGTTAACGGAACTGATCGAGCCGGCGGCGGTTCAGCCGCCGGCTCGATTGCCTGAACCCAGGAGAGCCGAGATGGCCTTGCCCGAGATGAAACTTGCTGCCGCCATGCTGCCGCCGCGTGCTGCGCGCAAGCCGCCATCCGGATTGAAGGTCACGCTCAAGCCGTTCGAGCGGATCGAGATCGGGGCGCTCACGCTGATCAATGGCTGGACCGAGCCGTCGACCTTTTCGATCGAAGGGTTCGCGCCGGTGCTGCGCCAGGCCAACACCATGCTCGAAGAGCGTGCCGAGACGGCGTTGCGGCAGGTCTATCTGCGGCTGCAGAAGCTGTATCTGCGGCGCGACGGCGCGACGCTCGAAAACTATCGGGAAGCGGCCGGCCGTCTTCTCGACGAGACGCCTGCGGCCGCCGAGACAATCGCGAAGGCCGACCAGGCGATCGCCGAGGACCGGCTTTATGCTGCGCTGAAAGCGTACCGCGATCTGCTCGATCGAACCGACGCGGGATGGTCGGCGCAGCCGTCCGAACCCGCTCCTATTACCCAGGGGGATCGCGAGATGCCACTGCGTGTCGAGTTCGTTCGCGACCGCCGTCGTTACCGCGCGGGCCAGGGCCGCACCGCGGTTGAAACAAGTGCGTCGCCAAAATTGGGGATGACGACTCGCGCGACGTCACTTTAGCTTTCCGCACAACTACCAGTCACGGCTCGCCCGTTCTGCGCGCGCCGGTGGGATTTCGATCGTTCATTTCGACGCAAGATCATGTTGGGCTCGAGCCTATCGAAGATCATTAAAGGGATCGGTATCAGCGCCCTTATGATCGATCGCAACGGCAGAATTCTCGAAGTCAGCGACGAGTCAGAGGTGTCCGGCTCCGGGCGGCCACCGAGCAAACTCGGCAAGAGCTACTTCGACGCCTGCATCCGGCCCGACCGGCATTCGCTGGAGTTGCTACGCGGTTTCAAGAACCTCGCCGAGAGAACGATTGATTTCTTCGCGACGGTCAACTGGCGCGAGGAGGACGGCGAGCGCAAGCATTTCCTGATCGTCGCAACGCCCTGCGAGGACGATCCCGACGCCATCGTGGTGTTGCACATCGATCTTTCGGTGCTGCTCGGCGGTCGTCGCGAGTTGTCGGCGCTGATGGTCGGGCAGGGTGCTGTGGCGGCCGCGCTGGCCGAGGTGGCGATGATCAGCGCCGTGCGCGGCGCGATCGTCGACGCGCTCGCGGCCTCGCAGGGGGGCACGCCGACGCTGACGATCACCACGCCGGCGCGTGAAGCGCAGGTGCTGCACGAACTGACGCCGTCGCAGCTGGAGTTGCTGCCCTATCTCGCCAGCGGCAAGAGCAATCGCCAGATCGCCAAGGAGCGCGACATGAGCGTGTTCACCGTCAAGTCGCAGGTCGCCGGCATCATCCAGAAGCTCAACGTTGCCAATCGGACGCAGGCGGCGTTGTTCGCGATGCGCAACAGCGAGGCGCTGGGACTACGCGCACAGGCGTGAGGCGACGGCCGCCTGAGCGATCGCCGAAGCTGTCACCACAGGCACGACCTCATGGTGAGGAGGCGCGCAGCGCCGTCTCGAACCATGGCCGCACGGATGCGTGGCCCCATCCTTCGAGACGCCCGGCTTCGCCGGGCTTCTCAGAGCCCGGCCGGACATGCGGCCTTTAGATTTGGGCACTTCCGTCTCCACGGGTCATGCCCGGCCTTGTGCCGGGCATCCACGCCTTGCTGACGGCAACGCAGGAAAGGCGTGGATGGCCGGGACAAGCCCGGCCATGACGGACGCGATCGATGATCGCGATGCCAGATTGATGTAGCAGATTGTCGGATTAGCAAATTCGCTGCTTCGCTGCAGAATTGAGATCGCGCGCCGCGCGCAGCTTGATGTAGGCGGCGCGTGATGGCGAAGTTGGAAAGAAGCGTGAGAGGTGGTGCATGAAGGCGTCAGACGCATTCACCAATCCACACGGCTGTGATCGTGATGTCGCGGTCGCCGGTTAGCAGCGGAGGTGTCTCGGTGGAGGCGCTCGATGCGCTGTCGCTTTACAGCGTCATCCTCGACACCGATGGCCGTTGTACGAAGCTGTCGCCCGGCGCCGCGGCGCTGTTGGCCGAGGGGGCGCTGCTGACGCTGCGGCTGTCGCGGCTTCGCTGCAGCAATTCGGCCACGGCCGTGGCGGCGTGCCCGCGGACGGCGGGGCCGATCGACCTCGATCATCAGCTCGCACCGTGCATCGGCTGCCTGACGGGGCAGCCCTTACAGGCGGACGGGCGACGTTGCTCGATCTCGATCAGCGACAGTCATGATCGGTCGCTGCATGTACGGCTGACGCCGATGCCGAGGCACGATCGCGAGGCGTTCAGCGAAGCGGCCGTGCTGCTGGTGATCGAGCCAATCTGGACCCCGCGGTCCGCCGAGCTCCTGCCGGACATCGCGGTGATCCTCACGGCAGCCGAACGCGAAGTGGCGACGGAACTACTCGGCGGCCTGCGTCCGACCGATATCGCGCATCGACGTCGGGTCGCGGTCGGGACGATTCGATCCCAGATCAAACGCATCTACGCGAAACTCGGCGTGTCGGGTGTGGTCGAGTTCATTGCGAAGGCACGTCGCTGAAGAAACGGGCAGCGCATTGCCGCGACATCCGTCTAGTCCAGCTCGAAGGCTATCGTCGTCGCGGAGCGGGGACGCGCATGTCTCCTATGCTTTGACTTGCCGCGACGGTGTCGAGACAATCCGTCAGGTCGTGCCGTGTCGGTCCGGCTGATGGCGCCCGTGCGGCGCCGGGGAGGTGGCGCCACAATGGTGAGTTCGAACGCGGTCCGCGACACAAGTCAGGAAGCGAGTCACCTCGCGACCGACGTTCTGATCATCGGAGCCGGTGGTGCTGGCATGTATGCGGCGCTGGAAGCGGCGTGCGAAGGCGCCTCGGTGCTGCTGGCGGATCGCAGCCTGATCGGCCGCGGCGGCGCCACCGTGATGGCGCAGATGACGGTGGCGGCGGCGCTCGGCGAGCAGACGCCGGATCATTGGGAACACCATCTCGCGGATACGCTGAATGCAGGCCGTGGGCTCTGCAATCCGAGCCTCGCAGCGCTGCTGTGCGAGGACGGGCCGCGCCGGCTGCGCGAGATGGACGCGTGGAAGGTCGGCTGGGCGCGCGAGGACGGCCATATCAAGCAGGCGCAGGCGCCGGGCCACGACCGGCCGCGCTGCGCCTATGTGGATTTTCTCTCCACCGGTCCGGCAGTGTCGCGCACGCTGCGGACGCAGCTCAACAATGCCCACGGCATCCGCCGGATCGGCGATCTGTCGATCGTCGATATCGCCGTGCAGGATGGCGTCGCCTGCGGCGCGACCGCGCTGCATGTCACCTCCGGTGAGATCGTGACGATTGCCGCCAAGGCGGTGGTGATCGCGACCGGCGGGCTGACCCGGCTGTACCGGCGCAACAGCGCGTCGTCCAACATGAGCGGCGACGGCTATGCGTTGGCGCTGCGCGCCGGCGCCGAACTGATCGACATGGAGTTCGTGCAGTTCTTTCCGATCGGGCATCTGGCGCCGCGGCTTGTCGGCATGGACCCGATCATGTGGGATCCGTTCCGCTACAAGCTCGGCGGCAAGCTGCTCAATGCGCAGATGCGCGAGTTCGAGGAGGACTACGCGAGTCGTGACACGCGCAGTGACGGCCGCTACGTGCTGACCCGTGATCTCGCGACCTACGCGATCACCAAGGAAGTCGAAGCCGGCCGCGGCAGCCCGGCCGGCGGCGCTTACTTGAGTTTCCAGCACGTGCCGGAAGCCGAGATCCGCCGCGCCTTCGGCCCGGTGGTCGACCGGCTCGCCGCCAACGGCATCGATCTTGCCCGCGCGCCGGTCGAGGTCGCGCCGATCGCGCACTATCACATGGGCGGCGTTCGCGTCGACACCGAGCTCGAAACCGCGGTGCCCGGCCTCTATGCCTGTGGCGAGGCGGTCGGCGGCGCCAACGGCGCCAACCGGCTGTCGGGCAATGCGATCACCGAAGCCTTCGTGTTCGGCGCACAAGCCGGCCGCAGCGCCGCGCGCCGGGCAGCGCGGCAGTCGTCGGCATGGTCGGCGGAAGCCGCAAAGCCGGCGGCCGAGCTGCTGCGCGGGACAGAGGCGGGCTCGCGGGACAACCCTGCCGCGCTGATCACCGAGTTGCAGGCGCTGATGGCGGATCTGGTCGGACCGTTCCGCACCGAGGACAGGCTGCGGCGCGGCATCGCCGGACTCGCGGCGTTGAAGCAGCAGGTCGGCGAGGGCCCGTGGGCGGCGCCGCGCGGCTATGATGCCGAACTGCTCGACTGGCTCGACCTGCGCAACATGGTGCTGGTGGCGCAATCGGTCGCGCTGCCGGCGCTGGCGCGCACCGAAAGCCGCGGCGCGCATCAGCGCGAGGATCACCCGGGCCTCGACGAGACATGGACAGTGAATCAGATGATCACGTTGGCGAACGGCGAGTTGAGCCTGACACGGAGTGCGCTGCCGAGCGGGAAGGCCGCGGCATGAAGGCGACGCTGCAGATCCAGCGCGGCGGCCCCGGCGATGCGCCGCGGGTCGAGAGCTTCGAGGTGTCGTTCGAGGCGGGGCAATCGGTGCTGGACGGACTGCGCGCGCTGCGCCTCAGCGCCGATCCGACGCTGGCGTTTCGCTACTCCTGCATCAACGCCAATGCCTGCAAGGAGTGCATGATGCTGATCGACGGCGACGTCGACTACGCCTGCACGGTGCGGCTCAAGGAGGGCATGACGGCGCTGGCGCCGCTGCCGAAGAAGGCGCTGGTGCGCGACCTCGTCACCGAGATCGCGCCGCCCGACGAGCGGCTGCACGGGCGCGCTGGATAGTCTGCGCTCAGGCCAGCGCCATCCCGGCCTGCCGAGGCGGGAACGGCCGGAACGCGGCGAGGATCAGCATCGCGGTCAGGCCCATGCCGCAGGCGGCGATATACATCGGCGCGTAGCTGCCGAGCTGGTCGTAGATCATGCCACCGACCAGCGGGCCCGTCGACATGCCGAGGCTGCCGGCCATGCTGATGCCGCCCATGATGGTGCCCATCATCCGCAGCGGAAAGTTCTCGCGGATGATCACGGCGTAGAGCGGCATGGTGCCGGCGTAGATGAAGCCGACCACCACCGCCACCGCATAGAAGCCGCCGAGCCCGCTGACGAAGGCATACGACAACACGCCGAACGCCTGTGCCAGCAGCCCGAGCACCAGCACGCGCTGCGCGCCAAAACGGTCGCCGGCGACGCCGAAGCCGATCCGGCCGAACATGCCGGACAATCCTTCGACGCTGTAGATCGACACTGCGGCGATCATCGGGATGCCGCAGGTCACCGCGTAGCTGACGGTGTGGAAGATCGGGCCGGAATGCGTCGCGCAGCAGAAGAAATTCGCCAGCAGCAGCGTGGCGAATTGCGGCGAGCGCACCGCCGTGCTCAGCGTCATCTCGCCTTGCGTGGCATCGGCGCCAAGCCTCGCGGGACCGGCATCCAACGCCGGCGGGCGGCGCACCAGCAGCGCGGCGGGGATCATCAGCGTGGCGGTGATGGTGGCGACGATCAGCATCGCGTTGCGCCAGTCGGTGGCGGTCACCAGCCAGGCGGCAAGCGGCGCCATCGTCAGCGGCGCCATGCCCATGCCGGCCGAGACCAGCGACACCGCGAGGCCGCGCTGGGTGTCGAACCAGCCGGTGACGCTGGCCATCATCGGCGCGAACACTGCGGCGGTGGCGGCGCCGACCAGCACGCCGAACAGCAATTGGAATTCGATCAGCGAACCGGCGCGGCTGGCGAGCGCGAGGCTGGTCGCCAGAATGGCGGAGCCGGCGAGCACCACAGGACGTGGCCCGAACCGGTCGGACAGATTGCCCCAGACCATGCTGGCCGCCGCCATCGCCAGAAAGCCGATGGTCATCGCGGTGGAGATGCCGGTGATCGACCACCCGGTCTCCGCCGCCATCGGCTGCAGGAACACGGGCAGGCAGAACATCGCGCCCGCCGCGACGCAGCCGAGCAGCCCGCCGGCCGCGACGATCACCCAGCGATAGGGATGGTTCATGGGGGCTCCTTACGCGACGTTCATCGGTCTTCAGGTTTGTTGCTTGCACCTGACCCTTGTCATGGCCGGGCTCGTCCCGCCTGCGCGGCCGAAGCCGCTTCGGCGCGGCGAAGGCCGGGCCATCCACGCCTTGTCTGCATCGCCTTCAGCAAAGGCGTGGATGCCCGGCACAAGGCCACTGCTGTCCGGCTTAGTTTTAGTGGACAAAGCGCATGGCGTTGATTCTTCTGTATTCCGAGCGTCTGGCAACGTTTCGGGACACGGGAG
>NZ_QYYD01000031.1 GCF_003591005.1 Rhodopseudomonas palustris
ACTTGCCCCCCCAACCAAAAAAAAACAAACCCCCCCGCCCCGGGCCCCCCCCCTTCGTTGGGGTGCCCCCCCCCAAACCCATCCGGGGGGCTGGGGGGGGCGGGGGGGGGTTCCGCGGCCCAAAACCCACGCTACAAGGCAACGCTGAATTTACGCGCTGCGCGCCAGCGCGCCGTCGATCATCGCCACCGCATTCGATAGGCCATACACCGCCACGAACGAGCCGAAGCGCGGGCCTTTCTCCTGGCCGAGCAGCACCTGGTACAACATGTTGAACCAGTCGAGCGAGACGCCCGGCTTGCCGTCCTTGGCGGCCTTCTTGTGGTCGAGGAACGGCTCGCGGCGGCCGATCTCGTAAACGACGTCCTGGATCGCCTCGGCGGTCGCGTCCGTCGGCAATTGCGACAGCGCATCGCGCAGGTCCTGCAGCGCCGCGCGCTCCTGCTCGGTCGGCTCGCGGAAGACTTTGGTCGGCGCCACGAAGTCGCGATAGTAATTGATCGCGTAGCCGACCATGGCGTCGAGCTTCGGATGGCTCTGCGGCGTCACGCCCGGCCGGTAGCGGCCGATGAAGCCCCACAGCGTCTCGGCATTCTCGGCGTTCGACGACGACACCAGCGTCAGCAGCAGCTGGAACGTCACCGGCATGTCGGCCTTCGGCGGCTTGCCGGCGTGGATGTGCCACACCGGGTTGGCGAGCTGCTGCTTGGCGTCCTGGCGGGTGAAGCCGTCGAGGAACTGCTGGTAATCGTCGACGTTGCGCGGGATGACGTCGAAATACAGCCGCTTCGCCGCCTTCGGCTCGCGATACATGAACAGCGACAGCGATTCCGGCGAGGCGTAGCGCAGCCACTCGTCGATGGTCAGGCCGTTGCCCTTCGACTTGGAAATCTTCTGGCCCTTGTCGTCGAGGAACAGCTCGTAGTTGAAGCCTTCCGGCGGCGTGCCGCCGATCGCCTGGCAGATCTTGCCCGACAGCTTCACCGAGTCGATCAGGTCCTTGCCGGCCATTTCGTAGTCGACCCCGAGGGCGGTCCAGCGCATCGCCCAGTCCGGCTTCCATTGCAGCTTGCAATGGCCGCCGGTGACCGGAACGGTGACGCGCTCCTTGGTCTCCGGATCGTCATAGGACACCGTGCCGGCCGCAACGTCATGCTCGACGATCGGCACCTGCAGCACCACGCCGGTGCGCGGACAGATCGGCAGGAATGGCGAGTAGCTGGCGGCGCGCTCCTCACGCAGCGACGGCAGCATGATCGCCATCACCTTGTCGAGCCGCGCCAGCACCTTCAGCAGCGTCGCGTCGAACCGGCCCGACTTGTAGTAATCGGTCGCCGAGGCGAATTCGTAGTCGAATCCGAAAGTGTCGAGGAAGGCGCGCAGCCGCGCATTGTTATGGGCGCCGAACGAGTCGTGGGTGCCGAACGGGTCCGGCACGCTGGTCAGCGACTTGCCGAGGTTCTGCTCGAGTAGCTCCTTGTTGGGTACGTTGTCCGGCACCTTGCGCAGGCCGTCCATGTCGTCCGAGAACGCCAGCAGCTTGGTCTTGATCTTGTCGCCCGTGAGCACGCGAAAGGCGTGGCGCACCATCGAGGTGCGGGCGACCTCGCCGAAAGTGCCGATATGCGGCAGGCCGGACGGGCCGTAGCCGGTCTCGAACAGCACTTCGTCCTTGGGCTGCTTCTTCAGCCGATTCACCAGCGCGCGCGCCTGCTCGAACGGCCAGGCGTTGGATTGTTCGGCGAGCGTGCGCAGATCGGACGCGCTGGGCAAATCGGTCGTGGTCATCAACGTCTCCAGCCGCCCGCAGGCGGGTCTTCAATTCAAACGTGGCGAGCTCAGAACGGGCTGACGGAGAAATAGCGCAGCCACAGGTCGGTATAGCGCCCCTTTTCCCAGAGGCGAAACAGCGCCCAGTTCAGCGACTGGCGCAGCAGGTCGTTGCCCTTGCGCACGGCGATGCCGACGCCCTCGCCGAAATACCGGCTTTCGGTGAACGGGCCGCCCGAGAAGGCGCAGCAATTCTCCGAATCCGTGCCGTTGATCCAGAACGCCAGCGAGATCGCGTCGCCGAAGATGAAGTCGACCTCGCCGCGCTTCAGCGCGCCGCGCAGCGCCTCGTCGTTCGGATAGGAATGCAGCTCGGCGTCGGTGAACATCGCCTTAAGATAGGCCTCGTGCGCCGAGCCGGCGATCGCCCCAACCTTCTTGCCCTCGAGATATTCCGGCCGGATCTCCGGCATCACCGCGTCCTTGCGGGCGACGAAGCGGCCGGGGGCGCGGTAGTACGGATCGGTGAAGTCGACCTTGGCGCGGGTCTGCGGCGTCACCGCCAGCGACGCGATGATGGCGTCGCCGCGGTTGCCGGCGAGCGCGTCGAGCAGCGTCTCGAACCGGCGCATCTGCACCGTGCAGGTGACCTTGATCTCTTCGCACAACGCCCGCGCCAGATCGACGTTGAAGCCGGCCGGATTGCCGTCCGGCCCGGTGAAGTTGAACGGCGGATAGTCTGTCTCGGTGAGGAAGCGGATCACGGTGAGGCGCGACAGGTCCGGCCGCTCCGGTCGCCGCCGCGGGTCCCAGAACCCCGGCACCGCATGAGCCGTCACGGCCGCCACCGCCTTGGCGTCCGCATCGGGCTCGGCCGCGCGCGCGTCATGAACCGGCACCAGCAGCGCAACCGCGAGAGCGCCGGCGGTCAGCGCCGCGCGCCAGCAGGCCGATCGGCCACCAAACCAGTTCACAATCCAAGGCTGCATCATCAGGGTCCGCACCGGCCGGTCTTATAGACCATCCGCTGCGCGACGCGAGCGTTTTGGCCAAGCGAGGGGCGGGCTAAGCCGCCTCGAACTGCAGCTTGGCCAGCCGGGCGTACAGTCCGCCGCGGGCGACCAGCTGGGCGTGGGTGCCCTGCTCGACGATGCGGCCGTGTTCCATGACCAGAATGCGATCGCAGGACAGCACGGTGGCGAGCCGATGGGCGATCACCAGCGTGGTGCGGTCGCGCATCAGGCCCTGCAGCGCGGTCTGCACCAGCGTCTCGCTCTCGGCATCGAGCGACGAGGTCGCCTCGTCGAGCAGCAGCAGCGGCGCGTCGCGCAGGATGGCCCGGGCGATGGCGATGCGCTGGCGCTGGCCGCCGGACAGCATCACGCCGCGTTCGCCGAGCTTGGTGTCGAAGCCCTCGGGCAGGCGCTGGATGAACTCGGTGGCGTGGGCCTGCTGGGCAGCGCGCTCGACCTCCGCGTCGCTGGCCTCGTCGCGGCCGAACCGGATATTGTCGCGGGCCGAGGCGGCGAATACCACCGAGTCCTGCGGCACCAGCGCCATGCGCTCGCGCACCGCCTGCGGGTCGGCATCTGTGATCGGCACGCCGTCGAGCGAAATCTTCCCCGCGACCGGATCGTAGAACCGCAGCAGCAGATGGAACAGCGTGCTCTTGCCGGCGCCGGAGGGGCCGACGATCGCGACCTTTTCGCCGGCCTTGATCGACAGCGACAGCCCGTTCAGCGCCAGATAGTCCGGCCGGGTCGGATAGGCGAAGCTGACATTGTCGAACGCGACGTCGCCGCGCACCGGCATCGGCAAGACGCGCGGCTTCGCGGGCGCGGCGATCTGCGGCTTGACCCGCAGGATCTCGAACAGCCGCTCGGCCGCCCCGGAGGCCGCGGATACTTCGCCCCAGACTTCGCTGAGCTGGCCGAGGCTGGACGCCGCGAACGCGGCGTAGAGAATGAACTGGCCGAGCCGGCCGGGCGTCATCGTGCCGTTGGCGACGTCGTGCGAGCCGACCCAGAGGATGGCCACAACGCTGGCGAACACGATGAAGATGATGATGGCGGTGAGGATCGCCCGGGCCTGGGTCGAGCTGCGCGCCGCCTCGTAGGAGTGCTCGACCTCGACGCCGAACCTCGCGTTGGCGAGCTTCTCGTTGGTATAGGCCTGCACGGTGCGCATCGAGCCGACGAGTTCGGACGCGAAGGCGGTGGCGTCGGCGAGCGTATCCTGAGCGTTGCGCGACAATCGCCGCACCCAGCGCCCGAACGCCACCAGCGGGATCACGATCAGCGGAATCGCCGCGACCACGAAGCCGGAGAGACGCGGGCTCGTGATCACCATCATCGAGATCGCGCCGACGAACAGCAGGATGTTGCGCAGCGCGATCGACACCGAGGCGCCGACCGCGGATTTGATCTGTGTGGTGTCGGCTGTCAGCCGCGAGATCAGTTCGCCGCTGCGCGCGGTGTCGAAGAACGCCGGCGATAGCGCGGTGAGATGGCGGAACACGTCGCGGCGGACGTCGGCGACGATCCGTTCGCCGATCGTCATCACCAGATAATAGCGCGCAGCGCTGGCAATCGCGAGCACCGCAACCACCCCGAGCATCACCGAGAAGTAGCTGTTGATCAGCTCGATGCCTTCCTGGCTGAAGCCGAAGTCGATCAGCCGCCGCACCGCCAGCGGCACCACCAGCGTGGTCACCGCCGCGACGATCAGCGCCACCAGGGCCAGCAGCGCCCGGCCCCGATAGCGCGCCACATAGGGCGCCAGCGCCAGCAGCGGTCGCAGCCGGCCGCGCCTGGCGACCGCCGCGATGTCTTCGACCTGGCTGACATCCGCATCGGCGCGCAGAGTGCCGGTGCGCGGGCCGACATTTTCGGTCGCCGCGATCGCATCCAGCGACAAGGCGATCGGAGAGGCCTCGGGTTCAGAAGTCTGCCGTTTGCTTGCTGTGGTCATTAGAACTGCCGCGTTATTCTAGAGGCCTTCCAACCCTCACATAGGCAGCAACGGGCGCGACTGGCAAATCCGGTACATTGCGGTATCGGGGTGAAGGATACGCGAAACCTTGTCTTAGCGGCGCCGCTGCGATATAGAGCCCGCCAATTCGCCCCGAAATCATCGAGCTGAGGCGCCGGCGCGCGCAAGGATGTCCCATGAAGACCGAAATTCACCCGGATTATCATAACATTACGGTCGTGATGACCGACGGCACCGAATATCAGACGCGTTCGACCTGGGGCAAGGAAGGCGACAAGCTGAACCTCGACATCGACCCCAAGTCGCACCCGGCCTGGACCGGCGGCACCCAGCAGGTGCTCGATCGCGGCGGCCGCGTCTCGCGCTTCCAGAAGAAGTTCTCGGGCTTCCTCAAGAAAGATTGATGGTTCGGCGGCTGCATTGGCCCCGGAAACGCAAATGCCCCGCAACTGCGGGGCGTTTTTCGTTTAGGTGGGGTATCGAGTTTAAAATCAGCGTTCGAACGCCGCCTTCAGCATATTGAGCTGCGGCACCAGCGGGTTGCCGATCGGGGCCCGCTCCGAGGGCGGCGGCAGGTGCATCGAGGCGTCCAGCCGGCGGATCCTCGCCTGCAGGTTCATCGACCGGGCGATCAGCGACTGCAGCTGCTCCGGCAGCCGCTCCAGCGTATCGGACGCCCCGGGATCGGCGGCCGACAGCTTGACCTTGGATTTTTCGCGGTTGGCCTGGATCAGCGTCATCTCGCCTTCCTTCACGGCCCGGTGCAGCAGCAGCCAGGACGCCAGCTGCATCAGCCGCGTGGTCAGCCGCATGCTCTCGGTCGCATAGGTCAGGCTGACGGAGCGCTCGAGCGTCTTGGCCTCGGCGCGGCCGTCGCCGTCCAGATAGGCCGCGGTCTCCTCGACCAGGTCCATTCCTTCGCGAAACAGCGCACTGAACGCGGCCGAATTGGTCAGCCTTTCGCTCAGCACGACGAGCGGGGCTTCGCTTTGCGAAACTTCCGACATGGTTAACGCCTCACGCTATTGATTAACGGTCGGCTTCTTGGCGCCGACTTATGATGAACAAATCATTGCGCGCGCGAAGCCGGGAGTCCAGCGCGCGCGCTTGCGACGGTTAACGCGGCTTATGGCGAAAAGATCGAACCCGGCGTGACCGTCGGACGACGCGGTGAACAAAGCACAAAAAAGAGCCGCCGTTTCCGGCGGCTTTAAAGTTGATAACAGGGAGGCGTCAAAACAGAGTGGACAGGAGCCACTCGGTCCAAAGATGGACGACCCAAGTAATAAGCGAGAAAGCTTAATCGCTCGTAAATGAGTGATCCGCTTAACGATTTGTTTGCCATACCCCGCCGGCCCCGGCGCTGATCGAGGCGCGTCGGCGCGGCGCGGTCAGGTCTTGAAGAACCGGTCCGCGGCCGCGCGGGTCGCACGCTTCATGGTCATCGCGGCTTCGAGCCGGCCGATCTCCTCCTTGAGCAGCGCGATGCGATGGTCAAGCTCCTCGACCGAAAGCAACGACAGGTCCTGTCCGATCTCGTGGCTGACTTTGACCTTCGGCTTGTCCTCGTCCTCGATCGCCATCGTCCCCTCCGCCGTTCGTGATCCGGTCCGGTTGCCAGCGCGGCCGGCGCTGTCTAATCAGGCTGTCTCATCGCATGACACCCCGTCACCCGCCAGCCAAGGACAAATCATGGAACCGGTCCCTTCGCAAATGACCGTGATCGGAATCAGCAAGCCGGGGGGACCCGAGGTGCTGCTGCCGGAGACCCGGGACGTTCCCAAGCCCGGCCCCGGTGAGATCCTGGTTAAGGTCGCGGCCGCAGGCGTCAACCGTCCCGATGTGGCACAGCGCTCCGGCAGCTATCCGCCGCCGCCTGGCGCCAGCGACCTGCCCGGCCTGGAGATCTCCGGCGAAGTGGTGGCGCTTGGTGAGGGTGCGACGAAACATAAGCTCGGCGACAAGGTGATGTCGCTGGTCGCGGGCGGCGGCTATGCCGAATACTGCATCGCCCAGGACGCCCAGGCGATGACGGTGCCGGCCGGCTTCTCGATGATCGAGGCCGGCGCCACCGCCGAAACGCTGATGACCGTCTGGCACAATGTGTTCGAGCGCGGCGCCCTGCAGCCCGGAGAGACCCTGCTGGTGCATGGGGGCTCGTCCGGCATCGGCACCATGGCGATCCAGCTCGCGGTCGCGCTCGGCTCCAAGGTCATCACCACGGTCGGCTCGCAGGACAAGGCCGACGCCTGCCTCAAGCTCGGCGCAACCCGCGCCATCAACTACAAGACCGAAGACTTCGTCGCCGCGGTGAAGGAAGCGACCGGCGGCAAGGGCGTCGAGGTGATCCTCGACATGGTCGGCGGCGATTACATCGAGCGCAACTACGAAGCCGCCGCGATGGACGGCCGCATCGTGCAGATCGCGTTTCTCGGGGGCGCCAAGACCACCGTCAACTTCACCAAACTGATGATCAAGCGGCTGCACCACACCGGCTCGACGCTGCGGCCGCGTAGCAACGCCGACAAGGCCGCGATGGTCGCGGCGATCGAGGCCAGGGTGCTGCCGCTGCTGGCGCAGGGCAAGATCAAGCCGCTGATCGACGGCACCTTCGCACTGCGGGATGCGGCCGAGGCGCATCGGCGGATGGAGACCAGCCAACATATTGGCAAAATTGTGTTGACGGTCTGAATCGGCCATTGGTTGTTGCGGCTATGTTTTCTCCGTCTTTCATGTCATTTATCCGTCTCGGAGACGCGCGGGGGCCGCGCTTCCAGATCGGTGCGAACGCGGAGAACTGACTTGCGTCTGATCAGATGCCTTGCGCTTCTGGCGCTGGGCTTGATGCTGATTGCGGGTGCCCCGCAGGCATATGCCCTCGACGCCGTCAGCGTCCGCAGCGACGCGCCGGCGATCGACCTCACTGGCGTCCTCGAACATCAGCGAAGCGACACCGACCGCATCCAGGTCTCGACCGCGCCGGGCAATGACGGCATCGTTCGCCGCATCGAAGTGCGCGCGCGCGAAGGCGGCCAGAACTGGGTGGTGTTCGCGCTCGCCAACAACACCGACGATCAGCTCGACCGCCTGATCGTCGCACCGCATTATCGCATGGTGGCATCCGGGCTGTTCTGGCCCGACCTCGGTCTGTCGCGCATCGCCACCATCACGCCGTCGACCGGCGACCGTCCGGAGCGTCAGGACTCCACCACAGCGGATATCTTCCGCGTGACACTCGATCCCGGCTCGGTGATCACCTTCGTGGCCGAACTACGCACCGACAAGCTGCCGCAGCTGTATCTGTGGGAGCCCGAAGCCTACAAGGACAAGGTCAACTCGTTCACCTTGTACCAGGGCATCGTGATCGGCATTTCCGGCCTGCTGGCGCTGGTGCTGACCATCCTGTTCGTCGTCAAGGGCAGCATCATGTTCCCCGCCGCGGCGGCGTTGGCCTGGGCTGTGCTGGTGTATATCGGCATTGATTTCGGGTTCTGGAGCAAGGTGTTCGACATGTCGTCGGGCGCCGAGCGGATCTGGCGCGCCTCCGGCGAAGCGATCCTGGCGGCGACGCTGCTGGTGTTCCTTTTCGCCTATCTCAATCTCAGCCGCTGGCACGTGCGCTACTCGCACATCACGCTGGGCTGGCTCGCCTTCCTCGGCTCGCTGGTGGCGCTGGCGCTGTTCGATCCCGCGGTCGCCTCGGGCATCGCCCGGATGTCGCTGGTGCTGATCGCCTTCGCGGGCTTCGCGCTGATCGTGTATCTGTCGACCCACGGCTTCGACCGCGCCGTGTTGCTGATCCCGACCTGGTTCCTGCTGGTGATCTGGGTGATCGCCTCGGGCATGGCGGTGGCGGGCTCGGTCACCAACGACATCGTCGGCCCGGCGCTGCTCGGCGGCCTGGTGCTGATCGTGATGCTGATCGGCTTCACGGTGATGCAGCACGCCTTCGCGGGCTCGGGCGCGACCGGCGGCGTGGTGTCGGACGTCGAGCGCCGCGCACTGGCACTGATCGGCTCCGGCGATCTGATTTGGGACTGGGACGTTTCCGCCGACAAGGTGTTCACCAGCCCTGAGACTGAGGCGCTGCTGGGATTGAAACGCGGCGCGCTGGAAGGCTCCGCCGCGACCTGGCTCGAAGTGCTGCATCCGCTCGATCAGGACCGGTTCCGCGCCGCGCTCGACTCGGTGCTGGACCAGCGCCGCGGCCGGCTGACCCAGCACTTCCGGCTGCGCACGCCGGACGGCCACTTCATGTGGTTCGCCCTGAAAGCCCGCCCGGTGGTCGGCAATGACGGCGAGGTCACCCGCGTGGTCGGCACGCTGACCGACGTCACCGAGAGCAAGAACGCCGAAGAGCGCATGCTGCACGACTCGGTGCACGACAACCTCACCGGCCTGCCCAACCGCAAACTGTTCATCGACCGGCTCGGCGCGGTGGCGAATTTCGCCAAGACCATGCCGAACTTGCGCCCGACCCTGATGGTGATCGACATCGACCGCTTCAAGCAGGTCAACGATTCTGTCGGCATCGCGGTCGGCGACTCGATCCTGCTGACGCTCGCTCGCCGCCTCACCCGCATCCTCAAGCCGCAGGACACGCTGGCGCGCATCGCCGGCGATCAGTTCGGCCTGATCCTGTTGTCCGAGCAGGACCCCGCAAAGATCACCGCCTTCGCCGAGACCATCCGCAAGACCATCAAGGCGCCGATCGCCTTCAACGACCGCGAGATCTTCCTCACCGCATCGATCGGCCTCGCGCTCTCCGATCCGCAGTCGCAGCTCTCCGACGAGATCATCAAGGACGCCGAGCTGGCGATGTATCACAGTAAGCGGATCGGCGGCGACCGCATCGACGTCTACAAGCCGGCGATGCGGGCGCGGAAGTCCGACCGCCTGACGCTGGAATCCGAACTGCGCCGCGCCATCGAGCGCAAGGAAATCTCCATCCTGTATCAGCCGATCGTGCGGCTGGAGGATCGCTCGGTCGCCGGCTTCGAGGCGCTGGCGCGCTGGGATCACCCCAAGCTCGGCCGGATGTCGCCGGTCGAATTCATCTCGATCGCCGAGGAAATCGGCCTGATCATCGAGCTCGGCACCTTCGTGATGGACGAGACCGCCAAGCAGCTGGCGATCTGGCAGCGCGCGATGCGCGCGCGCGAGCCGATCTTCGCCAGCGTCAACGTCTCGTCGCGGCAGCTCTTGCGCCACGATCTGATCCACGACGTCCGGACCGTGCTGTCGCGCTCCTCGGTGGCACGCGGCACGCTGAAGCTCGAACTCACCGAATCGCTGGTGATGGAGAATCCCGAGCACGCCGCGCAGATGCTGCAGCGGATTCGCGAACTCGGCTGCGGCCTGTCGCTGGACGATTTCGGCACCGGCCATTCGTCGCTGAGCTACCTGCAACGCTTCCCGTTCGACACCATCAAGATCGACCAGTCGTTCGTCCGCACCACCAGCCGCGGCACCCGCCCGGTGATCCTGAAGTCGATCATCGCGCTGGCGCACGACCTCGGCATGGACGTCGTCGCCGAAGGCGCCGAGACGGATTCGGATGCGGTCGAGCTGTATCAGCTCGGCTGCGAATACGCCCAAGGCTTCGCCTTCGGCGAACCGATGGACGCCGAAGCCGCAATGCGGCTCTTGACGGAAGAACGGCTGGAAGCGGCGAGCTGAGGCACGGCGCTACGCAATTAGCAGGCCGTTATTGCCGGGCTTGACCCGGCAATCCATCGTTCTTCGTAACAAGCATTTTTCGAAGAGCGCGCTACGCGCGCGATGGATGCGCGGGTCAAGCCCGCGCATGACGGCAGTTTGCGAGGTGAGCTTCCGGCTTTCCCAGCCGCAGCCACAGCCGTCATCTTCCGCGCAAGCGGAGGATCCAGTACGGCGGTGCGCTTGCACTGAATAACGAACGCTCTGGAATACTGGGTCGCCCGCTTTCGCGGGCGATGACGGATGTGTGTGTGAGCGCGAGCTTCGAGGCTAACTACGCGTGGCCAGCTTCGGCCGACAGCATCCCCGGCTCGATACCGAGCTTGTGCAGAGCGCGGTCGTATTTTTCTTCGATATCGCTGCCGAACACCAGATCGGCATCGGCGTCGCAATGCAGCCAGCCATTGTCCTGAATCTCGGTTTCGAGCTGGCCCGGCGCCCAGCCGGCATAGCCGAGCGCCAGGATGGCACGCTTCGGGCCGGAGCCGCTGGCGATGGCCTTCAGGATGTCCACCGTGGCGGTCAACGAAATGCCGTCATCGATCGGCAGGGTCGCATCCTTGATGAAGAAATCGCTGGAGTGCAGCACGAAGCCGCGGCCGGTTTCGACAGGGCCGCCGCGCAGCACCTTCATCGACTCGGCGTGATCCGGAAGCTTGATCTGATCGGGCTTCTCGACGATGTCGAGTTGCACCAGCAGTTCGGGAAAATCGATGCTGCCGGCTGGACGATTGACGATGATGCCCATGGCGCCTTCCGATGAATGCGCACAGATGTAGATCACCGAGCGGGCGAAGCGCTCGTCTTCCATCACCGGCATCGCGATCAGCAACTGGCCGTCGAGATAGCTCCCCTCCGTCGGCCGGGCTTCGCCGGATTTGGGCCTTTTGGACTTGGGTGCCATCAGGGGATCCTCGCGTTGCAGCATTATCCTGATATTGGGTGCCAATCCTGTCAATCAACCAGTCACGGCGGAGTGCCGATCGAATCACAGGCAATTCAGTGGTTCTCCGCCGTCCGCGTGCGTACATACGTCACATGATCACATTCGTTCCTGCTCGCGTTTCTGCCTGGTCGACGCTGTTTGCCGCATTTTTTGCGTTGCTTGCGGTAACCGCGGCGCGTGCCGATGACGCCTCGCCCTGGGTCAGCGAAAGCCACTCTGCGGTGCGGCTGGTCGCGGGATCGCGCAGCGGTGCGGTGTTGCTGGGTGGCATTGCTTTCCAGTTGCAGCCGGGCTGGAAAACCTACTGGCGCTCGCCGGGCGACTCTGGCGTACCGCCGCGGTTCGATTTTTCGAAATCCGACAACGTCGAAGCGGTAACGATCCTGTGGCCTGCCCCTACCGCATTTGCCGACGGCGCTGGCGGCACCTCGCTCGGCTACAAGTCGCACGTCGTGCTGCCGTTACGCATCGTGGCAAAGAACGCCGACAAGCCGGTGACGCTGCGCGCCGACATCAGCTACGCGGTCTGCGAGAAATTGTGCGTGCCGGTCGAGGCGATGACGGAACTGACTTTCACCAGCGTTGCCAGCACGCAGGACAGCGCGCTTGCGGCCGCGCTCGATACCGTGCCGGTGCCGGCCAATGTCGGCGACCCGAATCCGATCACGATCCGCGACGTGGTGATGCGCGGCGACACCGAGGTGTGGGTCGACGTGGTGGCGCCGCCGGCCCAGCAGGTCAGCCTGTTCGTCGAAGGGCCGACGCCCGACTGGGCGCTGCCGATCCCGAAACGGACCCCGAACGCCCCCGAGGGCGTGCAGCGCTTCACCTTCCCGCTCGAGGGCCTGCCGCCCGGCGCGCATGCCGAGGGCGCGGCGCTGAAGTTCACCCTGGTGAGCCCCGACAAATCCTACGAGTTCAACGTCAATTTGAACTGAGCCGGCGCGGCGGCCGGCGCTTCGCCAGCCGCTCCGCCAGAAACGCCGCCAGCGCTTCGACCCGCGCCGGCCGTGGCCCGCCCGGCGGCATCACCAGATGCACCGAGCTCTCGCGCTGGTGCCAGCCTTCCAGGATGACCTCGACGGCGCCGGACGTGATCGCGTCGCCGACAATGAACTCCGGCAGGTCGGCGATACCGAGCCCGGCGATCACCGCCGGCAGCAGCGCCTCGCCATTGTTGACGCGCAGCGGCCCTGACGGTCGCACCGCCGCCTGCTCACCCTGTGCATTGCGGTAGTGCCAGGCATTGGGCGTCGACAGATAGGCGTAGCCGAGGCAGCGGTGATCGGCGAGCTGCATCGGATGCGTCGGCCGCCCGTAACGCGCCAGATAGGACGCCGCCGCGACCGTGTAGCGCGGCATCGCGCACAGCCGCCGCGCCACCAGCGAGGAATCCGGCAGCGACGCGATCCGCACGCCGGCATCGAAGCCTTCGCCGATCAGGTCGACCATCTGGTCGGACAGATGCAGGTCGACCGAGACTTCCGGATAGGCGGTGAGGAAATCCGGCAGCAGCGGCGCCACGACGTTGACGCCGAACGTCATCGGCACCGCCAGCCGCACCAGCCCGCGCGGCGCCGCCGATTGCGCCAGCGCCTCGCTCTCCGCCGCCTCGCCGTCCGCCAGCAGCTGCGCGGCGCGCTCGGCGAGCCGCTGGCCGGCATCTGTCAGCGCGAGCCGACGCGAGGTGCGGTTGAACAGCCGCGCGCCGAGCCGCGCCTCCAGCCGCGTCACCGCCTTGGAGACGGTGGCTTTGGACATCGTCAGCTCCGCCGCCGCCGCCGCGAAGGAGCGCAGCTCGACCACCTTGGCGAAGATCGCCAGCGCTTCGAAGTCCGGCAGCTTAGTCATCGGAGCCCATTGGATCAATTTCAGAAACAATGAGTTTCAATCATTTCTATTTCTGAAACGCAAGCCGAAGCTTATTCAGAACCCAATCACTTCACCGGCGCCGCAGGCGGCGCCAAACCAGGGAGAATTCCCATGATTGAACTTCGTCCCTTCAACAAGCTCGGCGGCGCTGATCACGGCTGGCTCAAGGCCAAGCACCATTTCTCGTTCGCCAGCTATTACGACCCGAACAATATGGGCCACGGCGCCCTGCGGGTCTGGAACGACGACGAGATCGCGCCCGAGACCGGCTTCCCACCGCATCCGCATCGCGACATGGAGATCATCACCTATGTGCGCGACGGCGCCATCACCCACGAGGACTCGCTCGGCAACAAGGGCCGTACCGAGGCCGGCGACGTGCAGGTGATGAGCGCGGGCTCGGGGGTGCGTCACTCGGAATACAATCTGGAACCGGAGACTACCCGGATCTTCCAGATCTGGATCGAGCCGACGCAGACCGGCGGTCAGCCGACCTGGGGCTCCAAGCCGTTCCCGAAGTCGGATCGCTCCGGCAAGCTCGTGACCATCGCGTCCGGCGTCAAGGGTGACACCGATGCGCTGCCGATCCGCGCCGATGCGCGGGTGCTCGCCACCACACTGAAGGCCGGCGAGAGCGCCGTCTACGAGGCCGGCAAGGCCCGGCACCTCTATCTGGTGCCCGCGGTCGGCAGCGTCGAGGTCAACGGCGTCAAGGTCGAAGCCCGCGACGGCGCCGCGATCCGCGACGAAGCCAAGCTGACGATCACGGCCCTCGAAGACGCCGAGGTCGTGCTGGTCGACGCGGCGTAAGGCTGCAGTGTCGAACACAACGCGGCGCCGTGCATTGGCACGGCGTCGCCCCCGCACAGCCGTCATGCGCGGGCTTGACCCGCACATCCATCCTCTTCGTGAAAGCCTTTGCGAAGAGGATGGATGGCCGGGTCAAGCCCGGCCATGACGGCTGACTAACAACGCGATCACTTCCCCACTCATCACCAAGCAAACGGAGAGACTGCCATGGCGAAGGTTCTGGTTCTTTACTACTCGGCTTACGGCCACATCGAAGCGATGGCGAATGCGGTCGCCGAGGGCGCGCGCGAGGCGGGCGCTCAGGTCGACATCAAGCGCGTGCCCGAGCTGGTGCCGCCGGACGTCGCCAAGGCGTCGCACTACAAGCTCGACCAGGCCGCGCCGGTCGCGACCATCGACGACCTCGCCAATTACGACGCGATCATCGTCGGCACCGGCACGCGGTTCGGCCGCATGGCGTCGCAGATGGCCAACTTCCTCGACCAGGCCGGCGGCCTGTGGGCCAAGGGCGCGCTGAACGGCAAGGTCGGCGGCGCCTTCACCTCGACCGCGACCCAGCACGGCGGCCAGGAAACCACGCTGTTCTCGATCATCACCAACCTGCTGCATTTCGGCATGGTGGTGGTCGGCCTCAACTACGGCTTCCAGGGCCAGATGAAGCTCGACGAGGTGACCGGCGGCGCGCCCTACGGCGCCACCACGATCACCGGCGGCGACGGCTCGCGGCAGCCGAGCGCCAACGAACTCGCCGGCGCGAAGTATCAGGGCAAGGCGGTTGCGGAAACCGCCATCAAGCTGCACGGTTAAGTCCTAACCTGACCCGCAATCGATCGTGGGGCGCCATGCCGGCGCCTCGCGGCGGTCCCGCAGCGCAAGGAGCCGAGATGGCCGTTTCACCGCCCAAGATCGAAGCGTGGCCGGCTCTGCCCTATCCGGAGTGGCGCGCGACCAGCGAGACGCTGCATCTGTGGACCCAGATCGTCGGCAAGATCCGGCTCGCCACCACGCCGTGGCAAAATCATTCCTGGCACATCGGGCTGTATCTGACGACGCGCGGGCTGACGACATCGCCGATGCCGGACGGCTCGCGCACCTTTCAGATCGACTTCGACTTCATCGATCATGAACTGATCATCACCACCAGCGACGGCGACATCCGCCATCTGCCGCTGGCGCCGCAAAGCGTCGCCGACTTCTACGCCGCAGTGATGGCGACGCTCGGCGAACTCGGCATCCGCGTCAGCATCGACCAATGGCCGAACGAGTTGCCCTCGCCGACCCGTTTCTCCGAAGACCGCGAGCACGCCAGCTACGATCGCGACGCCGTAAGGCGGTTCTTTCAGGCGCTGGTGCAGATCGACCGTGTGTTCAAGCTTTTCCGCACCGGCTTTCTCGGCAAGACCAGCCCGGTGCACTTCTTCTGGGGCAGCTTCGATCTCGCGGTGACGCGGTTCTCGGGAAGGGACGCGCCGTTGCATCCAGGCGGAGTGCCGTATCTCGCCAACGAGGTGGCGCAGGAAGCCTATTCGCACGAAGTCAGCAGCGCGGGGTTCTGGCCCGGCGCCGGGCTCGACTATCCGGCGTTCTATTCCTACGCCTACCCTGCGCCGGACGGTTTTCGCGCCGCCAAGGTGCGGCCGGCGGAGGCGTTCTTCAGCGAGACGCTGGGCGAATTCCTGCTGCCCTACGACGCCGTCCGCTCTGCCGCCGACCCGGACCAGGCACTGCTCGACTTCCTGCAGAGCACCTACGAGGCAGCCGCCGATCTCGGCAAATGGGACCGCGCCGCACTCGACGCTCCGCTCGGCCGCGTTGCCGTGCCGCGCCGGTTGGGCTGAACGCACAGAACTGGTGATCTGCCTCCGCGGCTAAATCGCCGGTGGAAGCAACGACTTTCCCCGTTATTGCGAGCCAACGGGTCGGCGCGAAGCGCCGCCCGATGACAGGCTCCGCGAAGCAATCCAGCGTCGTGCACGGAGCTGGATTGCTTCGTCGCTTCGCTCCTCGCAATGACGGTGCCAAACCGCCCAATTGGCGCGCACTACGACCGCCTGACCGCATTTCATGCAGATGCATCTATTGCGCATGGCTGCTGTTCTGGCCGCAGACCTACTCGCCAGCGCGCTCAGGCTCTATTTCCACATTGCCCGCCGGAGATCGCATTATGCTCGAAATGTATTTCATGCTGCAGCTTGCCCGCAGCCCGCTTCAAGTCATGGCCAAGCGGCTGGTGTGTATCAGCCTCAACCTCGCTACCCACGGCCGCCGGCAGTGCCGCGGCTGTCCGACCGGGACTACGCCCGACGCGGACTGAAGCGCCAGGTGACGAGCAGAATGCCCAGCGTGAACGCAGCCGAGAACAGCGCGAAACGCGGCTCGGTGAGTACCAGGATGGCCGTTGCGGCCCAGCCAATCGACGAGAACGCCTCCGCGAAGGTCGCGAGCCGCGACGAGGTCTGACGGCGACGGAATTGGCTGCGCCGGCCTTGTACCCGAAACCACAGCTGAATCGCCGTCGCTGACGCCGCCGCCAGGGCACAGCCCACCGCCGTGACGATCGCCAACAGCGGCGACAGCACGGCGAGCGGCAGCAGCAGCGGCGCCACCACGACGCCAATTCCCATCAGCACCACCTCGATGCGAGCCCGCGTCACCGCGGAGCCCGGCAGCGGCGCGGTGTCGATCAGATCGGGCGCGTCCTCGCCCGAGATCGTCAGCCATGCCAGCCCGCCGGCGAGCTGCCCGGCCGCCATCACCACCACCGGCGCGACCAGCACCACGGCGGTCGAACTATCCGAGAAGCTGCGCCACAGCAGCAGCGCCGGCGGCAGCAGATAGAGCAGCTGCATCAGCGACTGCGACACCAGCCACGGGTCGCGCCGCAGCAGCATGAGTTCCTTGTGCCGCAGCGCCTGCTGCCGCGAGCCGCGGCGGAAGCGCGGGGCGCGTTGATGCGCGATCGTGGCGCTGGCGCCGGCCGCCGCGACCACCACGGCGCCGAGCCGCGGCGTCACCCAGATCATCACCAGCCCGAGCAACACGAGGCTGACGCTGAGCAGCGCGACCAGCGCCAGTACGTCGCCGAGCACGGCGCGCGCCGGCCACCACAACACGCTCGCCGCGCCTGGCGCCCAGCTCGCGGCGAGATCCGAGGTCAACACCGCAAAGCGCGACAGCGTGCCGGTCGACAGGATCGCGGCGACCTGCAGGCCGATGACGAAGCCGGCGCCGATCACCACCGAGACGATCTGCGCCGCCAGCCGCGTCCGCTTCGGACCGATCAGCTGGAACAGCAAGAGCGCCACGGCGATGGCGACCGCCGACGCCGAGATGCCGATCGCAGCGACGACGCCGAACGCGGTCAGCCAATGCGCGCCGCCGGCGAGCGCCAGCACGTCGATCACCGGCGCGGCGAACAACAGCGCCATCGCCGTGACGGTGAGCGCGATTGCCGCCATCCGCACCGAGAATACCCGCGCCAGCGGCACCGGCGACGACATGATCAGGTCGAGATCGGCGCGGCTGTAGAACACCCGCGTCACCGACTCGATCGCCTGCGACAGCATCAGCAGCCAGCTCAGCGCCAGCACTGCGGTGATCACCAGCAGGCTGGTGACGTCTGCATCGCGGGGAAGATGCGCGTAGCGGCCGACCAGCCCCCAGGCCGGCAGATGCAGCAGCGCCGCGATCACGATCAGCGCCAGCACCACGTTGCGCACGCGGCGGCGCCGGCCGGCGGTGAGCATGCCGAGGAAATCGCGCCAGGCGAGCCGCAGATCGTGCCGCGCGAAGCTGGCCAGCGTCGCCGTGGTCATGCCGGCACGGCCTCGCCGCCGACCAGCGCGACGAACATGTCCTCGAGGCTGGAATCGCCGCTGCCGATCCGGCTGCGCAATTCGCCGAGCGTGCCCTCGGCGACCAGCCGGCCGGCGACGATCACGCCGATACGATCGGCCATGCGCTCGGCGACTTCGAGGATGTGGGTCGTCATGATCACGGTGCAGCCGGCCTGCACGCGCGTCTGCAGAATCTCTTTGACGCGGCGCGCCGACACCGCGTCGAGGCCGGTGAGCGGTTCGTCGAGGATGATGAGTTGCGGCTCGTGCACCAGCGCGCCGGCCAGCGCCACCTTCTGGCGCATGCCCTTGGAGAAGCCTTCGCAGCGCTGGTGCTGATGCGCGGTGAGGTCGAGCTGGGCCAGTAATCGGACCGACGTTGTCTCGGCGCGATCCGGATCGCAGCCCCACAAGCCGGCGACGAAACTGAGATATTCCAGCGGCGTCAGCTTGTCGTAGATCATCGGCTCGTCCGACACCCAGGCGGTGACCTGCTTGGCGGCGATCGGATCGGCCAGCGCATCGATGCCGAGCACGCGGATCGTTCCCGCGTCCGGCTGCAGCAGCCCCGCGACCATGCGCAGCGTCGTGGTCTTGCCGGCGCCGTTGGGGCCAAGCAGCGCATAGAACTCGCCGCGACGAACGGTGAGATCGAGGTGATCCACCGCGGGCCGGTCATAGCTCTTGGCGAGGCCGCGCAGTTCCAGCGCAAACCCGGTCGATCCGGTCATGACGTCCCCGTGACGCAAGGCTGTGTCGTTGCGCACAACAGGATGGAGGGCAGAAGTTTCGCCGCGATGAATCCGGCTGCCGAAACGACGACGGCCTCCCGTCTCAAGGAGGCCGTCGCGCATCGCGATGGTTAGCGGGCGGTTAGCAGCCCGGGCTGCCGCCGCTTACATCAGCTTGTCGAGCGTGATCGGCAGATCGCGGATGCGCTTGCCGGTAGCGTTGAAAACAGCGTTGGCGACCGCGGCGCCGACGCCGGTGATGCCGATCTCGCCGATGCCGCGGGCGCCCATCGGGGCGCGCGGATCGGGAATGTCGGTCCAGATCACGTCGATCTCCGGCACGTCGAGATGCACCGGGACGTGATACTCGGCGAGGCTCGGATTCATCACCCGGCCGCTGCGCTCGTCGAACTGCGTCTCCTCCATCAGCGCAAGGCCGAGGCCCATGATGATGCCGCCGCGGAACTGACTGGCCGCGGTCTTCGGATTGAGGATGCGGCCGCAATCATAGGAGCCGAGGAACCGCCGCACGCGGGTTTCGCCGGTGACGCTGTTCACACCGACTTCGCAGAACAGCGCGCCGAACGAATGCATCGACCAGTGCATGGTCTCGAGCGGCGCCGAGGCGCTGCCTTCAGCCGAGACATGATCGCGCCCCGCACGGGTGAGGATCGAGACGTAGCTCTCGTGCCGCGACGGATCGTCGAGCTTGGCGAGGCCGCCGTTCAGCGTGCCGACCTCGTCGGCGCTGAGGCCCGCAAGCGGCGAGTCGTTGCCGGCGAGCTTGAGCAGCTCGTTCAGCAGCACGCGGTGCGCGGCGATCACCGAGGCGCCGATCGACGCGGTCTGCTGCGAGCCGCCGGCCAGCACCACACCGGGGAACGTCGAGTCGCCGTAAGCAAACGTCACCTTGTCACGCGACAGGCCAAGTCGGTCGGCGACGACCTGCGTATGCGCCGTCGCGGTGCCCATCCCCATCTCGTGCGCGGCGATCTCGACCTTGGCGGCGCCGTCACGCGTCAGGGTGATCCGCGCCGCGCCGCCCGGCATGCGGTGATACGGATAGGTCGCGGTGGCGCAACCCATGCCGACGAGCCACTCGCCGTCGCGCACGCTGGCGGCCGTCGGGTTGCGCTGCGACCAGCCGAAACGCTCGGCGCCGCTTCGCCAGGCCTCGACGATGCGACGCGATGAGAACGGCGTGCCCTTCAGCGGATCCTCGCCCGGCTGATTGAGGATGCGCAGCTCGACCGGATCCATCCCCAGCGCTACCGCAATTTCATCGATCGCCGACTCCATCGCGAAAGTGCCGACGGATTCACCCGGCGCCCTCATGAAGGTGTTGGCGAGCATGTCGAGGTGAACGATCTCGACATCGAGCTTGATGTTCGGCGAGCCGTAGCTCGACATCGTCGGCAGAATGAACGGCTCTGGAAATGCATTCTGCTTCGAGGTCGCGACCGTGCCGGTGTGGATCAGCGACACGAAGCGGCCGCCCGGTTCGGCGCCGATGGCGAAGCGCTGCTCGGTGAGCGTGCGACCGCCGATCAGCCGGTACACGCCCTCGCGAG
The DNA here is from genome assembly GCF_003591005.1 of Rhodopseudomonas palustris. Taxonomy (GTDB): domain Bacteria; phylum Pseudomonadota; class Alphaproteobacteria; order Rhizobiales; family Xanthobacteraceae; genus Rhodopseudomonas; species Rhodopseudomonas palustris_K. The sequence goes on from NZ_QYYD01000031.1 coordinate 20,246, forward strand.
ACAGCGCGATGCGCACCGGCCGGCCGGCGAGCTTCGACGCCGCGGCGCCGAGCACCTGATGCTGCCACAGGCATTTGCCGCCGAAGCCACCGCCGACGAACGGCGAGGTGACGTGGACCTGCTCCTCGGCAATGCCGAAGATATCGCCGAGCGACCAGGCGGTGTGCTGCACCGCCTGCGAGGCGTCGTGCACGATCAGCTTGTCGCCCTGCCACGTCACCGTGGCGGCGTGCGGCTCGATCGCGTTGTGATTGTGCCGCGGCGTGGTGTAGCGACCATCGACCCGCACCGGCGCGGCGGCGAGCGCCGGCTCGGCCTTGCCCTTCTCGGCCTTGAGCGGCTGGCCCATGAACAGGCCAGGCTCGGTGCCCTTCGCCTTGGCCGTGGCGAAGCTGGTCAGCGCCGGCTCGGCCTCGTAGGTCGCGCGGATCAGCGCGACGGCGTGATCGGCCTGCTCCTGTGTCTCCGCCAGCACCAGCGCGATCGGCTGGCCGTTCCAGTGGATGCGGTCGTCCTGCATGATCGGCAGATTGTCGCCGCCGCCGGCCTTCTCGGCGGTCATGAAAAGCGGCATCGGCTTCATGCGCGGCGCGTTGCGGTGAGTCATCACCAGCGCAACGCCGGGCGCGGCTTCCGCCGCGGCGGTGTCGAGCGTGGCGATCCGGCCTTTCGGCACGGTGCTGAACATCAGCGCGGCGTAGAGCATGCGGTCGAGCGCGAACTCCGCGGCGAACGGCGCGGCGCCGCGGACCTTCAGCGGGCCGTCGACGCGCGGGACGGAGGCGCCGATCGAGCCGTGCTTGGTGCGGATCAACGGATCCGGATCGCCGCCCGGCATCCAATTATCGGGAGCCAGCGCGACGGCCTTTTCCATGACATCCATCATGGCGCCGCGCACCGCTTGCTTGGCTTCGTTGACGATGCTCATCGGGCATCTCCTGCGAGTTCGCCGAGCACCGCGGTGATCGTGCGTTTGGCAAGTTCAATCTTGAAAGCGTTGTCGCGCAGCGGCACCGCATCGGCGAGTTCGGCCTCGGCCGCGGCACGGAACGCCTCTGCCGAAGCGGCACCGCCGCGCAGTGCCTGCTCGGCTTTCAGCGAGCGCCACGGCTTGTGGGCGACGCCGCCGAGCGCCAGCCGTACGTCCTTGACCTTGCCGCCCTCGAGTTCGAGCGCGGCGGCGACCGACAACAGTGCGAACGCGTAGCTCGAGCGGTCGCGGACCTTGCGATAGGTCGAGCGCGCCGCGATCGGGTGCGCCGGCAGTTCGATCGCGGTGATCAGTTCGCCGGGCTGCAGCGTGGTCTCTTGGTCAGGACGATCGCCCGGCAGGCGATGGAAGTCTGCGAACGGCAGCGTCCGCTTGCCGGCGCTACCTTCGAGATGCACCACCGCGTCGAGCGCGACGAGCGCCACGCACATGTCGGACGGATGCGTGGCGACGCAGGCTTTCGATGCACCGAGGATGGCGTGGTTGCGATTGAAGCCGTCGATGGCATCGCAGCCCTGCCCCGGGCTGCGCTTGTTACAGCGCGAGCCGGCGTCGTCGTAGAAGTACGTGCAGCGTGTCCGCTGCAGCAGATTGCCACCCACGGTCGCCATGTTGCGGATCTGTGCCGAGGCGCCCGCCAGGATGGCACGCGCCAGCAGCGGATAGCGCGTGCGCACGGTGCGGTGCTCGGCGAGCGCGGTGTTGCGCACCGCGGCGCCGATCAGCAGGCCGCCGTCGCCCCGTTCGGTGATCGCCGCCGGCAGGCCGGTGATATCGACCAGCGCGGTCGGACGCTCGAGCGTCTCGCGCATCAGGTCGACCAGATTGGTGCCGCCGCCGAGAAACTTGGCTTGCGCGGCGCCACCGAGCCGCACCGCTTCGGCGACGTCGCCGGCGCGTGAGTAATCGAAGGGAGTCATTCTGCGGCCTCCGCGTAGGTGTCGCGGATCGCCGCGATGATGCCGTTGTGAGCGCCGCAGCGGCACAAATTGCCGCTCATGCGTTCGCGGATTTCGTCATGGGTCGGGGCGACGTGGTCATCGCCGAGATCACGCGTCACGTGGCTCGGCACGCCGCGCTTCGACTCGGCCGCCATGCCGATCGCCGAACAGATCTGCCCCGGCGTGCAGTAGCCGCATTGGAAGCCGTCGTGCTCGATGAAGGCTTGTTGCAACGGATGCAGGCCCTGTTCGTTGGCCAGGCCTTCAATGGTGGTGACACTGCGGCCAGCGTGCTGCACAGCGAGCGACAGGCAGGACACGATGCGCTCGCCATCGACCAGCACCGTGCAGGCGCCACAGGCGCCCTGGTTGCAGCCCTTCTTGGTGCCATGCAATTGGAGCGTCTCGCGCAACAGGTCGAGCAGAGAGACGCGCGGGTCGGCGGGGACGGGGAAGTCGACCCCGTTGATGCAGATCGCCGCGGACGCGGCTGGTCGAACAGCGGTCATATGACCTCCTTCGGGACGGAGCTGAAGCAGAGACGCAAGCAACCGCGACCGCCGCATTGCTGCGCGGAACGGAAAATCGCTAACCGCTGAGCGGCTGCTTGGTTCGGGCGTTGGTTGGTTGGCAGCGATGCTGCGTAGCCCGGCAGGCATCGATATGAGATAACGAACCGGTAATGCTTTATACGGAACATCGTTCCGTTTATCAAGAGGTATTCTTGTGACCGACGAGCCGCCGCGTAAACCTGCCGCACGGGCTGCAGCCGGCACGCCGCGTCGGGTCCGCGCGGACGCCCGGCGCAACCTGCAGACCGTGCTGGACGCCGCGGTGGCGGTGTTTGCGGTTTCCGGGGTGGACGCGCCGGTGCGCGAGATCGCCGAGAAAGCCGGCGTCGGCGTCGGCACGCTGTATCGGCATTTCCCGCAGCGCTCGGACCTGATCGTCGCGGTGTTTCGCAACGGCGTCGACGCCTGCGCGGACGCGGCGGCGGAGCTGGCCGACAAGCATCCGCCGATCGAGGCGCTGTCGCGCTGGATGCAGCGCTATGTCGACTTCATCGCCACCAAGCGCGGCCTCGCCGCGGCGCTGTATTCCGGCAACCCGGCCTATGACAATTTGCCGGCGTATTTCGAGCAGCGACTGCTGCCGGCCCTGCAATCACTGCTGGACGCCGCCGCTGCGGCCGGCGCCGTGCGGCGCGACACCGACCCATATGATCTGCTCAGGGCCGTCGCGCAGCTGTGCACCCCAGGTCCCGGCGCCGACGCGGCGCATACCAGCCGCATGGTCGCGCTGCTGATCGACGGGCTGCGTTACGGCGCGGACGGCGGGGGATAGAAATTTCTCAAATAGCTAGAGAGGCTGTCTTGAGACCAGCGTCTCCAAGTTCTGATTCTGCCGCGTCCGCCGGCGCGCTGGCCAACGTCGAAGTTTGATTGGATCGAGGCCACGGCGAGCACGGCCTGCTCCTTCTCCCCGCGCGCGGGGAGAAGGGTGGCCGAGCGCGAGCTTGTTGAGCCATCAGGGTCACAAGGATAGCAGGCGCTCAGGTTTGCGGAGGCGCCCCCTCACCCGGATTGCTGCGCAATCCGACCTCTCCCCGCGCGCGGGGAGAGGTTTTCGCGCGGCGGCGTTGCTTCATCCAAAGCTGGGCGGCGCGTTCGACCGCGCCTGCCCAACGCAAACGGCCTCCCCAAAGGGAGGCCGTTGCCGTCTTATCTCATCGGTTATCTCAATCGTCGTCGTGCTCGATGATCACACGGCGGCGCGGCTCCTCGCGATATTGCCGGCGGACCACCACCGTCTCGTCGGGCTCACGCTCACGATAGACGCGGCGCTCGCGCACGTAGCGATCCTCGCGGTCGTAATACGGCCCAGGGGCGCTGCCGACGGTGACCCCGACCGGGCCGACGCCGATGCCGACGTCCTGGGCGCTGGCCGCCGTGACGGCGGCGGTGGAAAGCGCCGCCAGCGCGGCGGCGGTGATGGCAATCTGCTTGATCATGCTGTCGCTCCGTACGTTGAATGGCGATGTTGAGCCAATTCGTCGCAGGGCGCATCGTTCCGCGGCTGCAGAGACGGCGCGTACGGGCGATCTGATTGGGTGAGACTGGAAGACTGTACGGGATGGTGGGCGCGACAGGGATCGAACCTGTGACCCCCTCGATGTCAACGAGGTGCTCTCCCGCTGAGCTACGCGCCCTTAGTTCGTCTTCACGGGTGGCGTCCCTATATCGGCTCCGGGCCGGTCAGGCAAGGACACCAAAGCAGGATTTCGACGGCTATTTCACGCCGCCAGCATCTTGTTCACTTCGCTGACCAATTCGCGCAGGTGCACGGGCTTGGAGAGCACTTTGGCGTTCTTCGGAGCTTCCGAATCGGAATTCAGCGCGACAGCCGCAAAGCCGGTGATGAACATGATCTTGATGTCGGGATCGAGCTCCGAGGCGCGGCGCGCCAGCTCGATGCCGTCCATCTCGGGCATCACGATGTCGGTCAGCAGCATTTCGAACGGCTCCTCGCGCAGCCGCTGATAGGCCGACATGCCGTTGTCGAAAGAGGATACCTGGAACCCTGCGTTTTCCAACGCCTTGACCAGAAACCGGCGCATGTCGTTGTCGTCTTCGGCGAGGAGGATCTTGTGCATCATTGCTGGACTTCAAATCCGGTCGGAGAACTGTGATTCACTTAGACCGGCTGTTGGTAAATTTCGGGTGAAATTCTCGCGGTGTGGACGTCAGAAGGCAAGCGATTGGTGCAGGATGCGCCCATCGGGCAGGCAGCAGGCACGATCTTGTGCTCTCACAGTTAGGCCAAAGCTGGAATGATTTTGCTTGGCACACGGTAACATTGCCGACAATGTTGCCGTTCACGACAGGCGGTTGCAGAGCGGCGCGGGGACCAACAGACTTGACGAACGGCGGACGACGATGACCGGGTTCGACGGCGAGTTCTCGCCTCCGTTCGAGATTTGCGAACCGCAAACCTGGCGTGCGCCGATCATTTTCAATTCGCCGCATTCGGGATCGGTTTATCCGAACGCTTTTCTGAATGCCTCGCGGATCGATCTCGAAGCGCTGCAGCGCTCCGAAGATTCGTTCATGGACGAATTGATCGACCACCTCTCCGCCCGCGGCTTTCCGGTGGTGCGCGTCCACTTCCCGCGCTCGTTCATCGACGTCAATCGCGAGCCCTACGAGCTCGACCCGCGGATGTTCAATGGCCGGCTGCCGAGCTTCGCCAACACCCGGTCGATGCGGGTGGCCGGCGGCCTCGGCACCATCCCGCGCGTTGTCGGTGACGGCCAGGAGATCTATCGCGAGCGCATCGCCATCGACGATGCGCTGGGCCGAATCGAGACACTGTACAAGCCGTATCACCGCGCGTTGCGGAAGTTGATCAGCCAGGCCTACGACAGTTGGGGCGCGGTGCTGCTGGTCGATTGCCATTCGATGCCGTCGGTCGGCGTCGCGCGTGACGAGCCGCGGCGCCCCGACGTGGTGATCGGCGATCGCTATGGCACCAGCTGCGCGGCGCTGATCCCGAGCGTGATCGAGGAAACGATGGCCGCACGCGGCTATTCGGTCGGCCGCAACAAGCCCTATGCGGGCGGCTTCATCACCGAACATTACGGCAATCCGTCCCGCGGCCTGCACACGGTGCAGGTCGAACTCAACCGCGCCATCTATATGGACGAGCGGCTGCGCGAGCGAAGCGAACGATTTGGTAGGGTGGCCGAGGACTTTACTGTTCTGGCTGATGCGCTGGCCGCCATCCCGCTCAGCGATCTGGGCCCATTCCAGGCCGCCGCGGAATAGGCGCAGCCAATTTCGTGGACAATTAGTCTTAAAACCCTCACCTCCTTACCGTTGATTGAAATCAAAAATACAACTTTACCGCGCGATTTTGTGGTTGATTTAGTCAGTCTTTAACAGGGGTCGCCGCAAGTTCCGGTTGCGGAACTTATTCCGTGCACCACCCTTTGGAGAATAGTCGTGAAGAACCTGGTTCGGAAATTTCTGTCCGATGAGTCGGGGGCCACTGCCATCGAGTATGGCCTCATCGCAGCCGGTATTGCTCTGGCGATTATCGTTGTGGTTCAAAGCCTCGGCGGGACGTTGGCGGAGAAATTCACAAGTCTGAACACCCAGATCAAGGGTACGGCCGGCGGCGGTTCCGGCTCCGGCGGCTAGCCCGTCTCCGCGGGTGTCGGCGACCGCACCCTTCTGGTGAGCTCCATCCTAGCAGGGCGTTCTCACCCGCCGACACTTGCACGTCCCTGCGCCTGGACAGCAGGGACGGACCTCCCGGACAAGAAAAAGGGCCGCTTGCGATGGCAAGCGGCCCAAGTCTAGGGAGGAAACGCCCAAGGAGGGCAGCGATAGCGCGAGGCGCTACCGCACCGCAACAATATGCGGCCGCGACGCACAAAGCGCAAGTGTTTTTGCGCGTTTTTCCATGCAAAAAACGCATGTCAGGGCACCGCCAGCATGTGCGGGAGGACGGCATTTATTTGAGCCAAATCAATGAGATGGAATTGATTGTCTCAGTCTGCCTGCGACCAAATCACCCGAGTTCCGAGCCTTCACAGCCTCATCGGGACGGCAAAAAGCGAACTGAACGCAACGACCATGCGAAAAATGTGAACGCGACTTCGATGAATGGTTCAGCCTCTGGACCCCTTGCCGCGCTGTAGAATAAGCAGAGCGGACAAGCGGGGTTTCGGGCAAGCTAGGGCCTCGCGCAGTTTTTAACCCGCGCCGACAAGGATTGCCCGTGACCGTAATCGACTTCGCCGCCTTTATCGGACGTCTCGCAACCTCATCGGGCGACACCATCCTGCCGTTCTTCCGCACCTCGCTGACGATCGACAACAAGCTGCAGGGCCGCGATTTCGATCCGGTCACGGAAGCTGATCGGGCCGGCGAAGCGGTGATGCGCCGGCTGATCAAGGCGAGCTTCCCCCAGCACGGCATCGTCGGCGAAGAATTCGGCAACGAACGTGCGGACGCAGACTACGTCTGGGTGCTCGACCCGATCGACGGCACCAAATCCTTCATCGCCGGCTTCCCGGTGTGGGGCACGCTGATCGCGCTGCTGCACAAGGGCACGCCGGTGTTCGGCATGATGCACCAGCCGTTCATCGGCGAGCGGTTTTCCGGCGATAACGGCTCGGCGTCGTACAAAGGCCCGTCCGGCGAGCGCCGGCTGACGGTGCGGCGCTGCCCCGCGCTGAAGGACGCGACGCTGTTCACCACCTCGCCGCTTCTGATGAACGAGGCCGACCGCGCCATCTTCGAAAAAGTGCAGGCCGAAGCGCGGCTGACCCGGTTCGGTGGCGATTGCTACGCCTATTGCATGCTGGCGGCTGGTCAGCTCGATCTGGTGATCGAGACCGAGCTGAAGCCCTACGACATCGCCGCGCTCATCCCGATCGTCACCGGCGCCGGCGGCATCGTCACCACCTGGGACGGCAAGCCGGCGCAAAGCGGCGGCCGCATCATCGCGGCCGCCGACAAGCGCGTGCACGAAGCGGCGCTGAAGATCCTCAACGCCTGACGCTGCAGCCGCATCATCGCGGCAGCGCCAATCCCTCGACCATGGCGCGCAGCGCGGCCAGCCATCCGGCGCGATCGTCGCCCCGAGCCAGGGCCAGCGCCGCACGGTCGTAGGCCGCGCCGAACAGCTGCGCGGTTTGTTCGATCGGCACCCGCCTCAGCACGCCTGCATCGACCGCCGCCTGCAACCCGTCGCGCAACGTGCGAACGCCGTTGCGGCTGTCGATGGCATCGGCCTGCTCCTGCCCGAGCACGGCCGGCGCATCGACCAACAGCAGCCGCGTCCGGCCTGGCGCCGCCATCGCCTGCAGATAAGCCTCGCCGCCGGCAACCAACGCGGCGATCGGCGACCCGGCCGAAGGTGCCGCTTCGATCTCGGCCGCGACCTCCGCCGATTCGGCCTCGATCACGGCGCGGAACAGCGCCTGTTTGTCGGCGAAGTGGTGGTACAGCGCCCCACGCGTGACACCGGCAGCTTCGACCAGGTCCGGCGTGCTGGTGGCCGCGTAGCCGTGAACCACGAAGGCCTGCCGGGCCGCGGCGATCAATCCCGACCGGGTGGCGCTGGAGCGCTCAGGGTTGGTGCGTCGCTTCGTCACTCGCATACATACAGCCTGTATGTTATTAAACATACACAGCGTATCTTTGTTCGACCAGGGAGGGAAGCTATGCGCGCGACCAGCTATTATCCGGTGATCATGACCGACGACGTCCGGGGCACAGCCCGATTCTACGCCTCGCATTTCGGCTTCCGGGCGCTGTTCGACTCTGACTGGTACGTCCATCTGCAGTCCGCCGACGATCCGACCGTCAATCTTGCCGTGTTGGATGGAGCCCACCGCACCATTCCGGAGGCGGGGCGCGGCAAGGTTTCCGGACTGATCCTGAACTTCGAAGTCGAGGATCCGGACGCCGAGTACGCGCGGCTGCAGGCGGCGGGGCTGCCGATCCTGCTCGCGCTGCGCGACGAGGCGTTCGGCCAACGCCATTTCATCACCGCCGATCCGAACGGCGTGCTGATCGACATCATCAATCCGATCCCGCCGAGCGCGGACTACGCTGCGCAATACGTCGAAGGCGCCGCTGCAACGCAGGCATAAGCGCGGAGCCGGTTGTGCGTCGTCGCGCGATCGGTCAGGTTGCGCGCCGTGTCTGACCCGCTTCTGCTTCTCATCGCCGCCGTTTTTGCCTTCGCCGGCTTCATCAAGGGCGTCATCGGCCTTGGTCTGCCGACGGTGTCGATCGGCCTGCTCGCGGTGGTGATGCCGCCGGCGCATGCCATGGCGATCGTCATCGTGCCGGCCATCGTCACCAACATCTGGCAGACCTTCGCCGGCCCCTATCTGCGCGACATCCTGCGGCGGCTGTGGCCCTTGATGCTCGGCGCTGTCGTCGGCATCCGGCTCGGTTCCGGCCTGATGACCGGCCCCTATGCGCGCTACGGCACGCTGGTGCTCGGCGGACTGCTGGTGATCTACGGCATCATCGGCCTCAGCCGGTTTCGCTTTCAGGTCGCGCCCGCGCAGGAGAAATGGATCGGCGGACCGGTCGGCCTCATCACCGGCGTGGTATCGGCCGCCACCGGCGTGCAGGTGATCCCGTCGATGCCGTTCATGCAGGCGATCGGCATGGAGAAGGACGAGCTGGTGCAGGCGCTCGGGGTGTTCTTCACCACCGCGACGCTGGCGCTCGCCTTCAACCTGACCGATGCCGGGCTGTTGTCGGTCGCCACCGCCCTGCCCGGCGCGATCGCGATGGCGGCCGCCTTCGCCGGCATGTTCGTCGGTCAGGCGGTGCGCACGCGGATGCATCCGGACTCCTTCCGTCGCTGGTTCCTGATCTCGATCATCGGGCTCGGCTGCTACCTCGCCGCCGAGACGCTGATCCGGATGTTCGGATGAGCGGGCGCGTACCAACCTGGCACGACCTGCGTCCCGACACCGCGGCCCAAAAAACGCTTTGTTAAGCTGATTGAAACCGCCGGAGCGCCTCCTGAGTACGGGGGCTCTGACGAGCAGACGGGATTCGATCACGCATGACGACATCAGGCAGCAAGCTGACGCGCATCGCCACAGGCATTTTCCTTGGAGCCGTGCTGCTGCCGGCCGCCGCGTCGGCGCAGAATCCGTTCGACGTGTTCAATCTGTTCGGCGGGGCCGGCAAGCCGTCGGCGCCCACCGCGCAACCGGCCAACATCACCACCCAGACCCCGGCCACGCCGAGCAGCAGCACCGCTCCGGAGTGGAGCGGCGAGGACGGTGGCTCGGGCCATCCGCTGATGACCGCCCAGGCGATCCGCCAGGCGGCCGCCAATTTCGACGGCTGCGTCGCGGCATTTTGGCCCGAAGCGTCGCGCCGCGGCATCTCGCGCGACAGCTTCGAGCGCTACACCGCCGGGCTTTCGCCGGACCTGCGGCTGATGGACCTGATGGATTCGCAGCCGGAATTCACCAAGGCGATCTGGGACTATCTCGATATCCTGGTGAACGACAACCGGCTCGCCCGCGGCCGCGAGATCCTGGCGCAGTACAAGCCGCAATTCGACGCCGCCGAGCGCGCCTACGGCGTCGACCGCTACATCATCGCGTCGATCTGGGGAATCGAGAGCAACTACTCGACCCAGATGGGCGACCGCTACGTGGTCAACTCGACCGCGACGCTGGCCTGCGTCGGCCGTCGTCAGGCGTACTTCAAGGACGAATTCCTCACCGCGCTGGAGATCCTGCATCGCGGCGATCTGCGTCCCGAGCAACTCAAAGGCTCGTGGGCCGGCGCATTCGGCCCGACCCAGTTCATGCCCACTGCGTTCAAACGCTTCGCCGTCGACGCCGACGGCGACGGCCGCCGCGACGTCGTCGACAACCCGGCCGATCTGATCGCCTCGACCGCCAACAACCTCAAGAAGGACGGCTGGCAGAGCGGCCAGACCTGGGGCTACGAAGTGGTGATGCCGCAGGGCTTCGACTACATGAAGGCCGACCGCAAGCAGATGCTGACGCTGGCGCAATGGGAGCAGCTCGGCATCAAGCGCCCGAACGGACAGCCTTTCCCACGCAGCGCCGACAAGGCCTATGTGCTGGCGCCGGCCGGCTCGGAAGGTCCCGGCTTCCTGATGCTCAACAACTTCCGCACCATCATGAAGTACAACCCGGCCGAAGCCTATGCGCTGGCGATCGGCCATTTCGCAGACCGCCTGCGCGGCGGCGCGCCCTTCGTGCAGCCCTGGCCGCGCCACGAACGCGTCCTCTCCCGCAGCGAACGCCTCGAACTGCAACAGCTGCTCGCCCAACGCGGCTACTACCGCGGCACGCCCGATGGCCAGTTCGGCAGCATGACGAGAGAAGCGCTACGCAATTTCCAGGCCTCGATCGGCACGCCGGCGGACGGGTTCGCGACCGGGGATATGCTGGAGAAACTGAGAGGACGTTGAAGACGCCGATCAGCGGCAGCCCGGAACTGCGGCTGACCTCAGAGCCGGACGTCCAGGCACCCTCGACCATCGGCCGTGCCCCTTGACGGCGGCGGCCGATCGCCGGCCTATGGCGGGCGATGACCTGCCCGGTTGCGGCCCGAATCCGCTAGTATAGGCAGACCTCCTGTTCCCGTTGCGAGCGCGGCCGAAGCGTATGTCCGACAAGCCGAAATCCCTGCTGGGCTTCCTGACCGCGCGCGGGCCGGCGCTGGCGATCTCTGGATTGCTGCTGCTCGGCGTGGCGGCGCCGGCGTCGGCGCAGTTCTTCGGCTTCGGCGGGCCGTCGCAGCCGCCGCCGCGCCCACCGCGCGGCGTCGGCAATGGCGGCGGATATTACAACGGCGGCGGCGGCGGATTCTTCGGCAACGAGGTATTCGCGCCGTTCCAGCACCAGGCGCCGCGCCGCTCCGCGCCGGTCCGCGAGGACTATTCCCGCGCGCCCGCGCCCGAGAAGCGCGAAGCCGCCGCCGAGCGCAACGTCGTGGTGCTGGGCGACGCGATGGCCGACTGGCTGGCTTACGGCCTCGAGCAGGCCTATGCGGAGCAGCCGGAGATGGGCGTGATCCGCAAGCACCGCACGGTGTCCGGGCTGCTGCGCTATCAGCCCAAGGGCGAGCCGTCCGACTGGATCGGCGCTGCCAAGGAAATTTTGGCCGGCGAGAACCCCGACGCCATCGTGGTGATGCTCGGCCTCAACGACCGCGCGCCGATCGCCGAGACCGCCGCCGACAAGAAAGCCGACGCCAAGCCGGATGCGGCCAAGCCGGATTCCACCAAGCCCGACGCAGCCAAGCCCGACGACAAGACCGCCGACAGCGACGCGGCCGATGACGACGAGGACGACGACGGCGCGCCGCAGATCATGGCGCCTGACAAATCCAAGCGCGGCAGCGGCGTCGCCCAGTTCCGCGACGCGCGCTGGGTCGAGCTCTACAACAAGAAGCTCGACGACATGATCGCGGTGCTCAAAGCCAAGGGCGTGCCGGTGCTGTGGGTCGGCCTGCCGGCGGTGCGCGGCACCAAATCGACCTCCGACGCGCAATTCCTCAACGCGCTGTATCGCGACGCCGCCGCCAAGGCCGGCATCACCTATGTCGACGTCTGGGACGGCTTCGTCGACGAAGGCGGCCGCTACATGCTGCAGGGCCCCGACTTCGAGGGCCAGACCCGCCGGCTGCGCTCGTATGACGGCGTGTATTTCACCAAGGCCGGCGCCCGCAAGCTGGCGCACTATGTCGAGCGCGAGATCGCGCGGCTGCTCGCCAGCCGCTCCGGCCCGATCGAACTGCCGACCGAGCCGGCGACGCCAGATACCACGCCCGCCAAGCCCGACGGCCCGCCGCCGCGGCCGGTCGCCGGCCCGATCGTGCCGCTGGTCGCTTCCGCAGTGTCGACCGACAAGCTGCTCGGCGGACCGGGGCCATCGCCGGTCGCGGTCGACGCGCTGGTGGCGCGCACGCTGGTGAAGGGCGAGCCGCTCGCCGCGCCGGCCGGCCGCGCCGACGACTTCGCCTGGCCGCGCCGCGAGATCGTGGTCGAGAAGGCGCAGGAGCCGCCGCCGCCCAAGGAGCCGCCGAAGAGCGCGGTGCCGATGGCCAGCGCGACGCCGAACAGCGCCGCGCCGACGCGCTCGGGCGGACAACAGCAGCAGGCCCAGCAGCAGCAGCGCCGCGTCGTCCGCTCCGCGCCGCCTCCGCCGCCGCCGGCCGCATCGGGCTTCTTCGGCTTCTCGCCGGGCCCGCAACAGCCCCAAGTCCGCCGCGCCCCGCCGCCGACCGCATCGGGATTCTTCTCGATCTTCCGGTGAACTCGTTCAGCGACTCGCCGCGCGTTGCGCGGCCAGTGCTGATCACCGCCTCTCCAGTGCAGGAAGCGGTTCGCACCTACGCCGTAGGATGGGTTGAGCGCAGCGAAACCCATCAACGCCTCGCCGCGAAGTGATGGGTTTCGCGTTGCTCAACCCATCCTACGCCGATGAGAGGTTCCGGGTTCGCGGAGCTGCGCTACGCGCCCCGGAACGACGGTGGGTGGGGCAAGAGGCTTCTACACTTACAAAATCAACCCGCCGTCCACCGCCAGCGTCTGGCCGAGCACGTAGCTCGACAGCGGCGAGGCGAGGAACAGCGCGACGCCGGCCATGTCTTCGGGGGTGCCGAGGCGCTTCATCGGGATGCCTTCGATGGCGCCGGCGAGGCGCTTCGGGTTTTCGGTCGTCACCTTGGTCATCTTGGTATCGACCAGGCCGGGCGCGATGCCGTTGACGCGGATGCCGTCCTCGGCCCAGGCCTGCGCCAGCGTCCGGGTCAGGCCGAACGCGCCGGTCTTCGACGCGTTGTAGGCCGGGTTGCCCTTGGTGGCATGGAACGCCGCGGTCGACGACACGATGATCAGCTTGCCGCCCGACGCCTTCAGCAGCGGATGGAATTTCGTCGCGCAGGCCATCAGGCTCATCAGGTTGACTTCCATCACGTGGCGGAAGCCGTCCATCTCGAACTCGCCGCGGCGATAGATCACCGCGCCCTGCGCCAGGATCAGCACGTCCAGCCGATCGATCGGCGGCGCGAAGGCTTCGACCGCCTGCGGCTTGCCGACGTCGAGCTGCACGTAACTCAGTCCGTCGAAGTGACTGCCGTCCGCCGCCGCGTAGTCGGCCGGCGACGCGCGCGTCCCGGTGACGCACACCTTGGCGCCGCGCGCCGCGAACGCCTGCGCGATGCCGTTGCCGATGCCGCTCGAGCCGCCGACGATCAGCACCTGCTTGCCGCCAAAATCGAGTTCGTTCATCGCGAACCTCCCGTTGTTGTCGTTGCCGCGGCTCTTGCGCCGGCCGCGTTTGACCTGTGTGTCGATCGATGCCAGCCTTGTCAATCGGAGCCGGGCCGCGCCACGCGCCCGAGTAATTCCGCAACAAGAAACAACCGGAGGAAACCGATGTCGTACAAACCCCTCAGCCGCTCCGTCAAAGGCCTGCGCGTGCTCGTCACTGGCGCGGCCAGCGGCATGGGCCGCGCCACTGCGCATGTGTTCGCCGACGAAGGCGCGCGCGTCGCCGTCACCGACGTCAAGCTCGACGCCGCGCAGCCGGTCGCCGACGCCATCACGGCGCGCGGCGGCGACGCGACCGCCTTCGCGCTCGACGTCGGCGACGCGCAGGCGATCAGGAGCGGCGTCGAAGCGATCGCGCAGACGCTCGGCGGGCTCGACATCGTTATCAACAACGCCGGCATCTCGGCCGCGCTGCCGATCGACGACGCCAACTACGAGGCGGTGTGGGAGCGCGCGCTGAACATCCTGCTCACCGCGCATCCACGCGTGATCCGCGCCGCGCTGCCTTACTTGCGCAAGTCAGCGAGCCCGCGCATCGTCAACATCGCCTCGACCGAAGCGCTCGGCGCCACGTCGCCGCACAGCCCGTATTCGGCCGCCAAAGCCGGCGTCACCGGGCTGACGCGTTCGCTCGCCGTCGAACTCGGCCCCGAAGGCATCACCGTCAACTGCATCTGCCCCGGCCCGATCACCACCGCCATGACCGACCGCATCAGCGCCGAGCACAAACAGAAATACGCAAGACGCCGCACCGCCCTGCACCGCTACGGCGACCCGGAAGAAGTCGCGCATATGACGCTCAGCCTGTGCCTGCCCGCGGCCTCGTTCATCACCGGCGCGGTGATCCCGGTCGACGGCGGCTTGATGGCGAGGAATGCGTGAGGGGATACGCGGGGGCGTGTTCCTCGCCCCATCCCCGTCGTTCCGGGGCGCAGAGCGCAGCTCTGCGAACCAGGAACCCCGAAGCGTTCTGCCCGCCTCAGATTCCGGGTTCACGCAGCTACGCTGCGTGCCCCGGAATGACTCGCGGAGAGTTTGTAGTTCGTAGGATGGGTTGAGCAGCGCGAAACCCATCGCGGCGCGGCGGGGCTTTGATGGGTTTCGCTGCGCTCAACCCATCCTGCGGCGTTGGGGCGGACCGGTCACAGCAGCAGAACCGTTCTACCGCATTTCCCGCCCACCGTCGTTCTGGGGCGCGTAGCGCAGCTACGCGAACCCGGAACCCCGAAGCGTTCTGCCGCCCTGAGATTCCGGGTTCACGCAGCTTCGCTGCGTGCCCCGGAATGACTCGCGGAAAGTTTGTAGTTCGTAGGATGGGTTGAGCAGCGCGAAACCCATCGCGGCGCGGCGGGGCTTTGATGGGTTTCGCTGCGCTCAACCCATCCTACGGAGTTGGGGCGGACCGGTCACAGCAGCAGAACCGTTCGACCGCATTTCCCACCCCCGTCGTTCCGGGGCGCGTAGCGCAGCTACGCGAACCCGGAACCCCGAAGCGTTCTGCCGCCCTGAGATTCCGGGCTCACGCAGCTTCGCTGCGTGCCCCGGAATGACTCGCGGAGAGTTTGTAAACCCGTGGATAGTTTGTACCTCGCAGCCTCGCCCCACCCCCAGCCGTCATCCCCGCGTAGGCGGGGATCTAGTATCCAGAGCGCCCGCCTTGCGCACGACATAGCAGCGACGCTCTGGCATCCCAGGTCGCCCGATCAAGTCGGACGAAGACGCATGAGCGGAGGGCGAGCGCAGCCTCACCCCATTCTCCGATCCATACTGTCAAACAGCCACGGCTAATCGCTCTCGCGGCTCGATGAGCCCGAGCTGTGCGCCCGTCGCTAATCACAGCGAGGGGCGGGGGCGCGCCGTGCGGCGCGAAGGGTGGATCTTGTCGCGAGGGCTTGCGATCCCTCGCGCAACGCCTCACGGCGCGCCCACCGCGGCGATCTTTGGGCCGAAGGACCGTTCTTCCGGGACACAGCGAGCTTGCGGGCTTTCCCCGGCCTCTACTGTACCCGTCCAGCCTCTGAAGCGGCGGCCGCTCGTAGTAGCGGCGGACGGCGACCCTCGGCCTCCCGGGCCACGTGGCTGCGAACCACGCAACGCAGGACGCCGCCCCTCCCCCCGCCTCAAGACGCCTCCGGAGGCGCCCCTCGATGGGAGAGGGTCGATAGGTTTTATATCCTATTTGTTCGAATGTCAAGCTCGATAAGCATGCCCTTTTAGGGACTGGCATGGACCTGCCTCACGGACCACACTTCGCTAGGTGGGCTCAACCCATCCTACGGCGTTGAGGCGGGCCGCCTCTTGGGCCCCACCCACCGTCGTTCCGGGGCGCGTAGCGCAGCTACGCGAACCTGGAACCTTGAAGCGTTCTGCCCGGCTGAGATTCTGGGTTCACGCAGCTTCGCTGCGTGCCCCGGAATGACTCGTGGATAGTTCGTGCTCGATTGCGGCGCTTTATCACCGGCCGTCCCGGCGCGTGTGGGGAAGGTGGCTTCGTAGGATGGGTTGAGCGGCGCGAAACCCATCGCGGCGCGACGGGGCTTTGATGGGTTTCGCTGCGCTCAACCCATCCTACGGCGTCGGGGCGGGCCGGTTACAGCAGCAGAGCCGTTCTACCGCGTTTCCCCACCCACCGTCGTTCCGGGGTGCGTAGCGCAGCTACGCGGACCCGGAACCTCGAAGCATTCTGCCCGGCTGAGATTCCGGGTTCACGCAGCTTCGCTGCGTGCCCCGGAATGACTCGCGGAGAGTTTGTAGTTCGTAGGATGGGTTGAGCAGCGCGAAACCCATCGCTTCGCGGCACGCGTTGATGGGTTTCGCTGCGCTCAACCCATCCTACGGCGTTGGGGCCGAACCGCTTACTTCGCCCCACCCACCGTCGTGCTCATCTGAGATTCCGGGTTCACGCAGCTTCGCTGCGTGCCCCGGAATGACTCGCGGAGAGTTTGTAGTTCGTAGGATGGGTTGAGCACGCTTTGATGGGTTTCGCTGCGCTCAACCCATCCTACGGCGCTGCGTTGCGCCGCCTACCTCGGCAGCGTCGTGCTTCCCATCAGAAACCGGTCGATCGCCTGCGCGGCGAGGCGCCCTTCCCGGATCGCCCAGACCACCAGTGACTGGCCACGGCGCATGTCGCCGGCGGTGAAGACTTTGTCGATCGAGGTGGCGAAGCGGTCGAGGTCGGCTTTGACGTTGCCGCGGCCGTCGAGTTCGACGCCGAGCTGGGAGAGGAGGCCGTCCTTGACCGGGGAGACGAAGCCCATCGCCAGCAGCACGAGGTCGGCTTCGATCACGAATTCGGTGCCGGGGATCGGCTGGAATTTGCTGTCGACGCGGACGCAGTTGAGCTTCTTGACCTGCCCGTTCTCGCCTTCGAACGACACCGTGTTGACGGCGAAGTCGCGCGCGGCGCCTTCGGCCTGGCTCGACGAGGTGCGCATCTTCATCGGCCAGTTCGGCCAGGTCAGGCCCTTGTCTTCCTTCTCGGGCGGCGCCGGCATGATCTCGATCTGGGTCACAGAGGTCGCGCCCTGACGGATCGAGGTGCCGATGCAGTCCGAGCCGGTGTCGCCGCCGCCGATCACCACCACGCGCTTGCCGGTGGCGAGGATCTCGGGCCTGTCGCCGAGCGGCTCGCCGGAGACGCGGCGGTTCTGCTGGGTGAGGAAGTCCATCGCGAAGTGCACGCCGGCAAGCTCGCGGCCCGGGATCGCCAAATCGCGCGGATATTCGGCGCCGCCGGTGAGCGCGACGGCGTCGTACTGCTTCAGGAGCTCGGCCGGATCGACCGCGCCCGGGGCGGTGCCGCCGACCGGGCTGTTGTAGTGGAAGGTGACGCCTTCGCCCTCCATCTGCGCGACGCGGCGGTCGATCAGATGCTTTTCCATCTTGAAGTCGGGGATGCCGTAGCGCAGCAGGCCGCCGGCCTTGGCGAGCTTCTCATAGACGTGGACGTCGTGGCCGGCGCGCGCCAGCTGCTGCGCGGCCGCGAGGCCGGCCGGGCCGGCGCCGATGATGGCGACGCTCTGGCCAGTCTTGAGCGAGGCGATCTCCGGCTTGACCCAGCCGTTGTCGAAGGCGCGGTCGACGATGGCGCATTCGATGGTTTTGATCGTGACCGGATTGTCGTCGATGTTCAGCGTGCAGGACGCCTCGCACGGCGCCGGGCAGATGCGGCCGGTGAACTCCGGGAAGTTGTTGGTCGAGTGCAGGTTGCGCGCCGCTTCCTGCCAGTTGTCGTTGTAGACGAGGTCGTTCCAGTCCGGGATCTGGTTGTTGACCGGACAGCCGGGCGTGCCCGGATGCGCCGAGCCGGTGCCGTGGCAATACGGAATGCCGCAATTCATGCAGCGCGCCGCCTGGTCGCGCAGGTCCTTGTCGCTGAGCGGGACGACGAACTCGTTGTAGTTCTTCACGCGCTCCGCCACCGGCGCATATGCCCGGTCGTGACGCTCGATTTCCAGAAATCCCGTGACCTTGCCCATCGAAACTGACGCCCCGAATTCTTGTCTTTGACTGTGTGTCGTGTGCCGCATTCCGCCGTCATTGCGAGGAGCGAAGCGACGAAGCAATCCAGCCCGGTGTGCGGAGCCTCTGGATTGCTTCGCTTCGCTCGCAATGACGAGGAAGCGCTGGTGAACTACGCCCCGATGGCGATTTTCGGCTCCTCGGCGGCGCGGCTTTTCAGCTCGCGCAAGGCACGGCGGTACTCGACCGGCATCACCTTGCGGAACTTCGGCAGCCACTCCGTCCAGTTCGCCAGGATCTCGGCGGCGCGCTTCGATCCGGCGTATTTGGCGTGGCGCGAGATCAGGACGTGCAGGCGCTCGATGTCGCTGCCGAGCAGGTCGGCGAACACGTCGACCCGGCCGTGCGCTTCGAGATCGCCAGACTGATGATAGGTGCCTTCGTTGATCATCTCTTCCGACAGCACCGGCTGCAGTTCGACCATCGCCATGTTGCACAGCTTGTCGAAGCTGCCGTCCTCGTCCAGCACATAGGCGACGCCGCCCGACATGCCGGCCGCGAAGTTGCGCCCGGTCTTGCCGAGCACGACGACGATGCCGCCGGTCATGTATTCGCAGCAATGATCGCCGGCGCCTTCGACCACCGCCACGGCACCGGAGTTGCGCACCGCGAAGCGCTCGCCGGCGACGCCGCGGAAGTAGCACTCACCCTCGATCGCGCCGTACATCACGGTGTTGCCGACGATGATCGACTGCTCTGGCACGATGCCGGAATTCGCCGGCGGCCGGACGATGATCTTGCCGCCGCTGAGGCCCTTGCCGACATAGTCGTTGCCTTCGCCTTCGAGATCGAAGGTGACGCCGCGCGCCAGCCAGGCGCCGAACGCCTGACCCGCGGTGCCTTTGAGGTGCACCTGGATGGTGTCGTGCGGCAGGCCGGCGTGGCCGTAGTGCTTGGCCACCACGCCCGACAGCATCGCGCCGGCGGAGCGGTTGGTGTTGTTGATCTCGGCCTCGAACTTCACCGGGGCGCCGCGGTCGATCGCCGGCTGCGCCTTGGCGATCAGCTCTCGGTCCAGCACCTTCTCGAGGTGATGGTCCTGCGTCTCCGAGTGATAGATGGTCTGACCCTTCTCGGCCTTCTGCTTGTAGAACAGCTTGGAGAAGTCGAGACCCTTGGCCTTCCGGTGCGCCACCAGCGCCTGCTGGTCGAGCATCTGCGACTGGCCGACCATCTCGTTGAAGCTGCGATAGCCGAGCGCGGCCATCAGCTCGCGCACTTCCTCGGCGACGAAGAAGAAGTAGTTGATGACGTGCTCGGGCTGGCCGGTGAAGCGCTTGCGCAGCACCGGGTCCTGCGTGGCGACGCCGACCGGGCAGGTGTTGAGATGGCACTTCCGCATCATGATGCAGCCGGCCGCGATCAGCGGCGCGGTGGCGAAGCCGAACTCGTCGGCGCCGAGCAGCGCGCCGATCACGACGTCGCGGCCGGTGCAGAAGCCGCCGTCGACCTGGACGACGATGCGCGAGCGCAGCCGCTCACGCACCAGCGTCTGATGCGTCTCGGCGAGGCCGATTTCCCACGGGCTGCCCGCGTGCTTGATCGAGGTCAGCGGCGAAGCGCCGGTGCCGCCCTCGAAGCCCGCGATGGTGACGTGGTCGGCGCGCGCCTTGGCGACGCCCGCCGCGACCGTGCCGACGCCGATTTCCGACACCAGCTTGACCGACACCGCGCTCGACGGATTGACGTTCTTCAGATCGTAGATCAGCTGCGCCAGATCCTCGATCGAGTAGATGTCGTGATGCGGCGGTGGCGAGATCAGGCCGACGCCGGGCGTCGAGTGGCGCACCGCGGCGATGGTCGCGTCGACCTTGTGGCCGGGCAGCTGACCGCCTTCGCCGGGCTTGGCACCCTGCGCCATCTTGATCTGCATCATGTCGGAGTTGGCGAGATACTCCGTGGTGACGCCGAACCGGCCCGAGGCGACCTGCTTGATCGCCGAGCGCATCGAGTCGCCATTGGCCATCGGCTTGAAGCGATCGGCTTCCTCGCCGCCTTCGCCGGTGTTCGACTTGCCGCCGATCCGGTTCATGGCGATCGCCAGCGTGGTGTGGGCTTCACGCGAGATCGAGCCGAAGCTCATCGCGCCGGTCGAGAACCGCTTGACGATGTCGGCCGCGGATTCGACTTCCTCGATCGGCACCGGCTTGCGGCCTTCGGCCTCGGCGGTCTTGATCTTGAACAGGCCGCGCAGCGTCAGCAGCCGCTCCTGCTGCTCGTTGAGGATGCGGGCGAACGCGCGGTAGCGCTCCTGCGAATTGCCGCGCACGGCGTGCTGCAGCGTCGCCACCGACTCGGCGGTCCAGGCATGGTCCTCGCCGCGCGACCGGAAGGCGTATTCGCCGCCGACGTCGAGCGCGCTCTTGTAGACCAGCGCCTCGCCGAACGCGTCGTGATGACGGCGCACGGTCTCTTCGGCGATCTGCGCGAGGCCGACGCCCTCGATCTGCGAATGCGTGCCGGCGAAATACTTGGCGATGAAGTCGTTGCGCAGGCCGACGGCGTCGAAGATCTGCGCGCCGCAATACGACTGGTAGGTCGAGATGCCCATCTTGGACATCACCTTCAGGAGGCCCTTGCCGATCGACTTGATGTAGCGCTTGACGATCTCGTAGTCGTCGAGCTTGGCCGGCAGCTTGTCCTTGAGCGAGATGATGGTCTCGAACGCCAGATACGGGTTGATGGCTTCGGCGCCGTAACCCGCCAAACAGGCGAAGTGATGCACTTCGCGCGGCTCGCCGGATTCGACGACGAGGCCCACCGAGGTGCGCAGGCCGACCCGGATCAGATGATGATGCACCGACGCGCAGGCGAGCAGCGACGGGATCGGAATGCGGTCGCTGCCGGTCGCGCGGTCGCTCAGGATGATGATGTTGACGCCGTCACGCACCGCGGATTCGGCGCGGGCGTTGAGCTCATCCAGCACCTGCTCCATGCCGGCCGCGCCGAGCCCGGCGTGGAAAGTCGTGTCGAGCGTGCGCGACTTGAAATGCGAGTCGCCGACCTCGGAGATCGAACGGATCTTCTCCAGGTCGCCGTCGGTCAGGATCGGCTGACGCACTTCGAGCCGCTTGGTGCCGGCGGCGCCGAGCGTATCGAACAGGTTCGGCCGTGGCCCGATGATCGACACCAGGCTCATCACCAGCTCCTCGCGGATCGGATCGATCGGCGGGTTGGTGACCTGGGCGAAGTTCTGCTTGAAGTAGGTGAACAGCGGCTTCGGCTTGTCCGACAGCGCCGACAGCGGGGTGTCGTTGCCCATCGAGCCCGAGGCCTCCTCGCCGGTCGACGCCATCGGCGTCATCAGGATCGAGATATCCTCCTGCGTGTAGCCGAACGCCTGCTGCCGATCGAGCAGCGGCAGGTTGGAGCGCTGGCCCTTGACCGGCGCGTCCGGCAGTTCTTCGAGCACGATCTGGGTATGGCGCAGCCAGTCCGCATAAGGCTGGCTGGCGGACAGTTGTGCCTTGATCTCATCGTCCGGAATGAGGCGGCCCTGCTCGAGATCGACCAGCAGCATCTTGCCCGGCTGCAACCGCCACTTGGTGACGATCTGGTCCTCCGGGATCTTCAGCACGCCCATTTCGGACGCCATCACGATGCGGTCGTCCTTGGTGACCAGATAGCGCGCCGGACGCAGGCCGTTGCGGTCCAGCGTCGCGCCGATCTGGCGGCCGTCGGTGAAGGCCAGCGCGGCGGGGCCGTCCCACGGCTCCATCAGCGCGGCGTGATATTCGTAGAAGGCGCGGCGCTGCTCGTCCATCAGCGGGTTGCCGGCCCACGCTTCCGGAATCATCATCATCACCGCGTGCGGCAGCGAGTAGCCGCCGCGCACCAAAAATTCGAGCGCGTTGTCGAAGCAGGCGGTGTCGGACTGGCCTTCATAGGAAATAGGCCACAGCCGGCTGATGTCCTTGCCGTACAGCTTGGAGTGCACCGAGGCCTGGCGCGCCGCCATCCAATTGACGTTGCCGCGCAGCGTGTTGATCTCGCCGTTGTGCGCGACCATGCGGTACGGATGCGCCAGCGACCAGGTCGGGAAGGTGTTGGTCGAGAACCGCTGATGCACCAGCGCCAGCGCGGACTCGAAATCCTCCTCGGCGAGATCCGGGTAGTACTTGCCGAGCTGATCGGCCAGGAACATGCCCTTGTAGATCACGGTGCGGCACGACAGCGACACCGGATAGTAACCGGCAAGGCCGCGCTCGCGGCGCTGATAGATCGCGTTCGAGATCGACTTGCGCAGCACATAGAGCTGGCGCTCGAACTCGTCCTCCGACTTGGTCAGCGGACCGCGGCCGACGAACACCTGCATGTTGGCGGGCTCGGTCGGCTTGACGGTCTCGCCGAGCGACGAGTTGTCGGTCGGCACTTCGCGCCAGCCGAGCAGCGTCAGGCCCTCGGCCTTGATCTGGTCGGCGACGATGCTCTTGATCACCTTCCGCCATGACGAGTCGCGCGGCATGAACAGCGCGCCGACGGCGTATTCACCCGGCGCCGGCAGCGAGAAGCCGAGTTCGGCCGCCTTGCGGCTGAAGAAGGCGTGCGGGATCTGCACCAGAATACCAGCGCCGTCACCGGCGCGCGGATCGGCGCCGACGGCGCCGCGGTGTTCGAGATTGCACAGGATGCGGATCGCGTCGGACACGATCTGATGCGACTTGACGCCCTTGATATTGGCGATGAAGCCGACGCCGCAGGCGTCCTTTTCGCGCGACAGGTCGTACAGACCCTCGGCTTCCGGGCGCCAAGTGTGCTCGCGAGCGTGCTCGCGCGCAGGCGTTTTCAAGGCCGGGTCCGCCGTCAGCGCAGTGGCAGCCATGTTCTCGCGCTCAACCTCAGACCCGCTCATTTTCGTCCTCATTCATCCTGGCAAGGATTCGTCCAGCAGCGGCACACTTCGGGCGTCCGCGGCACCCTCCGGGCCACCGCTCGCCGCCGCGAGCCACGATTTTTAGTATTCAGACCCCGGTGTCCATATCGCCCATAGGACAAGGCAGGAGTCTCGCGCGACGTCAAACGCCGCTGTTCACGCTGCAAGGCCCGTGTGGGGCTACCACCATAATTGAGACAGTGATGCTGTCCTAGCAAGACCTTGTCAAATTTTTGTCTAGCACACAAGCGCGCGCGAGTCCTGCTTTGGAAGCTGTCGAAGCGCAATTCCCGCCCCGGATTTACGCCGAAACCGCCCCGATCCGGCCCAAGCCAAGCCCAATTCAGCCCTGAGGCTCCCGGCGTCCGGAAGCGGGCACGGGGAATGGGCCAGAACGGCAGGAGCAGGACATGCGTATGACGGGGTGGATGATTTCTGGATGGGCGATGGCCGGCGCGCTGGCCGCCGCAGTGACGGCGGCCGGGGCGCAGCCGCTGCCGCGCATCGCCGGGGCGCCGGGCGTGACCCATGTGTCCGACATCGACGAGCCCTATGCGGCGCTGCCGCAGCCGCGGCTGCGCCGTGTGCTGCCGGACGAGGACTATGCGCCGGAGGTACTGTCGCCGCGCGAGATCGCCGATCTGGCGCGCGACGCCGGCTTCGAGCCGCTCGGCGTGCCGTATCAGCGCGGGCTGGTCTACACGCTGTCGGCGCTCAACCCGGACGGCGACGACGGCCGGCTGGTGGTCGACGCCCGCAGCGGCCGGATCCTGCGGTTCATGCCGGCCTGGCAGATGGGCGACACAATGGAGACCGTGACGGTCGCGAGCTACGGCCGGATCCAGGGGCTGCCGCGCTTCATCGAGCGCAACCCGCCGCGGCCACCGCGCGCGGTCGGCCGCCTCGCCAGCCGCACCCCGACGACGCCGCTGCCGCGCCCGTCGCCGCAGCAATCCACCAAGGGCCCCTCGCCCGCCGCCGCCAGCACCGCCGCCACCGCGGTGGCGCCCGCGAAGGACACCGCGAAGCCGGCGACCGATGCGGCCAAGGTCGAGCCGGGGACGGCCAAACCCGATGCCGCGCCGAAGCAGGAAGCCGCGGTGACCCAAAAGCCCGCCGCCGCGCCGGCGCCCGCCCAGGCCGAAGCCAAGCCGGCCCCGGCCGGACCGACCGTGCAGCCGACCGAACCGATGCCGCCGGTGCAGGGGCTGGAGTAGCAGTCAAGCGGGCCTGGCAGTCGAACCACCATCATGGCCGGGCTCGTCCCGGCCACGATGGACCCGCCGAACAAGCGACGTGGCTTCGGAGCCGTTGGTCCGTGAGCGGTGTGGCTCGGCTCACTCCGGCCTTGGCATGTCGAACATCGCGTCCGGGCGGATCTCGAAGTAATCGCCGCGGCGGCCGGCGCGGACGATGGGGCGCGCGAGCGCGGTCTGATAGACGCCGTCCTGGATCAGCCGCTTGTCGATATGCACCGCGACGACCTCGCCGATCGTCAGCCAGGCCTGCGCCTTGGTGCCGTCGGCGCCCTTCAGCTGAATGATCTCGGACAATTTGCATTCGAACGACACCGGGCTCTCGCCGACGCGCGGTGGCTTGACCTTGGTGCTCGGCAGCTTGGTGAGCTTGCCGAGGTCGAATTCGTCGACCTCCTGCGGCACGGTCGCCGAGGTGGCGTTCATCGCCTGCGCCAGCTCCATCGTCACCAGATTCCAGACGAACTCGCCGGTTTCCTGGATGTTGGCGACGGTGTCCTTCCAGGTCGTCGACGAGAACCCGATCAGCGGCGGCTTATAGTTGAAGGCGTTGAAAAAGCTGTACGGCGCCAGATTGACGTGGCCGGCGGCGCTGCAGGACGAGATCCAGCCGATCGGCCGCGGCGCGATGATGGCGTTGAACGGGTCGTGCTTGAGGCCGTGGCCGTTGGCCGGCTCGTAGGAATGCAGATCGGTCACGCGGAGGTCCTGGGTTAGGAGGCGGCCGCCGCGGGCGAGGCGCCGAGGCTGCGCAGGATGAAGTCGATCATCTGGTCGAGCGTCGGACCATCCTTGTTGATGGTCTGGGCGATCATCTGAGGGTGGAAGAATCGCATCATCGCCGTGCAGGTGCAACCCGCTGCGACCTGAACATCCGGAACCTCGAACTCGCCGCTGGCCGCCCCCTGGCTCACGACCTGAGTGATGGCGCCGACGATCTGCTGCATGTGCAGCACGCAGACGTCCCAGTTCTCCTCCATCGCGACGGCGACCATCTCGTGCAGCTTCTCATTGCCGACATAGCGCTCGCGATTCATCCGGTGCACGGTCGACAGCAGCTTGCGCAGCCGTTCATTGGCCGGTCCGGCCTCGGCCGCAATGCCGGCCGCGGCCTGCTCGACCTCGCCCATCAGCTGCCGTGCCACGCCGGAATGGATCGCCTTCTTGGAGTCGAAGAAGCGATACACGTTCGCCGGGCTCATCTGCAGCACCTTGGCGATATCGGCCACCGTGGTCTTCTGGTAGCCGATCTGGCGAAACAGCCGCTCCGCCACCACAAGGATGCGGTGACGCATGTCGGCTTCGGTATTCTCGGAAATCACGCTCATGAGGGCCGCAATGTCGAATTATTCGGCGGCGTCGGCAAGCGGAAAGGCGCGCGGCGCAGAGTTGTCCTGCTGCGGCGCCGCAAGCTTTCCGCCGCGTTCGTCGAGGCTTTTCCGGAACCACAGCGCATACAGCCCCGGCAGATAGAACAGGGTCAGGAAGGTCGCGACGAACAGCCCGCCCATGATGGTGATGGCCATCGGCCCCCAGAACGCGGAGCGCGACAGCGGGATCATCGCCAGGATCGCAGCCAGCGCGGTCAGCACCACCGGCCGGGCGCGGCGCACCGTCGCCTCGACGATCGCGTCGCGCCGGGTCGAGCCCTGCGCCACGTCGGTCTCGATCTGATCGACCAGGATCACGGCGTTGCGCATGATCATGCCGGCCAGCGCGATCAGACCGAGCAGCGCCACGAAGCCGAACGGCGCGCCGGCGACATTGAGGCCGAGCGAAGCGCCGACGATGCCGAGCGGCGCGGTGAGAAACACCAGCAGCAGCCGCGGGAAGCTCTGCAGCTGGATCATCAGCAGCGTCAGCATCACGATGACCATCACCGGAAACAGGATGAAGATCGAGGCGTTGCCTTTGGCGGATTCCTCGATCGCGCCGCCGGTTTCGATCCGGTAGGCCGGCTGCAGGCTGTCGCGGATCTCTTTGAGCTGCGGCCAGATCGCATTGGTCACGTCCGGCGCCTGCACGCCGTCGACGACGTCGGCCCGCACCGTGATCGCCATGTCGCGATTGCGCCGCCACAGGATCGGCTCTTCGTGCGCGTACTCGACCTTGGCGACTTGCGCCAGCGGCACCGCGACGCCGCCTCGCGTCGTGATGGTGAGTTCGCCGATACGGCCGAGGTCGAGCCGTTCGGCCGGCACCGCGCGCGCCACCACGGCGATCTTCTCGACGCCGTCGCGCACCGTGGTCACCGGCGCCCCGGAGATCAGCATCGCCAGCGCCTGCGAGACGTCCTGCGGCGTCAGCCCGAGCGCGCGGGCGCGGTCCTGATCGACCACCAGCTTGAGATACGGCGACTGCTCGTTCCAATCGAGATGCGGATCGACCACATTCGGATTACGCTTGACCACGTCGCGGACCTGATAGGCGATCTCGCGCACCTTGGTGGTATCAGGCCCGATCACGCGGAACTGCACCGGGAAGCCGACCGGCGGTCCGAAGTTGAAGCGGTCGACGCGGACGCGAGCTTCCGACAGCCGCCCGTCATGCGCCGCCGCTTCGATCCGCGCCTTGATGCGCTCGCGCGCTTCGACGTCCTTGGCGACGATCACGATCTCGGCGAAGGATTCGGTCGGCAGTTGCGGGTTGAGGCCCATCCAGAATCGCGGCGAGCCCTTGCCGACATAGGCCGTGTAGGTGGCGATGTCGGCGTCGTCCTTGAGCAGCGTCTCGGCTTCCTTGACGCTCTTCATGGTGACGCCAAACGCGGTGCCTTCCGGCAGGCGTAGTTGCAGAAACAGTTCGGGCCGTTCTGACAACGGAAAGAACTGCTGCTGCACATGGCCGAAGCCGACGATCGAGGCGGCAAAGATGCCGACCGTGGCCAGCACCACCGTGCCGCGCCAGCGCACGCACCACGCCACGCCGGCGCGCAGCGCCCGATAGATCCGGGTGTGATACACGGCCTCGGGATCGTGGCCCTTCTTGCCGGCGAAGTCGGGGAGCAGCTTGACGCCGATATAGGGCGTGAAGATCACCGCCACGAACCACGAGGCGATCAGCGCGATCGCCACGATCCAGAAGATGCCGCCGGCATATTCCCCAACCGAGGAGTTGGCGAGGCCGATCGGCAAAAAGCCCACGGCAGTGACCAGCGTGCCGGTCAGCATCGGGAACGCCGTCGATTCCCAGGCGAACGACGCCGCCCTGGCGCGGTCCCAGCCCTGCTCCATCTTCACCACCATCATCTCCACCGCGATGATGGCGTCGTCGACCAAGAGGCCGAGCGCGATGATCAGCGCGCCCAATGTGATGCGGTGCAGGTCGAGCGACATCGCGTTCATGACGATGAAGACGATCGCCAGCACCAGCGGCACCGACAGCGCCACCACGATGCCGGTGCGCCAGCCGAGCGCCAGGAACGACACGAACAGCACGATCACCAGCGCCTCGACGAAGGAGCGCATGAATTCGCCGACCGCGTGCTTCACCACCAGCGGCTGATCGGCGATCTGCTCGACCTCGATGCCCTGCGGCACGTCGCCCATGAACTCCGCGGTCGCGGCTTTGACCTGCTCGCCGAGGTCGAGAATGTTGGCGCCCTTGGCGGTGACCACGCCGATGCCGATCGCCGCCTTGCCCTTCTGCCGCACCATGTAGTCGGTCGGGTCGACATAGCCGTGCGACACCGTGGCGATGTCACCGAGCCGGAACACCCGGCCGTTACTTTCCACCGGCGTCTCCGCCACCGCCTTGACGCCGTCGATCGCGCCGGTGACGCGCAGCGGCACCCGCTGCGACGAGGTCTCCACCGTGCCGGCCGGCGTCACCGCGTTCTGCTTGGCGAGCGAGTCAAACAGCGCCTGCGGCGTCAGGCCGAGCGTCGCCAGCTTGGCGTGCGAGAACTCGACATAGATCTTCTCGTCCTGGGTGCCGTAGATATTCACCTTGGTGACGTTGGCGACCTTTAACAGACGCTGGCGCAGGCCTTCGGCGGCCTTCTTGAGCTGCGCGTAGTTCGCGCCGTCGCCGGTCATCATATAGAGGATCGAGTCGACGTCGCCGTATTCGTCGTTGATGGTCGGGCCGATCAGATTGTTCGGCAGCTGCGGCGCGACGTCCCAAAGCTTCTTGCGCAGCAGATAGAACAGATGCGGCACTTCGGCGGGCGGCGTCGAATCGCGGAAGGTGACCTGCATGGCGGCGAACGACGCCTTCGAATAGGTCTGCACCTTTTCGAAATAAGGCAGCTCCTGCAGCTTCTTCTCGATCGGATCGGCGACCTGCGCCTGCATTTCCGCCGCGGTCGCGCCGGGCCAGATCACCGACACCACCGCGACCTTGACGGTGAAGGACGGATCCTCGGCGCGGCCGAGCCGCAGATACGCGTAGATGCCGGAGATACTCAGCGCGCAGATCAGAAACAGGATCAGCGCCGGATGCGAGACGGACCAGGCCGACAGGTTGAACCAGCGCATCGCCGCCTCCGCTCAGAATGCGAGCGACGACACGACCCGGACCTTTTCGGCCGGATCGAGCTTCTGCACCCCAAGCACCACGACCTTGGCGCCGTCGGCAACGCCGTCGCTGATCAGGACATGCTCGGTCTCGTAGGCTTTGACGGTGACCGGCTTCAGCGTCACCTGTCCGGTGTTCTCCACCACATAGACCGACGGGGTGCCACCCTGGTTGAACAGCGCCGCCAGCGGCAGCCGGGCAACCCGGTCGGTGGCGGCATCGGCCAGCGTCAGGGTCGCCGTCATCCCGAGCGCCACGCCGTCGTCGGCGTCGGGCAGCGAGAACTTCGCCAGATAGGTGCGGGTCGCGGGGTCGGCCATTGGGGCGATCTCCCGCAACTTCGCGACATGATTCTTGCCCGGCTCCGACCACAGGCTGACGCGCGCCTCGCCCTGTTTGGCGCGGCTGACCAGCGTTTCCGGAATCGCCACGACGGCTTCCTTCTCGCCGAACCGCGCGACGCGAAACGCCGCCTGACCGGCCGCCACCACCTGACCGGCATCGATCAGCGCCGAGGTCACCACGCCGCGCGTATCGGCATTCAGCGTCGCGTAGGACAGCGCGTTGCGGGTCAGTTCCACCGAGCGTTCGGCCCGCGCAAACCGCGCCCGGGCCTCGTCAGCAGCCGCCCGAGCCTGATCCATTTGCGCTTCGGTCGACCAGCCCTTGCCGCGCAATTCCTTGGCGCGGTTCTCAGAGGCGAACGCCTGCGCCAGCACGCCTTTGGCGGCGCTATGTTCGGCCTCGGCCTGCTCGGCCTGCAACTTCAGATCGGTTTGATCGAGCAGCGCCAGCGGCTGCCCGACATCGATGGTCTGGCCGACTTCCACCAACCGTTTGGCCACCTTGCCGGCGATGCGAAAGCCGAGGTCGGTCTCGACCCGCGGCCGGATCGTCCCGACGAAGCTGCGCTCCGGCGCCGCCGACGCATAGCGCAGCGTCTCCACCAATACCGGCCGCTGCGGCTGCTGCTTCTGAACCTGCTTGTCGTCACACCCTGCCAGACTGAGCGCCACCGCCGCCAGCGCCAAGCCAATCAACAGCCGAAAGACCCCGTCGAACATCGGATGTGTCAGCATCACAAGACCCTCGCTGCTCTACGAGAGGATCTTGCGATGAGATATGACGAATGTCAATAATCGTCAGAAATCATGGAGCAACTTCGTTCCGCGCTATGCTGTCGCACCATCGTAGGCCCTCTGCAGCACCTCGCCGTCGAGTTTCACCATCTGCATCATCGCCCGCATGGCCCGTTCAGCGCCGGCCCGATCAGGCCCGGCGAACAGTTTCGGCAGGATGGACGGGACGATCTGCCAGGACAGGCCGTAGCGATCGCGCAGCCAGCCACACTGGTCTGGCTCGCCGCCCTCGAGCAACGCGTCCCAGAGCCGGTCGACTTCGGCCTGGGTCTCGCAGTCGATCATAAACGACACCGCATGGGTGAAATCCGGCCGCGATCCGCCATTCAAGGCCAGATAGCTCTGGCCCGCGAGAGTGAACTGCACCAGCAGGATCGAGCCCGCCGGGCCGGACGGCGTGTCCACCACGCTGCGTTGAACAGCATCGATCCGGGAGTCGGGTAGCAGCGAGACGTAGAACCGCGCCGCCTCTTCGGCTTCGCTGGCGAACCACAGGCAGGGGGTGATCTTCGACATGGCACAGCTCCGCTGAGGGTAACGAGCCGAGGACGAAGCAGCGGGGCCGATTCCGACACCGCACCCGGCCTGCCGGATCAGCTCGCCAGCTTGAAGCTGCCTTCGCAGTGCCGGCGCACATCGACCAGCGCCCGCGCCAGATGTACGGCTTGCACCTTGAGCGCTTCGGCCGAGACGATCGACGAGCCGATCTCGATCGCTCGCGCGATCTCGGCGATCGTGGCGAAGCCGAGCGTCGCGGCGCCGCCTTTCATCGAATGCGCCTCGATTGCCAGCAGGTCGCGATCGATCGGATCGCCGAATTGTCGGAACAGTGCGATCCGCCGCTCCGTCTCGCTGAGGAACAGCGACACCATCTCGGTGACCTGCTCACGGCCGATCTCCTCGGTCAGCTCGGTCAGCACGTTGAGGTCGACCGGCGCAGACGGCGCGGACGGCGGCCCCGCCGCGGCCGGGCCATTGCCGCCACGCAGCGCGCGGAGCACCGCCGCCACCAGAGCCGGCTTGCGCAGCGGCTTGGCGAGAAAGTCGGTCATGCCGGCGTCGCGGCAAGCCTTGACGTCGTCGGGAAACGCATTGGCGGTCAGCGCAATGATCGGCAACCGGGCGAGCGTCCCGCCGCGGCTGCGGATGGCGCGGGTCGCCGACAGACCGTCCATGGTCGGCATCCGCACGTCCATCAGCACGACATCGAACTCTTCGGCGTCCAGCGCCCGCAACGCCTCGGCTCCGTCGGCGACGACCCGCGTATCGGCGGCGAATTCGTGCAGCATCTTCAACACCACCATCTGGTTGGTGGCGTCGTCTTCGGCGATCAGCACCCGCAGCGGATGGCCGAGCATTGCGATCCGTGTGCGCAGATCGTCACTTCCGACGCGATCGAGCCGGTAGTCGGAGATCAGCGCATCGCTCCACGGCAGGTCGAGATTGAAACGGAAGGTCGAACCCTCGCCGGGCCGCGAGGTCACGTCGATGTTGCCGCCCATCTGCTCGACGATCCGGCGGCTGATCGCGAGCCCGAGACCGGTGCCGCCGAAGCGGCGATTGATCGACAGATCGGCTTGCGCAAAATCGGTGAACAGCGACCCGACCCGCTCCGGCGCGATGCCGATGCCGGTGTCGGTGACCTGCCACTCCACCGTCGCATAGGCATCGTCACGCCGCACGCAGGTCAGCACGATGCTGACGCCGCCGTGCTCGGTGAACTTCACGGCGTTGAAGGCGAGGTTGAGCAGCACCTGGCGAATGCGCTGTACGTCGCCGGTGAGCGCCGGCGGCAGACGCGGATCGATGTCGATCTTCAGCGTCAGCCCCTTGGCCCGGGCATTCGGCTCCACGATCGCGCGCACCGCTTCGACCAGCATGACCGGCGAAAAGTTGACCTGTTCGAATTCGATGCGTCCGGCCTCGAGTTTCGACAGATCGAGAATGTCGTTGAGGATACGCAGCAGATTGTCGCCGGAGTCGCGGATTGTCGTGACCGCATGCTGTTGTTCCGCATCGAGCTTGGTTTCCAGCAGCGAGTTGGCAAGCCCGAGCACACCGTTCATCGGGGTGCGGATCTCGTGGCTCATCATCGCCAGGAAGCTGGACTTGGCGCGATTTTCCGCCTCGGCCTGTTCGGCGCGCCAGCGCTCGGTGACGTCGCGGCCGACGCCGCGATAGCCGGTGAACTCGCCGTCGTGATCGAACATCGGCCGCGCGGTCAGCGACCAGAGCCGCGGCGCGCCCCCGATCGTCACCTGCACCAGCACCTCGTGCATCGGTTCGCGCAGCGCCATGGTGGCGGCGACGGCGGGTGCACAGCGACCGTCGTCGGTACACAGCATCCCGAGCACGTCGGACAGCTGCGTGCCGCGGAGGAGGTTAGCGGGCAGGTGCGCGACCTCAGCGAAGCGATCCGGCACGTGGACGAGGCGGCCGAGCGAGTCGGTCTGCCACAGCCAGTCGCTGGCGTCGGCCTGGAAGTCCTTCAGCAGCAGCGAAATGATCTCGGTATTGCGCTTCAGCTCGAACTGCGAACGCAGATTGTCGAAGAACATCTCACCATGCCACATCAGATTGCGCGACATGAAGATCGCGTACAGCAACAGAAAAACGGCCGTGATCATGTAGCTCGCGCCGCTGCACAGCATCAGCGTGATCGCCGAACACAGCACCATCGCCCACGTATAGGCCAGCCCGGCACGCGGCACGGTGGACAGCGTGAACGCGCCGCCGGACATCATGCCGGTGACGAGACAGCCGAGGATCACCTGATCGGTCGGCTCGGCGCTCGGAAACAGCGCGATCGGCATCGCGCCCCAGATCAGCCCGAGGATCAGCGACTGCACGCTCATTCGGCGCGTTGCATTCGCCGACGCTTCGCGTGGCGGATCGTGCCGTTTGAGCAGCCACGCCCGCAGCGCCATGGCGGCGATGAAGGCCAGCGCGCCAAACCACGTCAGCAGGAACAGCTTACTACCACTGCTCCAAAACACCGCCACGACCAGCGCCGCATTGATGACGTTGATGGACATCGTCACCGGCACCAGCCGTATGACGCTGGCAATCTGCGCAGCGCGAATACCACGCATTTCGCGTTCGTCGACATCCACAATCGGGATCAACGTGCCGGCGCCGCGCCCGCCCAGCCAGAAATCGAGCCGCGCGCTCCAGTCTCGCCTGGGCACCTGCGCCGTCGTCATGACTTGCCGTAAACCCGACATATCGAAACGCTCTCTGGACCGGCCGCGTCGGCTTCGAATAGTACCGGCACCTTATCCTATAGCCCAGGCACCCGCAGCAGCACCAACGCGGGATAGCATGTCTCGTGAGACCGGGCTCGCATCACCAATCCTCAACATGCGACCGCGAGACTTCCGCGGCGTTAATCCGAAACGGGAAAGTCGGACGATGGCGGCGGCAGTTAATAATTGCCGAAAGATCGAAGCTGATCCCTGTCAGGTCAGATCCTCAGTGGCGGTACCCGCAAACCTTACTACCCGGCGTGCCAAGCCGCAGTTGCGCCGCATTCGGGACCGGATGTCGCGGTTGCAGATTTGTTCCGATATTTCAATACGATCACAAACAATCGGGGGCGGAACAAGACGATGGGCGGACGGTTATCACGGCGAAGCTCACCAAGTCCGGTGATGCTCATCAGGTAAGGAGAATTCCCAATGGGTAGCACGATGGACAAGATCAAGGGCGCGGCCAACGAAGCCATGGGTAAGGCCAAGCAGGGTATCGGCGAAGCCACCGGCTCCGAGAAGCTGCAGGGCGAAGGCGTGTTGCAGGAAACCAAGGGCAAGGGCCAGCAGGCTCTCGGCGACGCCAAGGACGCGGTGAAGGACACCGCAGACAAGGCTGCGGGCGCCGTCAATCGCAACCTCTGATTTCATCGCGTGCGACGGGGCATCGGCTCCGCTCACCGTGGAGAGACCGGCTTCGGCCGGTCTTTTTGCGTTCAGGCCTTGCGCAGACGGGACAAGGCGGCGGGATTGACCACGTTGCTGGGCTCGCCGGCTGCATAGGCGACGATCTGATCGAAAATATCGCTGAACTGCAGCTCGTATTCGTCCCGGGTGACGTAGCCGATGTGCGGTGTGGCGACGACATTCGGCAGCGTCAGCAGCGGGTCGTCCGGATCCCGCAGCGGTTCGGTGTCGAACACATCAACGGCCGCCATCCCGGGACGGCCTGCCCGCAGCGCATCGACCAGCGCACCATTCTCGATCAACCCGGCGCGGCTGGTATTGACCAGCAGAGCCCTCGGCTTCATGCGTGCCAGATCGTCACGCGTCACGATCCCGCGGGTCGCGTCGACCAACCGCAGATGCAGTGACAGCACGTCACTTTCCGCAAACAGCTCTTCTCGGCTGCCCGCGATCTGATAGCCGTCGGCCCGCGCCTGCGCCAGGTTCGGCTCCCGCGCCCACACCAACACCGACATGCCGAAGGCACGGCCATAGCCGGCGACGACGCTTCCGAGGCGGCCGTAGCCATAGATGCCGAGGGTCTTGTCGCGGAGGGTATGGCCGACGCCGATCTGCCAGGTGCCGGCTTGCAGCGCCGCCATCTGCTGCGGGATCTGGCGCATCGCCGCCAGCACCAATCCCCACGTCAACTCGGCCGCCGCATAGGACGGCGTATCGGCGTGCATGTTGGACGACACGATGATGCCGAGCCGCGTGCAGGCGTCGATGTCGATATGCGGATAGACGCTGCGCTGGCTGATCAGCTTCAGCTTCGGCAGCTTTTCGAGCAACGGCGCGCGGATCTGCGTGCGCTCGCGGATCAGCACCAAAGCCTCGACATCCTTGAGCCGCTCGGCGAGTGCGTCCGTCTCCTGCAGATGGTCGTTGTAGATGGTGACGTCGTGCCCGCTCAGCTTGGCAAAACACGGCAGCGTCCGCAGTGTGTCGAAGTAATCGTCGAGGATGGCGACTTTCACGCGGCGTAGTCCTTGTTTCTCCCCTCCCCCTTGCGGGGAGGGGGACCATGGCGGCTTCGTTTCAACGATGCCTCAGTACCCCAGCGCGCAGCCGTCCTTGCGGGGGTCGGAGCCGCCGGTCAGTGTGCCCTTGTCCCAGTCGATCCAGATGCCCTGCCCGCCGCCGTGCGGAGTGCCGACCGGGGCCACCTTGTGGCCGAGCGCCTTGAGGCCCTCGACCGTCGCGGCGGGAACGCCGTCTTCGAGCTGATACACGCCCTCGTAGTGCAGGCCGCGCGGCAGATCGATCGCCTCCTGGATGTCGAGGCCGTAATCGAGAACGTTGGTCAGCACATGGACCTGCCCGACCGGCTGATACTGTCCGCCCATCACGCCGAACGACATCCGCGCGCGGCCGCCTTCGGTGGCGAGCGCCGGGATGATGGTGTGCAGCGGGCGCTTCTTGGGCGCGATGCAGTTGGGATGACCGGGCTGCACCCGGAAGCCGGCGCCGCGGTTCTGCAGCAGGATGCCGGTCTTCTCAGAGATGATCGCCGAACCGAACGAATGCGCCACCGAGTTGATGAACGAGCAGACATTGCGCTCCTCGTCGACCACGGTGATGTACACGGTCGACGGATTCATCGGCGGCGCGACATGCGGCAGGTCGAGCAGCCTGTCGAGCGCGATCTTGCTGTGATGCTCCTCGGCGAACTCCTTGGCGAGAATGCGCACCACGTCGACGTCGACATGCGCCGGATCGCCGATGTGCTGCTCGCGCATCATGTAGGCGATACGCGCCGCCTCGGCCTCGAGGTGGAAGCGCTCGACGCTGAGCGGGCCGAATTTGGTGAGATCGAACCGGCTGAGGATGTTCAGCATCACCAGCATGGTGATGCCCGGGCCGTTCGGCGGGCACTGCCAGACGTCGAAACCCTTGTAGACGGTGCCGAGCGGCGCGGTGGTCTCGGTGCTGTGCTCGGCGAAATCCTCGAGCGTGTGCAGGCCGCCGAGCTTGCGCAGCGTCTCGACCATGTCTTCGGCCACCGCGCCCTTGTAGAACGCGTCGGGGCCGTTGTCGGCGATCAGCTTCAGCGTCGCCGCCAGTTCGGGCTGCTTGATGACGTCGCCGGTGACGGCGGCCTGGCCGTGCGGCAGCAGATAGCGCTCGGTGTTGGTGCCCTTTTTCAGCTTCTGGAAGCCGTTCTTCCAATCAAACGCGACGCGCGGCGCCACCACATAGCCTTCGGCGGCCGCCTTGATGGCGGGCTGCAGCAGCTTGTCGAACCCGAAGCGACCGTGATCGCGCAGGATGGTCGCCCAGGCGTCGATCGCGCCGGGAACCGTCACCGAATGCGGGCTCGTCAGCGGAATGGCATCGATGCCGTGCTCCAGGAACCACTCGGCCTTGGCGGCTGCCGGCGCGCGCCCCGACCCGTTGTAAGCCACGATCTTGCCGGTGCCCTTGGGCTGATACAGCGCAAAGCAATCGCCGCCGATGCCGGTGGACTGCGGCTCGATCACCGCCAGCAGCGCGGAGGCGGCGATCGCCGCGTCGGCGGCGGTGCCGCCGGCCTGCAGCACGTCGACCGCGGCGAGCGCCGCCTGCGGATGCGAGGTCGCCACCATGGCATTGCGGGCGTGGACCGTGGACCGGCCGGCGAAGTGGAAATTCCTCATGCGAACAGGCTCTTTGGTTCACCGCGCCGCGCTTCGGCGCCGGCCTAATTGACATATTCCGGCCGGCCTGAGCAATCCTCGGCGCGCTTGGGAAGCGCTCGGGATGATGCTGCATCACCGCGGGTTTCGCCGCGAAGCTGCGTTTGCTAGATCATCGCCGCGCCGAGGGGGCGCCTGTGCCGACGATCGGCACATCCTGCAACCACGGAGCGGCGCGATGACCGATCAACAATCTCTCGCCGCCCGCATCGAGGCGCTGGAAGTCCGCCTGACCTATCAGGACGAGACCATCGAGACGCTCAACCAGACCGTGACGGCACAGTGGAAGCAGATCGACGCTCTGACGCGGCAGGTGGCGGCACTGACCGAACGGCTCGAACAGGCCGAGACCAACGTCGCTCCGAGCAATGAGCGGCCACCGCATTATTGAGGCGTCTCTTCCGACGAAGCCTCTCGGTTGTCATTCCGGGGCGCTCACGCAGTGAGCGAACCCGGAATCCCGAAGTGTTCTGCGACTCCTGCGTTTCCACAATCTCGGGATTCCGGGTTCACGCGCGAAGGGCGCGTGCCCCGGAATGACGGGCTTACGACGCCGCCTGTAGCGCTAGCCGCTGATCGCGTAGTTCGCGCTTCAGCACCTTGCCGATGGCGCTGCGCGGCAGCTGGTCGACGATGGCGACGTCGGCGAGCCGCTGGGTCTTGCCGACCTTGGCATTGGTGAACGCCTTCAGCTCGGCCGGATCGAGCGTGCGGCCGGGGCGCGCAACCGCGAATGCCACCGGCGTCTCGCCCCACTCCTCCGACGGCATGCCGACCACCGCAATTTCCAGCACGTCGGGATGCTGGCTGGCGATCGCCTCGATGTCGCTCGGATAGATGTTGAAGCCGCCGGAGATGATCATGTCCTTCTTGCGGTCCATCAGCGTCAGGAAGCCCTCGGCGTCGAAGCGGCCGACATCGCCGGTGCGCACCCAGCGATTGCCGTCCTTGTCGGTCCACAACGTTTCGGCGGTCTTCTGCGGCTGATTGAGATAGCCCTTCATCATCACGGCGGAACGGCCGACGATTTCGCCGATGGCGCCCGGCGGCACGAAATTGCCGTCCTCGTCGATCAGCCGGATCTCATGGTCCGGCATCGGTTGCCCCACGGTGCCCAGCTTGTCGGGATGTTCGTGCGCCAGCAGCGCGCAGGAGCCGCCGCCTTCGGTCATGCCGTAGTACTCGGTGAGGCCGCCCGGCCAGCGCGTCAGAATGTCCCGCTTCAGCTCGGCCGCGAACGGCGCCGAGGTGCAGAACTTCATCACGAAGGACGACAGGTCGTAGTTGCCGAATTCCGGCAGCGCCATGATGCGGCGATACTGCACCGGCACCAGCATCGCGTGGGTGACGCGGTGCTGCTGCGCCAGCTCGAGGAAGCCCTTGGCGTCGAACTTCTTCATCAGCACCAGCGTGCCGCCGCCGGCCAGCGTCGGGTTGAAGCACACCAGCGTCGTGTTGGAATACAGCGGCGTCGACAGCAGCGTCACCGCGTCCGGCCCATAGCCGAGCGGATCGAGCTGGCCGTATTGCCGCCAGCGCAGCTCGTGGGTGTGGACGATGCCCTTCGGCGTCCCGGTGGTGCCGGACGAGTAGATGATGTTGAACACCCATTCCGGATCGACCGTGACCGGCGCCGGCTTGGCGCCTTCCGGCGCCAGCCATTTGCTGAACGCCGCGCCGCTGCCGCCATCGTCCAGCGCGACGCGCTTGACGCTCGCGTCGATCGCGGCGTCCTTCATGGCCGCGGCGACGAAATCGTCGGTGAACAGGATCTTGGCGGCGGAGTCCTTCACCATCGCGGCGAAGTCGTGCGGCGTCGACGATGGCGCCAGCGGCGCCACCGCGACGCCGACGCGCAGCGCGCCGAGGAAGGTTGCGGCATATTCGATCGAGGACAGCGCGCAGATCGAAATCGCGCCGGTCGGCTTGACGCCGTCG
Source organism: Rhodopseudomonas palustris (assembly GCF_003591005.1). GTDB lineage: Bacteria > Pseudomonadota > Alphaproteobacteria > Rhizobiales > Xanthobacteraceae > Rhodopseudomonas > Rhodopseudomonas palustris_K. The sequence continues at coordinate 58,937 of NZ_QYYD01000031.1, forward strand.
CGCTGCAGCGCGGCCGCAACGCGGTCGATCAGCGCATCGAATTCCGCGTAGCGCAATTGCCGCTCGCCATCGATCACCGCGAGCCGGTCGGGCGCCGACCGCGCCGTCGTCCGCACCAGCGCATCGAGGGTGATGAAGTCGGGCATTTCGGTCTCCCAGGTTTCTTATTGACGCGACGGCTTTCGAGCCTTCGAAACTCGATTATCGCATCCTCACCGTCATTGCGAGCGAAGCGAAGCAATACAGCGCCGGGGGCGGGGGGGGGTTTGGTTGCGGAGGGGGGGAATAAGCGGTGGCCGGCCCCCCCGCCGGGCA
>NZ_QYYD01000032.1 GCF_003591005.1 Rhodopseudomonas palustris
GGGCTGAACTAACAGCGTCAATTCTCGCAACGCAGCTCCGCCCCAAGCACAGCACGCCCCCTCTCCCGCTTGTGGGAGAGGGCCGGGGTGAGGGCGACGCGCAAGCAGTGCCTGGGGAGGCCCCCCCCCCCCCCCCCCCCCCCCCGGGGGGGGGGGGGGGGCGCCCCCCCCCCCCCCCCCCGCGCCCCGGAATGACAGCGGTTGGGGTTACGCGAAAGAGCAGACGCGAGTCCGCTCAGCCCCACGCACCGTCATTCCGGGGCGCGCGGCGAAGCTGCGCGAACCCGGAATCTCGATGTTGGGGCGAAGGCCGGTGCTGCAGAACGTTGCGGGATTCCGGTTCGCGCGCGAAGTGCGCGCGCCCCGGAATGACGCGATTGGGGCGGCTCGGCGGAGCGAACTTTACCCCATCGACACAAACGCTCGCGGTTCGCCGGCGCCGGCAGGAGTGATGGGCAGGCCGCCGTCGGCGTATTCGTTGAGCTTGTTGCGCAGGGTGCGGATCGAGATGCCGAGGATGTTGGCGGCGTGGGTGCGGTTGCCGAGGCAGTGTTTCAGCGTTTCGAGAATAAGATCGCGCTCGACGTCGGCGACGGTGCGGCCGACCAGCGCGCGGGTGACCTGCTCGGCCGCCAGCGTGGCGTGCGCCACCGCGGCCGGCGTCCTCGACGCATCGAGCCGGTCGCCTTCGGGCGACAGGATCGCCTCCGGGCCGATCTCGTCGCCGGACGCCATCAGCACTGCGCGATGGATGGTGTTCTCGAGCTCGCGAACGTTGCCCTGCCAACGATTGGTCGTCAGCACGCGGCGCGCTTCGACCGACAGGGGCCGCATCGGGACGCCGTTGGCGTCGGCATATTTCTTGGCGAAGTGCTGCGCCAGTTCGAGAATGTCGGCGGGGCGCTCGCGCAGCGGCGGAATCTTGAGGTTAACGACGTTGAGCCGGAACAGCAGATCCTCGCGGAAGGTGCCGGCTCGTACCGCCTCCTGCAGATTGCGGTTGGAGGTGGCGATGATGCGGATATCGACCGGCACCGGCCGGCTGCCGCCGACGCGGTCGATCACTCGCTCCTGAATGGCGCGCAGCAGCTTGGACTGCAGCCGCACGTCCATCTCGGAAATTTCGTCGAGCAGCAGCGTGCCGCCGGTGGCTTCCTCGAACTTGCCGATGCGCCGCGCCACCGCGCCGGTGAAGGCGCCCTTCTCGTGGCCGAACAATTCGGACTCCAGGAGATGCTCGGGGATCGCCGCGCAGTTGATGCTGATGAACGGCTTCTTGGCACGGTGCGAGCGGCTGTGGACGTAGCGCGCCAGCACCTCCTTGCCGGTGCCGCTCTCGCCGGTGATCATCACCGAAGCTTCGGAGCCAGCGATCTGCTGCGCCAGCTTGATGACGCGGGCCATCGCCTCGTCGCGATACACCAGTTCGCGGCTGTCGTTGGCGACCGCCGCGAGCACCGCGGCGATCAGCTCCGGATCCGGCGGCAGCGGGATGTACTCTTTGGCGCCGGCGTGGATCGCCGCCACCGCGGCGCGCGCGTCGCTGGCAATGCCGCAGGCGACGATCGGCACCGCGATGTGCTCGGCCTCGAGCCGCATCACCAGGTCGCGGATGTCGAGCGCGACGTCGACCAGCAGCAGGTCGGCGCCCTTGCCGCCGCGCAGCACTGCCATGGCCTGCTCGTGGTCCGAGGCGTGGGTGACCGAGGCACCGTTGTCGATCGCGATCTTGGTCGCGGTGGTGAGCTGGCCCTTGAGGGTACCAACGATGAGAAGCCGCATGGTTTGCTCCTGTAAAGCCGTGTCCGCCGTGCCGCCAAACGGCCGCGATTAGTTGTCCGCCTTGATGATTTCCGTCATGGTGACGCCGAGCTTGTCCTCGACCAGCACCACTTCGCCACGCGCCACCAACCGATTGTTGACGTAGATGTCGATCGCCTCGCCGACGCGGCGGTCGAGCTCGAGCACCGCGCCGGGGCCGAGCTTGAGCAATTCGCCGACGTCCATCTTGGAGCGGCCGAGCACGGCCGAGACCTGCACCGGCACGTCGAACACCGCCTCGAGATCGGCGGCGACGCGCGAGGTCTGCTCCTCTTCGTTGTAGCCGACATCCGCCAGCGGCGGCGCGTCTGCGCCGTTGAGGTCGGGAAGCGGCAGGCCGTCATTATCGCCCATGTGAGTCCTCGAATCCGTGATTACTTGCGCGACGCCATGTAGCGCCCGACCAGCTCGTTGATTTTCGCCTCGATCGTGGCGCGCTCCAGCACCACGCCGCCGTCGGCCCATTCGATCTTGCAGTCACCGCCGGCGATCTCCGGATCGGACAGCAGCACCAGGCGGCCGGCGAAGCCGCTCTGCTTGGCCAGCAGTTCGATGCGTTCACGCGCAGCCTCGTACAAGCCATCGCTGATCCGGACCACCAGATGCGGCGTCGAAACCAGATGCCTAAAACATTCGCCGACCAGCGCGGTGATCTCCGCCAGCGGTTCGGCGGCGACCAGCTCGGCGCACAGCTTGCGCGCCACCGCCACCGCGACTTCGACCGCTTCGGTTTCCATCCTGGTTTCGACATTGCCGATGCCGGCCGCAATCACCTGCAGGGCCTGACCGATCTGCTCCAGCGCCATCGCGCTGCGGCGCTCGGCCTCGGCCTGCATCTCGCGCTGCGCCTGGGCAAAGCCGACCTGGTAGCCACGCTGCTCGGCGGCGGCGACTGCCTGGGCCAATTCGGCGGCGGCTGTGGCCTTCTCGCGCGCCCGGTCGGGAGCGCCAAAATCGTTGTCGAACAGGAATTTCTGCGCGGCCGCCATCAGTACACCAGCTCGTCATCGGCGCGATTCTTGGTCAGCACGATCTCGCCCTTGGCGGCGAGGTCCTTGGCGAGGTTGACGAGCAGCGCCTGCGCCTCGTCGACGTCGCGTAGCCGCACCGGACCGAGCGCCGCCATGTCGTCGAGCAGCATCTTGCCGGCGCGCGACGACATGTTGCCGAGGAAGAAGCCGCGCACCTCCTCGTTGGCGCTCTTCAGCGCGATCGCCAGCTTGTCGCGATCGATGTTGCGCATCAGCGTCTGCGCCGACCCGGCGTCGAGCTTGACCAGATCGTCGAAGGTGAACATCAAAGCTTTGATGCGTTCGGCCGCCTCGCGGTTGTCGTCTTCCAGCGAGGTGATGAAGCGGGTCTCGGTCTGCCGGTCGAAATTGTTGAAGATCTCCGCCATCACCTCGTGGGCGTCGCGGCGGCGGGTCTGCGACAGGTTGGACATGAATTCGGTGCGCAGCGTCCGCTCGAGGCTCTCGACCACTTCCTTCTGCACCGATTCCATCCGCAGCATGCGGTTGATGACGTCGAGCGCCATGTCGTCGGGCAGGATCGCCAGCACTTTGGCGGCGTGTTCGGGCTTGAGCTTGGACAGCACGACCGCGGTGGTCTGCGGATATTCGTTCTTCAGATAGTTGGCGAGCACCTCCTCCTGAACGTTGGAGAGTTTCTCCCACATGTTGCGGCCGGCCGGGCCGCGGATCTCTTCCATGATGCCGCTGACGCGGTCGGCCGGCAGATAGCGCTGCAGCAGCCGCTCGGTGGCGTCGTAATTGCCCATCAGCGCGCCGGAGGCGGACATCCGCGACACGAATTCGAGCAGCAGATCCTCGACGACTTCCGGCTCGATGGTGCCGAGCGTCGACATCACGGCGGACAGCTCGCGCACTTCGTCGTCGTCGAGCAGGCTCCAGACCTTGCCGCCATATTGCTCGCCGAGCGCCAGCATCAGAATCGCCGCGCGCTTCGGGCCCGGGAGCGGCGCCGTCGCGGCGCGGCCGCTCTGACGCTGCGCAAGCGTCGCGACCACATTGGCGATGTCGTCCGAGCCGGAGGTGAGAGCGGGAGTTTCGGCCATGGCGATCAGGCGGGCTCGGCCAGCCATTGACGGACAATGGCGGCGGTTTCATTGGGATTGCGTTCGGCCAGCTCACCCACCCGGTGAACCGATTGGGCGTGGACCTGGCCCTGGACCTGGGCGATGTCGATCATGCTGGGCGGCGTCACCGGCTGACCGTCGCTGCCGATCTGCGGCAGGCTATTGTCGGTGAGCGCCGGCACGCCGGCTTCCGGCGCGGCCTCGGCCGCCAGCACGCGCTTGACCAGCGGGCGGATCACCATGAACAGCACCACCAGGCCGAGCACGAACAACACACCGAGCTGGATCATGTTCATGATGTCGTCCTTGGTGAATTGAAACATGCCCATCAGGCCAGCGGGCTCCGGGAGCTTCTCGAGCAGCGGAGCTTCGGCGAATTTCAGATTGACGACTTCGACCTGATCGCCGCGTTTTTGATCGAAGCCGATCGCCGAGCGCACCAGAGCGGCGATGCGGTCGAGTTGCTCCTTCGGGCGCTCGGCATAGACCAGCTCGCCTTTGTCATTCTTGGCGTAGCTGCCGTCGACCAGCACGGCGACCGACAGCCGGTTGACGCGACCGGCCTCCGTGACTTCGGTCTTGGTGACGCGGGAGATCTCGTAATTGTTGGTCTCTTCCGACTTCTTGCTCTGGTCGCGCGGAGCGGCGGCGGCGCCCTGCCCCGGATTGCCGGGCAGCTCATTATTGACCGTGACCTGTCCGTCGTTCGCCTGCGTCTGCGACTGCTCTTCGCGCGTCTGGCTGGAGCGCAACACCCGGCCTTCCGGATCGAACTTGTCCGACGTCTGGGTGATCTTGTTGTAATCGAAATCGGCGGTGACCTGAACACGGGCACGGCCGGAGCCGACGACCGACGACACAATCGCCTCGACTTCATTGCGCATCCGCTTTTCGAACGCAGTGCGCCGCTCATCGCCGGCCGAACTGTCGGCCGCATTGGCGGTCGCCGAGCCGTCGGCGAGCAGCTGCCCGCCCTCGTCGACGATCGACACCCGCTGCGGCTTCAGGCCGTTGACGGCTGAGGCGGCGAGGTGACGAATGGCGCGGACCTGCTGCGGCTCCAGCGCGCCGCGCACCCGCAGCACGATCGAGGCGGACGGCTCCGGCGCCTCGCGTGAGAACAGCGGCCGCTCCGGCAGCACAAGATGCACGCGTGCCGCCTGAACGCGATCGATCGCGCGAATCGTCCGCGACAATTCGCCTTCCAGCGCGCGCAGATGATTGATGTTCTGCACGAAGCTGGTGGTGCCGAGCGCATCGGATTTGTCGAAGATCTCGTACCCCACGCCGCCGCCCTTGGGCAGGCCGCCTTCGGCCAGCTTCATCCGCAGCCGGGTGACCTTGTCCTTCGGCACCATCAGGGTGGAGCCTTCGTTGCGCATCTCGAACGGAATCGCCTGGCGCTCCAGCTCCTTGATGATGCTGGATGCGTCGTCATTGCCGAGGTCGGTGTAGAGGGTGGTCATCTGCGGCTGGGATACCCGCATGATGACGAACGCAAAGAAGCCGAGCAGCGCCACCGTCACGGCGATCATCGCCATCAGCCGGGCGGCGCCCAAGCCTTTCAGGAAACCCAACACGTTCTGCAAGACCAGCCCCTTGGATTCGGCACAACCGAGCCGACTAGGCAAACTTTGCCTATGGGATGGTTTCCAGAAGGTTAATAAATCTTAACGAGACGGAAATTGCTTCAAGAATGCCGAAAGCCGGCTTCCCGAAATGGGGCCGGCTTTCAGGAATTCGTTAACCTCCGGGTAACCGGGGTTACTGCCGATATTGCTGGATTCGCGTGGTCCGCAGCCCCGCCAGACCGTGTTGGTCGATCGAGAATTGCCAGGACAGGAATTCGTCCACGGTGAGGGTATAGCGGCTGCAGGCCTCTTCGAGGGAGAGGAGACCACCCCGAACGGCGGCGACCACTTCGGCCTTGCGGCGGATCACCCAGCGCTTCGTCCCCGGGGCGGGCAAATCCGCAATCGTTAACGGACTTCCATCGGGCCCGATGACGTATTTGACCCGCGGGCGGTGGGGCTCTGTCATGGCTTACTCACAACTCTCAAGCACTCAACATACTGTGCGAGCGAACGTACGTGGCCCGACTTAAAATTTGGCTAAGCCGCATGCAGCAATGTGATCGGCCGTGTTAGTAAAGTCGTAAGATTGGTAACCGGATTGCGGCGGACCTCTGAATCGCCCGCTCCGTGCCGGTCGGACGTCGCTTGATTCACGCAAACCAGGCAATCGCCGCTGTCATCGGGCGTGGTGGTGAACCGATGTGATCGCGCGTGATCGACCAGCGCGACTCTGACCACCGAAACAGCGGCGGCGCCGATACGCTCGGCGCCGCCGCTGCAATGCGAAATATCGACGAGGATGCGACCGCGCTACGCGGCGTCGCGCGCCGGCACGATGAGAATGTCGCGATTGAGCCGACGCAGCACCTCCTCGGTGACGCTGCCGAGTAAAAGCCGGACGGCGCCGCGCCTGCCGTGGGTACCGATCACAACCAGATCCGGCCGCAATTCGGCCGCGACGTCAACGATCGCGGCCTGCGCGACGCCTTCGCGGACCATGGTGGAGTAATCGACGTCGTCGAGATCGAGCGGCCCCAGAAAGCGCGTCAACTCGCGCACTGCCTCGACACGCGCGTCGGTCAGGTAGTCGTCGACATTGCCCTTGCCGACGCCCGCGTAGCTCAGCATGCCGACGGCCGCTGCGTCGTAGACGTGCAGGATCACCATGCGGATATTCGTCAGCACGCCAAGACGCCGGCCGGTCCTCAGCGCCTGCAGCGAGCATTCCGACAGATCGACCGGCGCGAGGCAGTTGGCGTAGCGCAAGGCCGGATCGATGTTCGCCATCAGCACCGGCACCGGACTGTTGCGGATCACCCGCTCGGCCGTGGTGCCGACGAAGATGTCTCTCAGAAACGCACGACGGTGACTGCCGATCACGCAGAGATCGGCGCCCTGCTGCTCGGCGGCCTGCACGATCCCGGCGAACGGCGTGCCGCACACCACCAGCGGGCTGCAAGACAGGCCGGCCAAATACGCGTGCTCGCGGATCGCATCACTCAGCGCCGTCTCGGCGAGGTCGCACTCCGCGGCTACGAGGCGCTCAGGTTGATCGTCGTCGACCACATGGGTCAGCACCAGCCGCGCGCTGGCCTCGCGGGCGATCGCCGCGGCGCGGCGCACCGCGCGATCCGAGCGGGCGGAGAAATCGGTGGCGACCAGCACGATCTTCAGATCGGGCCGCATGATCTCGGATGCCATCTGGTCCATCTGTATCTCCTGTTAATTTCCGGATGTCGGGAAATCGCGACGCGTTACGGCTCGAGCCGGCGCAGCAGGCCGACGCGTCGCATCACGAATTTTTCCAGTTCGAGCACCGCCATCATCACCACGCCGGCCGCGATGATCGCCGCGCCCTCCAACACCGACAGGGGCCTGGTGTCGAACAGCGACTGCATGAACGGCGCGTAGGTGAAGGCGAGCTGCGCCGCGATTACCACGATCAGCGCCGCCAGCACCGCCGGCGTACCGAGCGCACCGCGCAGCGAGAACGACGAGGTGTGCAGATAGCGAACGTTGAACAGATAGAAGATCTCGAACACCACCAGCACATTGACCACCATGGTCCGTGCCGTCTCGATCGGCAGCCCGCTGCCAAGCGCGTAGAAGAAGATCGCCAGCGCGCCGACGGTGAACAGCGCTGATACGAAGACGATCCGCCACACCAGGAAGCGCGACAGCAGCGGCGCGTTCGCCGGCCGCGGCGGCCGTTGCATGACGCCGGGCTCCGGCGGCTCGAACGCAAGCACCAGGCCGAGCGTCACGGTGAGGATCAGATTGATCCACAGGATCTGGACCGGCGTCATCGGCATCGTGAAGCCGATCAGGATCGCCATGATGACGGTGAGCGCCTCGCCGCCATTGGTCGGGATCGTCCAGGCGATCACCTTGCGGATGTTGTCGTAGACGGTGCGGCCTTCCTGCACGGCGGCGACGATCGAAACGAAGTTGTCGTCGAGCAGCACCACCTCGGAGGCTTCCTTGGCGGTCTCGGTGCCCTTGTGGCCCATCGCGATGCCGACGTCGGCCTGCTTCAGCGCCGGCGCGTCGTTGACGCCGTCACCGGTCATCGCCACCACCGCGCCGGTCGATTGCAGCGCACGGACGATGCGCAGCTTGTGCTCGGGATTGGTCCGCGCGAACACGTCGGTGTGGCTGACGATGCCGATGAAGGCCGCTTCGGGGGTGCGGTCGAGATCAGCACCGGTGACGACGTCGGGGCTCTCGGTGAGCGCGAGCTGGCGCGCGATCGCGTCTGCGGTGGCGGCGTGATCGCCGGTGATCATCTTGACCACGATGCCGGCCGAGCGGCATTCGGCGATCGCCTGGATCACCTCGTCGCGCGGCGGATCGATGAAGCCGATCAATCCAATAAACGCCAGGCCCTCGTCGAGATCGGCGAAGCCGAGCTGATCCGAGGTGCGCGCCGGCGAGCGCACCGCGAAGCCGAGCACGCGCTCGCCTTCGGCGGCGGCGCGGGCGATCCGCTCGGTCCAGAACGCGGAGTCGAGCGGCACCAGACCGTCGCGGCCGACCTGCGACGCGCACATCGTCAGCAGCCGCTCCGGCGCGCCCTTGACGAAGATCACCTGCCCGGACGCAGCGGCATGCCGCGTCGCCATGAAGCGATGCTGCGCGTCGAACGGGATCTCGTCCGACCGCTTCCAAGCCGCGCGCTCCAGCGCTGGATCGAGCCCGGCCTTGAGCGCCAACGCCACCAGCGCGCCTTCCATCGGATCGCCGTCGACGATCGTGTGCCCGTTCGCCTCGCGCAGTTGCGCGTCGTTGCAGAGCAGGCCGCAGCGGATCAGCTGCATCGCCGACGCCACCGCCTCCGGCACAGCGTCGCCGTCGACCGTGAGTTCGCCGTTCGCGGCGTAGCCGGAGCCGGTGACCATAATCGTATGCTCGGCGGTGACGATGCGCCGCGCCGTCATCTCGTTGCGGGTCAGCGTTCCGGTCTTGTCCGAGCAGATCACCGAGGTGGCGCCGAGCGTCTCGACCGCCGGCAGGCTGCGGATGATGGCGTTGCGCCGCGCCATCCGCTGCACGCCGATCGCCAGCGTGATGGTGATGACCGCCGGCAAGCCTTCCGGCACGACGCCGACCGCGAGCGCCACCACCGCAATCAGCGCCTCGGTCCATTCATAGCCGCGCACCAGCACGGCGAAGGCAAAGATCAGCGCCGCGGCGGAGATCGCCACCCAGGTGAAGCGCTGGCCGAACCGGTTGATCTGGCCGAGCAGCGGCGTGGTGAGATGCTCGACGCCCTGGATCAGCGTCGAGATGCGGCCGATTTCGGTTCTCTGTCCGGTTGCGACCACGACGCCAAAGCCTTGCCCGGCCGAAACCAGCGTGCCGGAGAACGCCATGCACCGTCGGTCGCCGAGTGGCGCCTGCGGCGCGGCGGGCTGATCGTGCTTTTCGGACGCCACCGACTCGCCGGTGAGCATCGCCTCATCGATCAACAGGCCGCGGGCGCGGGTCAGCCGCAGGTCGGCCGGGACACGGTCGCCGGCCTCGATCATCACTACGTCGCCAGGCACGAGTTCGGCGGCTGGGATCGCCGCGCGGTGGCCATCGCGCCAAGCGTGGGCGCGCGGCGAGATCATCTTCTTGATCGCCGCCAAAGCCTTCTCGGCCTTGTCCTCCTGGACGTAGCCGACGATGGCGTTGATGGTCACCACCGCGACGATCACCGCGGCGTCGATGCGATGACCGAGGAACGCGGCCGCAACCGCGGCGGCGAGCAGGAAGTAGATCAGCGTATTGTTGAACTGGGCCAGGAAGCGCAGCAGCGCCGAGCGGCGCGGCGGATCCGGCAGAGCATTCGAGCCGACGCTGGCGAGACGTTTCGCGGCTTCCTCACTGCTCAGGCCGCCGCGGCTGGTCTCGAGCCCCGCCAGCACCCGGTCGGCATCGATCGCGTGCCACATCTCCTCCGAGGCCTGATCGTTCGGGCCCTTGATCGTGGCTTCCATCGGCATGGTCATGCGTGTGTCCGGGATGTCGGAGGTGAAGATGGCCCTGCGCGACGTGATGGCGGCAGGTTCGGTATGCGTCCGCGGGACCCGCAACGGCGGGCTTGCGACGCACAGGAGGATCGGGAGAAGCCGGTGATCGCAGCAGCGGGAGACGGCGCATCCACGAGGCGCAAGGCCTCGCACCGTCACGAGACGGCGAGCAGAGCGTCGGTCAGGAACGCGGACGCAATCCGGCGGGTGCTACACGCAGATTGGCGGGCGAAGCTGGGGAGGCTCGCTGCGATCGAGCGTCCGCTCGTCGAGCGGCAGCCGCACGCGGGTCGACTGATCGCAGGCCATGCTGCGGCTCGAGCTTGGCGTGAGCGCCTGGCCGCTGTCGGTGGTGGTGACTTCAGGTTCGTCGCTGAGGCTCGGCGCCGGGACCGACGGCGGTGTCTTGACGAATTCGAGCTGCTGATGCCGGGCATCGGACGCAGCAGATGCCGACGACGCAGCGCCGACAGCAATCATCATCAGCGCACACACCACCAGAGCCGATTTGAGCCAAAGACGCAAAGCGGTCAGGACGATCGTGTAGTCGCTGTTTAGATCGAGCCGCATCGTCTCCAGACACTGTGTCACCATCAACACGTCAGGCTAGGCCGCATCCTACCACCCCAGCATTGAGCGGGATCAAGCCACGCGTGCGGCGGCTGGTCGCAAGCCCTGCGCTTCGGCGCGGCGCGGTGAGGAGTAGCAGAAGCTACGTTGAGCAAGCGGCACTTGGCACAAGCCCCAAGTTCGTCATTCCGGGGCGCGCGCAGCGCGAGCCCGGAATGACGAACGAGAGGTTTGACTCGCCGGCGACGCTGGCTCGCTACCGAAAGACTGTCGCTAAGCAACTCTCAACGTGTCGTCTTTCGCTCCGCGACACTATCAATAAGAGCCAGCAGCCCGCGCAAGATCTGCAGCGGCTTCGGTGGGCAGCCGGGGATGTGCAGGTCGACCGGCAGTACCGACGACACGCCGCCCGCGACCGCATAACTCCCCGCGAAGCAGCCGCCGTCGCGCGCGCAGTCACCGCAGGCGACCACCCATTTCGGGCCGGGTGTCGCGTCATAAGTCAGCTTCAGCGCGTCGCGCATGTTGTGGGTCACCGGCCCGGTGACCAGCAGCACGTCGGCGTGGCGCGGCGAGGCGACGAAGCGCAGGCCGAAGCGCTCGATGTCGTAATACGCGTTGTTCAGCGCGTGAATCTCCAACTCACAGCCGTTGCACGAGCCGGCATCGACCTCGCGGATCGACAGGCTGCGGCCGAGCCTCCGCTGTGCACGATTGCCGAGCAGTGCGGCGAGTTCAGCTGCGGCGACATCGTCACGCGCCGGCGCGGCTTCGGTCAGCGGCAGAGCGAACAGGCTTTCGAGCAGCAGCTTGCGCATCGCTACAGATCCACGCCCGAGTAGGAGCAGTTGAACGATTTATTACAGAGTGGGAAGTCGGCGATGATATTGCCCTCGATCGCAGCTTCGAGCAGCGGCCACTGAAACCACGATGGATCGCGGAAGTGACAGCGCTCGATGCGGCCGTTCGCGATGCGCAGCCACGCCAGAATGTCGCCGCGAAACCCTTCGACCAGCGCCATGCCTTCGCGAGCCTGGTGCGGCAGTGTCAGCGGCCGATGGATCGCGCCGCCAGGGATGCGAACCAGGATCTGGTCGATCAGCGACAGGCTTTGCTCGACTTCGGCGATGCGGATGCGGACGCGGGCGTCGACATCGCCTTCGCTGAGCACCGGAACGTCGAACGACAACTCATCATACGGCGCGTAGCTCAGCGTGCGCCGTGCGTCGAAGACACGGCCGGACGCGCGGCCGACGAAGCCGCCGGCAGCGTACTGATCGACGAGGGCGGGCTTGACGATGCCGGTCGCCACAGTGCGGTCCTGCAGCGAGGCGGTGTCTTCATAGAGCGCGATCAGCTTTGGCCACTGCTTTCGGACGCCAGCAAGCGCTGCGTGGATCGCCGCGATGCCGGCGTCGTCGAGATCGCGCGCGACGCCGCCGGGCATCACGACGTCCCGCATCAGGCGATGGCCGAATGCGGTGTCGGCAGCGCGCAGCACGTTTTCGCGCAGCACGCCGAACTGCGCCAGCATGATTGCAAACGCCGCGTCATTGCAGATCGCGCCGATGTCGCCGAGATGATTGGCGAGGCGCTCGAGTTCGGCACACAGCGCACGAAGCCAAACCGCGCGGGCCGGCACCTCGGCATCGATGGCGATTTCGACCGCGCGCGCGAAGGCCAGCGCATAGGCCACCGTCGAGTCGCCGGAGACGCGGCCGGCGAGGTGCGCGGCGCGCGGCAGGTCGGCGCCGCTCATCAAGCCGTCGATGCCCTTGTGGACGTAGCCGAAGCGCTGCTCCAGCCGCACCACGGTTTCGCCCGAGACGGTGAAGCGGAAATGGCCGGGCTCGATGATCCCGGCGTGCACAGGGCCGACAGCGACCTGATGGGTGCCGGCGCCTTCGACGGGGAGAAATGGATAGGGCGGCTGCGGCGATGCGGCGGCCGCTTCGCCGAGCGGCGCATGCAGCTCCCAGCGGCCGTGATCGAGCCACGGTCGGTCGTCGATCGCGCCTTCGGGCTGCAGACCGTATAGATCGGTGATGGTGCGCTCCAGCCGTAGCGCCGGCAGATGCCTGGCGGCGACCGACGGAAAGCTGCGCTGCGGGCAATCGAGGCTGATCACGCCGATCTCGGCGGTGCGCGGGTCGAACAGCGCCATATGCACGGCCGAAGGCTCACCCCACAGCGACAGCAAATTCCAATGTCCGTCGCCGAGCATCCGCGCGGCAAAACTCCAGGTCACGCGGTCGATGACCGTGCGCGACCACGGCCGATGCCGCGCCACCGGCTGGCCTTCGAGGTTGAGATCGATCAGCGACGGCATGCGATCCCCCTACCCCAGCAATTTGGCAACGTGCTGAAACCACGCCACCACCGGCGCCGGCAGATACACGCCTGCGATCAGCACCAGCGCCAGATGCGCGAACATCGGCAGATAGCTCGCCTGCGCCGGCGCGCGGCTGCCGCGCGGCGCGCCGAAGGCGATGCCGGTAAGCCGCAGCGTCAGTGCGCCGAACGCGACCAGCAGGCCGAACACCAGCAGCAAAGCGAGCCACGGCGAGCGCGCGAAGGTCGAGGTCACCAGCAGAAACTCGCTCATGAAGATGCCGAGCGGCGGCAGCCCGGCGATCGCCACGACGCCGGCGACGAGGCCCCAGCCGAGCACCGGATGCGTCTCGGTGACGCCGCGGATCTTCGCCAGCGACTGCGTGCCCTTCACTTGCGTGATCTGTCCGACCGCATAAAAGATCGCCGACTTGGTCAGGCTGTGCATCACCATGTGCAGCAGCCCGGCGAAATTCGCCAGCGGGCCGCCCATGCCGAACGCGAACACGATGATGCCCATGTGTTCGATCGACGAATACGCGAACAGCCGTTTGATGTCGCGGCGGCGATACAGCATGAAGGCGGCGAACAGCAGCGACGCCAATCCCATCACGATCATCAGCACGCCGGGCGGCATCGCATCACCGTTGGCGGCGAGCAGCATTTTGAATCGCAGCAGCGCGTACAGCGCGACGTTGAGCAAAAGGCCGGACAGCACCGCCGAGATCGGCGTCGGGCCTTCGGCATGCGCGTCCGGCAGCCAGGCGTGCAGCGGCGCGAGGCCGACCTTGGTGCCGTAGCCGAGGAACAGGAACACGAAGGCGACGTTCAAGAGCGCGGCATCGAAGCCGGAGGCGCGCGACACCAGCACGGTCCAGATCATCCCCTCCTGGCCCTCGCCGATCACCGGCCGCGCCGCCATGTAGATCAGGATGGTGCCGAACAGCGCCAGCGCGATGCCGACGCTGCCGAGGATAAAATATTTCCACGCCGCTTCGAGCGCCGCCGGCGTGCGATAGATGCCGACCATCAGCACCGTGGTCAGCGTCGCCAGTTCGACCGCCACCCACATCAGCCCGATGTTATTCGACACGAACGCCAGGTTCATGCCGAACATCATGGTCTGATACATCGCGTGATAGAACCTCAGATAGGCCGGCGTCAGCTTGCCGGTCTCGAGCTCGTGGGCGATGTAGCTGGCGCTGAACAGACTGGTGGTGAAGCCCACGAAGGTGTTCAGCACGATGAACACGATGTTGAGATCGTCCACCAGGATGTAGGCGCCGGGTGCGGGGCGCGGCAGCACCAGAAGCGAGGCCGCACAAAGAAAGCTGCCGAGGCTCGCCAGCACATTGAGACGCGCGGTGAGCTTGTAGCCCGGCAGCAAAGCGAGCAGCCCCGCCGCGATCACCGGGATCAGCAGCACGCCGGCCACCGGGTCGAGCCCCGCAAGCGTCATGTCCGCTCTCCACGCGAGACGTCGAGCTGGGACACGTCCACCGAGTCGAAGCGCTCGCGGATCCGGAACAGCACGATGCCGATGACGATGAAGGCGATCAGCACCGAGAACGCGACGCTGATCTCCACCACCAGCGGCATGCCCTTGGCGCCGGCGGCGGCGAGGATCAGGCCGTTCTCCAGCGACATGAAGCCGACCACCTGACTGACGGCGTTGCGCCGCGTCACCATGAACAACAGCCCGAGCAGCACGACCGACAGCGCGAAGGCGAGGTCCTCGCGCGCCAGCGCGTCGGCGTCGGCGGTGACGCGCAGCATCAAGGCCAGCGACAGTGCGACGAGCCCCATGCCGGCCAGCATGGTCGGACCGATCCCGACCACAGTCTCGATGTCGCGGTGAATGCCGAGCTTGTAGACGATGCGGCGCAGCGCCACCGGAATGATGATCGCCTTGAACAACAGCGCGATCGCCGCGGTGACGTAGAGATGCGGCGCGTTCTGGATCAGCGCCTGCCACGCCACCGCCGCCGACAGCATCAGCGCATGCAGAGCGAACACGTTGAGCAGTGAGGTCAGCCGGTCCTGATACAGCATCATGAACGACACCAGCACCAGGCCGCCGGCCAGCGAATGCGAGATATCGAAAGCCAGTCCGTGCATCGTCACAGCCCCTTCGACACGAACAGCAGAAGCGTGCCGAGCAGGCCGAGCATCAGCGCGGCGCCGAGGAATTGCGGCACGCGGAACACTCGCATCTTGGCGGTGGCGGTCTCGAACAATGCGAGCAGGAAGCCTGCGGTGGTGATCTTGACCAGATACAGCGCCGCGCCGGCCACATAGGCGGCCGGGCCGCCGCCGAACACGCCGATGCCCCAGGGATAGAACAGGCAGACGATCAGCGAGATGTAGAGTAGCAGCTTGAGCTGTGCGCCGAACTCGATCAGCGCCAGATGGCGGCCGGAATATTCCAGGATCATCGCCTCGTGCACCATGGTGAGCTCGAGATGGGTCGAGGGATTGTCGATCGGGATGCGGGCGTTCTCGGCCAGCGCCACCATCACCAGCGCGATCATGGCGAGGCCGAGCGAGACGCGCAGGCCGACCGCGGTCGAGGCGATGTAGTCGGCGACGGTCGATAGATGCGTCGAGCCGGCGACCAGCGCGACGCAGAACACGATCATCAGCATCGCCGGCTCGGCCAGCGCCGCGATCATCACCTCGCGCGAAGAGCCGATGCCGCCGAACGAAGTGCCGACATCCATGCCGGCGAGCGCCAGGAAGAACCGCGCGGTGCCGAGCAGCGCGACGATGACGATCAGGTCGGCGGCCCAGTTGAACAGCAGTCCGGTGGCAAAGGTCGGCACCAGCGCGGCCGCGACCCAGATCGCCGCGAAGGTGACATAGGGCACGGCGCGAAACAGCCACGAGGCATTGTCGGCCAGCACGACATCCTTGCGCAGCAGCCGCGCGAGGTCGCGGTAGGGCTGCAGCAGCGACGGGCCGCGGCGGCGCTGCAGCCGCGCCTTGATCCTGCGGATGAAGCCGGTGAGCAGCGGCGCCAGCCAAAACACCAGCAGCATCTGCACGCCCTGCACGGCGATGGCGGTGATCACGTCCATATCGCCAGCACCAGCAGCAGCGTGACGAGAGTGGCGAACACCAGGCTGAGATAACCCCGGATGGTGAGAAGCTGCAGACGGTTGAGCCGCACGGCGGCGCCGACAATGCCATTCGCCAGCGGCGCGTAGATCCGTTCCCACACCTGATCGTGCAGTTCGATCCTGAGCCGCGCCGGCGCGACGTCGCCGGGTGGCGGCATCGTCACACGGTCGCGGGCGCGAAACAGCAAGGTGCCGAACACGCGGCGGATCGGCTGCGCGAAGCCGGCGGCGGAGTATTGCGCCAGCGGCGCCGGATCGGTGAAGCCGCAGCCCCAGGCCGGGCCACGCCGCACCGCGCCGGTGGCGAACAGCCGGATCGCGACGAACGCCAGCGACGCCGAGACGATGATGAACACCGCCACCAACCCACCATTGTAAGAGCCGCGGCTTTCGCTGATCGGCACGATCGACAACCACGCCAGCGGCGTCTGCGGCGGAAGACGACCGCCGAGAATGTCGGCGGCGATCGGCGCCAGCGCATCCATCACGAAACCCGGCAACACGCCGGCGCCGAGGCACAGCGCGGCGAGGATGCTCATCGCAGCCAGCGAAAAGCGGTCCACCTCCTTGGCGCGCATCGGCGCGTCGCCACGCGGGCGACCGAGGAAGCTGACGCCGTAGGCCTTGACGAAACACGCCGCCGCCAGCGCCGCAGCGAGCGCCATCAGCGCGCCGACCGCGGGCACCAGAATTTTCAGCCCCCATTGCGGCAGCTGCGGGCTTTGCAGCACCGCCTGGAAGATCAGCCATTCGGAGACGAAGCCGTTGAACGGCGGCAGCGCCGAGATCGCGATCGAGCCGATCAGGAAAACGACGCTGGTCACCGGCATGCGATGGATCAGGCCGCCGAGCCGGTCCATGTCGCGCTCGCCGGTGGCGCTCAGCACCGCGCCAGCGCCGAAGAACAGCAGGCTCTTGAACAGCGAGTGATTGAAGACGTGAAACAGCGCCGCCGTGAAGGCCAGCGCCGCCGGCAGCTTCTCGTCATTGGCCTGGAACGCCAGCGCCAGGCCGAGCGCGACGAACACCACGCCGATATTCTCGATGGTCGAGTAAGCCAGCAGCCGCTTCAGGTCGCTTTCCATCAGCGCATACAAAATGCCGACCGCCGCGGTGACACCGCCGAATGCCAGCACCACGCCGGAAGTCGACCAGTCCGGCTGGCCGAGCAGATCGAACACCACACGGATGAAGCCGTAGATCGCCACCTTGGTCATCACGCCGCTCATCAGCGCCGAGACGTGGCTCGGCGCCGCCGGATGCGCTAGCGGCAGCCAGACGTGCAGCGGCACCAGGCCGGCCTTGGAGCCGGCGCCCAGCAGCATCAAGAGCAGCACCAGCGTGGCGAGCCACGGCGCATGCGGCGCGATGCGGATCGCCGCGAAGTCATAAGTGCCCGTCGTGCCGGCGAGCAGGCCGAAGGCGAGCAGCAGCATCAGCGTGCCGAAGCTGGCCATCAACAGATACACGTAGCCGGCGCGGCGGTTGGCGGCGACGCGGTGATGCGCCATCACCAGCGCCCACGACGCCAGCGACATGAACTCCCACGACAGCAGATAGGAGAATGCGTCGGCGGCCAGCACCACGGCGTTCATGCCGGCGATGAAGGCGGGGTAGAACGGCAGCACGCGCTGCGGCGCATGTTCGTGCCGGCCATAGCCGAGCGCGTAAAGGCTCGCCAGCGCGCCGCCGAGATTGACCACGATCAGGAAAAACGCCGCCAGCGCATCGAGCCGCCAATGCGAGCCGAGCCACGGCAATCCGATCGGCAGCACCCGCTCGGCGGCCGCGTCGCCGTGCAGCAACAGCCAACGAGCGGCGCTCGCCGTGGCGATCGCGCAGACGAGGAGCGTGGCGGCGTAGACGATCGCCGTCGCAAGCCGCGGCGCGCGGCTCAGCACAACCGCCGCGGCCGTAATGCCCAGCAGCGCGGCGATGCAGCCGAGCTGCAGCGTCACCGCGGTCACGATCCGCCTCCGCGCTGCCGGCGTGCGGCCCGCCTTTGCCGATGATGCAGCTGCTGCGTCATCATGAGCGATCGCGCCCTATCCGCATCGGGTTCGACCTCGAACGTCCATCACGGCTCCGCCGCCCGCCGAACGCCCAGCAAGCAAAAGCGCGCCACCCCGCGGCAGTTGCGTCTGCCGACGGCAAGCCCTGGAATACCCCAAACCACGCTTTTGTATCAATGATCAATTTTGGAATCTGATATGTGATATTTCATACATCACTAAGGGAGGCGCCGTTCTCGGCGAAGAAGTGTCACATCGCCCGCGGGCCGGCCGCTTGTCCTAGCGCAAAGCCACCATCTCGTACGAGGCTCGCGGCCAAGGTCGTGGTTGACGCTGCCGGCGAGCGCGCGCAGTTAGATCACCCCCCGTAAAGGACCATCATGTCCGCCGATCCCCTGCCTCGCCGCTCGCCGACCGTCGCGCAGTTGCTCGACGCCATCCGCTTCCTCACCATCCTGCCGGTGCCGAATTCCGAGCGCGCTCCAGAGTCGGACTGGTTGACCCGCGCTATGACGTTCTTCCCGATCGTGGGTGTCGGCATCGGCTTGATCTCGGCGACGGTGCTGGTGCTTGGCGATTCGCTGTTCGGCCCGGGTCTCGCCGCGCTCCTGGCGATCACGGCCTCGGTGATGCTGACAGGCGCGCTGCACGAAGACGGCCTCGCCGACACCTTCGACAGCTTCGGCGGCGGCTGGTCGGTCGAGCGGCGGCTGGAGATCATGAAGGACTCGCGGCTCGGCACCTATGGCGGCCTGGCGCTCGGGCTCGACGTTGCGCTGCGCGCGACTGCGCTGGCGCAGCTGCCGCTATGGGCCGGGCTGGCCGCTCTTGTCGCCTGCCATGCCGCCGCGCGGGCGACGCCCGGCTTTGTCCAGCGCAGGCTGAGCTACGCCGGCGCGATCAGCGGCATGAAAGTCGCGTATGCCGACGAGCCGATGCGCAAGGACGAATTGGTGCTGGTGCTGATCACCGTCGCGCTGGCGTCGCTGCCGCTGCTGCTGGTGTCGCCGCTGGCGCTGATCGCGGGCCTCGGCTGCGGCGCAGCGCTGACCGCACTGATGACCGGCTGGGCCAAACGCCTGCTCGGTGGCTACACCGGCGACGTGCTCGGCGCGATCGAGCAGATGTTCGAGATCGGGTTTCTGCTCGGCGTCGCGGCGGTGCTGGCGGCGTAGTTGATCCGCCAACCTCTCCCCGTCATTGCGAGGAGCGCAGCGACGAAGCAATCCAGCGCTGAGCACGGGGCCTGGATTGCTTCGCTTCGCTCGCAATGACGATGGGGAACCGTCAGTGGCTGATCATCCACGGCCGCGCGGTCGGAAAGCCCTTGGCGCCGCTCTTGGTGCGGGTCTGCAGCCGCGCCGGCTTCTTCAGGCCGGAGCAGCAGCCGCAGCCGGGGGCGTGCTTGGCTTTGTATTCTCCGACGCTCATCGGCGCGTTGCGGCTCTTCTCGTTGGTGGCGTGCGCGCTGCGCTGCGCCGCCGGCATGCAGGAGAAGTTCGGCGCGGTGAGGATGACGCGCGGCGACGACGTCTCACACACCGGGCACGGCTGCGGCTCTTCGTATTCCGACATCGGCCGCAGATCGGTGAACGGCCCGCAGGCGTCGCACATATATTCATAGACTGGCATCGTCGTTTTCCCTTGCGCTGACGATCTGTCGTTCCGCGCGATGGGAGCGGGGCAGCAGATACGCGCCGTCCCGCTCCCCGTCGCGCAGGGAAGGATGAGAGCCCAAGCGAACCACCTATCAACGTCATTGCGAGCGAAGCGAAGCAATCCAGCGCGGTGCACTGAGCCTCTGGATTGCTTCGTCGCGGAGCCTGTACTCGGACGACGCGAAGCGTCGATCCGGGTGCTCCTCGCAATGACGGGGAGAGGTGGTTACTCGGACTCGAACGCTGTTACTTATCCTGCGAGATCGGCATCTGGATGTCGCCCTTGATGTGTTTCACCGGGCCGGCCGAGCTCGGCATCATGTCGAAGTCGAAGATCTCGGTCGGCAGCCACAGCGTGGCGCAGGCGTTGGGGACGTCGACGACGCCGGAGATGTGGCCCTGCACCGGCGCGGTGCCGAGGATCGAATAGGCCTGGGCGCCGGAGTAGCCGAACTTCTTCAGATACTCGATCGCATTCAGGCACGCCTGGCGATACGCCACGGTGACGTCGAGATAGTGCTGCTGGCCCTGCTCGTCGACCGAGATGCCCTCGAAGATCAGGTAGTCCTTGTAGTTCGGCGTCACCGGCGACGGCTTGAAGATCGGGTTCTTGATGCCGTATTTCGACACGCCGTCCTTGATGATGTCGACCTTGATGTGCAGCCAGCCGGCCATCTCGATGGCGCCGCAGAAGGTGATCTCGCCGTCGCCCTGGCTGAAGTGCAGGTCGCCCATCGAAAGACCGCCGCCCGGCACATAGACCGGGAAGTAGATCTTCGAGCCGCGGGACAGATCCTTGATGTCGCAATTGCCGCCGTGCTCGCGCGGCGGCACGGTGCGGGCGCCTTCGGCCGCAGCCTTGGCCTTGTCGTCGCCGGTCAGCTTGCCCATGTGGGCGGTCGGGCCGAACGGCGGGTTGGCAAGGCCGGGCACGCGGGTCGGATTGGTCGCGATCAGCGCGGTCTCACGCTCGTTCCAGGTCGACAGCAGCTTGGGATCGGGCAGACAGCCGATCAGGCCGGGATGGATCAGGCCGGCGAAGTTGACGCCCGGGATGTGGCGCGACGAGGTGTACATGCCCTTGAAGTCCCAGATCGACTTCTGCGCCAGCGGGAAGTGATCGGTGAGGAAGCCGCCGCCGTTCTGCTTGGAGAAGAAGCCGTTGAAGCCCCACAGGCTCTCCTTCATCGGGCCGACGTCGAGCAGGTCGACGACGAGGAGATCGCCCGGCTCCGCGCCCTTGACGCCGATCGGGCCGGACAGGAAGTGCACGATCGACAGGTCGATGTCGCGGACGTCGTCGGCACTGTCGTTGTTCTTGATGAAGCCGCCGGTCCAGTCATAGGTCTCGACGATGAAGTCATCGCCCGGGTTGACCCACGCGGCCATCGGAATGTCCGGATGCCAGCGGTTGTGGACCATCTCGTTGTCGTAAGCGGACTGCGTGAGGTCGACCTTGATCAGTGTCTCTGGCATCGATAACTCCCCTTGTGGACCAGTGGACTTGGTTGGACTTCAGACGGACAGATATTTGGCGACCTGCGCCTCATCGACGCTGGCGCGCGGATCGTCGCGGACGATTTCGCCGTTCTCGATCACCAGCACGCGGTCGGCGACGTCGAGCGCGAAGCTCAGGACCTGCTCGGAGACGATGATCGACAGCCCCTTGGTGTCGCGGATCTGCTTCAGCGTCCGAGCCATGTCCTTGATGATTGACGGCTGAATGCCTTCGGTCGGCTCATCGAGCAGCAGCACCTTCGGCTTGGTGGCGAGCGCGCGCGCAATCGCCAGCTGCTGCTGCTGACCGCCGGACAGGTTGCCGCCGCGGCGGTTCTTCATTTCCAGCAGCACCGGAAACAGCTCGTACAGATCGCCCGGCACATCCTTTTCGCCGGAGACGACGAGGCCGGTCTCGATGTTTTCCTTCACCGTCATGGTCGAGAAGATCATGCGGCCCTGTGGCACGTAAGCCAGTCCCTTGGCGACGCGCTCGTAGCTCTTCAGCCCGCCGAGCTCGGTGCCCTGCATGCTGATCGACCCCGCGCGCTGTGGGATGATGCCCATCAGTGATTTCATCAGCGTGGTCTTGCCCATGCCGTTGCGACCCATGATCGCAACGATCTCGTTCGGCGCGACATTGATGTTGAGCCCGTGCAACACCTCGCTCTGGCCGTAGGCAACGTGCAGATCATTGATCGCGAGCATCGGGATCTCCTCTAGCCGTGACGGTGAGCTCCCTCTCCCCGCTTGCGGGGAGAGGGAGGGTGAGGGGGCGCCTCCGCGAGTCGGAGAGGCTCGGCCGTGGTGAGGCGCCCCCTCACCCGCCGCGCTAGCGCGCGTCGACCTCTCCCCGCGCGCGGGGAGAGGTGAAGCTGCGATCGGGGCGGAAGCCATCATGCTCAATGCCCCAGATACACTTCGATGACCTTGGGATCGTTCTTCACAGCATCCATGGTGCCTTCGGACAGGATCTGGCCCTGGTGCAGCACGGTGACTTTGTGGGCGATGTCTTCGACGAATTTCATGTCGTGCTCGATCACCAGCACCGAGCGGTCCTTGATGATGGTATGCAGCAGCTCGGCGGTCTTGACGCGCTCCGACACGCTCATGCCGGCGACCGGCTCGTCGAGCATCAAGAGCTCCGGATCCTGGATCAGCAGCATGCCGATCTCCAGCCACTGCTTCTGGCCGTGGCTGAGCAGCTCGGCGCTCATGTTGAGCTTGTCCTTCAGGAAGATCATCTCGGCGACTTCGTGGACGCGGTCGCGCACCACGGCGTCGCGGGTGAAGGTTAGCGCGCCGAACACGGTGCGGCCGCGCGGATAGGAGATCTCCAGATTCTCGAACACCGTCAGATCGTCGTAGATCGACGGGTTCTGAAACTTGCGGCCGACGCCGGCCTGGACGATCTGGTTCTCCTTCATCTTGGTGAGATCCTTGTCGCGGAAATGAATCGCACCCGACGTCGCTTTGGTCTTGCCGCAGATCAGATCCAGCACCGTGGTCTTGCCGGCGCCGTTGGGGCCGATGATGACGCGGATCTCGTTTTCCTCGACGTAGAACGACAGATCGTTGACCGCCTTGAAGCCGTCGAACGACACCGTCAGCCCCTCCACCGAGAGCAGGAAGTCCTTGGGTTGATGACCGATCAGCATGGGTCTCTCCTATTCGGCCGGGGCGCCGTCGGCGACGGGGCCGAACGACTTGCCATTGGTGGAGTCAGTGCCGGATTTGCGCGAGGCGAACAGCCGGTCGATGCGCGGCTGCACGTAGTCGGCCCAGATCCCCGCGAGGCCGTTGGGGAATGCCAGCACCACCGCGATGAACAGACCGCCGAGACCGAACAGCCATAATTCGGGGAAGGATTCCGACAGGCTGGTCTTGGCGAAGTTGACCAAGAGCGTGCCGTACACGGCGCCGAGAATCGACAGCCGGCCGCCGACCGCGGTGTAGATCACCATTTCGATCGACGGCACGATGCCGACGAAGGACGGCGACATGAAGCCGACGTTGAGGGCGAACATCGCGCCGCCGATCGCGGCGAACACCGCGGCGACGCAGAACGCGAAGATCTTGAAGTTGGCGACGCTGTAGCCCGAGAACCGGACGCGGTCCTCCTTCTCGCGCATCGCCACCAGGATGCGGCCGAGCTTGGAGCGGCGGATGAACTGGGCGATGAAGATGCAGCCGAACAGCAGCGCCACTTCGAAGAAGTACAACACGATCTTGGCGTGGTCGGGCCGGATGTCCCAGCCCTTGAGCGTGCGCAGGTCGGTCATGCCGTTGATGCCGCCGGTGTAGCCCTGCTGGCCGACGATCAGGATGGTCAGGATCGCGGCGACCGCCTGGGTGATGATGGCGAAGTAGGTGCCGCCGACGCGGCGCTTGAACATCGCGGCGCCGATGATGAAGGCGAACAGCGCCGGCACCGCGACGATCGCGAAGATCGTGAAGGTGAGGCTGTGGAACGGCTGCCAGAAGAACGGCAGCGCGGTGATCTGATTCCAGTCCATGAAGTCCGGAATGCCCGGGGTGGACTGGATCTTGGTGTTCTCCACGCTCGAGGCTTCGAGCTTGAGGAACATCGCCATGCAATAGCCGCCGAGGCCGAAGAACACGCCCTGGCCGAGGCTGAGAATGCCGCCATAGCCCCAGCAGATCACCAGGCCGAGCGCCACGAAGGCGTAGGTGAGATATTTGGCGACCAGATTGAGCCGGAACACGTCGAGGCAGAGCGGCAGGATCACCACCAGCAGCGCCGCCAGAACCAGAATGCCCATCAGCTCTTTGCGGTTAACGAAGCGCGCGTTGTCGTTCATGAGCGTGAGCCTCTGCTTACTTGCGGACTTTGAGGGCGAACAGACCCTGCGGGCGCAACATCAGGATCGCGACGACTGCGAGCAGCGTCAGCACCTTCGCCATCGATCCCGACATGAAGAATTCGAGCGTCGACTGGGTCTGCGAAATGCTGAAGGCCGAGGCGATGGTGCCGATCAGGCTGGCGGCGCCGCCGAACACCACGACCAGGAAGGTGTCGACGATGTAGAGCTGCCCGGAGGTCGGCCCGGTCGAGCCGATCATCGTGAAGGCCGAGCCGGCGATGCCGGCGATGCCGCAGCCGAGGCCGAAGGTGTAGCGGTCGACCTTCTCGGTATTGATGCCGACGGCGCCGGCCATGATGCGGTTCTGCACCACGGCGCGGACCTGGCGGCCCCAGCGCGACTTGTACATCACATAGGCGACGCTGATCGTAATCAGCACGGTGAGGCCCATCACGAACACGCCGTTGATCGGCACTTCGATGCTGTCGGTGACCTTGAGCGAACCGAGCATCCATTGCGGCAGCTCGACGCCGACCTCGCGCGGGCCGAAGATCGACCGATAAGCCTGCTGCAGGATCAGGCTGAGCCCCCAGGTCGCGAGCAGCGTGTCGAGCGGTCGTTTATAGAGGTGCCGTATCAGCGCCCATTCGACCAGCATTCCCAGCGCACCGGACGCGAAGAACGCCAGGATCATGGCGACGAAGAAGTAGCCGCTGAACAGCGACGGCAGAAAACTCTGGAAGAAGTTCGACGTCATCCAGGTGACGTAGGCGCCCAGGATCATGAACTCGCCGTGGGCCATGTTGATGACGCCCATCTGGCCGAAGATGATCGCGAGGCCGAGCGCCATCAGCACGTAGACCGAGAACAGGATCAGGCCCGCGAATCCCTGCATGACGAAGATCGAGCCGAGATCACCAATCGAATAGTCGCCGAACATGGAGGCTGCCCCTGCTGAGTTGAAATGACCCGGACGCGGTGAGACTACTGGCGCGCGCCACACTCGCCGCCGTCATGCGCGGGCTTGACCCGCGCATCCATCTCCTTGCGAAGAGGATGGATCGCCGGGTCAAGCCCGGCGATGACGATCGGAGTGCGTGGCCAGCGCCGGCGCGCCGCTTACTGGTAGCCCTTCGGGAACGGATCGGGCTCGACCAGGTCGGCGGTTTCGTAGATCACCTCGAACTGGCCATCGAGCTTGGCGCGTCCGACGCGGGTTTTCGACCACAGATGGTGGTTCGGGTGGATCCGGACGTAACCTTCCGGCGCGCCCTTGAACTCGACGTCCGGCGAGGCCGCGGCGATCTTGTCGACGTCGAACGAGCCGGCCTTCTCGACCGTCAATTTCCACAGCCACGGGCCGAGATAGGCAGCCTGGGTGACGTCTCCGATCACCGTCTTCTCACCCCACATCTTCTTGAACGCGGCGACGAACTTCTCGTTGTTCTCGTTCTTGAGCGACTGGAAGTACTTCATGCACGCGTAGGCGCCCGCGATGTTCTCGCCGCCGATGCCGTCGATTTCGTCCTCGGTGACCGAGATCGTCAACAGCGCCTGCTTCGACAGGTCGATGCCGGCCGCCTTGAGCTGCTTGTAGAACGCCACGTTGGAGCCGCCGACGACGTCGGTGAAGATCACGTCCGGCTTGGTCAGCTTGATCTTGTTGATGACCGAGTTGAACTGGGTGTTGCCGAGCGGATAGTATTCTTCGCCGACCACCTTGCCCTTGAGGACGTTCTCGACGTGCTTGCGGGCGATCTTGTTCGAGGTGCGCGGCCAGATGTAGTCGGAGCCGATGAAGAAGAAGCTCTTGGCGTTCTTTTCCT
The DNA here is from genome assembly GCF_003591005.1 of Rhodopseudomonas palustris. Classification (GTDB taxonomy): domain Bacteria; phylum Pseudomonadota; class Alphaproteobacteria; order Rhizobiales; family Xanthobacteraceae; genus Rhodopseudomonas; species Rhodopseudomonas palustris_K. Next base: position 25,846 of record NZ_QYYD01000032.1, read on the forward strand.
TGGCGATCCAGTTGAGGCCAGCCAGGATCTGCTGGGTCGCTTCTTGGCCGGTGTAGATCACGTTCTTGGACTGCTCGAGGCCTTCATAGAAGGTCGGGTAGTACAGCATGCCGTTGTACTGCTCGACCACCGGCAGCACCGCCTTGCGCGACGCGGAGGTCCAGCAGCCCATGATGGCCGCGACCTTGTCGTTGACCAGCAGCTTCTTGGCCTTCTCGGCGAAGGTCGGCCAGTCCGAGGCGCCGTCTTCCTGAATGAACTTGATCTTGCGGCCGAGTACGCCGCCGGCGGCGTTGATCTGTTCGATCGCCAGCTTTTCGGCCTGGATCGAGCCCGTCTCGGAGATCGCCATCGTGCCGGTCGCCGAATGCAGAATGCCGACGGTGACTTCGGTGTCGGTCACGGCAAGGCCGGTAGTGTTGACCGCCAAGGTCGCCGGCGCCTGGGCGAAAGACGCGCGCGGCAACATCGTGATCGCCGGAATCGCGGCCATTCCCATCAGAAGCTTGCGCCGGAACGGCGAGTGAAGGCCCTGCTGTTTGTCGTCTGCCATGAACTACCCCTTCGTGTTGTTTGGACGCGTGTGCAGCCGGGGCAAACGATCGGCGAATTTTTACGCTGTACCGATACGCAAGATCACGTATGTTGCATCGCAAGATCGCGACGTAAGTTTTTTCACACGCAGGAAGCGTGGCAGAGGGAGAACAAACTTGGCGGGGCGGCAGCGCATCGACCGCGTTCGGCGCCAGTACAATCAGTGGGTCGCTAATCAGACCCTCGAGGACTACGCGCTCCGCTTCACCGCCAAGAGCGCGCGGCGCTGGTCCGCGCTTCGCGTCGCCAACACCGCGCTTGGCGCGATTTCGTTTCTGGCGCTGGAGGCGATCGGCGGCACCATCACGCTGAACTACGGCGTCACCAACGCCGTCGCGGCCATCATGGTGGTCAGCGTGATCATCTTCTGCTGCGGCCTGCCGATTGCCTATCATGCAGCCAGATGTGGCGTCGATATAGACTTGCTGACGCGCGGCGCCGGATTCGGCTATATCGGCTCGACCATCACATCGCTGATCTATGCCTCTTTTACGTTCATCTTCTTCGCCATCGAGGCTGTTATCCTGGCCAAGGCGCTGGAGATGTGCTTCGGCCTGCCGCTGGCGCTCGGCTATCTGTTCAGCGCGGTGGTGATCATTCCGCTGGTGACGCACGGCATCACGCTGATCAGCCGGTTTCAGCTGTGGAGCCAGCCGTTCTGGATCCTGCTGCACATCCTTCCGTTCGCGGCGATTGCGATCAAGAGCCCGGAATCCTTCGTCGGCTGGACCAGCTTCGCTGGCGCCCACGGCAATCCAAACGGCCACCTCGATCTCCTCCTGTTCGGCACCGCCGCCTCGGTGGTGTTCGCGCTGGTGGCGCAGATCGGCGAGCAGGTCGACTTCCTGCGCTTTCTGCCGCGCGACCGCCGCACCTCGAAAACCGCGTGGTGGGCCGCGATGATCAGCGCCGGTCCAGGCTGGATCATCCCGGGTGCGCTGAAGCTGATTGCCGGATCCTTCCTGGCGTATTTCGCGCTGAGCCACGGCGTCAATGTCGAGGACGCCGCCGAGCCGTCCCATATGTATCGCGAGGCGTTTCGCTACGTGCTGGCGCAACCGGAGCTGGCGCTGGCGCTGACCGGCGCGTTCGTGATGCTGTCGCAGATCAAGATCAACGTCACCAACGCCTATGCGGGCTCGATCGCCTGGTCGAACTTCTTCTCGCGGCTCACCCACAGCCACCCCGGCCGCGTCGTCTGGCTGGTGTTCAACGTGCTGGTGGCGCTGCTGCTGATGGAGATCGGCGTCTACAAGGCGCTGGAGCACACGCTGGCGCTGTACTCCAACGTCGCGATCGCCTGGGTCGGCGCGCTGGTCGCCGACCTCGTCATCAACCGCCCGCTCGGGTTGCGGCCGCGGCAGATGGAATTCAAGCGCGCGCATCTTTACGACATCAACCCGGTCGGCGTCGGCTCGATGGCGATCGCCACGGTGATGTCGATCACCGCGTTCTACGGCGTGTTCGGCCCGACCGCCAAGGCGCTGTCGCCGTTCGTGGCGCTGCTGGCGGCTTTCATCGCTGCGCCGGCGATCGCGCTGCTCACCCGCGGCCGCTACTACATCGCGCGCAAGCCGAAGCGGAGCTGGCAGAACCTGCCGGCGATCAAGTGCTGCATCTGCGAGCACGCCTTCGAGCCAGAGGACATGGCGCATTGTCCGGCCTATGCGGGGCCGATCTGCTCGCTGTGCTGCTCGCTCGACGCCCGCTGCCACGATCTGTGCAAACCGCACGCGCGGTTCGACGCGCAATTCACCGACGCGCTCGGCAAGGTGCTGCCGCAGCGCGTCCAGGCGCTGGTGAATTCGCAGGCCGGGCACTATCTGCTGGTCTTCACCGTGTCGGTCGGGCTGGTCGGCATCGCCTTGCTGATGATCTATCTGCAGGCCGCGCCGGCGACCCAGGCGCAGCATATTCTGCTGTCCGAAATTTTGTGGAAGCTGTTCTCGGCGCTCGTCATCATCGTCGGCGTGGTGACCTGGCTGTTCGTGCTGGCGCGGCAAAGCCGGCAGGCCGCCGAGGCCGAGACGCGGCGGCAGACCGCGCTGCTGATGCAGGAGATCGACGCGCATCGCCAGACCGACGCCGAGTTGCAGCGCGCCAAGGAAGTCGCCGAATCCGCCAACCTGGCCAAGAGCCGCTACGTCGTCGGCCTCAGCCACGAGCTGCGCTCGCCGCTCAACGCCATCAGCGGCTATGCCCAGCTGCTCGAACAGGACAGCACGCTGCCGCCGCGGCCGCGCGACCAGATCCGGCTGATGCGGCGCAGCGCCGATCATTTGTCGGGGCTGATCGACGGCCTGCTGGATATTTCCAAGATCGAGGCCGGCCGGCTGTATCTGTCGCGCGACGAGGTGCGGTTCGGCGAATTCCTCGATCAGCTGGTCGGCATGTTCCGGCTGCAGGCCGCCGCCAAGGACGTCGAGTTCGTCTTCAAGCGCCCGCAATATCTGCCGCCGGTCGTCTACGCGGACGAGAAGCGGCTGCGCCAGGTGCTGATCAACCTGCTGTCCAACGCCATCAAGTTCACGCAAACTGGCAGCGTACAGTTCATCGTGCACTATCGGAACCCGGTGGCAGAGCTCGAAGTACGCGACACCGGCCCCGGGATTCATGCTGACGATCTCGAGCGGATCTTCGCGCCGTTCGAACGCGGCGCCCTCGGCGTGTCGCAGCCGCACACCGGGACGGGCCTCGGCCTGACCATCAGCAAGCTGCTCGCCGGCGTGATGGGCGGCGATCTCAGCGTCACCAGCACGCTCGGCCAGGGCTCGACCTTCCGGGTCAAGCTGCTGCTGTCGGAAGTCACCAACCCCACCCGCACCCGCGCGATCCGGGCACCGATCCTCGGTTATCACGGCCCACGCAAGACCATCCTGATCACCGACGACGACCCGGCGCAGCGCAATCTGCTGCAGGAGCTGCTCGCGCCCCTCGGCTTCATCGTACTCAGCGCGCCGGACGGCTTCACTTGCGTCAGCCTCGCCGAGCATTGCCAGCCCGATCTGTTTCTGCTCGATATTTCGATGGCCGGAATGGACGGCTGGACCGTGGCCGAGACGCTGCGAACCAATGGACACCACCACGCCCGCATCCTGATGGTGTCGGCGAGCGCCATCGAAGCCCACGGCGCGCCGCTGGCGCAGCCGTTTCACGACGGGTATCTGATGAAGCCGGTCGACATTCCGCGGCTGCTCGAGCAGATCGGTCAGTTGCTCAAGCTCGACTGGATCTACAAGGGCGACGTGCCTGAGACGCGGGAAGCGCAAGGCGAGGTTCTGACGCCTCCGATGCAACACGTCGAGGAATTGATCGAGCTCGGCAAGATCGGATACATCCGCGGCATCGAGTCAAAGCTCGATCAGATCGACACCGACTATCCGGAGTCGGCGTTGTTTGTTTCGCAGATCCGCATGCTGGTCGAGCAGTTCGACCTCGACCAGTACATGAAGACCTTGAACACGCTGTATCGTCATGGCCAATGATCTGAAGAAGCGCGATATCGTTCTGGTCGTCGACGACTCGCCGGAGACGTTGCGGATGCTGACCGACGCGCTCGACGGCGCCGGCATGACCGTGATGGTGGCGCTCGACGGCGCCGCGGCGATGCGCATCGTCGAGCAGATCACGCCGGACATCATCCTGCTGGACGCGGTGATGCCGGGGCTCGACGGCTTCGAAACCTGCCGCCGGCTGAAACGCAATCCGGTGCTGTCCGACGTGCCGGTGATCTTCATGACCGGGCTGACCGAGAGCGAGCACATCGTGCGCGGCCTCGAAGCCGGCGGCGTCGACTACGTCACCAAGCCGATCGTGATCGCCGAGATGCTGGCGCGAATCCGTGTGCATCTCGGCAATGCCCGCGTCAGCCAGAGCGCCCGCGCCGCGCTGGACGTCTCAGGGCGGTTTCTGCTCGCGGTCGACCGCGTCGGCAAGGTGCTGTGGGCGACGCCGCAGGCGCAGAAGCTGCTCGCCGCCGGCGACGCATCGGAAGACGGCGTCAGGTTGGATCTGCCGAAACCGTGGCTGGATTGGCTCGAGCAGGTGCACAGCGGGCTCGCACAAGCCAAAGCTCCTATCAAGGCATCGCTCCTCCGCAACGACGAACTGCGGCTGCAATACATGGGCAAGCTCGGCCCAGACGAATTCCTGTTGCGGCTGGCGCGCGAGAGTTCGGTCGAGTCGCCCAAGGAGTTCGCCGCCGAGTTCGGCCTGACCAGCCGCGAGAGCGAAGTGCTGGCGTGGCTCAGCAAAGGCAAAACCAACCGCGACATCGCGCAGATCCTCGGCCTCAGCCCGCGCACCGTCGACAAGCATCTCGAACAGATCTACGCCAAGCTCGGCGTCGAAAACCGCACCGCCGCCGCCGCCATCGCGACGGGGGCGAGTCGAAGAGATAGTTGAGATACGGCACTGTGCGTTTGAGATTCGGACACAGCCGCAAACCTCGGCGTCATCCTGAGAGCCTGGCTCGAAAATGCGGCCTATAGAATTAGGCACTTTGCTATCCGCGCGTCATGCCCGGCCTTGTGCCGGGCATCCACGCCTTGCTGAAAGAAATGCAGCAAAGGCGTGGATGGCCGGGACAAGCCCGGCCATGACGGCGGAGAGGCTGGAAGATCTTGCCAAATCCGATCAGCGCATATCAGCCGGTAGCAACGAAAATGGCCGGGACGAGCCCCGGCCATCAGAACTAATTCGATCTGCCTAATGCGTATTGCTGTCCTGCCAGCGCTCCAAATCAGGCTTGGAGGGAGCATCCTCGGTCGTCTGCGAGCTCTGGTCGGGCTTCTTCCAGGGCTCGCGCGTGCCGCTTTTCATCGCGTCGCCGGGACGATCGTCGGGCTTCTTGTCGTCGTCCATGCTTACTCCAATCTGAGGTTTTCCTCGGCGGCGGACGCTACGCGCTTGGCTTTGTCGCCAACCTCGCCGACCGCCTTCATCACGCCTTCCGGCGTCAAGCCTTGACGGCGCGCTTCTTCGGTCGCGGCGCTGACGGCATCGCGCGCCGCGGCGCTGACACGTTCATTGGCGTGGCTGACGAACTCACGCGCCTGGCTCTTGAAATCATCGCTGGTTTCGCCGAACAAATCGGCCTCCACCGTGGTCGCAGGCAGTGAGGCGGCAATGCCGGCGCCGATGGCGAGGCCGAGTGCGCCGAGCAGCAGCGGCTGCTCTTCGAACAGCTCGCTGACTTGGGCCCGCGCAACGCCGAACAGCTCGGTGCTGCGCTCCGGGATTTCGCGGCCAACACCGCTGACGCGGTCCAGGGCGGCGGTGCCGGTTTCACGCACCGCGCTGACCATGCCGGAAGCTCTCGCGCTGACGTCACCCAGGCTATCGCTGAGCCGGTCCTGCACGTCGTGCATTCGCGCACGACCAGTATCGACCAGATTCGACGCGACGTCCGGGACGCGGTCGAGTCCGGCGCTCTGCGCCAGCCGCGAGATGCGCTCGCCGGGCCTGCCGCCGGTGAACAGCCACAACACGCCCATGCCGATCAACGCGGTCGACACCGGGTTGCGACGCATCGCGTCGCCAAGTTCGTGAATGAAAGGCATCGCCTTGCTCTCGTTACTCACTTCACCATCTCCTTGGCGGCGATCTTGTCGCGCTGCAGCTGATCAATCGTCATGTTCGGCTTGAGAGTCTCGGGCGACAGTCGGCTGACGCCGATCCACATCAGCACGCCCGCAACGATCACGGTGCCGCCGCCGGTGATCAGATAGGCCAGCGACGACGCCATGCCGTTTTCGACCAGCAGAGCCGCAAGCGCGAGCAGCAGAACCACTAAGCCGGGGATCAGGATCACTGCCCCCGCGCCCATCATGGCAGCGGCGCGTCCGATCTGACTGACTTTGTCGGACATTTCGGCCCGCGCCAGATCGAACTCGTTGCTGATCAGCTTCGAGAACTGGTTGAACGCATCGCCGACCAATTCAGGGATCGACCGATGGCCGGGTCCCGGAGACGTCGCCGTCATCCTCAGCTCCGTTCGTCGTTATTGAACCGCGGCGCCGCTGCGGTTTGCTGACGCGCGCCGCCCGAGCTCTTCAGAAAGCGGACCGCGCCGAATCCGGCCAGCACGGCGATGCCGAGAAACGCGGTCGGTTGCCGCCGAGCGAAATCCTGCACGCCGCGCACCAGCGTCGAGATATCGCCCTGCTGGACGGTGTCGGAGATCTCCTCGACCTTGGATGCCGCCTTGCGCAGATACACGCCGGCGATCGGCAGGTCGTTGTCGAACTCGCGCGACGCCCGGCGGATCGCCTCGGCGACCCCGCCGATGTAATCGGCGCCGGCCGCACGCTGCTCGTCGGCGCGGCTCTTCAGCGCTTCAGTCGCTTCGGAGGCGAACTCACGCGCCGCGCCGGCCAGACCCTCGGCTTGGGCTCGCGCTGCGCCGACCGACTCCTCGGCCAGCCCGACAACACGCTCCTTCAGATCACGCCCCTTTTCGGAAGCCTGATCCACCGCCTCGTTGACGGTGGCCTCGGCGTCCTTCTTGACTGCCTTCAGCGGTTGCGTGGCCCGCACACCGGCGCCGTTGCCGGGCTTGTCGTTCTGTCCCATCTTCTCGAATTGCTCAGCCATCCCTGATCTCCGTCCTATCTCAATGTTTGTTCTGCGAAGGCGACTCGAAGGTCGAAACCGCGGCGTCGGCGACCTTGCGGGCGCGTTCGCCGATATCCCGGACCTGATCACCTAACTTGTCCGGAGTAAGCCCCTCCTGTTCGGCGGCACCGACCGCGCTTTGATAGACGTCGCGGCCCTTCTGCTTCACCGTCTCGAGGCCCTGATTGATCGTGTCCTCGGCCTGCTCGCGCAACTTGCGACCGGCTGCGCCGAACACCTGCTTCTCGGCGCGCAGCCGCGGGATCGCGCTGGCGATCAGGCCGCCGACCACGAGGCCGATCCCGGCCACCAGCAACGGGTTGTTGCTGACCGTCTGGGTAACGTTGCGGCTGGCACGCTGGCCGAAATCGGTCGCCTGATCGCGTACCCGCGCTGCCGCCTGCAGGCTGGCATCGGCGGTGTCGCTGACTTTGTGACGCAGCCGCGCCGCAGCTTCAGCGGCGGTTTCGCCGACGGACGCCGCCTTGTCGCGGACCGAAGCCGCCGTCTCCCGGATCGCGCCCGTCACCGCATCGGCGAGGCCGGCACCCTGGTTGGCGGCGTGATCGACTTCGCCCGCAAACGCCTCACCCGCCGCGGCAGCAGTGCGGCCGAGCTGGTCGGTTTGCGACGAGACCGAGCGGCTGAGGTCTTCACCCTTGTGGCGCAACTCCGCGGCGGTGGAAGCGGCGGCGCGGCGGAATTCGTCGGCCTTGGTGCTGGCTGCATCGCCGGCCGCCTGAATGGCGCCGGACGCGTAGTCTCGCGCCGCGACGGCGGAGTCGGCCATATCGGCACTGAAGGTGCGGGCACGGCGCTCGACCTCGCCGGCCAGATCGGCGGCTGCCGCCGAGGCACGCTGGGTCAGCTGCTGACCGGATTTCGAGCCGGCCAGATACAGACCGGCGCCGACCATCAACACCGGGGTAGGAATAGCGCGGACGATCTTCCACAGCGGGTAAGCCAGCGTGGCGCCCACCGCGACCGCCTGCACCGGATTGTGCCGAATAGTGTCGTTGACCTTATCGGCCAGCTCCTCGCCGCGGGTCTTGATGTAGCTGGTGACGTCGTCCTTGATCGCCTGCGGCGAGTAGCGCTCGCGCAGGTCGCTGGCGGTGTCTGCCACGGTCGCCTTCAGCTCGCCGACGGTCTGCGTCAAACCGGCTCGGGCGCTTTCCGTTTCGCGTCGGATCTCGTCCAAAGTTCGAGCATCGTGCGCCATTGGTTCCTCCAGAAGTTGTGAGCGTCCAACTCGGTCAAGCTGACGATGTTCCTCATCCGAAGGACATTCAACAGCAGCCGTCCGACACATGGGCGTCGGCGCGGGCGATCGGAAGACGCGCGGCTGAGCCCGCGACGAAAATTGCGCCGCTGGCCGGCTGCCACGGCGGACGGGGCCGTCTATGCGGTAATCTGATCAGGATTGGAGTGAGCGCGTCGGACCAACCAACTTTCAGGTGTCCCCTAACAGCCAAATTTCGCTACAAGGCGACGAGCGCCGCCAACGCATGGCGCGCATAGAAGGAAGCCGGCCAGCCACTGGACCGACGCTCCAAAGGGGGAAAAGCATGGCGCTCCACGACTTCACCCTGGGCGATGTCTATCGCCGCAACGCAGCGCTATATCCGAACCGCACGGCCTTCGTATTCGACGGTGGCGTCCGCCTCACCCACCGCGGCTATCTGCAGCGGATCGAGCGGCTGGCGGCGGGGCTTCGGCGCGATGGCGTCGAGCGGGGCGACCGCGTTGCAATCCTGTCGCAGAATTGTCCGGAGATGGTGGAGCTGATCGGCGCCGCCGGGCTGATCGGCGCCATTCTGCTGCCGGTGAACTATCGGCTCGGCTCCGAGGAGATCGCCTTCGTGCTGAGCGACGGCGCGCCGGCGATGCTGATCGCCGGCAGCGACTATCGCGATCTCGTGGCCGGGCTGCAGCCGTCGCTGCCAAGCGTTCGGCGCGTCTACGCGATCGGCGCCGATCCGGCTCCGTTTGCAGCATTCGCGGAGTTGTCAGCCGACGAGGCTTTCATGCCGTCCGAGGTCGCGGCCGCCGACGGCTTCGTCATCATCCACACCGCTGCGGTCGGCGGACGGCCGCGTGGCGCCTTGATCTCACAGGGCAATCTGCTGATCGCGCAAAGTTCGCTGGTCGAGGCGTGGCGCCTGACGGAGCGCGACGTCAACCTCGGCATGCTGCCGCTGTTTCACGTCACCGGCCTTGGCCTGATGCTGACGCTGCAGCAGGCCGGCGGCGCCAGCGTGATTTCCGCCAAGTTCGATCCGGCGCAGGCGGCGCGCGACATCGCCGCCGAACGGGTGACAGTGCTGGCGGAGTTCGCCCCGATGCTCGGCAACATCCTCGATCAGGCGACGCCGGAGCAGCTGACCAGTCTGCGCGCCGTCACCGGGCTGGACACGCCGGCGACGATCGAGCGGTTCGAGCAGCTTTGCCCGCAGGCGACATTCTGGGCGACGTTCGGCCAGTCCGAAACGTCGGGGCTGTCGACCTTCGCGCCGTATCGCGACCGGCCCGGCTCGGCGGGAAGACCGTTATTTTGGCGGACCGTGGCGCTGGTTGACGCCGACGACAAGCCGCTGCCTCCCGGCCAAGTCGGCGAAATCGTGCTGCGCGGGCCGACCGTGTTCAAGGGTTATTGGAATAACGAGGCCGCCACCGCCCACGCCTCTCGGGGCGGCTGGCACCACACCGGCGACATGGGCCGGTTCGACGAAGATGGCTACCTGTTCTATGCCGGCCGCGCGCCGGAAAAAGAGCTGATCAAGACCGGCGGCGAGAACGTCTATCCGGCCGAGGTCGAAGGCGCACTGAAGCAGCATCCGGCGATCGCCGAGGCGGTGGTGATCGGCGTACCCGATCCGCAATGGAGCGAGGCGATCAAGGCGGTGTGCGTGCTGAAGGCCGGACAGAGCGTCGAGGCCGAGGCGCTCGCCGACTTCGTCGCCGGCCTGATCGCGCGCTACAAGAAGCCGAAGCATTTGGTGTTCGTGGAAAAGCTGCCGACCACCGCGACGGGGACGATCGACCGCGCCGCGGTGAAGGTGACGCACGGCGGCTGACGAAACGCGACGGGCGGAAGGATATTCGAAAGGCGACTTGATAAGCGGAGCTTTATGAGCAGCAACGTAATTTAAGCGCAGCGATTTGACCGCCCCCTCCGCGAGTCATTCCGGGGCGCCCGCTCTTGCGGGCGAACCCGGAATCTCGGCGGCTGCTTCTTTTCCATCACATCGGGATTCCGGGTTCGCGCAGCTTCGCCGCGCGCCCCGGAATGACGGCTCGGCGCTACGGCAGCCCGCCGCCGCCCATTGCGCCATAGACCTGACCGGTCGAGAAGCTGGCGTCGTTGGCGGCGAGCTGGACGTAGATCGAGCCGAGCTCGGCCGGCTGGCCGGGCCGCCCCAGCGGCGTGGCGCCGCCGAATTTCTCCAGCTTCTCCATCGTCGCGCCGCCAGACACCTGCAGCGGCGTCCAGATCGGACCAGGCGCGACCGCGTTGACCCGGATGCCCTTCGGGCCGAGCTGCTTGGCGAGCGAGCGCACGTAGTTGGTGGTTGCCGCTTTGGTCTGGGCGTAGTCGTACAGCTCCGGCGACGGATCGGTCGCCTGCTCCGACGACGTGCCGATGATGGAGGATCCTGGCTTGAGATGCGGCAGCGCCGCCTTGATGATCCAGAACGGCGCGTAGACGTTGGTCTTCATCGTGGCGTCGAAGTCTTCGGTCGTGACGTCCATGATCGAAGCGCGGGTCTGCTGCCGGGCCGCATTGTTGACGACGATGTCGAGTCCGCCGAGGCCATCGACCGCCTGCTGCACCAACTGCTTGCAGAAATTCTCGTCCTTGAGGTCGCCGGGGATGGCAAGGCCCTTGCGGCCTTCCGCCTTGATCAGGTCGATGACCTGCCTGGCGTCCTCCTCTTCGGCCGGCAGATAGTTGATGGCGACGTCGGCACCCTCGCGCGCGAACGCGATCGCGGCGGCGCGGCCCATGCCGCTGTCCCCGCCGGTGATCAGGGCCTTGCGGCCGGCTAGACGACCCGAACCTTTGTAGCTCTTCTCGCCGTGATCCGGCGGCGGGTTCATCTTCGAGGCCAGACCCGGCCACGGCTGAGTCTGCCGCTCGAACGGCGGCTTCGGATACTTGCTGGTGGGATCCTCGAACGGTGCGGCGGTGGACGCGGCGCCAGTCGTCGGAGCGTCTTTGGCGAAAGCGGGAGCGGCGGTGGCGGCAACGCCGAGCACGCCGGCGCCTGCGCCGCCGACCACGTCCCTGCGGGAGAGTTTATCGATCATGTCTGATGTCCTGCTGATGTCAGCGGCAACCTCAGCCATGATCGATCGTTCCACGCCGGGATTCGGCGCTCACCTCACATTGGCGCGCGCATCGAAGATCGATCGCCGGCTCAAACCGGATAGCCGCCCGAGTTGCGCGCCAGGCCGCCGAACGCATCCAGCAACTTGTCGCGCCAGGCGTAGATCGGGTCCGAGGTCTCAAGTAGCGCGAAGGAACTCACGGCCCGCGCCCACTGAAATCCGCCAAACACAATATAATCGGCGTAGTTCGCCCGATCGCCGCCGAGGAACGGCTGCGTCTTCAGCGTCAGGCGCATCGGGTCGAGGGCTTTGCGGAAGCCGATCACCGCCTTGTCGCGACCGGCCGTGACCTCTTCCAGCAATTTGTCGAATCGCGCCCCGCGGGTCTTGCGGAAATACGCGGCGTCGTCCGGGCCGAGATGAGGCGGAATGTCGGCGACGATCATCGGGAAGATGCCGCCGATCACCACGACATCGCCCCAGGCGTTCAGCATCCGCGCCATCGCCCGGCCACCTGCGCCGTCGAACAGCGACGGCCGGTCCGGATAGGTGTCTTCGAGATACAGCGCGATGGTCCAGGAGTCGGCAACGGTTTTATCGCCGTCGAGCAGCACCGGCACCTTCTCGGAGCCGTACGGCATCAACGCGCCTTTGTCGGTGAACCGCCACGGGATCAACTCCACCTCGAGCCCTTTATGGGCCAGCGCCATTCGGGTTCGCCAGCAGAACGGCGAGAATGGCCGCGCCGGATCGGTGCCGACGAGATCAAACAGCTTCAAAGTCATGGCGTTTCCCTGCGTTGAATCGTCTTTATGATTGTGCACGGTGCGACGTCTCAGAAGACGACAGCATCGGTCAAGCCCTCACCCCTCCACACCCCCGTCATTCCGGCGCGTTTGCTCTTGCGAGCGAATCCGGAATCTCGAAGTTGTGGCAAAGGCTGGTCGCAGAACGCATCGAGATTCCGGGTTCGCGCTGCGCGCGCGCCGGGATGACGGCTGCGTGGGCTTACTTCACCACCGAGGCGGTTTGGCCGAACAGCAGCTTCTTCTCTTCCTCGGTGCGGATTGTCGGCTGGCCGAAATTCGGATTGACCTCCTTGGCGCGGGCATAGGCGCGCTCGGTTGCCGGTCGCGCCGCGATCGTCTCCATCCAGCGTTTGACGTGCGGGAAGTCGTCGATGTTCTGGCTCTGGTTCTTGTACGGCACGATCCACGGATAGCTCGCCATGTCGGCGATCGAATATTCACCGGCAATAAATTCGCGGTCGGCGAGGCGCTTGTTCAGCACGCCGTAGAGCCGGTTGGTCTCATTGACATAGCGGCTGATCGCGTAGGGAATTTTCTCGGGCGCGTAGTTGTTGAAGTGATGGTTCTGCCCGGCCATCGGGCCGAGCCCGCCCATTTGCCAGAACAGCCATTGCAGCGCGTCGTTGCGGCCATACAGGTCCTTCGGCAGAAAGCGGCCGGTCTTGTCGGCCAGATACAGCAGGATCGCGCCGGACTCGAACACCGACAGCGGCTTGTCCCCGGCCGGGTCGTGGTCGACGATCGCCGGCATCCGGTTGTTCGGCGCGATCGCCAGGAAGTCCGGCTTGAACTGATCGCCGGCGCCGATGTTCACCGGAATGATCTTGTAGGGAAGCCCGGCCTCTTCGAGAAACATCGTGATCTTGTGGCCGTTCGGCGTGGTCCAGTAATACAGGTCGATCATGCAAGGTCTCCGGCTCGATCGCACCGGAGGAAGGACCGGCACGCGCATCGGGGAAAGATGCGTTTGCATGAAATTCGCAGAGCGCGTCGCGCCCGTCAATTGCTGGCTGCGATCATGAACAGGAGAAGCTCAGCCGCGGCCAGCGCCGCGAAAGCGCCCTGGGCGCGGCGGCAGACGGTCGGCTCGTGCCACGGCCAGTTGCGCCGTGCGCCGTACACGGCGATGCCGTCGATCACTCCGAACAGCGCCACCGCCGGCAACGCCCACAGCGCCAAATGGCTGCCGTCGATCGCCAGATAGACGAGGCCGCGTGCACCGACATGGCCGACAACCGCCGACAGCCGCTCGATCGGCACCGCATAGCGCACGCAAAAGGAGCGCCTCGCCCCGCGCAGCCATGCCGCGACGACGTCGTCGGGGGGCGTCGGCCCTGACAGCGAAAGCGCCAGGATATAGACGACTTCGCCGCTGCCGGCACCGACACCGAAGCCGACAGCGTCGACCAGCGGCAGTGGTGCCAGCAGGGCCAGCGCGATCGCCGCAGCGCCGAGTTCGCACGCTGCAGAGACAGCGCCGTCGATGACCGCTGCGGCGAGCGGCTCGAGCGCGGCGAGCGGCGGCCCCGACGCCCGCGCCAGCGCGAATTTCACCGCCACCGAGACGGCCCACACGGCCGCGCCGGCGCCAAGCGACAGCCACGACGCACCGAACCAGACTGCGGCAGCGGGCGGCCCGATGGCCAGCGCCACCAGCGCCGCCAGGCTGACGACGGACCATAGCGGCGGCGGCGCCTCCGGCGACGTCGCCGCTTCGGGGTCGGGTGTGGTCAGCGGTCGTCCGCCTGAGGCGCGGTCGCCACCACCGCGCTGCTGACGACGACGTTGACCGCCGGCTTGGTGCCCTTGGTCAGGACGCTGACCACCGGCTTCACGATCGCCGACACTGCGCGCTGCGGATCGCTGGCGAGATCGGCAGCCAGGGCCACCGGATTGACCGCGGCGGCCGGCCGTTTCAGCGCGGCGCTCTGGTGAGCGTCGAGCCTGATGCCGGCATCGGTGAGCGCCTGCTGCGGGTCGCTTTCGAGCTGCGCGGCGAACTTCTCGTCGGTGAAGATGCGCCCGATCAGGCTGGCGAATTGCTGGTCTTTCTCTGTGCTTACTGAGGTCATGTCGTCCTCCTGAGGCGCCGCCTCCGCTTCGCGGACGCCATCGCTGGAAAAGTCGGGACGGGCCCGACGCTCTTCACGCATCGATGTGGCGAAGCGGTCGCTCCATCGAAACCTCAAGCCGGTTAGGACGGGGGAATTTGGTGGCAGTGTCGATGCCCTCCGGCATCGACACCTCACGCAGACTGGCAAGTCCATCGGGCCGACGGCCACGCACCTCGTCCGGATAGTACAAGGCGATCGGCTCGGGATGGCCGTATTCCACCATCGGACGGTCGGGCGAGCGAACTCGCGCCACGTTCTGCAGCGCCGCCACCATGGTCGACACGCCCAGGATCTCGTCAGGCGTCAGCTGCACACCGGAGCGGAACAAGTACAAGTCTCGGAAGAAGCCGAAGTCATTGTACATCGCCTCGCTGACCTTGCCGGCCCGGCGATCCGCCTCCCATAGCCGCGATCCCGGGATCTGGCAGTACCACTGCAGCAACACGCGGACACCATATTTGACGAACAGATGGCCGGCGAATGCGCAGGTCCTGCGCACCTCAGCGACGCCTTCCCACGGCAGGCCGACCACGAAGGAGAAGTCGGCCTTGCTGGCGAGGCCGTGGGCCTGCAACATCGCCGCGGCGTCTTCAAGGATTTTGGTGGTCGTGCCCTTGCCGATCTTCTCGAGGCCTTCATCGTAACCGCATTCCGCACCGACCAGGAATTGACCGGTGAACTCGGCGATCGACGGCACAAGCCCATCGTAAAGCAGATCCGGCGCGCGGGAATCGAAGATCAAAGACGGGTTCAGGCCGCGGCGGCGGATCAGCTTGCTGATTTCGATGGTGCGCTTGGGATTGAGCGAGAACTCGTCGTCGATGATGTGGATCATGCCCAGCGAGGTGCGCGCCGCCTGCGGCATCATCGCAGCGAGCCGCTCGACGAATACCTCGGCCGGCATACCGCGCCACGACTTGCGATACGACGTCGAGCAGAACGAGCAGTCGAACGCGCAACCGCGCGAGGATTCGATCGACAGGCCTTTATAGACCTGGTCCGGCAGTTGGCTGAAATCCGGCAGCGGGAAGCGTCCGAGCTGATTTTTGCCGAGCTTGGCTGGAATCGGGTTACGGACCACCTCGCCGCTTTGGTCGCGCCACGACAGGTTGGGCACACCGTCGAGCCCGCTGCCGCGCTCCAGCGCCGCGCACAATTCGCACAGCGCCACCTCGCCCTCACCACGGATGATGTAGTCCACATGGAAGGTATTGAGAATGTAGTAGTCGAACATGGTCGGATGAATGCCGCCGAGCACGACGCGGGCATCGGGGCGGGCGCGGCGGACCTGGCGCAGCACGCGGACCGCGGTCGGCCACGACATCGAACTGGCACCGATCCCGACCAATCCGCAATCGGCAAGATCGGCCGCATAGGCATCGATGCAATCCGTCCCGTCGGCGATCAGGTCGGCGACGCGTGCGTCGTGGCCGGCCTCCCGCAAGACCGCCTGCAGCAAATAGATGCCGTAAGGCGGACACTCGCGAACCGCGTCCATCGCGATCGGCGCCGGCTTGTCGGCGAAGATGTCGTCCATGATCGGCGGCGCGAACAGCAGCACCTTCATAGTCGCCCCCTGCGTGAGCCAAAAGAAATTACGCGAATATCTCCATTTATGCAACCTTAGATTGCATAGCACGCCAAGGCTTTCTTTGGCGGCTTCGGGCTAGAGTTTGGGTAGCCTCCGCGCGTCGAGGTCGGCCTGCCCTCCCTGCCTCAATCAGGTCATTCCGGGGCGCGCAGCGCAGCTGCGCGAACCCGGAATCCAGAGCTGTTCTGCGACGTCGGCATTTCCACAACTGCGAGATTTCGGGTTCGCGCTGCGCGCGCCCCAAAATGACGGGGTGGGCCAGTGCCCTACTCCACCTTGGCCTTCACCGGCTCGATGACTTCGAAGTTCGGCGAGAACTCGTCGAACATGCCGAACAGCTCGCGCAGCTTCAGCGGATTGCCGGTGACCCACAGGTCGCCGGTCGCGATGGCGCCGAGGAAGCTGCGCTGCTTCAGCGAGATGGCGTCGAACGTCGGCCGGCTCAGCGTGACGCTGACGTCGGCGTCGCTGGCTAGCTTGCCGGCGATGTGCGACAGCGCCGAGTTCTCCAAAGTCATCGTGTATGTCTCTTTGGTGTCGCTGAAAGTCCAGTTCACGACGATGCGCTTGCCCTCGGCCTTGGCCGGATTGAGCCGGACCGCCAGGAAGTCGAACGCGAGATCGACCGACACCGCCTTCAGCAAGTCCGGGTTGGCCGTCGTCAGAGCCGTCGCGGTCAGGCCGCTGCGTAGCTCCTGCGCGCCGAGCAGATAGGCGTTGCGCCAGGTCGAGGCTTCGGCCTGGTAGCCGAGTTGCTCCAGCGCGTCGGCGCCGAGCGCGCGGGCGGCCTTGTTGGCCGGATCGGCGAACACCAGCTTGCTTGCGACGCTGGCGACCCAGCGATACTGCCCGGCCTTGTAATCCTCGCGGGCGCGCGCCAACACGGCGTCGGCGCCGCCCATGTAGTCGATCTCCTTCCTGGCCTGCTCGACGCGCGGCAGCGGGTTGAGATCGGCCGGGTTGGCGTCGTACCAGCCGAGATAGAATTGATACACCGCCTTGGCGTTGTGGCTCACGGAGCCATAGTACCCACGTGCGGCGAACTCGTTCGCCAGCGACGCCGGCAGCGTCAATCTTTCGGCAATTTCGGTGGGCGTCAGACCGTAGTTCATCAGCCGCACGCTCTGGTCGTGGATGAACTTGTAGACGTCGCGTTGCTTCCTGAGATAGCCGGCGACCCGGTCGCGGCCCCACACCGGCCAGTTATGCTGGGCGATCACCACATCGGTGCGGTCGCCGTAGCGATCGAGCGCCTCGCCGATGTATTTCGACCACAGCCGCCCGTCGCGCACCGCAGCGCCGCGCAGCGTGTAGAGGTTGTGCAGCGTGTGGGTGGTGTCCTCCGCCATGTTCAGGACTTTGAACTGCGGATAATACGAGATCATCTCGGATGGTGCCTCGGAGCCCGGCACCAGATGGAATTCGATCTCGACGCCGTCGATGCTGCGGGTCTCGTAGCTCTGCTGGATGGTGTCGTTCGGCGGGATCAGCGACACTGCGCCGAGCGCGAGCGCCTTGCCGAGCCCGGCATCGACCTGGCCGCGCGCGCCGACCGGCAGCGGCGCGCCGAACTGGAACTGCGCGCGCCGGCTCATCGCGTTGCCGGCGATCACGTTCTCGGCGACTGCATGCTCCATGAAGCCGGACGGCGCGATCACCTTGACCTTGCCGCTGGCCGCATCCGCATCGCTGATCAGCCCGCGCGCGCCGCCGAAATGATCGATATGGCTGTGGGTGTAGATCAGCGCCACCACCGGCTTCTTCGGCCGGTGCAGGTAGTACAGCTCCAGCGCCGCCTGCGCGGTCGGCACGCTCAGCGTGGTGTCGGTCAGGATCAGGCCGGTGTCGCCTTCGACGATGGTGATGTTGGCGATGTCCAGCCCGCGGACCTGATAGACGCGGTCTGCGACCTTGAACAATCCATTGGCGAGATTGAGCTGCGCCTGCCGCCACAGGCTGGGATTGACCGTCGGCGGCGCCGCATCGCCCTTGAGGAAGTCGTAGAGCTTCAGGTTCCACGCCGGCGGCGCGCCGGCCGCGCCGGCAATCACACCGCCCGGCAGCGGCGCGATCAACCCGCGCTGCGCGTCCTCGAAATCGGCGCGGTCCGCCAGCGGCAGCGAACGGGCGACCGTCTCGTTGGCCGCCCGCGTCGCTGGCTCGGCGTCGTTGGGTTGAGCGGTGGCGGCATAGGGCGCGAGCAGCGCAAGGACAGCCAAGCAGGCGGATCGGCAATTCATGTAAGCCTCGTGGCGTAGCAGACAGGAGTCCGCAGCTTAGAGTTCCGTTCGGTGGAGGGAAGTGCGGCGGCCAAATTCGAAAGGATGTTCGCCGCACCGGCCGCCGCGCAGCAGGAATTTCCACTGCTGAGATTTCATCTTCAGCCCGACCCGCTCTTTCATCGCTGATCGACTCTGCCCATATTCCTGGGCGATGGCGAAAACACCCGACACCCCGAAAAAGCCGGCCGCGAAGACCCCGCGCGCGCCGAAATCCAAAGCGCATCGGCCGGACGTCAAGCCGATCGGCCCGGCGCTGGCCGAATTGCTCAATCCGGCGCTGAACCGCGGCGAGGCCGGGCTCGGCTCCGGGACCGGCCTGCGGCCGCCGCCCGACAATTCGCGCGACCGTCGCACCGGTGGCGAAGCCGCGGTGCATCGCGGCCGGGCGTCGACGCCGAAATCCTTCCCAAACGATGGCGGCATGCCGCGGCCGACTCCGCTGCAGCCCTTTCCTCAGCCCGCCGGCGCCAGCCGGGGCGAGCTCGAGGAAGCGCCGCAAGCCGCGTTCGAGCCCGGCCAGGCCAAGCCGAACTACGGCACCGCGGCTACCATTCCGACGCTCGACCCCGAACTGGCGCGACAGCTCGGCTTGCCGACCGAAGAGGACGACGCCGAGGCGCTGGCGCGGCCGCCGCGCAGCAAAATGGAAGCGCTCGGCGTCAAGGCCACCGCAGATGCGCTGGAGAATCTGATCCGCGAGGGCCGCCCGGAATTCAAGGGCGACGACGGCAACGTCAAGCTGTGGGTGCCGCACCGCCCGCCGCGGCCCGAGAAGTCCGAAGGCGGCGTCCGCTTCGTCATCAAGTCGGACTATGAGCCGAAGGGCGACCAGCCGACCGCGATCAAGGAACTGGTCGAAGGCGTCGCGCGCAACGATCGCACCCAGGTGCTGCTCGGCGTCACCGGCTCGGGCAAGACCTACACCATGGCCAAGGTGATCGAGGCGACTCAGCGCCCGGCGATCATCCTGGCGCCCAACAAGACGCTGGCGGCGCAGCTCTACGGCGAGTTCAAGAACTTCTTTCCCGACAACGCCGTCGAATACTTCGTGTCGTACTACGACTACTACCAGCCGGAAGCCTACGTTCCGCGCACCGACACCTATATCGAGAAGGATTCGTCGATCAACGAGCAGATCGACCGGATGCGCCACGCCGCGACCCGCGCACTGCTCGAGCGCGACGACGTCATCATCGTGGCGTCGGTGTCGTGCATCTACGGTATCGGCTCGGTCGAGACCTATACGGCGATGACCTTCGCGGTGAAGCGCGGCGAGCGCATCGACCAGCGCCAGCTGATCGCCGACCTGGTCGCGCTGCAATACAAGCGGACCCAGGCGGATTTCTCGCGCGGCACCTTCCGGGTGCGCGGCGACGTCATCGACATCTTCCCGGCGCACTACGAGGATCGCGCCTGGCGGATCAAGACGTTCGGCGACGAGATCGAGGCGATCGAGGAATTCGACCCGCTGACCGGCCACAAGCAGGACGAGCTGGAATTCGTCAAGATCTACGCCAATTCGCACTACGTGACGCCGCGGCCGACGCTGATCCAGGCGATCTCCTCGATCAAGACCGAGTTGAAGTGGCGGCTCGATCAGTTGCACGCGCAGGGCCGCCTGCTCGAAGCGCAGCGGCTCGAGCAGCGCACCACCTTCGACATCGAGATGATGGAAGCGACCGGCAGCTGCGCCGGCATCGAGAACTACTCACGCTACTTGACCGGCCGCCGCCCTGGCGAGCCGCCGCCGACGCTGTTCGAATACGTGCCCGACAACGCGCTGGTGTTCGCCGATGAGAGCCACGTCTCGATCCCGCAGATCGGCGCGATGTTCAAAGGCGACTTCCGCCGCAAGGCGACGCTGGCCGAATACGGCTTCCGCCTGCCGTCCTGCATGGACAACCGGCCGCTGCGCTTCGAAGAGTGGGACATGATGCGCCCGCCGACGGTCGCAGTGTCGGCGACGCCGGCGGCGTGGGAGCTGAACGAATCCGGCGGCGTGTTCGTCGAGCAGGTCATTCGCCCGACCGGACTGATCGATCCTCCGGTCGACATCCGTCCCGCCCGTACTCAGGTGGACGATCTCGTCGGCGAGGTCCGCGCCACGGCGGCGCGCGGCTATCGCACGCTGATCACCGTGCTGACCAAGCGCATGGCCGAGGACCTCACCGAGTTCCTGCACGAGCAGGGCATCCGCGTGCGCTACATGCATTCGGACATCGACACCATCGAGCGCATCGAGATCATCCGCGACCTGCGGCTCGGCGCCTTCGACGCGCTGGTCGGCATCAACCTGCTGCGCGAAGGCCTCGACATTCCCGAGTGTGCGCTGGTCGCGATCCTCGACGCCGACAAGGAAGGTTTTTTGCGCAGCGAGACCTCGCTGATCCAGACCATCGGCCGCGCCGCACGTAACGTCGACGGCAAGGTCATCCTCTACGCCGATCACGTCACCGGCTCGATGCAGCGCGCGATGGACGAGACCTCGCGTCGTCGCGAGAAGCAGGTCGAGTACAACGAGGCCCACGGCATCACGCCGGAGAGCGTCAAGAAGTCGATCGGCGACATCCTCAACAGCGTCTACGAGCGCGACCACGTGCTGGTCGAGATCGGCGACGGCAAGGGCTCCGGCTTCACCGACGACGCCGCCGCGATCGGCCACAATTTCGAGGCGGTGCTGGCCGATCTCGAAACCCGGATGCGCGAGGCCGCCGCCGACCTGAACTTCGAGGAAGCTGCGCGGCTGCGCGACGAAGTCAAACGCCTGCGCGCCACCGAGCTCGCGGTGATCGACGATCCGACCGTGAAGCAGCGCGGCGTCGCGGCGAAGGCGGGTAGCTACAAGGGCGACAAGAAATACGGCGCGTCCGCCAACATGCCGAAACTCTCGACCGAACGCGGCGGCAACAACACCCCGCGCAGCAAGGTGCACAAGCCCGATCTCGATGAAATGGGTATCGCCGGCTACCACGAATTCAAGAAGGTGCAGCGCGCCAGACCGCGCAAACCGACGCTGGACGAGATGGGCCCGGGGACGGAGAGCAAGATTTTTCAGCCGACGTCATCACGTGAGTCCGGGCCGGAATTTGGGCCAAGGTCGACGGGTGGTGCGCCGGGGAGAAGGGGTGGGTGGAAGAAGAGGTAGGATCGCGCGGAAGCATCCTACTCTTCGTTCGTGCGCGTCAATACAGCCACCGCCTCGTCTGCATCGTCCCGAGTCTCTACAAGCACATACTCCCCTCGCCTCAGCGTCGCCGCGCTGGCGGTGACAACCGCGCGCTTGGGGCATATGCCCAAGCAGCCGGTGGTGACCAACTTGGCTCGCTTGCCACTACGGGCGGCGGCGACCTGCTTCAGCTCAGCTTTCAGCGCCTGCTTCAGCTTCTTGCCGCTGTCGATCTTCGACAGACATTTGCCGCAGATCAACACCGGCGGCGGGCGTTTGGGACGGGCGATGATGAGGGAGGATTTGCTGGGCATGATCGTCATATAGGGACGATCGGAATTTGTAGGATGGGTTGAGCGCAGCGAAACCCATCAGGCCTCGGGCGCGGGAGTGATGGGTTTCGCTTGCGCTCAACCCATCCTACACCGCCTGCACGGCTGCTCCGTCATTGCGAGGAGCGAAGCGACGAAGCAATCCAGTTCCGTACGCTGGGCTGGATTGCTTCGCTCGCAATGACGGAAGGATGGGTCACTACGAAGTCAAGGAAGACGTGGATGGCCGGGACAAGCCCGGCCATGACGGTGGAGAGGTCGTGGACGGCAAAAAGGGCGGCGCTTGTGGCGCCGCCCTTCGATCACTTCAGCTCTGGTCGCGGGGCGATGGGTTTCGCTGCGCTCAACCCATCCTACGAGATCCCGAGCGGCCCTCGGCTCACACCCGCTCGATGATGATCGCCGGGGCCATGCCGCCGGCGGCGCACATCGTGACGAGGCCGCGCTTGAGGCCGCGGCGCTCCAGCTCATCGAGCACGGTGCCGACCAGGATGGCGCCGGTGGCGCCGATGGGATGGCCGAGCGCGATCGAGCCGCCGTTGACGTTGACCTTTTCACGGTCGAGGTCGAGGTCCCGGATGAACTTCTCGGCGACCACCGCGAAGGCCTCGTTGATCTCCCAGAGGTCGATGTCCTCTTTCTTCAGACCGGCCTTCTCCAGCACCTTCTTGGCGGCCGGCACCGGGGCGTTGAGCATCAGCGTCGGATCGTCGCCGATATTGGCCATTGCGACGATCTTCGCCCGCGGCTTCAGGCCGTGCTTGTCGGCATATTGCTTCGACGTCAGCAGCAGCGCCGCGGCGCCGTCGACGACGCCGGACGAATTGCCGGCGTGGTGGACGTGCTTGATATCGAGGTCCGGATATTTCTGGTTGATCAGCTTGCGATAGGTGGTGCCCTTGTCGTCGAGCGGATAGTCGGCCATCGCGGTGAAGGCCGGCTTCAGCGCGGCGAGGCCTTCGGCCGTGGTCTCGGGCCGCGGATATTCGTCCTTGGCCAGCACGACGTTGCCGTCGTCGTCCTTGACCGGGACGATGCTCTTGTCGAAGCGGCCTTCCTTGATGGCGATCGCGGCACGGCGCTGGCTTTCGAGCCCGAGCGCGTCGAGATCCTCGCGGCTGATGCCTTCCATCGTGGCGATGGCGTCGCCGCAGATGCCCTGATGCGACTGCGGATGCACCTTGGCGAGGCGGGCGTTGCCCGAGCCCATGCCGAGCGGCGGCTTGCCGGCGGCCATGTCTTCAGCCGCCATTGCGCCGGTCAACGACATCATCTCGGTGCCGCCGGCGATCACCACGTCTTCCATGCCGCTCATGATCTGCGCCGCGGCGAAGTTCACCGCGGTGATGCCGCCGCCGCAGAAACGGTCGAGCGTGGTGCCGGAGGCCTTGATGTCGTAGCCGGCGTCGAGCGCCGCCATGCGGCCGAGGTCGCCGCCCTGCTTGCCGCGCTGGGTCGAGGTCGACCAAATGATATCATCGACTTCCGCGGTGTTGAGCTTGTTGCGCTCGGCGATCGCCTTGAGCACGGTGGCGGCGAGATGTTGCGGATGCATCTCCGCCAGCTTGCCCTTGCCGACCTTGCCGATGCCGCGGGGGGTGCGGACGGCGTCGATGATATAGGCGTCGGCCATTTCTTGTTCTCCCTGTTGTTGTCTGATTTATCGGGGTTGTTTATTCGGGCTTGACGGCGAGATTGTCCGAGCCGGCTGTGAAGTCAAGCCTTGGACACGGTGTGGCGAATTGCCATTCCGCGCCGCCGCACGCATATTCCGCCGCGACGAATGTCAGGCGAGTTCGGGACGACTTGGGGGATAATAGGAATGGCCGACGCCGATCTGGATGGCATCATCCGGCAGCTCGCGAAGCAGCAGAACAAGGCACTCACCGGCGCGGTGAAGGCGCGGCGCGATCACTATCTCGGCCTCGCCGCCAAGGCGAAGGACCCGAGCGGCAAGGCCCGCGCCAAGGCGCTCGCCCAGGCCGCGATGGAGCAAGGCTCGGTTGCGGCAAAGCGGCTCCTGGTCGCTGCCGAGAACGCGGCTGACGCTTACGCCCGCGCGATGCGCAAGGCGGCCGGACTCGCCGCTGCCGAACAGGCGAAAGCCGCCAAAGCAGCCGAAAACACCTCGGCCGCTGCGCCGGCCGCGAAGCCCGCCCGCAGCAAGGCCAAAAAGTCCCCAGCCGCCCGCAAGCCGAATGCCGGCAAGGCGACGGCGCGCAAAGCGAAAGCCTGATCGAACGTTTGCGGCTCAAGCCAACTGCGGCTGCAGATGGCTCGTGCTGACGTATCAAGCCGCTGGTCGCTCAGACAGCTTTCCTGCCGAACGTGTATGCGTCGAAGCCCGCCGAACAGCAGGCAGCTGGCATCAGGTGCGGGCACCCAGTCAGCTCTGAGGCGCCGCAAATCTGCGCTCTGCCTCGGTAAAACGGCGTTCAGGCCGCAATGCCCGACCGGGAGGCATGTGCGAATTCTTGTGCATCGCACAAAAGTATTTGCGTTTTGATTGCAATACATCTATTCGCCCCGGTATCAGCGCAGCAAATGTCCAAGGGCGCGGCGACAAAGATGTTGCCTTGGCGCCGCTGCCGCCCCCCTTTCACAACCCGGAATTTGCCATGACAGAGCACAATCTCTGGCGTTTCTCGCGTGCGTTGCATCGCGCTTTGAACGAAGGCCACCATCAAGAACTGAGCGACATGATCGACGAGGAGATCGATTGGGCAATGTACGGCCCGATCGAGATGTTTCCGTTCTTCGGCTCACGTCAGGGCAAAGCCGCAGTCCTCGAGGTCTGCCGGCAGATCGCCGACAACGTCCGTATCCACCGCTTCGATCGCGAGGCGATCATGCTCGGCGTCGACACCTCGGCATCGATGATCCGCTACTCGCTCACTGCGCTCGATACGAACAAGCCAATCAGCCTGCGGATGGCGCAGTTCACCCAGTTCAGGCACGGCAAGCTCGTCAACATGCGGATCCTGATCGACACGTTCGATCTCGTCGAACAGGCCATGGGTCATCCGATCAGCCTGCCGCGGATCGCATGACGGCGAACGCGCGGCTGGCATGTTTATCAAATCGTTAGTATTTTCGTCGAAACATCGGACCAACGCCGCAGATTGGCCGCGATAACGTCAAATTGCGCTGTAGTGATGGTTTCTCACCTTGGCGTGCGGGGGACACACCGCGCTGCTCGACGCTCATGCAAAGGAACAGCCGATGAATGCCATTCCATCCGAGAAGACCGAGACACCCGAGATCGACGAAAACCTCGCCGCGGTCTCCGAGGTCGAAGCGGGTATCCGCGACTTCGTCCGTAACGATATCGCCTATCTGCGCCGTCCGTCGGCAGGCGCGTCGGCGACCGAGACGCCCGCCACTGCCCCCGCCGCGCCTGCACTCGATGCCAGCGCCGAAGCCACGGTGTCGAACGTCAACTCGCTGATCCAGCGCGTCGCCGGCACCTCGCTGGCCGAGATCGAAAATCTGATCGGCGAACTCGAAGCCCTGCGCGACCTGCTGCATGCCGAAGGTCAGCGCGTGCAGCGTGAGATCTCGGGCTACGCTCAGCTCAGCCAGCAGGCGATGAAGTCGACCCGCATGATCTCGGACAACGTCGCGCAGTGGAAGCGCAGCGCCGAGAACCTGCGCAACGGCTGATCGCCGCTGTTAGACTCGCACGCCGACATCAAAGCAGCCATCGCGAGATGGCTGCTTTTTTCGTTGTCCGCCTTCGAACGTGACGGATCGGCCGCAGCCACCTGCGGTGGCCGCGCATCGCGCGCTGATCCGAAGTAGTTAAGAAAGAATGAAAGCCGCGTCGCTTAGCGCGCGGAGCCTCGACAGCTCAGTCGCTGGAGGCGGTCGCGGCCGGCACGTCGAGGGAGTAAGCGCCGTCGGCGTAGCCCTTCACCACCATGCCGGTGGTGATCATGACGGCCAAAGTGATGGTGGCGAAGATGAAGCCCACCCATTTAAGTCCAACCTGGTCCGCCATCGTCTTCTAGTCCCCTCGTCCTGCAACTATGTCGAGCAATGCCCGTGCAGGGTTCACAACGCCTTAATAGAACGGCCGTTCCGCGGCTGTCGCGCAGAAAACGGACACAATTGGTTAAAATCAGAACGGCTGTTGCCCCGTGGCCTCAGTTTGCGACTGTGCGCCTCGGCACGAACGCGGTGGCGAGAAACGAGAACACCAGCTCGCCACGCTGATTAGTGCCGATGTTGCGGGCTTGAACGATCCCCCATTCGGGCCGCGAATCAGATGCACGCAACGAGACGATCTCGTTAGCATAAGAGATCGTGTCTCCGGCCAGCACCGGCTTGTGCCAGCGCAGATCACGAAAGCCCGGCGAAGGGCCCCAGACCGCGATTGTCTCGCCACGCGCAGCCTCGGCCGCGGCCTCCTTCTGCCGCTCGAGCACCAGCAACCGCATGCAAGCCGAGGCAATGTGCCAGCCGGATGCTGCGAGCCCGCCGAACAGCGACTGGCGGCCGGCTTCCTCGTCGAGGTGGAACGGCTGCGGATCGAACTGCTTGGCAAAAGCCACGATGTTGTCGGCGGTGAAGTCATAGGAGCCGAGCTCGCGGCGCAGCCCGACATGCAGGTCTTCGAAGAAACGCATCGGTTGACTCGCTGTGCTGCTAATTCGCCGCGACCGCGTCGCGGCGCCTGATGATGATTGGCGAGACCATCTCGCACAGCATCTGACCCTTGGCGTTGCGGACGTGGCACTTGAAGGTAACAATGCCGGTCTCGGGGCGGCTGTTCGACACCCGCGCCTCGACGACGTCGACCTCGATGGTGAGATCGTCGCCGGGCCGCAGCGGGGCCAGCCAGCGCATCTCGTTGACCCCCGGCGAGCCCATCGAGGCAGTGTCCTTGATGAAGCCGTCGTACATCATCCGGAACATCACCGACGACAGATGCCAGCCTGAGGCGGACAGGCCCTGCAGCATCGACTCGGCGGCCGCGCGCTCGTCCAGATGCATCGGCTGCGGATCGAATTCGGCGGCAAAAGCGACGATCTCCTCGCGCGTGACGCGGCGTGGACCGAAGTTGCCGAAGTGACCGGGGGGAAAGTCTTCGAAGCTCAGGAGGGTCATGACATTTGCTGGTAAGAGGCCCGATTGTGGCCGCACTTGGCGGCAATCACAAGCCGCGATCCGATTGCTGGGGAGATCACTATGTTCAATTTTCGCGACCTGTTTCAATGGGACCGCTTCATCACGCCGACGATTATCAAGCCATTCTACTGGCTGGTGATCGCCGTCACGGTGCTGTTCGGCATTTCGGGGGTGTTCTCCGGCCTTGCGGCCATGGCGATAAGCCCGTTCGGCGGTTTCATCGTTGTGCTGTCCAGCCTCGCCTCGATCCTGGTCGGGATCGTTTTCACCCGGATCGTGTCGGAGTTCATCCTGATCGTCTTCCGCATCAACGAACACCTCGGTGCGATTCGGGATCAGCAGGGATTCAGGTAGATCGGCGCGGGGGGGCCGGGGGGCGCGGCGATTTTTTTTTAAGGGGGCGCGGCGCGCGCCCCCCCCCGCCCCCAAAATTTTGGGAGGGGGGAAAACGGTTGTGGGGG